>NZ_JAZDRO010000010.1:0-25051 GCF_036330325.1 Hyphobacterium marinum
GCAGCCGTCAGCGTCGTCTTGCCGTGGTCAACGTGACCAATCGTGCCAATGTTCGCGTGCGGCTTCGTACGCTCAAACTTTTCCTTGCCCATCGTCAGCGCTCCAAGTCTGCTCTAGTCGTTTCCAAATGCGATCACGCCAATCAGGCGATGTTCGCGATAACTTCGTCGGCCACGGCCTGCGGCACGGGCTCATAGTGGTCGAATTGCATGGTGAACTGCGCACGGCCCTGCGTGGCCGAGCGGAGATTGTTCACGTAGCCAAACATGTTCGCCAGCGGCACCATCGCGTTCACGACGGTGGCGTTGCCGCGCATTTCCTGGTCGCGGATTTGGCCGCGGCGCGAGTTCAAATCGCCGATGACCGAACCGGTATACTCGTCCGGGGTCACGACCTCGACCTTCATGATCGGCTCCAGCAGCTTCACGCCAGCCTTGCCCTTCACTTCGCGGAAGGCAGCCCGGGACGCGATTTCGAACGCCAGCACGCTGGAGTCGACGTCGTGATACTTGCCGTCCAGGAGCGTCGCCTTGAAGTCGATGACCGGGAAGCCGGCGATCAGGCCCGATTCCATCACCGAGCGAATGCCCTTTTCGACACCCGGCACGTATTCCTTCGGCACGTTGCCGCCGACGATCTTGGATTCGAACTCGAAGCCTTCACCCGGTTCACGCGGTTCGAACAGGATCTTCACCTCGGCGAACTGCCCCGAACCACCCGACTGTTTCTTGTGGGTGTAGACAATCTCGGCAGCCTTGCCGAGCGTCTCGCGGTAAGCCACCTGCGGCTGACCGATATTGGCTTCGACCTTGAATTCGCGCTTCAGGCGATCCACCAGAATGTCGAGGTGCAGCTCGCCCATGCCCGCCATGATGGTCTGACCGGATTCCTGGTCGGTGGTCACCCGGAAGGACGGATCTTCGGCCGCCAGCTTCTGCAGGCCCATGCCCAGCTTTTCCTGGTCAGCCTTCGACTTCGGCTCGACCGCGATCTCGATCACCGGATCGGGGAATTCCATCCGCTCCAGGATCACCGGCTTCATCGGGTCACACAGCGTGTCGCCCGTGGTGGTGTCCTTCAGGCCCGCGATCGCGACGATGTCGCCCGCATAGGCTTCCTTGATGTCCTCGCGCGAGTTGGAGTGCATCTGCAGCATGCGGCCGATGCGCTCTTTCTTTTCCTTCACCGTATTGAGCAGGGAGATACCGGTCTCCAGCTTGCCCGAATAGATGCGCGCGAAGGTGAGCGAACCCACAAACGGGTCGTTCATGATCTTGAACGCCAGCATGGAGAGCGGCTCGTCGTCGGACGCCTTGCGCAGGGTCTCGCCTTCCGTCTTCGGATCGATACCCTTGATCGCCGGAACTTCGAGCGGATTCGGCAGGAAGTCGACAACGGCGTCAAGCAGCGGCTGAACGCCCTTGTTCTTGAACGCAGTCCCGCACAGCACCGGGTGGAAGGCCAGGTTGACCGTACCCTTGCGGATCAGGCGCTTGAGCGTCTCGACGGAGGGCTCCTCGCCTTCCAGGTACGATTCCATCACCGCTTCGTCTTGCTCGACGGCGGTCTCGATCATCTGCTCGCGGTATTCCGCAGCCTTGTCGGCCAGGTCCGCCGGGATGTCGCCCTCAGAGAAGGTCGCGCCCAGGGATTCATTGTCCCAGGTGATCGCCTTCATCTTCAGGAGGTCGACAACGCCCTCGAACTCGTTCTCGGCGCCGATCGGCAGCTGGATGACGAGCGGCACGCACCCCAGGCGGTCCTTCATCATCTGGACGCTGCGGTAGAAGTCCGCACCGGTCTTGTCCATCTTGTTGACGAAGAACATCCGCGGGACTTTGTACTTCTCGGCCTGACGCCAGACGGTTTCGGTCTGCGGCTCGACACCGGCATTGGCGTCCAGCAGCGCAACCGCGCCATCGAGCACACGCAGCGAACGCTCGACTTCAATCGTGAAGTCCACGTGTCCGGGCGTGTCGATGATGTTCAGGCGCTTGTCTTTCCAGAAAGCGGTCGTCGCAGCAGACGTGATGGTGATGCCGCGCTCCTGCTCCTGCTCCATCCAGTCCATCGTGGCCGCGCCATCATGGACTTCGCCGATCTTGTGGCTCTTTCCGGTGTAATAGAGGATGCGCTCGGTCGTCGTCGTCTTGCCGGCGTCGATGTGCGCCATGATACCGAAATTCCGGTAATCCTCGATCTTGTGCGTGCGGGCCATTGTCTGGGTCCTCGGGGAGAATTCGTGTTGTGGTCGGTTACCAGCGATAGTGCGCGAAAGCGCGGTTCGCTTCGGCCATGCGGTGTGTGTCTTCGCGCTTCTTCACGGCAACGCCGCGATTGGCAGAGGCGTCCATCAGCTCACCGGCCAGGCGCTCGCGCATCGTGTTCTCGTTGCGCGCACGGGCGGCAGCAACAAGCCAGCGGATCGCCAGGGCCTTCTTGCGGTCAGCGCGAACCTCGACCGGAACCTGATAGGTCGCACCACCGACGCGGCGGGAGCGGACTTCGACTTCCGGCGCAACATTTTCGAGCGCTTCGTGGAAGATGCGCACGGGCTCGCGCTTGGCCTTGTCCTCGATGAGATCGAAGGCACCGTAGACGATGCTTTCGGCCACGGACTTCTTGCCGTGGTTCATCAGGTAATTCATGAACTTCGTGAGGTCCTTGTCGCCGAATTTGGCGTCGGGAAGGATTTCACGTTTTTCTGCGCGGTGACGACGAGACATCGGTAGATTTCCTTACTTCGGACGCTTCGCGCCGTATTTCGAGCGGCGCTGGCGGCGATCCTTGACGCCCTGGGTATCCAGAACGCCCCGCAGAATGTGGTAGCGAACACCGGGAAGGTCCTTCACGCGGCCGCCGCGGATCAGGACCACGGAGTGCTCCTGAAGATTGTGACCCTCACCCGGGATGTAGCTCACCACTTCATAGCCATTGGTCAGACGCACCTTGGCGACTTTACGAAGGGCCGAGTTCGGCTTCTTCGGGGTCGTCGTGTAGACCCGGGTGCAGACGCCGCGGCGCTGCGGGCAGGCCTGCAGGGCCGGCACCTTGTTACGCTTCGGCTTGTCTTTCCGCGGCTTGCGGATGAGTTGGTTGATCGTCGGCATGTCGCCCAAACCCGTCTGTTGTACCAAAGGCGGCCGAATGCGCGGCATGCGCGTCCGGACGCGAAAAATACCGGCGCGCGCGACCCTTGGCCTTGCACCCACCGGCACCGTTGAATTTTTTGTTGCTCCGGACGACGTATAGCCAGAAAGGCGGCTACGGCTCATCCCCGAAAACAGGCGCGGAACCTAGTCGCGCGACTCACTTACGTCAAGCGGCCCTACACGGATTTTTCATAGAGCGATTTTCGATGTGAAAAGGGCCGCCGGAAAACCGGCGGCCCCTCTCTGGACTCGTTATCCGAAACGGATCCGCAGGCTAGTCGGCAGAGGCGTCCGGCGCGGCATCGCCGGCCTTTTCCGCCTCGGCCGCCTCGGCGATTTCCGAAGGCAGGGCCTCGGCTGCGGCTTCCGCCGCCTCGCGGCGTTCGGCCAGCACCTGGTCGTCGCGGCCATCGGCCACCGCCTGGAAGCGGCGCATCTGGCCACCGGTACCGGCGGGAATCAGCCGGCCGACGATGACGTTCTCCTTCAGGCCTTCGAGCATGTCCTCCTTGCCCTGCACCGACGCTTCGGTCAGCACGCGGGTGGTCTCCTGGAAGGAGGCCGCGGAGATGAAGGAGCGCGTCTGCAGCGACGCCTTGGTGATTCCGAGCAGAACCGGCGCGCCTTCGGCGAGCTTCTTCTTCTCGGACTTCAGTTTCTCGTTCATCTCCAGGAAGTCGAGCTTCTCGACCTGTTCGTTCGGCAGCCAGCCGGAATCGCCCGGATTGGAGATTTCCACCTTCTGCAGCATCTGCCGGACAATGACCTCGATATGCTTGTCATTGATGGGCACGCCCTGCAGCCGGTAGACCTCCTGGATCTCGGTGACGAGATAGTCGGCCAGCGCTTCCACGCCGAGGATGGACAGGATGTCGTGCGGCGCAGGGTGACCGTCGAGCAGGTATTCGCCCTTCTGGATCACGTCGCCTTCCTGGACCGTCAGGTGTTTGCCCTTCGGTACCAGGTATTCGACCTTCCCTTCCGGATCATCCTCCGGAACGATCGCGATACGGCGCTTGTTCTTGTAGTCGCGTCCGAACTCAACCTTGCCGGTGATGTCGGCGATGACGGCGTGGTCCTTCGGCTTGCGGGCCTCGAACAGTTCCGCCACGCGCGGCAGACCACCGGTGATGTCGCGGGTCTTGGCCCCTTCGGTCGGGATCCGCGCGATCACATCGCCCGGCTTTACGGTGTCGCCGTCATTGACCGAGAGAATCGCCCCCACCGCCAGCATGTAGCTCGCCGTTGCACCGTTCTCGAACTTGACCGGGTCGCCATTCTTGTCCTGGACAACGCCCATCGGCTGGAGGCCGGCCCCCTTCGGAGCCCCGCGCCAGTCGATGACCACTTT
This sequence comes from Hyphobacterium marinum, assembly GCF_036330325.1. Taxonomy (NCBI): domain Bacteria; kingdom Pseudomonadati; phylum Pseudomonadota; class Alphaproteobacteria; order Maricaulales; family Maricaulaceae; genus Hyphobacterium; species Hyphobacterium marinum. Next base: position 4,504 of record NZ_JAZDRO010000010.1, read on the forward strand.
CGAGGAGATACCCGTGGCTTCGTCGGCCTCGTCCTTCACCGACACGCCGTCGATGACGTCGATCAGCTTCACGGTGCCGCCCGCCTCGGTGACGATCGGGGTGGTGTACGGGTCCCACTCGGCCAGACGGTCGCCGCGCGACACCGGCTTGCCGGCATCGATGAGCAGCTTCGCGCCATACGGCAGCTTGTAGGATTCCAGCGACTTGTCGTTCTTGTCGACGACCGAGACCTGCATGTTGCGCGCCATGACGATGAACTCGCCTTGCGCGTTTTTCACGGTGGCCCGGTTGGTCAGGTGGACCTTGCCCTCGTGTGTGGCTTCAACGAAGGACTGTTCGGAGACCTGCGCCGTACCGCCGATGTGGAAGGTCCGCATCGTCAGCTGGGTGCCCGGCTCGCCGATGGATTGGGCCGCGATCACGCCGACCGCCTCGCCCATATTCACCTTCGTACCGCGCGCCAGGTCACGCCCGTAGCAGGTGGCGCAGACGCCGACCCGCGTTTCACAGGTCAGCGGCGAACGCACGCGGATCGACTGGACCCCGGCTTCCTCGATGAGGGCAACCGTGTCCTCGTCGAGATAACCGCCCGCCTTGACCAGCGTCTTCTTGGGATCGTTGGGATCCTTGATCGGCTCGGCCGCATTCCGGCCCAGGACGCGCTGACCGAGCGAGACAATGACGTCACCGCCGTCCACGACGGCTTCCATCATGATGCCTTCATTGGTTCCGCAATCGTCTTCGGAGATGATGCAGTCCTGCGCAACGTCGACGAGGCGGCGGGTCAGATAACCCGAGTTCGCCGTCTTCAGCGCGGTATCGGCCAGACCCTTACGGGCACCGTGGGTCGAGTTGAAGTATTCAAGAACGGTCAGACCTTCCTTGAAGTTCGACACGATCGGCGTCTCGATGATCTCGCCCGACGGCTTGGCCATGAGGCCGCGCATACCGGCGAGCTGCTTCATCTGGTTCTTCGAACCCCGGGCACCGGAGTGCGCCATCATGTAGACCGAGTTGACCTCTTCACGGCCATCCTCGCCCTTATAGGGCTTGGAAATCTCGTCCATCATGGCGTCGGCGACCTTGTCGGTGCACTTCGCCCAGGCGTCGACGACCTTGTTGTACTTCTCACCCTTGGTGATCAGACCATCGACATATTGCTGTTCGTAGTCGGCGACGAGGTCACGGGTCTCGTTGACGAGTTTCGACTTCGCGACCGGGATGACCATGTCGTCCTTGCCGAAGGAAATGCCGGCTTTCGCCGCTTCCTTGAAGCCCAGGCCCATGATCCGGTCGGCGAAGATGACCGTCGCCTTCTGACCGCAATGCCGGTAGACCTCGTCGATCAGCCCGCCAATCACCTTCTTGGTCATCAGCTCGTTGGCGATGGACCAGTGGACTTTCTGGTGACGCGGCAGAAGATCGATGATCTTCATCCGGCCCGGCGTGGTGTCGATCAGCAGGCGAACCGGCTTGTCGTTCTCGTCGACCGTCTCGTACCGCATCTTGATCGGCGAATGCAGCGTCACGACGCCCGCTTCGAGCGCGGCTTCCATTTCCGCCATCGTGGCGAACGCCATCGGCTCCTTGCCGTCGTCCGGCGCGTCGATCGAGAGATAGTACAGGCCCAGCACGATGTCCTGGGACGGCACGATGATCGGCTTGCCGTTGGCGGGCGAGAGGATGTTGTTGGTCGACATCATCAGGACGCGCGCTTCCAGCTGGGCCTCGAGGCTCAGCGGGACGTGCACGGCCATCTGGTCGCCGTCGAAGTCGGCGTTGAACGCGGCGCAGACCAGCGGGTGCAGCTGGATGGCCTTGCCCTCGATCAGCTTCGGTTCAAAGGCCTGGATGCCGAGACGGTGAAGCGTCGGCGCACGGTTCAGGAGAACCGGGTGTTCGCGGATCACCTCATCGAGCACGTCCCAGACTTCCGGGCGCTCTTTCTCGACCAGCTTCTTCGACTGTTTGACGGTCCCGCTGAGGCCCTTGGCGTCGAGACGCGCATAGATGAAGGGCTTGAACAGTTCCAGCGCCATCTTCTTGGGCAGGCCGCACTCGTGCAGCTTCAGGTCCGGACCGACGACGATGACCGAACGGCCCGAATAGTCGACGCGCTTGCCGAGCAGGTTCTGACGGAACCGGCCCTGCTTGCCTTTCAGCATGTCGGACAGCGACTTCAGCGGGCGCTTGTTGGCCCCGGTGATGACGCGGCCGCGGCGGCCATTGTCGAACAGGGCGTCGACGGACTCCTGCAGCATCCGCTTTTCGTTGCGGATGATGATGTCCGGCGCGCGCAGCTCGATCAGGCGCTTCAGGCGGTTGTTCCGGTTGATGACGCGGCGATAGAGATCATTGAGATCGGACGTCGCGAAGCGGCCGCCATCCAGCGGCACCAGCGGACGCAGTTCCGGCGGAATGACCGGAACGACCGTCAGGATCATCCATTCGGGGCGGTTACCCGAGGCGATCAGCGACTCGATAAGCTTGAGACGCTTGGAGATCTTCTTGAGCTTCAGCTCCGAGCCGGTCTCGGACATTTCCACGCGCATCTTCTCGATCTCGGCTTCGAGATCCATGTTGATGAGCACGTCGCGGATGCATTCCGCGCCGATACCGGCAGTGAAGGCGTCCTCGCCATATTCGTCCTGCGCTTCCATGTATTCTTCTTCGGTCAGAAGCTGGAAGGGCTGGAGCGGCGTCAGGCCCGGCTCGGTCACCAGATACTGTTCGAAGTAGAGCACGCGCTCCACGTCCTTCAGCATCATGTCGAGCACCATCGCGATGCGCGACGGCAGGGATTTCAGGAACCAGATATGGGCCACCGGCGCGGCCAGTTCGATGTGGCCCATGCGCTCGCGGCGGACGCGCGCCAGGGTAACTTCCACGCCGCACTTCTCGCAGACGATGCCCTTGTACTTGATGCGCTTGTACTTGCCGCACAGGCACTCATAGTCCTTCACCGGGCCGAAGATGCGCGCGCAGAACAAGCCGTCCCGCTCAGGCTTGAAGGTCCGGTAGTTGATCGTCTCGGGCTTCTTCACCTCACCGAACGACCAGGAATGGATCTTTTCCGGGCTGGCCAGCGAAATGCGGATCCGGTCGAAGGACGGGCCTTCAGCGGCCGGATTGAAGATGTTCATGACCTCGTGGTTCATGTCTGTCGTCTCCTCCAGGGGAGTGCGGCCGGGCGGCACCGCCCGGCCTTGGATTTCAAATCGCCTTAGCCGTTCTTCAGTTCGACGTTGAGGCCGAGCGAACGCATTTCCTTCACGAGCACGTTGAAGCTCTCCGGAACGCCGGCTTCGAACGTGTCATCGCCGCGCACAATGGCCTCATAGACCTTGGTGCGGCCGGCCACGTCGTCCGACTTCACGGTGAGCATTTCCTGCAGCGTGTAGGCCGCGCCGTAGGCTTCGAGCGCCCAGACTTCCATCTCGCCGAAACGCTGGCCGCCGAACTGTGCCTTGCCGCCCAGCGGTTGCTGGGTCACCAGGCTGTACGGTCCGATCGAACGGGCGTGGATCTTGTCGTCGACCAGGTGGTGCAGCTTTAGCAGGTGCTTGATGCCGACCGTGACCTTGCGGCGGAAGGCTTCACCGGTCTGACCATCATAGAGGGTCGACTGGCCCGACGCGTCGATGCCGGCCGCCTTCAGGTGTTCGACAATGTCCTTCTCGCGGGCCCCGTCGAAGACCGGCGTCGCGATCGGCACACCATTCTTCAGGTTGCGTCCGAGTTCGGCGAGGTCCTCTTCGGACTTCGGCAGCTCCTCGTCCTTGCCATAGACTTCGCCCAGGCGGGTCTTCAGATCGGTAATCTTTCCGTCCCGCTGATAGGCATCATAGGCCTCGCCGATCTGGCGGCCGAGACCCCGGCACGCCCAGCCGAGGTGGGTTTCAAGGATCTGACCGACATTCATCCGCGACGGCACGCCGAGCGGGTTCAGAACGATGTCGACCGGCGACCCGTCTTCCAGGAACGGCATGTCTTCCAGCGGCGCGATCTTGGAGATCACACCCTTGTTGCCGTGACGGCCGGCCATCTTGTCGCCCGGTTGCAGCTTGCGCTTCACCGCGACGAAAACCTTGACCATCTTCATCACGCCCGGGGGCATCTCGTCGCCGCGCTGGAGCTTGTCGACCTTGTCCTCGAAGCGGCGGTCCAGACGGGCTTTCGACTCGTCGTACTGCTTCTTGAGGGCTTCGACTTCGCCCATCGCCTTTTCGTCGTCGATGCCGATCTTCCACCATTGGCTTTCCGGCGTTTCAGCCAGCGCCTCATCGGTGATCTCACCCTTCTTGAAGCCGCGCGGCGCGGACACCGACTTGCGGCCGATCAGAATGTCCTTCAGGCGGCCATAGATGTTGCGCTCAAGAATGGCGAGCTCGTCATCGCGGTCCTTGCCGAGACGTTCGATCTCTTCACGTTCGATCGTGATGGCGCGTTCGTCCTTGTCGACACCATGACGGTTGAAGACGCGAACCTCGACGACCGTGCCCGTGGTCCCCGGCGGCAGGCGCAGTGAGGTGTCACGGACATCCGAAGCCTTCTCGCCGAAGATGGCGCGCAGAAGCTTTTCTTCCGGCGTCATCGGGCTCTCGCCCTTCGGCGTCACCTTACCCACCAGGATGTCCCCGGAATTGACCTCGGCCCCGATCGCCACGATGCCGGCTTCGTCGAGGTTGCGCAGGGCTTCCTCGCCGACATTCGGAATGTCACGGGTGATCTCTTCCGGTCCGAGCTTGGTGTCGCGGGCCATGACTTCGAATTCCTCGATGTGGATCGAGGTGAAGACGTCATCGCGCACGATACGTTCGGAGATGAGGATGGAGTCCTCGAAGTTGTAGCCGTTCCACGGCATGAAGGCGACGACCACGTTCCGGCCGAGCGCCAGTTCACCGAGATCGGTCGACGGGCCATCAGCAATGATGTCACCGGCCTGGACCACATCGCCCACGCGCACGATCGGGCGCTGGTTGATGCAGGTCGACTGGTTCGACCGCTGGAATTTCGCCAGGCGGTAGATGTCGACGCCGGACTTGGTCGGGTCGACGTCCTTGGTAGCGCGGACAACGATCCGGGTCGCGTCGATCTGTTCGACTACGCCTTCGCGGCGCGCCACGATGGCGGCCCCGGAGTCGCGGGCGACAACCGATTCCATGCCGGTCCCGACGAGCGGGGCCTCGGCCTGAAGAAGCGGCACGGCCTGCCGCTGCATGTTCGAGCCCATCAGGGCGCGGTTGGCGTCGTCGTTTTCCAAGAAGGGAATGAGGGCCGCAGCGACCGAAACCACCTGTTTCGGCGACACGTCCATGTATTCCACGTCATCGCGCGGGATCAGGGTCACGTCACCGGCCACGCGGCAGTTGACGAACTCGTTCTCCAGCTTGCCGTCCTTGGAGACGGCGGCGTTGGCCTGGGCGATCGTGTACTTGGCTTCCTGCATGGCGGAGAGATATTCCACCGTGTCGGTCAGCTTGCCCTTTTCGACTTTGCGGTAGGGGCTTTCGATGAAGCCGTACTTGTTCACCCGCGCATAGGTCGACAGCGAGTTGATCAGACCGATATTCGGGCCTTCCGGCGTTTCAATCGGGCAGATCCGGCCATAGTGGGTCGGGTGCACGTCGCGGACTTCGAAGCCGGCACGCTCCCGCGTCAGGCCGCCCGGTCCGAGCGCGGACAGGCGGCGCTTGTGGGTGACTTCCGACAGCGGGTTGGTCTGGTCCATGAACTGCGACAGCTGCGAGGAGCCGAAGAATTCACGCACGGCAGCAGCCGCCGGCTTGGCGTTGACCAGGTCGTGCGGCATCACGGTCTCGATATCGACCGAGCTCATCCGTTCCTTGATCGCGCGCTCCATGCGCAGCAGGCCGACGCGGTACTGGTTTTCCATCAGCTCGCCGACCGAACGCAGACGGCGGTTGCCGAGATTGTCGATGTCGTCGATCTCGCCGCGGCCGTCGCGCAGATCGACCAGCGTCGTCAGCACGGCCAGCAGGTCTTCCTTACGCAGCACGCGGACATCGTCCGCAGCGTCGAGGTCGAGGCGCATGTTCATCTTCACGCGGCCGACCGCAGACAGGTCATAGCGCTCCGGATCAAAGAACAGGCCGTTGAACAGCGCTTCGGCGGTCTCCGGCGTCGGCGGCTCGCCCGGGCGCATGACGCGGTAGATGTCGACCAGCGCCTGCTCGCGGTTCTCGTTCTTGTCCGCGGCGAGCGTGGTCCGGATGTACGGGCCCTTGCCGGCATGATCGATGTCGAGCACGTCAAGCGACTTCAGGCCGGCCGCCGTAATGGCTTCCATATTCTCTTCGGTGAATTCGTCACCGGCCTCGGCGAAGATCTCACCGGTCTTGGCATCGACGATATCCACGGCGGCGAAACGGCCCAGCAGCGCCTCGTCGCTGACGAGGATGTCCTTCATCCCGTCTTCGGCGAGCTTGTTGGCGGTGCGCGCGGCAATCTTCTTGCCGGCCGGGGCGACGACTTCGCCGCTCTTGGCGTCGACGAGATCGACCGACGGCTTCACGCCGCGCCAGCGTTCCTTGACGTAGGGGATCGTCCAGCCCGCCTTCACCTTCTTGTAGGTGATGGCGTCATAGAAGGTCGCGAGGATTTCTTCCTTGTCCATGCCGAGCGCATAGAGGAGCGTCGTCGCCGGAAGCTTCCGGCGGCGGTCCAGGCGCATGTGCAGCACGTCCTTGGCATCGAACTCGAAGTCCAGCCACGAGCCGCGATAGGGAATGATCCGCGCGGCAAAGAGATATTTGCCCGACGCGTGGGTCTTGCCCTTGTCGTGGTCGAAGAACACGCCCGGCGAGCGGTGCATCTGGGAGACGATGACGCGCTCGGTGCCGTTGACAATGAAAGTGCCCTTGTCGGTCATGAGCGGGATATCGCCCATGTAGACGTCCTGCTCCTTGATGTCCTTGACCGAACGCGCGCCGGTTTCCTCGTCCACATCGAACACGACGAGGCGCATTTTCACCTTCAGCGGCGCGGCGAAAGTCATGTCGCGCTGCTGACACTCCTCGACGTCGTACTTCGGCGGTTCGAATTCGTAGGAGACAAACTCCAAGACCGCGCGTTCGGAGAAATCCTTCACCGGGAAGACCGACTTGAAAACGGCCTGCATGCCCTCGTCGGCGCGTTCGCTCGCGCTGACGTCCTTCATCAGGAACTGATCGTAGGAGTGCATCTGCACCTCGATCAGGTTCGGCATCGGAACGGCTTCCGGAATACGGCCGAATGATTTGCGGATGCGCTTCTTACCCGTGAACGACAGACCCATGTCGGCTCCCTTCGCGGCGCTGGCGCGCCGGCTCGAAATGTTCAGTTCAGCGTCCGGTTGAACGCCGCCGTCCGGTGGCGGTCAGGTCCCGGCGAAAGACCCGCCCGCTTGTCGCGACACTGCCCCCGGACGAAAACGGACGGCGTCGCCTTAAACCAGTCGGAGACAGGTCGACGGACGCGCGGATTTGCTCCGCGCGCCCATCGCCCGTGTCCGTCAGACATCCCGCAAGGGGACGTCCTATTTCAGCTCGACAGTGGCTCCCGCCTCTTCGAGCTTCTTCTTCATTTCCTCGGCTTCGCCTTTGGCCACGCCTTCTTTCACCGCTTTCGGGGCGGCTTCGACGAGGTCCTTGGCTTCTTTCAGGCCGAGGCCCGTGATCGCGCGAACTTCCTTGATCACGTTGATTTTCTTGTCGCCAGCCGAGGCGAGGACGACGTCGAATTCGTCCTTTTCTTCGGCGGCGGCACCACCGGCGTCACCACCGGCAGCGGCACCGGCAACCGCGACAGGCGCGGCAACCTTGATGCCTTTTTCTTCGAGGATGTCGTTGAGTTCCTTGGCTTCCAGAATGGTCAGGCCCAGGAGTTCATCAGCGAGTTTAGCTACATCAGCCATTTGTTTTCAGTCCTTGGTTTGGTGTGTCGGTTCGAATGCGGAGAATGACGTCAGCTCGAGGCCTGTTCGCCGATCGCCTGGATCTGCGCGGCCAGCTTCTGGCCGGGGGCGTTGACACGACCCACGATCTGCGACGCCTGGCCCATGAGGCGGCCGGCAATGGCACCAATGAGCTCCTCGCGGGACGGCATCTTGGAGAGGGCCTCGACGCCTTTGGCGTCCATGACTTCCTCATCCATGAAACCACCGAGGATTTCAAAGCGATCATTACCTTTGGCGTACTCGATCGCCACTTTCGGCGCTGCGACGAAGTCTTCCGAGTAGGCGATGCCCACCGGTCCGTTGAACAGACCGGACGCACCCTCACCCGGCTGACCTTGCAGCGCGATCTTGGCGAGGCGGTTGCGAACCACCTTGAACGTCCCGCCCACCTTGCGAAGCTCGGTGCGCAGGTTCGTCATTTCCGCAACGGTCATGCCCGAATACTGGGCAACGACCACGGAGCCACCGGCAGAGAAGATGCCTTTCAGCTCTTCAACAGCGGTTTCCTTGGTCTGGCGATCCATTTGCGGTCTCCCTGTTTGGGCCTCCCACCGCGGGACGCCCTTGAAAGGCCCTTCACCGGACCGCCTGACCCACACTCGGGACCGGCGCGCCAATGAAGCGCATTCCTGTCCCAGGGCTCGAACCGGCACGGCCACGCCATCACTGGCCCGGCTGCATCGGATTCTTGCTCTGCCTCACCCAGGGTCCGCGGCAAATGCGGAATTAAGAGCGCCGTTTGACGGGACACTCCCCTGCGATCTCGGACAGGTCGGGCAAATCCTTGATGCCGGCTGGCACGCTGGATCCGCCCTCACCCGCTCCGGATGGAACCTTCAAGGCCCCGTCCGTCGCGGAAACTTGCCGTACGGCCCTTAAGCCGCTTTTGCGTCGGCCGGTGCGCTGGCCTCCGCGGTATCGATCTTCACGCCCGGACCCATGGTCGAGCTGATCGCGATCTTCTTCAGATAGGTGCCCTTGGCCCCCGTCGGCTTGGCCTTGACGATGGCCTCGAGGAACGCCTTGACGTTTTCCGCCAGCGCCTTCTCGGTGAAGCTCGCCTTGCCGACACCGGCGTGGACGATCCCGGCCTTCTCGGCCCGGAACTCGACCGCACCACCCTTGGAATTCTCGACCGCCTTGGCGACATCCATGGTCACGGTGCCAACCTTCGGGTTCGGCATCATGCCGCGCGGGCCGAGCACTTTGCCCAGGCGTCCGACGACCGGCATCATGTCCGGGGTCGCGATAACCTTGTCAAAGTCCATCCGGCCGCCCTGGATCTCTTCCATCAGGTCCTCGGCACCAACCACGTCGGCTCCGGCCTTCTTGGCTTCCTCGGCCTTCGGACCCTTGGCGAACACGGCAACACGAACCGAGCGGCCGGTGCCGTTCGGCAGGTTGCACACGCCACGGACCATCTGGTCAGCGTGGCGCGGATCGACGCCCAGATTGATGGCAATCTCGACGGTTTCGTCGAACTTCGCCTTGGCGTTGGCTTTCACAGCGGCGACGGCATCGTCGACGGTGTAGAACTTGTCACGGTCGACCGAGCCGAGCGCGGCGGACATGCGTTTCGTTGTCTTGCTCATCGGTCTAGCCCACCACTTCCAGACCCATCGAACGGGCGGAACCCGCGATGATCTTCGTCGCCTGATCAAGATCGTTGGCGTTGAGGTCTTTCATCTTCGCTTCAGCGATTTCACGGCACTGCGCCATGGTCACTTTCGCGATCGGCGCGCTCTTGCCGGCTTCACCGGAACCCTTTTGCACCTTGGCAGCCTTCTTCAGATAGAAGCTGGCCGGCGGCGTCTTGGTCTCGAAGGTGAACGACTTGTCCTGGAAGACGGTGATGATGGTCGGGATCGGCATCCCTTTTTCCATCTCTTGCGTCTTGGCGTTGAACGCCTTGCAGAACTCCATGATGTTCACGCCGCGCTGACCCAGCGCCGGACCGATCGGGGGAGACGGATTGGCCGCCCCGGCCGGTACTTGCAGCTTGATATAGCCGCTGATCTTCTTCGCCATAGTCCCTACTCCAATTCGCTCCGCCCTGTGACGGAGCCTGACGGGCGGCGCGGTCCGGCGACGGCATGGTCTTGCGCCGTCGCCTCCCGCACCAGTTCACACACTCAGGCCGATTTCTCGACCTGATTGTATTCCAGTTCGACCGGGGTCGCCCGGCCGAAAATATTGATCGCCACCTTCAGGCGGGCATTGTCTTCGTCGACTTCTTCCACGACGCCATTGAAGCTCTGGAAGTGGCCGTCGATGACGCGGACGGTCTCGCCCACATCGTAACGCACGGTCGGGCGCGGACGCTCGGCGTCCTCCTCGATCTGGCCGAGGATGCGCTTGACCTCAATTTCCGACACCGGCATCGGCTTGTTGCCCGATCCCAGGAAGCCGGTCACTTTCGGCGTATTCTTGACCAGGTGATAGGCCGCGTCGGTCAGGTTCGCCTTCACCAGGACGTAGCCGGGGAAGTATTTGCGCTCGGTGTTGACCTTGCGGCCCTTGCGCACTTCCACCACGTCCTCGGTCGGAACGAGGATCTCCTCGAAATTCTCTTCCAGGCCCTGCGCCACGGCTTCGATCTTGATGGCCTCGGCGACCTTCTTCTCGAAGTTCGAATAGGCGTGGACGATATACCACTTCGCACTCATCGATACCGTTCCTTACGAGCCGAGGCCGAGGATGAAGTCGATCGACGTCGAAATGACCGTATCGACCGTGAAGAAGAACAGCGCCGCGAATGTCACCATGATCAGGACCATGATCGTGGAGACCAGCGTCTCCTGGCGAGTCGTCCAGGTCACCTTCCGCGCTTCCTGACGCACTTGCGCCAGATAGCGGAAAGGATTGACTCCCTTGCGCTTGGGCGCTGCGCCATCAGCCGTCCGGGCGGGCGTTTTCCTGTCGTCGCGTCGCGTCATGATACCTGTCTGTCAGCCCGGTATATCGGAAGCCGTCTCCAAAATCGCAATGGCAGGGGCGGAGGGACTCGAACCCACGACCTGCGGTTTTGGAGACCGCTGCTCTACCAGCTGAGCTACACCCCTAAATGCGGACGCGCCTCGTAGCACGCCCAAAATCTCGTCGCCATACCCGAAGCGCAGGCTTCTACACTGGTGAACCCGGCTTGGAAACCGAAAAAATGCAGCTTTTTCCATCAGCCTCCGCCGGGACCGAGTTTCACTCTGGATCTCGCCGCGCCGTCAGCATCCAGGCGATGTTCCGGGCATCATCCAGCGTGCGGAACCGCTCCAGCGAAATGTCCGTAAACCCGCTGGTTTTCAGTTGCCCGGCCAGCGCCTCCATCTCGCCCTCATCCTTGGCCGCGCCAAGCATGGATGCCATCCGTAAGCGGTACGTCTCGATATTGGCCGACTGCCCGTCTGCCCAGATCCGGATGTCCTCGGCCCGAAATGCCGCCGGACGGTTCAGCACATGCTGCATGTCAGAAAGCAGCCGCGAGGCATGCTGGCGGGCTGCTCCTGGCTGGGCGGAGGCAAGCACGTCGCCAATCCGGTCGCCTGCCGCTGAAGCCGCCTGCGCCAGCTTGGCGACGCGCGATTCGTTTTCACCGCCGCGAATCGCCGTGAACAGGCCGACAAAGCCACTCAGAACACCCAACTCCGTAATCGCATCAAGAACCCGGAGGTTTTCCGAACATTCGCGATAGATCTCACCGTCTTGGAGATGGACCACGGCATGAAGAGCGCCACCCGCAGCGACCAAGGAGGCCACCCGTTCGAACGCGCCCTCACCTGCGTATTCGATACCGAACTGGCTGACGACGAGATCCAAGCTCGCCCCTCGAACCGGCAGGTGAGCGGCATCAGCGGCAAATCCGCAAGCACCGGCAAGGCCCGGTTTCGCCAGGGCCGCAGCCACAGCACTGCCGGCAAAGTCAGTGAGAAGAATTTCGAGGTCCAGTCCGGGAAAAGCCCTGGCTGCGCGCGAGGCCGCTCCAGCGACGACACCCGTCCCGCATGCCGCATCCAGCAAGCGAACACGGCCGGACCGGGCTGCGAATTCGTCAGAGAACAGGGACTCCCATCGCGCCTTCAGCCGCCGTGCATGAGTCGGGTGACCCAGCGCCTGATCAGAATCTTCGCTGTCACCATCCCAATAGTCGGACCACGCCGCTTGTGAATCATCTGGATTGTTGTTGTCCATGAAATCCGCCGCAGACCCGATCCCCACCGTCATTGTTTCGAACCTCTGTGAAAAAGAAAAGGGCGGGTCCGAAGACCCGCCCTTCCCTCATCGTCGCAGATGCGAGGATTAGAAGCGGATGGTACCGCCAACGAAGAGACGACGACCCAGGGTGTCGTACGTCGCCGGCCAGGTGTTGGCCTGTTCCGAAGCGGTCGAACCGAGAACCGGAACATCCGTATCGGTGATGTTGGTGACACCGATCGTGGTCACGAAGTTCTCGGTGACGTCGTATTGGAACGTCACGTCGAAGTAGTTCGTGGCTTCGATGTTGTCCGACAGGTCGCCAATGAAGCCCTGCGTGGTCGGGTCGGCATCAACCGCACCGACATGACGCCAGCGGAGCGACGTGGTGAACGGACCGGTATACCAGGACGCCTGCATGGCGTGCTTGTATTCCGGCGTCGGCTCACCGCAGTCCAGACCATACAGGCCGGCGCAAGCGATGACCGGCGAGGTCGGCGAGTTGGTCGTGTCGTTCACCATGGTGACACCACCATAGTAGCTTAGACCCACTTCACCCGGCATGCCGATGACGCCAGCGTCGAAGCTGTAGTCAATCCGGAGGTCAACACCTTCAGCTTCCAGAAGACCGATGTTGATGGCCGTCAGGGAAGGCGTGAAGCCGTTGGCACCCATCTCACCGGTGGCCGGGTTACGGCCGCCCGCCAGAATGGCGCACGAAGAAGCGATGTTCGAGATGTGGCACTCGTTCAGCAGCGTTTGCAGCGGAACAGTGGTGATCGCGTCCTCGATGGAGATGTTGTAGTAGTCCAGCTGGATGGTCAGACCATCGATGATGTTCGGCGTCGCAACCACACCAACGGTGTAGGTGTCGGCCGTTTCAGCACCGAGGTTCGGGTTACCACCGAAGAGCGCTTCCATCTGGCCATTGCCCTGGAAGCCCGTCCCCACATTGCCCGCCGGAACGCCGGCGTTGATGCAGGACTGGACGTTGGTGGCACCGCTGAACGAACCGAACTGTCCGCCGGAGCACGGGTCTTGCGCACCCGGGAAGCCGTTGGTCAGCGGAGCGAACAGGTCGTTGACGTTCGGAGCGCGAACCGCACGGTTGAAGTTACCGCGCAGACGGATCTGCTCGTCAACCTGCCAGCCAAGGCCGATCGCGAAGGTCTCGGTGTTACCGACCGTGTTGTACTCGGACGACCGGAAGGCGAGGTTCAGCGCGAGGCTTTCCATGCCCGGACGGTTCTCCACGAGCGGAACTTCCGCCTCGGCGAAGAATTCGTACACGTCGACCACACCCGACACCGGCAGCGACTGGTTGAAGCCGCGAACGTCCGGACCCAGGACCGAGTCAGGACGGGAATCGGCCTCAGCTTCGCGATATTCGAAACCGAACACGACAGACGGAGCGGTTTCCGCCATCGGCACGGTCAGAACGTCGAGCTGACCGGCAACCGTTGCGACCGTCTGGAAGGTCTCGATGGTGTCGATTTGCGCGCCGGTACGGCTGATGAAGGCCGCGCCTGCAGCAGAGATCGAGTTCTCGCCACCGAAGATGTTCACGGTCGGAGCGGTACACCCGCTGGCGATGGCCGTCGGGCCGCCGTCACAGAGCACACCGGCCTGCAGAGCAGAGACCGACAGGTTGCCGGACTGGATCTGCGAAACCGAAGAGCGCGAGTAGTTCGCAAACACATCGTACGACCAGGCGTCGTTGATGTCGCCGCGCGCACCAAAGACCATCTGGAAGGAGCTGGTGTCACGCAGTGAGTTCCGCGTGCCGAGCTCCTGGTAACGACGGGACGTACGGATCGTGGCCGTACCGTCGCCATTGTTCGAACCCGCGTCATTGATCATCAGGTTCCGCAGAACCGGATTGATATTCGGGTTGTCGAGGTTGACCGTCAGCGTCACACCGGCCGGAGTCGGGGCCAGCTGCGAGTCCACGACGTTGTTGGCATAGATACCACGGCCGTAGAATTCGAGATGCTGGTTGACTTCATAGCTGGCAAAGGCACCGATGTTGTAACGCTCTTGCGGCAGCTGAAGGTAGTTGGCCGGCGCGTAGTTGTAGAGGTCGGTGACCGGGTCGGCAGCCGTACCGAAGCGCAGACCGCGCAGCGTACCGCCATCCATCCAGAAGCCCGAGCAAGTGTTGGTGGCACAGCGCGGGTCAATCGCGTTAACTGCAGCGCCATTCAGGCCGAAGTTGGACGACGTGGCACCACGGAAACGGGTACCCGGGATGTTGGACGAGCCACCTTCGATGAACTGCGTGCCACCAGGGCCCGGATCGAAGAAGGTCAGGCGCGAGAAGTCGCGGTCACCCTGGAAGACAGCTTCACGATTGGTGTAACCCATCGTGATAACGGCATTGCCGCGGCCATTATCGAAATTGCCGCCCATGACCATCGACGCGGTCGTGATGTCACCATCCAGATCGCCCAGAGAGGTCTCGTGGGACAGGCTCATCTCGACGCCTTCGAAATCGTCCCGCAGGATGAAGTTCACGACACCTGCAACGGCGTCAGAACCGTACACGGCAGATGCACCACCGGTCACGATGTCAATCGACTGGACCATGGCAGCGGGGATGTTGTTCAGGTCGACGACCTGGTTCACACCCGCACCCACAAAACGCATACCGTCAACGAGAACGAGCGTCCGCGTGGTGCCGAGGCCGCGAAGGCTGACCGTGGCGGTACCGTTACCAGGGTTGTTGGCGGTCGAGTCAAACGCCGGCACAACTTGCGGCAGCGTGTTGATGAAGTCTTCTGTGTTGACCGTGTTCACGATCTGCAGCTGTTCGGCCGTCACATTCGTGATCGGGCTCGGTGCAACCGTGTCAGTCCGCTGAATACGGGAGCCGGTGACGTAAACGACGTCAGCTTCGGCCTCCGCTTCCTGTGCAACCACCGGTGCCGCTGTCATCAGGCCCCCGATGATGGTCCCCGCCATGAGGCAGGTCTTGAATGAAGTCGATCTCACTTCAGTATCCCTCCGAGTTTCAATACTTGCTGGCGGCTGCCCCAACCACGCGCGGTTAAGCCATACCCCCTCGTGCGGACGGGTGGAAACGCCCGCCTCTGCGGCAAACTAGTCAAAGCATTTGTGACGGGTCAATGACGCAAGCCCGCCTTACCCCATCCCCGCTAGCATTTCAGGGCCAGTGTGACGAAATTGCCGCATTTCTGACCAATTTCTACGACAGAGCATTATTTTGCTATATTTATCAGTTAATTATGCAATTCCAATGGGTGGCGCGGATCAGTCCGGCACGAGGTCGAACGGCGCGGTCACCCGCAGCGTGTCTCCCGCGAAGGGTTCGACGCCGTGCCACATATAGGACGGGAAAAAGATCACACGTCCCGGCTCGGGCTTCAGGTAGCGTTCGGCGGCCATGTCGAGCCCGCGCACCCCGGAAGCGCCCAGACGCAGCCAGCCGGCCCTTTCGCCGTCCAAGACCGATTGGGGCACAGCCACGTAATAGCAAGCGCTGATCCAGCCCGCAGGATGGACATGATCGACATGACCACCGCCGGAGCGCAACCGGACCGACCAGGCACCGGTCAGCTTCAGCCGGTTTGACTTCCGCCTGAGGAAAGGATGGGCGGGATCATGGGGTAGCCCCGCAACGAATCGATCCGCAGCCTCGAGAAGCGAGTCCGCGAGCGCGGCGATCACCGGATCCTTCTCGTTCCAGAGGCGGCCTGGCGACTGTGTGCCGCCATAAAGTGTCTGCTCGAGCGGCTGTGCCTTCGTCGTATGCAGCTTGGCAATCACCGCTTCCAGTTCCGCATTGAATGCGGCCAGCGAGTCATATCCAGCAGGTGTGCGGATCGTTCCAGCCCAGGTGAAGCGGTCATAGTCATAGAAGTCGCGATAGGCCGGATCCCCAAGCCCGCGCCAGGCAAGCGCCTTGAGAGCCACATGCTTTTGCAAATGCGCGGCTTCAGGCTCTTTCCCGAGCAGGGCGAGCGCCCCGGCGAAATCGCTGGCGGCCAAGCGCCCCTCGACCAGCTGATGGCGAATGGCGCAGTTGCGCCCCTCTGATGCCGCAAAGGCGGCTTCGAGGTCCTCCAGGCCAGCGTGGCCATCGCGCAGTACCCGCCGAATTTCGCCACGCAGCGCCAAGGCCTCGGCATGATCGGGAGCCCAGCTCAGGGCCTGATCGAGTGCTGCCCGCGCTGTTTCAAGGTCACCGCCCCGGTAAAGAATACGCGCCTTGGCCAGCGCCAGGTCCGGATCAGGCCGGACGGCCAGTTGAACATCCATGGCTGCGGTCGCGTCCTGCCCGGCACCCGATTCCCAGGCCAGCGACGCCAGCTCCCGGTGAATGTCGACACGCCCGGGCGCGTGGCGCAGCGCCTCGGCATAGGCGGCGCGAGCGTCTTCGGTCCGGCCCAGCGTGCGCAATGTATTGCCCCGCTGGTAGTGCGCCTCGGCAAATCCGGGCGCTTCGCGGCAGGCGCGATCAAGTTCCGAGAGCGATTCAGCCAGGCGCCCTGCGTTGCGGCAGACCGCCGCCCGATTGATCCGGACACCGACCGCATCGCCACGCAGAGCCAGTGCGCGGTCAAAAGCCGCAATCGCTGCGTCATGCCTTTCAAGCGCTGAAAGCGCATTGCCAAGCCCGTTCAGGGCGGCGAGTGGGTCGGGCAACCGTTCCGATAGGCCCTGGAACAGCCCGGCAGCCTGCTCATGATCGCCGGTTTCCGACAGCACGATGGCGAAGTTGAATTCGGCATCGGCAAACCCGGGTTGAATTTGCAGCGACGCCCGGTAGGCCTCGGCCGCGGCCGACAGATTGCCGGCCCGGCGCTCCAGATTGCCCAGATTGCTCAGCACCGCATGCGGAGCCGGATGTTTCTTTGCAAGCGAATTAAATTCGGCCCGCCCCTCGTCGAACCGGCCGAGCTGCCCCAGCGCCATGGCCCGCAGGTGCCGGGCCTCAACATCGCCCGGATGGGTGGCGAGACCGTCCGCCAGCAGTCGTTCGGCCTGCGCGAATTGCCCGGCTTTCATCAGTCCGGCCGCAGACTGCAGGAGCGCACTCACCGCCCTACCCGCTTCCGGTCAGTCGCGACCAGAAGCCCCTGCGCTTCGCGGTTTCGGCCACGGTTGTTTCCGCCGTTGCGGCATCTCCAAGCCAGGCTCCGGTTTCGGGGTCAACGCCGAGAGCAGCGACCGACTCGTTGAAGCCGGCCAGTTGCTCGGCATAGACGCTGGTCGAATCCAGATGGTCAGCCGATGGCGGTTTTCGGACCTGGACTGCACTGAACGTCATCACCGTGCGGTCCTGCTTGTAGAATTCGAGGCATTTCCGGCTCCAGCTCAAGCCGGCGCGCGCCATCAGGAAGCGCAGCTTGGCTTCGAAATCACTGACGAGATCCTCGTACTGAACGACGGTGAACCGCTTGTCGATCACCGCATCCCAATGCGCGCACAACCGCGCCTGTTCGGCGTAGTAATGGGCAATGTCTTCCAGATCATGCGCGAAAGGCCAGGCGCGGGAAAAATTCCGCCGGAAGATGGAAAAGGCCGTCTCAACCGGCTTGCGGCGAATGTGCAGGATCGGTGCCTCGGGAAACAGCTGCCGGATCAAGCCGGCTGCAAGGAAATTCGACGGCTGCTTGTCGGTGACCCATCGAGCCCCGTCGAGCCCGAATTCGCGGTGTTGCCCACGATAGCGGTCGCGCCATCCGGCAAGCCGGTCTGCAGGGATCGCACCTCCCGTCCAGGCAGCCTTTCGGGCCCAGGTCACGAACTCTTCGAAAATGAAGGGCATGGCGCTCAACTCGCCGCCCGGCAGCACGTCGTCATGCGCGGCGATGGCGGCTTCGAGCAGTGTGGTTCCCGACCGCGGCATGCCAACAATGAAAATTGGCGTCGCGCCGGCATGGTCGTCACCCGCCTCCCCGGCACTGTCCCGGTCAAACGCCGCCATAAGCCAGTCCGTGCGCCGGTGCTGGGCGTCGCGATCATAGGCCGAAACCACTGCGCCATTGTGCTGTAGTTTCTTGGTCTCATTGGCGCGCGACCAGGTCTCAAAGGCCTCCGCACGCGCCTTTTGCCGGTGTTTTGCATCGCCGAGCGCGAACAACCCGATAGCCTTCTGGTCCGCGGGAAGATCCGGTCTTGCGAGGGCCGCTTCCAGCGCGGCGACTTCGTCTTCCGTCAGGCGGCCACCGGACACCTCGCAGAGTTGGCCATACGCTTCGAGATTGCCCGGATCGAGAGCCAGTGTCCGGCGGCACGCGTCCTCGGCCTTGTCGATCCGGCCTGCGAAAGTGTGAACCCGCGCCAGGCCGAACACGGCCTCGGCACAGTCCGGGTCGATCGCCAGCGCCTTTCGGAAACAGCCTTCGGCACGGGTGATATCGCGGGCTCCAAGGATGATACGCCCTTGCGCCGCCCAATTCTCCGCGCTGGGGTCTGCCTCGACGACCGGTTTGAACGCGTTGGCGGCCTTTTTGTAGAATCCCAACTGGCTGAGGGCGAGCGCGCTGGCACTCCGCGCTTCATGATCCTCCGGTTCCGCCGATAGCCAGGCGTCGGCAAAGTCGCGCATCGCGGTCCAGTCACCCCGGTGGCGCGCCAGCGCTGCCCGCAGGCGCCGCACGTCTGTTGCGCCTGCAAGCCCTCTTGCCTCGGCCGTGTCGAGTGCAGTTGCGGCCGCGTCGAGATCAGCTGTCTCCATGCGTGCTCCAGCCAGCCGCAACGCGACCGGTCCTGCCGCCGGGTGGTCAGGATCGGCGGCAAGGGCGCGAGAGAAGGCATTGGCCGACTCGGTGAAATCCCCGGCCTGACCGGCCAGGTCACCCAGGCGTCCCCAGACGTCGAACCGCTCCGGGGCCAGTTCGCCGGCGCGCCGCGCCGCTGCCAGAGCACCGTCCAGATCGCCCGCCCCCTGCCGCTCGACAGACCGGTAGAGATACAGCGATGCGAGGCCGGGATTAGCGGCTTCGGCCTTGTCGAGCCAGTCCCGCCCCGCGCCAGAATCGCCGCGTTCGATGGCACAGATACCAAGGATTGCCATGGCTTCTGCATTGCCACCCTCTTCGGCCAGCACGGCCTGGCAGAGCGCTTCGGCTCCGGCGAAATCGTCGGCCAGACGGCGCTGGGCCGCCTCCTGCAGGCGGGGGTCGCTCATGCCGCCCCTCCTGCAGGCGGGTCGTCGCGCAGCCAGCCCGTGATCTGGAAACGGCCATCCCCGGCAAAGGGCGAAACCGCGCTGACCGAATGAATGCGCCGCCCGTCAAAGATGGACAGCACGTTGAAACGTGGCAGGAAGGCGCGCTCGATGTCCTTGTTGCCGTCAAGCAGCATCAGGAGACCGCCCCAGTCCGGCTCCCAGCGCTTGGTAAAGCCCAGCGTGTAGGCGGCGCGGCGTTCATTGTCGTGACCTTCATCGACATGTCGGGTCAGGAAATTCCCCCGCGCATAGAAGGTCGCCTGCGCGTCCGCCTTGGTAATCGCGTCAACACCGATCACGCGGCGGCCGAAATCGAGAAAGTCCGGCGAATTGAGAAACTCCGTCAGCGCGTGGATCGGGTGGCCCGCATCCCAGCCTGACGTATAGGCCTCGATCATCGGATAGGCGTTGTAGAGATAGCCGTAATTGTCACGGGCCCGCTCCATCACCCTGGCAAGGCGCGCGGAAAAAGCTTCGCGACCCATCTGCGCAATATCGGCCTGGGTCAGACGCGCGACACTTTCCCCGCCTGGCGCTGACGGATCGGCCTCGGCAAAGACCAGCCGCCAGTTCAGCGCGCCGCGCAGGACCGCCTCGATCTCGTCGGCGAGTTCGGGCTCAAATATGTCGGGGATCTGGACCAGCTTGTCGCGCGCATAGGCCTGCGCCCACCGCTCGGGATCGGCGGCCGGATTGAGACGAAGTTCCAGCGTTTGCGTCATGTCGAAATATGGCCCGTCTTTAATCGCGTTGCCTCACAGGCAAGGACGGGGCCAGTGGTAATCACGCCCTCTTGAGGTGTCCAGATTGCCCCCTGCGGCAAAAACGAAAACGGCGGACCTCGTGAGAGGCCCGCCGCTTCCTGAGTGCGTCAGTCAAGTGGACCTGAAGGTCTACTCGATGATTTTCGACACGACGCCGGCACCGCCCACGTTCGCGGTTTCCGCGAACGGACCGGTTTCCAAGTTTACTCGATGATCTTGGAAACCACTCCAGCTCCAACCGTGCGGCCGCCTTCGCGGATGGCGAAGCGCAGGCCCTGGTCCATCGCGATCGGCGTGATCAGCTCAACCGTCACTTCCACATTGTCGCCCGGCATGACCATCTCGGTGCCCTCTTTCAGGGTCACGACACCGGTCACGTCCGTCGTCCGGAAGTAGAATTGCGGACGGTAGTTCGAGAAGAACGGCGTGTGACGGCCACCCTC
>NZ_JAZDRO010000011.1:0-2689 GCF_036330325.1 Hyphobacterium marinum
AAGACTATACATCACGACAACCCCTCCAGCCTCTGGCGCAGCAAATTCCGCAATTCGTCCCGCAAACCTTCGTCGGCAATGCCGTCGAGCGGTTCGGCGAGGAAGCTCTCGATCAGGAGCGCGCGCGCCTTGGCCTCGGGCAGACCGCGCTGGCGCATGTAGAAGAGCGCAGTCTCGTCGATCGCACCGAGCGCATTGCCGTGTGCGCACTGGACATCGTCCGCGTAGATTTCCAGTTCGGGCTTGGCGTCGATCTCGGCGCGATCACCGAGCAGCAGGCCGCGATGGGTCATGCGCGCATCGGTCTTCTGCGCGGCGCGCTCGACGATAATCTTGCCGCGGAAGACGCCCTGACCGCCGCTGGAGGCTGCGCCCTTGGCGAGCTGGCTCAGACGCCCGCCCGGCCCGGTATGGCGCACCACGCTCGTCTGATCGCCGTGACGGTCCTTCCCGAGCAGGTAGACCGCATCAAGGCGCGCCTCGGCCCCGTTTCCGGGGTGGGTGACGTGCGTCTCGCAGCGATTGAGTTTGCCGCCGAAATCGAGCGTGGTCTGGTTCAGCGATGCACCCTCGCCCAGCACGATCTCGGCCGAGGCGACATAGACGCCGCCTTCGCTGTCCGGCATGAGGATAACTCGGTCGAGCCGGGCACCGGCCTCGACGTCGATCTTCAGGTGGAAATTGCCGAGCGCACCGTCGTCAGCCGCATGACGTTCGACCAGCGTGACATGGCGATTTGCCTTGATCACCAGCGTCCGGTCCGCCGCGCTCGCTCCCGCGCTGGCATGCGCCGTGAGGTCGATCCGCGCGCCATCGGCAGGCTCAATTACGCCTTCTCCGGCACCTTCGATCGCAAGGGCACCGGGCTGGGTGATGCCGCGCGTCGCCGCGCGCAAATCCGACCACTTCCAGTGCTCGTCGCGCTTTGTCGGGAATCCCGACCGCTGCGTCGCATCACGCAATTGGGCGCGCCAGCCCTCCGCCCCCTCAAGGGCGTCGATCAGTGCAGACTCGGCCGCATTGGGATTGAAATAAGCGGTCATTCAAACACCCCCCACCCCAGCCCTCCCCCAAGGGGGAGGGAGTTGAGGGGAACGCTTTTCCCTCCCCCTTGAGGGGAGGGTCAGGGTGGGATGAGAAACGAAACCCAACATCATGCCGCCCGCACGTATTTGTCATAGCCCTCGGCCTCGAGCTCGCGCGCGAGTTCCGGGCCACCGGAAGCGACGATGCGGCCATCAGCCATGACGTGGACCCTGTCCGGGGTGATGTAGTCGAGCAGGCGCTGGTAGTGGGTAATGACGAGCATGCCGCGGTCCGGGGACCGCAAGGCGTTGACGCCTTCGGCCACGACTTTCAGCGCGTCGATATCAAGGCCGCTGTCGGTCTCGTCGAGAATGAGGAAACGCGGCTCAAGCACCAGCGCCTGGAGAATTTCCATGCGCTTCTTTTCGCCGCCGGAAAATCCGACATTGACAGGACGCTTCAGCATATCAGCCGAAACATCCAGTTTAGCTGCCCTTTCACGAACATGTTTCATGAAGTCTGGAGCCGACATTTCGTCTTCACCGCGCGCCTTGCGCTGAGCGTTGAGGGCTTCCTTAAGGAAGGTCAGCGTTGGCACGCCGGGAATTTCCACCGGGTACTGGAAGGAGAGATAGAGCCCGCGCGCGGCGCGCTCTTCCGGTTCCATCTCGGAGATATCCGCGCCGTCAAAGCCGATACCGCCCGTCACGTCATAGCCGTCCCGGCCGGTCAGCGCGTAGGAGAGCGTCGACTTGCCCGAGCCGTTCGGGCCCATGATGGCGTGCACCTCGCCGGCCGGGACTGACAGGTTCAGCCCCTTGATGATCGGCTTGGCGTCCTCGCCTACGGCGACGTGGAGATCGGTTATATCTAGCATGCTGGCCATTTCTGGTCTGTTGTCCTTGTCATCCCGGAACCGCGAAGCGGTATCCGGGACCTTCCTGTTCAGCGTCTGTCAGGTCCCGGCTCAGGGCCGGGATGACAGACTCAAGTTCATCTCATTCGCTCATCACCGCGCTGCAGTAGAAGTCCTCGCCGCGGCCCGTGGCTCCGGTTGCGAGCGTGCAGGTCGCACTGTCCTCGTCCTGGTGGACGATGGCGACCGAGGCTTCGAGTCCCAGCGCCTCGCCAGTCCAGGTGTAGAAGCTCGCATAGCGCTCCGCCGCGCTGGACCGCGCCATCACGACGAAAAGCCCCGGCACGACCGGATCGAAGGCGTAGCCGCCAAGCTCGCGGCTGGCGACGGCATAGCCGCCCTCCCCGCCCATGAAGATCAGCATTTCGGTATTCACATTGCCGGTGATCAGCGGCACGAGAATGTCGGCAAACCCATTGCCGTCGAGGTCTTCCAGGCGCGGGTAGAAGAAGCTTTCGGTCTCGAAAGTATCGGCCCACAGACAGGCCCCGTCGGCATTGGTAATGACGACCGATCCGCTCTCGCCCCACTCACCGGGCTCGAACATGAAGGTCGCCATCGTCCCGTCATCGGCAATGAGCACGCAGTTTTCGTGTGCGCCGTCGTATTCGAGGCTGTCGCAGGACGGCAGGCTGGCGACCTGAAGGGCCAGAGTAGCAACAACACTAATCAGCATCACATACCCCTTTGTCCAAATACGGTTTTCTCCCCCCGTTCACGGGGGGAGTGGCCCGCAGGGCCGAGGGG
>NZ_JAZDRO010000012.1:0-1247 GCF_036330325.1 Hyphobacterium marinum
TTGGCGGCGCGTCCCGACGGGCGCGCCGCTTTTCTGTCAGGAGGGATCGCTGTCACGGTCGAACTTGTCGCGCACCGGGCCCAGGAAGAGCGTCAGCAAGCCGATCAACACCGCGATCACTGCGGGAACAACAAAACCGGCACCGCAGGCGACGCCGACACCGCCTGTCATCCAGATCGAGGCCGCAGTCGCCGCACCGCGGACCGTGTTGTTGTCATTCCGGAACAGGGCGGCCCCGCCCAGAAAGCCGATCCCGCCGAGAATCCCGCCAATGACCTTGGCCGGATCTATGGTGAGGAGCTCATCGCGCGAGCCGGTGTAGGCGATTTCCATCGTCGCCAGCACCGCCAGACAGGCACCGGTTGCAATCAATACAAAGGGGCGCATGCCCAGCGGCTTGTGCTTCCAGGAGCGCTCGATGCCGATCACGGCCCCGAAGGCCGCCGCGAGGCAGAGACGAATGGCGACATCGCCCAACGGCACGTAGTCGAGCGTCAGATAACCATTCAGAGTCTCCAGCATGACGTGTGTATCCCGGAATAGGGTTCCTTGACGGAACGGTCAGCCAATAGGTCACGGTCCCGGCCCTGCCGTCAAATCGGGCTGTGTTCCGGGGGCAACGGCAACTGTCTTTCACACGCGCCAGTATGTGACGATCCGGAACCTTGCCGGGGAGGCCAGCGTTTGACCGGGGTAACTCGTGTTGAACAGGAGACTCCCCATGCGTCGTCTTATGATGATCGCCACACTGGCCCCGGCCGTCGCTCTGACCGCCTGTGCCGGTTACGAGAACACCACCCGCAACGCCGCTGCCGGTGCCGCGCTTGGTGCCGCTGCCGGTGCCGTGATCGGTAACAATACCGGATCCGGCGATGCGCAGACCGGTGCCCTGATCGGTGCGGCCGTGGGTGCAGCGGGTGGTGCGGCTGTTGGCTGCGAGCAGGACAATCGCTGCCCGTGGAGCCAGAACAACGACCGCCACTCGGAACTGTACTACGATCAGCGTGCTGACCGTTATTACTATATCAATCGCGGCAATGGATGTACCTATTGGCGCAATGGCGAATACCGCGGCTGCTAGTCAGGCGTGGCCAGTATCGGTAAATACAACAGAAGCGCTTCGGTCCCGTCGGGCCGGAGCGTTTCATTGGAGGGAAAGATGAAGAAACGGCTTTTAATAGCCGCCGCAGCCGGAGCCTTTCTGACGGTACCGTCCGTCGCGCAGGCTGACGAGGGCTGGTATTTTG
>NZ_JAZDRO010000013.1:0-713 GCF_036330325.1 Hyphobacterium marinum
CCCACCTTCACGACACCGCGCTCGATCCGGCCGGTCACAACCGTACCCCGGCCCGAGATCGAGAACACGTCCTCGATCGGCATCAGGAAGGGCTGGTCCACCGGACGTTCCGGGGTCGGGATGTACTCGTCGACCGCCTTCATCAGTTCCTTGATCTTCTCTTCACCGATCTCCGGGGTCTTGCCTTCCAGCGCAGCCAGGGCCGAACCGGCGATGATCGGAATGTCGTCGCCCGGGAAGTCGTAGGACGACAGAAGTTCGCGAACCTCCATCTCGACCAGCTCAAGCAGCTCCTCGTCGTCGACCTGGTCGACCTTGTTGAGGAACACCACCAGCGCCGGAACGCCGACCTGGCGGGCCAGAAGGATGTGCTCGCGCGTCTGCGGCATCGGGCCGTCAGCCGCGTTCACAACCAGGATCGCGCCGTCCATCTGCGCGGCACCCGTGATCATGTTCTTCACATAGTCGGCGTGGCCCGGGCAGTCGACGTGGGCATAGTGACGGCCATCCGTCTCGTACTCCACGTGCGCCGTCGAGATCGTGATCCCGCGCGCCTTCTCTTCCGGCGCAGCGTCAATCTGGTCATACGCCTTGAAGTCACCATAGTACTTCGTGATCGCAGCCGTCAGCGTCGTCTTGCCGTGGTCAACGTGACCAATCGTGCCAATGTTCGCGTGCGGCTTCGTACGCTCAAACTTTTCCTTGCCCATCGT
>NZ_JAZDRO010000014.1:0-683 GCF_036330325.1 Hyphobacterium marinum
GGGAAAGATGAAGAAACGGCTTTTAATAGCCGCCGCAGCCGGAGCCTTTCTGACGGTACCGTCCGTCGCGCAGGCTGACGAGGGCTGGTATTTTGGTGCGGCTGTCGGTTACGGCGGTCCGGGTGATTCCGATGTCAGCGTGCAAGGCAGTGCCGCGCGCGAGATCAATGGCGAATCGGATTGGCGTCAGGCTCTTGCGCTGGGTTACGACTTTGCCGATGGCTGGCGCGTCGAGGCCGAGGCCGCGCACCGGTTCAACGACACCGGCGCGATCGGTGGTTTCGAGCAGAGCCAGAGCGATTTCCACATGTGGTCGCTCATGGTCAACCTGTTCTACGACTGGAATCCGGATGGCTGGTACCACCCGTATCTCGGTGGTGGTCTGGGCTTTGCCTCGGTTGACGGTTCGCTGCAGGCGCTGGACACGGGCACGGTTCTTCCCGGACCGGGCACGACCACGCCGAGCAACGCGGTCATCGCCAACGACCAGGACGTCAGCTTTGTCTGGCAATTCCTGGCCGGTGTTGGCTGGCATCTGAGCGACAACTGGATTTTCGACACCCAGTACCGCTATTTCTCGACGGGCGATCTGGCCTATCCGGGCTTCCAGGTGGATGCTCTGGGTGGTCACGAGGCCTGGCTGGGCCTGCGCTACGTGTTCAACGCGCCGCCGCCCCCGCCGC
>NZ_JAZDRO010000015.1:0-396 GCF_036330325.1 Hyphobacterium marinum
CCCAGACGCACCATCTCGTCGCGAACGGCGCGCGAGCGGCGTTCCGAGAGACCCACGTTGTAGGAGGCCGCACCCGAACGGTCAGCGTGACCGTCGATGGCAACACTCGCCACACCGCAATTGCGGGCCTGGTTGACCGCCTGGTTGATCACGGCCTGAGCCTGGCTGGTCAGGTTCGAGCGATCCCACTCGAAGTAGACCACAAAGCCCACATCGTCACAGACCGGTTCCTGTACCGGCGGCTGCGGCGGCGGGGTCGGACGTGCCGGCGGCTGCGGCGGCGGCGGGGTCACGACCGGTTGCGGCGGGGGCGGCGGCGCGTTGAACACGTAGCGCAGGCCCAGCCAGGCCTCGTGACCACCCAGAGCATCCACCTGGAAGCCCGGATAGGCCAGA
>NZ_JAZDRO010000016.1:0-387 GCF_036330325.1 Hyphobacterium marinum
CCCAGACGCACCATCTCGTCGCGAACGGCGCGCGAGCGGCGTTCCGAGAGACCCACGTTGTAGGAGGCCGCACCCGAACGGTCAGCGTGACCGTCAATGGCAACACTCGCCACACCGCAATTGCGAGCCTGATTGACCGCCTGGTTGATCACGGCCTGAGCCTGGCTGGTCAGGTTCGAGCGATCCCACTCGAAGTAGACCACAAAGCCCACATCGTCACACGCCGGAGGCGGCGGGGGCGGCGGAGGCGGAGGCGGCGGAGGCGGCGGCGGGGGCGGAGGCGGCGGAGGCGGCGGCGGGGGCGGCGGCGCGTTGAACACGTAGCGCAGGCCCAGCCAGGCCTCGTGACCACCCAGAGCATCCACCTGGAAGCCCGGATAGGCCAGA
>NZ_JAZDRO010000001.1:0-1048870 GCF_036330325.1 Hyphobacterium marinum
TCCTCATCGACCTCAACTAGTCTGCACCAACAGACAACGCATAAAAGTGAAGCGGCCCGGGGAAACCCGGGCCGTTTTGCTTTGCTGAGGGTCAGTGGGAGGTGTTGGCGCTGGCCTCCACGAAAGCCCGGAAAATGGCCCGCATCTCGGCGCGATGGATCAACAATTCGGGGTGAAACTGGACGCCCAGCACGAAGCGGTCGTCCTCGGCCTCGACGGCCTGGATCCCGCCATGAGATTCGCGGGCCGAAATCATCAACCCCTTGCCGGTCCGCCGCACGGCCTGGCGATGAAGGGAATTGACGTTGAGAACGGTGCGTCCGGTGACTTTTGCCAGCCGGGAATTCTCGATGATCTCGATACTTTTACGGAAGATGGCGTAGCCAATCGGTCCGCTGGGATAGGTCTTGAGGATATCGGGTTCTATCTTCTGGAGAATATCCCCGCCGCGCGAGACATTCAGGAGCTGGCAGCCCCGGCAGATGGCCAGGATCGGCACCTGCTTGTCCCAGCAATGGCGTGCCCAGGCCATTTCCAGCTCGTCGCGGCCATTGTCATAGCGCTTCTTCGGATCGGCCACCCCTTCATAAAGGTGCGGATTGACGTCATAGCCGCCGCTCAGCAACAGGCCGTCAATGCGGGCGGGACTGCGCCGGTGCCGCTCGGATATCGCTGTCGGGCGTCCGCCGGCAAGCCGTACTGCAAGCCACAGGGCGGCAAAGACCAGCCAGTCGCCGGAGACGGGTTTGGTAATGCCGATACGCGGTCGGGTCATAAAAACGTTATAGCGGGTCTCGCAGACTATTTGGCTTTCAATTCCGGCGGCAATTCGCCATGGCGGATCAGCGAGCTGGCTATGAACATGATACCCAGCGCCGCATTCGCATCCTCGGGCGGGATAAAGTCGTCCGCAGCCTCGTCGACCTCCTTGCCGGCGTCGAGCACCGACTTCACCAGCTTGACCAGGCGCGGCGCATCAAGTGCGCGGCCCACCAGCTTGCCCATGCGCGTGATGGGATCGGTCTCATCAAGCGGATCGCCCAAATCCTGCCAGGCAGATGACAGGCGCTGGGCGTAATCATCCTTTTCGGCGATTTCCTGGGCTGCCGAAACGAGCCAGAGCAGCGGGATTTTTGATTTGCGGCCGACGGTCGCCTTGCGTGGCGTATCGGTCTTGCCTGTCGCGGTGAGCTGATAGAGATGCCAGGGAAATTCCACACCGCTGGCAATGGAATGGAACAGGCCGGCCCAGAAGCGGGCATTGACCTCGATCAACCAGGCCTTCTCGTCGGGTTTGCCGGTCCAGCGGTAGTCGATCTCGCAAACCCCGTCCCAGTTCAGGTGGGCGAGCAGTTTCCGGGCTTCCTCGAGGAAGGGCGCATCGTCGACGGTCTCGCGGACGACGCCCGCCCCGGTCTTGCGCGGGAAGGAGCGCAGATTGCGATAGGCCATGTGGGCGATGATCTCGCCCTTGTCGCAAAGCGCGCAGAAACAATAATCCTCGCCGTCGACCATCTGCTGGATGACGGGCCAGGGGCGATCGTCCTCGCCGAGATCCTCGAAATACCCGTTCAAGGAGTCCGCATCGTCATGGCGGTCAATGCCGCGCCCGCCGACACCCGACACGGCCTTGGTAAGCACCGGATAAGGCGCGTCGCGGGCGATGTCGCGCACCTCGTCACGGGTTTTCGGCCAGACCGTCAGCGGCGCGCGGACCCCCGCGGCTTCCGCCGTGCCGATGAGGTTGGACTTCGGCTCCACCCCGTCAATGCTCGACTGGCGCGGAATGGCCAGCTTGATCAGCCCGTCGAACCGGTGGGCATGTTCGGCGATGATCCGTGTGTCGGTGAACATCGGCATCAGGACATAGGGCCGATCGTCATCCGGCCGGTATTTGCGGGCCGCCGCGACGAGATCATCGATAAAGCCGTCCGGATCGTCTTCCCAGTCGGCGTGCACGAAATAGTCCGAGCAGTGCGTCGAGCACTGCAGCACCGTCAGGTCGAGCGAGTCGCAGCCAATGACCTCGATATCACGGTCATCAAGCACCTGAGCGGCGCTCAGGGCCATAAGGCTGCGTCCATAGGTCAGGAGGACGCGGCCCTTGTAGCGGCTCTCGTCCTCGGCCTTGCGGCGTTTCGATTTCATCGGATGACATTATCCTGGGCAAAGGCAGCCATGCAGGCATGGTAGCGCGGGTTGGACTGGCGCAGCAGCCGGGCAAATGCGCGCGGTGCATGGTCTTCAAGGCGGACAAGCGCCGCATCAAGCAAACGCAATCGACGGCGTATACCGGCCGCGGTACGGCGGCAGGCCGGACTGCAGGACGTCAGCACGACCAGGCCCATCGCCATCACCGGCAGACCCAGCGGGATCGGGGTGACCGCGATGACGGCACCGGCTCCGGTCAGGAGCAAGCCGCCCGCAATCTGCATGGCGCTGAATAGCGAGCGCGTGAGCGTTGCCTGGGCCGGAATATGGCGCGTTGCGTGTTCCATGACCGGTAAACGCGCCGAACGGCCCGCGCGTTCCCGACCCCCGGCCGCGGGCGCAGTCGGGACCGCTCTGCCGGCGACCAGGACACGCCGGGCCTACCGGCCGAGACGCCAGCCGCCCGCAGGTCCGCCCACAATGAGCTGCGGCGTTTCGTTGTCGTTGGCGGCCGGGTCCATCACGGCCCGGTAGTCTCCGGGCTGAGCGCAGGATGAGAACGTCAAATTAGCAACCGAGAGCCCAGGTGCCCCAGACGGGGCAGCACTGGCGGCTCCGTTGACAAGACAACCACCGAGAACACCGCTGATCGACCCGTCTCCCGCAACCGTCAGCCCTTCTCCGCGGCGTGCATCGCGTTCGGTATAGCGTCCCGGCGCGATCATTCCATCACCCCGGTCAGACCGCGCATCGCGAACGCCCCAGAGTTCACCCACCGTCTCGGCCCAGGGGGCTCCAATCCGGATGTCGCCCTGCAGCGTCCAGTAGCCGGTCAGATGGCCAGCGCGGAAGCGGGCCGCCCCGTCCACTTCGCCCGGGAGCGGGGTGTCCAGGTCTAAGGTCGTGATGGCAGTGCCGGTGTCGATCAGGGCATTGCCGTCCTCGAACACATAGAGCGAGGCACGCGCCAGTCCGGGCCAGACCCCGTCGGGCTGGCGAACCAGCGCGCTCCACCGGCCCGCGGGCAGACCGTTCGCGATTTCCGCTTCATTCGCCGACGGAGCGGGAGCCGTCACGGCCGCACTCGTGGCCGAGCGGATCGCGCCTGTTGCATCGCTGAAGCGCAGGAAGACACGCGCGTTGGCCGGGTCGAACGCGATGCCGCCTGTACTCGTGTCACGGACAAAGGCTGCGAAGAACAGCGGCGTCGAACCTGACATTGGCACGGTCACGCTGGCTGCGCGCGGGGTCACGCAGGCCGCTGTCGCGGAATCGATCTGGCAGAGGTCAATCGTCACCGGCAGCACGGCTGCGCCCGTGTCGGCCGCGACGGTCAGGGTGACATCATTGGGTCCACCCGAACCGTCACCGACGCCGATATTGAGCGCGGCGGCGGAGATGATCCCCACACCCCCGGCAGACGGAATGCGGATTACGCCATCGCCGGATGGTGTCGCACTGCTGGAGAGAATGTCCGGCGTCGGGGCCGCACCGATGTTCAGGAGCACCGAGTTGACACCCACAATCGGGTCGAGACTGGCATTCTCGCAATCGATGACCGGCAGGAAGTCATAGCCGCCCGCTGCGGTCAGAGCCGTAGGCAACAATTCCAGCACGAAGCTGAGCGTGCCGCCTGACGGAAGATCGAACAGCGGGTCAGCGGGGCCGATGGGCATGTTCGAACCGTCGACCTGGCGGTAGGACAAGGTCACGGGCGCACCGGAAGGCGCGGCGACCGTACAGCCTTGCGCCGGGCTGGTCGTGCGGCTGACGACCGAGAGAAAGGCAGACATGGCCGGGCCGCCGACATGGCCCGACCGGGCCCCGGGCAGGGTCGAGGCGACAATCCGGCCGGCTGGCGGTGTATCGAGCGTGAAACGGGCGGAGACCGTCTGGTCCGCATTCATTGGCACGACGCAGCTCGCAGTGGATGTCCCGGCGCATGGCCCGGCCGTCCAGCCCGCGAACGTCGAGCCGGTATCGGCCGCTGCGGTCAGGGTGACGTCAGCACCCACCGTATACTCCTCGGTACAGTCGGTGCCGCAGCTGATCCCCGCGGAGGCACTGGTGACCGTACCGGCCCCGACGCCGGGCAGTGTCACGGTCAGCGTGCGCAGCGTGTCGCTGGCTATAGAGAATTGAGCCGCCGCCTGATTGTCATTACCTGCAAGATCCGTCGCAGTCCCTGATCCGATTTCGACGGTCACAGGGCTCTGGCTGGTTGGCGTGATTGTGACACTGTAGAGCGTCTCGTATCCGGCCGGCCAGCTCCAGGTGTCAGGGGCAAAAGTCAGGTTGGACGCGGTTCCGTTGCCCACGACCAGATCCCCGATCTCAAACCCTGTAACCGGTTCGTTGAAAGTGATGTCCAAGGTGAAGGCACCGCTGACCGGCGCAGCCGCGTTGGTCGCCAGCGTGGCCGTCGCACCGGTGTTGTCGACGATAAAAGTGTTGTTGTTGGCACCCGTCGGAGCTGTATTCACCAGCGCATTGCCCGCCAGGTCGGCAATGTCCGGGGCAGACACTAAAGTCAGCGTGACGACACCATTCAGATCGGCCAGATCGCCTCCTGACGCCGTGACATCATAAGCCGTGTTCGAAAAGGCCTGAGCCGGGAATGTCGGCGTGCCGTTCGACACCATTGACGGCGGGAGACCTGCCGCAACAGGCGAAGCCTGCACCGTTGCGGTAGTCCCATCCAGGTTGAAGTCGGCAGAATCAACCCCGGCGACACTTTCATCAAAGGTCACACGCCAATAAAGTGTGTCCGACCCCGTCGGATTCAGTTCAGTCGGGGCTACCCTCTGAATGGTCGCAAGCCGGGGTGCCATTTGGTCGTACGTGGCGGCAAACCGCACCGAAGCCTGGCTTCCGTTTCCGGCAAGGTCGGTTGCGGCATCGTCAGCGATATCGACTGTGACGATGCCCGAAAGCGAGGGTGTGATCGTGACGCTGTAGAGCGCTTCGTATCCGGCCGGCCAGCTCCACGTGTCGGGGGTGGAGGTCAGGTTGGACGCCGTTCCGTTGCCTACAACCAGATCCCCGATCTCGAACCCTGTAATGGGTTCGTTGAAGGCGATCTCCAGGATAAAGGCCGTATTGACCGAGGAGGGGCCGGACCAGGTGATCGTCGAACCGGCATTGTCAACGACAAAGGTATTGTTGTTTGCGCTCGTCGGCGTGGTGTCGGCCAGAGCATTCCCGGCCAGGTCAGTGATATTCTGGCCCGAAGAAAAGTCCAGCGTCACAGTCCCGTTCAGATCTGCAAGATCACCACCGGAAACCAGGACATCATAATGGCGTGTCCCGGACGTGGCAGCCGGCGCAGATACTCCCGTTTGCCCTTGGGGGTCACTGGCTTGCGGCGTGATTTCGCTGACAATTGCTGTGGTTCCGGTGACGATGAAATCGCCCGCGTCGACCTGTGTAACCTCTTCGTCGAAAGTCACGCGCCAATGTAGCGTGTCGGAACCGGTCGGATTCAGCTCGGTCGGGGCGATCCGGGTGATGGATGCCACCCGGGGCGCTACCTGATCGTTGATGATCGACCAGCTGCGCTCATCGGTGCCGGTTGGCGCGGTGTCGGCCAGCGCATTGCCCGCTGCATCTTCAATATCCTGACCGCCGGCGAAGCCCAGCGTCACGATCGCATTGATGGTGGCGAGATCACCGCCCGAGACCTGTATGTCATAGATGGCGGTACTGACCGCCGTGACCCCCGTCACCGAAGCCGTCGTCCCGGTAACTGCGAAATCATTGCCGGACACGTTCGACACCGGTTCGCTGAATGTCACGCGCCAGGTCAGCGCATCGGCATCGGTCGGGCTGACCGTGGGGGTGAGGCGCGCGATGGAGGCCACGCCGGGGGCGGTCAGGTCCGCCAGAATGGAGAACTGGCTTGCCGCCAGGCTGGGATTCCCGACCGCGTCATTGGCCGCTCCGGCGGCGACATCCACCGTCACCGGCCCGTCACTCGCCGGTGTGATCGTCACCGTGTAGCTGGCCGAAGCGGGAAGGGGCGCGGTCGATGGCGCGCCATCACCGGCCGGAGCGACGGCGGCAAAGTCCGACGCTGTCCCGTTCCCGATGACGAGGTCTTCCACGGTAAAGGCGGTGACCGCCTCGCTGAACGCGATGTTCAGTGTGAATGGGCCAGACGGAATCGTGGCACCGGTCGACAGCGCCACAGACGGCGATGTGTTGTCGAGCGTGTAGGTCGGTGCATGGGTTCCGAACGGTGTCGTGTCGGCAAAGGTGTTCCCGCCATAGTCAGTAATGTTCTGACCGGGTGCCAGGCCCAGGGTCACATCACCATTCAATCCGGCCAGATCACCGCCGGAGACCGAGATCTCATAGCGCGTTCCGCCCGCGTCAGAAGTCACATCGGTGATCGCTGCGCTGGTTCCGGTCACGGTGAAATCCGCCGCATCCACATCGATCGTGTTTTCATTGGTCTGGAACAGCCAGACCAGGACATCCGCGGACGTCCGGGCATCGGCGGGCGTCAGGCGCTGCAGATTGAACACTCGCGGCGGAGTTTGATCGTCATCCACTTCAAGCTGGGCACCGAAGCCGAGATTGCCGGCCGGATCGCTGAAAGCATTACCCTCAAGCAGGATCTCTATCTGGGCATTGGGCGTCGGCGTAATCAGAACCGAATAAGTCGTGCCACTGCCACTGAAGTTGGACGCGGTAGCATTGGTCAGGCTGAGATCGCCGATCACGAAGTCCTCCACGGTTTCGGAGAACTCGATATCCAGCGTGAACGGGCCGGACACGGTCCGGTGGCCGGATGTAACGATGCCAGCCGTTGTGGAGAGCGTCACTGTCGGGCGCGTGGAATCTACCGTGCCGACAAACTGGGTGGCCGCCGTGTTGTCATTACCGGCAGAGTCCTGCGCGGCCCCGGCCGGGATATCGATCGTGAACGGTGAGTCATTGGGTGCCATCGTGACGGTGTAGACCGCGCCCGAACCCGAAAAGTCATACCTCCCGGTATTGCTGCGGACGATATCGTTCACATCGAACCCGGTCACGGGCTCCGAGAAGGTGATGGTGATATCAAAGTCGCCATTCACCAGGGTGCCCGCGGCGGAGGTAATTTCAACGGACGGCACGATGTTGTCGAGCGTGTAGGTAAGCTCCGCGCCTGCCGGAATAGTCCGGTCCATAACGTTGCCGTAGTCGTCCTGGAAATCGGTATCGGCGAGGCCAAGCGTGACGTCTCCATTGAGACCGGCCAGATCGCCGCCGGAAACGGTGACATCAAAGCCAATTGAAAAGCGCGAGACGTTCGTGACTGTCGCGGTCGATCCGGCGACCGTGAAAGCCGAGGTGGGCAGGTCGAAACTTCCATCGATCTGCGAGAAGGTCAGACGCCAGACGAGGCTGTCTGCATTCGTCAGCGATCCAGCCGGCGTCAGACGCGTGATCGACGCCAGCGCGGGGTCAGAATTGCGGACATCAAAGACTTCGTCGGTCGCGGGCTCAGTCCCGGCCAGCGTATTTCCGACACTGTCTGCAATGTCCTGGCTTCCCGAAAAATTGAGCCCGACCTCCCCGTCCAGCGCAGCGAGATCGCCGCCGGATGCCGTGACGAGCCAAGTCGTGGAGCTGGGCAAGGGAGCGGGGAAGGACGCAATTCCGGACGTCTCGGCCTGATCAGCAGCCGGAACAGAGACTGACAGCCCCGCGGTTGTACCTGTCAATGCGAAGTCCGCTGCATCGACCGTAACGGCCTCGCTGAAGGTCACTTGCCAGGTCAGGGTATCGGAGTTGGTCTTGCTGGCCGACGGGGATTGCCGCGCGAACGCGAGCGCCGCAGGCGCGGCATTGTCCATCGTATAGCCCTCGGGTGTGGTCTGCGGACTGCGGACGGTCATTACATTATTGGCCGCATCACGGATGTTTCCGTCCGTCCGGCCATTCAACGTGATTGTCGTGTTACTGAGGCTGTCCAGATTCCCGCCTGACACGGTCACCCGGTAAACCGACGCGCTGACAGGCGTCACGTTGGTGATCGTCGCCGTCGTGTTGGCGGGCGCGTAGTCGAGCGTATAGATATCAAAATCCCCGGCATCGACGTTGGTCACGTCCTCGCTGAAGGTCACCGTGAATGTCAGGGAGTCTGCATTGGTGGTCGCTTCGGACGGGCTGAACCGTGCGACAGAAGCAATGCGCGGATTGGCGCGATCGTAGGCGATCTGGAATTGTGCCGGTGCCACGACTCCGTTTCCGGCAGCATCGGAGAATCCATTTTCGGCCAGGTCGAGCGTCAACGTGCCCTGGGCCCCCTGTTGAGGCCGCGCCCGCATCACGTAGTTCGCGCCACTGCCGGTTACGGACAGCCGGCTTCCGCCACTCATTGTCCAGACACCCGTATTGCCGATATTCGTCATCGGCTCCGAGAACTGGATATTGATGTCGAACTCGCCGGTAACCGGAGCAGCCGCAGCCGTGGACAGTGTTACTGTCGGTCGGGTGGTATCGATGACCGCCGAGAATTGCGGTGCAGCCACATTGCCAAACCCGTCGGAATCGACCGCGGCACCGGCCGCTATGTCCAGCGTCATCGTACCATCGCCGGTGGGCGTCATGGTCACCGAACCTGACCGGCCATTGAATGTGAAGCCGGATAATGTCGCCCCGGATGCCGTCAGGTCACTGACGTCGAACCCGGTAATATTGCTTTCCGAAAACACGATGGTGACGGTTATGGCACTGGTGCAGGGGCAGGCAGCACCGGGTTTGAAAATGCTGACAGTCGGCGGATCGATATCGGCATTGATGGAAAACTGGGTGGCCGCCGTATTCTGGTTCGAGGCCTCGTCGTAGACGGCATTCTCGGGCAGATCGACCGTAACGGGCCCGTCCGCGGCCGGGCGAATGACGATGGTCGCGCCCGTCTGATACCCCTCACCGGTCGATGTGAGGGTGAAGCTTTCGATTGTACCGTTGCCGACGACGATATCGCTCTGGGTCAGCGTGCCGTTGATGATGGAATCGGTCCATTCTGTGGGTGTCGGCGGGAAAGCCAGATTGACCGTGAAGGGCTGGGAAACAGGGGCCACCGCGGCCGATGTAAAAACCGGCGCCGGGCGCGTATTGTTGACATTGACATGCGTCCAGCCGCCCAGCGAAGCGATGGTCGTCAGCGGATTGCCCGCCAGATCGGTGATGTCCTGCCCGCCTGCGAGGCCAAGCGACAAATCGGTATCGGCGATGTCGGCCAGATCTCCACCGGATATTTCGAGGCTATATGCGTTCTCGTAGGGACTGGAAAAATCGGTGATCGTCGCGGTTGATCCCACCACGGTGAAATCGCTGGCGTCGATGTTGTTCACCGGTTCGGTGAAGAGCAGCTGGATGTACTGGATGTCATCGTTGGAATAGAGCGCCGAGGATACGCTCTGAACGCGGGGTGCGGTTACATCCTGGGCCGCGGCCGGACCGGCGATCAGACCCGCTCCTGCCGAAACCGAAAAGCCGACCAGGATCAGTTTGATGAACCCGCGAATCGAAGCCAGCATGGCAAATCCCCTTAACGCCGGGTCTGGTCTGCCCGGCTCCTGATTACGATCAGTGCCCCTTGACGAATGGCGATTGGCACACGTCGGCGATCGTTGAGGAAAGCGTCCCTTGCCCCTGATCGGGAAACAATCACCCAAATGGGTGGCAATGGGGGACACTGATGCCGTCGCCGGTGTAGGGTCGCACGATGATGACAAAGCCAACGGCCCAGTCCGGATTCACGTCCGTCTCAAACCGGATTGCCTATGGCCTGGGCGACACGGGATTCTTGCTCGTCTGGCAGGCGAGCGCCCTGTTTCTCCTGTATTTCTATACAGATGTCCTCGGGATTCCCGCAGCGCTGGCCGGCGCGATTTTTCTGGTTGCGATGATCTGGGATGCGGTTTCCGACCCGTTGGTCGCGGCCTGGGCGGAACGGCGTGCGGCCCGGACCGGGCGCTATGCGCCGATCATGGCCGGGGCGGCCCTTCCCGTGGGCCTGAGCTTTGTCGCCATGTTCGCCGTTCCGGCATCCGGACCCGTCTTGACCGCTATCCTGGCCTTGCTGGCCCATCTGGCCTTCAGGACCGCCTTCACCTTTGCCAGCATGCCTTACAACACCCTGCCGCTCCGGCTTTCCGCAGACAGTGATGAGCGCAGCACTTTGTCCGGCTTCCGCGTCGCCGGCGCGGCCATTGGCGGGCTCGCCGCTGCGATTTGCGTTCCGGTTATCGTGCTGGCCAGCGGTTCTGAAGGCGTTGGCTACCGGGTCGCCGCCATCGTGGTCGGGGCCGTGGCAGCGCTCTGTCTTTACCTGTCGGCCCGCGGCTGTGGAGAGCGAGTCGCCGTACGTGAATCGAGCCGGGCCCGAAGCCTGCGGGGTGATCTTGCTGGTCTTTGGCAGGGGTTGCGCGGCAACGGCCCCCTTCAGCGGCTCGCGGGCGTGATGGCGCTGGGGACAATCGGCTATGCCTTCTTCACCAGCAGCGCTCTCTACTTCGTCAACCACGTCGTGGGCGAACCGGGCCTTGCCGCGGCCTTCCTTGCCATCCCGGCCTTCATGACCTTACTCGCCGCGCCGCTCTGGGTCCTTGTCGCGCGGCGAAGCTCGAAACGCGTTGCGCTCATGTCAGGGCTGGCGGTTGCGGTCACAGGCTATCTGGCACTGTTTGCGGCTCCGAGTGCTCCGGTCGTCGTGCTCCTCAGTGCCGTCGCCATCGCGGGGCTGGGTGGCACCGCCATTCCGGTCATGATGTGGTCGATGGTGCCCGATGCGCTCGACTACGGAAGCCACCATACAGGTGAGCGGATCGAGGCGCGGGCCTTTGGCCTGCTGACCTTCATCCAGAAATGCGCGACGGGCCTGACCCTCCTGGCGGCCGGCGGCCTGCTCGCCATCGCCGGATACGATGCCGATGCAGGCGAGCTGACCGCATCGTCCCGGCTGGCCATCCTCGCCATGACAGCCGGACTCCCCGCCCTGTTCATGGCCGGTATCGTATTGGTGGTTCGGCGCTACCCCGTCAGCCGGGAAACCCACCGCGCGCTGACAGCCGCCCCGCATCCGCCCGGCGGGGCGTTGTGAACAGTGTTCATCCTTTCAGGTGATTGAAGCTTGCGCCCGCGCGGCGCAGCATGGGCCAGTTCAGGTCGAGGCTATTGCCTTGGCCCCTACCGGAGCAGGCCGCGCATGACAGACGCCGCCGACAGTTTCGCCCGTTCACAAGACCCCGCTGATCTGCTCGCCGGGGACATAGAGGCTGTCCGCCTGGAACAGGCCCGCCTCCTGGTTCGGCGCAACCGGCTCTCCTGCCTCATCGTTGAAGGTCTGGTTGTCTATTTTACCGCGCTGATCCTGTTTGCGGGGGATTACGCCTTTGCCGCTATCTGGTTCGTGTTTACCAGCCTCCTCGTCGGAGTGGTCTATGCCTATCCGCGCCTGACCGTGCCGGACGGCATCACGGCGGAAAATTTCCGCCGCTTCCTGCAAGGCCATATCGCGATC
Organism: Hyphobacterium marinum; assembly: GCF_036330325.1. Taxonomy (NCBI): domain Bacteria; kingdom Pseudomonadati; phylum Pseudomonadota; class Alphaproteobacteria; order Maricaulales; family Maricaulaceae; genus Hyphobacterium; species Hyphobacterium marinum. Next base: position 11,666 of record NZ_JAZDRO010000001.1, read on the forward strand.
TCGACCCTGACCGGGCTGGTCTGGTCGGGACTGGCCATGGCCTATCTCGACCCGAGTTCGCTGCTCAATCTCTTCATCACGATCAACATGGTGGTCTCGATCACGCTTGGCGGCATGCTGCCGAGCGCGGAATACCGGCCGACTTTCGTTGGCCTCGCCAGCGGCATGTTCCTGCCATTCTCGATCTACTGGCTGGTGACGGTGGACGGGCCGGCGCGCCTGATCGGCGTGGGTCTGCTTATATTCTATGGCTTTGGCCTACTGGTCAGCGCGCGTTCGGAAATCCAGACCGTCGAGACACTGGCCGCGGAACGCAACCGGCGGCTCGCCGCCGCCCTGCAGGCCCAGAACCGCATTATCGAGAAAGCCAGCGCTGAAAAATCCCGCTTTCTCGCCGCGACCAGTCATGACATGTCACAGCCGCTCCAGGCTCAGGGGTTTTTTCTGCAGGCGTTGCGCCGTCTGCTCGATCGCCCCGAGCAAACCGAACTGCTCGACAAGATCGAAGCGGCCTGGCGCAGCCAGCAAACCCTGCTTCAGGCGCTGGTGGAGTCCGCGCGGCTCGACAGCGGCGCGATCGTCGCACGTCGCACGGCATTTGATCTCGAGATCGTCACGGCCGGGCTGAAGTCGGAATTCGAAGCCACCGCCGCACGCCGCGGTATCGCGCTGCACGTGGGATCCTGCCCCTTCATCGTCGACAGTGACCCGCTCCTGGTCACGCGGATCCTGCGCAACCTGCTCTCCAACGCGCTGAAATTCACACCCGCAGGCGGGACGGTCGAACTGACGGCGGCAGTCTCGGACGCAGGCGTCCTCGTCGCCGTGAGTGATACCGGCCCCGGCATCCCGGCGGCAGACCAGGACCGCATCTTCGATGACTATGTCCAGCTGACCCGGGCTCGAAACGCACCCGAGCCCGGCCTGGGCCTCGGCCTGCCGATCGTCCGTCAATTGGCCAGCAAGCTGGGGGCTGATTTTAGCTTCCAGTCAGAACCGGGCGCGGGAACCCGGGCGGGGATCGTCCTGCCGCTTGCCGAACCGGGACGGGAGCCTGAAACCGTTGCCGATATTCCCGACGAGATCAGCGGTGCTCCACTTGTCATTCTGGTCGAGGACGAGGCCTCCATCCGCGAAGGGCTGGAAATCCTCCTGACATGTTGGGGTTGCCGGGTCATCGCTGCGGCATCCGGGGACACCGCCATGCAGCTCCTGTCCTGGGCTGATGCCGAACCGTCTCTGATCATCGCCGACCGGCGTCTGGCCGATGGCGAAGACGGCCTCGACGTGGTCGACCGGCTACGCGGGGAAGTCCTCGATGACGTTCCCGCAATCCTCCTGAGTGGCGACATCGTCCAGCATGACGCCATCGCCCGCATGCCCCGGGTGACGCTGTTGCCCAAGCCAGCCGACAGTGACCAATTGCGCGCCGCCCTGATTTCCGCCCTGCATGGGCCGGGGACTGGCTGATCTAGATAAAACCCAGCGCCTGCGCCTTGCGGACACAGGCCGTACGGGTGCGAACCTGCAGGGATTCAAAGATGGCCCGCATGTGAGATTTCACGGTGTTTTCGCTGATATCCAGCGCTTCGGCGATGTCGCGATTGGTCACGCCCTGCCCCATCAGGGTCAGGACGTCCAGCTGCCGGGGGCCAAGCTGGGGCAGTTCGGCTGCGCCAGCCCAGTCGCCGGAATCGCCACCGTCATCGACCAGGCCGGCCTCGGCCACGTCCTGAAAATACGTCCGTCCGCCCAATATGGTTTCGACCGCGTCAAGCAACACGGCTGTGTCAGCGGATTTGTGGACAAATCCGGACGCGCCCAGCCGCTTCATTTCGTTGACCGGGGCTGCGCTGGTAATACCGGACAACATCAGGACCCGGGCGCTTTTGCGCTGGCCGCGTACCGCAGCCAGAAGCGCCAGCCCGTTCATGCCGCGCATGACCAGGTCCAGTACGATCAGGTCGGGCGGTTCTCCGCCCGCAAAGGCTTCGAGGAAACCCGCCGGTTCATCGTAAACCGTGACCTCGCAGTCGATGTCTGACTGGGTCAGCAGGCTGCGGAAACCGTCAGCAAACAGCCTGTGGTCGTCGACAAGGGCGATCTTGCGGGGCCGGCTCATGGCAAGCCTCCGCTGGTCCCCACCGTCACTCTGCCTGCCGGTAGCACGACAGCCCCACTCCTGTTTACACCCCTCTACCGACCGGCTTGGCGGACATTGCCCGGCCCGTCAACACAGGCGTTCAGAAGCGAGATCAGCCGCGCTCCCGGCTGGACCCGCTTTGGCGTTTGCCACACCATGGCGCGCCAAAGGGAGCCGGCATCATGGACAAGGCAGAATATCGCGAAGCACTACACCGCGCGCAGATCAATCTGGTTGACCTGCAACGTCACCTGATCGCGAAGGAGAAGCGTCTCCTTGTCATTCTCGAGGGGCGGGACGCCGCGGGCAAGGACGGCACGATCAAGCGGATCGTTGAACATCTCAGCCCCCGGGAGACCCGCGTGGTCGCGCTCGGCAAGCCGAACGACCGGGACCGGGCGTCCTGGTATTTCCAGCGCTGGGTGACGCATCTGCCGGCTAACGGCGAAATGGCCCTGTTCAACCGCTCCTGGTACAATCGGGCCGGTGTCGAACGTGTCATGGGGTTCTGCAGCGACGCCCAGTACGAAGCCTTTCTCGGCGATGTCGGGGCGTTTGAACGCATTCTCGGCGAGGACGGGCTGGTCCTGCTCAAATACTATCTCGACATTTCCAAGGACGAGCAGATCGAGCGGCTCGAAGAACGCACGAAAAGCCCGCTCACATCCTGGAAGATCAGCCCGATTGACGCCGTCGCGGTCGAGAAGTGGGATGATTATTCGGCCGCGCGAAACCGCATGCTGGACGAGACCTGCACGCCCCTGCCCTGGCGGGTCGTGAAGGGCGATTCAAAGCGCCGTGCCCGCCTGGCGGTCATTCATGACATTCTGCGCAGTGTCGAGAATGCCGGGTATACCCACGCAGTCCCGGATGCTGACCCGGATCGCTTCTGCCTGTGGGATACACCGGGGACCGCGCCAGACTTCCTCGCATCCTGACACGGTCCCGGCGCGAACCCGGACTAGGTGTCGAGTTCGAACGTCACCATCATGTTGACCACGAAGTGGGTGACTTCGCCGTCGGCCACAGTGACTTTTTGTTCCTTCACCCAGGCCCCACGGATGTTGCGCAGCGTCTTGTTGGCGCGCTTGATGCCCTCCCGGACCGCATCGTCAAAGCTCTTGGTGGATGTGGCGGAAATTTCGGTTACGCGGGCAACGGACATGTCAGCCTCCTCGTGTCACGGTTTCTGAAGACCGGAACCCTAGCCTTGCCCTGTAGCGGCTGAAAGCAATCAGGGCTGCTGGGACCGTGTCCGCCAGGCAAAGACCAGCAGAAGTGGAGCGAGCCAGGGGACTATCCGTTCGAACGGATCGCCGGGCAGGCCCGCCAGCTGGGCCCATAGGCTGTCGCCGCCCACCTGGCCCCAGGCATAGAAGAAGACGGTGACCGAGAAGCCAGCCGTGATGGCCGCCAGAATGGCGGCAGGTTTCGGTTCTATGCCGGATACCCGAGCGAAAATTATCGGGCCGAAAGCTGCGCCCAGCGCCGACCAGGAAAACAGGACGCGGTCGAAAATCGTCGCCGGCAACGTTGCTGCGAGGATGACCGCCAGCACGCAGAGCGCACTCATCACGATGCGCGAGATCAGGACCTCCCGGCCCGGAAAGCGCCGAGCGACGCCCATGTCGTGCGCAACGGCGGCGGCGGTCGCGACCAGCAGCGAATCCACGGTCGACATGACGGCAGAGAGGACAGCCGCGATGATGATGCCGGCAAACACCGCCGGGAAAAGGTCGCTCGCGAGCTGGTAGAAGAGGGCTTCACCATCATAGCCGTCCCCGACCAGCGCCCGTCCCGAGAGCGCCATGACCGCCATGCCGACAAACACGATGACGCCCCAGCTCATGGCGATGGCAAATCCGCGGCGGCGGGCCGTGTCGTCCTTGACCGCCATCAGGCGGGCCATCAGGTGAGGCTGGCCGAGCGTTCCGAGACCGATGGAGGCTATCCCGACGGCAAACCCTAGAAACAGGAAAGTGCTGCGCCCGCCGGTCGGCGACAAGTATTCTTCCGGCGCGGTCGCCTGCAGGGTCTCGATCACGCCGGATGGACCACCGACTGCGACAAGGGCGGCCGCCGGAAGAAGTACCGCGATCAGCGCCATCAGCGCGCCTTGCAAAGTGTCCGTCACGCTGACCGCCCAGAAACCGCCGAGCAGCGAATAGATGAGGATGACACCGGCCCCGACGAGGATGCTCTCGACATGCCCCAGTCCGAACTGGCTCTCGAAGGCAATCGCGGCGGCACCGAACTGGGCGGCGATGTAGAAGATAAAGCAGAAGAGCACGAGCAGGGCGGCAAGGACCATGATCGCCCGGCGCGCCATCCCGCTTGCGTTCGCGGCGATGAAATCACCCATGGTGACATGGCCGCGCGCCTCGGTCTCGGCGCGCAGGCGCGGTCCGAAAACCAGCCAGACGACGACATAACCGGCCCAGATTCCCGGTACCATCCACAGGGCCGAGAGGCCCACCGCATAGACGAAGCCGGAAAAGCCCAAGAGCACCCATGCCGAGGAAGTCGAGGCGGCATAGCTCAGCCCCGCAACCCAGGGACCGAGTTGTCGGCCACCGAGGAAAAAGTCGCTTTCGGTCTTGTTGCGGCTTGATGCCCAGATCCCGACACCGATCAGGACAAGCTTGTAGACAATGAGCGTGACGAGCACAACGGCGGTCTCGGACATGGTGCGGCTTCCTCCCCCAAGAGCATGCGGCATGTTGATCCTGTCTAGGTCTGCCGCATTGATCTGTCGACCGGAATGGCGGATGTGAGAGGCCTTCGCCAGCCTCGACGGGAGCCGACATGGCCGGGATGGACATACGCCTTGAGCGCGACGGCGCGATTGCCACGCTGCTGCTCGACCGGCCAGACAAGCGCAATGCGCTGACCGAAGCGATGTGGACCGCCATGCCGAGCCTTTTGGACGAAGCCGCGCAGGACGACGCCGTGCGGGTGCTGATCGTCTCCGGCACGGGCGGGCATTTTGCGTCCGGGGCCGACATCACCGAGTTCGAGGCGGTCTATGCCACCCCGGAACGCGCGCAATCCTATTCCCGTGCCGTCGCCGGCGCGCTCGACGCGCTCGCCGACTTCCCGAAACCGGCGCTGGCCCGGATCGAAGGGGCCTGCGTCGGGGCCGGGTGCGGTATCGCGCTCGCTTGCGATCTGCGTTTCGCCGCGGACGGCGCGCGCTTCGGCGTGACCCCGGCCAAGCTCGGCCTTGTCTATACGCTGAACGACACGCGCCGCCTCGTCGAAGCGGTCGGCGTACCAGCGGCAAAGGACATACTCTTCTCGGCCCGGCTGCTGGAGGCTGCCGAGGCGCTGTCGGTCGGCCTGATCGACCGGCTGATGGCTCCCGGAGATCTCGGCCGGGCCGTCGCGGACTATGCAGCCCTTCTGGTCTCGCGCTCAGGTCACAGCGCAAAAGTCGCCAAGCGGATGATCGCCATGATCCAGAACGGCGTGACGGGCGAGACCGAGGAAACCCGCGCGCTCTTTCTCGACGCTTTCTCAGGCGATGATTTTGCCGAAGGCTACCGCGCGTTTCTGGACAAGCGCACACCGGATTTCTCGAAGGACAAGACATGACTGGTCCACAACCGCTGAAAGGTCTGAAAGTCCTCGAACTGGCCCGCGTGCTCGCCGGGCCCTTCGCCGGACAGACGCTCGCCGACCTCGGCGCGGACGTCATCAAGGTCGAGGCCCCGGAGGGCGATGACACGCGCCGCTGGGGGCCGCCCTGGTTCGAGCACGATGGCGAACGCACCGCCGCCTACTACTTCGCCTGCAACCGGGGAAAACGGTCGGTCACCGCCGACTTCCGGACCGAAGAGGGCCGCGAGCTCGTCAGGCGTCTGGCAGCGAAGTCGGACGTCGTCATCGAGAATTTCAAGACCGGCGGGCTGGACAAGTACGGGCTCGACCATGCCTCGCTGTCCGCGCTCAATCCGCGTCTCGTCTATTGCTCCATCACGGGCTTTGGACATTCCGGCCCCTACGCGCCTCGCCCGGGCTATGACTTTCTCATCCAGGGCATGGCGGGCGTGATGGACCTCACCGGAGAGGCCGACGGCGGGCCGCAGAAAGTCGGGCTGCCTATAGCCGATCTCGTCACCGCGCTTTATGCCGTCATTGCCATCCAGGCCGCGCTTGCCGAGCGGGAGAAGACCGGGCGCGGCGCGCATCTCGATCTCTCGCTCTACGACTGCATGACCGGGCTGCTGGTCAATCAGGCGATGAATTTCTTCGCCACCGGCGAGCCTCCTGTCCGGCTCGGGACCACCCATCCCAGCATTGTGCCCTATCAGGTCTTCGCTGCCGCCGACGGGTATCTCGTCATCGCGGTGGGCAATGACAGCCAGTACGCCCATCTTTGTGACGTGCTCGACCTTGCCGAAGGCCGGGACACGCGGTTCGCCACCAATGCGGGCCGGGTCGAACACCGCACCGAACTGACCGCGTTGATCGAAGCCAAAACGCGCCTGCGCAACAGGGACGACCTGCTCGCCGCCTGCGCAGCGGCCAATGTGCCTGCCGGGCCGATCAACTCGATTGCGGAGGTGTTTTCCGATCCTCAGATCACTGCGCGCGGCATGCAGATCGAACGGGATGGCGTCGCCGGTGTACGCACGCCGGTGACGATGGACGGACATCACGCCGCCAGCGAAAAACCGGCTCCGCGCCTCGGCGAACACACGGCGGAAATCCTCGCTGAGCTGGGCCTGAAACAGCCTTAAGCGCGCAGGCCCCTCTCCCGCTCCCTCCGCCCGATCTCCATGCGGATCAGCCGCTGGATACGGATGACCAACAGGATGATCCCGGCGAAGACGGTCACAAGCGAAAAGACCGAGAAGGTAATCAGGAGCGGATTGTTGAAATCAGACCGTTCCTCATAGTCCATGATGTGGAGCATCCAGAAAAAGTCGTAGAAGCGCCAGACATCATTGCGGCGGGCGACAACCTGGCCAGTCCCCTCGGCCACATAGATGCGGGTACCTTCGCCATCGGCAAAGCTGACGCGCCAGGTCGGCACCGGACGGCGAGACTCCCAGGTCGCCTCTTCGAAATATTCGACCGCTTCAATCTCCGGATCACCGGCATGGTCGGCGCGGGCGATGGCGATGGCCTGTTCGCGGTCGATCGGGGTGAGGACCGTGCGGTCGCGGGCATCGACGAGAATCGTTCCGCCGCCGCGCGAGGTGATCGACCAGACCGGACGTGCTTGCCAGCCCGTAAGACGCGCATCAGCCACGCCGCCAGCGGGATTGGCTGCATCTGCGGCTTCGGTGAGACTGATCAGGTTGGCCGGGTCGAGATCAACCGGAGCGGCCTCGGCGATATTGTGCTCTCCGCGCACCTGCTCGATGGGGATCGCGCTCATCACGAGACCGCCGGCAACCCAGGCGACGATCTGGATTCCAACAATCAGCGCAATCCATTTGTGGATGCGGATGGTCCAGCGCAGCAATGCGGTCATTCTTCGCCCTCCCCTGAAGCCCCTTGCCTGATACGAAAACTCCGCACGGGAGGCGAGTCCCGGGCGGAGTCCGCAGTCAAGGCAAATCCGACGCTTTAGTCGTGATCGCCGTGGTCGCCGTGATCATCGTCCTCGTCATGATGGTCATCGCCGTGGCCGTCGCCACCGCCATGCTCCATCTCGATGCCGCGCTCACACATTTCCAGACGGCGGCGATCCTCGTCGCTCATCGGCTCACCGGATTCCATGGCGTCGTTGCGGGCGTTCTGCAGCGCCTCGCACTCGTCCGCCGTGGGCGCACCGTGGCCGGAATCGCCATGATGGTCCGCCATCGCGGCAGAGCCGAGCAGCAGGGCGGCGGAAAACAGGCTGAGTGTAAGAGTCTTCATAAGTTGATCCCCCATTCAAGGCGTCCGGTCCGCGAACCCATCGCCGCTACCGGACGGTGACGGGACAGCCTAACAGGCTCGCGCGCGGGCACCAGCGGGAACTCCGCGTCTCGTAACGGGTTTTGTCAGCAATCCCCTATTCGAGCCAAGCAGCGGAGTCTTCAAGATCATGCAATCCTCTCCCTACTGGAAATTCGGCGCGATGATCGCGACCTCGATGATCGTGATGTTCGGCTTGATGTATCTGAATACCTATCGTCCCGAACACATCATGTTCAGCGAAACCCGCTTCTACATGACGTTCATCATGGGCGCGGCGATGGCGGTCGTCATGCTGTCCTTCATGCTCTCGATGTACAAGGACACGAAAATCAATATCGCGATCTACGCGGGCAGCGCCCTGGTTTTCGTTCTGGCGCTGTGGCTGGTGCGCAGTCAGGAGACCGTGCACGACAAGAGCTGGATGAGCGCGATGATCCCGCACCACTCAATCGCCATCCTCACATCGGAAAGGGCGAATATCTCCGACGTGCGGGTACGGGAGCTCGCTGACAGCATTATCGAGGCGCAGCGCCGCGAGATCGCCGAGATGAAATGGCTGCTCGACGACATTTCCGAAAACGGAGAGGCGCAAACCGAGGCCGAGGCTGCCGCCCGCCCTGTGCCGGAGTTCGAAGCGGGGGCCTATCCGGACCCGGCCTAGAACCAGACGCGCAGCCCGAAGACGAGCGCCGTTGACTCGACGTCCTCGCCCGCCGCGCGGGCATAGTCCGCCGTTTCTCCCAATGACCGCGTCCATTCGACTCCAATATAGGGTGCGAACTGCCGGACAATCTCGTAGCGCAGGCGCAACCCCGCCTCGATGCCGGTGAGGCCGGCTCCGGTTTCGAGGTCCGGCATGTCCTGGGCCGAGAACCCGACCTCCGCGCGCGGCTGCAGGATCAGCCTCTGGGTCAGGAGAAGGTCGTATTCGGCTTCGATGGCCGCCGTCAGCTCGCCCTCGTTCGACAGGAAGGCCGCAGCGTCGATCTCGAACCAGTAGGGCGCAAGACCCTGCAACCCGGCAACTGCATGTGTGCGGTTTCCGCCCGGCGCGAAATCGTGGCGCAGTCCGGCCTGCACGTCGAAATAGGACGTAATGGCGCGTGACCAGAGCAGCTGGATTTCGGCCTCGTGGAAGGCCCCCTCGTCCCGGTCGTACTCGGCTTCGGACTTGATCCAGAGCTTGTTCAGCCGCCCGCCATACCAGGCATCGACGTCCCACAGGAATTCATCCTCGCCGTCGGACGTGCGGTATTCGAACCGGTCTGTGCTGAACACGAACTGGCGCTGACCACCGGTCTCGTGGCGCAGGTTTTCGAGCGCTTCCCCGGTCGTCGACGCCGAACCGCCATGTCCGTCATGACTCTGGGCCAGCGCGGGCGTCGTCACCGCCGCCAGAAGGAGGAGAGACGTCAGGAGAGCGGCGCGCATCAGTGGTGCATCCCGTGATGGCCGGAATGGTCTGGCTCTTCAGGTTCATTGGCGCGCGGTTGAACGCGCACAACCTGAAACATGCCGGCATGCATATGATAGAGCAGGTGGCAGTGGAACGCCCAGTCGCCGACGTCCTCGGGCGTCACATCGAAGGACAGTTTTTCGCCCGGCTTGACGTTGATCGTGTGCTTGCGCGGCTTGTGGCTCGTCTCGCCGTTGACGACCTCGAAGAACATGCCGTGCAAATGGATAGGATGAACCATCATCGTGTCGTTGACGAAGGTGACCCGCAGGCGTTCGCCCTGGGTGAATTCGATCGGGGCGACCACCTCGCTGAAACGCCGCCCGTCGAAGGACCACATATAGCGTTCCATATTGCTGGTCAGGTGGATTTCGATCTCGCGGCCCGGCGGTCGCTGATCCGGATTGGGTTCAAGACTTCGCAGGTCCGTATAGGCGAGCGCGCGGTGCGCTACGTTTTCCAGACCCAGTCCCGGCTCGTGCAGCCGGTTGGTGGGCCGTTCGGCGACCCCCGCCACGCCTGGCCCCATCGGATGGTCGTGACGTTGCGGGCCGGTATCCGACGCTGGCATGTCATGCCCGCTGCCATGTCCCATGGCGGCATGGTCCGGAGCAGACCCGTGACCCATGGCCGCGTGATCCATGCCGTCATGGCCAGATGCCGGTGCGGGCCCATGTCCCATCGCGGCGTGATCCACGGTGTCGGCGGTGGACGTGTCATGGCCCATGGAGCCGTGATCCATTGCCATGTCGGTCATGGTCAGGGTCGGGCGTTCGCGCAGCGCCGGAACCGGCGCGGTCATGCCCATGCGCGGGGCGAGCGTGGCGCGGGCATAGCCGCTGCGGTCGATGGTCTCGGCCATCAGCGTGTAGGCGCGATCCTCGCGCGGTGTGACGACGACGTCATAGGTTTCCGCCACGCCGATCTGGAATTCGTCAATCTCGACCGGTTGCACATCCAGCCCGTCGGCCTGCACCACCGTCATCGGCAGTCCGGGAATGCGCAGGTTGAAAATCGTCATCGCCGAGGCGTTGATGATGCGCAGGCGCACCCGTTCGCCCGGCTCGAACAGACCCGTCCAGTTGTCGGCGGGTCCGTGACCGTTGATCAGATAGTCCAGCGTCGCGGCGGTGACGTCGGAAATGTCGGTCGGGCTCATCCGCATCCGGCCCCACATCGTCCGGTCGCGCCAGGCATTGGCAAAGCCGTTGCGGGAGGCATCGCGGAAGAAATCGCCGACGGTTCGTTGCTGGTAGTTATAGGTATGGCTGACCGTCATCAGCCGTTCGAAAACGGTGTGCGGACCTTCGAACGTGTAGTCGGAGAGCACGATCACATACTCGCGGTCATGGGTCACCGGATCGGTGCCGCGCGGTTCGATGATGATCGGGCCGTAATGCCCCATCTGCTCCTGCAGGCCCGAATGGGAATGGTACCAGTACGTCCCGGCCTGACGCAGCGGAAAACGGTAGGTGAAGGTCGCGCCCGGCGCGATGCCTGGGAAGGTGACGCCCGGTACCCCATCCATCTCGTTTGGCAACAGGATTCCGTGCCAATGGATCGAAGTATCGGTGTCGAGCCGGTTGTGGACCCTGAGCGTGACCTCGTCGCCTTCGCGCCACCGCAGCAGCGGAGCCGGGACCTGGCCGTTCACCGTAATCGCCGGGCCAGACCGGCCGTCGATGTTCACTTGCGACCGTCCAACCTCGAGATCAAAGACCGACCCGGAGAGCGGACGAATACCCGAGAGATTGGCCGCCGCGCCGGACTGCGCCCAAGCTGGCCGAAGGGAGGAAATGGCCAGCGTACCACCGAGCGCAGCCCCGGCTTTCAATAGGTGACGTCTGGAAAACATGTGTTCGGGTCCCGGCAGTTCTCAGGTCACAGATAGGACGGAGAGACGCGCAGGCAAAGCCCGGTTCACATGAAATTCGGCCTAGCGACGGCCTTGCGGGATTTCCCGGAGCGGCCGTGTACGGGCCGGACCGATCTCGCGCTCGCCGACCGTGTGTGACCAGTCGAGGAAAGCGCTGAAATCGTCGAGCGGCAGGGCCTTTGTCATCAGATAGCCTTGCGCCCAGTCGCAGCCGAGAAGCTTGAGCAGCGCCAGCGCCTCTTCGGTTTCGACCCCTTCGGCAGTGATCTGAAGCCCGAGATTGTGCGCGAGGTCGATAGTCGATTTTACCAGGGTCCGATCACGTTCCGACCCCGCGATATTGGTAATGAACATGCGGTCGAGCTTGAGCTCACTGCTTGGCAGGCGCTTGAGATAGGCGAGCGAAGAGAAACCCGAGCCATAATCATCGATCCCGATCTTGACGCCGGCATCCGCCCAGCGGTCGAAATTTTCCAGGGCGCGCTCGGCATCATGCATCATCGCAGTCTCGGTCACCTCGAAGACGATGCCGCCCGGAGCCCGTTCGACAATGTCGAGCGCCTTGCGGGCAAAGCCGATATCGGCGACCAGGGCACCGGAAATATTCACGGCCAGGTCGATGTCGTGTCCAGCCTTTTTCAGAGCGATGCGCGCTTCGACGACCTCATTGAGCGCCCATTCGGTGAAGGCGCGGATATGTCCGGTTTCCTCGGCCTGGGGGATGAAGGTGTCCGGCGGGATAAAGCCGCGTTCGGGATCAGTCCACCGGCACAGCGATTCCGCGGCCAGATACTGTCCCTTCCGCAAATTCAGCTTGGGTTGGTAGTGCAGCGCCATGTCGCCGTTTTCCATCGCAGCGAGCATGCGGCTCATTGTCGTGAGATTCTCGGACGGATCGCCGTAGGCGACCGCATCGAAGCCGGCGAGTGACGTGTGCGCGGCCCGGGCCTGCTGGATTGCTATGATCGCATTCTTCAGTCCCGTTTCCGGATCTTCATCGGACGCCATCCCGATCGTCATCGCAACGTCGATATCCAGATTGTCGAGCCTGATTGGCTGGGTGAAATAATTGCGGATCAGTTCGGCTTCATCGCGAAGGCGATGCTCGTCATCGCTCTCGACATAGAGCGCGAACAGGCCAGGCGAGACGAGGGCAACATCGTCATAATCACCCTCCTCGCTCAGCCGCCTGGCGATTGCAGCCTGAAGCTCCGCAAAATTCTTGAAGCCCAGAACCCCTTCCAGATGGGTATGGCGGTCCAGTTCGATGGCCACGACCGTCAGTACCGTATCGCTCGACTTTTCCTTTTCCCGCAACTGCCGGATCAATGCCGAGCGGGTCGGAAGTCCGGTTGCGGAATCCGTATACAATGCCTGCTCGAGGGCTCGTTGGCGTTCGCGGGCCACGCGGACACGCAGCCAGGCGACCAAGAGAAGAAGGACAAACAGGGCGGCAATACCGGCGGCCACAAACTGGCGCTGGCGCGCCTGTGTCCGGGCGAGTTGAAGTGCGTTTTCGAGCCCAGCGGCACGAAGCTCCTGGATCTGGATTTCCTGCTCGGCAAAGTCGAACTGAGCCCCGACAAGCGCAGCATTGGCGGACGCCGCGAACTCCCGACCCTCATCCTCCAGCCGCTTGAAAGCCTGCAGGTGGGCAAGCGCGCTTTCCCAATCCTCGAGTGCAATGAAAATCTCGACCGCTGTTCCGTGGAATTCAGTGAAATGCTGGTTGGTCTGGTCTAGCGGTACGCCCTCAAAGGTACGCTCCATGAAGTTGCGGGCCCGCACCTCCTCGCCGCGCCCGTGCGCGGCCTGGGCGCGAACGCCCCACATGAAGCGCGCCCATTCGGCACCCGACGGATCACCGGCCCTTGCAAAGGCCGCATCCAGCGACATGTCGGCGGCATTGTACTCGCCATGGGCGACCTGCAACGAAGCGATATTGTTCAGGATGCGCGCCTCAAGCATGGCGGCATTCATCTCCGCCGCGATGGCCAGGGCACGATTGTAATAGGTCAGCGCCTCGTCATACTGCCGGAGCTCGGTATAGGCATTCCCCAGATTGTTGAAGGCGGCGAGGTCCAGCGACGGATCCTGAAAGCGTTCCGTGGCATCGAGGAAATACTCCGCAGCGCGCTCGAACTGCCTGGCATCATTATAGATCGATCCGATGGACTGCAGGACGATGGACTCGCTGCGCGTCTCGCCGATCTCCTGGTATACGCCATAGGCCTGCTGATAGATTTCGAGTGCGTCGCCATGCCGGCCGAGCAGTTTTTCGGTGCGCCCAAGCGACAACAGGATGTCGGCATAGAGCTTGGTGGCTTCAGGGTCTTCGCCGAGTTGTTCCAGGGCCGTCCGCGCGACAGGTCCCGCCTCGGCAGGCCGGCCAAGCCGGGTCAGGGCTTCGGACTGGAGCCAGCTGGCGGTTGCCAGGGCTGTATTCCGGTCATGACCCTCCGGAAATTCCGCAGCGATCCCGGCGGCGCGCTCGGCGGCGGCAAGCGCGTCCGGCGGGCTCGCCATCATGTTGCTGCGGGCCTCGCTAACCGCCGTGTCGAAGGGTGACGGCAAAACGGTTGATGCCGTTTCCTGCGCGATTGCCTGGGATGGAATGGCGACGGACATACAGATCGCCACCAGCAGGAAAATGCCGGTCAGTGCGGTCGGCACGGGTATACGACAAGAAAGCGTCTTGCTCGTGTCAGACTGGTTCATCATCGCGGCATTCCCTTTGGAGTGACCCGGTCGTTGCCCTCTCCTTCAGCAGGCACACTATCCATCGGGAAGTTAAATTTTAGAGAAAAGCCGTGTGTTCTTCGCGGGTAAGCGCCCCGTCAAAAAAGTGGCCGCCGGTTCCAGGTGGGAACCAGCGGCCGTCAGTCTCAAACCCGCGGAACGGGTCTGGTGGGCAAGGCTAGAAGTCGAAGCCGAGGCGAACTCCGGTCGCTACACCGCCAACGTCCTGACCGGTGGCATCACCAGAGAGTTCGGCGCGGGTGAAGACGCTGATGTCTCCGGCTCCGCCCAGGACAGGCGTCACGTAGAGGAGCTCGGCGAAGAGCGGGCGTTCCCCGCCCAGGGCCCAGCTGTCCGTCTGGTCAGCCAGTTCGCCGGTTTCGCGGTCTATGACCCGAGCCGAGCTGTATTCCATTGTGCCGGCCTCGATATGCAGCGGCTGGATCAGGCTGACGCGGAGGGCGTCATGGTCGCCGAGCACGCCGTCACGGCGGGCGGTAACCTGGAAGGCGGTCGCAGTGATCCCATCGGGCAGGGACAGGATGCCACCGTCAAATCCGGTCGAACGCGTCCGGGCCAGGGTGGCCGATGTCGACAGCATCAGGGCGAAAGGCAGGGCCGCTTCCGTCCCGACAGTCAGGGCGTCGGTCTCGCTGCCACCATCGAAGGCGAGCGGGCCGGAGCCCTGGGCACCGAGCAGGCCTGCATCCTCGCGCAGGTAGGTGTAGCTGGCCTGGACCGAAACCCGGTCAGAAACCGTGTGGGTCACATTGGTCACCAGGGCGGCCGCCTCATAGGCCCCCATGCCGTCGAAGATCGGACGCTCCTCCCCGGTAAGGGGCATGACGAAGACGCGTTCCTCGTGATTACCGGAGAAACCGAACGAGAGACGGGTGTTTTCCGCCAGCTGGAAGCCGGTCATGGCATAGGCACCGCCCGAGGCGAAGCCGAGCACCGGATTGACGCCGCCGGTTTCCGGACGATGGTCGGAGAAGAGGCCGAAGCCGTCCTGGCCATTGAGCGCCAGCGCGCCTTCACCGGCCCCCAAGCGGACCTCGCGGCCCGAGCTGGTATCAGCGATAACGACGCCAGCCTGGAAGCCCAACTCGCCGCTGGTGCGGTGATCACGCGGATCAAGGCGGGAGGCCACGGCGCTGATCTGCAGATTGCCACGGATCGACATCGTCCGGCTGATTTCCGACGTATCGGAGAAGGCGAACCCGGCCCGGCCGAACAGGCGTTCGGTCAGATAGGTCGTGACACTCGCTTCCTCATTGGTCTGGTCGTCACCTTCAACCGTGACGTCGTCGAGTGAGACCTCAAAGTCGCGGAATGTGTCATTGATGGCCTCATAGAGGACGACCGTGTTCTCGCCGCGGGAATGGAAATTCAACTTGCCCGGCACCAGGCCCAGCAGACTCACCGACTGGCGCTCATTGCCATTGAGAGCAAACAGATTGTCGTCGTCGAGCGGTGACATGGCGGCATCGATATCGAGCAGACCCCGGCCATAGACGGCATCCGTTCCCGGCGCGCCAAGGTCGCGGGCCGAGAGCAGGAGCACATCGGCCACGTCGCGGGATTCCAGCCAGCCCCAGTGCCCCATGACCAAAGCGGCAGCACCACTGACAAGCGGGGCAGCGAAGGACGTTCCGGAAAGGCGGGTGATGCCGCCTTCGCCGTCAGACACGAGCAGCAATTCGCCTGGCGCGACCAGGAAGCGGTCCATCAGGCGGAAGCCTTCCCGGCACCGCCCGAAAACGGTCAGGCAGGCATTGCCGGGACGGTTGGAGAAATACGAGATTTCGCCACGCGGGTTTACGGAGCCGACCACGATCAGGTTCGAAACGTCGCCAACCCGGGTCCAATTGATATCTGTCGTCTGGGTCGAGCCATCATTGCCGGCGGCCACGACATAGAGCGTATCATAGCCGCGCAGGCTGATGCGCAGATCGCCCATCACATCGGCCCATTCCTGGGGCAGGGTCCAGCCCCGCACGCCCAGCGACATGTTGACGACCTCGGCCCCGTTCCAGACCAAACGCTGGACCCCATCGCGGACTTCCTGCCAGTTGGTGGACAGGGTCTCGTCGAACGGGTTGTAGGTCACCAGCGCCGCGCCCGGGGCCACGCCCATGACGCCTTCGCCATCAAGCGGTGCATTGATCAGGCTGGCCACGGCGGCACCGTGATTGAAATTGAAGTAGTTTTGCGAACCGTACGACCGGCGTACGTTCAGCGCTTCGTCAGACGAGAAAGCGAAGTCCAGAAGGCCGATCGTGACGCCGTGGCCACCGTCGACCGTTTGCGACAGGGCTGGTGACCAGTTCACCAGCGGCATCCAGTGATCGACATGGTCGATGCCGGTGTAGGACATCAGGCCGTCATAGAAGGCGAGGAAGAAGTAGGAGCGCTGGCTCGATGTCACATTGGCCAGGCTGTCCGGGTCCGAAAGGTCCATGCCATATCGGGCGAGGAGCTCGGCCATGAAGGCGTCGCGGAAATTGAGACCTGTCTTGGCCGTAAAGGCTTCGCCAAAGACCGCTTCGGCCTCCACGAACATGGCGTCGATCTGTTCCGCGAGCGTCGCGTACTGGGCCGCTGCATCTGCAGAATTGGGATCGATCTCCCGCCAGAATCCGACGATGTCGCCCCAGTACGGACCGATATCGCCCCAGAAGGGCTGGATGTCGCCCCAGAAGGGTTCGATATCACCGTAGAAGGGCTCGATGTCGCCGAAGAATTCCGGATCTCCCCAGAACGGGTCGATATCGCCATAGAAGGGATGGATATCCCCGTGGAAGGGCTCGATGTCACCCCAGAATGGTTCGATGTCTCCCCAGAAGGGCGAGATATCGCCGTAGAAGGGATTGATGTCCCCATGGAACGGATTGATATCGCCATGGAAGGGATTGATGTCCCCGTAGTACGGCAAGAGGAACTGTCCGCTGGTGTCGCGGTCTTCATCGTCATTCGCCAGGGCGAGCGGCGCGGCAAAGGTTGTCAACGCGATCAGGGCTGATCCAGCGACGGTGTTGCGCAGCAATTTTTTCATGGCGTCCCCCACGGGTTTTCTCAAATCTGGCCGGGACTTTGCCCTCCCCATTCACAAATCCGCGCTAAGAGACGCCGTTAACAAACGGTAAATCGGTGCGGTGGTTAGCGCCCGGTAAACGGGCTGGCATGTCCAGCCCTGGCTCGCGATTCCGGCCAAGAGCCGCACGGCGAGACGTCGCGCGGACCATCGATCGCCGCACATTTCCTCTAAATCCTGACGGGCTTTCTTAAACACACGGGACAAGCGCATCCGGTCTGCACCGTCTCCGGAACGCTGAGCCGGGCAAATGCGTTTGCGCCCGGGGAGATAGAGTCGGGAAAGGCCGGACCATGACCGCAAAGAAACCAGAGGCACCTACGCGCAAGCAGGAACCGGGAACGGTCACCCGGGAGGAATTACAGCAGGTCATGGCCGACCCGAGCTATTCGGCCGGCGAGCGGGAAAGCTGGCTGAAGGAAGTCCTGACCCGGCTGACCAGCGAACCGCGTCCCGGCCAGAGCCAGCGCCGCCTGATCCGTGAAGTCCGTGACATCATCCTGGACGTTCGCGACCGGGACCCAGACCGGAAAGGCTAGCGGCCTTCGAGCGACTCGCGCTGTTCTTCCAGTTCGAGCCAGCGGTCTTCCTTTTCCGCCTTTTCGGCTTCCAGGCGCGCATGTTCGCGGCCGAGCGTATCGACTTTGGCCGGATCCCGGGCGTAGAGGTCCGGGTCGGCCAGGTCCTCCGCCAGTTTCGCCAGCCGTTGCTCCAGCGCCTCGATCTCACCGGGCAAGGTTTTAAGCGCGTGCTTGTCCTTGAACGTCATGCGCGCGGCCTGAGCCGGTTTCTGCCTGGGCTGGACGGACTTGGGTTTATCCGGCGCAACGGGTGGGACAGCACCTGTCCGGGCGCGCACACCGGAACCGCGCTGCGCGACCATGTCGGAATACCCGCCCGCATAGACCTGCCAGACACCATCAGATTCCCAGACGATGGTGGCCGTCGCCGTGCGGTCGATGAAGTCGCGGTCGTGGCTGACAAGAATGGCCGTCCCGGCATAGTCACCGATCAACTCCTCGAGCAGATCGAGGGTTTCCAGGTCGAGATCATTGGTCGGCTCGTCGAGCACCAGCAGGTTGGACGGCAGAGCGAGGGCGCGGGCCAGCATCAGACGCGCCCGCTCGCCGCCTGAAAGGGCATGGACCGGCGTGCGCGCCTGTTCAGGCTGGAACAGGAAGTCCTTCATATAGGCCGCGACATGCTTGACCTGTCCGGCGACCTCGATGCGTTCGCCGCCGCCCGGCGCGATGGCTTCGGCCACCGTCCAGTCCGGTTTGAGCGCGGCGCGGCGCTGGTCGAGGCTGGCGATCTCCAGATTGGCCCCAAGCCGGATCTCGCCTGAGTCCGGCTTGAGCGCGCCGGTCAGGAGATTGACGAGTGTCGTTTTGCCCGCCCCGTTCGGGCCGACCAGCGCAATGCGGTCGCCACGCGCGATCTTGATCGACAGGTCGGTGACAATCGGGCGCTCGCCATAGGCCTTCGAAACCTTGCGCGCCTCGATCACCAGCTTTCCCGACCGCTCGGCCTCGCTGACGGCGAGCTGGGCTGCGCCCTGCGGCCCGCGCCAGGTCTTGAGCGCGCTCTTCATGTCCTGCAATTCACCGACCCGTCGGACATTGCGCTTGCGCCGGGCAGTCACGCCATAGCGCATCCAGTCCTCTTCGCGCGCGATCTGGCGGGCGAGCTTGTGGCGCTCGGCGGCCTCCTCCTCGAAAACGGTGTCACGCCAGGCCTCGAAATGGGCAAACCCCTTCTCGAGTCGGCGCGTCGTGCCGCGATCGATCCAGACCACGGCGCGGGTCAGGTTTTCCAGAAAGCGCCGGTCGTGACTGATCAGGACCAGCGCGCCGCGATGGGAAGCCAGCTCCTCTTCCAGCCACTCGATGGCGGGCAGATCGAGGTGGTTGGTCGGCTCATCCAGCAACAGGATGTCCGGCTGCGGTGCGAGCGTTCGCGCCAGCGCCGCGCGGCGCGCCTCCCCGCCTGACAGCGTTGCAGGCGCGGCGTCAGGATCGAGACCGAGTTGTTCAACGAGATAATCGGCGCGGTAGTCCTCGTCCCCCGGTGCCAGGCCGGCGCGGACATAGGCGATGACGCTGTCATATCCGGTGAGGTCGGGTTCCTGGGGCAGGTAGCGCACGGTCGCACCCGGGTGGATGAAACGCTCTCCGGTATCGGCCTCGATCAGGCCGGCTGCGATCTTCAGGAAGGAGGACTTGCCCGAACCATTGCGGCCGACAAGGCCGATACGCTCGCCCTCGCGCACGATCAGGTCCGCCCCGGTGAGGAGCGGCGTGGCACCGAAGGTCAGTTCGGTCCCGGTAAGGGTCAGGAGCGGGCGTGACATGGGGCGCTGCTATCGCGCGCCCGGCCCGCGCGGGCAAGAGGCGATTGCCGAAACCGGCTCAGGGAAGCGGGCCGGTCTGCCAGAGCCGGATTTTCAGCCCGCCATGCTCGACCGGGCGGCCCGGCGCGCCGAAAGGCAGGCGCGTCGCCTTCGCCAGTGCTGCGTCGGTCGTCACCACCCCCACACGCCAGCCGGAAAACCTTGTCAGCATGGCCTGCCCGAACGCGCCATAAAGGGCCTTGAGGCCCGCAATCTCGCCGACCCGTCCGCCATAGGGCGGATTGACGATTACAAGACCCGGCGGCCCTTCCGGACGCTGCAATGCGCTCACCGGTCCGGCCTCGAACCGGGTGAATGCCTCGACGCCCGCGCGCCTGGCATTGGCGCGGCTCATCGAGACCGCCGCCGGGTTGCGGTCCGAGCCAAGAAACAGAAAGCCGGGATCGGTGACCGGTTCAGCCTTGCGCATCTCGTCCCAGGCCGCCGGCTCAAAGGTCGCAAGATGTTCAAAGGCGAAGGCGCGCGCGCGTCCGGGCTTCAGTCCCGCGGCGATTTCGGCGGCTTCGATGACGAACGTGCCCGACCCGCACATCGGGTCCAGGACGGGCTCCACTCCGCCATAGCCGCATTCCTGCAGGAAGAGTGAAGCCATGGTCTCGCGCATCGGGGCCTTGGCGACCGCCTCCTTGAAGCCGCGCTTGTGCAACAGCTCGCCGGACGTATCGATGCTGATCGTACAAAGATTGTTCTCGATCCGCGCGCGCACGGTGACCGGCGCGTCCCCCTTCACTTCAACGCCGAGCTCCTCGGAAATGGCGCGTTCGATCCGCTGCGCGGCGGCGCGGGCATGATAGATTTTCGAACCCCGGCAGGTGACTTCGACGCTGACCGGGACGTCCTTGCGCAGCACGGCCTGCCAGTCGACCCGGCGGGAGAGCTTGTCGAGCTGGGCGAGATGGACGACGCGAAAGTCGGCAATCCGCGCGAGAACCCGGTTGGCACCCCGGATCTCCAGATTGGCACGCCAGATATCCGGCCAGCCGCCCTGGATCGTCACGCCGCCGGGCGTGACCGACGGGCTGACAAACCCCAGGGCCGCCGCTTCGGCGCACAAGGCGTCTTCAAGGCCCGGTGCCGTGGCGAGGAAGATGTCGAACAGGTCGGTATTGGTCATCGGCAATTGAATAGCGGACTTCGCTGCGGACGGCGATGCATCCAGCCTGTCAAAAGCCGCAGATGGCCGCGATCTGCTCGGGTGAGAAGACCAGCGTGATCGCGCCCAGGACCGCGATGTCGACCCCAGCGACGACGCGTAGCGATGCCTGGCGGCCCGCCCGTTCCAGGAGGCCAAAACCGAAGGCCGACGCGGTGACAGCGGGCAAGGTCCCCAGGCCAAAGCCCAGCATTACCATCGCGCCGCCCCCTGCCGTGCCGCTCAGCATCGCATAGAGCAGGACCGCATAGACCATGGCACACGGCAGCAGCCCCCAGATCAGACCAGCGGCGAACGTTCCGGCGAAGCGGCCACTTCTCGCAGGACGCAACACGCGCCGTGTCAGCGGCGCGAGGAAGCGGTCGAGGAAAGACAGGGGTGGCAACAGACCAGTCAGGGACAGGCCGATCCAGATCAGGATGGCGGCCGCGACCCAGCGGAACATCTGGTGCGCGAAGTCGAGATCAAACAGTGTGTAAAATCCCGTACCCGCCAGACCCAGCAACGCGCCCGCTGCGACATAGGCCGTCACCCGGCCCGCCTGCGCGGTCAGCAGTGTCGCCGCCCGCGAATGGGTCTGTTCGTCCGGCGACAGTGTCATCATCAGCGAAGCGGCAATGCCGCCGCACATGCCGGCACAGTGCAGGCTGCTCGCCAGACCAGCCAGCAGACCGCCGAGAAAGCTGATTTCAACCGGCATTGCCATGGCCCTGCAATGACGCGTGTTACGGACCGGGTAAAGCGTGACAGAGTGCCGCTTGCGGGCAGACCCGCAATATCCCTATAAAAACTGTGGGGAAATATCCGGGGAGGGATAGACATGGTCACGCTTCAGACAGTTCGCCGCGATGCGCCCTGGTCCTGGCTGAAAGCCGGATGGCGCGATCTGGTCCGCGCACCGATGGTCAGTATCGGTTACGGGCTGATTTTCGTGGTGACGGGTCTCGCAATCACCGCCGGTCTATGGTCACTGGGCATGACGTCCTGGATCCCGGTCGCGACCGCCGGTTTCGCGCTTGTGGCCCCGGCTTTTGCCATCGGCTTCTACCAGGTCTCGCGCAAGCTCGACGCCGGTGAGACCCCGCGCTTTTCCCATGTCTGGCTGCTGCGGCCCGGCAAGATTACCCAGGTCGCCCTGCTGGGCGTGTTCCTGATCATCCTCCTCCTGTTCTGGGTACTGATCGCGCAGGCGCTCTATGCCTATTTCGCCTTTGGCAATTTCCGTCCGATCGGGGAATTTTCCAGCTTCGCGCTGGCCACGCCGCGCGGCCTGACACTGTTGGCGGTCGGCACGATTGCGGGCGGCATTCTGGCTGCCTTTGCCTTCTCGATCTCAGCGCTCGCTTTTCCGATGCTGGTCGACCAGGAAGTCGACGCGGTCACTGCCCTCGTCGCCAGCGTGATGGCGGTGCGGGCCCAGCCCTTCGTTATGCTGACCTGGGCCTGGTTAATCGCCTTCTGGACCATTCTCGGAACGGTCGCGTTTCTCCTCGGACTGGCCGTGATCTTCCCCTGGCTCGGTCATGCCAGCTGGCGGGCCTATCAGGACTTCTCGCCGGTTCCCTCACCGTCGCGCGCCTCTGCAGCAGCCTCCTGATCGGGCAGTGGCGCATCCTCGTCGATAAGGATGCGCTGTGCGGCCCCGTCGAGATCGTCATACTGCCCTGACCGGACGGACCACAGGAAGGCGAGCAATCCCATCAGGCCAAGCCCCAGTGCGGCGGGTATGAGCCAGAGGAGCGCGCTCATCGCCGCGCCAGCCTCAACGCGTTGAGCGTCACCAGGAGCGAGGACGCTGACATGGCAATTGCCGCGATCAGGGGTGTGACGAAACCGGCTACGGCGAGCGGTACGGCAATGGCGTTATAGACCGCCGCCAGACCAAAATTCTCCAGCACACGGCGGCGCGCGGCGCGGGCCACATCGACCGCTTCAAGAATTGACATCAACTGATCGCGCTGGAGCACGAGATCAGCTGTCGCCTGCGAGATATCCGCCGCACTCGCCGGCGAGATCGAGACGTGGGCAGCGGCAAGGGCCGGGGCGTCATTGATGCCGTCACCCACCATGAGCGGGTGGTGGCCTTCGGCCTTGAGCGCGTTGAGCCAGGCAATCTTGTCCTGCGGCGACAGGCCGGATTCCCGGGTATCGATCCCCAGCCGGTCAGCCATCAGGTCAACCGGTTCGCGGCGGTCCCCCGAAATCAGGTACGGAACGAGACCCCGGGCTTTCAACACGTCGAGCGCGGCCCTGGCATCCCCGCGTGCTTCGTCGGCGAAGCTGAACCGGATCGGGGCGTTGTCACCGGCCTCGAGCCAGACTTCAGCATTGGCGGCACCGTCGGTTTCCACGCCCAGCCAGCGCGCTGAACCCAGCCGAACCGTCACACCATCGACGGTCCCTTCAAGTCCGCCCCCGGCATGCTCGCGGATATCGCTAGCCGTCTCGCCCATGCCCGCCGCGTCGGCGATGGCGCGCGAAAGGGGATGGCGGCTTGCACGCGCCAGGCGTGCCGCCGCTTCCAGAGCGCCTTCAGGCAGGGTGTCGGCATTCAGGAGACGCGGACGCCCGACGGTCAGCGTGCCGGTCTTGTCGAAGACGGCCAAATCGGCCTCGGCGAGGCGTTCGAGCGCGTCGCCGGATTTGACCAGGATGCCCGACCGGAAGAGCCGTCCAGAGGCGACGACCTGAACCGCCGGAACGGCCAGTCCCAGCGCGCAGGGACAGGTGATGATCAGGACCGCGATGGCGTTGACGACAGCGGTGCGGACGTCCCCGCCGGCAATCAGCCACCCCACGAGGGTCAGCGCAGCCAGCCCATGGACGAGCGGGACGTAGAGGCGCGCGGCCCGGTCGGCGAGTTTCACATAGCGCGAGCGTCCCTGCTCGCCGGCTTCGACGAGACGTGCGATCTCGGCGAGGAGCGAATCCTCGCGGCGCGCTTCAGCGATTACGGTCAACGGCGCGGCGAGATTGATCATGCCGGAATGGATGAGCGCGCCCGGGCCCGCCGGAGACGGCAGGGTTTCGCCCGTGACCAGCGCCGCGTCGAGTTCACTGTCCCCGGATTCGATCCTTGCATCGACCGGGACTTTCTCGCCCGCCGCGATAACCAGGCGGTCACCGGGGCGCACATCCCTCGCCGGTATGGCGCGGACATGACCCTTGACGTCGATCCGGTTGGCGGTCGCGGCCTGCATCGCGGCCAGGCCTCGCGCCGCCGCGCCCGCCTTGGCCCGCAGTCGGGAATCGAGAAACCGCCCGATCAGGAGGAAAAAGAGCAGCATCGCCGCAGCGTCGAAATAGGTATCGCCCGTACCGCGCACCATTTCGTAGACCGACAGCCCGCAGGCGAGGATGACGGCGAGTGAGATCGGCACGTCCATATTCACCTGCCGGTGGCGCAGCGCCGACCAGGCCGAGGTGAAGAAGGGCCGCCCGGCATAGGCCGCAGACGGCAGGACGATGATCGCCGAAATCCAGTGCATGAAGTCGCGCGTCGTCTCGTCCATTTCCGCGACACCGGACCAGACCGCGATGGACAGCAGCATGACATTCGCCATGGCGAAGCCTGCGACCGCCATCGCCCGGACGAGACGGGTTTCTTCCTCGGAATGAAGTTTCGCGTTGTCTTCCGGCGCGTAGGGCACGGCCGGATAGCCCAGCTCGCGCAGGCGGGCGACAAAGTCCCGTGCCCGGCCTGGTGCGCCCTGCCAGTGCAACGCCAGCCGGCCGGTCGAGAGATTGAGCCGGGCACCTGACACACCGTCCATCGCGGTCAGCCCGCTTTCGATCTTGGCAATACAGCCCGCGCAGTGGGCCCCGCTGACCATCAGGTCGAGCGTCTGACCGTCCTTGTCCGGGCGCACGAAGGCGACCGGATCAGCGTCGCTGCTGCTGAGCTGGGCGGGGTCTAGCGCAGCCATAGCGGCCGGTTAATCGTGAAAGGCGGGCCCTCGCCGTCGGTTTCGACAACGAGACGCCAGGACCCGGGCGGGGCCACATAGGCTGCGGCATAGCGGCCGGCTTCGGTCTCGACGAGGGACAGGACGATATCGCGATTGGCATCCGCCGGATGGCGCAACCGCCCGGCCAGCATTAGGCCGGTGACGGGCTCGCCCGCGCGATCAGTGATGACAAGATCGACCCCATCAAGACGGGCATCGGCGGCCGCCGTCCAACCCAGGACCGCCTGCGCTTCGCGCGCGGCGAGCGTCTCGTTATAGGCAACGCCCTGCATGTAGGAGCGCGGCACGTCCTCACCGCGGAAGGTCCGGAAGGCCTGGGTGATGAAGACCGCATTGACCGTAATGGTCACGGCAAAGAAGCCGAGCACCATGATCAGGACATGACGGCCTGTGATCTGCCCCTTCATCGCGCGGCTCCTGTCTGCATCACGGCGCGCGCGCTCGCGCTTTCCCCGCTGGCCGCTTCGATCCGGAATGTGAAAGTTTCAAGGTGATCGTCGATCGCGTCGGCAGGCAGCGTCAGGAAAAGCCGGAAGTCACGGGTCATGTCCGGTCCGACGGGCAGCGTAATCCCGGTGCCCTCACCGCCATTGAGAAGGCGCGCGGCCACCGGTTCGTCGCTATCCACGACAAGACGATATTCCTGGGCTTCATGAGTCTTGTTGATCACGGTCAGAGTATAACCATTCCGGACCGATCCGTCGGCCAGGCGCACGAAATTCGGGTTCCGGTCGCGCTGGACATTCAAATCGAGCGTGGACCGTGATGTCAGGGCGACCAGCATGACCGCACTGACCAGGGCCAGCGCCGTGGCATAGAAGAGGACGCGCGGGCGAAGCAGCCGGTAGCGCGGCTTTTCACCGGCCTGGCGGCGAGCAATATTCTCGTCGGTCTCGTAGGCGATGAGCCCGGTCGGTCGATCCACCTTTTTCATGATGTCGTCACAGGCATCGATGCACAGCGCACACTGGATACACTCCAGCTGTGAACCGTTGCGGATATCGATCCCCATCGGGCAGGCCGCCACGCAGGCCTTGCAGTCGATACAGTCGCCGCGCCCGTCCCAGGTTTCGGACTTCTTGTGCGGCCCGCGCGGTTCGCCCCGGTCAACGCGGTAGGCGACGTTAAGCGCCTCCATGTCGGTCATCGCCGCCTGGATACGCGGCCAGGGGCACATATAGATACAGACCTGCTCGCGCATTGTTCCGGCGAGCGTGTAGGTGGTGAAGGTCAGCGTCGCGAAGAAAATGTAGGACGAGATCGCCGCGCCGCCGGTGAAGAAATGGGACAGCGTGTCAAAGGCATCATGGAAATAGAGAATCCAGGCCCCGCCAGTCGCGCCGGCGATCAGCAGCCAGACCGCGTGTTTTCCAACCTTCCGCCAGGCCTTGTTGAAACTCCACGGCGCGCGGTCGAGCATGATCCGCTTGTTCCGGTCGCCTTCGAACAGGCGTTCCACGGCAATGAAGAGATCGGTCCAGACCGTCTGAGGACAGGCATAGCCGCACCAGACCCGCCCGAAGAGCGCCGTCACGAGGAAGAGCGCGAGCGCGGCCATGATCAACAGGCCGGTCACGAAATAGATTTCCTGCGGCCAGATCTCGATCCAGAAGAAATAGAAGCGCCGTCCGGCGAAATCGACGAGGACCGCCTGGTCAGGCGCATCCCCGGCCCGTGGCCAGCGCAGGAAGGGGATGAAGTAATAAATGCCCAGCGCAACGGCCATGAAGAGCCATTTCGCGGCCCGGAACTTGCCGTGAACCAGCTTGGGATAGATCGGCTCGCGCTTCTTGTAGAGCTCGCGCCGTGCCGGGTCGTTGACGGCCTGCGCCTTGGAACGCCGAACGCCCGGCGCGGCCATCCGGTCCTGTTGTTGAGCGGTCATTTGTCCTGTTACGCCTTCGCGCGGCGAAAAGTCGATGCGGCCTATTGGCCTCCGGCCGTATTGCCTTCAACCACCGCTTCTGCCTCTTCTCCGCCGCCGAGCGAGAACACATAGGTGGCCAGCGCGGCGATGGTCGCGTCGTCGAGACGGCCCTCCCAGGCCGGCATGACGCCATAGGGTCCGCGATGGATCGAGAGGATCACCGCTTCCCGCGATCCGCCATAGAGCCATTCCTGGTCGGTCAGGTCCGGCGCACCCTGGGCCCGGTCGCCTTCACCACCGGCCCCATGACAGCTGGCGCATTGCTGGGCGAAAATCTGTCTGCCCGGCGAGGACGCCGCCATTGGCTGGGCCGTGGACAGCGAGATGACATAGTCGGCGGTCTCACGGATCTGTTCCCGCGTGAGGAGCTCATCGCGTCCAAAGGCGGGCATCTGAGAGAAGCGCGTGTCGGGGTGTTCGGCCCGGATGCCATAACGCAGCGTGGTGTGAATCGCCTCATAGGTGCCACCCCACAGCCAGACATCGTCATTGAGGTTGGGATAGCCCGTCGCGCCCTGCCCGCCTGAGCCGTGACAGGTCGCGCAATTGTCGCCGAAGGCTGAACGTCCGGCCGCCAGGGCAAAGCCGAACAATTCGTCGTCACCGCGAATGGTGGCGATGTCCGCGCCTTCGAGCCGCGCATAGAAATCGCCGCGCGAGGACTGGAGATCGTCCATCGCCCGGGCGACGTTCACACGTTCGGAATTACCGACGACGCCGGGGGTAAAGCCCTGAAAGCCGGGCAGGGCCGGCCAGGCCGGCATCAGGATCCAGTAGACCACGGACCAGGCGACGGAGGCGTAGAAAATCCACAGCCACCAGCGCGGCAGCGGATTGTCCAGCTCCTTGATCCCGTCCCACTCGTGACCGGTGGTTTCGGTGCCGGTTTCCTCGTCGATCTCGCGTTGTTCAGTCATCGCGTTTGTCCTCCGGCTCGTCTTCGGCATCGTCGCGCAGCGGCTGGCGGGCAGCCGCGTCGAATTTCGCCTTGTTGCGTGGCCACAGCGCATAGGCGAGCACCGCCCCGAACAGGCCGATGAAGATCAGGAGCCCGCCGGTCTGCGCAAATTGCGACAGCGATTCATACATGACGGCCTACCGCTGGTTTTCCGGCGCTTCGGCTTCATAGGTGGAGAAGTCCACCATGGTTCCGAGCACCTGGAGATAGGCGACCAGCGCATCCATTTCGGTGATCCGCGACGGATCGCCGTCAAAATCGCGGATCTGCGCGCCCGGATAGCGCGCCAGCAGATCGTCATAACCTGATGAAAAGGGATCGACCTGGGCTTCCAGATCAGAACGGGCACTGGCGATCATCTCTTCGCTGTAGGGAACGCCGAAGGTCCGGTTCACGGTCAGATGGTTTTCGATCAGACGGTAATCGAGCGCGGCATCGGCCAGGAAGGCATAGGGCGGCATCACCGATTCCGGGACCACCGATTGCGGGTCGATCAGGTGGTCGCGGTGCCATTCGTCCGAATACTTGCCGCCGACGCGGGCGAGGTCCGGTCCGGTCCGTTTCGAGCCCCACTGGAAGGGCCGGTCATACATGCTTTCCGCCGCCAGCGAGTAGTGGCCATAGCGTTCCACCTCGTCGCGCAGCGGGCGGATCATCTGCGAGTGGCAATTGTAGCAGCCCTCGCGCACATAGATCTGGCGGCCCATCAGTTCGAGCGGCGAATAGGGGCGCACGCCTTCGACCTCTTCGATGGTCGAGTTGAGGTAGAAGAGCGGCGCGATCTCGACGAGACCGCCGATCGAGACGACGACAACGATGCCGAGCGTCAGGATGCGGCTGTTCTGCTCGAGAACCTTCTTGTGGAATTCGTTCAGGAGGCGGTTGTGCCAAGCCATTGTCCTCTACCTCCCTATTCCGCCGACACGAATTCGGACTGAGGCTCGACTTCGTCCTCGGTCTCTTTCACGTCGCCCTTGATCGTCTTGTAGACATTCCACGCCATCAGGAGCGCACCCGCGAGATACATCAGCCCGCCCAGCGCCCGGATGGCGTAGTAGGGGTGCATCGCCTCGACCGTCTGGATGAAGGAGAATTCCAGGAAGCCCAGATCGTTATAGGCGCGCCACATCAGGCCCTGCGTAATCCCGGCGGGCCACATCGCGGCGATGTAGAAGAGAATGCCCAGCGTCGCGATCCAGAAATGCCATTCGATCAGGGCGCGCGAATACATGCCGCGCCGTTTCCACAGCCAAGGCACGAGGCAATAGACCGCGCCGAAGGAGATGAAGCCGACCCAGCCCAGCGCGCCGGAATGCACGTGACCGATCGTCCAGTCGGTGTAGTGGGAGAGCGCGTTGACCGCGCGGATCGACATGACCGGTCCTTCAAAGGTCGACATGCCGTAGAAGGCGACCGAGACAACCAGCATGCGCACGACCGGGTCGGTCCGAAGCTTGTCCCACGCCCCGGACAGCGTCATCAGCCCGTTGATCATACCGCCCCAACTGGGCATCCACAGCATAATCGAGAAGGTCATGCCCAGCGTCTGCGCCCATTCTGGCAGCGCGGTGTAGTGGAGGTGGTGCGGACCGGCCCAGATATAGATGAAGATCAGTGACCAGAAGTGGATGATCGAAAGCCGGTAGGAATAGACCGGGCGCTGCACGCGCTTGGGGATGAAATAGTACATGATCCCTAGAAAGCCGGCCGTCAGGAAGAAGCCGACCGCGTTGTGGCCGTACCACCACTGGGTCAGCGCGCCCTGAACACCAGAGAAGGCCGAGTAGGACCAGCTGCCCAGCGGGTGAATCGGCAGCGCCAGGTTATTGATGACATGCAGGATGGCGATGGTGACGATGAAGGCGAGGTAGAACCAGTTCGCCACATAGATGTGGGGCTCTTTCCGCTTCCACAGCGTCCCGAGGAAAACGAGGAGATAGGCAACCCACACGAGGGTGAGCCAGATATCCGCATACCATTCCGGCTCGGCGTATTCCTTGCTCTGGGTCACGCCCATCAGGTAGCCGACGGCGGCCAGCACGATGAAGAACTGGTAGCCCCAGAAGACGAACCAGGGCCACAGTCCGCCGGCGAGACGGGTGCGGCAGGTGCGCTGCACAACGTAGAACGAGGTCGCGATCAGCGCGTTGCCGCCAAAGGCGAAAATCACCGCCGAGGTATGCAGCGGGCGCAGGCGGCCGAAATTGGTGAAGCCGTATTCGGGAAAGTAGAACAGGTTGGGGAAGGTCAGCTGCAGCGCGATGATGACGCCGACCAGGAGCCCGGCGATCGCCCAGAACATGGTCGCGATCG
This sequence comes from Hyphobacterium marinum, assembly GCF_036330325.1. NCBI lineage: Bacteria > Pseudomonadati > Pseudomonadota > Alphaproteobacteria > Maricaulales > Maricaulaceae > Hyphobacterium > Hyphobacterium marinum. The sequence continues at coordinate 41,616 of NZ_JAZDRO010000001.1, forward strand.
TGCCCGCCTTGATGACATTGTCATGATAGCGGTTGGAGTCCTCGACACTCCCGCGCCCGGAAAAGACACCGGCCAGCATGGCCAGACCGACACCGAAGCCGATCATCATGATCCAGCCGGTCGCCCGCATGGCCGGGTCGACGCCCTGCGCCGCCGCGAAGAGGCCGTATCCGGCCCCGAAGAGACAGATCAGCGCCAGCAAAAATCCGTCGATGCCCGAAGTGCGGCGTACCACTGCCTGCGTCATGTCGATCCCCCGTCAGCAGAAAACTGACTTCGCACAGGCGCATAGAGGTGTTCAAGTACCCATAATCAGAGTGTGGCATTTTGACCCGAAAGATCGGGCTTCCACGGCAGCGCCAGGGCCGCCGCACGGTTAACGCGCGGCGGCCCTGGTGCCGTTGCCGTCAGCCGCCGAAGGGCAGGCTGAACTCGATGCGTGCACCCGAGGCTTCGAAGTCGCTTTCGCCCAGGCCGGACAAATTCACTTCGAAATCGAGCGTTGCGCCATTGTCGAACATCGTGCGCAGGCCAACCCGGCTGTCCGCGCGGAACGTGCCCGTATCGAACACCCGCCCGGTCGCATCCATCAGACCGGCCGGATTGTAGTCGAAATTGGCATTGATCTCACCATGGAGTTCCGAATATCCGCCGCCCGGCTGATCCCAGCGATAGGCGAATTCCGGACCCGCCGTGAAGCGGCCGATCTCGATCGTCTGTTCCGGGATCGCGACGCCAAGGCTGTCGGTATAGGCATCCTGTGTTTCCGAGAAATGCGCGATCGATGCCGAGGGCCGGATCCGCCAGGGGCCATCGGCCCACTCCCCGGAAATCGTCGCCCGGATCACGAAGCGGTCGGTCGAAAAGCTGTCCTCGTAGAAGCCGAGCGGATTGATGTCGTTGTCGGACTGCCCGTACATGGCGAGCACATCGAACACGACGCCTTCGGCAAATTCGTGGACCAGGTAGGGTCCTGCCATCCAGCCCACGCCGTCAATGGTCGCGGGGCTGACGCCGCCCGCAGCGGCCGCGACGGTTTCCTGGGTCTCGTCCATCCAGTCCCGCTGAACCAGCAGACCGACGACCGTTTTCTCGTTGACCAGCCAGTCGGCCCCGATCTGGACAACACCGAATTCGCTGTCCGCGGAGTCTCCGGCCCGATCATCGGAAATGCCGCTGAATTCCGCCGAGAACCAGAGATCGAAGCGGGACGGGTTGCCCACGTCATCCGCATCCGAACCGTCACGGGCCTGGGCCCGCATTCCGGCAAGGCTGCCATTCATGGCCACGCGATACTCGCCGCCGACCACATCGGCCGCGAAATCCCCGGCCCGGCTTTCTTCATGGGCGCGGAGCCGGTTGTTCAGTTGCGGCAGCGACGACACGATCCGGTCCGCACGGCGGACGAGATAGTTGTTGATCGCCCGCTGGGTCGCAATCCGCACCGCGTCATCGTCGCGCGAATTGGCAAAGGTGCAGACAATGGTCTCGTTCGGGTCGAGATCGATGTCGGCGCGGCCCGATGCCACGTCGATGACCGACCCGTTGTCCGCATCCCCCGCGCAAGTCAGGGTATCGAGCTCCCAGCCCACCGGCAGGCTTTGCGTGATGTCATAGGTGCCGAAGCGCTTGCGGAAGGTTGCCGACCCTGCCGTGCCGCCGCTCGTCGTCAGGCTCAGCCCGTTTAGATCGGTATCGGAGGACGCATAGGTGAAGCTGGTATCGCCATGCGTACCGCCCGGCGTGGTCGCCACGATCCGGATCGACCCGTAGCGCGGTGCGACCGTCAGTGTGACCGGGATGGTCGTGATCACCGCTGCCGGTGCCGTGCTCGACACGGTAATCGTCCCGTTATAGGTGCCCGCATCAAGCTGATCGGCCGCCGCTGTCAGGGCAATATTGAGACTGAGATTGCCATTGCCCGGAATGGTTCCCGTCGCCGGCGTCGCCGCAACCCAGTTGACATCGGACGCCGCCGAATAACCGATCGGCTGGCTGCCCGGATTGGTGAGATTGACCGTCGTGCTGACCCCGGTCGGATCAACAACCGTGCCGCCGAGATTGAGGTTGGAATTGGTGGTCGGGAACACCACCGTCAGACTTTCGCTGGCGGCGGTCGACGCGTTGCCGGCTCCGTCCTGCGCCGCATTGGCAGCCAGCGCGATGGTGAGCTGACCGACCGTGTCCGGCGTGATCGTCGCGGAATAGGTGCGCGCATTCGTGCTGGTGAAACCCGACGCCGCACCATTGGTCACCGCCAGATCGGAGACGTCAAACCCGGTCACATCTTCAGAGAAGGTGATGGTGACCGTGAAGGCTCCTTCGACCTGCGTCCCCGGCAGGGTGATGGTCGGCGCGGGCGGTGTGGCATCATTTGTGATGGTGAACTGCGTGGCTGCCGTATTGCCATTGCCGGCCGCATCGGCTGCTGCGCCCGCTGCGACATCGACCGTCACCTGACCGTCCGCAGCCGGCGTGATCGTGGCCGTATAGACCGTGCCCGACGCGGCGTTGAAGTTCGACGCCGCACCATTACCGACGGTGAAGTCTGAGACCTCAAATCCCGTGACACTCTCCGTAAAGGTCGCCGTCAACGTGAAGGCGCCTGACACCGGATCGGGCGACGCGGAAGTCAGAACGACACCGGGTGCCGTCCCGTCATTGGTAATCGAGAATTGCGCTGCCGCCGTATTGCCGTTTCCGGCGGTGTCATTGGCCGCGCCCGCAGCCACGTCAATCGTCACCGGACCGTCCGCAGCCGGTGTGATCGTGGCGGAATAGACCGTCCCTGACGCGGCATTGAAGTTCGATGCCGCACCATTGCCGACAGTGAAGTCGTTCAGTGCAAACCCTGTCACGGCTTCCGAGAAGGTCGCCGTCAGAGTGAACGCGCCGGAAACCGGATCGGTGGCCCCCGATGACAGGGTCACCGTCGGCGCAGTCTGGTCGTTGACAATCGTGACCGGCGTCGCCGCGAGGCTGTTATTGCCGGCCCCATCCTGGGCCGCGCCGGCGGGAATGGCGATCACGACATTGCCGTCCGCCGCGGGCGTGATGGTCGCCGTATAGACGCTGGCACTGGTCATCTGCAGATTCGACGCTGCGCCATTCGTGATTTGCAGGTCGGCTCCGTCAAATCCCGTCACATCTTCGGAGAAGGTCGCCGTGACCGAGAAGGGACCATTGACCGGCGAATTTGCCGACGTCGTTAATGAGACGGTCGGCGGCGTGGCGTCCGACACCTTGGTAATGGTGAATTGGGTCGCTGCCGTGCTGGTGTTGCCGGCGGTGTCGGTGGCGGCGCTGGCCGCAATATCGACCGTCACCGGGCCGTCAGCTGTCGGGGTAATTGTGGCCGTGTAGACGCGTCCCGGTGCCAGAGCTGAAGTCGCGGCCAGGTCACCCGCAGCGGTCTGGAAATTGGACACGGTGCCATTGCCGACCGTGAGGTCGCCAGAGCCGAAGCCAAAGACGTTTTCGGAGAAGGTCACCGTGATCGGGAAGGCCCCGCCCACCGTGCCGGACGCTGATGACGTGATGGCAACGGTCGGAGCCGTCGCGTCATAGGTCAGCGAGAACTGTGTCGCGGCCGTGCTGGCATTGCTGGCCGCATCCTGGGCCGCGCCAGCAGCGATATCGACCGTGACCGGACCGTCTGCGGCGGGCGTGATGGTTGCCGTATAGACCGTGCCCGACACCGCGTTGAAATTCGATGCCGCGCCATTGCCGACCGCGAAGTCTCCAATCTCGAATCCGGTGACGGTTTCCGAGAAGGTCGCCGTCACTGTGAAGGGGGCGTTTGTCTGGGAGTTTGCGGAGGCCGTCAGGGCGACAGTAGGCGGGGTCGTGTCCGGGGCATTGTGCACCGTATAGGTCTGGTTGGTGCCCGGTGGCGTGGTGACCAGCGTATTGCCGGCCGCGTCCTGGATGTTCTGGCCACCGGCGAATCCGAGTGACACGACCGTATTGACCAGGTCGGCGAGATCACCGCCAGAGACCGTCACGTCATAGGTCGCGCCGGAGAGCGCATTGACATTGGTCGCCGTGGCCGTCGTGCCATTGGCAACGAAATCCGCCGTATCAACATTCTGGACGGTCTCGGTGAAGGTCACGCGCCAGGTCAGCGAGTCGGCGTCGGTGGTTTCGGTAGCCGGATTGTTCCGGACGACAGCCCCGATGCCGGGCGGTGTGGTATCGGCGACACCCGGACAGTCCGGGTCGAGCGCATTCATGTCGAAGACAAGCGTCGCGATCACCTGCGGCGAGTTGAGGTCCATCGTGTCGCCGCCGTCGAAATCGTAGGCGGTCGTACCGTGATTGGAATCCCAAAGCACAGCGGTATACGGCCCGGTCGCCGGTGTCGCGACGATGCGCGTAAAGGCATTGACGCTCAGGGTCTGGCCGACGGGAACCTCGTGCGTTGTGCCTGAACCGGTGTGCCGCGCGACGACGGTGTTGTTGCCGTCGAGGTGATAGATCTGGACATAATCCTCGCCGCCGGCATCATCGGTCGCGCCCGTAAAGGACGCGCTTGTCCCGAATAGCGTCGGCGACGCCGCCGTACACGCGCCGTCAAATGCGAATTGAACCCGGGTGATGGATGCATTGTTGGCCGCTTGTGCCGGCGTACCGGCCAGCAGGCCGATGGCCAGCGGCACGGCTACGGTTGCTGACGCGCAGGCGCGATGAACAGCGTTCAATTTACGGAATACAGACATGGACTTCCCCCCGGACCAGCACACCCCGTCCGGGGAGCACACTATAAAGCATTAATCAAACGCTAGCGCGTTAGCCTGTTCATATTAAGCAACTTTTGGTCGCATTCGACTCCCGCCAATGGCGAATTCCCGTTGAAATCTGCCGGTTTGGCGGATTGGCACCGCGATACGGGACTGTATCGGCAGATCGCGATCATGACGCGGGCCGAATTGGCCGGTCCGGCAAATTGTCGCCTTGAAGTCGCCGCGCAGCATGGCTAAGCCCCCTGTCGAGGGAAGGTCAGACATTATTCCAGGTCAAAGGGGTCGCTCATGCGTTTCGGAGTTCTATCAGTCGTTTTCGCGTGCGCGGCTGCGCCGGTCTTTGCCCAGGACACGGGCGGCGATGTCCGGCCCGGAGAAGTCAGCGCCGAACAGCCCCGGGCGGATTTCGAGCTGGACCTGTCCGAGGGACAAATGGTGACGCTCACGACCCGGTCGGACACCAATTTCGATACCGTGCTGCAGGTCCTGGATGCCAATGGCCGCGTGCTGGCCGAAAATGACGACTATGCAGGCGGCGGCCTGCAGTCGCAGGTCATTTTCCAGCCCCCCGCTCCGGGTTTCTATACCGCGGCGGTGACCGGCTATGGCGGCGGCTTCGGCTCGTTTGAGCTTGATGTCCACGAGGGCGTGGACTTCGGACTTTCCGGTGAGGCTGACATCCTGTTCCAGGAAGTTGTCTCGCTCGCCAATGGCAGCCCGACCCAGTCTGTGCGCGTCAACTTCAGTGCCGGCGATATCGCTGTCATCAACACGTTCGCCATCACGCCCGGCATCGACACCACGCTGGAATTGCGCGGGCCAAACGGGGCGGTGATTGCGCAGAATGACGACAGCCAGGAAGGCGGCACGCTGGATTCCCAGATCATCCTGGAAATCAGCGAGAGCGGTCAGTACGCCGTCATCGCCGGATCCTATTCAGGATCCGATACCGGCGATCTGATGCTGTCGGTCGCGACCGATCCCAATGCCGATGTTCCGTACGATTTCAGCGCGATCGGGGGGGAAGAGATCGCCCGCTACACCGGGACGATCGATGATACCCAGCCGTCGCGCGAATACCCGGTCACGCTGACCGCCGGACAGACGCTCCTGGCCCTGGCCGATGCGACATCAGGCGAACTCGACACGGTCTTGCGCATCCTGGGGCCCGACGGCCAGCCGGTCGCGCTCAATGATGACCGTGGCGACGGCTCGCTGAATTCGGCCATTGCCCTGACTGCGTCCGAGACGGGCGAGTACACGGTCAGCATGGAACGCTATCGCGGCAGCAACGGGTCGGGCGAGTTCAGCCTTGTCCTGTCGCTGGTCGATGCGGTGATCGTGGACGAGCTGCGGACCCTGCGCGAGAACATCAATCTGAGCGGTGAAGTGCGGACCATCCGCACCGAGGACTTCATCGTCCATTACACGCTGGAAGGTGTGGACGCCTCGTCTGAAGCCTATGCGCTGGAAGTCGGAGCGTCCCTGCAGGAGAACCTCGACGCCCAGGTCGCCATCGGCTTTGCCGAACCCATTCGCGACAGCGACGGCTATTACCGCGCCTTCGTGTCGAATGTCGGCGGCGCGCTGGGTTTTGCCCGGCCGGTCGAAACCGTGTTCGACAATCCGTTTACCGGCGATGTGCGTGAAGAAATGGCCAGCCGCGCCGTCTTTGTCATCGACAATGATTTCGTCGGCCTGGGCGACGCGGGCGCGTCCAGCCTCATCCGCGCAACGGCCACGCACGAGCTTAACCACATCGTCCAGTACGGCTATGACGCGATTGAAGAGCTCGACTGGCTGTATGAATCCACCGCGTCGTGGATCGAGACCGTCACGGTCGGCGAGGACCAGGACGCGACCGACTATGTCGCGGCGGATTTCTCGCGGCCCGGCCGCTGCTGGAGCACGCCCGACGAAGGCCTTGACTATGGCCAGTGGACACTTCTGCAATCCATCGCCGACGTCCATGGAAACCGCATGGTGGTTCGCTTCTGGGAAAACGCGGTCCACATGGACGGGCTCGAAACCATGGATGCCGCCCTGCGTGACGCGGGGTCGGACCTGACCGAGGCGGTCACACGCTGGCGCGCGCAGAACTATGCGCTCGACTATGACCTCGCCCCGGTCTTTACCAGCACGGTCGAGATGTCCGGAACGCTGAGCGGAACCGGATCAGGCCGCGCCAAGGGCCGCATCGAGGAGCTGGGCGTGAATTACCTGGCGCTCGATCTGGATGGCCCGGCCACGCTGTCGGTGACCGGCACCGGCGAGATGGCGATGTTCCTGCTCGGGCAGCGCGGCGGCGAGATCCAGGTCATCCCGCTGGGACAGTCCGGAACGGTTGAACCGGGTCAGTGGGAAACCGCCAGCCTGATGGTGATCAATACTGCCCTGCCACCCTCACCCGGTGTCTGCACCGGTGAAAACTACCAGATCAACATCACCGAACCCGGCGACGACCGCCCGGGGGCAAGCTACCGCTTCAGCGACCGCCATTTCATCGTCCCGGGAGAGGATGACGAGGAGGAACAGGCCGTCGAAGCGGCTCCGGAATAGACGCAGCATACAACCATTCGGAAAGACCAGCCGTCTGCACTACACTCGTGTTGCAGAGGGCTGCTAGCTTCCTGGTCGCGCAGCCTGTTCATGGAGCGCATTGAGCTGTTCGTGCAGCACGGTGCTCTCGTGCTCACGTCCGGCCGATGCGACCGCTCTCAGGCGCGGCCCTTCATAATAGGACGCAACGAAGTCGTTGTCGGGAATTGAGCCAGACACAGAGATCCGGTCCCACACCCCCGGAAGGCCCGAGACTTTGAGGGTCATGTCGAACTGATGGGTCCAGAAGAAGGGGGCCTCGTTGTAGGCGTCCTGCGCGCCCAGCATATTCCGGGCCGCTATCTGGCCCTGGCGCTGGGCGGCGACCCAATGCTCTTCCCGCGTCGGCCGGCCAGCCCAGTCATTTCGATGGCGGGCGACATCGCCGGCGGCGAACACGCCCGGAACAGCCGTCTGAAGATCGGCATCGACCAGAATGCCATCCTCGACCGGCAGTCCGGCTTCAGCCGCAAGCGCATCGTTGGGAATTGCGCCGATACCGACGACCACCAGGTCGGCACTCACCGAGTCACCCCCATCAAGTGTGACAGACTGGCCATCGAAATCCCTGACACTGGCCGAGCCGATAAAGCGCACACCGTTGGCCTCGTGTAGCTGCCGCACATGGCGTCCGATCTCTGGCCCTAATGATGCGGCAAACGGTTCGGCCTCGTTGGAAATGATCGTGATGGCCTTGCCGCGCTGGCGCAGGGAGGCCGAGACTTCCAGTCCGATAAAGCCGGCACCGACAATCGCGATGTTCTGTGCGGACTCGACGGCTGCTATCAGCCTTTTCGCATCCGCCATCGAGCGCAGCGTGAACACGCGGTCTTCCGGCGCACCGGGCAACGGCAGTGTCCGGGCGCGCGCTCCGGTGGCCAGCAACAACCGGTCATAGGCCAGCGCACCGTGCTGGTCCGTTTCGACCCTGGCGGAGTTCAGGTCGAGCCGCGTGACCCGCGTTTTCGCGAGGATTTCGATGTCGTGGTGATCATAAAAATCCCAGCTTTGCAGCGGCATCCATTCAGGCGGCGCGCTGCCGGCGAGATAGTCTTTTGACAGGTTTGGACGGTCGTAAGGACGGTCCTCATCTTCACTGACCATGACGAGTTCGCCCGCATACCCCTCTTTCCGCAGCGTATCGGCGGCGGCGAACGCGGCCGCGCCGCTTCCCACAAGGACAATGCGGTGTGGGTCAGACGCGCGGGCCCGGCACGGTGCGCCAGCCGCATCCGTATCAATCGCCGCGCCGACGGTGACCTGCCCGTTCGCGATCACAACGCTCCGGCGCGTTAGTGGACCGAAGGCGGGCGCGGCGATCGCCGCACCCGTCCGCAGGCTGAAACACGCGTGGTGCAACGGGCACCGGACCGTGTCAGCGCTGAAGGCCCCTTCCGCAAGTGACGCGCCGTAGTGTGAGCACACCGCTTCGAACGCCCGATATTCGCCGTCCTGACAGCTGACGATAACCGGTGTTTCACCCGCCTGTCCGGTCAGCGTGGTCTGATCCTCGAAAGCCGACAAAGGCACGCCGGCCTCGAAATCATGATCCGCAGGGCGCGAATTATTCTGTTCGGTCATGTTCAGTCCTCCTGCAGCGTTAGATGACGCAGCATCGGGAAGGTTCCCGGATTTTTCGGGAACCTTTTTGCGGCGGTGCCATCCAATGGCCGAACACGCCCGTCCAACAGGAGAACCCGGATGTTTGATGCCGCTACCCAAACCCTAGATCCGCACCAGGATGATGCTGAAGCCGCTTTGGTCGACCTTGCACCCCGACCATCCCGCGACGACGCCGAAGAGGCGGTGCGGACCCTGATCCGCTGGGCAGGTGACGAGCCTGACCGGGAAGGTCTGAAAATGACGCCAGCCCGCGTCGTTCGGGCCTATGAGGAGTGGTTCGCCGGATACGCCGAGAACCCCGGGGCCATACTCAGCCGTACGTTTGACGAGGTTGGCGGTTACAATGACATGGTGCTGTTGCGGGACATTCCGATCATCTCGGTTTGCGAACACCATATGGCCCCCATTCACGGCGTCGCCCACATTGCATATCTTCCGGCCAATCGTGTCGTTGGTATTTCAAAGCTGGCTCGCCTGGCAGACGCCTATTCCCGCCGCCTGCAGATCCAGGAACGACTGACCGCGGACATTGCCGACGAGCTTGACCGGGTCCTCCAGCCGCTGGGGGTCGCGGTGGTGATTGAGGCGCACCATGAATGCATGTCCTCGCGCGGCGTGAAAAAACATGGCTCGAAACTGGTCACGCGCAGCTTCCGCGGCGTCTACGACACGGCCGATGCCCGCCGGGAAATGCACGCATTGCTCGGCACGGCGGAGCGCTAGCCGATGACCAATCCGGTCTCGACACAATGGGGAGGAGGGAGCTCATGACCGTCAGGAAAAGCCGGTCGGTACCGGACTATGAAACGCTCGAGGAAGCCGAGCTCGTTGACCATGCGCGCGACGGCGATCTCGAGGCCTTCCGCGTCATCATGCAGCGCTGCAATCAACGGCTCTTCCGCGTTGTCCGGGCCATACTGGGCGTGGATGCGGACGCCGAGGACGCGCTGCAGGACGTCTATGTCAAGGCGTTCACCAAGCTGCACACATTTCGGGGCGACGCCGGAATCCTGACCTGGCTGACGCGCATAGCGATCAATGAGGCCAGGGGCCGTCTACGCAAGCGGCGCGCTGACGTCAGCCTGGATGTCCTAGAACAGTCCCAGCAGACCGATGCAACCATCCTGATGTTCCCCGGAGGCAGCATGGCAACGCCGGAAGAAAATGCGGCGCGTTCCGAAATGCGGACCCTTGTGGAGTCCGCAATTGACGATCTGCCCGAGCCCTTCAGGGTCGTCTTCGTACTGCGTGATGTGGAAGGCTGCAGCGTGGCGGAAACGGCCGCCGCCCAGGGACTGAAGGAGGAAACCGTCAAGACCCGCCTCTACAGGGCCCGCCGCCGATTGCGCGAAACACTGGACAAGCAGGTCTCCCATGCAGTCGATGATGCCTTCCCGTTCCTGGGCCATCGCTGCGACCGGATCACGAATGCTGTTATCGAGCGTTTGGCGGCAGCGCGGCCTGCGCGGGACTGAAAGGGGCTGATACCATGAGTGATCGCACGCCTGAGTCCGGGAGGCATGACAAGGGCCTGGCTGGGTCCTGGCCGAGGTGGCTGATCGCGGTGGTGACACTGGCGGTCTTCTTCACGCTTGATCATTTTGCCTGGCTTCTGTTCGGGCTTGTTCCGGACGGGCTGGAGGGCACGCCCTACCTGGCCGCGCTATTCGTCTTGCGCTGGCTCCCCTGGCTGATTGTTCCGGCCCTGGTCGCGGCGCTGTTTTTCGGCCCGCGGCAGGCCGCCAGCGCGCTGGGGCTGACACGGTCGCCGCTGACCGGTCTGGCATTTGCCGCCGCCGTCACTCTCATTCTGCCCATTGTCTATGCCGTAGCGTCGCCCGTGGGCGTCGCCGAAGAGCCCGCAGAGCCCGTTCTGCGCTATGCCCTGTTTCCGGGTGTGTTCGAGGAAATCCTCTACCGCGGCTTCCTGTTCGGCTTTCTCTTCCGGTTTGCCCGCTGGGGCTTTCTTCCCGCAGCGCTTGTCGGCGCACTGGTGTTCGGGGCCGCCCATTTCTCGGCCGGCGGCGATCTGAACGAAGCCCTGACGATCTTCGCGATCACCGCTATCGGCGGCTTCTGGTTCGCCTGGCTGTATGCCGAATGGGACTTCAATCTCTGGATCCCGATCAGCCTCCACGTCCTGATGAATGCCTGGTGGGAGCTCTTCGTTATCGCGGACAATGCGGCCGGCACACAGGCCACCATTATCGCGCGGTTCGCGGTGATCGGACTGTCAATTCTGCTGACCCTGGCCCTGGCACGCTGGCGCGGCCCCCGCCGTATTCGCGGGCGGGACTGGCTGTACCGGCCCGGCTTGGGGACTGACGCCCCCCAGGCCTGAGGTGATGACGCATGTTCGATGGACCCGATCCGCTTTATCGCGGACGGATCCGCGTGTGCGTTGGGTGCCAAACCTTGAAGAAGACAGTCGATAACCGACACCTTCTCCACGCTTACCAATGCCATCGCCGCCGGACTGGAAAAGCGACGACAGGACAGCATGTGCTTGCGGGCTTTGCGAGACGGCTTCCGTGCCCCGGCCCCAGATTGCGCCCCATGCGTCCCCCTTCCCCTGAGTTAAATAATTATGTTATCTTATATCTATTCCGGTTGGGGAATGTCCAATCAATGGCCTTTCTGCCATCAGCGACCGGAAATCAGGCGAACTGGGAGGATTTGGCCCGATGAGCGGGAGTCAGACGAAAAGCGGGACAGCCGCACCAGGCGATTTCTTCAACGCGGAGATGGCGGCCCGCTATGACGAGCGGAACAGCAAGCTCTCACCAATTTCCGACTGCATGCACTTCCTGTTCCGACTCGCACTGGAAAATTTGCCCGAGACCGCCCGTATCCTGTGCGTTGGCGTCGGCACCGGTGCGGAAATCCTCTCCCTGTCAAAAGCTCGTCCCGGTTGGCGGTTTGTGGGTGTTGACCCGTCCGGTTCGATGCTGGATGTCTGCCGCGAGCAGCTTCACAAGGCCGGTATTCTCGATCGCTGCGATCTGGTGGAGGGTGAGGTCCACGACATTCTCGCGCCGGAAGCTTTCGACGCGGTCCTGACGATCATGGTCGCCCATTTTGTCGATCAGGATGAGCGGCCCCGCTTCTACCGCGCCATCCACGACCGGCTTCGCCCGGGCGGGTGCTATGTCAGCACCGAGATCAGCCATGATCTCGACGCGGCCGATTTCCCGTCGATGCTGACAAATTGGGGGCGGATCCAGTCGTTGATGGGCGCAAACCCGGACTCGCTCAACGCCCTGCCTGATACTTTGCGGAACGTCCTGGCCGTAGTGTCGCCTGCGGACACCGAAGCGCTGTGGCGGCAAGCCGGTTTTGACCAACCCGTCTGTTTCTTTCAGGCCTTCATGGCACGGGGCTGGTACGGCTGGAAAAACTGTTAGACGGCCCGTCTCGCAAGTCGAAGTGCGGCGAACAGCAGCAGGGTAGCCAGTCCCGCCATCCAGGCCAGCGGCCAGAGTGACGGGCGCGGCGGAGCGGCGAAAGCGAATTCTGGTATGGCTTCGGCCTCTTCGACACTGATCCGTGAGCGCCCGACCGTCGCGGGCCCGATCGCTTCCAGGACCCGCCCGAGATGGCTCCGCGCCTGACGACGGAAGGCAGCAGCAGGTTCCGGTCCAGTTCCCGAAATCCCTTCGAACAGACGGCTTGCCGCGATGGCCGGCGAGACGACCTCCAGACGCGAAACCAGCCGCCGTTGCGCGTCCTGACCGTTTTCGAGCCGGTCGACGATCGGAGCGGTCTGCGTGTTGATGTCGAAATTCGCGAGGTAGGACGCGGTTTAAAAGCCCGGCACATCACTGTCGGGCGTATCGGATTGCCCGGGGTGCTCGGCCATGTAGATTTCGGCCCGCTCTGTGATGTTGCGCCGGGTCTCGCCCTCGGCAAGCCGCGACTCCGTCAGATAGGCGACACGAGACGGCAGGGGGTGAACGACCTGCGCCGTGAATTGTGCCGCCGAGGGGAGCAGGAGGTGATGTCAGACAAAAGCGAACTGGTCTCAGTTTTCCGCGGTTTCGTCAATTTAGGCGGCAAGCTGCCGCCATTCTTCCAGCGCGGCGGTACGGTTTTTCTTGAACCGGTCGCGTTGGTTGAGATGTCGTTCGAGATTGAAGTGATTGTGGACTGAGGAATGGACGGAGGCGAAGAGTTGTAGACTTCGCATTCGTCGGAACCGGAGCATGGCTCGTTCTCGTCTTCGTAGCGGTTGATGTGAGTTTTCGGCCCTGTTGTTGAGCCACCTCCCGACGTCCTGCTTGTCCTCATTGCCGAGCTGCTTCATGGCCGCGCGATACGATTTCAAACGGTCAGTAACAATGGTGTCGGGCTGGCCGTACCTTTTCATCGCTTTGCGCAGAAACTTCAACGCTGCTTGGCGATTCCGGCGTTTCGTAACGTAGGCTTCCAGGACTTCGCCTTCGTGATCGACGGCGCGCCAGAGATAATGAGTCTCGCCGTTTATCTTCACAAACATCTCGTCCAGATGCCATTGCCACTGAGGCCAGGCCCTCATTCGGTCAGCCCTCTTCCTTCTGATCTCAGAAGCGAACATTGGACCGAAACGGTTCCACCAGTACCGCACCGTCTCATGACAAATATCGATGCCGCGCTCGTGAAGCAGGTCCTCCACATTCCGCAGCGAAAGCGGGAAACGAACATACATCATCACAGCGAGGCGAATGATCTCAGGTGATGTCTTGAAATATCGAAATGGGTTCTTGTTCATGCGGCCAAATTGGCTGCAGACTCGCTAACACCCAGTTTCCTCCGACAAAGCCGCGCGGCGTTGTGGTCGAACACCCCGGCGGCGGTCTTGGGGGCCGCCCATGTCTTCCATTGATGGGCCTTGTCGAGGATCGGGGCGTAGTCCCGTCCCTCCAGCTCTGCGATGTCCGCCCGCTCGGCCTCGAGGTCATCGAGATATTTCAGGAACAACACCCAAGAGGTTTGCTCGGTATAGTCCAGCTCGGACGCCGTACCCTCTTCGGCACGCAGGGCCTTGTCGATGTTGTTAAAGGCATTTTCGAACATGGGCGCTGGTTCCTGTTGTCTCGGTGCCCGTATCTGAGAGCGTTCTTGTCCTTTGAGCAACCGCTCTCCGCCATGAGGTGCACTGAGGAAGAATGGCTGCTCACCACAAGAGGCTGGGCGGCCTTAGCGACAGGATTAAACACGGTATCGTTCGTGTGGCGCTTTTGAGGAACTGATCGGGAATACCAGTCTATTCGTGATCGTCAGCTGTGGCAGTCCAGTGCCACGTCCAGATCACTGCCCAACCAGGCCGACAGACGATCCGGAAAAAAACGGGCGATATCGTTGAGACCCCGCACGGTCAGGCCGAGATCACGGATCAGCCCGTTCTCGATCGCGTAAATCCATCCGTGAATCGCAAGCGTCTGACCGGCACGCCAGGCGTCGTGGACAATTGGATTGCAGGCGACCGACCGGACCTGTGCGGCGACATTCGCTTCGCACAGCGCGTTGAGGCGTTTGGTGTTGTCGCGGATGCGCAGCAGATGACCAGCCAACTCGTCCGAGACATCGCGGATCGGCTGAAGCCAGTGATCGATCAGCCCATGGCGCTCCCCGGACATGGCGGCGGCCACACCGCCGCAACCGTAATGTCCGCAGACAATGATGTGCTTGACCTTCAGGGCTTCGACCGCGAACTGCAGCACGGAAAGGAAGTTTGCATCCTGTGCCGGGGCCAAGTTGGCAACATTGCGGTGGACGAACAGTTCGCCCGGATCAAGGCCGACAATGTCATTGGCCGGAACGCGGCTGTCGGAACACCCGATCCACAGATAGTCCGGCGATTGCTGCTTGGAGAGGCGATGGAAAAAGTCGGGATCGACGCGAGTCTTCCCGTTGGCCCACGCGATATTGTTCTGCAGCAGATCGCCAATCATCGCGCAATCGGAGCTTCCTCCGGCCTCCCTGCCCTAATAACTGACCGTGAGCGCCAGCCAGATCTTGTCCCGGCCCGCCGGGCCACCTGTCGGGCCGTCATAGAACGCGCCCTTGAGTTCAAGCGACCAGTGATCGGTCAGCCGCGCTGTCACCACCGCATCGATTTCAGACCCCAGGTCGCCGCCACCGTTTTGGGCCTCAAAACTGTGGACGATCACGGCCGCAGACAGGCCTTGGCCGAATGGCGGATCCTGAGCCGTCCAGCCGCCGCGAACATAGAGATCGCGAATGCCTGACGCCGGCGTGTTCAGGAAGACATCCGCCCAGCCCTGATAGGCATGGAGCGTGGCCAGAGGCGTGGCGAAACCGCGCACGCCATCGCCCTCAAGATTTTCCAGTCCCAGGGCGGCCGAGAAACCGTTATGGGCGACACTTGCCTGAGCCCGGAACAGGTTCAGGTCGAAACTCGCCGGGTTGTTTCCATAGCTTGATTGATGGGCGTACTCGGCGAAATAGGCGATGACCGGGCCGTCCCCGGTCGCTATCCGGCCCTGCCAGCGCACGCCATAGGTTGCCGTGGAAAGGGCTGCCGCATCCTGGTTTTCCACCAAATAGGCAAAGCCGGAGAGCGTGCCGGCCGGCGTCGCGGCGTCGGCAGAAACCAGATGGGCATCCAGGTCCCATTCGCCAGCCGGGTGATCATCACCAAAAATTCGGTTCGCCCGGTCCAGGTAGAGATAGTTGAGGGTCAGATTTTCGATGCCGACATGGGTGACCCGGAGCGCGTCAAAAGTCTGCTCATTCTGGCGGAAACCGACATTGCCGACATAACGGGCATCCCCAAGGATGACGCGCTGCCGTCCCAGCGTGACTGTCGTGCCGGGCAGCCCGGTATAGGCCAACTGCACCCGGTTGAGCTCGGTTTCTTCCGGATCAGCGACAACCGGGTATCCGGCATTGCCGTTCGTCGTGGAATTGAAATCATCGACCAGGTGGATGACGTTTTCGGCCTCGATCAGAAAGCGGAAATCCCCAAGCGGACCGCTATCGACACCGACACGGGTGCGCAGTGTCAGCGCGTCCGCAGAATTGGCCAGACCGTCCTGATCGACACTTTCATATCTCAATCGGGCATCGAGGATGAGATCCGGTTCGGCGATCGCCGGGGCCGGCGAAAGCAGGGTCAGAATCAACGCCGTTTTACCGGCAGTTGGCCACATTCGTCCGATCAGTTTGGTCATGGCTCTTTCACGTGCCGCCGCTACTGGACCAGTGGCGAAGACGCGCCTTTCAGTTTGACCCCGGTGATGCGGGCCTCTCCCAGCACCAGCGAGATGAATTGGGAAACGGCGCGGCGCCAGCTGGCGTCACGCAGGAATTCGTCGACGAGCGGGCGGGCCGTGTCGAAATCCGGCACCGAACCCCGGGCCACATGCTCCAGCCGGATGATGTGGAAGCCGTAGGGTGTTTCGACCGGCGTGGTGGTGATGTCGCCCGGCTTCATCGCCTTGAGGGCCGCCTCGAACAGCGGAGTGGTTTGTCCCTGTGTGATCTGACCGAGCCGGCCGCCTTCGCTGGCAGACGGACAATCTGACCGGTCGCGTGCCATGCGCTCGAACTGGCCCGGCTTGTCTTTCAGGGCTTCGATCAGGGCTTCGGCTTCGCGGCGGGCGCGGGCATAGGCCAGCGCATCGCGCTTGTCGGCCTGCAGCAGGATATGGGACGCCTCGAAGAGGTCCGGCGAACGGAAACGCGACTGGTTGTTTTCAAAGAAGCGCCGGCTGGAGTCTTTATCAGGCTCCGGCACCGAGACTTCCGACTCCAGCAATTGCCGGATCAATGCATCGGCGTCGGGTTCCGACCGCCCAGAGTCGTCCTTGGCCGGCTGCGGCGACAGGCCAATGGCCCGGGCCTTTTGCAGCAGGGCTTCCCGGATCACCAGGGCCTCGGCCGCGGCCTCCCACGCTTTCTCAGGACGATCTGCGCTGTGGTTCTGCGCTTCGGCCGCGATGTCCTGTGCCGGGATCGTCACATCATTGACGGTGACCGGAACGGCTTTTTCGGGCGCATTCGATATCAGGGTCGCGGTACTCATTTGCCCGCTCCCTTGGGGGCCCGGCGGCGGACGACCTGATAGCCGCTCCGGAAGACATAGCGGACCGGCGCGGAGAACATGTGGACCAGCCGCGTGAAGGGAAAGACGAGGAAGATCGTCAGGCCGAGGAAAATGTGGAGCTGATAGATCCAGTGTGCGCCCTCGACATAGGACGCCGCGGCGAAATCGAATTTGAAAATGGCTTGTGCCCAAGCCATGAAACGGACCATTTCCGCGCCGTCGAGATGCTCCATCGATGCACCGATGGTCCCGAGACCAAGCAGGAGCTGGGCCCAGAGCAGCAGAATGATGCCCATGTCCCAGAAGCTGGTTGTCGACCGGATTCTCGAATCGGTCAGACGCCGGTGGATCAGAATGGTTGCGCCGATGAAGCCGACCAGACCAGCCGACCCGCCCACCACAATGGCCACCATCTGCTTGAAGGGGTGGCTGACCCCCATCCAGTCGAACAGTTCGATGGGCGTCAGCAAGCCAACGAAATGCCCCATGAAGACCAGCAGCACGCCGATATGGAACAGTACAGAGCCAATCACGAGTTGGCGGCGGCGCAAAAGCTGGCTTGACCCGGCCCGCCAGCTGTAGGGCTCGCGGTCATAGCGGATGATCGACCCGACGATGAGCACGGCGATGGCGATATAGGGATAGATGCCGAAGACGAAATTGTGCAGGAACTCGGTCATGGCCGGTCTCCTTTCGATGGATTTGTGGCAGGCGGCACCGCCATCTGGCTGAGCATGTCCTTGGCGACCGGGCAGCCGGCATTGGGATCGGGACCGAAGATGACCTGTTCTTCCTCCCAGGCCTTGTCGATGGCCTCGAGCGACTGGTCCTCCTCGGCCGGTGTTTCCACCTCGGCGTCATCAAGGGCGGCATGCCGGTCGGCGATCTGACCCAGCGCACCGAAAACCGATGCGTAAACGCTTTCGCGCTTGCGAAGCCGGTCGGCGAGGGCATCGAGAACGTGCACCGCCTCGCCCAGAAGCGCCCGGGCGTCTGCCAGTTCCTGCGTCGAAAGATATTCGAGGAAAAGCGGCAGAAAATCCGGCAATTCGTTGGCCGGCGGTTCCAGCCCGGACTGCTCGTACAGCGCCTTGAGATCGACCATGGCCTGTCCGCGATCGCGGCTTTCACCATGGACGTGTTCAAACAGGTGGAGCGACAGGGAACGCGACCGGTCGAACAGCTCGACATAGCGTTCCTGCAAGGCATAGAGGTCCCGTTCGGACAGCTCGGCCGCCAGCTCGCCGAGCGCGGTCAGATCCGGCCCGGCAACGAGCCCCTCCTCGTTGAGCACGCCCCGGAAATCCCGGGCCGCGTCACAGATTTCCCGTGTCGGGTAGCACAGGAGTGCGGCAAGTACCTTGAAGGTCTTAGTCATCAGCTGCGCTCCATCGGTGTAACCTGGGCCCGGCGGCGCGGTCCGCCGAACAACGACGTCTTGCTCGACCCATCCGAACATCCGTTGCCAAAGCTGAACCCGCATTCGCCGCGGATATCGAAAGCCTCTTCGGCCTCTTCCCGGTGCGAGGTCGGGATGACGAAGCGGTCCTCATAATTCGCGATGGCCATGATCTGATACATGTCCTCGATCAGGGCCTGATCGAGACCGACCGCTTCGGCGATGGAGGGATCCACCACGCCGTCGACGGTCTTGGCGCGCATATAGGCCCGCATCGCCAGCATCCGCTCGAGCGCCACCGCCACCGGTGCTTCATCACCCGCCGTCAGGAGGTTGGCGAGATAGCGCAGCGGAATGCGCAGCGACCGGACGTCGGGCATGCCGTTGTCGGATTCGATGGCACCGGTCTCGGCGGCATTCTTGATCGGCGAGAGCGGCGGGACATACCAGACCATGGGCAGGGTCCGGTATTCGGGGTGTAGCGGGAACGCCACCTTCCAGTCGATGGCCATCTTGTAGACCGGCGATTGCTTGGCGGCCTCGATCCATGCATCTGGCACGCCGTCCTTGCGGGCCTGTTCCTGGATTTCCGGGTCGTTCGGATCGAGGAAGATGTCGAGCTGGGCCTGGTAGAGGTCCTGCTCATTCTCGACCGACGCGGCCTCCTCGATACGGTCCGCATCGTAGAGCATCACGCCGAGATAGCGGATTCGGCCCACGCAGGTTTCCGAACACACGGTCGGCTGGCCGGCCTCGATCCGCGGATAGCAGAAGGTGCACTTCTCGGACTTGCCGCTCGACCAGTTGAAATAGATCTTCTTGTAGGGGCAGCCCGACACGCACATGCGCCAGCCGCGGCACTTCTCCTGGTCGATGAGAACAATACCGTCCTCGTCCCGCTTGTAGATCGCTCCCGACGGACAGGCCGCCGCACAGGTCGGGTTCAGGCAATGCTCGCACAGGCGCGGCAGGTACATCATGAAGGTGTTTTCGAACTGGCCGTAGATCTCCTTCTGGACACCTTCGAAATTGTAGTCTTCGGAGCGCTTGGAGAATTCGCCGCCCAGGATTTCCTCCCAGTTCGGACCCCATTCGATCTTTTCCATGCGCTCCCCGGAAATCAGTGAGCGCGGACGGGCCGTGGGGAAGGCTTTCGACTCCCCGGCCGTTTGAAGATGGCCGTAATCGAAGGTGAAGGGCTCGTAATAGTCGTCGATCTGGGGCAGGTCGGGATTGGCAAAAATCTTCGCCAGGATCCGCCATTTCGATCCCATCTTTGGGTGAAGGCTGCCATTGCCGGACCGTTTCCAGCCGCCATTCCAGCGGCCCTGGTTTTCCCAGTCCTTCGGATAGCCAACCCCGGGCTTGGTCTCGACATTGTTGAACCAGGCGTATTCAACACCTTCGCGGCTGGTCCAGACGTTCTTGCAGGTCACCGAACAGGTGTGGCAGCCGATGCACTTGTCGAGATTGAGGACTTTGCCGATTTGCGCGCGGATCTTCATTCTGCTGCCTCCATGGCGTCATCAGCCGGGCCTTCCAGCCAGTCCACCTTGTCCATCTTCCGGACGACCACGAATTCATCGCGGTTCGATCCGACCGTGCCGTAATAGTTGAACCCGTAGGATTGCTGCGCGTACCCGCCAATCATGTGGGTCGGCTTCAGCGTTGCGCGCGTCACGGAATTGTGGATGCCACCGCGCTGACCGGTCATTTCGGACCCCGGCACATTCACGATCTTTTCCTGGGCGTGATACATGAACAGCGTACCGGACTTGATCCGCTGCGAGACGACCGCCCGGGCCACCAGGGCACCATTCGAATTGTAGGCTTCCACCCAGTCGTTATCGACAATGCCGGCCGCTTCAGCGTCCTCTTCGGAGAGCCAGACGATCGGGCCGCCCCGCGACAGGGTCAGCATCAGGAGATTGTCGGTATAGGTGGAGTGGATTCCCCACTTCTGGTGCGGCGTGATGAAATTCAGCACGACCTGCTTGTTGCCGTTGGGCTTGGAATCGATCACCGGCGCAATGGTCGCCGTATCGATTGGCGGCCGGTAGACGCACAGGCCCTCGCCGAACACCAGCATCCATTTGTGATCCTGGTAGAGTTGCTGCCGCCCGGTCAGTGTCCGCCACGGAATACGCTCGTGCACATTCGTGTAACCGGCATTGTAGCAGACCTTCTCGCTTTCGATGCCCGACCAAGTCGGTGACGAAATGATCTTTCGCGGTTGCGCCACGACATCACGGAACCGGATCTTCTCGTCTTCCTTGGGCAGTGCCAGATGGGTGTGATCGCGCCCGGTATTCTTCGACAAGGCATCCCATGCCTTCACGGCCACTTCGCCATTGGTCTCCGGGGCCAGCATGAGGATGGTTTCCGCCGCATCGATGGCGGTCTCGATTTTGGGTCGTCCCTTGGACACCCCCTCTTCGAGCACCACACCATTGAGCGCGGCCAGGTTCTCGACCTCATGGTCGGTGTTCCAATTGATCCCCTTGCCGCCATTGCCAAGTGAATTCATTAGCGGACCGAGCGAGGTAAACTTGCGGTAGATATCCGCATAGTTGCGCTCGACCACGGCGATCTGGGGCATGGTCTTGCCCGGAACCGGATCGGTCTCGCCCTTGCGCCAGTCCTTGACGTCGAAAGGCTGGGCAATCTCTCCCGGCGTGTCATGCAGGATTGGCGTCAGGACGACATCTATTTCGGTACCCAGTTCCTCGGGTGCGATCTCCGACAGCTTGCGGGCCAGGCCCTTGAAAATGTCCCAGTCGCTGCGCGCTTCCCAGGCCGGGTCCACCGCGGCCGTCAGGGGGTGGATGAAGGGATGCATGTCCGACGTGTTGAGGTCGTTCTTCTCGTACCAGGTCGCGGTCGGGAGCACGATGTCGGAATAGACGCAGGTCGTTGACATGCGGAAATCGATCGTGACGAGGAGATCCAGCTTTCCTTCCGGTGCTTCATCGTGCCAGTCGACTTCAGACGGGCGATGCTCGGGGTCAGCTTCCGCACTCATGACACCATGGCGAGCACCGACCAGGTGCTTGAGAAAGTATTCGTGCCCCTTGCCAGACGACCCCAGAAGGTTTGAGCGCCAGACAAAGAGATTGCGCGGCCAGTTCGCCGGATTGTCCGGGTCCTCGCACGACATCCGCATCGCGCCCGATGACAGACTTTCGACGACATAGTCCTTGGGGTCCTTGCCGGCCGCCTTCGCAGCCTTGGCAATGTCCAGCGGATTGGTCTGCAATTGCGGCGCGGACGGCAGCCAGCCCATGCGCTCGGCGCGCACATTCCAGTCGATCATCGCGCCCGACCAGTCACCTGCGGGCGCGGTGGGCGACACGATCTCGGTGACATCCAGCGTCTCGTAACGCCACTGGTCGGTATGCGCATACCAGCATGAGGTCGAATTCTGGTGACGGGGTGGCCGGTTCCAGTCGAGCGCAAAGGCCAGTGGTTGCCAGCCTGTCTGCGGCCGCAGTTTTTCCTGGCCGACATAGTGCGCCCAGCCGCCGCCTGACTGACCGATACACCCGCACATCACCAGCAGATTGATGATGCCGCGGTAATTCATGTCCATGTGGTACCAGTGGTTCAGGCCCGCCCCGAGAATGACCATGGACTTGCCTTCGGTCTTCTCGGCATTGGTCGCAAATGCCCGCGCCGTGGCGATGATCTTCTTGTGATCGACACCAGTGATCTTTTCGGCCCAGGCCGGCGTGTAGGGCTCAACATCGTCGTAGCCCGACGCCAGGTGGTCGCCGCCCAGTCCGCGATCGAGGCCGTAGTTCGCGCACAACAAATCAAACACCGTCACGACCAGCGCATCGCCATCGGCCAGTGCCACGCGTCGGGCCGGCAGCTTGCGCATCAGCAGATCGGGGTGATCGGTTCCGGAGAAATGGTCATGGTGCTTGTTCCCGAAATAGGGAAAGGCCACATCAACGACCTCATCATGCCGGTCGTCGAGGATGAAGGAGAGTTCGAGCTCAACCTCTTCGCCAGCACCGTCCTTCTGCTCGAGATTCCATTTGCCCTTCTCGCCCCAGCGAAAGCCGATCGAGCCGCGCGGCGCGACATAGCGGCTGGTCCTGCGGTCATAGGCGATCGTCTTCCAGTCCGGATTGTTGTCTTCACCCAGCCCGTCGGAAAAATCGGACGCCCGCACGAGCCGTCCCGGCACCAGGCGCCCGTCCTTTTCTTCCAGGCGAACCAGGTTGGGCATGTCGGTATTTTCGCGCGCATAGCGCTCGAAATAAGGAGCCTGCCGGTCGAGATGGTATTCGCGCAGGATCACGTGCCCCATCGCCATGGCGAGGGCGGCATCGGTGCCCTGCTTGGGATTGAGCCAGATATCGCCGAATTTCGCCGCTTCGGAATAATCCGGGCAGATCACCGCGCTCTTGGTGCCGCGATAGCGCGCCTCGGTATAGAAGTGCGCGTCCGGCGTCCGCGTCTGCGGGACATTCGAGCCCCAGATCAGCAGGAAACCGGCATTGTACCAGTCGGCCGATTCCGGGACGTCGGTCTGCTCTCCCCAAGTCTGCGGGCTGGCCGGCGGCAGGTCGCAATACCAGTCATAAAAGGACATGCAGACGCCGCCGAGCAGCGAGAGATAGCGCGATCCGGCTGCATAGGAGACCATCGACATGGCCGGGATCGGTGAGAATCCGAAGACACGATCGGGACCGTATTCCTTCGCAGTATAGGCATTGGCCGCAGCAATGATCTCGTTGACCTCGTCCCAGGTCGCGCGCACGAACCCGCCGCTGCCGCGCTTGGAAACATAGGATGTACGGACAATCGGATCGGACTGGATCGACCGCCAGGCCGCCATCGGCGTCCGGGTTTCCCGCGCCTTGCGCCAGGCCTTGAGCAGGCGTGAGCGGATCAGCGGGTATTTCAGGCGGTTGCCTGAATACATGTACCAGGAATAGCTCGCGCCGCGCGAGCACCCGCGCGGCTCATGGTTGGGCAGGTCGGGCCGGGTCCGCGGGTAGTCGGTCTGCTGGGTTTCCCAGGTCACCAGACCGCCCTTGACGTAGATCTTCCAGCTGCACGAGCCGGTGCAGTTCACCCCGTGTGTCGAACGGACAATCTTGTCGTGTTGCCAGCGCTTCCGGTAGGAATCCTCCCACTTCCGGTCTTCGGTTGTGGTGATGCCGTGGCCGTTTGAAAACCGCTCTGTCTTGCGCGTGAAAAAGGTCAGGCGGTCGAGAAGATGACTCATGATGACAATCCTTTACGGGTTTTTCACGTCAGCGCCGGGGCGCAGGTAGAACCACCAGTTGATGGCAATGCAGACGGCATAGAAAATGGCAAAGCCGATCAGGGCGTATTCCGGCGTGGTGGCGCGGATCTGCTCGCCAAAGACCTGCGGGATGATGAAGGCCCCATAGGCGGCGACCGCTGAAGTCCAGCCCAGGACCGGACCAGCCTGTTCCCGATCGAAAACCATGGCGATCGTGCGGAACGTGGATCCGTTTCCGATCCCCGACGCCGCGAACAGGATAAGGAAGAGGACGAGGAAGGGCAGGAAATACTCTTCCGGCGTTGCCGAGCTGTAGGCCTGCTTCATGAACCAGGCGACGCCCAGCGCGCAGACCACCATGACCACAGAAATGATCTGGGTCACAAGCGCGCCGCCGAACTTGTCAGCCAGCTTGCCGCCGATCGGACGGATCAGCGCGCCGATAAACGGACCGGTCCAGGCAAACATCAATGCGCTGGGTCCGTTCGTGTTGATCGTGTCGTGGGTCATCACGCCGTCGACCATCAAGTGCTGGAAGCCGAAGATGACCTTGATCGCGAGGCCGAAGGCGGCCGCATACCCGATGAACGAGCCGAAGGTCATCGTGTAGATGACGGTCATTGCCCATGTGTGCTTGTTCCGGAATATCCGGTACTGGCGATCAAGGCTCTTCCGGATCGCGCCGGGAATGGCTTTCAGGGCGAACACCGTGGCAGCAATGACAGCGGGCAGGACCAGCCATTTCGAGAGGCCCCAGCCCGAGCCGTTGGCTTCCGCGGGCAACATCAGCCACAGACCTGCGGCCGCCATGACCAGACCAATCGAGAGCATGCCAGCGATCTTACCGAAGGCGACGAGCGGCGATCCAATATTGGGCGAGACGTGTTCGTCGCGAATATTGTTCATGCCAAACCAGGTCGCCAGCACGACCGGAACGAGGATCGCGACCCAGACGAAGCCGGCATTGTGCAGGAAGGTTTCGGTACCCGCCGGTATGCGTCCGATCAGTGTGCCCGACGTGTTCTGCAGGATCATCGACGTGCCGCCGAAAATGCCGACCGTCATCACAAGCGGGATGAGAATCTGCATCGTGGTGACGCCGAAATTGCCCAGCCCTGCATTCATGCCGAGCGAGTAGCCCTGCACCTTCTTGGGGAAGAAGAAGCTGATATTCGACATAGAACTGGCGAAGTTGCCGCCACCGAAACCCGACAACAGCGCCATCAGCTGGAACTGCCAGAGTGGCGTGTCCGGATTCTGCAAAATGATGGCCGTGCCGGCGGACGGCAGCAGAAGCAGGGCCGTTGTGAAAAAGATCGTGTTGCGGCCGCCTGCGAGGCGGATGAAGAAGGTCGAGGGGATCCGCAAAGTCGCACCGGACAGGCCGGCGATCGCCGTCAGCGTGAAGAGCTCAGCCTGGCTGAAGCCGTAGTTCAGATTGATCATCTGGACCGTGATGATGCCCCAGTAGAGCCAGACGGCGAAGCCGCACAGCAGGGCGGGGATCGAGATCCAGAGATTCCGGTTCGCGATTGCCTTGCCGGTCTCTTGCCACTGCCCCGCATCTTCGGGGTTCCAGTTGTGAAGGTCTTTGGCCATGTCCGTTATCCTGTTCAGCAGGGATGCCGTGGTGACACCGCGGAGGGGAGTTGCGTCACCACGGCCCTGACTCAGTGGGTTCCCGGTGCCGCAAGCGGCCCGTCGGGGACATCACTGAGGTGTGTCTCGTCAGCAAGTTGCGGGTATTTGCGGCGCTCCATCCGCCGGATGGCGACATGCATCCAGACGGTCGAGACGAGCACGATGAGGAACATCAGCATGAAGCAGCTGGTCCAGACGCCCGTCAGGTCGTTCATGATGCCGAAGCTGATCGGAAGGATGAAACCGCCCAGGCCGCCGATCATGCCGACGAGCCCGCCCACGGCACCGACGTGGTGCGGATAGTAGACCGGGATGTGCTTGTAGACGGCGGCCTTGCCGAGCGACATCACAAAGCCGAGGCCGATGGTCAGGACCGCGAAGAGCGGCACGCCAATTCCAAAGCTGAACTCGATCGGACCGTCGATTCCGCTGACGATATAGCGCGTTTCGGGATAGCTCAGGATGAACAGACAGACGAGTGACACCAGGAATGTGAGATACATCACAAACCGCGCACCCCACTTATCCGACATCCAGCCGCCCAGCGCCCGGAAGATCGACGCTGGCAGCGAGTAGGCCGCCGCCAGCATTCCGGCGGTCTGCAAGTCGAGATCGTATGCCCCGACATAGTAGCGCGGCAGCCAGGAGGCGAGCGCCACAAAAGCCCCGAACACAAAGAAGTAGTAGGTTGCGAAACGCCAGACCTGAGGATTCTTGAGCGGCTCAAGCTGCATCAGGGCCGACGGACTCTTCGCGCCGGTCCGGCGCTGCTCGACCAGAACCGGATCATCCTTGGTGAACAGCCAGTAGATGGCCGCCATCAACAGAAGGGCACCGGCGTAGATCTGGGCGGTTTGCTGCCAGCCGAAGGCCACTACCAGAAACGGAGCCCCGAAATTGGTAACCGCCGCCCCCATATTGCCGACGCCGAAAATGCCCAGCGCGGTTCCTTGCGAACGGGCGTCATACCATCGCGAGACATAGGCTATGCCGATGATGAAGGACCCGCCGGCAAGACCGACACCCAGGGCCGCGATCAGGAACATCGGGTAAGTCGATGCCATGGACAGGAGAAAGGCCGCGACCGCAGTCGTGACCATCTGGATCGGGAACATGATCCGCCCGCCATATTTCTCAGCCAGGATGCCGAGGAATATGCGGCTGATGGATCCAGTCAGAACCGGCGTCGCAACAAGCAAGCCGAACTGTGTTTCCGACAGGCCCAACTCGGCTTTGATGCGGACGCCTATGATGGAAAATATCGTCCAGACGGCAAAACAGACCGTAAAGGCCAAGGTGCTCATCCCCAGCGCCTGACGCTGTTGACCCTGCGTGACGTTGTCGAGTGCAGCCATCGGATCCCCCAGATCGTTGAGCAGCTTGATTCATTCCACTTGCAAAGGAGTGGCACATCGAAACCTGATCTGGAATGGCTACACTTGTCGCGCGTCAAAGCAACGCAGCAATAATTGTGGGGGGCACTATTTTTGGTTCAGTAATTAAACTTTTTTGTTTGTTTGTTTGTTTCAAATCAAATAGTTAGTTGATGAATGTCAAGACGTGTAGTATCGCCATGCCGTCACGCCAGATAGGGGGGCGGCATGCGCGACACGGACAAGGACATCATACGGGGCCTGCGGCTATTCGCGGACGTCGAGGCTGACAAGTTCGACTCGCTGATGATGGCCGCCTATGCCCAGCGCTTTCCCGCGCATGTCGATTTGATCCGTGAGGGGGAGACAGCCGATTTCCTCTACATTGTCCTTGAAGGCAGCGTCGAGCTTTTCTCGACCAGTCATGGCCGCGAAACCTCGATGGCCATCGTCGCGCCCGTTTCGACCTTCATTCTTGCTGCGACCATCAAGGACGCTCCTTATCTTATGGCGGCGCGCACGCTCGAACCGTCAAAGCTCTTGCTGATTCCGTCGTCGAATGTGCGAACGGTATTCGGGGACGACCCGGCCTTCGCCCGGGCGATCGTGACCGAGCTGGCGAGTTGCTACCGGTCTGTTGTGAAATCGATGAAGAATCTAAAATTGCGGACGGCTATCGAACGCGTCGGCAATTACATCATCCGTCTGCACGACAAGTCCGGTAAAGCCGACATCGTCGAACTGCCCTTCGGAAAGCGAAACCTCGCGTCTATCCTGGGCATGACGCCGGAAAACCTGTCGCGCGCATTCGGTGCGCTCCAGTCGCACGGCATAATGATGGACGGAGCCCGAATAGAAATCCTTGACCGTGCGGCTCTGGAGGCCATCAGCAAGCCCAACCCGCTGATCGACGACCCGCGCAGTTAAGACCGTTCCTGACCTGTCATTCGGTTTTTCAGACGCTGCGACCTCACGTCACTTGCAATGCGGCTCGATTGATGTTTGTCAAGACGAACAAAACGCAGGACATGGGTCTTGGATCGCACCTTTTACATAGACCAGAAGCCACCGCTGGTGGATCAGTTCGGCCGCCGCATTACCTATCTGCGTCTGTCCGTCACCGATCGCTGCGATCTGCGATGCGTCTACTGTATGAAAGCCCGGCCGGACTTTCTGCCCAGATCCGAGCTTCTCTCCCTTGAAGAACTGACCATTCTCTGTGATGCCTTCATTGCCCGTGGTGTGACCAAGATCCGGCTGACCGGCGGCGAACCTCTTGTTCGCAAGGACGTCCTCTCACTGATTGAAAATCTCGGTGCGAGGCTTGGCAAGACTGGGCTGGAAGAAGTCTGCCTGACAACGAATGCAACCCAGCTGGACAAGTTCGCCGGTCGGATCGCCGACTCAGGTATCGAGCGGCTCAACATCTCCCTTGATACGCTGGAGCCCGAGACATTCCGGACGCTTACGCGTGGCGGCGACATCCAGAAAACCCTGTCCGGGATTGCCGCAGCTCAAGCGGCAGGACTTCGCATCAAGATCAATACTGTCGCGCTGAGAGGCACGAACGATCGGCACCTGCCTGATCTGATTGCCTGGGCGCATGGCCAGGGCCACGATCTCTCGCTGATCGAGGTCATGCCGGTTGGCGAGATTGGGGTGGATCGCGCCACCCAATTCCTGTCACTGGCAGAAGTTCGCGAAACACTCGAAGCGCGTTGGACGCTGACCGATCTGCCGGACACGACCGGCGGCCCTTCCCGCTATGTCCGGATTGAAGAGACCGGCGGACGGCTGGGGTTTATCTCACCGCTGACGGGGAATTTCTGCGCCGGCTGCAACCGGGTCAGACTGACCTGTACCGGCCAACTTTACATGTGCCTGGGCAAGAACGGGTCCGTCGATTTGCGCGATGCTGTCCGCAATGAGGAGCCCGGTGCGGTCGATGCGCTGCTCGACGAGGCTATGTCCGCCAAACCATTGCAGCATGATTTCGACGTCTCGCCCGGCGCAAAGTCGCCCGTCACGCGTGATATGGCGCGCACCGGGGGGTGAACATGAAACTAACTTTGGAATTCTTTGGTCCGTTAAGAGACCGGGTGGGGCAAGCATCAACCGTACTCACGCTTGTTGAGCGCCCCCAATCCATCCCCGCCCTGATTGAAACGCTGGTTCCGCTGCTGGAGTCGGGTGAGGCGTTGCGCGACCCGCATTTGCGCGTCGCCATCAATGACCAGTTTTGTAGCTCCGCTGAGAACTTGATGCTGCACGATCATGACCGCGTGGCGTTTCTCTCGCCCTTTTCCGGCGGATGATGACCAGGTCTGACATCGTTCTGACCGGCGAATGCCTGGATATCGAAGCGCTTAATCGCCGCTTGCAGTCTGGCGTGCACTCGGGAGCGGTCTCGACTTTCACTGGCCTGGTTCGCAGCAGCGACGCGCTAACCGCACTGGAGCTATTGCATCATCGCGTCCTGACCCCGGCTGCGCTCCAGCGCATTGCGAAGGCCGCGATGAACCGTTTTGGCGTTGCAGATCTGCTGATCGCCCACAGATATGGCCGGATGGCGGTTGGAGAGCCGATAGTCCACATCGCCGGCGCAGCACCGCATCGCCGCGCCGCTTTGGATTGCGTCAGCTATGCGATCGACGTTCTGAAGACGCAAGCACCGTTCTGGAAACGCGAATGGCGCGGCGATAAGTACGACTGGGTGGAACCAACACTGGACGACCACGAAAAGGCTGCCACATGGATGGAGACAGACACATGACCGGCATTCCCTCGACGGTCGGTTTCGCCGTCATGACCGTATCCGACACGCGCGACAGCAAGACCGACAAGACCGGTCCCTGGCTGCGCGAGCAGATCACCGCAGACGGCCATGCGGTCATCGACCATGCCATCGTCCCGGATCATATCCCGGACATCCAGTCCCGGTTGAAAAGCTGGATTGCCCATCCGGACATCCACGCCATTATCGCGACCGGCGGAACCGGTCTGACGGGCCGCGATGTGACACCGGAAGCGTGCCGCCCCCTGTTCGACAAAGAGATGGACGGGTTCGCCGCCGTGTTTCACCAGGTCAGCTTCCGGTCGGTCGGCGTCTCGACCATCCAGTCACGCGCCATCGCGGGCATTGCCGGCGGCACCTATATCTTTGCCATTCCCGGCTCGACCGGCGGCTGCCGCGACGCCTGGAATCATGTCTTGCGCGATGAATTTGATCGTACCCATGGCCCCTGCAACCTCGTTGAACTCATTCCGCGGCTCACGGAGCAATAGCATGCTCACGCTCGACGAGGCCCTGTTGCGAATCCGGGACGGGCTGAGCGCATTGCCGTACGAGACCGTTCCGGTCGGTGAGGCGGGCGGACGCTATCTCGCCGCGCCCGTCGTAGCCGCCCGCACCCAGCCCCCTTTCGACGCATCGGCCATGGACGGCTATGCGGTCCGGTCCGCCGACCTGACCGGTGCCTCGGTCACATTGCGGCTGGCGGGCGAGTCTGCAGCCGGTCATGCCAGCAAGACCATGCTGGAGGCTGGCGAGGCCTTCCGGATTTCGACCGGTGCCCCGATGCCGGCTGGGGCTGACCAGGTCGTCATCCAGGAGAATTGCGCGCGCCAGGACGGGCAGATCACCACCGGGCAGCCGGGACAGCCCGGCGCGCATATCCGCCGGGCCGGTATCGATTTCACAAGGGGCGACCGACTGCTCGACGCAGGACAGCGAATTTCCGCGACCGCGATCTCACTGGCTGCCAGCGCGGGACTGGCCGACCTGACTGCCATCCGGCAGCCGCGCGTCGGCATTCTCTCAACCGGGGACGAGCTCGTCGAGGCCGGCGAGACGGCCCGTCCCGACCAGATCATCAACTCGCTGGCCCCGGGGATCGCCCGGCTGGTGACCGAATGGGGTGGACTCCCTCGGTATCTCGGGATTGCGCGTGACACCCCCGAGGACGTCCGCGCCGGCCTGGCCCACACCCGTGACCTCGATCTGCTCGTCACCATTGGCGGCGCTTCAGTTGGCGACCATGACCATTTGCGGTCCGTCTTCGCCGAACTCGGCGGTACGCTGGTCTTCGAGAAAATCGCCATCAAGCCCGGCAAGCCGACCTGGTTCGGACACCTCGATGCCACCCCAGTTATTGGTTTGCCCGGCAATCCGGTCTCGGCAATGGTGATGGCGCGCCTGTGCCTGAAGCCTGTGCTCGACAGCCTCCTGGGGGTTCACGATCCCGCCATTTTCCGAACGGCGCGCCTCAATGCCGCCCTGCCCGCCAATGGTCCGCGCGAAACCATGATGCGCGCGCGGATCGACCCGGAAACCGGTCGGATCGGTCCGCTGGTGAACCAGGATTCCTCGGCCCTGTCAGCGCTGGCCGCGTCAAATGCCCTGATCCGGCGTCCCGCCAACGCCGGGGCCGCCAAGGCCGGTGACACGGTCGAATACCTTCCCCTGGGGCCGGAATGACCGCGACTGTCGCGATTGCCAGAGGCGGCTGAGCGCGATGGCCGTACGCAGCATCTGGTTCCTTGTCGCGGTCTTGGCTCTGGCGCTCGGGGCGCTCGGTGTTTTTCTGCCCCTGTTACCGACAACGCCATTCATTCTGCTCGCCGCTTACGGTTTCGCGCGTTCATCGCGGCGGATGCATGCCTGGCTGGTGGGTCATCGCTTGTTCGGCCCCGCGATTGCCAACTGGAATCGGTACGGAGCCATAGACCGGCGCGCCAAGGTGCTCGGTGTCGCTTCGCTGGCAGCCGTCCTGATCCTGTCTGTTGCCTTCGGAGTGCCGATCCACGCCATCTGGGTCCAGGCGGCTGTCCTGTCGGCATGCGCGATCTTCATCCTGTCCCGCCCCGTTCCCCCAGAGCGCCGGAGAGGCTGAAGCCTTTGACTTGATATTAATCAATAATGCACCGGCCTCAGTTAGGGTTCCCACGGGGAAAACCGGGGCGGACACCATGAATCTGATTGAACGGGCACGGAAAAATGTCGCCGCGCATTCGACCGGTTTCGAGCCGGTGACCGAGGTTCGGCACTTGCTTACCGAGGAAGAACGCGAATTCGCAGACAGCCAGGTTCGGGATCTGATCCTGGAGAATGTCCGCCAGTCCGGGCTTTTCCGGTCCGATGCTGTGGACCACGTTGCGCACGTCATACTGATCGAACCGACAGTTGAACGTGTTCTGACCAGTGGAGCCGCGGCGAACCGTGAAGAGAAAGGGCGACTCGGCCTGGGCCGCCATATTGGGCTGGGGACGGACTTCTCCGAAAGCGTGCTCGACATGCGCGGGTCGGCCGCCATCGAGTTCGTCCGGCAAATATTTGCCCAACTGCAAACGCGGCACCGCTGTACAATGCTGCGGGCTCTGGGCGCGCGTCATGATCGGAGCACCCGGAATCTCCATGTCCGGCTTCATGCCGGCGAAACGTCCTGTGTCGACAGCCTTGACTGCGATGGGGACATATATGGCCTCGCAGACCTTCCAGATTTTCCTCTGCCCGGTTGTCAATCAAGGGAATGCCCTTGTTCGCTGGAACTGATCGTCGCGCGGGGAACGCCACGCGCGGTACCGTCCCGTCTGTTGGGCAGGCTCGCCCACTTGTTCAAACGGCACAGGTGAGCTGCCCGCGCCTGCCGAGGCCAGTCGGGATCAGGCGCGGCGCGGCGAAATCAGCATGGGCGCATACCCCAAAGCGAAAAGCCCGAACGCCGCGCTCCAAAGTCCCGCTGCGGCTCCAAGCCAGATCGGATCATTGTAGGCGAATGCCGCGATCACCCGAATGATTGCTCCTGCATGGACCAGCAGATAAGTCGCTGTTGTGAGGATGTTGGCGGTCCGTGGGCGGCCGGTATGGCCCAGGCTGGCGCGCGTCATGACGGCCAATGTCATGCTTCCGATCAGGCCTGCGGCCAGAGCATGCACACCGGCAGCGGCCGGAACGGCTTGCGGCCAGACAGCCGAGCTACCAATGAGAACCAGCGCCACGAACAGCCACAGAAAGCCTGCGTGAAGCGACCAGACGAGGGGTTCACGCAACGTCGTCAGGCCTTGCCAGCGCGCGAGACGGACCAGCTGGGCCGTGCCGGCACCGATCATCAGGATGCCGTTTGCCCAATGGCCGGGGAAGCCGACCCAGGCCAGTATAGCGACGGCAGTCAAGCCGAGCGCCATCTTGTCGAGGACCTGCATAGGCGACGGCATGCGCTGAGAGGCCGGATGCGCGTTTGCGGCCAGCCAGTTCCGCGTGAAACTCGGAACGATACGTCCACCAATCAGGGCGATCAGCAGGGCGGCGACACCAAAGGTCGCGCGGATTGCGCCGGCCTGCAGATCCGGGTGATGGAAGGCCGCATGGGATATTGCGAATAGTGTGATCAGCACAGCGATCGGCAGGTTGCGCCAGTTCTTCCCCGACAGGATTTCCCGAAACACGATGAGGGCCAGGACGACCAGAAAACTGCCATCGATCAGGACATGCCAGGTCGCGTCGCCTGCAAGGAACGCCAACCGCCCCGCCAGCCAGACAAGAAAAAGCGCCGCGAGCCCCTGCCCGGCGACAGGAGCACGGCCGGTCCAGTTGGGGATTGCGGTAAGGGCGAACCCGCAGACAATGGCTGCAAGGACCGCGTAGAGCATCTCGTGGGCGTGACCTGCCACGCCCTGCGACGGGCCGAGCCACCCGAGATATTCAGCCGCCCACAGAGGTACGAGCAAAGCGGCCCAGGCGGCTCCACCCAGAAAGAACGGCCGGAATGCATTCTGCAGAATGGGCGGGGCGGACCGGCGCAGGGCACCACGGTCGATGGACTGGGTCATGGAGCATTCGATCCACAGAATTGACAATTCTCAAGTGTATCGACAATTCACGGCCCCTGAATGAGGCGCATTGTCACGCGGAATGCTCGCCTAACCGCATTTCGAATATCCGCAGCCCGAACAGGTGATGCATCCCTCCTGCTTGATCAGCGACGGCTGGTGGCATTTCGGACAAAGAAGGCCGGGAGGCGGCGCAGCGATTTCCTCGATTTCGGCCGTTCCGGCACGACCCCGCGCCTGTTCACTCAACAGGGTAAGCGGAAGCGCCCCGCTATCTAGCGCATTGAGATGACGCTCGATCACACCTCCAATGACGGCCAGCAGGCTGGGCGCATAACGTCCCTCGACAAAGGCACCGCCCTGAGGATCGAATACGGCTCCTAGCTCCTCGGCAACGAAACGGACGTCGCCGCCTCTGCGGAAGACAGCTGAGATCATGCGGGTCAGCGCCAGGGTCCAGGCATAATGGTCCATGTTCTTGGAATTGATGAAAACCTCGAAGGGCTTGCGCACGCGCTCAGTGGCACCAGCCCCGTCATCAATGTCCTCGATGATATCGTTGATGGTGACATAGATGGCGTGTTCGCTGTGCGGCCAGCGAACCTTGTAGGTTTGCCCCGGCAATTCCACAGGCCGGGTGGCGATGGCGGTTGGAGCAGCGGCAGTCGCGCGCTGTTTCGCCTGCTCCGCCGTTTCGGGTTTGGACAGGACCGATCCCGTGATGTCGTTGGGCCGGTAGGTCGTGCAACCCTTGCACCCCAGATCATAGGCCTGGCGGTAAACGTTCTTGAATGTCTCGAACGCGATATCGCGCGGCAGGTTGATCGTCTTCGAGATTGAACTGTCGATCCACTTCTGCGCAGCGGCCTGCATCACGACATGTTCGCGCGGTGTCAGGGCATCGGCTTCGACAAAACTGTCGGGCAATTCCGCGTCCGGGCCGAACATCGTGCGGAAAACCCGGTAAGCATAATCCTCTACCGTCTCGTCAACCTGACCACCGTCCGGAAGGCGGACGGTACGCACGAAGCTGTAGCCGAACACCGGCTCGACACCGCCGCTGGTGTTATTGGCGAGCAGGGAAATCGTACCTGTCGGCGCAATCGATGTCAGATGACTGTTCCGGATGCCGTGTTGAGCGATCAGGTCCCGTACATCGGCGTCGAGCGCCTGGATCATCGGTGCTTGCAAATACTGGTCGGCCTCAAAAAGCGGGAAAGCGCCCTTTTCGGCCGCCAGACGGGCACTGGTCCGATAGGCCTCATTGGCGATCGTGCCCATCCAGGTCTCGACAGCCTCGACGGCTGCCTCCGAGCCATAGCGGAGCCCGCACATGACCAGCGCATCGCCCAGCCCGGTTACGCCCAGGCCCAGGCGGCGCTTGTTGACCGCCTCTTTGCGCTGGGCCTCGAGCGGGAAATTGCTGACATCAATGACGTTGTCCATCATCCGGACCGCAGTCGCGACACAGGATTTCAATCCGTCTGTATCCAGCCGGGCCGAAGGCGAGAACGGGTCCGTGACAAAGCGGCTGAGATTGACCGAGCCCAGCAAGCAGGCCCCGTAGGGCGGAAGGGGCTGCTCGCCGCAGGGATTGGTCGCGGCGATGTCCTCCAACCAGGACAGGTTGTTGGCCGCATTGATACGGTCGATGAAGATGACACCGGGCTCGGCATAGTCATAGGTCGCCTTCATGATCGCGTCCCAGAGGTCGCGGGCGCGGAGCGTGTCGTGGACCTTGCCATCAAAGTGCAGCGGCCAATCGGCATCCGCGTCGACAGCCCTGATCAGCGCGTCGCTGACCAGGACCGAAAGGTTGAAATTGCGCAAACGGTCCCGATCCCGCTTGGCTTCGACAAAGGACAGGATGTCGGGGTGGTGGTCCCGCATGACCCCCATCATGGCACCCCGGCGCGACCCGGCGCTCATGATCGTCCGGCACATCGCGTCCCAGACATCCATGAAACTCAGCGGCCCGCTGGCATCGGCGTCCACACCGGCGACCCGGCTGCCTTTGGGGCGAATGGTCGAGAAATCGTATCCGATACCGCCGCCCTGCTGCATGGTGAGTGCGGCTTCCTTCAACATGTCGAAAATTCCGCCAAGACTGTCCGGTATAGTCCCCATGACGAAGCAGTTGAACAGCGTCACGTTGCGGCCTGTTCCGGCACCCGAGAGGATTCGCCCGGCAGGCAGGAAGCGAAAGTCGTCAAGCTGGTCTCGGAAACGGCCCTGCCAATGGGATGCCTTCCGGCCTTCGCAGCGCGAGAGGGCGTGCGCAACCCGGTCCCAACTGTCCTCGATTGTCCCGTCGCCTGCATCACCGCTGGGACTCCGGAAGCGGTACTTCATATCCCAGATATCGGTGGAGATTTTTTGCAGTGTCACTTGCGGCTGCGTGACGGGCGGAGTGCCGTGATCGGACTGAGTCCAGTCCGCGAGCGCCGTGTCCATGGCGATGACCTTTCGGAACGATATATTGTGGAAATCAGTCTCCCCTCCTCAACATATTGTGCCGGAAATCGTGCGTAATCAGCGCGGCAGGCTGCCGCGCGGCACCGGGCCGCACGCCCAGCGACTTGACATTTATCAATTTATGTGCGTCTCCAGCCGTGCAAGAAATTCGGGCATCAGGGCGGCGCGGAAATCCTCGTTTTCCCAGAACGGGTTCATGAAGACACAGCGGATCAGGACCAGGGTCGGGGCATCCACGACCCCGTCATATCCGACCACGTGGGTATTAATCATTTCCCCGTAATTTTCGGCTGCCAGAACAGTGCGCGACACCGAGAAGGCCGGATCGGGGACGAAACCCGCGAAGGCCCGGGCTGTTCTTGCGTTCGCTTCGCTCAACGTGTCGCCGGGTCGCGCCAATGAAAAGCACACGATGTTAGAATCGGCCGGTTCAAGGAGCCGCACCAACGGGTTTCCGTCCCTGAGAGCCCTGGAGAAGAAGACCCGGCTGTCAATTGTCCCGGCCATGATCCGACCGAAGCGGTCGGGCCCAAAGGTGAGGGTTTTTCCGGTCAACCATACCGCAGCCGCGCCGGCCCCGCTTCTCGATCCTTCCAGGGTCATCATCCAGCGGTCATTGGCAGCAGCTCGGTCGATATAGGGCGCGGCAAACAGGGAGTTGGCATAACTGTCGCGATCACGGACGAGGAAAGCGCCACAGGAATAGGGCACATAGCCCAGCTTGTGCGGGTCAAGCGTCACCGAATTGGCCCGCCGTATGGCTTTCAGGGCTGATCGCGCGCCCGCCTCCAGCCGGTCTTCTGCGTCTCCTCCCAGCATGGCGCACAGAAAGCCGCCCCAGGCCGCGTCGACATGGTGCCAGATGTGCAGGCCGGATTGCCGGTATTCATCGAGCCGGTCGCAGACGGCATCGACCGGGTCGATTTCCCCGGCTTCGGTTGTCCCGGCCACGCTGATCACCGCCAGAACCGGGCGGCCATCGGAATGGGCCCGGGCAATCGCGGCATTTAATGCCGGCAGGCTCAGCCGGCCCTGCGCATCTAGCGCGACCGGCCAGAAAGCCTCTTCGCCCAGGCCGAAGACATTGGCGGCTTTCAGCCAGGAGAAATGCTTGTTCCCGGGAACCAGCAGGACCGGGCCCCGCCAGTCACGCCCGGACGCTTCAGAGATCCGGGCTGCGATCTCGAACGGATTGCCCAAAACACTGCTGGCCGCCCGCAACTTGGCCTCCGATATGTCATGCGCTGCCGCGAGTTCGGAAAACCGGGACCAATCCATATGCGCTGATGCAACCGGATCGAGTGGCTTCCCACTCCGCTCGGCAATGCACAATCCGAGAGACAGGCAATGGTCCATCCGGTAGCGCGCGCGCCAGACGCCCTCGAAATTGGCAAGTGTACCGCCACTGGTGAAATGTCCCTGTGCCGCCGCCGGGTCGTAGCCGACCATTCCGGCCAGCATCGCAATCGCCTCGTCCTCGACCCTCCCGCTGACGCGGGCCACGTCCCGGGACGTATTGTTGGGGTTGTGCAGTAGCGTCGCGAAATGACCCAGCAAGGCCGGCACCGATAATTCAGACACCATGTGCCCGATATAGCGCGGCGTGTATTTCGGGACTTCGCCGGCCATGAGTTCGGTCAGCTCGCGAACCCTCTGCGCCATGATTTCACGCTCGGCCAGGAAATCCGGGGACAACCGCACCTGTTCCGGAAGGGGCGAGGGGTCATCGGCAAACAGGGCGCGGCGCCAGTCAAACCAGCGATCCAGGACGGCCTGGAACTCGGACCGGAGCCAGGACGCATTTTCCGATTTCGGTCCGAGGAAATAGGCCCCGGCGCTGACTGTCTTGTCTGACATGGTTGAATTTCCCTGTCCAGAAATGCGGCGACTTGCCACCTCCTCAGACCGCCCATCATTGATAAATGTCAATGGACATATCCGCGCACCCTCGAGGATTGAGTGATGTCCCCCTCAGCTGCATTCCTTAAATACGCCCGCCAAAACACGCCCCGATACACGAGTTATCCGACGGCTCCGCATTTCCATGAGGGCGTTGATGCACG
This sequence comes from Hyphobacterium marinum, assembly GCF_036330325.1. NCBI lineage: Bacteria > Pseudomonadati > Pseudomonadota > Alphaproteobacteria > Maricaulales > Maricaulaceae > Hyphobacterium > Hyphobacterium marinum. The sequence goes on from NZ_JAZDRO010000001.1 coordinate 79,665, forward strand.
GGTCGTTTCCCGGTGGCTGACCGATCTTCGTCCGGATGCCCGCGGGTCGCTCTACCTGCACATCCCGTATTGCCGGGAGATGTGCTGGTATTGCGGCTGTTCGACACGGGCGACCCGGCGAGACGGACCGGTCGCGACCTATACCGAGCTTCTCCTGGAGGAGATCGGACTTTATGCTGAGCGCCTAGCTGCGCGCCCGCGTATCGACCATGTCCACTTCGGCGGCGGCACACCGACCATCCTGTCCGGAGTTCAGTTTTCTGCAATCATGGCGCGCCTACGGGCGGTATTCGAGATATCCGGGACTGCGGAAATCGCCGTCGAGGTCGATCCGCGCCTCTTTTCGGCCGGCAAGGCCCGGGAACTGGCGGCGGCTGGCGTCAACCGTGCCAGCTTGGGGGTTCAGACCCTCGATCCCGCCGTTCAGAAGAAGATCAATCGCATCCAGCCCGCGCAATCGGTGGCCAATTGTGTCCGCGACTTGCGTGACGCCGGTATCGATCATGTCAGCTTCGATCTCCTCTACGGCCTTCCCGGTCAAACGATCCAATCCTGCCTGGACACGGTCCGGCAGGCGCTGGCCTTCGAACCGGACCGCCTGTCGATTTTCGGCTATGCGCACGTCCCGCACCTCAAACGGCACCAGAGACTGATCCGGGACGAGGATTTACCGGACACAGAAGCCCGGATTGAACAGGCGCTGGCGATGAACCGAGCTGCGCGTGAGGCAGGCTACGTACCGGTTGGCATCGACCACTATGCGGGCCCGGACGACGACATGGCAAAAATGGCTGCAACCGGAACCCTGCACAGGAATTTCCAGGGCTATACGACCGACCGGGCGGAGTATCTCCTTGGCTTGGGGGCCTCTGCCATAACCCGCACACCGTCGGGCTACGCCCAGAACACGCCTGATGTCGTGCAATGGAGCCGCGCCATCATGTCCGAGCAGCTGGCGACAGTCCGCGGTATCGCCCTTGGTCCTGAAGATCGACTGCGGGGCGAAATCATTGAACGGCTGATGTGTGATCTTCGCGTGGATATTAGCGCGTTGAGCGCGCGTATTCCGGACACCATCCCCATGCCGTCAATGGACGATCTACTAGAAGACGGAATTGTGCACCGCGAAGGCAATCAGCTAACACTGCTGGAGGAGAACCGGATGCTCGCCCGGGTCGTGGCTGCCCGTTTCGACGCCTACGCGCCGTCAAACGGTACGGCCCGCCACTCGCCGAGCGTTTAGCTTCCGCTGGGGTAGACGCTAGGGCAGGCAATACATTGCCGCCATAAATACATGTAATTAATTGAATATATTTCGACGCTATGGCGGTGGCGTCAGACTAAAGCGAACTGGTCTCTGTTTGCCGGTAATTGGGTGAATCAGGCGGCAAGTTGCCGCCACTCGGCCAGAGCGGCGTGCCGGTTCTGGTTGAACCGAGCGGGAGCAATATATCCTGATTGGAATTTATGGCGGTGCTGACAGACAAAAGCGAACCGGTCTCAGTTATCTAAGGTTCGCTGGTTTTAGCCACCAAGTTGGCGTCATTAGCCGCCCAGTTTGAATTTCAGACCCAACGCTGGCCGCTCGATCAAGTGCCAGGATGCAGCAGCTACAGCCAGCGAAAGCGGAATGCCGTAAGCGGCCAGTTCCAGCGGAGATCGCGCCACATCGAAATGCCACAGGCTCTGCATGACCGGATAGTGCCAGATATAAATGCCATAGGACCAGTCCGGGATGCGTGCGCCGGATGGCAGGCGTTCCAGCGCAGCAAATCCGGCCCAGAATATCAATACGGCCAACACACCATTCCAGAAAAGTTCCGACAGGGCATGATCGCCCATCAATATCGCGATAGGCAGCAGGAGGATCACAGGCAGAATTGTGATCGGCAGCCGGTCGCGGAACTGATGGATGACCATACCGAGCAGGAAGACCGAGCCGAACCGTCCGCCATGGGTGATCATGGCCGGAGCGTCTGGCCAGAGTAGGCGGATAGCCAGATAAACGGCGGTCCCGGCGATGAACAGGCCAAGGATCGGCCAGCGTCCCCAGACAAACCGGGTGAAGAAGAGCAAGGCGGCCGCAGCATAGGCCAGAACTTCATACCGCAGCGTCCAGAGCGTGGCGGAAAACTCGCCTTCGGCCGGATTGCTGGTGAATATCCCGGCGGGACCGCCGGATGTGTCGGCAAAGGCCAGCACATTGGGCGCGTAGAGCCAGGTTGTGGCGCTCGACCAGTATTGCGCTGGCGGCAGGCTGGTCACCAGCGGACCGATTGCCAGCGTGGCCAGAAGGGCCAGCACGACCAGCGCGGGAATGATCCGCAGAAAGCGGGCAAGCGCGAAGGCTTTGGCATCGCTGCGCCGCTCCAGGCTGTCAGCGATCAGGAAGCCGGACAGGATGAAAAAGCCGTTCACGGCGAGATATCCGGCGGACCAGCCATTGGCCGCGATCAGTGGCGACAATTCCGGGCCCCGGATCACCACGAAAACATGTTCCAGCATGACCATGCTGGCGAGCACGAAGCGGATTGGCGTGAACCGGTTGTCGCGGCCGGTGAACGCGCTCCTGATAGTCGACGTAGCTATGACCCGAGCCCCCAATATGCTGACACAGAAGAATACGCCGCTCAGCATGATATCCCTCATGGCGGCCTATTTCACATGAAATGAGGGCTCATCGCTCGCTATTCGTATTTGGTTGAGAACATAGCGATTGGGAGGCTTATCTCATGTCTGATACAACCAGCGCGCCGCTGCGCATCATTCCGCTTGGGCTCACCTTGTCGACATTTCTGCTGATCACTTTTGTGATTTGTGTCGGCTTTGGGTTGCTCGCTCCACAACAATTCCACATGCACGAAGCTTGGGCCCCCTTATTGCCCGGCTTTGAGTGGTTGACCCCAACGGGTTTCCTGTTCGGCGCAATCGGGGCCTTTGCCTATGGCTGGTTTATCGCCATCGTCTTCGTACCCTTGCATGGTTTCTTCCACAAATAACGGAATGAACCGTCGAGTCTGCCGTTTAGGCTAATCAGGGACTGTGACCGCTCGACTACTCGCAACAAGTGCCAGACTGGATGGGTGGGCAGGCAACGCTCCCATAGGAACAAAACACGCAGCAGTCGCCATCGAGCGGCTTGATGACCATCTTGCAGGACGGACAGTCCCAGAAATACTGGCATGCGTCTGTTGGCATGAGTAAATCCGGGTGAATGGTCTCGCATTCAGGGCATGTCAGAGTTGACTTGAAATTCATTTCCATCGCCAAACGCTGCTGGTCACTCATTGCGGTTGCCCGACCTCATTGAGACCTCCCACCTATTAAGCTGGCCAATCGGACCCGGTGGCGGAATGGTGTTGCGCTCCGCAAACCCGAATGTTGGCGATGATTGGCTCATCTATCCTCTCATCCATTCCAGCAGCGCTCGTTGTATCTGGAATTCATATAGTGGAAGGAGCATTGTCATGATCAGGAAAAGGGCACCGACGCTCCACCAGGCCCAAAACATCCATCGGGCGCTGCCACGACGGAGAGCCAGCACAGCAGCTACGATCAGGATAATTGTCGATATGCCGAACAGGACAGGTTGTATCCGAGTCAACCAGGCCAGCTTTGCGACAAGACTGGTCGCCACACCCAGATTTACCAGCAGGATCGGAACGACACAACAGGATGCTCCAATCAGGGCCAGAAAACTGCCGAACACACCGCCGCCGTGAAGAAGCGGTATGGCTTTGGCCGAAGATGACGTGTCCCTTGACATAAAGGAGTCCTACTCCCTGTAGTTAGTACAGGTGCAAGATGGAAAATTTGGAAGATCGATCACAAAAATGAGAGACGCCCTCAAACGCGGACAGTTGGCCCAATCGCTCGGCTGCAACATTGAAACAATCCGATACTATGAAAACATTGGTTTGATCGGGCCTGCTGATCGCTCCGCCAGCGGACACAGATTATACAACAAAGCCGATGCTGACCGCTTGCGATTTGTTCTGCGATTAAGGCAGCTTGGGTTTTCCATCGGCGATATTCGTAGCCTGCTCCAGACAATCAACAGTGGTGATTATTCTTGCAACGAGATTGCCCAGGTGGCCGAACGGCACATTTTGACAATTCAGGCGAAGATCAATGACCTCGAAAAGCTTGAACGCAATTTGACAAAGATCACCCGTCAATGCCACCGCGGAAACACGCCTGACTGCGCTGTTATCGACGCCCTTTCAAAAACATAGGGGTGTAGTGTCTTGGCGCTACTGATGTCCGGCAAACTAATCGCGTGAAATCGAACGCTGGGCGAGTGCCATCCGGACAAGACGTTGCATCCGCAGAACCAGAAGCAGCAGGCCTGCGAGCACGGTCAACAGTGCCAGAAAGGCCGCCGAAATGAGCAACGGATTGTTGAAATTCTCCCGCTCCTCATAGTCCATGATGTGGAGCATCCAGAAAAAATCATAGAAGCGCCAGGCGTTGTTGCGCCGCGCCGTCACCAGTCCCGAGTCGGGTGACACATAGATGCGTGTGCCTTCGCCATCATCGAACGAGACCCGCCAGGCCGGGCCGGGGCGGCGGGACTCCCATGTCGCATCCTCAAAATACTCGATCTCGGCAATCTCCGGGTCACCGGCATAGTCGGCGACGGCAATTTCAATCGCCCGCTCCCGGCTGATCGGCGTGATCACCTCCCCCGTAATCGCATCGACGAGCTCACTGTTGCCGCTCGGTCCGGTGACATTCCACACCACCTGTCCCTGCCAGATTTGCAGGGTGGCGGCGCGGATCGTCTGGCCGGGAAAGACCGCCTCCGCGGCCTGCCCGATCGGAATGATCGCCGCAGCTTCGATCGGGACCGGAGCCGGGGCTGCGATATTGTGTTCGCCCCGGACGGTCTCGATGGGAATGACGCTCATCACCACGCCGCCCGTCACCCAGAGCACGATCTGGATGCCGACGAGCAACGCGACCCATTTGTGGATCCGGATCGTCCAGCGCAGCAATGCCGTCATGGTCAGTTCCTCGTAAAACCGCCGCGCGCCCGGACCGGAGCGCGCGGCGGATCAAATCGCGTTTGTCTCAGAGGCGATCAGTCTTCGTTGCCATGACCCGCAGCGCCGGCATCGGTCTCGGCGTGATCACCATGTCCATCGCCATGACCGTCGCCGTGACCGTCGCCGTGGTCCATGTCGCCGTGATCCGCTCCATGCTCCATGTCCCCGTGGCCTTCACCGTGACCGTCAGCGTGCATCATGGCGTGGCAGGATTCGGCCAGCGCCTGATCTTCTTCCGACATGGCATTCATGATGGTGTCGTGGTCTTCGCCGGCTTCGTGGCGGGTCATCATCCAGTCTTGCATTTCCATGCAGGCCGTGTGCTGCGGATTGTCATTGGCGGCGGGTTGCGCCTCTTCATGGTGATCGGCAAAGGCCGATCCCGCAGCGATCAGAAAGGTCGCGCTACCGAATGCGATTGTGAACTTGTTCATGTCAGTACTCCAGTGGGTTGAAAAATGTCGTCAGAACCAGACCCGGACGCCCGCCACGATGGCGGTTGATTCCGGATCGACACCCGCCGCGCGGGCATAGTCAGCGGTCTCGCCAAGCTGGCGCGTCCATTCCACGCCGACATAGGGCGCGAACTGCCTGACAATCTCATAACGCAGGCGCAGCCCGGCCTGAAGGCTGGTGATCCCCGCTCCGGTCTCCAGCGACGGTATATCCTCGGCCGACCACGCCAGTTCGGCGCGCGGTTGCAGAATCAGGCGCTGGGTCAAGAGCAGCTCGTATTCGGCTTCCGCACTGCCGGTCAGCTCGCCCCGGTCGGACAGATAGGCCGAAACATCCACTTCGAACCAGTAAGGCGCCAGCCCCTGAAGGGCGGCAACGGCATGCGTGCGTCCGTTTCCATCCTCGAAGTCATGGGCAAGCCCGCCCTGCACATCGAAATAGGGCGAGATCGCGCGCGACCACAGCGCTTCGACGCGCGCTTCCTCAAACGCGCCATGATCGAAAGAATACTCGGCCTCGCTCTTGATCCAGAGGCGGTTCAGACGGCCGCCATACCAGGCGTTGATGTCCCACAGCAGCGTCTCTTCATCGTCGCGGACCTGATACTCGAACCGGTCGGTCTGAAAGAAGAATTGCCTTTGCCCGCCGGTTTCATGGCGAAGCTCTTCGAACGACTGCTCCATCTCCTCGGGCGGATAAAATTGGTGCGCATAATCCTGCGCATGGGCGGCGCCTGAGCCAGCAATCACGGCAGCGGCGGTGAAAAGAAGGGTCGCGCGCATCAGTGATCTCCGTGGTGCATATGGTGACCGGAAAGCGCGGGCGGCGCCTCGCCGGGCCGCACCGAAACCACCTGAAACATGCCCGCATGCATGTGGTAGAGCAGATGGCAGTGGAAGGCCCAGTCGCCGACATGCTCGGGCGTCACATCGACCGACAGCTTCTCGCCGGGTTTCACATTGATCGTGTGCTTGCGCGGCTTGTGGGACGTCTCACCGTTCACGACCTCGAAGAACATGCCGTGCAGATGGATCGGGTGAACCATCATGGTGTCATTCACCATCGTCAGACGCAGGCGCTCGCCTTCAGTGAACTCGATCGGCTCGACGACCTCGCTGAAACGGGTGCCGTCGAACGACCACATATAGCGTTCCATATTGCTGGTCAGATGCACCTCGATCTCGCGTGCAGGCGCGCGCTGGTCGGGATTGGGAGCCAGGCTGCGCAACTGGGTATAGGCCAGAGCCCGGTGTGGCACGTCCTCCAGACCGGCACCCGGTTCATGCAGCCGGCTGACGGGCTGCATGGCGACGTTCGCCACCCCCGGTCCTTGCGGATGGTCGTGGCGGGTCATCGTTTCACCGCCGCCGTGAGCCCCATGATCGTTGGCAGCAGATGCGGGTGAAGCCGGTGCGCCATGCGCGCTGTGGTCCATGCCGGACATCGATCCGTGATCCATCGCGGCGTGCGGGTCCGGGTCTGGCTGGCGGCCGTGACCCATCGCGGCGTGAGGATCCGCCGCAGGCATGGCACCATGGTCCATCCCCGCCATCGAGCCGTGATCCATGCCCATGTCGCGCATCGTCAGCGTCGGGCGCGGACGCAGGGCCGGGACCGGAGCCACCATACCCATGCGCGGGGCCAGCGTGGCACGCACATAGCCGCTGCGGTCGATGGTCTCGCACATCAGCGTGTAAGCGCGGTCCTCGCGAGGCTGGACGACCACATCATAGGTTTCGGCAACGCCAATCTGGAATTCGTCGGTTTCAACCGGCTGCACATCCAGACCATCGGCCTGAACCACCGTCATCGGCAGACCGGGAATGCGGACATTGAAGAAGGTCATTGCCGAGGCGTTGATGAAGCGCAGGCGCACTCGTTCACCGGGTTCGAACAGGCCGGTCCAGTTGTCGCCGGGACCATGCCCGTTCATCAGGAAGTCGAGCGTCGCCGCCGTGACATCCGAGATGTCAGTCGGGCTCATCCGCATCTGTCCCCACATCAACCGGTCGCGCAGCGCTGTCATGAAGCCGTTCTGCGACGCATCGCGGAAGAATTCCGGTACGGTGCGCTGCTGGAAATTATAGGTGTCGCTCGACGCCATCAGGCGCTGAAAGACGTGGTGCGGCCCTTCAAACGTGTAGTCCGAGAGCACGATCACATACTCGCGGTCATACCCGACCGGGTCGGTGCCGCGCGGCTCGATCACGATGGGACCATAATGACCCATCTGCTCCTGCAGGCCGGAGTGCGAATGATACCAGTAGGTCCCCGCCTGAGTGACCGGGAAGCGGTAGGTAAAGGTCTGGCCGGGGCGTATGCCGGGGAAGGTGACGCCCGGTACGCCGTCCATCTCGTTCGGCAGCAGGATGCCGTGCCAGTGAATGGACGTGTCTGTGTCCAGCGTATTGTGGACCCTGAGCGTGATGTCATCACCCTCGCGCCAGCGCAGCAGCGGAGCCGGCACCTGACCATTAACCGTGATGGCCGGGCCCGTTCGTCCGTCAATCGCCAGCTGCGACCGTCCGATCGTCAGGTCAAACTCGGTGCCCGACAGAGGCTGAAGTCCCGCCAGATTGGCCGCCGGACCCGGTTGGGCCCAGGCCGGCAGCATGGATGACGCCGCCAGGCTTCCGCCCAACGCAGCAGATGTTTGCAGAAAGTGACGGCGTGAAAACAAGGCCTGACTCCGAATCTTGAACTGGTGTTTGCGCCACTGGCGCGGCTTGATCCAGGGGGAGGGAGGAAACCGGGAACACCAGCAGGCGCAAACTGTGTCCGAATACGTTGAGGCTAATCAGGTCCCTCACTATTTGCTGCAATTGAGTCACGCAATCTGGATCTTGCCCGATAAATCCGCACTTCAACGGCCTTTGGTGTCAGCCCCATGACCGTGCCGATTTCCGCATGCGTCAATCCCTCAATGGCTGACAATAGCAACGGGGTCTTCAACCCTTCCGGCAAGTTCTGGATCGTGCTGTCAACCTGTTCCAGAGCCTGCCGGTCGGCGACCTCTATGTCGGGTGCAGGAGTCGTACTTGCGAACTGCTCAATGGAATCATCACCGCCCAGCCAGCGCATGGCCGTTCGCTTTCGCAAGGCGTCACGCCCCTTGTTGCGGGCAATGTGAAACAACCAGGCCACGAAAGTGCGGTTGGGATCAAAACGATGCAGATTGCGATGCAGCGCGACAAAGGTCTCCTGTGCCGCGTCCTGGGCGTCATCCATGTTTCCAAGCAATCGCGTCAGATATCGCACCACCATGGGCGAGTGACGCCGCATGAGCATATCGAAGGCCTGCTTTTTGCCCTTGCGGGCCTGCGCAACGAGGTCAGCATCAACAGCGTTGTCATCGGATGCAGACGCACTACTGCCCGGCATCAAAAGCGTCGGCCAGGCGGGCATCGAAGGATGCGCGTTGATCGTCAGTAAGAACGGCCCGCATCGCCAAAATATGGCTCAGCGTCTCAACCTGTAGCTCTCCCATCGCAGTGTGGATGGCTTGAGCATGTGTGGAGACCTGATCAGACAGCGCTTGATCCTCCAATAGAGCCTCACCCATAGCCTGTCGTGCGTCCGCCATCCGGGCTTCCAGCGCGCTTCGCCGAATGGCGAAGGCGGCTTCCAACTCCTCAATCAAGGCGTCCTGCTCTGGTGACAGGTGCAATTCATGATGGACGATGGCATGCAGGCTGGGGGCATCGTCCTGATCGGATGCAAACAGCGTGATACCCATCCAGACCCCGGCAAGCCCGCCGAGAATGCCCAGGGATACAGCAACGATACCGGCCCGAAGCATCAGGACCCTGCCTTGGGCAAATCTGCCAGAGCCGAAATCGAGTAAGGCGCATGGCTGGTGAATACGGCAAAGTCGTCTACACCGCGATTTGTCGCCAGTGCCGCACCGGACACGCTGCCGACGACAAGTGCCATGGCCGCCGGGGCGGCCCGCCAGGCGATACCGGGGCTGACGGACCTGAGACCCTCCACCAATGCGCGCCAATATTGCGGACGGTGGTGAATGCTTTGCCAGACCGAAGCGGCAAAGGCGCGTTCGTCAATCTCCGGCCTTGCTGCGGCCATTTTTTCGAATTGTCGATCAATCGGATCCATCGTCATGTGTTAAAATTCCTCAAGATGTATGGAGATGGCGCAGCCGCCAGCCATTGTCAGTCCGCGTCAGGATTGCCGTGCCATGCGCGTCGCGTTCACGGGCTTCGCCATGCGATACATATTCCATCCGGATGGTGAATGTCGCAACCGCCAGATCGCCATCGATCGCTATGTCGTAGCCGTGCCAGTCATAGACATCGATATCAAAGCCTTCAGCGGCAAACTCTGGTGCCAGATGATGGTCGCGGTAATCGGCCCAGCCGATATTGGTGCCCGAGCCCTCAAAGATCGTGAAATCTTCGCCATCGGCCAAGACCCAGGCTTCGGCTTCTGTGACGTCTTCTGCAGCAAGAGCACCTGAATAGGCCTCGAGCGCAGCTTCGATATCATGCGCCTCGTGGGAGAATGCGGGAGCCGAGGCGAGAAGGCTTCCAGCGAGGGTCAATACAATAAGTTTGATCATTTCAGTCTCCTTGTGAGCGCGCGACTGATTTCGCGCGATGGTTTGAGAGCCAGGTATCGCCCCAGCGGCGAATGACGTGCCTTGATGGTTTTTCAAGCCATTCATAGGTGGCGCTGGACGCTGCCAGCATGGCCGCGAGCATTGCCAGAAGGGCAAGAGTCGAGATGGATTCCCCAATCAGGCCGAACACGTCCTGCAGCAGATTGAAGGCGATCATGAAAAACGGAACATGGAGCATGTAGATTGAATACGATATCTCCCCGAGATACCGCACGGAGTCCCGCTTGGGCGCTCGGCGGGCCTGCCGGTCCAATTCAGCCAATGTGTAGATCAACGGAGCGCCCAGAAGGGCAATAATCCGATCATCCCATGCCCAATGGGCTGACATCAGATACACGACGAGGCTTACCGCAAAGCCTGCGAGAGCCTTATTCCGGCCAAGCGTGAAGCGGCAACCGAGCCGGTAAATGGCTATTCCGATCAGAAATTCAGGAATGATCCTTAAAACGCCAAATCGCTCGGTCGCCATCGGCAGGCTTTCGCCGAACAGACGTTGATGAAGCTGATCAAAGAGCAGAAATGACGCGATTGCGATCCCCAACAAGATGATCGGTCGCCCGGTCAGCGCAATGGCGATCATCAGATAGGCCGGAAAAGCCAGATAGGCGAACCATTCAGCGCTGATCGACCATGACGGGCCATTCCAGCCAGGGTTGGGGGCAAAGCCCCATGCATGAACCATCAGGAAATTGGCCGGCAAGTCAGCCAGCGGAAAGTCTTGCGGGCTGAATGGCACGCCCATTAACCAGGCCCCCAGCGCCGCCAGGGCCAGCAGCGCTATTGTTGCAACATGTAGCGGGTAGATACGGGCAAAACGGGCGATGATGAATTTCGGAAAGTCGAACCGCCCTTTTTCACGCGCCGCAAGATAGACATGCGCCAGCACGAATCCTGACAGGATGAAGAACAGGTCGACGCCAAAACGGCCCATCGCGAAAAGAGCCGTGACCGCATCGACATCCACCGCCCAGGGTTCGCGCCAGTGGTAGAAAACCACCCAGAGCGCCGCAAAAAAGCGGAGCCGGGTTAGTGATGGCAGATCGACTGGATAAACAGACACTTTCTAGCCGCCCATCAGATGGGCCAGACCGCCATGCGCCAGAGAGCCGCCCAGAAATCCGTTGACGGCTACGCCAATGGCGGCACCGAAGAGCAGCGCTGTCAGCGCCAAAGCCGCAACCGGCTGTCCACTGCGATGCTTCCATTCCGCTGCGCCGGCCACAATAAACAGACCAAGCGCCATGCTGGTACCAAGCCAGCGATGGACGGACATAATGCCGTCTTCGTTCGAAGCGATAGGCCCGGCATGCGCCCAACCCAGCAATCCTGCCGCCAATCCTCCGAAGGCCGCCGTCCAGGCAAGGAAGCGGACGATATCTGCATATCCGGCGCGGCCTGTGATCAACCCCATCGCCTGCGCCAGAGCGGCCGCCAGGATCAGAGCAATGGGGAAGTGGACCGCAACAGAATGTAACGCCCCGGTCTTTGCGATTGCCCGTTCCAGATCGGTCTGTGGACCGTTGTTGCCCCAATGCGCGTGTCCACCCGTCTCTGCACCGGGACCATGGTGGTCCGCCGCGGGACCGGCGTCTTCAACAGCGTGGTGATCGTCAGTTGCGCGCGCCTCCGGATTCGAACCATGATGGTCCATTGCCGTTGCGGACGCATCGTGTCCGTGCGGCGTGCTATCGCTGTTATCATGTGGGGCTGCGTCACCATGCTCATGGGGCGGCGAGCCCGCATCGTCATGCGACTCAACGGCGTTCGACGGCGTATCGCTCGCGGCTTCTGAGGTTTGCTCGGCTTCATCGTGCTCGGCAGGCGGATGGGCCATGGCATTTGGACTCATGAGCCCAATCGCCAGTGTCAGCGCCAGCGCGCCCAGAAATCTGCGAATGGTCAATTGGTCACTCCACACTGCCAGAATGGAGGACTACGCAATGACGGGTTCATTCCCTCAAACGGACGGCAGAGCCTCGTCAGCAAATGACTGCATCCGGGAACGCCACCCTACGACTTGTAATGCTGTCATTTTTGGTGCCCGGTTTCATGGGTTTCGCGCTTCTCTCGTCGACGTGACAGATAGAATTTTTCAAAGACGAAGATGGCGATTATCCCCGTCGCTGAGATCACAATGATGGCCGGGTCGCTCATCGCCTTCATCACAAGGAAAGCCCCCAGCGCAGCGAGATCAAAAAGAATGGCGCAGATCAATACGACCGGATTGGCCCCCACATCTTCCCGCAGGCGGCGCAAGACACCCCAGTGAATGATCACATCCATGACGAGATAGAAAATCGCCCCCATTGAAGCGATCCGCCCGAGATCAAAGAAGGCGGCCAAGGTGCCCGCCGCGACAACGGTGTAGACAAGCGTGTGCGTTTGAATGTTACCAGGCATGCCAAAATGCTTGTGCGGGACAAGCTTCATGTCTGTCAGCATCGCGATCATGCGCGACACCGCGAAAATGCTCGCAATCACCCCAGATGCCGTCGCAATGATAGCGATAAAGACCGTGAACCAGACACCCGCTTCGCCAAAGGCCGGACGGGCGGCTTCGGCCAGCGAATAGTCGCGCGCTTGAACGATTTCACTGATCGAGAGTGTTGATCCCACAGCGAATGCAACCAGCATGTAGACGACAAGGCAGATCGCCAGGGAGATCATGATTGCACGGCCAACATTCCGGTTCGGGTTTTTCACTTCACCACCGCTGTTGGTGATCGTTGTGAAGCCCTTGAAAGCAAGGATAGCCAGCGCAACGCCTGCCAGGAATCCAGTCGCAGACGTTTCCCCGGCAATGCCGGATGCCGCAGGTTGAAAACTGAATCCGGCTGCCCACAACACCAGAGTCGCAAACACCAGAATACCGCCAATTTTTGCAATAGCGGCGACCTTCGACAGACCACCGATGATCTGGTTTCCGGCAATATTGACCAGAAACGCAAATACGATCAGGCCCAGCGCCAAGACCGGAACGAGAATCTCTGTGTTTTCGAGATCGAATAATCGCAGCACATAAGTGGCAAAGGTCCGCGCCACGAGGCTTTCATTGATGATCATCGAGAAAGCCATAAGCAATGCCGCGCCGCCCGTAATGGTGGCCGGTCCATAAGCCTTCTTGAGGATCATGGCGATCCCACCGGCTGAGGGGTATTTGTTGGAGACCCTGATGTAGGTGTAGGCGCTGAAACCGCTGATTACGGCGGCCAGCAGAAAAGCCAGCGGGAATAGCGGGCCAGACAGCTCCGCAACCTGACCTGTCAATGCGAATATTCCGGCCCCGATCATGACACCGGTACCCATCGCGACGGCTCCGGCAAGAGTCAGGCTGCCTGCTTTGTATTGTGCCTGCATCATTTAGCCCTTTATGGCTGTTGCATGCCGCGCGGCGTGGTGCGGTAGAGCGAAATCGAACCGGTGGGGGTTGGCAATGTTCGTCCCGCGTCGACCGTCAACCCGACCTCACGCATAAGTTCGGGTAAAATGCCGTCAGCATTAGGTTGGGTGTCCGCGACACCGTCGAGCATTTGGACCGTCATGCGAAACAGAGCTCGCATGACAGGGCCCTTTTGAAATCCATAGTCGGCGATATGGATTTCACCATTCTCAGCGAGCAGGTCGCGCATCGTAAAAAGCAATTCGCGTTTCATGGTCTCTGGCGTCTGATGAAACACCAGGCTGGAAACAATCTTGTTCGGCTTCCAGTTCAAAGGCAGAGACAATTCAGATAAAAACCCTTCCAAAAAGCGCAAGGATTGAGTTCTTGGGTCGACCTTCGCGAGAGCACGTCCCAGCGCCGCGGTGTCGGGATCAATCCCAATGATCTCCGCCTCTGGCACGAGCTTGTTTAATTCGACGGCAAGCGTCCCGGTTCCGCATCCTACATCGAGGATCCTGTCATCTGGCGACGGGTCGATCTGTTGGATCAACGCCGAACGCCACGCCGTCTCCCGCGTCAAAGCCCGGATCACCGTATCATAAATTGGCGTCAGCCAATTATATCTCAATGGCGGCGTGTATGTGCTTTTGCTGTCTGTCACAGACGCGCCCCACGCAGCCGTAGCGAGTTCAGAACGACTGAAATCGAAGAGGCGCTCATGGCGAAGGCCGCAAACATCGGGCTGATCAAAATGCCGAAGAATGGGAACAGCAGGCCCGCCGCAACGGGCACACCTGCCGTGTTGTAGATCAGTGCAAAAAACAGGTTCTGGCGGATATTGCCCATTGTTGCTCGGGCCAGCCGTCTTGCGCGGACAATGCCGTCGAGATTTCCTCTGACAAGCGTGATTCCGGCGCTTTCAATGGCTACGTCCGCGCCAGTGCCCATCGCGATTCCAACATCGGCCTGGGCCAAAGCGGGCGCATCATTCACACCGTCTCCGGCCATGGCTACCTTGTGCCCTTTGGCCTGAAGATCACGAATGATCTCCGCCTTGTCTGCGGGAAGAACATCGGCGCGGATTTCATCAATGCCGAGCCGGGCACCAATAGATTTCGCGGTGCGTTCATTATCGCCCGTCGCCATGATGATCCGGAAGCCCAGTGCATGAAGGGCCTCGAGGGCTGCCGGTGTCGACTCCTTGATCGGATCAGCGACACTGACAAGGCCAGCGATCAACCCATCCACGACGACGAACATGACCGTCTCACCATCATCGCGGCGGGCATTGGCCGTATCAGCAAGGCATTGGCTTTCCAGCCCCATGTCGGCCATCAGACGGGCATTTCCCAGCGCGACTTCACGACCATCAACAATGCCTTTTACGCCCTTGCCGGTGATCGCGTCGAAGTCCTCGGCTTTCGACAATTCAATGCCGCGCTCGTCGGCACCGCTAACGATGGCTTCGGCCAGCGGATGCTCCGATCCGCGTTCCAGGGATGCCGCAAGGCGCAGGACGTCTGCTTCGTCGTGCCCGTCTTCGGGAAGGACCGCGACAAGTCTTGGTTTGCCTTCGGTCAGCGTTCCGGTCTTGTCGACGATCAGCGTATCGATTTTCTCGAACCGTTCGAGCGCTTCGGCGTTCTTGATCAATACGCCGGCCTGGGCTCCGCGCCCCGTCGCCGTCATGATCGACATCGGCGTCGCCAGTCCCAGCGCACAGGGGCATGCAATGATCAGAACCGCCACTGCCGAAATCAGCGCATAGGAGAGCGCAGGCGTCGGGCCCCAGATCGCCCACGAAACAAAGGCAATAAGCGCAACACCGATGACCGCAGGCACAAATAATCCGGCCACCTGATCGGCATATTTCTGGATGGGAGCGCGGGACCGTTGAGCATTGGCCACCATTTCCACGATCTGCGAAAGCATTGTGTCAGCACCAATACGTGTCGCTTCAACAACAAGACTGCCAGTGCCGTTGATCGTCGCCCCAGTCACAGCATCGCCGGTCGTTTTCTCAACCGGCAACGGCTCGCCGGAAATCATGCTCTCGTCGACCGACGAGCGCCCTTCAACGACCCTTCCGTCCACGGGCACTTTGTCACCAGGCCGGACCCGCAAATGATCGCCGAGTTGGACGTCTTCAAGCGGGATTTCTTCTTCCGAACCATCTGAACGGATAACACGCGCCGTCTTGGCAGATAGATCCATCAAAGCCCGAATGGCTTTGCCGGTGCCCTCGCGGGCGCGCAACTCCATCACCTGACCCAGCAAAACCAGCACAACAATCACTGCTGCGGCTTCAAAATAGACCCCGACATGGCCGTCCGCGCTGCGGAAGCCGTCCGGAAATATGCCCGGCGTCAACACAGCAACAACGCTGAATATCCATGCCGCTGATACGCCCATTGCGATGAGCGAAAACATGTTGAGATTCATCGTCCGGAACGAGTTCCAGCCGCGTTCAAGGAACGGCCAACCACACCAGAGGACAACAGGAGTTCCCAGAACCAGCTCGATCCAGAGTGTGGCCTGCTCTCCGAAAACCTCGCGAACCCCGGGAAATCCAATCAGCGGCCCCATGGTCAGAACCAGGAGCGGCAAGGTCAGCATCGTACCGATCCAGAAACGTCGCGTGAAATCGACCAGTTCCGGATTGGGCCCGTCTTCAACCATGGTGGCCGATTCTAGCTCCAGCCCCATACCACACAGTGGACAAGAGCCGGGGTGGGTCTGACGGACCTCCGGATGCATCGGGCAGGTATAGACAATACCCTGATGGCCGTGCGGAACGGTATCGTATTTTCCGTTCTTCGCCGCCCCAGATGATTTGTTGTCGGTCGAGCAGCTTGAATGATCGTGGGTGTCTGGGCGATTTTGGCCCAAGTCATGGGACTGGCCTTTACCGCCGCAGCATTCGTGTTTGTGTTTGTGTTCGTGTGTCATGACCTGCATTCCTCGATTTGGTGCCGAGAATCTGACGGTTTCGGCTTTGGTATCGGGACCCTGCACCTTCCAGTCGCTGGAAGGTCAAGGGGATTTTCAAGGGCCTGCCAATCCTCAATCCCAAGCCTGGCTCAAATGACATTTTCATGCCCCGAAAGGCTGTCCATGATCGGGCAATCTGGTCGGTTATCACCTTCACAAGCACTCACTAGCTTTGAGAGAACGCTGCGAATTTCCTTCAACTCTGCGAGCTTGCGGTCCACATCCGCGATGTGACGTACCGCGAGATCACGAACATCTGCGCTGCTGCGTGCATCGTCGTCATAGAGCGAAAGGAGTTGTCGACAATCGTCCAGAGAAAACCCGAGCGACCGGGACCGCGCCAGGAATGTCAACTTGTGTAGATCGGATTCGGAAAAACTACGGTAGCCATTGTCGCCTCTTGCGGGCGAAAGTAAGCCGATTTCCTCATAATAGCGGATCGTTTTCGCGGGCAGGCCAGAGTGCTCCGAAGCTTGTTTCACATTCATGGGACCGACCTTTCAGCATCCGGGCCGACCTGGTCGATCCGCTTGGTACGTTTGAGCACAATCGTTTGCCAGATCAGAAAAGCTGCCGGGATTACGAGCAGCGTCAGGACCGTCGCACTGGTCATCCCACCCACCATCGGGGCTGCGATACGGCGCATGACTTCGGAACCGGTGCCTGATCCCAGCATGATCGGCAGAAGGCCGGCAATGATCACGGCGACCGTCATCATGATCGGGCGAACCCTCATCAGAGCCCCCTCAACGACCGCCTCTCGCAAATCATCCAGAGTGACATCGCGGCCCTCGCCGATAGCCATCTCTCGCCGTTTATTCAGAGCCTGTTCGAGATAGACGATCATGATAACACCGATTTCAACGGCAACACCGGCGAGGGCAATAAAGCCGACCCCGACCGCCACCGACATGTTGTAGCCAAGCAGATCGAGCAGCCACAAACCGCCAACCAGTGATAGGGGCAGTGTACCCAGGATCAATAGAACCGGAATGATGCGTTTGAAGTTCAGGAAAAGCAGCAGAATGATGATGGCCAGTGTTACCGGCACGACGAGCGACAGTCTGGCCTGCGCGCGTTGCATGAACTCGTACTGGCCTGACCAATTGATCGAATAGCCCGGCGGCAAGTCGATTTGCTCGATCACTGCCCGCTGGGCGTCAGCGACATAGGTTCCGATGTCCACGCCGGATATGTCGATATATATCCACCCGTTCAGGCGCGCATTCTCGCTTCTGATCACACCCGGCCCGTCGGAGATGGATATGTCTGCGACACGGCCGAGCGGGATTTCGGCGCCGGTGGGCGTGATCAGCGGTAAAGCCCGCAACTCATCGGGTGATCCACGATAATCGCGCGGATAGCGTAGGTTGACCGGATAGCGTTCAAGCCCTTCCACGCTTTCAGTGATCGTCATACCGCCGATCGCGGTGCGAACAAAGTCATGCACATCGGCTATATTCAAACCAAAGCGCGCTGCCTCTGTCCGGTTTACATCGATATTGATGAAACGTCCGCCGGTCACGCGCTCGGCATAGACCGATGCCGTACCCGGAACATCGCCGATTACATCTTCGATCTGCTGACCGATTTCGGCGATCACATCCAGATCGGGACCCGACACCTTGATGCCCACCGGGGTTTTGATCCCGGTCGCCAGCATGTCAATGCGGTTGCGGATCGGCATGATCCAGACGTCAGTCAGGCTGGGCACATCAATTAGTGCGTCCAACTCTGCCCGAATGTCATCCATCGTGACGCCCGGACGCCACTCCTCGCGCGGTCGAAGCTGGATCGTCGTCTCGATCATGGTCAAGGGCGCTGGATCCGTCGCCGTCTCAGCACGGCCAGCCTTGCCATAGGCGGTCAGGACTTCCGGGACGGTCATGATCAGTTGGTTGGTCTGTTGCAGGATTTCAGCCGCTTCACTCGCCGATACGCCTGGATAGGCGCTTGGCATGTAAAGAAGGTCTCCTTCGTCCAAATCCGGCATGAACTCGCTACCCATGCGCGAATAAGGGATAATCGCGCTGGCAAGCGCAATCGCCGCGACGGAGATCATCAGCCAGGGGTGTTTGAGTACGCCATTGATGAAAGGCCGGTATCCGGCAATGAGGCCGCGATTGATCGGGTTCTTGTGCTCTGGAGTGATCTTGCCGCGTACGAACCAACCCATGAGAACCGGTACAAGCGTGATCGATAATCCGGCCGCCGCCGCCATCGCATAGGTCTTGGTGAAGGCCAGAGGATGAAAAAGCCGCCCTTCCTGAGCTTCGAGCGCGAATATCGGCACGAAGCTGACAGTGATGATCAAAAGCGAAAAGAAAAGCGCCGGCCCCACTTCGCCTGCCGCTTCGCCGACAATTCGCCATCGGTTCTCCGGCGTCAGTGGCTCGCGCTCAATGTGCTTGTGAAGGTTTTCAATCATCACAATGGCCGCATCTACCATCGCTCCGATGGCAATAGCGATTCCGCCCAGCGACATGATGTTTGCGTTGATGCCCTGCATGTACATGACGATGAAGGCTGTCAGGATCCCGACAGGCAAGCTGAACAGAACGACCAAGGACGAGCGAAAGTGAAAAAGGAAGATCGCGCAGACAATGATGACGATTAAAAACTCTTCTGTGAGCTTCTCTTTCAGGGAATCAATAGCTCGCTCGATTAATCCCGCCCGATTGTAGGTCACGACAACTTCGACCCCGTCTGGCAGGGAGGCCTGCAACTCGTGCAGACGTTCCTCAACACGCTCGATCGTCGCCATGGCGTTCTCGCCATAGCGCATGATCACGACACCGCCGACGGCTTCACCTTCGCCATTGAGCTCGCCGACACCGCGCCTGAGTTCCGGGCCAATTTGTATTTCGGCGATATCAGACAACAAGACGGGTGTGCCATTGTCGCTAAGTCCGACGGGGATGGCGCGCAAATCGTCCTCGCCCTGAATATAGCCCGATGCCCGGACCATATATTCGGCTTCCGCCATTTCGATGACGCGGCCGCCGGTTTCCTGATTGCCGCGCTGAATTGCCATCCGTACATGCGACAGTGGGATGCCGTAGGCGCGCAAACGGTCGGGATCAGCTATGACCTGATACTGTCGGACCATGCCGCCAATTGTGGCGACCTCTGAAACGCCCTCAATGGTCTGCAATTCGTAGCGTAGAAACCAATCCTGAATGCTGCGCAATTGCGAGAGGTCATGCTGCCCGGTCCGGTCAACCAAAGCATACTGGTAAATCCAACCCACGCCCGTCGCGTCCGGCCCCAGCGCCGGTGCAGCGCCGTCAGGAAGAGTGGGCGCAACTTGACTAAGATATTCCAGAACCCGCGACCTGGCCCAATAGAGGTCGGTTCCGTCTTCAAAAATCACATAGACATAGCTGTCGTTGAAAAAGGAATAGCCACGGACTGTCACAGCCCCCGGCACGGCCAGCATAGCTGTCGTCAGCGGATAAGTGACCTGATCTTCGACAACTTGCGGCGTTTGGCCTGGATAGGTCGTCTTGATAATGACCTGAACATCCGAGAGGTCGGGGATCGCATCCAACGGTGTACGTGAGAGGGACCAAATGCCTCCCGCCGTCAGGAAGATCGCCATAAGAATAACGATGAGCCGATTGCTGATCGACCAGCGAATGATGGCGGCAATCATTGGTGATCTCCGTGACCAGCATGTGGATTAGCGTCTTCTGCCTCATCGGCCGGCATCTGGTGCCCGCTATGATCCATCGCGTCATCCTCAAGCGTCTCAATTGCGCTGATCCGCCAATTGCCGTTGTCCTGCTGCAACGTGAACATCACGCGGTCACCGATCGCTATTCCATCCAGGGACACACCCTCGAGCGCCAGGAAGGACATGCTCATGGCTGGCCAGTCGAGCGCCTCAATCGGCTCATGCGTGATGTCAATCATACCGTGACCGGCCATCAGGGCATCGACGACACCAACGCCACCCACCGGCTCATTGCGTGCTGAGGGGTCTGTCTGGTGGCCTGATCCAGCGATCTCACCCGGCGGCGACATGCGCAGCATCACGCCCTGCAGGCTGGCTTCCGAGTCGATCAGGAATTGACTGGAAACGACGACTAGCTCGCCTTCGCCAATCCCGGACAGGATCTCCACCATGCCATCGGATTCGGCACCGGTGACGATCCGGGCTGGTTGAAACCGTCCTTCTCCGTCATGGATGATGACGCGTTCGGATTGTCCGGTTCGTATCACCGCTTCGCGCGGAACCATCAAGACGCCCGTCCGCGGCTCCGCTTCAATCACAGCATTCACATAAGTGTCGGGCCGCAAGCTCAGGTCATCGTTTTCGAGGCGAATTCTTACCGGTACTGTTCGGCTTTGCGGGTCGACTGTCGGATAGACGTATTCGACTTCGCCAATCCACTCGCGCCCGCGCTGCGCACCGGTTGTGATCCGGACGGTTTGGCCACGTTCAATCTGGGCGATGCGGTCCTCAAACACGTCAACGATCACCCAGACCTCGCTCAGATCAGCGATGGTCATGATATGATTGCCGGGGCGCACAAACGCGCCTTCCCTGACAGCCAACTCGGTGACAATCCCCGAACGTGGCGAAAGAATGCTGGTTTGGGTCGCCGGCCTGCCTCGGCGTGCCAGTGCCTGGATTTGTCCGCTTGTCATACCGAGCGCCAACAGGCGTGATGCAGAGGCGTCAATGAGAACCTGCCGTCCCGTTCGAACAGCTTGCAGGTATTCGCTTTGTGCGGTCGCGATATCTGGCGCGTAGATTGAGAAAAGTAGTTCACCGGCCTCGACCTGATCTCCGATCGCGGCCACCGGGAGATTTTCGATCCAACCCTCTGAACGGACGTCGACAACTGACGTCAGATCATCAACAAGCCGGACATAACCGACCGCGTTGACGGTTTGCGAAAACGCTTGTCGGTGGACCCGAGCCGTACGCACGCCGATATTGTTGATGACGGCAGGATTGATTTCGATATAGCTGCCAGACGCTGCCTCGCCTTCATAGACCGGAATGAGCTCCATCCCCATGGGTGAAAGGCCCGGCTCGTCACGGCGAAAGTTCGGATCCATCGGCGCAACCCAATAAAGGATGCGCGGCTCATCACTGGCGGCAGATCCAGTCGATGAACTGGTTTCCCCGCCTTCAGTGGGTAATATCAGCGTGGCGCCGATGCCGGTCAGCAAACCCAGCAAGAACAGCGGGGCTCCAAATATCATCCAAGTCCGTTTCATTGGATATCTCCGGTGAGGTAGAGAATTCGCGACTGTGCCAACAACATGTCGACTTCAATGCGCAAAAGAGCGAGTTCGGCATCGAGATGCGCGAGTTCTGACCGAACGAGTTCGGCGAAGTCCGCATTTTCATTCTGATAGGCGAGGAGAACGGATTCGGCAGTTTCTCGGGCCCGGGGAAGTACTGTTTCTTCATACAAGCGCGCGCTTTCGCCCAAACGGTTTAGTTGAGCCAGCTCACGTTCTAGGCGCTGCGCCATATCGAGCAGAGTTGCGGCACGTTCCAGCTCGGCGGCGCGGCGAAGATTACGTGCAGAAGCGACCGTCTCATCCTGACGGTCGCGACTGAAGAGCGGCATTTGAACGCTGACACCGATGCTGGCGATATCCGACCGGCTCCCGCGAAGCCCGTATCCGGCTTCGACGCCCCAGGCCGGGCGATATTCTTGAAGCGCCAGATCAATGCCCAGCTCACGTGCATCTATGCGCGCATTGTGAGACTGGATCATGGGATGGCCGGCGAGACGTTCCAGCGCTGCTTCTCGCTCGGGAACCGGCGGGAGCACGGGCAGAACATCCGGTAGGGGCCGGCGCGCAGCAGGCAGAGTGACAAAGCGCGACAGATCGGCCACCGCCTGATCCCGGCTACGTTCGATATCAATCAGGCGCGCTTCGAGAATGCTCTCTTCGAGATCAACCCTTGTCACGTCATGGCTATTATTGCGGCCCGTCGAATAGGCCGACAACGCCACTTCTGCCAAGTCTTGTACAACGGCGAGGCGTTCACGTGTCAGATCGGCGGATTGGTCCAGATAGAATATCTCAAGCCACGCCTCACGAACGGACAGCGTAATCTGCCGATCGGCCATGTTGCGGCTAGCCTGCATGGCTCTGGCCTCTGCCGTTCTCTGCTCGCGCGTTAGACGCCGTGTGTCACCGCGCGGAAACATCTGGCGCACACCAATTCGCGCCTGCGTCATTGGTTCGCGGTTCGGATCAAGGTCCGAGAGCGGCACATTGGCAATGGCAGCGGAGAACACAGGGTCCGGTAGCGTGTCCGCAGCGGCCCCCTGTTGTACGAGCGCGTCGGCGCGAGCATCGAAAACAGATGATGATGGCTCGTTCGCGTCCTGAGCAATCAGCACGGCTTCGGGTAGGCTGAGCGGGCGCGGCTCGTCATCGGCGACGACCGCGAAAGAGGCTGCGAGAGCCAGAATTTGCACAAGCATAGTTTTCTCCAGGCGTTATCAGGAATGGATGCCCTTGGCGGGCGATCCATCAAACGCGTGGAGGTTTTCGCGGCGTATGGTTTTCGATGGAAATATGTGTCAGATCACCCAATAGATTTGGCGTTCCGTTGTTTGACAAAAATGCTTCGGGTATCGTTCCCGTCAGGATGGTCAGCACAGGACCAGCCGAACCCGCCGCGCAATCGGGCATGTCGCAATCAGCACAGCAAGGTTGGCGGTCTTGCCCATCGACATGTCCATATCTGGACGCGGCGGTCCCAGCACCATCGCCATGATCACATGACATGGGCATTTCCGTTTGAGCCATGTCTTGGTTGTCAAAATCAGCCACAGCGCCCGCGCTGGCAACAGGCATGGCGACCATGGCGATCGCTAACCACGTCAAAAAGCTCATCGAAATGAACGCTCTCAGATTGAATGCCGGTCGTGCCATGCGGTGGTTTCGTGCCCCGTCAACGGCCCCACATTCTCGGGGCTGATATATCTGATACGGCAGCTAAAGTAATATCCCTCAAGATATGGGCAAGGCGTCCCAGAGTCGCACACGCACAACAGGCCAACATATCGATCTGAGACCGCCCAAATGAGAGGCCTCGATTGTCGGATTACCGTAATTGGCGCGTCTCATATGGGAAATTAGGCGCGAAATGGGGCCTGCTGCCCGCCAGTTGTCCGAGCTAGCCGATAGTTTCAATTCCAACGGTCTACCGATTGCACGCCGAACAGAAAGAGCCAGATGATCAAAATCGACAAGCGAGCAATGCGCTAATGTCAAGTTCTTCGAAGTCCGGTAAGGAGAGCAAAATGTAAGTGTTTGTTCAACGTAAGGCGGATGACCTAGGGTAATGTTTTGAATTACCAAGATTAGTGTTTTCCCATACAGCCAAATTGGTTGCAAACTTGCGGACGTCGAATTGCGTTTGACAGCACAGGCAGAAGATTCTCCAACTTCAAGACCATCTAATTGAACTGCCGTGATCATAGCGTGGGGCCGCGCCCAAAAGAAAAACAAAATTGTTCGCTATTTGCCGATAAACTTCGGTCATATTCATTCGCCAAAGGCGCGATAACTCAGGCACAATATCCATCGCTTGCCAAGGCATCAAAGTGATCCCGTTAGCCTCCCCGAATGGGCCGTCGGTTTCTGGAAGAACCCGTTCCATTGGCATGGTTGCAACTGCTTTGCGGCCTCGTTCGCTCGACAGCATCGCCGGTCCCACAGAAAACCAGCAACCGCGCTCAACTGCTCGGTCGATCTGTCTCTTTGTTCCAGTGAACCAGTGAAGGATGGGGAGTCCGGCCAGCGGCTCTGTTTCCAGTACATCGAGGACGAGCTTCTCTGCTCCGCGACTGTGAAGTGTGATTGTCCGTCCCCCCGCTCGCGCGCACAGGATGAGAATCTCCATTAGGATTGACGCTTGCCGATCCAAGGAGATGCGGCGGGGACGCGAGCCATCCAGCCCGACCTCTCCCACGTAATCCGTTTGCGGCAACAAGCTTTCGAACAATGCTAATTCATGTTCGCGAGCGGAGGCGATCTCAGGGTGCAGTCCCAGCGAGGTTCGAATCCTGCTGCTTGGAGATGCGAGCTTTCGCGTCCCTTTGAACGCGCTTGGGGTGGTGGTAACCGAGAGGATGTAGACCCCTCGCTCAACCGCTTCCGCAACCACTCCCTCTGGGTCCGGATATAGGTCGAGGTGACAATGAAGATCGATCAGCGCCATTTGAACCCGTCGAGGAACGTGCTGAGTTCCTCAATACCGGTTCGAACGGCTTCGACAATAGCGGCTCGCCGCACGGCATCTATGGGCAGCGGACCGGCGGCCCGCACCCAGCGTTCGAACTGTTGCGGGCTCATGACCTTGGCTCGTGCGACCGCCAGTCTGGCGGCAAGCACGTCATCATTTGCCCCCTTGGGAAGGGCTGGAGGCTTATAGTTTGTACCGTCTGATATCTTCGCCGCAGCAAATGAAGCGCGGCGAATGAGGCAAGGCAAGCAGCGGCCGCATCGACATCGAAACCGGACAATTAAGGGGGCACATCCCCATCGGGGCCTTGGCGGACGCAATCGGGGTCGAGCCATCGCTGATCGACCCCAATAGCCTCACCTTCACCGCCCCTTTCACCATCAAGCGCCGTGGGATCGAAGCTAAAATCGTCTGTGGAACGACAAGTGCGAACGTTGATGAGGTATTTGTGCGCGGGCTGGCACAATCCCATCACTATTTGCAGCGGGTTCGCAGCGGCGAATTGGTCTCAGACATAGCCCGCTCCAATGGGGGGACCGAGCCCCCAATCCGGCACAGATTGAAAGTGGCTTTCATCTCACCGCGCATCGTTGAAGCCGTTCTTGAAGGTCGCCAACCATTCGACCTGACCTTGGAGCGGCTCCTTCGAACACCGATTCCACATGATTGGGCCGACCAGGAGCGGCTTTTTGGCCTGAAAACACCCTCCTGACGATAGGGTATTTCCCTGCTCACTTCCCTGTTATTGGCGTGACCGGATTATTGGATAGGCCAATGCAGTATGGTTTTTCCAGTCAAATTGCGGCTTGATGAATGCCCAAATTAGCGAAATTTCCCTGTAAATTCCCTGTAAACGGCCCAAACCGCTTCGCCAATACAGGCGGGCAGAGACCAGGCGCGAATTTTGGTCGCCATCTCGCTGATCATCCGGTCTCTGGATTTTCCCAGCACGCCAAACGCCGCAAACGCGGGACAATTCCCTGCGCAGGGCTTTATACCTTTGTTTTCAAGGGTTTATGGCGGTGAGGGTGGGATTCGAACCCACGAGACGGTCTCCCGCCTACACACTTTCCAAGCGTGCGCCTTCGACCACTCGGCCACCTCACCAGCGCGGAAGGCGCGCACCATAGCCAAGGCTTGCCGCCGGTCAAGAAGCCGTGACCGCGCTCTGGCGCTTTGCCGCCGAACCCCTATTTTGGAGTCCGGTTCTTTTCACAAGGAGTGCGGGCCATGGCGTGGTTCGACAAAGCATGGAAAACCAATCCCGTCCCTGCCGGTGATGCGCTACCGGGCCGCGACACGCCCATTCTCGACCCGCAGCCGCATTTCGTCAGCGGAGCCTCGCTGACCGAAATCCCGGCCGGGCACGAGGTGCTGGACCTGGGCATGGGCTGTTTCTGGGGGGCCGAGCGCCTGTTCTGGGAAATACCGGGCGTGACATCGACCTCGGTGGGCTATGGCGGCGGCTACACGAAGAACCCGACCTATTCCGAAGTCTGCACCGGCGCGACCGGGCATGCCGAACTGGTCCGGGTGATTTTCGATCCGGCGAAAGTCCCGCTCGAAGAGCTTCTGAAGGCGTTCTGGGAAAACCATGACCCGACCCAGGGCATGCGCCAGGGCAATGATGTCGGCACGCAATACCGCTCGGCGCTCTACTGGCGCGATGAGGACCAGAAACGCCGGATCGAGGCGTCGCGCGACGCCTACCAGAAAGCGCTGGATGCTGCCGGGCGCGGGGCGATCACGACCGAGATGGCCGAAGCCGGGCCGTACTACCTGGCCGAGGACGACCACCAGCAATACCTCGCCAAGAATCCGGGCGGATATTGCGGGCTCGACGGGACGGGCGTGAGCTGTCCCATTGGCCGCGGCGTCCCGGCCTGACCGGATTTTGACCCGTCTTGTCGCCTTCGATGTGGACTCGACGCTGCTGGCGGTCGAGAGCCTCGATTTCGCCATCGAGATGACGCGGGGCAGCGACGGGGCCGAGAAGGTCCGCGCGATCACGGATGCGGGTATGAGTGGCGCGATGGGCTTGCGTGCCTCGATTGCGGCACGGCTCGACATTGCCCGGTTTGAACGCGGCAGTGTCGCGCGGGCGGCGGTGGCCCTGAAAGCCTATGCGACACCGGGCATGGCAGAACTGCTGGCCGCGCTGCGCGCCCAGGGCGATCGTGTCATCGCGGTCTCTGGCGGGTTTGGCGATCTGGTCCGGCTGGCGCTGCGCGATCTGGGGTTTGCCGACAGCGCGATCTTCGCCAACCGATTCCTTTGGGATGGCGGGCGGATCAGCGGCTTCGACACGGCCAACCCGCTCTCTGACAATGGCGGCAAGGCGGAAGTCCTGAGCCAGCTGAGGAACGCATTCAAACCGGACAGCGTCGTCATGGTCGGGGACGGGATTACGGATCTTGAAGCGGTCGAGAGCGGTGCGGCGGACCGCTTTGTCGGATTTGGCGGCGTGGCACGGCGGACGGCGGTCGAGGATCGGGCCCGGGAGTATGCCGCCTCGATCAACGAATTGAGCCGCCTTCTCCTCGCCTAGATCGTCAGCAGGCGCGCCCGGATCGTGCCCCCCAGCGCGGCGACTTTTTCGGAAAAGCCTGCGGGGATATTTCCTTCGAGGTCGGCACTGGCATAGCCATACGAGCCCGACGTGTTGAGATATTGCGCGGCGATGTTGAGCCCCGCCCCTCCAACCAACTCGTTGAGACGGGAAAGATAGCCCGGCGCATTGGTGTGCAGGCTGGTCAGACGTGTCCGGCCCGAAACCAGGGCACCCGGCTCCAGTTCGGGCAGATTGACCGCCTTGGCCGTCGCACCTTCAAAGGCATAGCGCGAGAGCTTGAGGCCCGCATCCTCGCCAATGGCGGCCTGGGCCTCCTCGGTCGATCCGCCGATATGCGGGGTCAGGAGGGCATTATCGAGGCCACGCAACGGGCTGAGGAATTCTTCCGATTTCGAGGCCGGCTCCTTTGGAAACACGTCCACCGCCGCGCCGGCGAGATGGCCGGATTTCAGCGCGGCCGCGAGGGCATCGACATCAACGAGATCGCCCCGCGCCTGGTTGATCAGGATCGCGCCGGGCTTCATTCGCGCGATCTCGGCCGAGCCGATCAGGCCGCGCGTCTGGTCCGTGGAGGGCACGTGCAGCGTCACCGCATCGCAGATCTCGAGCAGGTCGCCGAGCGAGGCCATGGCCCGCGCATTGCCGTGGGCAAGCTTCGGCTCGATGTCGAAATAATGGACGTGCATCCCCAGACCCGAGGCGAGGACCGAGAGTTGGGAGCCAATATTGCCGTAGCCGACAATGCCGAGCTTCTTGCCACGGACCTCGTGGGCCCCGGCCGCGCTCTTGTGCCATTCGCCGCGATGGGCGGCGGCGGTCTTGGCCGGGATGCCGCGCATCAGCATGATGACCGAGGCGAGCGTCAGTTCCGCGACCGAGCGCGTATTGGCAAAGGGCGCGTTGAAGACATAGACGCCCGCCTTGGCGGCGGCCTCGAGGTCGACCTGGTTGGTGCCGATACAGAAACACCCCGCCGCGATCAGATCCGGCGCGGACGCGAAGACGTCCGCAGTCAGCCGGGTGCGCGAGCGGATCCCCAGCAGATTGACGCCCTTCAGGCGCTCGATCAGCTCGCCGGGCTCGACGGCCCGGTCCAGCCGTTCCACCTCGACCGCGCCATAGCGCGAGAGGGCGGCCTCGGCATCGGGATGGATATTCTCGACCAGCAGCGCTTTCATGAGAGCCTCGCCCCGTCCGTAATCCCCGTTATAGAGGCGCGATTCCCCGCTCCCGTGCAGCCCCGCACCTGCTTTTCTTCCTGTAGTTCGGGAAGGGCGCAGGTTTTCCGGGGTTTCGGGACTCCTTCCACGACGACGGCCCTGCCCGTTCCGGACTTCGCGCGAGGCCGGAGCGGCAGGTTAGGCCGTGAGGTAGTGGTTGGGGATGGACACCGGACGATTGAAACTTGACCGCGTTGGTGTGGGCGTTGCTACTGCTTGCGTACCCGGGGAGAATTTCGATGTTGAAAGTGTTCGCTGCGGCTCTGGCCTGCGTCATGGCGATGACCGGTCAGGCTGCGGCAAGACAGGACGGCACTCTGCCGGCCGAAGTCCTCGACGCCTACTCAGCTTATGAAGCCGCCGTCGCGGCGTCGGACTGGGAGCAAGCCGTCAGGGCAGCGCGCACGGCGGCAGAAGCCGGCGACCGGCACGGCACCGATGCCGCCACGCGCGCGGTGCTCTGGGAGAATCTCGGGATTGCCTATTTGCGCTATGGAATCCGGCCGGAAACGGAAGGGTTGGCGGACCGGGCGTTTGAACAGGCCCTGACTCAAGCGCAAGCGATTGGCGATGAGCCGGGCACGCTCCGCCTTCGCTTCCGTCTCATAGAAGCCGCGCTGAGCGCGCAGGAGGGCATGCTGGCGCTCGACCGGATGGGTGAATTCGAACGGGCTCTGGCGCGATCGAGCACCCACGCCCCTGACCTTGAACGGCAATATCTCGCGATGCGCCTTCATGGAATGCGCCCGCCCAGTTTCTTCTATGCGCCCCCTCTTTCCGACGATGACCGTGCCCGTGTCGCACGGCTGCTCGAGTTGGCCGAGAGCGGAAGCCGCGAATATCTGATCGCACAATACCGGCTGGTGGTGGACGCCTATGCCCGGCAGGACTGGCCAACCGCCGAAGCGCTTGTCTTCGCGACCGCCGCCGAGACAGGCCGCCGGAACGAAACTATTCCCGATACGCTGGCCAATATATTGTCGATTTATCATGAAGTTCTAGCCCGTGGCTTTGACGATACCGAATCCAGTGGGGCGGCGAGATGGCCGGATGAAAGCCTGGAAATCTGGTGTGCCTATCTGGTCGGTCGTGCCCTTCCTATTCGAACCCCTCCGCAATATCCGGCACGCGCGGCTGAGTTTGGCTGGACCGGTTCCGTGACCATGACTTTTTGGGTCGATGAGTTCGGGCATCTGGTCGAGATCATCAGCGCGGAACCGGTTGGCCGGACCAATCGAGCCTTCATTCCCAATTCGGAACGTGCCCTGAGACGTTGGCAATGGCGCCCACAATGCCGGCCCAGAGAGGGCGTCACCATGACGGACAGCACGGTCTTGAGCTATGAAATGAGAGAATAGGCCAACTAAGGGTTTAAACGGCGTGCTCACCCGGACAGACCAGCGGTCAGTCGTCTTAATGGGTCAAAGACCTCACCCCTAAAATCCCGCTTGCGGGCGCGCGGCATTGGCCTTAAAGCGCGCGGCCCGTTTCTCCCCGGATGTCCGGGAGCGGGGTTTTGGGTCTTGTCATGCTGGATGCGCCACCCTTAGCCGAGCCCATCACACCGCAACCGGTGACGCCGGGCGTGCTGGCCGCGCTTGACGCGCCCCGCCCCTTCTTCGGCGAGAACCGCACCGCCGCGCTGATAGACGATCTGGCCCGGCAGGGCTGGGCCCATGCCGCCGATGCCCTGCCTGCCGAACTGACCGCCGCCCTGCTGACCCGGGCACGGGTCTTGAGCGAGATCGATGCGCTGGCCGCCGGGAAGATCGGACGGGGCGATGGGGAAATGCGGGCGCTTTCCATCCGCCGGGCCCGCATCGCCTGGATGGACGGGACGCACCCCAACGAGGCGGCCTTCCTGGAAGGGGCCGAGGCGTTGCGCCGGGCGATCAATGAAGCCCTGTTTGCAGGGCTCTTTGAATTCGAGGCGCATTTCGCCGTCTATCCGTCCGGCGGACATTATGCGCGCCATCTCGACGCCTTTGCCGGAGCGCGGCGTTCGCGCGTGGTCTCGCTGGTTGCCTGGCTCAATCCGGACTGGCGGGACGGGGATGGGGGCGAGCTGGAGCTCTGGGGGTCGGATACCGAGACGGGTGGACCGGCCCGGACGTTCGCGCCGCGCGGCGGGGACCTCCTCCTGATGATGTCGGAAACCATCCCCCACGCCGTGCGGGAAACGGCGAAGCCGCGCTATGGCATTGCCGGCTGGTTCCGGGTCAATCCCGGTGTCGGCGGCGTGCTCGACCCGGCGGCCTAGACCATCGCCTTGCGCCATGCGCCCGGCGTATGGCCTGTCACCTCCCGCACCGCGCGGCTCATATGCGGCTGGTCAGCAAATCCGGTATCCAGTGCAATTGCCGACAACGGATCGCGCGTCGAGACGATGGCCCGCCAGGCCGCCTTGGCGCGCCGTTCCAGGCGCAGCCGCGCGGGTGTGATGCCATAAACAGATGCAAAGCCGCGCGAGACGGTTTCGGGCCGCAGGCCGGTGGCTTCAGCCCAGCGGTCGAAGCGCAAATCGGGTTCGGCGTCCATCGCGGCGAGGAGCAGGTCGGGCCAGTCTTCCCGGTCTCTGGCACGGGGTAGGGCATGACGGGCGAGCCAGCCGGTCGCGGCGCTCGGGCCTTCGTGCGCGATGCGAATGAAATCGTCGGGATCTGCGGCGCGAAACACGCCGGCGGCCTGCGAGCCAGCCAGCGGCAGATTGCAGGTGCGCGCGCCGGTCTTGCCCACGCGGTCGGCATGGGCGTCGAACACGCCATGGACAATGATGTCGCCGGCCGCCGCGCGTATGCGCCCGCCATCTCCGGTCTCGGTATAGCCGCCCTCCAGGACGACCGCCGCGTAGGCGCGCACATGGCGATGACGGGTCAGGCTGGCGCGTGGCGCAAGCCGGTCATGGCCGGGAACGATGTCGTGCAGACGGGTCATCGGCCCAAGCCTAGCCGAGCGCCGGGCACGCGCAACGGGATTCCCCGCCCCGCCTGTCCCGGTCGTCGACTAGTCCTGCGGAGCCATTTCGCGCAGCGCCGCCAGCGAGCGGTCGACATGCTCGTACGGGTTCAGCTCGTTGTGGGTCATGGTGATGACACCGTCGGCATTGATCACATGCGTCGTGCGGCTCGTCCGGCCCGGCATGATCGCCAGGCGCACGTCGTAATCGGCCATCATCCCTTCCCCCAGCGCAAAGACCGGGAAGGCCGAGGCGCAGTGCTGGGTCGAGAACTCGGCGAGGCGATCGGTATTGCCCGCCGTGATACCGATGACCTGCGCCCCCAGCGCCTCGAACTCGGCAATGCTCTCGGCAAAGCTCGCGGCCTGCGCCTCGCAGCCCGAGGTGAAAGCCGCCGGGAAGAAGAAGAGCACGACCGGACCGGTTTCCAGCGCCTCGGCGAGGTGGAAGCTGACCGGTGCTCCGGCCTGGAACCCATCCACCGTAAA
Source organism: Hyphobacterium marinum (assembly GCF_036330325.1). NCBI lineage: Bacteria > Pseudomonadati > Pseudomonadota > Alphaproteobacteria > Maricaulales > Maricaulaceae > Hyphobacterium > Hyphobacterium marinum. The sequence continues at coordinate 111,644 of NZ_JAZDRO010000001.1, forward strand.
GTCGGGGGCAGTCTCGCCCGGCTCCAGTTCGGCCAGTGCCGGAGCTGCGAAAGCAGCGGCAAGGGCGGCGGCAAGTGCGAAGGCGGCAGTCAGGGTCTGGCGGATCATGGTGGTCTCTCCGGCTTAAGGTCGCCGGGAAGATATAGGCCGGTCAGCCGGAAAGGCGAAGGGGGCGGGGCTAATTCGTTCGCCGGTCCGGGCCCCACGCATTGACAGCGTCTTCCCCCACGATCAGCGCGGCACGGCGGCGCACTTCGTCCGGCGTCATCAGGCCGCGTTGCAGCGCCGATTTCAGCCAGTCCGAATAGGATCCCCCGGTCTCGGCAAACCCGTCCTCGGTCATCGCCTGATAGAGCGCGGCAGCGATCATGTGCATGCCGCCATCGGCGTGCTGCCAGCGCGCGGCCGGGTCGCGCGCAAAGCCAAGGCGTTCGGACACGATCTGGTCGAGGGCCTGGGTGGAATCCTCGTTGATGACGCCGTTGAAGGAGTTGTACCCGAACTGCGGATCATGGTCCTCGACGATGGAGATCACCCACGGATCGGCGCGCAGATCGGCCAGCAGCGCGGCGAGCTCGGCGTCATCGCGGGCAAAGGGCGGGTGGAAAATCTCGTGCGCGGCAATGCGCAGCTGGGTTTGCGCGTCATAGCTGTGATGGGCGAGAAAACGCTGTCCCTGCACGCGTATGCCATAGGGCTGGGAGTAGTGAACGACGACAAGATCGATGCGCGGGTCGAGCGTGCGGCCCAGAAGGCGCGACTGTTCGGGTATGATGTCATAGGGCGAGACCGCCGCGTCGATCCGGGCGATGGACGCGTCGATATCGTCACCAAAGCGCGCGGCCCAGTCCGCTTCAAACCCGTTGGCCTGCATCTCCTCGAGCACGAGGACAAGTCCGGGCATGGCCGCGAGAATGTTCGGCCAGGCCTCATCGTCCCAGTAGGCGCTCGCTTCATAGGGCGGGCGCAGAATGCCTTCCGGGTCGCGCGCCGCGGTCAGGACGGCGTCGAGCGAGGAAAAATCGGCTCCGGAAAACAACAGGACCAGATTCGGACCGAGCAGGCGGCCATCGGCCCGCGCGTGCTGTCCCATCCGGTCGAGAATGGCGTTGCCCCGCTCCGACAGGCCCGAACGCAGGCGCGTGATGTCGTCACCATAGATACCGGCCTGCATTTCATCGCCCGCCGCAGCGCCGATCAGGAGAAGCGCATCAAGCCCGACCGCCCAGCTGATCACCCAGTCGGTCGAAGCCGCCTGCTGCGTCCCGGACTCGTCAGAATTGCTGGCCTGATTACTGGTATGAGAGACCAGCTCGACCCGGCCGGCCGTTCCCGTCTCGCCGCCGCAGGCCGCCAGTGTCATGGCGAGCAGGCTCGCGCCTGCCAGTTTGCTCAATCTCGTCACGTCCGGCTCCTCACTGCCGCACCCCCCAGCGCGATGACGCCAAGGAAAGCAAACCGAGGCCGTGCCCGTCTTGAACGGGATTGAGGGGCGGGGGCCAAAATGTGACGCGTCCCGGAATCGGCGGAGCCGCTGTCCGGGACCCAGGGAAGGGGATTGCTGCTGGACCCCGGTCCTTGCTGGCGCAAGGCCGGGGAACGTCGACAGTGAGGACCCTAATCCCCATCCATCTTGAGCGCGGCGATGAAGGCTTCCTGCGGGATATCGACTTTGCCGAACTGACGCATCTTCTTCTTGCCGGCCTTCTGCTTGTCGAGAAGCTTGCGCTTGCGGGTGGCGTCGCCGCCATAGCATTTCGCCGTCACGTCCTTCCTGAGCGCCGAGAGCGTTTCACGCGCGATGATGCGCCCGCCGATCGCGGCCTGGATCGGGATTTTGAACATGTGGCGCGGGATGAGGTCTTTCAGCTTCTCGCACATCGCCCGCCCGCGCATCTCGGCGCGGCCGCGATGGACCACCATGGAAAGGGCGTCGACCGGCTCGTCATTGACGAGGATCGACATTTTCACGAGATCGCCCTCGCGGTTTTCCTTCCACTGATAGTCGAAGCTGGCATAGCCCTTGGTCACCGATTTGAGGCGGTCGTAGAAATCGAAGACGACCTCGTTCAGGGGCAGCTCATAGACCAGCATGGCGCGGGAGCCGGCATAGGTGAGTTCTTTCTGCACCCCGCGCCGGTCCTCGCAGAGTTTCAGCACGCCACCGAGATACTCGTCGGGCACGAGGATGGTCGCGGTGATCCACGGTTCTGAAATCGTGTCGATCTTCACCGGGTCGGGCATGTCGGCGGGATTATGCAGATCGATCACCGAACCGTCCGTCATTCCGATCTTGTAGATCACGGATGGGGCGGTGGTGATCAGCTCGATATTGTATTCGCGCTCGAGCCGCTCGCGGATGACTTCGAGGTGGAGGAGGCCGAGGAAGCCGCAGCGGAAGCCGAAGCCCAGCGCGGCGGAGGTTTCCATCTCGAAGCTGAAGGAGGCGTCGTTGAGCGCGAGGCGCTCGATGGCATCGCGCAGATCCTCGAACTCGGCGGAATCCACCGGGAAGAGGCCACAGAAGACGACCGGCACGGCGGGCTTGAAGCCGGGCAGCATCTTGTCGGTCGGGCGCTTGTCGTCGGTGACAGTGTCGCCTACGCGCGCATCGCGGACCTGCTTGATCGAAGCGTTGAGGAAGCCGATCTCGCCCGGCCCCAGCGCATCGACATTGGTCTTGGCTGGCTTGAAGACGCCGACGCCATCCACGCCATAGGCCGCGCCGGTGCCCATCAGGCGTACGCGCATGCCTTTTTTCAGCTGGCCCTCGATAATACGAACCAGGCAGATGACGCCGAGATAGGCATCATACCAGCTGTCGACGAGGAGGGCTTTCAGGGGCGCGTCCGGATCGCCGCTGGCGGGCGGGGGTAGACGCTCGACGATGGCTTCAAGGACGCTTTCGATCCCCAGCCCGGTCTTGGCGGAAATCTCCAGCGCGTCGGAGGCATCGAGCCCGATCACGTCCTCGATCTGCTGTTTCACGCGGTCGGGTTCGGCGGCCGGAAGGTCGACCTTGTTGAGGACCGGCACGATTTCGAGATTGGCGTCGATGGCCTGATAGACATTGGCGAGCGTCTGGGCCTCGACGCCTTGCGCGGCGTCAACGACCAGCAGCGCACCCTCGCAGGCATAGAGTGAGCGCGACACCTCGTAGGCGAAGTCAACATGGCCCGGCGTGTCGATCAGGTTCAGGGCATAGGTCTCGCCGTTCGCCGTCTTGTAATCGAGGCGGACGGTCTGGGCCTTGATGGTGATGCCGCGCTCGCGCTCGAGCTCCATATTGTCGAGCACCTGTTCCTTCATCTCGCGCTCGGTCAGCCCGCCCGTCTTCTGGATCAGGCGGTCGGCCAGCGTCGACTTGCCATGGTCGATGTGCGCGACGATGGAGAAATTGCGGATATGTTTCGGGTCTGTGCTCATGGGCGCGGGAGGTATCACCGCCACGCCCTTTCGCCAAGCCGGTTCGGCGGTGATGGCCAGCCAGCAAATTTGCACGCCTGCACGTTGCGCGTGTAAAATTTCACCCAATGCTTGCACTGTGCTGCGGAATACCGCCTAACTCGACCGGAAGCGCAGCCCGTCCGGACGGTCGGGAACGAGAAGGAGATGACCCGTGAGCCTCGTTGCCCGACTGGTCTATGTGTCGACAGCCCGGCCCGATCTGACGAAGAAGGATATCGAGAGCATTCTCGATACGGCGCGCGAGCGGAATGGGCGTGACAATGTCACTGGCCTGCTCGTGTTCGACGGGATCAGCTTCATGCAGTTGCTGGAAGGCGAAGCCGAGGTCATCGACGCGGTTTTTCGCGACATCGCCAATGACAATCGCCACTCCAATGTCGTGCGTATCCTTCAGGACGAGAATGTCCCCCGGCAGTTCAAGGAGTGGTCGATGGGATATTCGATGACGCACGACCCGCGCATGCTGAAAGGCGACAGCTGGTTCCCGCTGACCAGCAAGCTGCTGGACAAGGCCCTGCCGGCGAATGCCGACAGCACGGTGCGCAGCCTGTTTACCAGCTTCCTGAGCGTCGACGAGCTGACGCGGGCTTAACCAAGCGCTAACCGTTTCGCCGCGGTGTGGTCAAAATCGTGCGCGATTATCGCGTTCAGACCTGACCTGACAGCCGGAGTGCCGTCCCATGCGCCTCTTTCTCACCCTGATCGCCGCCCTCCTCCTGGCCGCGCCCGCCGCCCGCGCGCAGGACGATCCCGATTACGGCCAGCCGAGCCAGTATTCCGAACCGGTCGAGACCTACTCGCGTGACGAGATGGTCGAGGCGGTGTCCGATTTCTTTGGCGTGACGGCGGAAGCTGCGGCGGCGGTTCTGGAACGGGTCTTTTCCGATCTGGGACGCCCGGTCGGCTATATCGCGGGCGAGGAAATCGCCGGCGCGGTCGGTGTGGGCCTGCGCTATGGTGAAGGCTATCTGACCATGAAAACCGGCGGCCAGCACAAGGTGTACTGGCAAGGCCCGTCCATCGGTTTTGACACGGGCGGCAATGCCAGCCGCGTCTTCGTTCTCGTCTATAATCTTCACGACGCCGAACGCATCTACCAGCGCTTTCCGGGCGTGGAGGGCACCGCCTATCTGGTCGCGGGCATGGGCGTGAACTATCAGCGCGCCGACGGGATCACACTGGCACCGATCCGCTCAGGCGTCGGCCTGCGGGCCGGGGCGAATGTCGGCTATCTCGCCTATTCCCGCCAACGCAACTGGTTGCCCTTCTAAGGGAGCCTCCCGGATGCAGATCCGCCCTGCCGAGGCTGGTGACCACGCCGCCATCGGCCGATTGTTGCGGGGGGCTTTCCCGACCGATGCCGAAGCGCGTCTCGTCGATTCCCTGCGCGCGGCCGACGCGGACAGTCTCGAACTCGTTGCCGAAGACCATGACGCCGTCATCGGCATGGTGCTGTTCTCGCCGGTCGAAGCGGTTGGCGCAGGGAAATCCTCGGCGATCGGTCTAGGCCTCGCCCCGCTCGCGGTTGTCGAGACCCGGCAGGGCCGGGGAATCGGCTCGGCTCTGGTCGACAGCGCGCTGGAATTCCTCGCCGCGCTGGATCCGCCCTTCTTCGCCGTACTGGGCGAACCGGACTATTACGCGCGCTTCGGTTTTGAACCGGCCAGCGGCTTTGACTACCGGTGGGATGCCGACGTCGAGAACCAGGCCGGTGACGCCTTCCGCTTGCTGGTCCGCGACACGAACCGCCTGCCCAAAGGGCCCGGCATCATCCGCTATCACCGCGCGTTTTCGGGGTTCTGATCCCTGTCCCTCACCCTTTCAAAAGGGAGAGGGAGGCGCAAAGCGCCGACTGAGGGGTTGGATCAAGGTCAAACTTGAAAAGCCGGTCCCGGACTTTTTTTCCGGGACCTACCGAAATGACCGAATATGGCTCTCCATCCTTCGCGATCTGTAGGCCCCGGAACGCGGTCCGGGGCAGATAGCGAAGGGAATCCCTTACCCTCGCAACACTCCGCCCGTCGCCTTTTCAACCGCCGCGACGATTTTGGCCGCGACCGCCTCGATTTCCTTGTCGGTCAGCGTCTTGTCTGACGGCTGGAGCGTGGCTTCGAGTGCGAGCGAGACCTTGTCCGCGCCAAGATTGGCCCCCTGATAGACGTCGAACACGGTGACGTCGGCAATGAGCGCCTTGTCCGCCCCTTTCGCCGCGCGGATCACGTCCTGCGCGGCCACGGAGCGATCCAGAACGAAGGCGAAGTCGCGTCGCACTGGCATCAACTCGGAGCGTTGCAGCGGCGGACGGGCCTTGGTGCCGGATTTTTTGCGCCCTTCGGGAATGGCATCCAGACGCACTTCAAAGCCGATGACGCGGCCGTCAATGTCGAGTTCGCGCAGGATTCCGGGGTGGATCTCGCCGAATTCGGCAAGGACATTCTTGGGTCCCAGCTTGAACACGCCGGACCGGCCCGGATGCCACCAGGGCCGCGCCTCTGCAGCGACCTGAAGCGAGTCGACCGGCGCACCGGCGGCGTCGAGCGCCGCCATCGCGTCGGCCTTGGCGTCGAAGAGGTCGGCCTCCCGGCTGCCGTGCCAGGAGCGCACCGGTTTGACGAAACGCACACCGGCGGCAACGGTTTCCTGACCGTCCGGCGCATCGGAGAGATAGATCGGCCCGACTTCAAAGAGGCGCGGATCGCTGACGCCCTTGTCGGCATTGGCCTGGATGGCGGTCAATAGATGGATGAGCGCGGAGGGACGCATCACGTCGAGTTCGGAACTGATCGGGTTTTCCAGCGCCAGCCCCTCGCCATGCCCGCCAAACAGGGCCGCGCGGGATTTTTCCGCGAACGACCAGGTCACGGCCTCGCGATAGCCGCGCTGGGCCAGTGCCCGGCGCGCCCAGCGGGCCCGGTTCTGGCCGGTCGTCGCCGGAGCCTCGCGGCGGCCGGGAAGACGCGGCAGGGAAATCGCCTCGATACGGTTGAAGCCATGGATGCGCGCGACTTCTTCGACGAGGTCGGCTTTCAAGGCGCAATCGCGCCGCCAGGTCGGCACTTCGACCGAGAGGCTGTCGCCCGCCCCGGCAATGCCGAAGCCGAGCGCGGAAAGAATATCGACGATCTCTTCGTTGGAGAGGTCGAGCCCGGTCAGGCGTTTCACCTCGCCGGTCGGGAAATTGATCGCGTCGGGCGCAGCGGGTTCCTCGCCCGCGACGAACATTTCCGACGGCTCCCCGCCGCACAGATCGAGGATCAACGCGGTCGCAAGCTCCAGCCCGCCCCGCACGAAACCGGTGTCGACGCCGCGCTCGAAACGGTGCTTGGCATCGGATTCGATACCGGTCGCCCGGCCGGTGGCGCGGGTGATCTGCGGGTCGAACCAGGCGCACTCGACGAAAACGTCGGTGGTTTCCTCGGTGCAGCCGGAATATTCGCCGCCCATGACGCCGCCAAAGCCGAGGCAGCGGGCATCATCGGCGATGACGCACTGGTCGGCGGTGGGCTCATAGGTCTTGCCGTCGAGCGCCTCGAAAGCGTCGGGCGTTCCGCGTCCGCGCCGGGCCCGGATCGGACCATCGAGCTTGGCGACATCATAGACGTGCAGCGGGCGGCAGCGGTCGTGCGACATCAGATTGGTGATGTCGACGAGTCGGCTGATGGGCCGAAGACCGATGGCTTTCAGGCGCTGTTGCAGCCAGGCCGGGGATGGGCCGTTCTTGACCCCGCGAATGACGCGCCCGGCGAAGACCGGGCAGGCTTCTGGCCAGTCGAGCTCAACCGTGACGGGACAGGGGAAGGTCCCCTCGACCGGCGTTACCGGTGCGGTTTTCAGACGTCCAAGTCCGGCAGCAGCGAGATCGCGCGCAATGCCATGGACGCCGAGCCAGTCGGGCCGGTTGGGCGTCACTTCGAAATCAATGACCGGGTCATTCGCACCCAGCGCCTCGGCCGCCGGCGTGCCGACGGGGAAATCGCCTTTGAGGTCGATAATGCCGTCATGGTCGTCCCCGGCTTCCAGCTCCTTGGCTGAACACAGCATGCCGTGGGATTCCACACCGCGAATCTTGCGCGGCTTGGCGTCGAGCGAGAAATCCGCGCCCGGGATATAGGCCCCGAGCGGCGCATAGATGGCCTGCATCCCGGCGCGGGCATTGGGTGCGCCGCAGACGATCTGCTTGGTGCCGTCGACGGTTTCGACCGTGCAGACCCGCAGCTTGTCGGCATCCGGGTGCGGCTCGGCAGAGGTGACATGGGCGACGGTAAAGGCAGCGAGCGCCTCGCCCGGGTTGTCGATACCCTCGATCTCGAGACCGGCCATCGTCATCACCTCGGCGATTTCGTCGAGGGACTTGTCCGTTTCCAGGTGTTCTTTCAGCCAGGAGAGAGTGAATTTCATCGTCGAATATGCGCGATATGCGCCCTCAGTTAAGGCTCTGAATCATTTTGGCCAACATGGCTTTGACGTCACCGGCGAGGTCTGCGAGCGCCGGGTTTTCGACCGCCTGCATGGAGGCCGCCGGATCGACCGCTGAAACCTCGATGCGGCCATCCTCGCGCTGCTGGACGATGACATTGCAGGGCAACATCACGCCGATCTTGTCTTCGGCCTGCAATGCCTTGAAGGCAAATCCCGGATTGCAGGCCCCGAGAATGCGGTAGGGCCGCAAGTCCTTGTCGAGCTTGGCCTTCATCGTCGCGGCGATATCAATGTCGCTGAGAACACCGAATCCCTGATCCTTGAGCGCGGCAATCACGCGGTCAACGACGTCGTCAAAACGGCCGTCCACACGGGTCGAGATGTAATAGCTCAAGTCGTTGGCCTCCTAGGCCGTTGGCTCGCAGCGCCGCAAACTGGTTTCGTCGCCGAGCGCCGAAGTCACTGTCAACCGATCGCCCTCGCGGCGAGCGTCGAAACGAAATTCATACAGTTCTGGATCGTTGCTGAAATGCGCGACTATCAGATCGCCATCAAGGGCTGTCTCAACTTCGCGCCATTGGTCATCGGTGCCAAACCGGGCCTCGAGCTCGCGGCTGCGCTCCCCGTCCTGGCGGAAGGTCAGCGTATCGCTCCCGGACGACCAGCAACCGCGCAATTCGCGGATCCCAACCCATGGCGCATTGTCGTCCTGAGTGATCTGATCAACCGCGAAGGCGGCAAAGAGTCCGAGAATGAAGCCTATCCCCAGGGCAATGAATGTCAGGCGATTCATCGTGCGTCCTCCGCTTCGATCGTTACGGCTTGCGGATCATCGATCGCAGCTGTGCCGAGGACCAGGAAGGGATCGGCATCATCGCGTTCGCAGCGCGCGACTCGCTCGGCGCGTGCGCCGCCAATTGGCGATGTCGTCCAGCACCGATTGAAGACCGAGCAGTAACAGATTTCGACTTCCCACCGGTCCCATTCCAGCGCAGCGGCTGTAAGATCATCAAGGCGTACGTCCGAACGCGCCCAGGTCAGATCGACCGACGGAACCATTTCACCCGCGGCAACCGAACGACCGGTCAGCGCCGTCCACGAGATGTCGTAGCCGGGCGGCAATTCGGCCAGGAACAACGACATGTCGGCGCGGCGTTCGCCATCCTGGTAGAGACTGACCGATTCGATTTGTGCCGGCCCGACACCCGTATTTCGCACCCGAATACCCAGACTGGCATTCGTGTCGCCTGAACTCTGATAGCCATCGACCTGAAGCACCGGATAGACCGAGGCATGTTGCTGGGCGCGCATCACGCGCGCCTGGTCCCAGGCGATGAAGAGCGCCGCAAGACCGACGACCATCGCGCCGACCGCGGTGAGCGCCTGGTGGTTGGTTTTGAGCCAGCGGAGCATGGGTCAGCTCAACCCGCTCGCGAGATTGGCCTGAAGCAGCGGAGAGAAGCCGTAATGGGCCAGCCAGCGGACATCATTGGCGAAATAGTCGCGCAGGTCCGGCGCGCCATATTTCAGCATGGCGAGGCGGTCCACGCCCATGCCCCAGGCAAAGCCCTGGAACTCGTCCGGATCAAGGCCGCAATTGGCGATGACATTCGGGTGGACCATGCCGCACCCCAGGATTTCCATCCACTGATCGCCGGAGCCGATCTTCACCGCATCGCCGACGCGCTCATAGCGCACATCCATCTCCGCCGACGGTTCGGTGAAGGGGAAGTGGTGCGGGCGGAAGCGGGACTCGACCACATCGGTCTCGAAGAAGGCGGCGATGAAGTCGATGAGGATGCCTTTCAGGTGGCCCATATGGGCCTCCTTGTCGATCACCAGCCCCTCGACCTGGTGGAACATCGGCGTATGGGTCTGGTCCCAGTCGCAGCGATAGACGCGGCCCGGCGCGATGATGCGGATGGGCGGCTTCCTTTCCATCATGGTGCGGATCTGCACCGGGCTGGTATGGGTGCGCAGGACTTTCTGCGAGCCGTCAGACTCCGGCTTCATGAAGAAGGTGTCGTGCGTATCGCGCGCCGGGTGACCTTCGGGGAAGTTCAGGGCGGTGAAGTTGTGGAAGTCGTCTTCCACGTCCGGACCTTCAGCGACCTCGAACCCCATGTCGGCAAAAATGACGGCGAGTTCCTCCATCACCTGCGTCACCGGGTGTAGCGCGCCTTTCGGCTCGTTGCGCACGGGCAGGGTGACGTCGGCGCGCTCGGTAGCCAGTCGCGCATCAAGCGCCTTGGCTTCCAACGCGGCCTTGCGCGCCGCAATGGCGGACCCGATCCGGTCTTTCAGGCCATTCAGCGCCGGGCCCATGACCTGGCGCTCTTCCGGGCTCATCTGACCCAGCGAGCGCATCATCAGGGAAATCCTGCCCTTCTTGCCGAGCGCCTCGACGCGCAGGGTTTCCAGCGCACCCTCGTCAGAGGCGGCACCGACGGCTGCGGTCAGTTCGGTTTCGAGGGCGTCGAGCTCGCCGGTCGTCGTCATGGCCTGTCCCTGGAAGATCAAAGCGGGGCGGAGAGTTTGTCAGCCCTCCGGTTTACCGGTCCGCGCCGGGAAGGCAAGCGCTCCGGCGGCGTCAGTTCGCCTTGCGGCGCGGACGCCGGACCAGTTCGCCGCCGCAATTGGGGCAGACATGGGCATGGGTGTCTTCCGTGCAAGGCGCACAGAAGGTGCATTCATAGGTGCAGATAAAGGCCTCGCCGGTGGGCTCGAGCGCCCGCTCGCAGCTCTGGCAAGCGGGCTTCATCTCGAGGGCCATCGGCGTTGCGGTCTCTAGTTCGCCAGAGCGCCCTGGGCCTGTTCGACCAGCGCCTTGAAGGCGTCGGGCTCGCGGATCGCCAGATCGGACAGGACCTTGCGGTCGATGTCGATGCCGGCGCGCGACAGGCCGTTCATGAACTGGGAATAGGTGATGCCGTGCTGGCGGGCACCGGCATTGATCCGCTGGATCCAGAGAGCGCGGAAATTGCGCTTCTTGGCCCGGCGGTCGCGATAGGCGTACTGGCCGGCCTTTTCGACCGCCTGGACCGCGACGCGGTAGACGTTCTTGCGGCGGCCGTAATAGCCCTTCGCCTGGGAGATGACCTTGTTGTGCTTGCGGCGGGAAACCACACCGCGCTTGACGCGTGCCATAGTATGAGGCTCCTAACTCGTTGAAATCGCGAACCGACCTTAAAGGCCGTTCGGGAGAAACTTCTTCTTCACGACCTTGGCGTCGGCGGGGGCGAGAACCACCGTGCCGCGCTTGTCACGGATCTGCTTGGGCGTCCGCTTGATCATGCCGTGGCGTTTTCCCGTCTGGCCGGCCTTCACCTTGCCAGTCGCGGTGAGCTTGAAGCGCTTCTTGGCGCCGCTCTTGGTCTTCATCTTCGACATTTGACGCTCCTTTGATGCGGAACCGCGAACGGTTCCTTGCGTGTCGGACCCGGCAGGCATGTCGATGGGGGCCTGAACGGGTGGTTTTTCAAGAGCGCGCGTCATACGCGCACGGAACAGGAAAGGCAAGCGGGAGAGGTCAGCCCGCTGTAGCGGACCGGCTGGTCAGGCGACGCTGGATGCCGGACGCCGGTCATTAGCCGGCGGGCTGGCGAGGCTGCGGGTTTCGGTGCCATGGGCATGACCGCAGGACGCGTCGTGCCGATGACCGGGTTCGGGCGGCGGCGCGGACGCCGGAGCCTCGCTGTCGCAGAGCGCACAGTCTTCCTCGTGGTCATGCCCCTGCCGGGCGCGGGCCCGCCAGTTCACGAAATGCGCCCCGGCCAGAAGGGTCACGCCCGCAGCGGTCAGGATGGTTTCCGCGAGGTGGCCAAAAACATGCGTCGCCCCGACAAACATCAGGACCAGGCCGATACCGGCTGCGGTCAGGGTCCTCCAGCCGGCCCCGGACAGGCGCGCGCCCCAGAAAAAAGCGGCAATCGAGACCGGTGCGGCGATCAGGAAAAACAACATGTGCGCGGACTCGCCGGTGAACAGCCAGCCTGACAGGCTGGGCAGAAGCGCCGGGGCAAGCACGGCAATCACGGGCAGGATGAAGCAATGCGCCATGCACAGGAGCGACAGTCCGATCCCGGACATGTCGGCGAATTTGGCGTGGCGGTCATTCATGGTCGCGCGGTCCCGGGCGGCGGCGTGTCAGCTTCTGATGATATAGTGTTACATTATTCAAAAGGGAAGGCCTGCCCGCATGAAAAGGGCGGCACTCCGCCAAAGGAATGCCGCCCGATTCATTCCGGATTGCCGGTCTCAGATCAGTCGTTGTCGAAGAAGCCGATCTCGGAAATGTTCAGGCGGGCCGGCACCGGGTCGCGCCGCGAATAGGTGCCCACCCAGATGTCATAGATACCCGATTGCGGATTGCTGAACTGGACACCCGGATTGAACGAGCCCTCTCCGCCGTCATCATCGCACCACCACGAACCGTCCGGCGCATTGACGACAATCGTCGTGTCGCTGGAGGAGGCCGCCGAGATGAAGAGGTCCAGAGACCCGGCAGTGAAGTCGAGTTCGTAGTCGGGCGCGGCGGTCACATAGCCGCGGCACGTCCCGGAACCGTTCACCGAGTCGCTGACAGAGATGTCACCACCGGCATAGATGTCGACGGTGTGCGGATCGGGGATGAAGCCGCCATTGAGCGCGGTCGCGCCGTAATTGGCTGGCAGGGCAGTATCGAGCCCGGTCGCGCTGGAGAAATCGCCACCAAAGCCAAGCTCGGAGATGTGCAGCATGGCCGGCGGGAAGTCGTCCTGCTGGGAATAGGTGCCGACCCAGATGTCATAGACGCCCGATTGCGGGTCGGAGATCTGGATACCCGGGTTGAGGCCTTCGGCCCCGTCGTCATTGCAGATCCAGTTGCCGCTCGGGTCGTTGACGATAAGAACCGTATCCCGGTTGGACGTCGCCGAGAGATAGAGATCAAAGCCGCCCGCAGTGTAGGTCAGCTCGTAATCGGGCGCGGAAGAGGCGTAACCCCAGCAGCCCGGCATGTCAGCCTCGCGGACATCGACATTGCCGCCGGCGAGAATTTCGACATTGACCGGATCGGGGATGAAGCCGGCGCTGAGCTGCCGTTCGCCGAAATTGGCCGGGAGCGAGTAGTCGAGCGCACCGCCGCCACCGAGCGAGCCATTCATGGCAAAGCCGAGCTCGGAAATGTGCAGCTGCGCCGGAACGAATTCGCCCTGAACGCCGAAACGGCCGACCCAGATGTTGTAGAGACCACTGGACGGGCGGTCGAACTGGATCCCCGAATTCAGGCTTTCCGCGGCGTCGTCATTGCAATGCCAATTGCCCGCCGCATCGTTGATGACCAGCACGGTGTCGGAGTCCGATGTGGCCGAGATGTAAAGCGGCAGAGCCCCGGCAGTATAATAGAGATTGTAGTCCGGCGCATCGGAGATATAGCCCCAGCACGCATCGCCGAGACGGCCGGCATCCTGGTTGCCGCCAGCCTGAAGATTGACGGTATGCGGGTCCGGCAGGAAGCCGGAATCCAGCGTGATCGATCCGTAGTGCGGCTGCACCGAGATCGTCTGTGCGGCCGCGGGCGACGCGGCGACCACCGCCGCGCCGAGGGCCAAAAGCATACGATTCATGGAAATTCTCCCCTTCCCTGGTGAGTTAGTGACTGGTGATTTCTGATATCCACAAGGTGGCGTCCTGCAGGGCGGCTTCCCCGTAAGTGCCCACATAGATGTCGTATTGTCCCGATGGCGGCGTGTCCCAGCGCAGTGACGGATTGAGGCCTTCACCGCTGTCGTCATCGCAATACCAGAGCCCGTCCGGGCCATTGATCACGAGCGTGGTGTCAGCCTCTGACCCGACCGAGATGATCAGCGGCGGCGATCCGGCATTGTAGGTAAAGCGGAAATCGGGAGCCTGGGCGACAAAGCCGACGCACGGCGCGCCGATCGCGGCGGCTGCATCGATGGCACCGCCTGACTGCAGCTGTATCTCGAATGGATCAGGCAGGAAACCATAATCCAGAGACACGGTGCCGAATGTCGGGTCGAGGGACCAATCGGGCACCGGTGGCTCGGCGACTTCCGGCGGAATTTCGGTAATGGACAGCTGCGCAGGCCGGATACCGGCATTGCCATACGTCCCGACAAAGATGTCGTACTGACCTGATGGCGGGCTGGTCCAGTATAGGCGCGGATTGAGATTTCCGGCGCTGTCGTCATCGCAATACCACAGCCCGTCCGGGCCGTTGATCACGAGCGTGGTGTCAACATTCGCCGTGACTTCGAAGATCAGCGGGAGGTCGCCGGCTTCATAAGTCAGGCGGTAATCCGGCGCATTGGCGATAAAGCCGGTGCAGTGCCCGCCGATCATGCGGGCGGCATTGATCTCGCCGCCGGAGTGAAGGTCGATGACATGGGGATCGGGCCGAAAGCCGTTCTGGAGGCTCGACGCGCCATAGGTCGGATTCAGCGTCCAGTCCTGCGCCCCGGCCGGACCGGTCAGTGCCAGCACGGCCAGCGCGGCTCCCAGCATGCCGGGAATGTATGTCTGGCGGTTCATACTGGTCCCCTTCCTGTCCGGGGCCCCATCCAGGGCCGTCACGGACAGAATCCAGAATTGCTTGGCCAAATTGGCACCAGACTGCAACGAAAATGCGTCAAATGCCGGGTCAGCCGGACCCGATTCCGGCACGAGGCCACCGGCGGGGCAGATCGCCCGGGGTCCCGTACCCCCGGACGCTGCCGGTCACCGGTCCTTCCGCACCCTACTGGCTGTAGAGTTCGGAAATGTTCAGTTGGCTCGGCTGATTGCTGGCATTGCCATAGGTACCGACCCAGATGTCATAAAGACCCGAACGCGGATTGTTGAACCGCACTGACGGGTTCAGGCCCTGGCCGGAATCGTCATCGCAATACCACAGCCCGTCCGGCGCACGCACGACCAGGGTCGTATCGGCATTGGACGCCACCGAAATGATCAGCGGCAGGCTGGAACCAGCGGTGAAATACAGGTCGAAGTCCGGTGCATTCGAGATGAAGCCCCGGCAGGACCCGCCGATACCGGCGGCATTGATCGTCCCGCCCGACAGGACGTTGACGACATACGGATCCGGCGCGAAACCGGTGGTCAGCGACACCGAACCGTAATTCGGGTTGGCTTGCCAGTTCTGGGCTTCGGCAGACGCGCCAAAGGCCAGCGAAAGCGCCGCTGCACTGACGGCAGCCGCGATGGCGGTTTTGATGGTCATGTTCTTGGATCCCCTTCCGTTTCGGACGTTCGTAGCCCTGACGGCCCGAACACGCCCATTGCGAACGGTAGCATTAAACAGCCCGCGGATGTGAACCCAAGTTGAACCGGTCCGGCATTTTTTTGCCAAGAACGGACCGGTTCAACGAGAGATTCGTGCGTGACGGGAATCGGGCGGAGATTACTCGCGCCAGGGATTAGCGCGGGGCCATGACCATGATCATCTGGCGGCCTTCGAGCTTGGGCTCGAATTCGACCTTGGCGACCTCGTCGAAGTCTTCCTTGACACGCTGAAGCAGGGTCATGCCGCGATCCTGGTGCGCCATTTCACGGCCCCGGAAGCGGATGGTGACCTTGACCTTGTCGCCCTCCTCGAAGAAGCGGTGCATGGCTTTGGTCTTCACCTCGTAATCATGCACGTCGATATTCGGACGCATCTTGATTTCCTTGACCTGCGCGGTGCGCTGCTTCTTGCGGGCCTCGGTCTTCTTTTTCTGTTCCTGGTATTTCAGCTTCCCGTAATCGAGAATCTTGCACACGGGCGGATCGGTGTTCGGAGACACCTCCACAAGATCAAGCCCGGCTTCCTGCGCGGCTTCCAGCGCCGCGTCGGTGGGCATGATTCCCTGTTTCTCGCCGTGTTCGTCGATCAGCAGAACGCGCGGAACGCGTATGTCTGAATTGATGCGCGGGCCGTCTTTTTTCGCCGGCGGCGCTGCTTGGGGTCTGCGGGCTATGCGTCTTCTCCTCGAAAAGCCTCTGGAACGTAGTCAGTCGGTATCAAGACCCTGCCGGAGCGCGCGGCGCAAGCGCCAAATTCGGTCGGGCAGTGTCTGGAAACGGGTGTTATGGCGAGATGGCAACACAAATCAAGCCGCTCGGGGCGCGCGATCAAAGCCGCCTGCATAGCGCATGGCCTGCATCGCCTCTTCCGGTGTGACCTGGGCGAGGGTCGGTGCGTGCATGATCACGACCGGCGAGGCACCGCGCGGGGCCCGGTAGGCCGGATCGCCCTCACCATCGGGATAGAGCGCCAGCGCCGGGGGGCCGGCGGCGACGAGCAGGTGCAACAGCCCCGTGTCCTCGCCGAAGACAAAGCGGGCCTTGCGCCCCAGCCCGGCCAGCTGGACCAGCTTGGCCTTGCCGGTCAGGTCGCGCGCACCGGGGGTTACCTCGGCGATGAAGCGGCCCACTTCCCTCGCGGACGGCCCGCCGACCACGGCGGGGATAATGCCGGCGTCGAGCAACTGGCTCGCCAGTGTCGCCCAGCGCTCTTTCGGCCAGCGCAGCGGCGGTTTTACCTCGTCACCGGCCGGGGCCAGCAGGGCGAACGCGTCATTGATGCCGAAATATTCCGGCTCGAGCATGCGCGAGGAGCGCGCCAGATAATCGATCCAGGCGATGTCCGGACCCGGTGCTGCCCCCAGCTCATAGCGATCCGGCCCGAGACCGGCGCGGCCCAGCGTGGCCGCAGCCGTATCGATCGGGTGCCCGCCTGCTTCGGCGGGCCGGCCGTCAATCCAGCGCGTCTTCATAAAGCGCAGCCCGCCCTTGATCTTGCGCGCTATCGGACCGCCGACGAGATCGTAGACGGCAACAGGCTTGGAGATCTTGATCCGCTTGACCATCAGGCGGCCCGCCGGACCTTCGGCCAGCGCGTCCGTCTCGACCCCGGTGAAATGCGGGCAGTGCTTGAGCAAAGCTTCGTAGTCGGGCGAGGTCAGCAGGATGATACGCGCCCGCCGGTGCGCAGCCTTGATCCGGTCGACCGAGGCGAGACCGCGCACGGTATCGACAAGATCGCCCCACAGGAGGATATAAATGGTATCGCGCGCGGCGTCAGTCATGGCGGTTCACTTTAAGAGTTCGCGGTAGACCCGCAAGGTGGAGTCTTGCAGTCCGGTGACAGTGAAATTCGCCGCGACATGCGCGGCACCGGCCCGCCCCATGCGCCGGTGCGCCTCGAAATTGAGCCCCATCAACTCCGATATCGCGCCTGCCAGCGCCGGGACATCCCCGGGCGGAACACGCCAACCGGTCTTTCCTGACAGGACGACCTCACGCGCGCCGCCATGATCAGCGGCGATAACGGGCAATCCGGCCGCCGAGGCTTCCGCCGCGGTGCGGCCAAAGGCTTCCGGGTCGGTCGACGGGTTGAGCGCGAAGTCGGCGAGCGCATAAATGGCCGGCATGTCATCCTGGTGACCGGCGAGACCGATATCGGAGTCCAGCCCATAGCGCGCGATCAGGGTTTCGAGCTCCTGGCGATAGTCGGCGCGGCCCTGATCGTCACCCACGAACAGGAGATAGGGCAGCGAACCGCCCTCAGTCTTCAGCGCGGCCATCGCCTCGATGGCGACGGTCTGGCCTTTCCAGCGCGTCAGCCGCGCGGGCAGGACACCGACAATGCGGTCCTCGGGCACGCCCAGCGCGGCTTTCAGGGTGGCGGCGCGCGCGACCGTTTCGGGCGACCGGGCGAAGCGGTCGATGTCGACGCCGCGCGGGATGACGGCGATGCGGTCCGGCCCTACACCATGCTCTTCCATCACGTGCGCCGCGATATAGTTCGAATTGGCGATCACCCGGTCGCCGCGCGCCATCACCGAATTGTAGAAGCGCTTCAGGCCCGAGCGCGCGTTATAGGCCCCGTGATAGGTGGTCACGAAGGGAATGCCGGTGCGGCGGGCGGCCCGCAGCGCGCTCCAGGCCGGAGCGCGGGATCGGGCGTGAACGAGATCGACGCCTTCGGTCCGGATCAGCCGGACCAGGCGGGCCGTGTTGGCTTCAAGCCCCCAGGGGGTTTTGGAATCGAGCGGCATGCGGAACAGCCGGGCTCCGGCCGCGTCCAGTGCGCCTTCCTGGCGGCCGCCTTCGCTGGCGACGAGCGCGGTGTGGCCAGCGCGGGTCAGCGCCTCGGCCACCTCGATCGTGGTGCGTTCTGCGCCGCCGGTGTCGAGCCGGGGAATGACCTGCAAGATGATCATGAATCAGGCATCATTACTGGAAAGCCCCGCTTTCTTTCACGAGATCGAGCCGATGACAAACACTACCGATGTGCAAGTCCTGCGCCGCGACGGTGCTCCGTCGCTCGCCTGGCAGCGCCGCGCGCCGCAACCGGGCCGGGCGAAGCTTCTCTGGCTGGGCGGTTTCCGGGCCGACATGGGCGGCACCAAGGCGACATTTCTCGATGGCTGGGCAGCCGAGACCGGGCGCGGCCTGACGCGGTTCGACTATTCCGGGCATGGCCGTTCTGAGGGCACCTTCGAGGACGGCACGATCGGCCAGTGGACGCACGACGCGCTTGCCGTACTCGACACGTGTACCGAAGGCCCGCAAATCCTCGTGGCCTCGTCGATGGGCGCGTGGATTGCCTGTCATCTTGCCCAGGCAAGGCCGGAGCGTATTGCGGGCCTGCTCCTGCTGGCTGCCGCGCCGGACTTCACCGAGGATCTGATGTGGGAGAGTTTTCCCTTTCATGTCCGCGAGGCGATTGAGAACGAGGGTCGCTGGGTGCAGACCGGCCCCGAAGGCGAGACGGTGATCACCCGCGCCCTGATCGAGGACGGGCGGGCTCAGCGCGTGCTGGGCGCACCCCTTCCCTATGAGGGCCCGGTTCGGCTTCTGCACGGGCTGGCCGATACCGATGTGCCCTGGACGCAGGCCTCGCGGCTGATCGATGCCTTCACCTCGCGCGATATCGAGATGACGCTGATCAAGGGGGCGAACCACCGCCTTTCCGATCCGGCGAGCCTGGCGCGCGTCACCGCCTTGCTTGAGGCACTGTGCGGGCGGGCCGAGACGACCAGCTAGGCGCGCCGTCAGACGCGCTTGACGGGAACCGGCGCGGCCCGTATCTGTCCGCTTCCCAAGGTAAGGGGCCGTAGCTCAGTTGGGAGAGCGCGTCGTTCGCAATGACGAGGTCAGGGGTTCGATTCCCCTCGGCTCCACCATCCTTCGCCTTTTTGATTTCCTTCCGCGCTTGCCGCATATGGCGCGCGCGCCTACACCATCGGCGGGCAGGCGTAAGGGGATGCCACCGGCATGGGACGACGGGACGGAGCTTGGCCGGCGGCAGTGACCGCCCTCTGGCCGTTGGGCCTGGCCCTGGCGGTCAATACGCTCTACCGCTGGATGACGATTCCGGCCCCTGGTGACCGCCCGCCCTATTCGCTGATCCTGTCACCCTCGGCATCGGACCGGATCGCGGAGCTGCTGGCCAGCAATCCGCTGGCCCTGCTCGGCCCCATTGAACTCGATACCGACCGCTGGGCCTGGACGACAACGACGCTGCTGCCGCTCTACGCCCTCGAACAGGCTCTGCCGCCCGCCGCCGTCTATCTGGTCGTGACCGGGATATGCACCGGAACGCTTTATGTCTGCGGACTCGTGGCCACCCGGTCCGTGCGCTTCGCGACGATTCTGGGACTGGTGGCCGGCCTGTCGACCTTCCTTGGCTACAGCTTCGTCTACGGCAATGTGATGCTGGGATTTCTCGTGATCGCCTGGCTGGCCATCGCGGTGACGGCGCTGCTGGCGTATCTGCGCGCCGAGCGCGGAGAGGCGGTCCGGCTGAGCGTGTTCCTGCTCGCGCTGCTGCCGCTGGTCCTGTCAGCGGAATACTGGCTGAACTTTGCCGTGCCCGCCATCCTCGCCTGCGGGTTCGCCACTGTGTGGGGGCGGCGGCACGGCGACGCCGGCTTTGCCCGGCGCAGCCTGATCGCCGGAGCGGTCCTTGCCGGAGCGATGGCGATTTACCTGCCCGTCCGCTTCATGGCCGCCGCGCCCCTGGTCCAGCCGGGTTTCGAAAGCGAGAGCGTGGTGACCTACCCCCATCTCCTGATGATGGCCGAGGACATGGCGGTCAATTACCTGACCTATCTCTACATGGCGCTGTCGAGCGTGTTGCCGGGTTTCCTCGTCTTTTCGCCCAGCTACGCCGCCTACGGGCCGGAGGTCCTGGCCGCCGAACAGAATGGCTATCACGACGCCTATAATCACCTCATCCCGATCAGCGCGATGACGTCCTGGCGGTTTGTTGGCGGCGCGCTCGTGCTCGGATTTTTCCTCCTCGGCTGGCGCTGGATCCGAGCGGCCTGGACCCGTGCAGACCGGCGCGACCTGGTTCCGGTTGCGCTCTTCCTCGTCATCGCGCTCGGATTCGTCATCTACCTGCCGATCAAGATGCGGCCATTCCACCTGACGGCCATGCTGGGCTACAAGGCGCTGATCGCCTCGGCGGCGATGATGGTGCTCGTCGCCTGGGCGGCATTCACGGCGGAACGGTGGACGCCGGCACGCTGGCGCAGACCGGCACTGGCAGGCCTGGCGGCGCTGATCGTCCTGTCGGCCTTCACGCGACCAGCGGCGGAGATTGCCGGCCTTGAGGCGGTGGGCCTTGATGGGGCCGGTGACCCACTGGTGGGTATGGGTGACCAGCCGTGACCGGAACGCCGCGACGCCTCGACTGGGATTCCGACTTTTTCGGTTTCGAGGTCGCGGAAAGCGTGTTTGATCATGCACAGCCCACAGATGTAGAGGCGGCCGTAGCGACCGCACGCGAACAGGGCGCGGCGCTGCTGGTCTGCCGCATGCCGGCCGGAGCGGTTGATCCTGCCAGCCTTCCCGGTGTGCTCGCGGATACCCGCCATATCTATGCCATGCCGCCGACCCGGCCCGTGCCCGACTGGCCAGTCGATGGCCTGCCCGGGCTTGAGCCCTACGCGGCCCGGGTCATGGCTCCCGATCTCGCCCGTCTGGCCGTCCAGTCCGGCCGCCAGTCGCGCTTCTTCCGCGATCCGGATTTTCCGCGCCCCGCCGCCCGAGCGCTTTACACGCGCTGGATGGAGAGGATCGTGACGCGCGAACTATCCGAGCGTGTCCTGGTCCTGGTCGCCCGCGGCGGCGACGGCTGCTGCACGGCCATGGGCGCGACCTATCTCGGCACGGACGGTCACGGGCAACCCTCGTTGATGGCCGCCTTGCCGGGACGGGCAAATTCCGGGTTCGGACGCGCCTATTTCCGGGCCATGATGATGTGGTTTCACGATGAGGGCGTGACCGAGGCCCGCATCCGGACGCAGGCTCGCGCGGGCGCCGCGTGCAATCTCTACGAACGCGCGGGCTGGGTGCTGGAAAGACGGGAAGACATCGTCCACGTCTGGCTGGATCGGCCGGCGGGGCGGGCCGGCAGCAAGGATCCGGCATAATGGCCGAGCCACGCAAGCTGGATTGGGATTCGGACTTCTTCGGATTTACCGTCGTGGAAGCCCACTCCACGCGGTCCGGGGAGGGCGATCTCGATAGAGTGGTCGGTGCCGCCTGCCAAATGGGAGCCACGCTTCTGGTCTATACCGTCCCGGCTGGAAGCCCCGTTTCCCTGCCGGGCCGGGCGGCGCATGTCGATGTGCGTCACACCTATATCTGTGATTACTCCCGGATCACCTTCGGCCCGCCGGAAGCGGCCCATCTGATCGAGTTTCACGAGGGCCGCGATCCGTTGCCAGAGTTAGACCGCCTGGCCCTGCTCTCGGGACAACATTCTCGTTTCTTCAACGACCCGCTGTTTCCCCGTCCGGCGGCGGAAGCACTCTACACTACCTGGATGCGGCGGGCGCTGACACGGGAGTTCGGCGACCATGTTCTGGTGGCGCGCGATCCGGACGGGGTTATCGCCGCGATGTATTCAGGACGGATTGATAGTGCGGGTTTCGGTGTCCCTGACCTGATGGCCGTCGATCCACGTTTGCGCGGACGCGCGCTCGGAGCAGGCTTTCTTCAGACCTCGATGCTGCACTACCGCGAGCGCGGAATCGTCAAGGGCCGGCTGCGCTCACAGGGACGCAACCGCTTCGCCCGCGCGATCTATGAACGTCTGGGCTGGACTCTCGCGGCTTGCGAGGATGTGTATCATGTCTGGCTCGGCGTGCCGCCGGTGAAGGAGTATTCCTCTTGAACCTGTCCATCGTTTCCACGCTCTACGGGTCCGAGGACACGGTCGCGGAATTCGTGGACCGGGCTCGTGCCGCTGCGCGGGACCATGGCGGGTCCTACGAGATCATTCTTGTCAATGACGGCTCGCCCGACGCGTCACTCGCGCGGGCCCTGGGCCTGGCCGAAACAGACAGCGATCTCGTCATTGTCGATCTGTCGCGGAATTTCGGTCATCACCGCGCCCTGCTGACCGGGCTGAAACAGGCGCGAGGCGAGCGCATTTTCCTCATCGACTCCGACCTCGAAGAAGACCCGGGCTGGCTGACGCGGTTGTCCGCAATGATGACCGAGACCGGAGCCGACATGGTCTCCGGCGTGCAGAAAACCCGCAAGGGCGGCTGGTTCGAACGGATCAGCGGAGAGGCCTTCTATCGGCTCCATGAGCGCCTGATCGCGTTAAAGACACCGCGCAATCCGGTCACCGCACGGCTGCTGACCCGGCGGTTTGCCGATGCGCTGGACGGATTCGACGAGCGCGCGCTCTTCCTTCCGGGCCTGTTCGCCTATGCCGGATTCGACCATGTCACCTTGCCGGTGGAAAAGGGATCGAAAGGTTCGACGACCTATTCCTTGCGCCGTCGCGGCTCGCTGGCGGTTGACGCGATCACCTCGTTTTCGAGCGCGCCGATGCGCTATGTCTTCTATCTCGGTGTGGGCGTCTTCGTCCTGTCGGTCCTGGCGTCCCTGCTGGTCATTCTGCTCTGGACTGGATTTCAACAGGCCCCGAGTGGCTGGACCTCGCTCATCGTCTCGGTGTGGATGCTGGGCGGGCTGATCCTGTCGGCTGTCGGTGTGACGGGGCTTTATGTGGGCCGGATTTTCGACGAGGTAAAGCGCCGTCCGTCCGTCATCATCCGCGATATCCATGACTATACCCGCTGAGTCTCCCGGCCGCTGGCTGGACGCGCTGGCGGACCGGATAAACGGGCTCGACGAGGCGGACCACGACGCCTTGCAGACCTATCTCGGCGAATCGCGCATTGGCCATGACCTGATCGCGCCCGTCATCGAGCCCGGACTGCGGGTACTCGAAGTCGGCTCCGGTATCGGCGCGCTGGGCCATTACCTCGCCAGCCGCGGCATCGACATTCGCGGCATCGAGCCGGCCGAAAGCGGGTTTGACCGGATGTCACGGCTGGCGGAACGGGTCAGCGCGGCCGCGGGAACGACCGGCTTCTCGGCCTCGGCCCGCAGCGCGGAAGATCTGGACCCCGATACCGACGGGTCGTTTGATCTCATCTATTCGGTCCATGTCCTCGAACACCTGCCCGACCCCGAAGCCGCGCTTGCGGCGATGAACGGTGTCCTGAAACCCGGCGGCACAATGGTCCATCTCTGCCCCAATTACCGCTTCGCCTATGACCCGCATTTCGCCATTCCCATCCCCTTCTGGTCGCCGGCTCTGACCCGGGCGATCTTTGCCCGCCGTATCGAGGCACATCGCGAAGTCTGGGACGGGCTGAATTTCATCGGCGCAGGGCGTCTGGCGCGCATCGCCCGAACGGAAGGCCTGTCGGTGCGGTTTCATCCCGGCGTCATGGCCGCGACCTTTGCGCGGCTGAACAACGACCCGGTCTTCCGGGCCCGGCATGACGGGCTGGCCGGGCGGTTGGCAGGCTGGACCGCGAAAGGGCCATTCGCTGGCTGGTTGCGTGCAATCCCGCCGCAATGGGCCAGCCCTATGGCCGTTACGCTGAGCAAACCCGTATGACCCATCTCATCCCCTTCAACCGGCCCTATCTGACCGGTCGCGAACTGGCCGGAATCGAACGCGCCCAGGCCGCTGGCGTCCTGTCAGGCAATGGTGCGATTTCGCGCGCCTGCGAAGCCATGCTGGAAGAGCGGACCGGCACGGCCCGCACGCTGCTGACCCATTCCTGCACCGGCGCGCTGGAGATGGCGGCGCTTCTCCTCGACCTCCAGCCCGGCGAGGAGGTGATCATGCCAGCCTATACCTATGTCTCGACCGCGAACGCGATTGCGCTGCGCGGGGCAATGCCGGTGTTCTGTGATATCCGGCCCGACACACTCAATATCGACGAAACAAAAATCGAGGCGTTGATCACGCCGCGCACGAAAGCGATCTGCGTTGTCCATTATGCAGGCGTCGCGTGCGAAATGGATGCGATCCTCGCCCTGGGCCGAATTCACGGCCTTGCCGTGATCGAGGACGCCGCCCAGGGCATCGAGGCGGGCTACAAGGGCCGGGCGCTCGGCGCGATGGGCGATCTCGGCGCGTTCAGCTTCCACGAAACCAAGAATGTGACCTGCGGGGAAGGCGGTGCCCTTCTGATCAACCGGCCCGGCCTGGCCGCGCGCGCCGACATCATCCACGAGAAGGGCACTGATCGCCGGGCTTTCGAGCGGGGCGAGACCGGGCGCTACTGCTGGCAGGATATCGGCTCGTCCTTCGGACTGGGGGAACTCGCTGCAGCCTTCCTGCAGGTCCAGCTTGAGGACGCGGCGGCGATCACGCAGCGCCGTCTGGCGCTGTGGGCGCGCTACCACGCCGCATTCGGCGCATTCGAAACCGCCGAGCGCCTGCGCCGCCCCGTCGTGCCGGACGGATGCACGCACAATGCGCACATGTATTACCTGCTGTTGCCGCCCGGGCGCGACCGTGCAGCGGTATTGTCGGCCTTGCGCGAGCACGGCGTCATGGCGGTCTTCCACTACGTGCCGCTGGACACGGCCCCGGCCGCACGGCGGTTTGCCCAACCCGGCCCGCCGCTTCCGGTGACGGCAGACCTGGCGGCCCGCCTCATCCGCCTGCCGCTCTGGACCGGGATGGGCGAAGCCGAACAAGCCCGCGTCGTCGAAGCCGTGAGCGACGTGCTGGGCTAACCGCGCCCATCCGGCCTGTAACCAAACCGCTCTGTCAGACGAAGGAGATGTCAGGCCCGGCCGGTCACGTTTCCTTGCGCCGGGCGGACAGGACCGGGGCCGCGCCCTATGTTCTGAGGCGAGCAGAGCGCAAGTGGCAGAAAGGCGACCCCCATGCTGATCCGGAATACGCCGAGCTGGCAGCTGACGGACAAGGACGTCACGCCCGAACATCTCTATCTCAACCGGCGCTCCATCATGGCAGCGGGCGGCGCACTGGCCGCGACCGCCTTCGCCGGGGCCTGCTCCGCGCAGGACAGCGGTGAGGCCGCGCCACACACGGCCAATGCCGACGGTTCGCTGAACTATGCGACGACGGACTACCGCATCACGGATGGGGATCTGACCCCGGTCGAGGCGGTGACCGGCTACAATAATTTCTACGAATTCGGTACGGGCAAGGATGATCCAGCGCGTTATGCCGACGCGATGACAACCGATCCCTGGTCGGTCGAAGTCACGGGTCATGCCGCACGGACCGGCACGTTCGCGGTCGAAGATCTTGTCGATTTCAGTGCGCTGGAAGAGCGCATCTACCGGCTCCGCTGCGTTGAAGCCTGGTCGATGGTCATCCCCTGGATCGGCGTGCCGCTAAGTTCCATTCTGAACCGCTTCGAGCCGACCTCGGACGCGCGCTATGTGGCGTTCGAGACCTATCTCAACCGCGAGGAAATGCGCGGCGTGCGTTTCCCGGTGCTCGACTGGCCGTATCGGGAGGGCCTGCGTCTCGACGAGGCGATGAACCCGCTCGCCTTCATGGCGGTCGGGCTCTACGGCAATGTCCTGCCCAACCAGAATGGCGCGCCGATGCGGCTCGTCGTGCCGTGGAAGTATGGCTTCAAGTCGATCAAGTCGATCGTGCGGATCAGCTTCGTGTCCGAGGAGCCGGTGACGACGTGGAAACAATCCGCGCCGCGCGAATACGGCTTTTATTCCAACGTCAATCCGGAGCGCTCCCACCCGCGCTGGAGCCAGGCCAGCGAGCGGATTATCGGGGCCGGGCCTTTCGCCCGGCGCGATACCGAGATGTTCAATGGCTATGGCGAGGCGGTCGCGGACCTCTATGCCGGCATGGACCTCAACGAAAACTACTGATCCGATGGCGGACCGGAAAGCCATTCTGCGGAGCTTTGCCAAGCATTGGCTCAAACCGCTGGTGCTGATCGCGCTCGTGCTGCCGCTGGTCTGGATCACGGTTCAATGGGTACTGCTGCTGACCGGACAGCCCAATGATCTTGGCTTCGAACCAGTCGCGGCGACGCATCATTTCCTGGGCCAGACGGCAATCCGCATACTGCTGATTTCGCTGGCCATAACGCCCTTCCGTGACCTGACGAAATGGGGTCCGGTCATGAAGGTGCGCCGCCGGATCGGGCTGGCGGCCTTCTGGTATGCGCTCTTGCACCTGACCGCCTATTTCGGCGCGGACCTCTTCTTCTCGCTGCCGAAGCTGTGGGAGGACATTGTCGAGCGGACCTACATCACTTTCGGGATGGCCGCACTGGCCCTGCTGATCCCGCTTGCTGTGACGTCTTTTGACTCGATGATCCGCCGGCTCGGGGCGCTGCGCTGGAAGCGGCTGCATATGCTGGTCTATCCCATCGCCATTCTGGCGGTGACGCACCATTTCTTCGCCGAAAAGGGGCTCCAGCCCGGCCCGCTGGTCCATGCCGGAATTCTGGCGCTGCTGCTGGGATACCGGGTGTGGAAAGCGGTCGAAACACGCGCTAATCGTCCGGCGTCTGCCTAGCGTCCTTTACGCGTAAAGTCGCCGGATTTTCCGCCTGTTTTCTCTTCAAGCCGTATCGCGCCGATCTCCATCGCCTTGTCGACGGCCTTGAGCATGTCGTGGAGGGTCAGCGCGGCGACCGACACTGCGGTCAGCGCTTCCATCTCGACGCCCGTGGGACCGGTGGTGACGACTTCGGCCTCGATGCCATAGCCGCTCTCGTCGGCAAGGGGCGCAATGCGGACCTCGACCTTTGACAGGGGCAGAGGGTGACAGAGCGGGATCAGGTCGGCGGTGCGTTTGGCCGCCATGGTTCCGGCGATCTCGGCAACCGCGATGACTTCACCTTTCGGGCCGCTGGCGTCGCGCGCGGCGGCAAAGGCATCAGCATTCATCGTGATCTGTCCCGAGGCGACGGCGCGGCGTTTCGTGGCGGCCTTGTCAGAGACATCGACCATGCGCGCGCGGCCGTCCGGGCCGATATGGGAGAGCTTGCCCGTATTCATGATCCTGTCTCCTCCAGCCAGTCGCGCGCCGCGGACTGGTCGGCTGTGCCGGTCTCGACCCAGCGCTCGCCGGTCCCGTCGGCTTCCTTCTTCCAGAAGGGGGCTTCGGTCTTCAAGACATCAATCAGAAAGGCGCAGGCTTCCAGCGCTGCCCGGCGGTGCGCCGAAGCGCAGGCAACCAGAACGATGGCCTCGCCCGCCCACATGGCACCGACGCGATGGATGACCAGGCTCCGATCGAGCGGCCAGCGCTGGTGAGCTGTTTCGGCAATCGACCGCAGCGCGGCTTCCGTCACGCCCGGATAGTGTTCGAGTGTCAGCACCGTGTCCGAACCGCCCCGGACCTGGCCTGTAAAGCTCGCGACCGCGCCGCTCTCCGGTCCCGCAAACCCGGCAAGGCGGGCGGCGGGATCGAAATTGGTGTCGACAATTTCAATCTCGATGGGCGGTATGGCGATCATGGCAGACAGACTAGTCCGGTCCGGTCCCGCCGGACAGGTCCGCGAACGCATCGGGTGTGTTGATATTCGCCAGAACGCGCTCATTGCCGGGGCGGCGTAGCGCCAGCGCGCCGACCGCCTTAACGACATCGCGCACAGAGCGGACGGTATCCGGGGTCGGCAATCGCGCGTCCGGCGCGAAGTAAAGCGGCAAGGGGTCGTTCTGGTAGTGAGCGCTTGGGCCGGAACGGATCAGGGCTTTCAGGCTGTGCGGCGTCAGGCACGGCATGTCGACCGGGATGACAAGCGCTTGGACCGGACCGCTGTCTGCCAACCGGTTCAGTGCCGACGCCAGCGCCACGCCCGGCCCTTTTCCACCGGGCGGATCGGGCCAGCCGTCTGCTTCGTACGAACGCCCCAGGACGATCACGCGTTCGGCCCCGGCTTCCCGCAAGATGCGGCGGGCGCGGTCGAGCAGTGTCTCGCCGTCAAGGACCAGCGCGGCCTTGTCTGTTCCCATGCGGGAGGACTTGCCGCCTGCGAGGATGAGGCCGGTGATGGAGGCTGGCGTGGACATGGCCTTTCTCATAGCGCGAAGCCGGCTTGCGGCACCAACGCTTCCTTTACCGCTTGGTGCCTATGCTGCGCACCATGACACGGCTGATCCTCATCCTTCTGACCGCCATGCTGGCCGCAACGCCCGCCGCTTTCGCCGCTCCGCCCTCGGGCGGCGACGGGCATGGCAGTGGTGGCGGCGACAGTGAGCGCCGGCGCATGATCACCTCGTCTGAAGGCTATGTGCCGCTCTCGCCGCTGACGGCGAGCGTGCATGCCGATTACCGAATTCGCGGCGTGTTGCAGATCGAGGCGGGTCTGGAAATTCCCGACAGCCGCCTGCGCGCCCGGGCCCAGCGCCTGATGCCGCGCCTGCGTGATGCCTATGTCGCGGCGCTCAGCCGCTATGCCGGCGCGAATTACCGCTATGGCGACGTGCCGGACACGGACCGGATTTCACTGGTGATGCAGGAAACCACCGACGAGATCCTCGGTCAGGACGGGGCGGATTTCCTGCTCGGCATGGTCATCATCCACGACCAGTAGGCGTTCAGCGCCCGCGCGCGGCATCGTCCATGAAGCTGGCGAGAGTCACGTCGAGCTCGGTCACGCCATCAGCGTCATGGGTCGCCAGCGTGACATCCACCTTGTTGTAGACATTGAACCACTCAGGATGGTGATCCATCGCGTCGGCCTTGTCCGCAACCGCTGACATGAAGGCCCAGGCCGCCTTGAAATCGGGAAACTCGAATGTCTTCTCGATGGCATCACGGCCGTCCACCACGCTCCAGCCCTTCAGGCGGGCGAGCGCGGCTTCGGCTCCGATTTTCTGCGGCATGGCTTGTATCCTCGTGTCTGCGCTCCAGTCTCGAAGCTGGAGGCACCCGGTATCACGATCAAGGCGTCAGGTGAAAATTAACGCGTTTCTGTCAGGGTCCGACCCTGAAACCAGAAAGGAGGCGCGCATCCCATGACCCGCTTTCTCATCTCCGACGCCAATCCCGGCGGCCGCAAGCTGGAGGACATCCTGCTTGATCTGCGCAGTGACGTTCTGAAACGCTGCACCAAGATCGCCGAGGACCACCGCCCTGAGGCGCTCCATGTCCTCGCCAACAATGTGAAGGTGCTCGAACACCTTACCGCCGCGATTGAACTGGCCCAGGATTCCACCGTGCTCCTGGATCGTGCCTTCGGCCCGTCCGAAGCCCAGGATGGCGGTGCTCCCCGCATCGGGGTGGCGTAGGCACCCTCCATACGTACAGATTTGCGTCATCACCCGGTTTATCCGGGTGATCTTGCATGGGAGATGCCCCGAATAATTCGGGGCATGACGCTGACAAGAGCACCTATTCTCCTTCCCCTTGATGGGGAAGGTGGCTGACGCGAAAGCGTCAGACGGAAGGGGTGGGTCACTCTCACCGTTTGATGTTTCTCACCCTCTCCGCCTCCCCCGGAACAGGTCCGGGATCGGCACCTCTCCCATCAAGGGAGAGGAGGAAGTGGCTTGGACTCTGATATGGCTGTCATCCCGGCTGCCCCGAAGGGTCAAGCCGGGACCTTGAACAGGGTAACCCGACGCCTCCCGGACGCGCGCAGCGCGGGCCGGGACCCAGATTGTCTTGGTTTGACCCCGGTCTTGGCTGCGCCAAACCGGGGGGCATCAAATCAAGATATCCCGTTTTAGTGTCATGCTCTTGCTTGTCCGGAACGCACAAACCCTTCTCATGCTGAGGTGCTTTCCGGCAGGAAAGCCTCGAAGCACGCGAGAGCCTGTCTTCCCATCCTTCGAGGCCCGCTAACGCGGGCACCTCAGGATGAGGGGTTTGCGTCGCTTGAACCCCTACTCCGCGGCTTCCAGTCCCAGCGCTTCGAACATGTCGAAATCGGCGTCGCGGTCCGGGTTGGGCGTGGTCAGCAATTCCTCACCGACGAAGATCGATCCGGCCCCGGCCAGAAAACACAGCGCCTGAAGCTCCCGGCTCATGGTCTCGCGGCCCGCCGACAGCCGCACCACCGAGTCCGGCATCATGATACGCGCCGCGGCGATCGTGCGCACGAAATCGATCCCGTCGAGCGGTTCGGCATTGCCGAGCGGCGTACCCGGCACGGCAACAAGCCGGTTGATCGGCACGCTTTCGGGGTGCGGGTCGAGATTTGCGAGCTCGACCAACAGACCGATCCGGTCGGCCTCGCCCTCACCCATGCCGATAATACCGCCGCAGCAGACATGGATCCCGGCTGAACGGACCTTCGAGAGCGTATCGAGCCGGTCCTCATAGGTCCGTGTGGTGATGACGTCGCCATAGTATTCGCGGCTGGTATCGAGATTGTGGTTGTAATAATCGAGCCCGGCCGACTTCAGCCGTTCTGCCTGACCGTCCTCGAGCATGCCCAGCGTAACGCAGGTCTCCAGCCCGAGCGATTTGACGCCTTCCACCATGGCGCAGACGGCGTCGACATCGCGGTCCTTCAAGGAACGCCAGGCGGCACCCATGCAGAAGCGCGTCGCGCCGCCATCCTTGGCCGCAGCCGCCGCCGTCATCACCGCGTCGAGCGGCATGAGTTTGGAGGCTTTCAGGCCGGTCTCGTGGAAGGCCGACTGGCTGCAATAACCGCAGTCCTCGGCACAGCCCCCGGTCTTGATGGACAGCAGCTGGGACTTCTGGACCGAATTGGCCCGATGCTTGCGGCGATGGACGCCCTGCGCGGCGAAGACCAGATCGGAAAACGGTGCGCGGTAGATCGCTCCGGCTTCGGCCGGGGTCCAGCCCCGCCGTGGCCGGCTCAGCCGGTCGATATCGGAAAGTCCGTTGTCCATGCGTCTGAAACTCCATGCCCGGCCGGAACCTAGAAAGCGCTGGATGGCGCGGCAAGCGTCACGTCTCGCCTTTGCTGCCATTCTCGGTGTTGTCACCGTGATCGCCCTGACCCCGGCCCCGAATGCGCCACCGCGCCTTCTGGGGCTGGACAAGGCCGAGCATCTCGCCGCCTTCGCCGTGCTGGCCATATTCGCGCGCCTGTCCTGGCCGGACGTCCGCGCCTGGGGAATTGGTGTCGCGCTGCTGCTGTATGGCGGAATGATCGAGCTGGCGCAGGCCACGCCGGGCCTGATGCGGTCGCCCTCCCTGGCGGACCTCGCCGCAGATGGAGCCGGCATCGTGCTTGGCCTCGCCAGCGTGACAATGGCCGCGCGCCTCGCGTCCCGATACGAAACGGCCCCGCGCTAGGCGGGGCCGATCCGGTTCAGTTCAGGACCGGTCTTTAGTCCTTGTTCTCGACCGTGCCCGGCGGCGGTTCGGTGCCCCAGGTGTCGCCATGGAAGTTCGGCGGTAACTCACCGGTCTTGTCGAAGCGGCGAGTCATCACGAATACGACGCCCGACAGTAGCAGCAACGCCACGACGTTCGGCAGAAGCATGGTCGCGTTGGCGATGTCGCCAAACCGCCAGAGCCCGTCGACATTGGTCACCAGCGTTCCCGCGAAAGCCACACCGACCCAGAGATAACGGAAGGGCTTGGCCGCCCAGTCGCCGGTCAGATAGGTGATCGACTGCTCGGCGTAATAGGACCAGCCGATAATGGTGGTGAAGGCGAAAAGCGCCTGTGCCGCCAGGACGACCCAGGCCCCGCCGATCATGCCTTCGGAATAGGCCGCCGTGGTGATGGCCGACGCTTCGAGATCAGCCGATTGCCAGGCATAGGACACCACACCGCCTGCAGACGGGTAGGCCCCTTCGACCACGAGAATGACCAGCGCCGTCATTGTGCAGATGACGATCGTGTCCAGGAACACGCCGAGCATGGCGATTTCGCCCTGCTTGACCGGGTTCTTCGTCTGCGCCGCCGCGTGGGCGATCGGGGCGGAACCCTGACCGGCCTCGTTGGAGAAAAGGCCGCGCGCCACACCGGCGCGGATCGCCGCCAGAACCCCGTACCCGGCAAGGCCGCCGGCGGCTTCACGCAAGCCGAAGGCATGCTCGAAAATCTGGGCGAAGGCACCCGGAATGTGGTCGGCATGCGTCAGCAGCACATAGAGCGCGGCCAGGATGTAGGCGAGTGCCATGAAGGGGATGATCTTGCCCGCGACATTACCGATCGACTTGATGCCGCCAATGATGACGATGAAGACCAGCGCGGCGAGCACAAGCCCGACCGCCCAGTTCGGAATGTTCAGGCCGAGCGAGGTGCCGGCCTCGACCGCGGACTGTGTCACGGAATTGGCCTGGATGGCGCCGCCGGTAGCAATGGCTGACAGGATCGTGCCCAGGCAGAAGAGGATGGCGAGCCAGCCCCAGCCTTTCCCCAGGCCATTCTTGATGTAGTACATCGGCCCGCCGTGGAAATGCCCGTCGGGGTGCTTTTCCCGGAAGCGCACGGCAAGGCTGGACTCGGCATAGGCCGCTGCCATGCCGAAAAGCGCGGTCACCCACATCCAGAAGATTGCACCCGGCCCGCCCAGCGTGATCGCTGTCGCCACACCGGCGAGATTACCCGTCCCGACCTGGCCGGACAGGGCGGTGGACAGGGCGTTCCAGGGCGTGATCTCGCCCTCGCCGGTCGCCTTGCGTCCGCCCCACAGCTCCCCGAAGGCCGGGAACAGGCGAAGCAGCGGGCGGAAGCCCAGCATGATCATGAAATAGAGGCCCGTCCCCAGAAGGGCGATAACAATAATACCGACCGGCATGATCCGGTTGGGAATGTCTTCACCTGTTTCCGGATCAACGACCGTCCCCCAGGTGCCACCCCAGAGAAAATCCGCGACTGTCGTCGCGCCATCAAAAAAGCCTTCCATAAGTCTCCCCGACTCTTCTCTAGCTGGCGCGCAGCCTAGAAGCCTCACCCCCGGACGCAAATTGTTTTTCGGTTTGATGACGGCCGCGTTGCGCCTTTGTAACGCCTCATCGCGACCGGTGCAGGCTAGACTCGGCCTTCATCAACCGACCGGAGGGACCGAGCGATGATCCGACTATTCCATGCCATTGCGGCCTGTGCCGCCCTGCTTGTTTCGCCCCTGGCGCTGGCCCAGGACAATCCGGCGCAATCTGCCGAGAGCCGTGCCCGGACTGTCAATGACGCGGCGCGCCTGATCGAGGAGAATTTCTACGATACAGATCGCGGTGCGGAAATCGCAGCGGGGCTGCGCGCAGCCCTCGCCGCAGGTGACTTCGATGGGGCCGGTGATGCGGCGTCGCTTGCTGATGCCCTGACCGCGCACCTGCGCCCGCAGGACAACCACTTCTCTGTGCGTTATGTGGGTCCGCCGCCCGAAGGTCCCGGCGATGGAGATGGCGGCGAGGACGACGGAATTGATATTGGCGCGCTGGCGCGGGTGAATTTCGGATTCCAGGACGTCGCCATTCTGCCGGGTAATGTCGGCTATATCGATCTGCACCAGTTCGCTCCCG
This sequence comes from Hyphobacterium marinum, assembly GCF_036330325.1. NCBI lineage: Bacteria > Pseudomonadati > Pseudomonadota > Alphaproteobacteria > Maricaulales > Maricaulaceae > Hyphobacterium > Hyphobacterium marinum. The sequence goes on from NZ_JAZDRO010000001.1 coordinate 145,259, forward strand.
CCCAGATCGCCGGAGATACGGCACTGGCCGCACTGAATTTCGTGGAGAACACCGACGCGGTCATCTTCGACATGCGGAGCAATTCGGGCGGCGCGCCGTCGATGGTGCAATTCCTGATCAGCCATTTTCTCGATCCGGTCGACCAGCGCCCGATCAACACCTTTGTCTCGAGCGAGCGGGAGTATCCGTCCGAGCTGATGTCGCTGGCCTGGTTGCCGGGCGAGGCACGCCCGGACGTCCCGCTCTATGTGCTGACCAGCAGCCGAACCGGGTCGGCCGGCGAAGCCTTCCCTTATCATCTGCAAGCCATGGAACGCGCCACGATTGTCGGAGAAACGACCTATGGCGCGGGCAATCCGGGCGGCTTCTTCCCGGCCGGGGACGGGTTTGCCGTCTTCGTCTCGACCGGATCGGCGCGCAATCCGATTACCGGGACGAATTGGGAAGGCACCGGCGTCATTCCCGATGTCGATGTTCCGGCCGCCGAGGCGCTCGATGCTGCGCTGGCGCTGGCCTATGAGGCGATCCTGGAAACCGCCGAAAATGCTGACCAGCGCCGCAGTGTGGAATGGGCGCTCGAAGCCGCGCGGGCCAGGGCCAATCCCTTGCCACCTTTGCCTGAGAATGCCGACACACTGACCGGCACTTACGGGCCGCGCGAGATTTTCATCGAGAACGGCGCGCTCCACTACCGCCGAGGCGAACAGGGCGGCCGCCGGTTGACCCCGCTTGGCCCGGACCGGTTTGCCCTGGAAGGCCTGGACGATGCCCGCCTGACCTTTCAGCGCAATGCCTCGGGCGATGTGGTGTCGCTGACCCTTGAACAACTGGGTGGCCCGCCCAGCCTGTCGCGGCGGGACTAGGTCTCGTCCGGCGTGACCGACTCGATCGCGAAGACGCCCCAGACCCAGTCATCGTCAGTCTGACCGGCCAGATCGGGGTCCGTGCCGCGCGGCCAGACCAGCAGGGCCGGGCCGTAGCCGCCGATCCCGAGCCACTCGCCGTCGGCGCGAATGGCGAGGATGACGTCATGGGCCATAACCTGTTCGAGCGGAATGGTGCGCTGATACCCGTCGAGCGCGGTCACGGTCAGGTGCGTGCCCTGCGGCCCGGCAATCGCCAGCACGTCGCGCAGGAGCGGGCCGGAAAAGCGGCGTTCATCACCGCCCATGGGGAAATCGACGCGGATCTCGTGCTGATCGAGGGAGGCGAGGCTGGCCGTCGAGAAAACGCAGGCCGAGCCGAACTCGATGCCATAGGCGAAGAAGAGCGGCTCCAGGGCGGCCTGCGACGGCCCGCGATCAACCGTTTCGATGTCGCCATAGAGGGTCAACACTGCGCCGGTGGGCGCATCCCTGCCGCCGCCAGTTGCCGGTGAGCAGGCTGCCAAAACGCCCGCCCATAACAGGATCACTACCGTCCGGATCATGTCCGCCCCTCTGCTCCGATAGCCAGGAGTTTAGGCCCGGCCACCCCGCATGGCGAGCCTCAGCGCGTCACTCGCCAGCCCCGGTCTCCGTTCGCAAGAATGAGCGCGGGTGACTCCTGGTCGTTCGCCGCCGGATCGAGGATCGCGGTGTATCTGCCTTGCAATGCGCAGCCCGACAGGCTGACTCCCCCCGTGCGCAGACCCGCCGCACCGTCCGGCGACCGGGTGGCGCTGCCCGTCGCGCTGCAGCCGAGGTACGACCCCGCGATCGTGCCATCGGACGCTACCGTGATCCCGTCATAGCTGCCGGCAAGGCCTGACCAGTCCGATTCCGTGGTCGAACGGTCGTCGCGCACGCCCCAGAAGGTTCCGGGCTGGTCGGCGAGCGCATCGCCGAGACGGATCGTGCCGGAGAGCAGGGCCACGCCTGCTGCGCCACCGGTCGTGAAGACCACCGTGCCGTCCGGTCCGGGCTGCGCCGTGACATCAATCAGCCTTGCCATGCCGCCGCTTGCCAGCACGGCGCGTCCATTGCCCAGCACGTGCAGCGAGCCGCGCTCGAGACTCGGCCAGTCGCCTGTGTCCTGCCGCACGAGGATCGACCAGCGCCCAGCGAGCACCGTTTCGGCGATGTCGGAGGACGGTGCAGGAGAGGTGACCGCCGCGCTGGTGACGGAGCGGATGACATTGTCCTCGCTGCGAAAGCGCAGGAAAACCCGCGCATTGGCCGGATCAAAGGGAATGGAAGCCCCCTCGTCGACGCGCACAAAGACGGCAAAGAGCTTGGCCTCAGAGGCGATCACGGAGGTGACCGATGCCGAACGGGGTGCCAGGCAAACGCCAATACTGTTGGTTTCGCAAACCGTCACTGTGAGCGGCAGACTTGCCGTCCCGGTGTCCGGAAAGACGGTGATGGTTGCTGCGCCGGGGCCACTGACCCCATCGCCCGCACCGATATTGATCGCCGCCGCGGATAGAATGCCGACCCGGTTGCCCGAGGCCGGGACCCGGATCACACCGTCCCCGGACTGCGTCGCTGCAATCGACAGGATGTCGGGAACCGGGGCCGCGCCGATCGAGAGCAGAACCGAATTCACCCCGTCAATCGGAGCCAGGGTCGCATTGTCGCAGACAATGGCGGGCTGGAAGACATAGCCGCCGTCGCCGGTCGCCGTTTGCGGCGTCATCGCCAGGATGAAGCTCAACGTCTGACCGTTGGTCAGGTCAAAGCGCGGATCGGCCGGACCGGTGGGCTGATTCGATCCGTCGAGCATGCGGTAGGAAAAGGCGAAAGGCGGCGTGCCGGGAGCCGTGACCCGGCAGTCCTGTGCCGGGGTCGTCGCCCGGCTGACCACCGACAGGAAGGCCGTGATATCGGGGCCGCCAACATAGCCGGAGCGCGCGCCCGGCAGGGTCGCCGCGACGATCCGTCCGTCGGGCGGGCTGGCCAGCTCGAAACGGGCATCGGCGCTCACGTCGCCGCCCAGATCGACCTGGCAGGTCCCTGACTGGCCGGTACACGGCCCGCTGGTCCACTGGTCGAAGACCGAGCCCGCGGCCGGAGTTGCGGTCAGGACGACCGACAGGCCGGCGTCGTATTCCTCGCTACAGTCATTGCCGCCATCACCGCAGGTGATGCCGCCGGGCGCGCTGGTCACCTGACCGGTGCCCAGACCGCTCGTGCTGACGGTCAGGACGTCACTAAGGCCCGTCACCGTGATCCGCGCCGTAGCCGTGCCCGACGCACCATTGGCGTCTGTGACGGTAAAGGTGAAGGTATCAAGCTGGCTTTGCCCGTCATTGAGATTGTCGAACGCGCCACGCGGATCGTAGGTGAGCTGGCCAGCGGCCAGCGCCACGCTGCCCTGCGTCCCCGTCGCGTCGAAGGCCGTGATCGTGTGCGTGTCGCCGCTGTCCGGATCGGCAACACCGCCAAGTACAGCCGCCGTGATATCGGCTGGTACGCTGTCCTCGCTGACCGTACCGAAGACATCGCCCGGAACGGGCGCGTCATTGGCTCCGTTGACGGTGACGGTCATCGTCCCTACGGCAGAAAGCCCGCCTGGGTCGGAGACTGTGTAGGTAAAGACATCCGTCGTGCTCTGGCCCTGTGCCAGGCCCTCGAATGCGCCATTCGGTCCATAGGTCACGGTTCCGGCATTGAACACGGCCTGACCCTGCGTTCCGGTCGTGTTGATCGCCGTCACGGCCAGCTGGGCCGTCTCGCCCGTGTCCGGGTCGGTGTCCCCGTCCAGCAGCGTGGCCGTGACATTGGCGGCGGCCGCGTCCTCGCCCACGCTCAGCGTGTCATTGTCCGCCGACGGTGCGTCATTCACGCCGGTGACCGTGACAGTCACGTTGGCCGTATCGGTCAGCGAACCATCGCTGATCGTGTAGGTGAAATTGTCACTCCCGGTCGTACCGCCGGGCAGGGCAATGGCGAAGGGGGCCGCGGTGGGGTCATACGTCAGGTCGCTGCCCAGCGAGACCACCGCGCCCGAGGGGAGTGTCACAGGGCCGGCCAGCGGCCCCGTGATGGGTCCTGCGCCGGAAAAGTCGGCGTCCGCCGAGATCGCCGTACCGTTGACCGCTGTAATCGTCAGGGGGTCCCCATCCGCGTCCGTGTCATTGGCGAGAACCGGGAGCGGTGACGACGTACTCGCCGGGATCGGCGGATAGGTGAACACACGGGCGAGAATCTGGCTGGTCGCGCCTTCGGAGCTGCGAAATGCGACGACAAAACCATTGCCTGCCAGCGGTGCGACGCGCGAGCGGCCCTGATCCCCGGCGGTCGTCGCATTGACAGCAAGCTCTGCCGACCCGGCTCCAGCGGCATCAAAGACGCGCGCGCGGACGCCGTATCCATCCGGATCGTCGGTTGTCGTTCCATTGGAACTCCAGCTCGCAACAAATCCCCCGTTGCTCAACGGGGCGAGATCGACGTCTATCTGTTGTGTGGCTGTTGCGACGTTGACCGTGAATTCGGTCCCCACAGGACTACCCGCAGAATCGTAGCGTTGCGCACGAATGTCGGCCTGACCGAACGGGCCTCCGTCAATGGGAACGACGTGGGTCCAGGCAATGACGAAACCCCCATCTCCCAACACTGTAATGGCGGGAAGACTTTGATCGAGCTGCGTTTCGGAATTGACCAGGAACGCGGCACCAACGGGGGCCGCATTGGCATCATACTGGCGCGCCAGCACAGCCGTGCCGTCCGTATCTGCACCGCTGGCAAGGTCCTGCGACCAGGTAACAACAAACCCGCCACTGGGCAGGCCGACCACGCGAGGCCGAACTCCGAACTCGACCCCATCGGCCACCTGAACGGACGCCCCTGCCGCGACACCATTGTTGTCGAAAACACGGGCATGGACCCGTTCACCGCTGCCGCGGTCATGCCAGACAACAACGTGGCCCCCGCCTGCCAGGGCCGCGACATCAGGATATCCGCCAATACCGGGCGTATCGTCGTCCGCGCGCGCGGTTGTACTCGCGATGCCTGCGTTCGCTGAAAACTGCAGGGTTCTCAAGTCACCCGTGTAACAATTGGCCCCGCAATATATGAACCGGCTCCAGGCAGTGGCAAAACCCCCGTCGTCGCGAAGTGAAACCGCGGGATCGCTGGCGGGGTGGTTGTTCTCGCTTGCCGGGGAAATGGCCAGTTCGCTGCTTTGCGAGGACCCGTCGCCTGCATAGAATTGACCCACGATATCAGTATTGTCGATGCCGGCCAGGTAACCGCCCCGGTATTTTTCCAGAACCAGGAAGAACCCCCCATCACTTGTCGGGGCGAGATCGAACTCGGGGTATCTCAAATTCGAGTCCGCTGGCCTCAGCACAAGCTCACTTCCCGCCATCGGCGCTGACGATGTGTTCGAAACGAACGCATCGTCATTGGCGACGGGCGGTGCGGCCAGTGCCGGAGCCGACAGGGCCAGTCCGACCGCCAGGGTCAGGCTGCCAATAAGGCGGCCGGTGGAAATCCGTGTGACACGAGCAAACAGGTGAAACATGGGCGAACCTTGAAAAAAGCGATCACGTGCCGGATCGGGCACGTCGTTACCCAAAGCCCTACGAAAACGGACACGGCCAGAACAGAGTCAATGTATTGCGAGAGTATCGCAATCCCGCCCGCCCGTTAAGGAAAATCGATGCACTGACACCCGATGTCACGCACTGGCTGTCTCTTAAGGGAATGGCGCACCCATCAGGATTCGAACCTGAGACCTCTGCCTTCGGAGGGCAGCGCTCTATCCAGCTGAGCTATGGGTGCATGCCGGAGCCGGTGTGACATACAGGCCTTCTGAAGCCTGTTCAATCCGGCTTTCATCGCGGGGGCACAACACCTTATATGTTGCGGCATCATGGACTCCGCCAATTTCATCCTTCTGGCCGCGACCGGCCTCGTCATTCTGGCCATTGCCGGGGCCGCGATCACGCGCCGGGCCGGAGCCCCGCTTTTGCTGATCTTTCTCGGCCTGGGGATGCTGGCCGGCAATGAAGGGCCCGGGCCACTGCGGGTCGAGGCGCAGGACGGGGTCTATATCTTCGGATCGGTCGCACTAGCGCTGATCCTGTTTGACGGCGGATTGAGTACCCGGCTTCGGCGGCTTCGCGGTGTGCTGCGCCCCTCGCTGACGCTGGCGACCGCCGGGGTGATGATCACGGCGGGCATAACTGCCGTCGCCGCGCGCCTGCTGTTTGATCTGGGCTGGGTGGAAAGCCTTCTGATGGGCGCGATCGTGTCCTCGACAGATGCGGCCGCCGTGCTGATGCTGATTGCAGGCAGCGATGTGCGGGCGCGCCCGCGTGTCGCGACGACGCTGGAGGCCGAGTCCGGTTTCAACGACCCGATGGCCGTCATCCTGGTGGTGACTCTGGTCGAATGGCTGTTGCGCGGCGGGCCACCCAATCCTTTCCTTGCCGGGCTGGCGATCCTGTGGGCGCTGGTGGCCGGCGGCCTGATCGGCTGGTTCGGCGGACGGGCCATTGCCTGGGTGGAGCGCCGGATCGGCCTGCCCATCGGGCTCTATCCCATCTTCGCCGTCGCCTCGGCGGTCTTCCTGTTCTCGCTGGCCCAGGCGATCGAGGCGTCGGGCTTCCTCGCGGCCTATCTCGCCGGGGTTGCTTTTGCCGCCGCGCCGGACAAGCGGGCGGAAGAGCCGACGGTGCGGTTTTCCGACGGCATGGCGTGGCTGTCGCAGATCGGCCTCTTCCTGATGCTGGGCCTGATGGTCACGCCCTCGCATGCGATTGCGGTCGCTCTTCCCGCGCTCGGCGTGGCCCTTGTGCTGATCTTCCTCGCCCGGCCACTGGCTGTGCTGCTCTGCCTCTTCCCGGAGAAATACCGGCGCAGCGAGCGCGCCTTCATTGCCTGGATGGGTTTGCGCGGGGCGACACCGATCTTCCTCGGGGGGTTTCCGGTCATTGCGGGCGTGGAGAACGCCAACCTTTATTTCTCGGCAGCCTTTGCGGTCGTCATCGCCTCGCTGGTGATCCAGGGATGGACCGCGGGACCGGTCTCGCGCCTGGCCGGGATCGCGCCGCCGCTGGAAGGCCAGGGCCGCTGGCGCAATGCCGGTGCAGTCGCAGGCGTGGCCGGCGGGTTTGCCGCCGTCATTTTTGCCCTGTCGCTGGGACTGACCTTGCGCGACACGCGCGCGCCCCTGACCGAAACCGCGAGCGTGGGTGAGTTGCGCGAAATCGTGGGCGGTGTCGTGGGTGAAGCGGCGCGATTGCGCCTCGCAGGCCTGCCCGAGGACTGGGCCGCGCTTCCGGCCATCGAGCGCCGGCGGCTCTTCACCCAGATCGTCGCGGGCCTGATCGAAGAGGAAAATCAGCGCATCCTCGCCGACCGGCGCGAAATTCTCACCATGCAGGCACGCGAGGCGGCGGGCGAGGCTTTCAGCCTGCCCCAACAGGCGCGGCGCGATACGCTCGCGCGGCGCTATGGCGGGCGGTATGGGGATCTTGATGATGTGCTGGCGCGGGCCGACATCATCCCGCCCTCGCTCGCCGTGGCGCAGTCCGCCATCGCGACGGGCTGGGGGTTCAGCGATGCGGCGCAGGACCGCAATGCGCTTTTCGGGCGCTTCCCGAGCGGCGGGTTCGACAGCCTCTCAGCGTCAGCGGAGGACTATGTCCTGCACCTCAATTCGCATCCGGCGTTTGAAGGATTCCGCGACGCGCGGGCCGGTCTGCGCGCGTCCGGCGCGGCGATCACGGGTACGGCACTGGCGGGCGAGATCGGGCCTTACGTCGCGGACGGGCCGGCCTATGTGGACCAGGTCGAGGCCATCCTGGCCGGGCCGGACGGGCTGGACCGGTATGATCCGGTGCTTACGGAGGGTGAAGGCGGCGGCTAGTGCAGGTCGGCGAGGCCCGCACCGGCATCGCCGTCACCGTCATTGTCCTGATCCGCGTTATCGCGGCGGCGGGACCCGAAATCATCGCCGTCGGTCTCGTCGCGGCGGCGGCGTCCGGCCGCTGATGCGCCAAGGAGGCCCAGCCCCACGCCGCGCCCGTCGTCATGGCCCTTGTTCATGGGCGCAACGCGCGCGCCGCGCATGATCCAGCCATAGACGATGAGACTGGCAATCGCGCTGACACCGATCAGGACAATCGCCGCGATCCATCCGGCCTGTCCCTGCGGGTTTAAAAACACGCCGAAGACATAGGCCAGAAAGACGAAGAGCGGCGCGGCGACGAGGATCGCGAAAATCTTGCGGAGCATGCGCATGGCGGGCCTCCCTTTTAAGCGGTTTCAGACCCATACTGGACGCACCGGAAGGCGAAAAAGCGGCAGGGTTAAATCGCGAATCGCGTTCGCATACGCCTGCCAGGGGAAGAATTCGCGCGTCAGGCGGCGTTGTCGCGCCCGTAGGTCAGGGCCATGAAGACGTCTTCGAGGTCGGGTTCCTCGGTCCGCAAATCGCCGATCCGCGCGCCGGACGCATTGTAGCGCTCGATCATTTCAGCGACGGAATCACTGCCGGATTTGTAGGCTATCGCCAGCGCGCCATCGGCGCGGATCTCGGCCTTGTAGCGCGAGAGCGTTTCGGGCACGGCGTCGAGCGGGCTGGCCGGTTCAATGACCAGAGTCTTGGTGTCGAGACGTTTGAGGAGCTGTTCCTTGGGCTCGCAGGCGACCACTTCGCCGTGATTGACGATGGCGATCTCGTCGCACAGCTCCTGGGCCTCTTCGAGATAGTGCGTCGTCAGGACGATGGTGACGCCCTGGGCATGGAGTTCGCGGACATAGTCCCAGAGCTGGCGGCGCAGTTCGATATCGACGCCGGCGGTGGGTTCATCGAGTACCAGGACGGGCGGGTTGTGCACCAGCGCCTTGGCAACGAGCAGGCGGCGCTTCATCCCGCCCGAGAGCTGGCGGACATAGGCGTTGCGCTTCTCGGAAAGACCCACGGCTTCGAGGATCGCGTCGGTGCGGCGTTCGGCCTTGGGCACGCCGTAGAAGCCGGCCATCATCTCCAGCGCCTCGAAGGGCGTGAAGAAGACGTCCATGTTGATTTCCTGCGGCACCACGCCGATCGCCGCGCGCGCGCCGATCGGGTCACGGTCAATGTCGCGGCCCCAGACCGCGCCGGTGCCCGACGTCTTGGTCACGAGACCGGCGAAGATGTTGATGAAGGTCGACTTGCCCGCGCCATTCGGCCCCAAGAGGCCAAAGATCGAGCCGCGACGTATCTTCAGATCAACGCCTTTCAGCGCCTCTTTCGGCGGGCTTTTCTTCGAGCCCGCATAGGTCTTGCGCAGGTCGTGCGCCTCGATGGCAAATTCGGGCATGGTGCCGGGTCCGGGCCTTGTTGCGCTCATGACAATCAACCTTTAAATGCAAACAGGACGGGGCTGCGCGTTGCGAAATACAATATATTCATTATATTGGGGCATGACTTTTGATCGAATACATTCGCAACACGGATGCCAAAGCTGGTGACCTTTTCGATTCCGGTGCCGAACTGGATGCCTTGCTCAAGGACGAAACGCCCAGCGCCCTGCGTCTCGCCTCGGCCATGTCGCGGATCGCACACGTCCCGCTGGCGGGGCGCCGCGTCCTGGGACGAATCTGGCGTCAGCCCGACCTGTATAAGATCAATGCCTCGCCGCGTGCAATTTTCTGCGTGTGCAAGGCGACATCCCCGCGCACGGTCCATGTCGTTTTCACCGGTATCGTCAAGGATGAACCTGATTTCCTGGCAATCCTCGCCGAGATCGCCAGACGCCGCGCCCTGGCCGGCATCTAGAAAGCAGTTCCCATGAGCCCCGCCAAGCCCTCCAGGAATGCCGGTACCTACCAGCGCAATCCCCGTACCCACTTCAAACCCGGGAGCAAGGCTGAAACAGCCTTCGACAACAAGCTTGCCGCGCTTGAGGCGGGTGATCTCGTTCGCGCCTGGCGCAAAACCGCGCCCGAAGGCGAACTGACGCAAAAGGACCTCGCAGTACGACTCGGCGTCACCCAGGCCCGGGTCAGCGCAATTGAAAGCGCGCGCGGCGCGGAAGGCCCCAGCTATGCCACTTTGAAAAAGATCGCCCTCGCCTGCGGACACGCCTGGCCGCTGGCGATGATGCAGGTCGCTCAGGGCACGCACGCCGCCCCTGTCATCGAAGGGAGTGTCGCTGACCGCCAGGTCGTGGAAGTCCAACTGTCCAAGCCCCTGACGCGGGGCCGCACCCGGCGGCAACGGGTCGTGTTGTACGGACTCGGTACCGCCAAGGCCCGCAAGGGTCAGAAACGCAGCGATATCATCAAGGACGTGACCGATATCCGGTCTGACCCGACCGAGATCATTTTCGACCCCCAGACGGGGATCGGGCACCTGCAGCCCCGTCATGACTCTTGAACTCGCCGGCTTCCTGCTGAGTGCTGTTGGCAGTCTGGCCATGGCAGTCCCGACGCTGGTCTTGTTGCCTCTGCGCGCGGGGGAGGCCCGCACCAAGGCCGCCAGCAAGACCTCGGGTGATCCCATGGCCAAGGCGAGCCGGCTCTTCAGCCAACGTATTCTGAGATTGACGTCCTTCGAGCGCTGGTCGTTCAGCCTGGGGCTCGGCGCGTTCGCACTCGGTCAGGTCCTGTTTCTGGTCAACTATCTCGCGCAAGGCGCGCCGGTCGATTGACGCTGCCGGGCCGGGGCCATAACACTGCCCGCAACACCAATTGCGCCCGCTGGCGCAGCCTGCTTTTGGGGACATCATCCATGGCCGTAACCACCGCGCCCGAGCCGGAAATCATCATGACCACCGACCACCGCGTGTCCTGTGACGGTGGCGGAGGCGCGCTCGGTCATCCGAAAGTCTGGCTCGAGACCGGCGTGGACGGTATGGTGGAGTGCGGCTATTGCGACCGCCGCTTCATCCTCATCGGCAGCCCTGCCGACCCCAACGCCAAGCGCACCTAGGCCGGTCGCTTGGGGGAGATGACCGGCAAACGCATTGGCCTTTTCGCCGGGCTCGCGCTCGCCGCGCTGATCCAGTTCATCCCGGTCCCGGACGATCTCTCCCGTGAAGCCTGGCTCCTGGCTTCCATCGGCGTGATGATGGCGTGCTGGTGGGCGACCGAGGCCTTGCCCATCGCCGCGACCGCGTTGGTCCCGCTGGCGCTCTTCCCCTTCTTCGGTATCGCGACCATCGGGGAGACGGCCAGCCCCTATGCCAGCCCCATCGTGCTTCTGCTGCTCGGCGGTTTCATCATCGCGCTGGCGGTGGAGCGCTGGAATCTTCACGCCCGCATTGCGCTGAATGTCGTCAATGCCTTCGGCGGCCGCCCGGCGTTGCTGGTCGCAGGCTTCATGGCCGCCTCGGCCCTGCTCTCGATGTGGATCTCCAACACCGCGACGACGATCATGATGATCCCCATCGCGCTGAAAGTCGCCGAAAGCGTCGCGAAGGAAGGCAAGGCCAGCCCGGCTTTCGCCGCGGCGCTGGCGCTCGGCGTCGCCTATGCGGCGTCCATTGGCGGGACGGCGGTCTTTGTTGGCACGCCGACCAATCTCATCGCCATCGGATTTCTCAATCGCGAATTCGACTATGTGATGGACCCGCTGACCTGGTCGGCCTTCGCCCTGCCGGTCGTGCTCGTCTTCATCCCGGCGGCCTGGTTCATCCTGACGCGCTTCGCCTTCAAGCTGCGCACCGACGTGGAGAGCCGTGCTGCGCAAGCCACGGTGAAGACCGAACTCGCCGCGCTGGGACGCGTCAGTGCGCCGGAAGCGCGCGTCGCCATTCTCTTCTCCTGCGTCGCCATTCTCTGGATGGGACAAGCCTATCTGTGGAATCCGCTGCTCGCCTGGATCAGCGAGGCGGTGGGCCTGCCGATGACGCTTTCCGTCTCCAACACGCAGATCGCCTTTCTGGGGGCGGTCGCGGCTTTCCTCATCCCGGCGGGCGGGAACGAGGGCAAGGGCCGGATGCTGATGGACTGGGAGGCGACATCGCGCCTGCCCTGGAATGTGGTCATCCTCTTCGGTGGCGGGCTGTCGCTCGCTGCGGCGCTGTCGGCGACCGGGCTCGCCGCGTGGCTCGGGGGGCAGATGAGTTTCCTCAACGGCCTGCCTTTCCCGCTCCTCCTGCTGGCGCTGATCCTCGTCATTGTCTTCCTGACCGAGCTGACCTCGAACGTCGCGACCACGACCGCCTTCCTGCCGGTCCTCGCCGCCATCGCGGCCGGGTCGGGCGTACCGCCGCAGCAGCTCATCGTCCCGATCGCGATTGCCGCGAGCTTTGCCTTCATGCTGCCGGTCGCGACCGCACCCAATGCCATCGTCTACGCCTCGGGTGAGGTCACCCAGCGCCAGATGATGAAGGCGGGTTTCCGGCTGAATTTGGCGGGCGCGGTGATCCTCACGGTGTTCGCGGCGCTGTTGGGCCCGGTGGTGTTTTAGGGATTCTGGGTCCCGGCTGCGCCAGACCGGGGAGCGTCAGCTTAATCGCGCGTCATTCCCCGGCGTGTCCGGGGAATCTCGTGAGTCGTGGGATGCCCCGCATAAAGCGGGGCATGACGCGTTGGGTATTCCGCCCCGGACGCCGCTCGGCGGCGGTTCCGGGGCCTACCGGTTGGTCCAAGAGGGACCGCAAACCGGTCCGCCTGATGAGGGCGGCCGTGTTGCTTCCAGTTCTGCGGCCGCTGTCGGTCCCGGCACGGTGGCCGGGACCGATGCCCTCCTCATGCTGAGGTGCTTTCCGTCAGGAAAGCCTCGAAGCACGCACAGCCCGTCTTCCCATCCTTTTAAGGCTGCTACGCAGCACCTCAGGATGAGGGAGAAAGCGTCATTCCCCGGCTTGTCCGGGGAATCTCGGGAGCGGTGAGATGCCCCGCATGAAGCGGGGCATGACGCGGAAAACGGCCTATCCACACCCCCGCCCCTTTCCCTCAATCACGACCCCGCCTAGCTTGGCGCGGCTACCAAGGAAGGACGCGCCATGGCCGTGACACGCCCCATCGACAAGGACTCCCACGTCTATCTGATCGACGGGTCGGGCTATATCTTCCGCGCCTATCACGCGCTTCCACCGCTGACGCGGTCCGACGGCACGCCGGTCGGCGCGGTGCAGGGCTTCTGCAACATGCTGTGGAAGCTGCTGGAGGATCTGAAAGGCGAGGACCAGCCGAGCCATCTCGCGGTCATTTTCGACTATTCGGGCAAGTCCTTCCGCAACGAGATCTACCCCGAATACAAGGCCCACCGCCCGCCTGCGCCCGAAGACCTGGTGCCGCAATTTCCCCTGATCCGCGACGCGACGCGCGCCTTCGGCACGCCCTGCATCGAGATGGAGGGGTTCGAGGCCGACGACTTGATCGCGACCTATACCAAACAGGCGCGCGCCAAGGGCGCGAAGGTGACGATTGTCTCGTCCGACAAGGATTTGATGCAGCTCGTCGAGGACGGGCAGGTCACGCTGTTCGACACGATGAAGAACAAGCGGATCGGCACCGAGGGCGTGCGCGAGAAATTCGGCGTCGGCCCGGAGAAGGTGATCGAGGTGCAGGCCCTTATTGGCGATTCCTCGGACAATGTGCCGGGCGTGCCGGGCATCGGCCCGAAGACGGCCTCGCAGCTGATCGACGAATATGGCGACCTCGAAACGCTGCTGTCACGCGCCGAGGAGATCAAGCAGACCAAGCGCCGCGAAAACCTGATCGAGTTCGCCGACCAGGCACGGATTTCGAAAACGCTGGTGACGCTGAAGACCGACATGGAATCCGTGCCGGAAGCGCTGGAGGCATTCGGGACGATTGATCCGGAATCCGACGAGCTCGTCGCTTTTCTGAAATCCATGGAATTCCGCACGCTGACACGCCGGGTCGAGGAAGCGCTCGGCGGGCCTGCGGCGGACGAGAGCGGGGACGCAACTGCGCCCATCGAGCGCGACAAGTATGAATGCGTCACCACGATGGCGGCGCTGAATGACTGGATCGAGGCGGGGTTCAAGGCCGGTGTTATTGCGGTGGATACCGAGACCGATGCGCTGTCGTCGACGGCGGCGGGCCTGGTCGGGATTTCGCTCGCCACCGCGCCGGGCAAGGCCTGTTACATCCCGCTCGATCACGTGGGCGAGGATGACGGCGACCTTCTGGGTGAGTCCAAACGCCCCGATCAGATCGCCAAGACCGAGGCGATTGCCGCGCTCAAACCGCTCTTCGAAAGTCCCGCCGTCCTGAAAGTCGGCCAGAACATCAAGTACGACCTCTCGGTGCTGGCGCGCGAAGGCATCGCGGTCGCGCCCTACGACGACACGATGCTGCTCTCCTATGTCATCGACGGCGGGCTGCACGGTCACGGCATGGACGAGCTCGCCGAGATGCATCTCGGCCACCAGTGCATCCCCTTCAAGGAGGTGTGCGGGACCGGAAAGAAGCAGAAACATTTCGGTCAGATCGCCCTCGACAAGGCGACCGAGTACGCGGCGGAAGATGCCGATGTGACGCTGCGCCTGTGGGAGATTCTTTCGCCTTCGGTGACGGCGAAGGCCAAGCGCACGATTTACGAGACGCTGGAGCGCCCGCTCGCCTCAGTGCTCGCCGACATGGAGCGCGCCGGGATCAAGGTCGATCCGGCCCAGCTGGCGCGGCTGTCGTCCGACTTCGCGCAGAAAATGGCCGAGCATGAGGATGAGGCGCACAGCATCGCCGGCAAACCCTTCAACCTCGCCAGCCCGAAACAGCTGGGGGAAATTCTGTTCGACGAGATGGGCCTGCCCGGCGGGAAGAAGACCAAGGGCGGAGCCTGGTCGACCGACGCGCAGACGCTGGAAAACCTCGCCGCAGAAGGCCACGGACTGCCCCAGGCGATCATCGGCTACCGCACTTTCGCCAAGCTGAAATCGACCTATGCCGATGCCTTGAAAGCCGCGATCAATCCGGCGACGGGGCGGGTGCATACCTCGTTCTCGCTCGCCGCGACCTCGACCGGACGCTTGGCCTCGACCGACCCCAATCTGATGAATATCCCGATCCGGACCGAGGAGGGGCGGAAAATCCGCGAGGCCTTCATCGCCGAACCGGGCAATGTGCTGGTCTCGGCGGACTATTCGCAGATCGAATTGCGCCTGCTCGCCCATATCGCCGATGTCGGCGCGCTCAAAGACGCCTTCAAGCGCGGCGAGGACATTCACGCCATGACGGCCTCGGAAATGTTCGGCGTGCCGGTCGAGGGCATGGACCCGATGGTGCGCCGCCAGGCCAAGGCGATCAATTTCGGCATCATCTACGGGATATCGGCTTTCGGCCTCGCCAACAATCTCGGGATCGAGCGCGATAAGGCCAAGGATTTCATCGAGCGCTATTTCGAGAAATTCCCCGGCGTGAAGGCCTATATGGACGCCAAGCGCGAGGAAGTGCGCGACAAGGGCTATGTCGAGACAATTTTCGGCCGCCGCATGCACATGCCCGGCATCCGCGACAAGAACCCGAACATGCGCCAGTTCGTCGAGCGTCAGGCGATCAATGCGCCGATCCAGGGCTCGGCTGCCGACGTGATCCGGCGCGCCATGATCCGCCTGCCCGGCGAGATTTCAGCGGCGGGTCTGGAAGCGCGCATGCTGCTACAGGTCCATGACGAGCTGGTCTTCGAGGTCAAGGAAAGCCAGGCCGATGAATTGATCGCGCTCGCCAAAAAGGTGATGAGCGGCGCGGCCCGCCCGGCGCTGGAGATCAGCGTCCCGCTCGATGTCGAAGCCGGAGCCGGGACCCACTGGGGCGAGGCGCACTAGGGATTTCCTTGCGTGCTTCGAGGCTGACCTGCGGTCAGCACTTCAGCATGAGGAAGGCACTGGCAGTCCCTGTTTCGCAAACCTGCGTCATGCCCCGCTTCATGCGGGGCATCTCTGCATCGGGATTCCCCGAACGAGTCGGGGAATGACGCACGTCTTGAATGAGCCCTTACCTGCCCCACCCGCAGGCCCCGGAATGAATCCGGGGCAGAAATTCTTGAATCAAGCCGCCGCTTCGTCCTTCGGGGCGAGGGTTTTAAGCAGGGTTTCGATTTCCGACAGTTTGGCGCGGTCGGTGTCGGCCTGGGCCTCCTTCAGACCCGTGTCAGAGCGTAACAGGCGCAGCGCCTTGGTCTGGGCGAAGGTCGTGCAGTCGCCCTTGGGCAGAATGCCGGTGGTCGCCAGCTTCAGCAGTGCAGCCGCGCGGTCGAGCGCAGGTCTGTCACCATCGGCGACGCGTTCGAGCAGGCGGGTTTCTTCGAGGATGCGCACGCCCATCGCGTCGAACGCGGCCATCAGC
Organism: Hyphobacterium marinum; assembly: GCF_036330325.1. Lineage (NCBI taxonomy): Bacteria > Pseudomonadati > Pseudomonadota > Alphaproteobacteria > Maricaulales > Maricaulaceae > Hyphobacterium > Hyphobacterium marinum. Next base: position 161,437 of record NZ_JAZDRO010000001.1, read on the forward strand.
TCGGCTTCGTCCTCGGGCGGGAAATGTCCCGCCTCGACGCGTTTCTGGCGCGCGACCAGTCCGGCGAGCCGTTCGGCGGGACCGCCGGGCCCGCGCAGGAAATAGGTCTCGGTCTTGTGCGCCCCGAGCGCGGCGCGGATATAGCCCGCCAGTTTGCGCTTGTTCTGGGCACCGACGATGTTCTCCTCGAGCGCCAGAAGGCGGTCGATCTCGACCCCCGCGTCCGCGCTTTCGACCAGATAGTCGCCAATGGTTTCCGGCGTCAGGAGGCGCGAGGAGCGCTGCGAGAAGGCATCCTGGAGGGACTGGGCGGGCAGGTCGGGGCCTTGCGCCATGATCAGTTGCTGGGCGAGCGCGCGTGCCAGCTTGACCTCGGCGGCGACATCGTCGGGCTTCATCCGACGCGGCTTGCGCAGCTGGGCGAGGATGCGCTGGGCGATGGCGGATTTCGTCCACTCCAGATCGCCCTTGGGCAATCTGTTGGCCAGACGCCACGCAGCCTTGGGGGCGGTCACGAGGGAATCTGCATCAGGCTTGCCGGTGAAGATGTCGGCGAGCCGCTGGATTTCCTCGCCGAGATCGGCCGTCTGACCGACGAGACCGGACAGGCCACTGTCAAAGCCGAGCATTTCGGCGAGGAAGGCATCCACTTCGCTGATCGCCGCCTCGGCCGTTGCCGGATCGGTTGGCAAATCATCGGAGAAGTCGAGCAGAAGCTGGACCTTGTCGCGATAGGACCGTGCCTCGCCCAGCCGGTCTGCAATCGCGGCCCGGAGACGGTAGGCGCTGGGTTTTGAATAGATGTCCTCGACGACCGCGCGGAAGGATTTCGAAGCCGGGAATTTCGGCAGCTTGCCGGCCCGGCCGTCCTGATAGACGCGGGTCAGCGCCTTTCCGACCAGTTCGTTGAGCTGCTTGACGTAGGCGTGGACGGAGGAATCACCCTCCTTCGCGCTGGCGACCGCGACTTTCTGGACGGCGTGCTGCATCTCGGTGCCGCCGGTCTCGAGCATCTCGACCAGGTCGGGCCGGTGCAGCAATTCCATCGGCGTGACCTGCTGGCGTTCCAGCCAGCCATCGAGAACACGGTGGATCGTGTCCCGGGCGGACGGGTTGGAGAGATCATCCGGTGTCAGGCAGGGCAGCGAGCCGTCGCCAGTCTTGTCTTCGTCGAGCGCGAATTTCTCCGCACCCTCCTCGAAGATCGTCGCGGAGCGGAAGACACGCGCGTCCTCGTCAAAACGCTCCTTGGAAACGCGGACCGATCCTTTCGGCAAGCCGTCGAGCAGTTTCTTTGCCAGCGCAATGGCTTCCTCGCGATCATCACGCGCATCGGCGAGTGTCCAGCCCGCCTTGCGGTGCTTCTTCACGAAGACCTCGAAATGAATCTTGCCGCCCGCCATGACCTGCTCCGGTCTTGATACCGGTCGCCACACTCGCCGGAGTTGTTTAAGACACGGTGAACCATAAGGCTTTGTCGCGCGGCCCGGGCTTGGCTACACTTTCGTCCGGACGGGAATCGCCAGATCAGAAAAAGGGGTGCCCATGACAACCATCGCGCTCGTGGACGACGACGAAAACATCATCACGTCGGTGTCCATTTTCCTCGAAGGCGAAGGCTACAACGTGCGCACCTACAATGACGGGGCGTCGGCGCTGTCGGCGCTGGCCGACGATCCGCCTGACCTCGGGATTTTCGATATCAAGATGCCGCGCATGGACGGGCTGGAATTGCTGCGCCGCCTGCGCCAGTCATCCAATCTGCCGGTGATCTTCCTGACCTCGAAGGATGACGAGTTCGACGAGGCCCTCGGGCTCAATCTCGGTGCGGACGACTATATCACCAAACCCTTCTCCCAGCGCCTGCTGGGTGAGCGGGTGAAGGCGGTTCTGCGCCGCGCCCAGGCCGTGCCCGGCGAGGGCGCACAGCCCGAACCTGGTGACCGCAAGCCAATCATGCGCGGACGTCTCCTGCTCGATCCGAACCGGCATTCCTGCGCCTGGGACGGCGAGCCGGTGCGCCTGACCGTCACCGAATTCCTGATCCTGCAATCGCTCGCCCAGCGGCCCGGCTACGTGAAAAGCCGGGACAATCTGATGGACGCGGCCTATGACGATCAGGTCTATGTCGACGACCGGACGATCGACAGCCATATCAAGCGGATCCGCAAGAAATTCCGCGAAGTGGACCGGACCTTCGATTCCATCGAAACGCTCTATGGTGTCGGCTATCGCTACAAGGAAGCCTGACCCGGCCTGGCCCCGCTTTCGCGTTTTCGCGTTCTCGCGGCTTGCGCAGATCATCCTGGCGGCGAACGGGCTGGCCCTGCTCGTCCTGATTATCGGCATGCTGGCGGTCTCGGAATCGCGCCGGGGCCTGGTTGAAGCCAAGCTCGACTCGCTGCGTGCCGAAGGCCAGCTGATTGCCAATATCCTGGCCGAAAGCGCGGCGATCAGCGACCCGTCCCCGGAACTGATCGACGAAGATGCGAGGGCGATCCTGCGTCAGCTCTACGTCCCGGAAGACGTGCGGGTGCGCATTTTCGGTCGCGATGGCGAAGTCGTCGCCGACAGCCACCTGCTCGCCAGCCGCTTTGACGTACGCGACCTGCCGCCGCCGGGTGAAGGCGGGCCGGGCTTCGCGCGCAGCGCCCGCAGCCTGATGAGCCGGGCACTCGACGGGTTTACCGGCCTGTTCCGGACCTATGAGGAACGCGTCGCGCTGGAGCGCAAGCCGCACCAGGATGTCGAGGACGCGATGCTGGGCATCACCTCGACCGGCGTGCGGCGGCAGGACAATGGCGCGCGCTTTGTCTCGGTGACGATCCCGATCCAGCCGGTGCGCGCCGTTGTCGGGGCGGTGATGCTGGAATCCTTCGATCTTGACGCGCTGATCCAGTCGGAACGCCGCGCGCTCTTCCCGTTCATTTTCATGGCGATCCTGGTGTCGATCCTGTCGTCGCTATTGCTGACGATCTTCATCGCCCGACCGATCCGCCGGCTGGCCGAAGCGGCCCATGCCGCGCGCAGGGCCAGCGGCAAGCGCGTCCGGATGCCGGCCCTGCGCGGCCGGCGCGACGAGATCGGTGAGCTGGGCCGGGCCCTCTCGGCGATGACCGAGGCGATTTATGATCGCATGGACACGATCGAGCGCTTTGCTGCCGATGTCGCCCATGAGCTGAAAAACCCGCTGACCTCGATCCGCTCGGCGGCCGAAGTCCTGCCCAAGGCGAAAGACGAGGAACGTCGCAACAAGTTGCTGGCCGTGATCGCCTCGGACGTGAACCGGCTCGACCGGCTGATCACGGACATTTCCAAGGCCTCGCGACTGGACGCCGAGCTCGCCCGCGAAACTGTCGAGCGGATCGAGTTGTCCGAATTGCTCGGCGACATTGTTGAAGGCTATCGCGCCGCACGGACCGACGGGCCTGATATCCGCTTCGAGACCAAGGCGCGCGAAACCGCCATTGACGGGCGCGCCGGGGCTATCGGGCAGGTCTTCCGTAACCTCATCGACAATGCCATCACCTTCTCGCCAGACCGAGACGGAGCCACAGTGCAGCTGTCGTTGCAGCGCGACCATGCCGATGGCCAGCCGGTGCTGATCGCGGCGGTCGAGGATGACGGGCCGGGCCTGCCGCCGGACAATCTGGAAACCGTGTTTGAACGTTTCTACACGGAGCGCCCGAAAGGCGCGGCTTTCGGGACCCATTCCGGTCTCGGCCTCGCCATTGCCCGCCAGATCATCACGGCCCATGGCGGCCGGATCCACGCCGAGAACCGGACCGGACCGGACGGCAAGACGCAAGGGGCCCGCTTCGTGGTCAGGCTGCCCGCGGCAGGGCCGATTCCCTAGGGATAGCAGTGTGCAATTGCGAAAAGGGCTTTTCGCGCGCCGCCCCCCGCGCTTAGATGCGCGGCAGGGAGCTTGGACATGATCGGCATCATCATCGTGACCCATGGCCGTCTGGCCGAGGAATTCGTCGCCGCTGCCGAGCATGTGGTTGGCCCGCTCGACCAGTGCGCAGCCATCTGCATCGGACCGGATGACGATGTCGAACAGCGCCGCGATGATATCCGGGACGCGGTTGAAACCGTCGATGGCGGGAATGGCGTCATAATCCTGACCGACATGTTTGGCGGCACCCCGTCCAATCTCGCCATCTCCCTCATCGACAAGGGCCAGGTCGAAGTCGTCGCCGGGGTCAATCTGCCAATGATGATCAAGCTCGCCGAAGCGCGCGGCCAGACACCACTGGACGATCTCGCGCAGATGGCCGCCGAGGCCGGACGCCGCTATGTCGCCGTTGCGTCGGACGTGCTCGACGGCGCGGCCTGATGGACACAGTCCAGGAACGCGTCCGGATCTGCAATTCCAAGGGACTGCATGCACGGGCAGCGGCGAAATTCGTCGCGCTTGTGAACAGTTTCGAGGCCAACGTCACGGTCCGCCGCGATTGCGACAGCGCCGACATCGACGCCGGGTCCATCATGGATTTGCTGATGCTCGCCGCCGGCCCGGGAACCCATCTGGACATCCGCGCCGAAGGTCCGGACGCCCGGGAAGCGGCCAACGCGCTGCGTCAGCTCGTCGAGGCCGGCTTTCACGAAGACCTCGCCGATATCGCGCCCTAGGGCGACCCTCTAGCGGCGTTCGGGATCGTCCCCGGCCTCGTCACCCTCGTCCGGGGACGCTTCGGTCTGCGCCATCATCGGGTCATCCCCATCGAGATCGGGCAGGTCCGGCGCGTCGCCGGCATCTTCAGCCTCTGCCGCGTCGGCCAGCGGTGCCGGCGTCTGGCTGGTTTCTGCTGCCGGGACGGCTTCGGGTTCGTCAGCCTCCGGCTCGGTTGAGTCCGGCAGGGCGATGGACTCCGCGGCGTTCTCGGAATTCGCATCGCTTGCGCGCAGCGTTGTCGCCGCCGGTGCGTCTTCGGCCACAACCGGGTCCGCATCGCCAGCTTCAGCCGTGACATCATCGTCGGATTGGCCCGACTGGGCGGTCGCCGATGGTCCGGCCATGGGCGGCGGCGGCGGCATGATCATGTCGCGGTCGCGCGTTTCCTCGACGTCCAGCGATGTGGCTTCGGGCGCGGACCGGTTCGACAGCGGGGCCGTGTCAGGCTGATCGTCTTCGGTCAGGCTGGCCCGCGCCGCTTCCAGCTCGGCATCAGACGGCAGGTCGTCGTCGGTATCCGCATCGGCATCAGCCCGAGGCGCAGGAGCTGCGTCGGCGTCGTCAGCATCCGCCGGCTCGGCCGTTTCGGTTGCGTCTGCAGGATCAACAGGGTTTTCCGTGTCCGCCACTGCAGCAGCGACAGCGGCCATGCCCGCAGCGGTCGCCGCATCGGGAACGGACGCGGCAGCGGGGCTGGCCATGACCGGTTCGGTCCGGGGCGGCGGCGGCGTGGTGACACTTTCCACAGGCGGGTGACGCAGCAGATGCTCGCTGAGCCGGGCAATCCGGCCACGCAGGCGGGCCGCGTCACGAATACGGTTCACGAATCCGGCCAGCACGAAGACGAGCGCGGCGATACCGAGAATGGCGAGGGCCGTACCGGCGACGGCTTCTCCGCCCAGCATCAGACCGGCTGCGAGCGCAGCGGCGATGAAGACCGGCACCCAGACAACACGCCAGGTCCGCGCGCCATAGGCGACAAGCCCCAGGACGACGAGAAGGGTTCCCGCCACAACCCAATTGGCCTGGTCGGCCGCGACGACGCCGGACGACGCGATGAGATCGGTCAGGCCCGGTATCTGGGCCGCCAAATCATATCCGCGAAGGGACGGAAGCGTGGACTCCAGCCATGCAAACAGGTGAAAGTCCGGCAGGACACTAAAAATTTCGGCATTCACCTCGACCAGGAAAGTCCGCAAATCACTCCAGACAATGGCCAGCGCGGTGAGCATGAAGGCGAACATGGCAAACCACCACACACCGCCACGCGAGACGCCCGTCCGTGCCAGGCTGGCCGATGCCCCCCGGCCGATCTCGACCCATGTATTCTGGGTATAGTTGATGGCCGAGACCGGGCGCGAGCCGCGTTCCGGTCCGGCCTGCAGCCGCAGAAGGGCAACGCTGTCACCCTCGTCCAGCGCGCCATCGCGATCAGCCAGGCGAACCGAGTGGTTCGCCCCGTCCAGATCCTGAATGCGCCGCTCATTGCCGCGCATCCGGTTTTCCGTGCCGGACACCTGGCCCGAAACGGCAAAGAATTCGATCTGACGGCGTCCGAAACGCTGACTCGCATGCGCGCTGGGCAAACTCGACATAACCGGCTGACACCCCTGTACTCTGATCCTCGCTGTCCGGCCCGCGCGTCTTTTTATGGCACAGGCGGCCAGCCTCTCCCGCATCCACCATACAAGAACGGGGCCTGAAGAGTCATTCCCGTTAATGAATTCTTCAAGCGCCGGACGGTCCGGGACGCCCCGACAGATTGCCCGCCGCGGGGGAAGGTGTTATGCGCCCGCGCAACAGTGAAACCAAACCGCCGCGACAAATCGCGACCGCCTCCCCAACGAGACACGAAGGATCAGCGCCGATGAGCCAGACCCAAGACCATGCCGTGAAAGACCTCTCCCTGGCCGACTGGGGCCGGACCGAGATCGAAATGGCGGAAATCGAGATGCCGGGCCTGATGGCGCTGCGCGAGGAATATGGCGCGTCCCAGCCGCTGAAAGGCGCGCGGATTGCCGGTTCGCTGCACATGACCATCCAGACCGCCGTCCTGATCGAAACGCTGACCGCGCTCGGCGCGGAAGTGCGCTGGGCGTCGTGCAACATCTTCTCGACCCAGGACCATGCCGCTGCCGCGATCGCTGCCACGGGCGTGCCGGTCTTTGCCCACAAGGGCGAGACGCTGGAAGAATACTGGGACTTCGCTGACCGGATCTTCACCTGGCCGAATGGCGAAACCGCCAACATGATTCTCGACGATGGCGGCGACGCGACGCTCTATCTCATCCTCGGCGAGAAGGCGGAAAACGACCCGTCCATTCTCGGCGAGCCGAAGTCGGAAGAGGAGACCTACCTCTTCGCCCAAATCAGGAAGCGCATCAAGGAAACACCGGGCTGGTTTGCCAAGGCCAAGGCCGCGATCCAGGGCGTGTCGGAAGAGACGACGACCGGTGTTATGCGGCTCTACCAGATGCAGAAGCGCGGCGAGCTGCCCTTCCCGGCGATCAACGTCAATGACAGCGTCACCAAGTCGAAATTCGACAACCGCTATGGTTGCCGGGAAAGCCTGGTCGACGCCATCCGCCGCGGCACAGACGTGATGATGGCCGGCAAGACGGCCCTCGTCTGCGGCTATGGCGATGTCGGCAAGGGCTCGGCGGAATCGCTGGCCCAGGCCGGCGCGCGCGTCGCGGTCACCGAGATCGATCCGATCTGCGCCCTGCAAGCCTGCATGGACGGCTTTGAAGTGACCACGATCGAAGACGCGATCTCCAATGTCGACATCGTCGTCACCGCCACCGGCAACAAGGACATCGTCACGGTCGACCACATGCGCGCCATGAAAGACATGGCAATCGTCTGCAATATCGGTCACTTCGATAACGAGATTCAGGTCGAGTCGCTGAAGAACTTCCAGTGGAAGAACGTCAAGCCGCAGGTCGACATGGTCCAGTTCCCCGAGGGCAACCGGATCATTCTCCTGTCGGAAGGCCGCCTGGTGAATCTCGGCAATGCCAACGGCCACCCCAGCTTCGTGATGAGCGCCAGCTTCACCAACCAGACGCTGGCCCAGATCGAGCTGTGGACGCGCGGCGATGCCTACGAGAACAAGGTCTATATCCTGCCCAAGCATCTCGACGAGAAGGTCGCGGCGCTGCACCTGCCCAAACTCGGCGCGAAGCTGACCAAGCTCTCGCCCGAACAGGCCGACTATATCGGCGTGGAACAGGACGGCCCTTACAAGGCGGAACATTACCGCTACTAGGCGGCCCGCCCCCCCGCACCCCTGCCCTCCCCCAAGGGGGAGGGAGTTTGGGGGACCTATCCCTCCCCTTGAGGGGAGGGCTAGGGTGGGGAGATCGTCCATCCGCGAAAGCCGCCTCATGCTTGGTCTGCGTTGTCTCGTCCTGATTGCCTGCGCGGCGCTCGCCGCCTGTTCGGCCCTGCCCGACGTGCCGGGCAGCGAGCGGCTCGACCCGCGTTCCCAGCCCTTCTTCCCGACCTCGGACTTCCCGGTCACGCCCAATGTCGAGGCGCTGATCGGGCCGGAAGACTGCCAGGGCGCAACCCTGGCGGCGCAGCAATTCGACCTGCCCGAATATCCGGCACGCGCCTATGCGCGCGGCCTGCAAGGCTGGGTCGTGGTGCGCTTCCACGTCTATGACACCGGGCGGACGCACCGGGTGCGCGTCGCCCGCGCGGTACCGTCGGGACATTTCAGCGAAGCCTCGGTCGACGCGGTCGAGGACTGGCTCTTCCGCACGCTCCAGCCCGGACAGGCGCTGTCGAACTGCGTCGTCATGTTCGAATACCGCATGGGCCGGGTCCGGATCCGGTAGGTTTCGCGGACCCACCTGATTGTCATCCCGGACGCGACAGCGATCCGGGACCCGAAACCAGGACGCACCTGATGTTCAAGATCCCGGCTCTCACGCCGCTGATGCGGCTTGGCCGGGATGGCATTTTTTGGCAACGGTTGAAGCCTCACTTTTCGAACCAGCCATACCCGGGCTTCCTGCGAAAGCAGGAATCCAGCGATCCTGTACTGGATCCCAGCGTCCGCTGGGACCCCTAAATAATTGACCGCTCAGTTTAAGAGGGTTCCAAGCGCGCGCCACTGGATCAAGTCCAAGGGCCGTAAGGCAGAAATGGTCAAACCCCTCCGATCAGTGTTATGAAATCACGCCGAACACAGGGAGCCAGAGCCGTTTGATCCTCCTACGCTGGATACTGGCCTTCGTGGCCGCCGCCGGCCTGACGCTGGCGCTGTTCGCGGCAATGCCGGTATTTCTGCGGATGAACAGTACCGAGGCGGGTGAGGAGTTGGCGACCGCATTGCCGCCTGTGAGCGCCTATGCGTACTTTGAAATGCCGTTGTTACATGGGGCGGGCTGGCCGATCCTCGAAACATGGCGCTGCTTGTGTCCAGAGTACCATCTGCCCCCAACTGGGCGCTTCTTGCTGCTGCAAGACATCAACTATCGGGAAGCCAGACGACAGCAAGACTTGAGAGTAAATCCGATCACCCACGAGACCTATGGTTGGCCGCCGTCTGAGGCCGAGAGGCTTCAAAGGAACTCTATTCTTTTCCGGGAAATGAGACCGGAAGCCGCAATTCCCACTCTCAATAACGCGTCACTGAACTTGCGGGTTCTTCCTATTCGAAGGGTCCACCAAGCGAGGCTTCACCCCTGCTTTCTCCCGCCCGCCTATCCCCATGGCGACGGTCCTGCAGACGGAGACGTTATTCTGAGATTTGATCGAACCGACGATGCAGAGATGGTGAATGTTACCATTGAATCGGCGAGCCACCCGCGCTTTGAATCCGCAATGCAGGATGCCCTCAGGCCTTGCCGCACATCGTCCGATATCGGCCGGACAGACCAGCGCATGACGGTGCAGTTCCGCCTCGACTGAGACGCAATTCCTCATCATCCCGTTAACCCTTTGCTGACAGCCTGCGGGTTTGAGGGCTTCGCGCGCGAGTCCGGTTGGGTTTACAGTCCTGATTCGGACGAATCACGTGCGGGGCATGGCGATCCGTAAGCGTGAAGAGGACGGGGGTAGTCCGGCGTGGCGCAGACCATCCAGGTGATAACGCTGATCATTACCGCCGGGGCGGTGATGTTCGCGCTGGCGGCGGGCTTCTGGGCCTATCGCCTGACCGTGGGTGCGCGCCTGGCCCAGGCCATCTGGAAGAAGCGCGTGCAGGACCTGGAAGGCAAGGTCGCGCGCGCCGATGCCGCCTTCGGGGCGTTCCCGGGTCTGGTCCTCGTGTGGGACGACGCACCCGCGCCATCCGAAGGCGCGAGTGAAAGCTGGGGCCGGCCGCGCATTTTCGGCGCGCCGTCTGCGCTGGCCTCGCTTCTGAAATTCGCCGAAGCCACCGATGGTCCCGAACCGGGCGGGTTGCTGCTGGAAGGCGTTGCCGACTATGAAGCCCGTGCCGCGGGCGGTGAAGAAACCACGCTGCGCCGCCGCTTCGCAGAACTGGTCGAGAACGGCCAGCCCTTCTCGCTGACCATTCTGGGGCCGGAAGGCCGGTTCCTCGAAGCCGACGGGCGGGCTGCCGGAACCCAGCTCATCCTCTGGCTTGCCGACACGACCGTGCGCGGCATGGAGGAATCCGGGGCGCGGGGACGCATCGAGGAAAGCCGCAAGCTGATCGAGGCGGATCCGGCGGCCTATCTCGACGCGCTCGAACGCGCGCCCTTCCCGGCCTGGCGGATGAATGCGACGGGCCGGCTCGTCTGGGCGAATGCCGCCTATGCCGACGCCGTCGAGGCGAAGGACGCCGAAACCGCGCTTTCCAAACAGATCACGCTCGATCCTGGTCAGAAGGGTCAGGCCGCCGAAGCGGCAAAGTCCGGCGAGGCGGTCGCCCGCGTGCGCCCGGTGGTGATGGGCGGCAAGCGCCGCGCGCTCGACCTCATCTCTTTCCCGATATCGGGCGGCGCGGCCGGGTTCGCCATCGACGTCACCGATGGCGAGGAAGCCAAGGCGGCGCTGAAACGTTTCCGCCGCGCGCACGACGACACGCTCAACCACATGGCCGAATCGGTCGCGGTGTTCGACCGCAGCCAGCGCCTCGTCTTCCGCAATACGGCGTTTGAAAGCCTGTTCGGCCTCGACACCAAATGGCTGGATGACTGGCCGGGCCACGGTGAGGTCCTCGACCGTCTGCGCGAGAAGCGCCTGCTGCCCGAACAGGCCGACTATGCCGCCTGGAAGAAGGACGAGCTGAAACGCTACGACGCCGCGCCGAACGAGGAATGGCCCGACGAGCTGTGGCCGCTGCCCGATGGCCGGACGCTGCGCGTTGCCCGCCAGCGCCACCCGCTGGGCGGTGTGATGATGATTTTCGAGGACAAGACCGACGAGCTCGCCCTGCGTGCCCGCTTCAACACGCTGATCAATGTCCAGCGCGCCACGCTCGACAAGCTGCACGAGGCGGTCGCCGTGTTCGGATCGGACGGACGGCTGCGCCTGCACAACACCGCGTTTGAATCGCTGTGGAACCTCACGCCTGCTGAACTGGAAGGTCAGCCCGAATTCGACGCTGTCGCGGAGAAGTGCGCCACGCTCTATGCCGACGATGCGGTGTGGAGCGCGATGAAGGCGCGCGCGACCGATCCCAGCCCGCAGGCGCGCAAGCACGTCACCGGCGAGATGCAGCGCGTCGACGACCGCACGCTGACCTGGCTGTCGCGGCCGCTGCCCGATGGCGCGACGTTGATCGCCTGGGATGATGTCACGGACTCCCGCCGGATCGAGGAAGCGCTGCGCGACCGCGCCGAGGCACTGGAAACGTCCGAACGCATCAAGAGCGAATTCGTCGAACATGTGAGCTATCAGCTGCGTACCCCGCTCACCACGATCGGCGGCTATACCGACATGCTGATGCAGGGCATGTCCGGGGAATTGACCGAAAAGCAGATGGGGCCGATGACCGCCATCCGCACCGCGTCAGACGATCTTGCCAAGCTGATCGACGATATCCTGGATGTGGCGGCCATCGATGCCGGACAGCTGGAACTCGAACTGGGCGATGTCGATCTAGGCGCGCTGGCCGAGGATTGCGCCGCGCTGCTCGCCGCCAAGGCCCAGCATGGCGAAATCAAGCTGTCGGTCGAGGCCCCGGACGATGCCGCCATGCTGCGCGGCGACACCAAGCGCCTGCGTCAGGTGATGGTGAATTTGCTCTCCAACGCGCTGCGCCACACCGGCAAAGGCGGCAAGGTTTCGCTCAGCGTCGAGACGTCCGGCGATGGCGGCGCGACGATTTCGGTCTCCGATGACGGCGAGGGCATCGCACCTGACCGGCAGGCGAAAGTGTTCGAGCGTTTTGAGCGCGGCGTGCGCGGCGGAGCGGGCCTGGGTCTCGCCCTCGTCAAGGAAATCATCGAGCTGCATGGCGGCTGGGTCGATCTCATCTCCGAGCCGGAGAAAGGCACGACCGTGGTTTGCCACCTGCCGCCGGAAGCCCCGGCGGAAAGCGCCGCGCCCGAGCTGGATCTTGCCCGGCAGGCCGCCGCGTCCTGACGCCGTTTCCGCAAACGGAAGGGCAACCGCAGTCGAAGGCGACGGATCATCGACATCGTGACCGTTGAAGCCGGGTCTTGAACCTGCCGCAAACGGATCGATCATGAATTCGAAGCTTGCACTGACAATACTCGCCACCCTGAGCGTGGCGGTCACCGCCTGCGCGTCCAACCCCGATCCCCGTGGGGGGGCCCGCGGCCCCGGAGGCGGCGAACGGAGCGGCATGGGCGGAGGATCCGGCTTTGATCGCGCCACCGCCCTTCTCGAACGAGGTAACGCCGCTGCGGCTCACACCGGCTTCCTGTGCATTGCCTCGCAAGGGCCGGGATATGAAATCGCCTGGCATTCGGCCGGTATGGCTTCGCTCTCCATGGCTGATGCGGCCAGTCCTGAAGCCGGGGTTGCCGACGGGCTGCGCGACCGCGGGCTGCTCGAACTGATCACGGCTGCCAATGCCGGCTGGCCGGCGTCACAGGCTGAACTGGCCATGGCGTTCGCGGCGCGCGGAGATGAAGCCGGGCTGGAGCGGGCCGCCTATTGGCTGGCGGTGCTCGACGCCAATCCCCGCGACCTTGCCCTCGGGCTCGAACGCATCCCGGTGGCAAGGCGCGTTGTCATCGAGTCCAGCATAGGCCCGGACCGGCTGGCTGCCGGCGAGCAGGAGGCGGGCGATTTCCGGCTGCAACCCCTGGAGCGGCAGGAAAGCGAGCTGTCCTGTCAGCCCTGGCTGGTTGAAGCGCGCCGACCCCAGGGGCGCGGCAACGGTGATGGCCCGCGAGGGGGGCGCGGCGGACGGCGTGGCGGCGGGGGCGGACGGCGCGGACCCGGCGGCTGACCCCGCGTACCGGAGCACCGCATTGCCACCGCTTGCCCGCACGCCCGGGCTTGGCTAAGCGCTGGGGGCATGACACCGCGCACGCTCACTTCTGTTTCCCTGACCGATCCGGACGCGACCCTTGCGCTCGGCGCGGCGCTGGCGGACTGCCTGGAGGCGGGTGACACGGTGTTCCTGATCGGCGATCTCGGTGCGGGCAAGACGACGCTGGCGCGCGGCCTGATCGCATCGGCCTGCGGGATCGATGACGTGCCAAGCCCGACCTATACGCTGGTGCAAAGCTACGAAACAAAAGACGGGACGCCGCTTCTGCATGCCGACCTCTACCGGATCGATGACGAGGCCGATCTCGACGAGCTGGGGCTGGAGGACGCCTTTGCCGATTGCATCGTCCTTGTTGAGTGGCCGGACCGGCTGGGGCGACGCGCGCCGGAGCGGAGGCTCGACATCGTGATGACGGCAGGTGACGCGCCGCGCGAAGCCCGTATCATCGCGCACGGCGACTGGGAGGACCGGCTTGAAAGACTCGACGCGGATATCTGAGCGCATGGCGTTTCTCGTCGGCGCGGGATGGCGCGACGCGGCGTTGCAGGAATTTCCCGGCGACGCCTCGACGCGCCGCTATGCGCGCCTGACCCGCAAGGGCGAGACCGCCATCCTGATGGACGCGCCGGCGCGGTCCGAAGCACCGGCCTGTCCCGCCGGGGCCAGCCCCCGCGAACGCCAGGCGCTCGGTTACAACGCCGTGGCGCGTCTGGCCGGGAATAATCTCGCCGCCTTTTCCGGTATCGCTGCGGCGCTGACCGCACGCGGGTTTTCCGCGCCGCGTGTGCTTGCCGCCGACTTCAAGACCGGCTTCCTGCTGCTGGAAGATCTCGGCGATGACCTCTTCGTGCGGGCGATTGGACGGGGCGAGGCCGAAGCCCCGCTCTATGAACAGGCCGTCGATGTACTCGCCGCGCTTTACCGGTCGAGCTTCCCCGAACGCATGCGCGCGTTCTCGCAGGACTGGATCGTGTCGCCCTATGACCGGCTGGCGCTGCAGGCCGAGGCTGATCTCTTTGTCGACTGGTATGCGGACAAGCGCTCGGGCAAGCCGGTCAGCGATGCCGCGCGGACCGACTGGCATGCCGCGTGGAAACCGGCCTTCGCCGCGCTCGACGCCCATCCCAAGGGTTTGGCCCTGCGCGATTTTCACGCCGAGAATCTGCTCTGGCTGCCGGAACGGGCGGGGCCCGCGAAAGTCGGTCTCATAGACTTCCAGGACGCGCTTTTTGCGCACCCGGCCTATGACCTTGTCTCTCTGATCGAGGATGCGCGCCGTGACGTGTCACCAGACCTCGCCGCGCCCCTGAAACGACGCTTCATCGAAAAGTCTGGCCTCTCTGGCGAGGACGCGTTCGACGCCGCCTATGCCGTCACCGCGGCCCAGCGCAACGCGAAAATCCTGGGGATTTTCGTGCGGCTCGCTGAACGTGACCGGAAACCGAAATATCTCGATCTGTTGCCGCGTGTCGCCCACCATTTCGTCAATGATCTGGCCCATCCGGCGCTTGGCGACGTCCGGGCCTGGGTCGAAACCCACACGCCGGATGTTTTCGAGGAGGCGAAACGATGACCACTCCGATCCGGACCGGAATGGCGCTCGCTGCCGGGCGCGGCACGCGGATGAAACCGCTGACCGATACGCGGCCCAAGGCACTCGTTGAGGTGGGCGGCAAGACGCTGCTCGACTGGGCGCTTGACCGCTTTGCCGATGCGGGCGTGGAGAACACCGTCGTCAACATCCATCACTTCGCCGATCAGATGGAGGACCATCTTTCCCGGCGCGAAGGTGCTCCCGCAGTGACGATTTCCGACGAGCGCGATGAACTCCTCGAAACCGGGGGCGGTCTGGTCAAGGCGCTCCCGCTTCTGGGAAACGACCCGGTTTTCGTGACCAATATCGACGCGGTCTGGGTCGACGAATGGGGCAATGAACTCAAGCGTCTCGCCGCGCACTGGAACCCGGCCGAGATGGACGTGCTGCTGTTGCTCGCCCCCATTGAGCGCACATTGGGATTTGACGGGCCGGGCGACTTTTTCGTCGATCCGACAGGCGGGCTGGAATGGCGCGGCGACCGTGACAAGGCCCCTTTCGCCTATGCCGGGGCGCATATCGTCAATCCGGCCATCTTCAGGGGTGAGGCAATCCGGCGTTTCTCGCTGGTCGAGACGTGGAAAAAGCTGTCAGCGCAAGGCCGCCTGCATGGGCTGCCGATGGATTCCTTCTGGATGCATGTCGGCGACCCTGACGCGCGTGAGGCCGCCGAGGCCCATCTGAAGGCCATGCGCGCGTGAGTGCATGGGGTGATACCGGCGCGCCCCGCGTCTTCACCATGCCGCCCCAGGCAGACTTTCTGGACGCGCTTGCCCGGCACGTGCTGGCCGAATTCGGCGGTGACGACCCCGAAGCCCTGGCCGACGTCACCATCCTGACGCCGACACGGCGCGCAGGCCGCGCCCTGATGGATGCGTTTGCCCGTGCGGCCGGCCCCGATCGCGGTGCGTTGATCCTGCCCCTGATCCGGCCGATCGGCGATGTCGATGCCGACGAGCCGCCCTTCGAACCGGGCGAACTCGCCGGGATTGCACCGCCCGCCGTTGAACCGGCCCGGCGGCAATTCGAGCTGGCGCGGCTGATCCTCGCCAAGGAAGCAGCGCTGGGGCGGCGCATCGGGATTGCCGGCGCGATGGCGCTGGCCGAGCCGCTTGCCGTACTGATCGATGATCTGTGGACCGAGGAGACCGGCGACCTCGCCGCCTTCGGCGACGCGCTGCGCGCCCGCCTGCCCGGGCATTTGCAGGAATCGCTGGACTTTCTGTCCATCGTCAATCGCGCCTGGCCGCAAAGGCTCGCCGAACTGCAACTGACCGATGCCGCCCAGCGCCGGTCCGCCCTGCTCCACGCACTGGCTGACCGCTGGCGCGAGACACCGCCGGAGGGGCCGGTCATCGCTGCCGGATCGACCGGGTCCATCCCGGCCGCCGCGGAACTGATGGCGGTCGTCGCCCGCTTGCCTCAGGGGGCGGTGGTCCTGCCCGGCCTCGACCGGGGTATGGACGACAAGGCCTGGGAGAAGATCGATTCCGCCCACCCGCAATGGGCGCTGAAAGATTTCCTGGAACGCCTTGATCTTGACCGCGCCGACATTGGCGACTGGCCCGGAGCCGAAGCAGAAACCCCGGCACTGGCCCGCCAGAGGGTTATCGCTGAGGCCTTGCGTCCGGCCGAGGAAACCGCCGACTGGCTCAAGCGCATCGACGCGCTCAAGGAATGGAGTGGAGATTTCTTCGCGTCCGGGTTTTCCGGCCTCAGCCTTGTTGAAGCGCGCAATCCCGACGCGGAAGCCCGCGCCATCGCCCTGATGCTGCGCGAGACGCTGAGCCGCGATGACGAAACCGCCATGGTGGTGACGCCGGACCGGGGCCTTGCAAGGCGTATCTCCTCGGAGTTGCGGCGCTTCGGGGTCCAGCTCGACGATTCGGCGGGCACAGCGCTCACCGCGACCCTGCCAGGCGGCTTTCTGCGCCTCGTGCTCGATGTCGCCAGCGACCCCGGCTCGGCACTGGCGCTCAATGCGCTCTGGGCATCACCGCTGTTTTCGCTCGGCCGTGCGCGGGGCCCACTCAAGCGCGAGCTCGACCTGCTCGATCTCGCCTTGCGCGGGGCGCGGCCCGGCAATGATTTCGACGCCATCCGCAAACGGCTCGCCGATCCAGAGAACCGCAATGTGCGCGACCATGACCGCGCGCGGCTGACAGCACTGGCGGGTCAGATCGAAACCGCGCTTACCCCCCTGCTGACCGAGCGCACGCGCCCGGCGGCGGACTGGGCGCGCGCCCTCGCCGAAGCTGCCGAGGCGCTGGCCGCCAGCGACCGGCAGGCCGGGGCGGACCGGCTGTGGGCCGGGGAAGGCGGAGAGGCCGCTGCCACGCTGCTGCGGGAGTTCATCACCGAAGCGGAGGTGCTGCCTGATCTGACGCTGGCGGAATTCGCGGCGGCCTTCGGTGAACTGGCCGGGTCGCGGCGGGTGAGGCCGCAAGGCGATCTGCATCCGCGCCTGCGCCTGTTCGGGCCGCTTGAGGCGCGGCTGCTGACCGCCGACCGGGTCATTCTCGCCGGGTTGAATGAAGGCGTCTGGCCGGCTGGCCTGGGCAGCGATCCCTGGCTGTCGCGCGGCATGCGTGAAGAGGCCGGTCTGCCACCGCAAGAGCGCCGTTTCGGCCTGGCCGCCCATGACTTTGCCCAGCTCGCCGGAGCAAAGGAGGCGATCCTGACCCGGTCATTGAAAGCCGATGGAGCCCCCACCGTCGCCTCGCGCTGGATCTGGCGGCTGCAGACGCTGGCCCGCGGGGCGCTGGGCGAAGAGGGTGCCAAGCAGGCGCTCTCGCCTGCGCTTGACTACACCGGGCTCGCCGAAGCGCTGGATCATGCCGCTTCGGCCGCGCCGGTCGGGGAACCGTATGCAAGACCGCCTGTCGCGGCGCGGCCGAAGCGGCTGTCGGTCACCGATGTCCGCAAATGGATCCGAGACCCGTACGCCATTCATGCCCGCCATGTCCTGAAACTGGTCGCCCGGGACGATGCCGATCTGGACATCGGCCCGCGCGAGCGGGGCTCGGCGCTGCATGCCGCACTGGAAGCCTTCATCGAGGCGTATCCCGAGGGCGATTTGCCGGAAGACGCGGCGGAACGCCTGCTGGCGCTCGGTGATGCGGCGCTGGAGAAAGCCGGGTTCGATGAAGCCGCCCGCGTCGAGGAACGCGTCCGCTTTGCCCGGTCAGTGGAGATTTTTCTCGAATGGGAGGCCGGGCGGCGGCGTCAGGGTATCCGACCCGGCCCCCTCGAGATCAAGGGCGAATGGGATGTGCCCGGAACGCCCCTCACCGTGTCGGGGATCGCCGATCGTATCGATTTCAATCCGGACGGCACGTTCGATATCATCGACTACAAGACCGGCGCTCCGCCAACCAAAGCTGCGACTGCGGCCAATTATGAGCCCCAGCTACCGCTGGAAGCCGCGATGGCCGCCGCCGGTGCTTTTCCCGGTCTCGACCCCTCGGAGACATCCGGCCTCATTTATCTGCGTCTGTCAGGGGGACGATCAGCCGGGGGGGAAGCCCGGATCGATGGTCCGCCGTCGCGCGGCAAACCGCCTGTCAGCGCAATGGATTATGCCGCGCAATACGAAGACCTGTTGCGCCAGCTGATCGAGACCTATGCCGATCCGGAGATGGCCTATCGCTCGCAGCCGCGTGCGCAGTATGTCGACGAGTACGGCGACTATGACCGGCTGGCCCGGCGCAAGGAGTGGGCCGATGCCGCAACTGATGGCGAGGGAGGGGAGGCATGACCCCGGCTGAACGCGCCACGCTCGCCCAGATCCGCGCTGCCGATCCCGGTGCCCAGATCTTCGTCGAGGCCAATGCCGGGTCCGGCAAGACGCGGGTGCTGGTTGACCGGGTGGCGCGCCTGCTCCTCGCCGGGGCCGCGCCGGACAAGATACTCTGCCTGACCTACACCAAGGCCGCGGCCGGCGAGATGAAATCACGCCTGTTTGACCGCCTCGGCAGCTGGTCGGTCATGCCCGACGCGGAACTGTCCGCCATTCTGGAAAAATTCGGCGGCGGCACCGGCCCGGCCGAGCTCGCCGAAGCCCGCAAGCTCTTCGCCCTCGCGCTCGAAACGCCCGGCGGGCTGGCCGTGAAAACCATCCACGCCTTTTGCGAATCCCTGTTGCGCCGCTTCCCGCTGGAGGCCGGCGTGCCACCCGGTTTCGAGGTCGCCGACGACATTGCCACGGCCAAAGTGCTGAAGGCGGCGCGCGCCGATGTGCTGCTGGCGGTGAAGGATGACCCGGAACTCGCCGACGCGCTTGCCGTCATCGCATCCCGGGGTGCAGACCGGCTGGGAGCCGTCTTCGGCTTTGCGCGCAACAACCGGCATACGCTCGGCCCGCTGATCGCGGAGGCCGGGCTCGACGCAGTGATCGCGCGGCAATACCGCGCTTTCGGTCTTGAGCCCGGTACAAGCGCGCAGGCCTGTATGACGGCGGCGTGGGACAGGGCTCCGCAGGAGGTGCTGGTTTCGGCAGCGCAGACGCTTGACCACGCTGAAAAAGTGACCGACCGGAATCGCGGCAAGGCCATCGCGGAAGCGCTGACAGCCGCGTCGCCCGAAGCGGCCTATGCGGCCTATCTCGGGGTCTTCTTTATCGCGAAGGGTGAGGGAAACCCGCACAAGACGCTGCTGACCAAGGACTTCGCCGCCGACAATCCGGGCCTGTTTGACTTTCTGACAAGCGAGACGGACCGCATGGAGGCGGCGCGGGCGCGGGTCCGGGCTGCACAGATCGCGGAAGGCAGCGCCGCTGCCCTGCGCTTTGCCGATGCCTTCATCCGGGCCTATGCGTCGCGGCTGGAGGCCGCGCGGCGGCTGGATTTTTCGGACCTTATCGACCGCGCCGGAGCGCTGCTGCGCGACAGCGAAGCCGCCGACTGGGTGCGCTACCGCATGGATGGCGGGATTGACCACATCCTCGTTGACGAGGCGCAGGACACTGGCCCGGACCAATGGGCCGTGATCGACGCCCTGGCCGACGAATTCTTCGGTGGCGGCGATCCGGACCGCGGTATCCGGACGCTCTTCTGCGTAGGTGACGAAAAGCAATCCATATATTCCTTCCAGGGCGCGGACCCGAAAGGCTTCATCTCGCGCGGGGCGCGGCTGCTCAGCGATTCCGAACTGGCCGGTCTCGACCATGACAGCCCGCCGCTGGCCGTCTCTTTCCGTTCGGCCAGCGAAATCCTGGAGGCCGTCGACCGCGCCTTCACACCGGAACACACACTCGGTGAGGTCCGAGCTGTTTCCGGAGCACCGGAGACCAAGTTTGTCCCGCCGGGCAATGACAATGCGCCCGCCGGCGCGGCCGCGGCCTTCACCGCCGCAAGCGAAGCCTTCGCCGCCTATCGCAATCACGAAGCGGCACGCGCCGGAACACCGGGCACGATCGATATCTGGCCGCCGGTCACCGTGCCCCCGCGCCTCGAAGACGAGGACCCGACAGGGCCGGTCGACCGGGAGAGCCGGTCGAGCTCGCGCGGCACGCTCGCGCGCCTCGTCGCCGACGAGGTGGCGCGGATCCTCGCCGATGGCGATGCGGTCTGGGCTGAAGCCGAGATCGACGGCCGCAAGACATGGGTGCGCCGTCCTGCCGGACCGGGCGATATCATCATCCTGGTGCGTGAACGCACAGCGGGCTTCTTTGACGAGCTGATCCGGCAGCTGAAACTGCGTGCGATCCCCGTCGCGGGCGCCGACCAGATGGTCTTGCGCGACCAGATCGCGGCGGAGGACTTGCTCGGTGTCGCGCGCGCCGCGCTCAACCCCAATGACGATCTGGCGCTGGCCGAGGTGCTGAAATCGCCCTTCTTCCAGCCGGCGGGCGGGGAGCCGGTGTTCACCGAGGACGCCCTATTTGACCTGGCCCATGACCGTCCCGGCACGCTGTGGAGCGCGCTTGAGGACAGTTCCGACCCCCGCTTTGCCGAGGCCGCAGACGCGATGCGGGCCGCCCGTGGCCGGATCGAGACGGCCGGCGTCTATGGCTTCTTTTCGGAGTTTCTGACCGAGACCTCGGCAACCGGGGAAAGCCGGCTCAAACGCCTGTTTGCCCGCCTGGGTGAAGAGGCGCGCGACCCGGTCGAGGAATTCCTCTCCCGCGCGCTCGCCCATGAGAGCGAGGATGCGCCCTCACTCACCCGCTTTGTCGCGGCGGTGCGGGCCAATGACGGCAAGATCAAGCGCGAAATGGAAGAGGCGCGCAGCGACGTGCGGGTGATGACGGTGCACGCGTCCAAAGGCCTGGAAGCCCCGATTGTCATTCTGCCCGACACGACGCGCGCGCCGCGCAGCCGCAGCGAGGGCGGGCTGGTCCCCCATGGCGAGCTGGGCGTGCTGTGGCCGATGGGTAAGGATACCGATCCGCCCTTGCTGGCTGAATTACGGGCGCAGGGTGATGCGGCGGCGGAGGGCGAGTATACGCGGCTGCTCTATGTCGCCCTGACACGGGCGCGCGACCGCCTGCTCGTCTGCGGCTGGAAACATGGCGCGGCACCGGGGCGGATCGATGACCGCAGCTGGCATGACCGGCTGTGGACGCTCTGGAACGGAGACGGCTGGACGCCTATCGACACGCCGATCGTCGATGAGCATGGCAAGGCCTTGCACGGACGGCGCTGCGGCGAAACGCCCTACTGCCTGGGACGGACCGAGACCGTGGACCGCGAGACCGAATTGCCGGACTGGGCCCTCACCGAAGCGGCGGAAGAGCATGCCGGGCCGCGCCCGTCCGCACCCTCGCGCCTCGCAGAAGACGAGGAACCACCCGCGCTGTCGCCCCTGCTGGCCGCCGACGATCACCGATTCCGGCGTGGCAATCTGATTCACAAGCTGTTGCAGACCCTGCCCGATCTGGCCCCCGATGCGCGCGAGGCGTCAGCGCTGCGCTATCTCGAACGCCAGCCGGACCTGACGGACAGCGATGTCCGCGCGATCACAGCGGAAACGCTCCGCGTGCTCGACCATGCCGAATTCGCGCCGCTGTTCGGGCCGGGCAGCCGCGCCGAAGTCGCCATATCGGGTACGGTGGCGGGCCTGCCGGTTCGCGGTCAGATCGACCGGCTGGTGGTCACGTCCGACGCGGTTCTGATCATCGACTACAAGACCAACCGTCCGCCGCCGCACCGGGTGGAGGATGTCGCCCCGCTCTATCTGGCGCAGATGGCCGCCTACCGGGCGCTCCTGCAGGCGATTCATCCCGGCCGGCCCGTGCGCTGTGCGCTGCTGTGGACGGATGGACCGCGCCTGATGGAACTCCCGGCGGAGGCGCTGGATGCCGCACTGCCGCAGCGCCCGGCATCTTGACGCCAGCGCCACGCCTTCCTAGGTCACGGGCGATGAATTTTCCGGACCGGATGATCCCATCCGATTCGCACTCTTCAAGGAGCAGACCATGGCGACCAAAGCGGTGAGCGACGATTCGTTCGAGGCCGATGTCCTGAATGCCGACAGCCCGGTGCTGGTGGATTTCTGGGCGGAATGGTGCGGCCCGTGCAAACAGATCGCGCCCGCGCTCGACGAGCTGTCGCAGGACCTCTCCGGCGACATCACCATTGCCAAGGTCAATATCGATGAAAACCCGCAAACGCCCGGCAAATACGGTGTGCGCGGCATCCCGACGCTGATGATCTTTAAAGGGGGCGAAGTCGTCTCCACCAAGATCGGCGCGATGGCCAAGGGCAAGATCGAGGAATGGATCAAGGAAACGCTGGCAACCGCCACGGCCTGATCGCTACAACAGACGCGCGTATGACGGCCTCCGGCATCCCTGCCGGGGGCCGTTTTCATGTGCGCTGCTAACCCGGCGTCGCCTGGGGCCGGATGCCTTCGGAGAGCGCCAGCACTTCACCGGCGAGATAGAGCGAGCCGCAGATGAGGATGCGGGGCGGCGGCGTGCCTTCGGCGGCATTGCGGATTGCGGCGGAAAGACTGCCCGCCGTGACCGCATCTATCGCCTCGCCCTGTGCTGCAGAGGCAATCACGTCTGCCGGAGCCGACCCGTTGCGGCCGCTGGCGAAAGCGACCGCCACCACGCGCCGGGCCAGCCCGGCGAAGGCAGCGAGATAACCTGCCGCGTCCTTGTTCGGGGAGAAGCCGCAGACCAGCACGAGCGGGCGTGGATCGCGGGATTCAAGGTCGGCCATGGCCCGCGAGAGCGCCACGCCCGCGGCCGGATTATGCCCGCCATCAAGCCAGAGTTCCGCCCCGGCACGCGCGGCGATGTCGAAGAGCGGCCCTGATTTCAGACGTTGCAGGCGGGCCGGCCACTCAGCCCGGGTCAGTCCGTCACGGACAGCGGTCTCGGGCAGGTTCATGGCGCGTGCGGCAGCTATGGCGATGCCGGCATTGACGATCTGGTGCTCGCCGATGAGCGACGGGCGCGGCAAATCCCAGACGAGATTCTCCTCCTCATAGACGAGACGGTCATGTTCCGAATAGGCGCGATAATCCCGCCCCCAGAGCGCGGTGGGCGCGCCCACGGCCTCGGCAATTCTCAGGATCGCCTCTTCGGCCTCGGCGGGTTGGGGGCCGATTACGGCCGGGATGTGAGCTTTGAGAATGCCCGCCTTCTCCGGCGCGATCAGCGAAAGCGTATCACCGAGGAAATCCTGGTGATCGAGACTGACGGGCGTAATCGCCGTGACCACCGGTCTGGCGATGACATTGGTCGCGTCATAACGGCCGCCCAGACCGACTTCGAGGATCAGGCGGTCTGCAGGTGTTTCGGAAAAGAGGAGGAAGGCTGCCGCCGTGGTGATCTCGAAAAAAGTGATCGGCGCGCCTTTGTTGGCGGCTTCGCAGCGGGCGAAAGCGTCCAGCAAAGCGCGGTCGGAGACCATCTTGCCAGCCAGCGTGATACGCTCGTTGAAACGCACCAGGTGCGGCGAGGCATAGGCGTGGACGCGCTCGCCCCTCGCTTCGGCGATAGCTTTGAGATAGGCGCAGACCGAACCCTTGCCGTTCGTTCCGGCGACATGGGCAGTCGGCGGCAAGCGGTCCTGCGGGCGGCCCAGCGCCTCGAGCAGGCGTTCGAGCCGGCCCAGCGACAGGTCGATCTTTTTGGGATGAAGTCCGGCGAGGCGCGCCAGCGCGGCCTCGAGCCGGGAGGGCGGCAGGCTAATCGTCGTCCTCCCCGGCCCCCGCAGCAGTCAGGGCCCGGCCCTCATCAGGGCCTTCGATCATCGGCGTCGATCCGGGCCGCTTCGTCAGCGTTCGCAGGATACGCGCCAGTGTTTTGCGCAAGTCGCGGCGGTGGACGACCTTGTCGACCATGCCCTTGTCGAGGAGGTATTCGGCGCGCTGGAAACCATCGGGCAATTTCTCGCGAATGGTCGCCTCGATCACGCGCGGGCCGGCAAAGCCGATCAGCGCGCCCGGTTCGGCAATGTGGACATCGCCCAGCATGGCATAGCTCGCCGTCACCCCGCCCGTCGTCGGGTCGGTCAGCACGACGATATAGGGCAGGCCGGCGTCCTTGACGTCCTGGATGGCCAGGGTCGTGCGCGGCATCTGCATCAGGGAAAGACAGCCCTCCTGCATGCGCGCGCCACCCGCTGCCGTGAAAACGATAAAGGGCGTCTTGCGCTTCACCGCGGTTTCAGCCGCCTTGATGAAGCTCTCGCCCGCACCCATGCCCAGTGATCCGCCCATGAAGGCGAAGTCCTGGACCAGCACCGTGCTCTCCACCCCGCCGATATGGCCGACACCGATCGCCATCGCGTCTTCGCGGCCCGTCTTTTTGCGGGCGGCGGAGAGGCGCGAGGTGTAGGGCTTGTCGTCCTTGAATTTCAGCGGGTCCTTGGGAACCGGCGGCAGGTCGATTTCCGTCCACTCACCGTCGAAGGTGAATTTGAAACGCAGATCCGGCCCGATGCGCATATGGTGCCCGGCGGGCGTCACATACATGCCGGCTTCAAGGTCCTTGTTGAAGACCATCTCGCCGGAGACCGGGCATTTCACCCAGAGATTTTCCGGCGTGTCGCGCTTGGCGAACATTTTCGAGACGCCCGGAGGCGTGAGTTTCGAAATCCAGTTCATCTAGCCGTTCCGTTCTGCGCCATGTGTGGCGGCCGAGAGGCGTTTGACCAAGTCTATAGCAGCTTGTGCGCCGCCGTCATGGTTGGCGCTGACAATCGCCGAACCGACCACGACCGCGTCCGAGGCGCTGGCGATCTCCGCCGCCGCGTCCTCGGTGCGGACGCCAAAGCCGACGACGACCGGCAGGCCGGTGGCCTTGCGGACCCGCGCGACCGCCGCGCCAACATCCGTGGCTGCGCCCATCCCGGCCCCGGTCACGCCCGTGGTCGAAACATAATAGACAAAACCCGACGAGCCCTGTGCCACCGTCTTGAGCCTGTTGTCATCGGTCGTCGGCGTGGCAAGCCGGATAATGGCGATGCCCTTCTGCGACAGGGCTACACGCAGCGGCGCGTCTTCCTCGGGGGGCAGATCGACACAGATGAGACCATCCACGCCTGCGTCGCTGGCGTCGCGCGCAAAGGCATCCCAGCCATAATGGTGGATCGGATTGGCATAGCCCATGAGGACGAGCGGCGTATCGGGATGGTTTGACCGGAAGGACTTGGCGAGCGAGAGCGTGCCTTTGACCGTCATGCCGCTTTCCAGCGCGCGATTGGCGGCGGCCTGGATCGCCGGACCGTCGGCCATCGGATCGGTAAACGGCATGCCCAGCTCGATCACGTCCGCGCCCGCGCCGGGCAAGGCGTCCAGCAGCGCTTCCGTATCGCCATCGCCCGCCATGACATAGGCGACGAAACCGGCGCGATTTTCTTCGCGCAGGCGGGCGAAGGTGGAGGTAAGGCGGGAGGTCATATTCCCCCCCTCGTCCCTTCGGGACACTCCCCCCGCAAGCGGGGGGAGAAAAAAACGCGTTTTCCTCCCCCGTTTACGGGGGAGGTGCCGAGCGCAAGCGAGGCGGAGGGGGGAAGGATCACAGCTCCACCCCCAGATGACCGGCGACGGCGAAGACGTCCTTGTCGCCGCGGCCGCACATATTCATCAGTATCACGCCATCCGGACCCAGCTCCTTAGCCAGATCGCGCACGCGGGCGAGAGCGTGGGCCGGTTCAAGCGCCGGGATGATGCCTTCGAGCTTCGAGCAAAGCTGGAACATCTCCAGCGCCTCGGCGTCGGTCGCCGAGACATATTCGGCGCGTTTCGCATCGTGCAGGAAGGCGTGTTCCGGGCCGATACCGGGATAATCGAGCCCGGCGGAGATGGAATGACCCTCGACGATCTGGCCGTCATCGTCCTGGAGGAGATAGGTGCGGTTGCCATGAAGGATGCCCGGCTCGCCGCCATTAAGGCTGGCGGCATGGTCGGGCGTTTCGAGGCCCTTGCCGGCGGCTTCGACGCCAATGAGACGCACGCTCTCGTCTTCGAGGAAGGGATGGAAGAGGCCCATCGCGTTCGAGCCGCCACCGATACAGGCGACCGCCGCGTCGGGCAGGCGTCCGATCCGGTCGAGCATCTGCGCACGGGCTTCACGGCCAATCACCGATTGGAAGTCGCGGACCATCGCCGGATAGGGGTGCGGACCGGCGACCGTGCCGATGACATAGAACGTCTCGTCCGGATAGGTCACCCAGTCGCGCAGCGCCTCGTTCATCGCGTCCTTCAGCGTGCCGCGACCGCTTGTGACGGCGTGAACCTTGGCGCCGAGCAGCTTCATGCGGAAGACGTTGGGCTTCTGGCGCTCCACGTCCGTTGCGCCCATGAAGACCTCGCACGGCAGGCCGAAGCGCGCCGCGACGGTCGCCGTGGCGACGCCGTGCTGGCCCGCGCCGGTCTCGGCAATGATGCGGGTCTTGCCCATGCGTTTGGCCAGCAGGACCTGGCCGAGGCAGTTGTTGATCTTGTGCGCTCCGGTGTGATTGAGCTCGTCGCGTTTCAGCCAGATCTGCGCGCCGCCGAAATGTTCGGTCAGGCGTTCGGCGAAATAGAGCGGGCTCGGGCGGCCGACATAGTGTTTGAGGAAATCCTCGAACTCGGCCGTGAAATCCGGGTCAGCCTTCGCCGCCTCATAGGCTTTTTCCAGCGCCAGGATGTTGGGCATCAGCGTTTCGGCGACGAAACGCCCGCCATAGGCCCCGAACAGGCCCTTCGCGTCCGGCCAGCTGGAATACGTGTTGGGCTTGGTCATGGCATTGCCCCCCACCCCGGCCCTCCCCCAGGGGGGAGGGAGAAGGGTGTGCGATTCCCTCCCCCCTGGGGGAGGGAGAAGGGTGTGCGATTCCCTCCCCTTGAGGGGAGGGTAGGGGTGGGGTGTCTTTTCAACATGCGACCGCGTCCATGAAAGCCCTGATCCGGTCCTTATCCTTCACGCCCGGCGCGCTTTCTACACCGGAGGACACATCCACCGCGCCTGCGCCGGAGGCTGCGATGGTGCCGCGGACATTGGCGGGCGTCAGTCCACCGGAGAGAATCCAGGGCACGCCGAGGTCGAGACCGGCGAGCAGGCCATAGTCATAACCTTCGCCCCAGCCCCCCGGACGCGAGGCCCCGGCGGGCGGTTTCGCATCAAAGAGGATCATGTCGGCGCTGCTGTCATAGGTGCGGGCGGCGTCGAGATCAGCGGCTTCGGCGACGGGGAGGGCCTTGATGATACCGCGCCTGGCATAGGTCTTGGCTGCGCGGACCCGGTCCGGGCTTTCCGAGCCATGCAGCTGGATCCAGTCGGGCCGCATTTGCCGCTGGATATCGGATAGCAGTGCATCATCGGCATCGACCGTAACGGCCACGGTCGCGGCGCGGCCGGCGGCGCGCGCGGCCAGCTCTGCGGCCCTTGCCGGATCAAGGTGGCGGGGGCTGGGCTCAAAGATCACAAAGCCGATCCAGCGCGCGCCCGCAGCGAGTGCCGCATCAACGGTTTCGGGTGTGGTCAGTCCGCAGATTTTGACATCGGCCGGCATGGTGGATCCCCAAAAGCAAAAGGCGGGGCTCAAGGCCCCGCCCTCACCATGAGTGGAGATAGTCCGCTCAGCCCTTCTTGAGAAGGTCGCGGATTTCTTCCAGCAGCTCTTCGTTGCGCGGCTTGGCCGGCGGAGCTTCAGGCGTGTCGTCAGCCTTCTTCTCCTGCATCTTGTTCATGCCCTGGATCATGATGAAGAGCGCGAACGCCAGGATGACGAAAGCAATGACATTGTTGATGAAGAGGCCGTAATTGATCGTCGCGGCACCCGCCTCCTGGGCGGCTTCCAGTGTCGCGTATTCGGCGTCGCCCAGGGTGATGAACAGGTTGGTGAAGTCCACGCCGCCCAAAAGCAGGCCCAGTGGCGGCATCAGGATATCATCGACAAAAGATTTGACGATAGTGGAGAACGCCCCGCCCAGAATGAAGCCGACCGCGAGATCGACGACGTTGCCGCGCATGGCGAATTTCTTGAATTCATTGAACATGGATAGCCCTTCCCGGTTGGTGTTCCCGGAAAAAGCCTAGACCCGCTGTCAGGCGGAGGGAAGCCCTATCCCTTGCGCGACGCGTCGACGCGTTCGCGCAATTCCTTGCCGGTCTTGAAGAAGGGCACGTATTTGTCCCGCACGGCAACGGCATCGCCAGTGCGCGGATTGCGCCCGTCCCGGGCTGGCCTGTGCCGCACGGAGAAAGCCCCGAAGCCGCGAAGCTCGACCCGGTCGCCGCGCGAGAGCGCATTGGTGATCTCGTCGAACACGGCGTTGACGACGCGTTCCACGTCGCGCTGGAAGAGGTGGGGATTGGCTTCCGCAAGCTGGGTGATGAGTTCGGACTTGATCATCGGCTGATGTCTCCCTGCCAAGCGGACCGGGAGATTGCCCCCCTTGAACCGCTCCGTCAATGCGCCACCTTGAATTGTCTTCGAAAAAAAGGCCGGACACGCGATGCGCATCCGGCCCTTCAAGCTCTGGAAGAGGCCCGGGACTAGCCCTTGGCTCCTGCCTTCACCGCGTCGCGGACTTCGGCGACCTTGGCACTTTTCACGATCTCGATGCCATGCTCTTCAGCATAGGCGACCAGGTCGGCCTTGGTCATCTTGTCGAAGTCCGGCGCGTCATCGGACGCGGCGGCTTTTTCGACTTTCTTGTCGACCATTTTCTCGGCTTCGCCCGAACCGGTTGCGGTGGCGGACTTGTCCGATTTCTTCGGCTCGGTCTTGGCTTCGCCGCGTTCCTTCAGGGCCGCGCCGAGAATGTCGCCCAGCGAGGCACCCGCGTCGGAGGAACCGTACTGTTCGACGGCTTCCTTCTCTTCGGCGATTTCCAGCGCCTTGATCGACATCGACACACGGCGGGCCGCCTTGTCGATATTGGTGATGCGGGCATCGACCTTGTCGCCGACGGCGAAGCGCTCGGGGCGCTGGTCGCCGCGGTCGCGGGCGAGGTCCGACTTGCGGATGAAGGCTTTCATCTGCGCGTCGCCTTCACCGAAGCTGACTTCGATGCCGCCCGTGGTGATTTCGGTCACGGTCGCAGTGACGGTTTCGCCCCGGCGTGCACCGGAGGAGTCCATCGGATCGCCGTCAAGCTGCTTCACACCGAGGGAGACGCGCTCCTTCTCGGCGTCGATGTCGAGCACCTTGGCTTCGATGACGTCACCCTTGTTGTAGTCCTTGACCGCATCGTCGCCGGACCGGTTCCAGTCCAGGTCGGAGAGGTGGACCATGCCGTCGATTTCGTCGTCGATACCGACGAAGAGGCCGAATTCGGTGATGTTCTTGATCTCGCCCTTGATGACCGAGCCTACGGGATAGTTGTCGGCCAGGGTTTCCCACGGATTGCCCTGGGTCTGCTTGATACCCAGCGAGATGCGGCGCTTGTCCGGATCCACGTCGAGCACCATGACCTCGACCTCTTCGGAGGTGGAGACGATCTTGCCCGGATGGATGTTCTTCTTGGTCCAGGACATTTCGGAGACGTGGACCAGGCCTTCCACGCCCGGCTCCAGTTCCACGAAGGCCCCGTATTCGGCGATATTGGTGACACGGCCCTTGAAGGTCGCGCCGACCGGGTATTTCGCCGCAACGCCTTCCCACGGATCGGACATGAGCTGTTTCATGCCGAGCGAGATGCGCTGGGTTTCCGGATTGATCTTGATGATCTGGACGTTGACCGTCTGGCCGACTTCCACCACTTCGCTCGGGTGGCCAACGCGGCTCCAGGACATGTCAGTGACGTGCAGCAGGCCGTCAATGCCGCCGAGGTCAACGAACGCACCGTAATCGGTGATGTTCTTGACGATACCTTCGCGTGCTTCGCCCTCGGCCAGCTGACCGACGAGTTCCGCCCGCTGTTCGGCGCGGGATTCTTCCAGGACAGCCCGGCGGGAGACAACGATATTGCCGCGCGGACGGTCCATTTTCAGGACCGCGAAAGGCTGTTCCATATTCATCAGCGGCGCGACGTCGCGCACCGGACGGATATCGACCTGCGAGCCCGGCAGGAAGGCCGAAGCCCCGCCCAGATCGACGGTGAAACCGCCCTTGACCCGGCCGACGATGGCACCGTTGACCGGTTCCTTGGCCTCGAAAGCCTTTTCCAGCTTGTCCCAGCTTTCCTCGCGGCGCGCCTTGTCGCGCGAGATGACAGCTTCACCGAGCGCATTCTCGATGCGCTCCAGGTAAACCTCGACCTCGTCGCCGGCTTTGGGGGCGGTGGAGCCCGGTCCGGTGAATTCGCGCAGGGAAATGCGGCCTTCGGTCTTCAGGCCCACATCAACGGTCACAAAATCGTTTTCGACCGCGGTGACGCGGCCCTTGATGACCGAGCCCTCGGCAAGGTCACGCCCGGCAAAGCTGGCTTCCAGCATCTGGGCGAAATCGTCGCGCGAGGGCGACGCGGTATCGGTATTCGTCATGTCGGGAGATACTCCAGGGGTAGTCCGTTATATTCCGGCCGGCCGGTTGGTTCCGGCGGTCTTGCCGCTGTCATTTCAAAGCGGACCCGGTCATCGGGCATGCCGCTTCACGAAAAAAGCGGCCGGAATGGTTTCAACAATGGACCCTGTCCCTTCAAAGCCATGCGTACCCCGTCAGGGCGGTTTCACCCCTTCGTGGTACGGACAGCCCGTCTGTCAGGAACAGCGCCCGGCTAAGCGACCGGTTTGGCTCCGGTCCGTTCCGAGACGATCCGGACGGCCTTGCCGATCGCGGCGTCTATACTCAACTGGCTTGTATCCAGCAAGACCGCATCGCTGGCCGGTTTCATCGGCGCGGTCTCGCGGCCGGCGTCACGAGCATCCCGTTCGGCGAGTTGGCGGACGATGGTGTCGAGCGCCACATCCTCACCGCGCGCCTGCAATTCTCGCCAGCGCCGCTCGGCGCGAATGCCCGGTTCGGCATCGACGAACAGCTTCACATCCGCGTCCGGACAGATGACCGTGCCGATATCGCGCCCGTCCAGAACCGCGCCGCCGTCCTGCGCGGCAAAACGGCGCTGCAGGTCGAACAGGGCCTGGCGCACTGCCGGGTGGGCCGAAACCCGCGAGGCCGCCGCTCCGGCCGTGGCGGTACGTATCTTCGCATCATCAATCGTGGCCGGGTCGAGCTCAGAGGCGATGCGCGCCGCAAATTCGGCATCGCCGGGATCACCTCCGGCTTCAAGAACCGCGACCGCGACACCGCGATAGAGCGCGCCGGTATCGAGCACCGGCAGGCCGAAGGCTTTCGCCAGCGCCTGCGCGATCGTGCCTTTACCCGAGGCAAGCGTTCCGTCCACGGCAATGATCACAGCGTTTCCACCCTGGCCCCGAGCCTGCGCATGTCCGCAGCAAAGCCGGGATAGCTGGTCGCGATCATGCGCGCATCGTCGATTGTCACCGGCTGGCGCGCGGCCATGCCCATGACCAGCGCCGCCATGGCGATACGGTGGTCGCCCTGGGTTTCAATCGTCGCGCCACCCGGAACCCCGCCGGGGCCACGGCCCTCGATCAGCAGGTCATCGCCCTCGATGGCCGCCTTGACGCCATTGGCCGTCAGGAGGGCGGCGGTGGCGGCCAGCCGGTCGCTTTCCTTGGCGCGCAGCTCAGCAAGACCCCGCAAGCGCGTCGGCCCGTCGGCGAAGGCCGCGGCGACGGCGAGGACCGGGTATTCGTCGATCAGGCTGGGCGCGACTTCGGCTTCCAGGTCGATTCCGTGCAGAAGCGACGCGGTGATCTCTAGATCGATCAGCGCTTCACCGGCGGCGTGACCGGACGGCGTATCGCTCAGCTCTGCGCCCATGCGTTCGAGCACGGCGTAAAGGCCGGAGCGGGCCGGATTGTCCATGACGCCCGCGATCGTGATCTCGGAGCCCGGCACAATGAGGGCTGCGACACAGGCGAAGGCCGCCGAAGAGGGGTCGCCTGGGACAGTTATATCCGCACCCTTGAGGGCTTGCGGTCCGGGTAGGCGTATCACGGTCAGCCCGTCTTCGGCGGTGACGCTGATCCGGCCGCCAAAGAGCGGCAGCATGCGTTCGGTATGGTCGCGGGTCGGCTCGGCCTCGCGCACGGTGACGCCGCCCTCAGCGCCGAGACCGGCGAGCAGCAGTGCGGATTTCACCTGCGCGCTCGCCACCGGCAGCGTGTAATCAATGGCGGCGAGGTCCGCGCCCGACACCTCCACCGGCAGGTGACCGTCATTGGCCCGCACCACGGCCCCCATCTTCGCCAGAGGATTGAGGACACGCGCCATCGGGCGAACCGAGAGACTTTCGTCGCCAACGAGGCGCGCCGATCCGCCCGCGCCGGCAATCGCGCCCATCATCAGGCGTGCGCCGGTCCCCGAATTGCCGAAATCGAGGGTTTCGCGATCATTGCGGAACTCTCCGCCCGTGCCCGATACCGACCAGATGCCATCCGCCTCGCGCGTGACCGCTGCGCCCATGGCGCGGACCGCATCGGCCGTGGCCAGCACATCCGCACTTTCAAGCAGACCGGTTATGCGTGTGCGGCCTTCGGCCAGCGCACCGAGGATCAGCGCGCGGTGAGAGACCGACTTGTCGCCAGGCGCGCCCAGCACGCCCTGCAAGGCGTGGCCGGGCCGCGTGCGCAGCGATTGCGGAGAAGAGGTTGACGGGACGGTCATTGCGCGAAATATGCCATCGGAAACTGATGTGCTCTTGGGGTTTTGACAGCGCCGCGCTGACGTGGCAACGGGGCGCGCGAAAACCGGCCTTTATTCAAGTGGGGGTGACCCGTGGCTAAACCTGATCTCGGCAACAAGCGGATTTGCCCCGAAAGCGGCAAGAAGTTCTACGATCTGAACAAGGATCCGATCGTCTCTCCCTTCACCGGCAAGGAATACCCGCGCTCCTTCTTCGAGGACGGTGCCACACCGCCCAAGGCCTCCAAGGCGGACCTGAAGGACGACGACAAGGAAGACGCGGCCGACGACGCGGAAACCACCGACGAGGATGATGACGAGGACGATACCAGTCCTGACGATCCGCGCGAGCTGGACGAAGAGGCCGCCGCCGCGACCATCCCCGCCACGGACGATGACGACGACGATTCGGACGGCGAGGATGTCGACGATCTGCCCGATGACGACGACGATGATGACGACATTCTCCTCGAGGATGACGAGGATGATGACGACTTCGATCTCGACGATGACGAGGACGACGATCTCTAGTCACATAA
This sequence comes from Hyphobacterium marinum, assembly GCF_036330325.1. Classification (NCBI taxonomy): domain Bacteria; kingdom Pseudomonadati; phylum Pseudomonadota; class Alphaproteobacteria; order Maricaulales; family Maricaulaceae; genus Hyphobacterium; species Hyphobacterium marinum. The sequence continues at coordinate 194,774 of NZ_JAZDRO010000001.1, forward strand.
CCGCTTGATCGCGGCGCGGGCTTTGACTAGGTTCCGCGCCTCGCAGCCGGAGCACCCATGTCCGGCGGCACGAAAGATGGGGCCATAGCTCAGTTGGGAGAGCGCTTGCATGGCATGCAAGAGGTCGTCGGTTCGATTCCGACTGGCTCCACCATTTCAAGCCGATCTGCCGGAGGCAGAAAAATCGATCCAGTGAATCGATTTTAGGCGCGAAATGCCCCGGCAGGGGCCTTCGCCTCCGGCTTCGGATGGCTTCGCCGTCCTGAAGACGGCACAGGCGAAGAGATGCCCGACTAGGCGCTAAACCCTCACCGTGCGGAAAGTCAGTGAGACGCGGCGGGTTCTGGGCCGGCGCACACCCTCTATCAGGTCAGACTTTCGGGCCGGGATCGCATGGGTCCAGTCATGGCGCGCGGCACCGGACAGGACCAGCAGCGAGCGCGGCTCGAGAATGTGGTTCGCGACTTCCCCTGTGCCGCGGTGCCGGAACACCATTTGCGCACGCCCGCCCAGACTCAGCGACGCGATGACCGGGCCAAAACAGGGCTTGCAATCGATATGGGCCGAGATGCCTTGCCCGGGCAGATACTCATTGACGATCACCTGGTCGGGTTCCCGGTCAAAACCGCCCGCCCTGCAAACTGACGCGGCCAGCGGCAGAAGCCAGTCCGGCAGCGGGCCGAGCCGCATGCTCCGGTCGATGGCCCGCGCCCGGTAATCATACCGCCAGCCATAGTGCTGGACCCGGCGCTTCAGATCGGATTGCCACGAATTGCCATCTATCGCGGCGAGCAAGCGTGCCGCGACTGTCTCGGTGACGAAGTGCGGGATGAACCGCGCGCCGGGCGGAAGTGATTGCGCTTGCATAACTCCGTCGTCTCAAGGGCCGAATTGCACAAGGCGTACCGACCCGGAAACGGGCAACACTTTAAGCCGCGTCGGTGTCGACCTCACCGCCCAGAACCGCGATGAGGGCGTCCTCGTCGGGCGCGCTGCGCAGGCGTTCGCGCATGTCTTCACGGCGCAGAAGGCGCGACACGCGGGCGAGCGCTTTCAGGTGTTCGGCGTTGGAGCTTTCCGGAGCCAGCAGCATGAAGATCAAATCGACAGGCTTGGCGTCCACCGCGTCGAAATCGACCGGATTGCGCAGGCGCGCAAAGACGCCATAGACGCGGTCAATCCCGTCAATGCGGGCGTGCGGAATGGCGACGCCATGGCCGACACCGGTCGAGCCGAGGCGCTCGCGCTCGAGCACGCGCTCGAGGATGTCGCGGGCCTTCACCGGGGCATATTTCGCGGCAATTTCCGAGAGAGCCTGGAGCGCCTGTTTGCGGCTCGACACGGCCAGGTCGGAATTCACCCCGTCGTCGGGAAGCAGATCGGATAACGCCATCATGTCACGGTTTCTTCTGGCGGGGCGGCTCGACTGAACCGCCCCTGTCGCGGATTCGGGTCAGCCTTTAGCGCCCCGGTCCGGATCAATCCACCCCACATTACCGTCCGGCCGTTGATAAACGACATTCACCCCGTTGTGAGCGATGTTGCGGAAGAGCATGAAGGGGGCACCGGCCGCCTCGAGCTCCAGCACCGCCATGCCGACGGTCAGGGCCCGCAACTCACCGGGCTTTTCCGCAACGATTACAGGCTCGTCGCCACCGGTGGGCGCATCGTCGCCGTCATCGTCCCAGTCGTCGAGCCCGCGCCCCTGGAGCACCACGATCGGCGTGTTTTCGGCCGGGAGTTCCTTTTTCTGTGTGTTGTGGTGGTTTTTCAGTTTCCGCTTGTAGCGGCGGAGGCGTTTTTCCAGCTTTTCCATCGCGCCTTCGGACGCCTTGTAGGCATCGCCGTCCGTATCGGACGCCTGCAGCATGACGCCCGATGGCAGGTGGACCGAACAGTCAACGCGGAAGAGCGGTCCGTCGCGCGATACGGCGACATAGGCCTCGCCGGGGCGGCTGAAATACTTTCCGACGCCTTCCTCGACCCGGCCGAGAATCTCCTCGCGGAGCGATTCGGAAACATCAATGCCTTTGCTGACGACTTGGATTTGCATGGGTCCTTTCCGCCGCGCCCGGCGCGGCCTTGGCAATGGCTTCACACTCCCCCATTTCGCGAACGCACGGGGCAAGCGACACCCGTGTGCGTGGAGGGATCAGTCAATCGCGTTGGAGGCCCGGGATCAAGCGCAATCAACCGGCGCGTTTCAGCATGCGGCGGCGTTGCACCGAAGAGGGGATATTCATGGACTCGCGGTATTTCGCCACGGTCCGGCGGGCGATCTCGATGCCTTCGCCGAGAAGCCGCTCCACCAGCGCGTCGTCGGACATGACCTCGGCCAGGGTTTCCGCCTCGATCAGCATGCGGATGCGATGGCGCACGGCTTCGGCGGAATGGGCTTCGCCGCCGCCGGCGGAGGGAATCGCCGAGGTGAAGAAGTATTTCAGCTCGAACAGGCCGCGCGGCGTGGCAACGTATTTGTTCGACGTCACCCGGCTGACCGTTGATTCGTGCATGCCAATGGCATCGGCGACGGTCTTCAGGTTCAGCGGGCGCAAATAGGCGACACCCTTGGCCAGGAACAAATCCTGTTGGCGGACGATCTCGCTGGAGACTTTCAGGATGGTCCGGGCGCGCTGGTCGAGTGATTTGACCAGCCAGGACGCATTCTGGGAGCATTCGGAGATGAAGGTCTTGTCCGCGTCGGATTTGGCGACGGCGTTGATTTCGGCGGCATATTGCTGGTTGACCAGGACGCGCGGCAAGGTTTCCGAGTTCAGCTCCACCCGCCAGCTGCCATCGGGGTTTTCGCGCACATAGACATCCGGCTCGACCGCGCGGGCCGTGTCGCTGCCATAGGCGAGGCCGGGTTTCGGCGTCAGCGCGCGGATTTCCGCGACCATGTCGTCGAGATCGTCCGCATCGACATCGCACAGCGATTGCAGCGTGGTGTAGTCGTGCTTGGCCAGAAGGCCGAGATGATCAAGCAGGGTCGCCATGGCCGGATCGAGCCGGTCGCGCTCTTTGAGCTGCAGCGCCAGGCATTCGGGCAATGTGCGGGCCATCACGCCCGCGGGTTCGAAGGTCTGGGTCAGGGACAGCACCCGCTCGACAAGGCCGCGATCGACGCCCAGACGCTCGGTGATTTCATCGAGATCGGCGCGCAGATAGCCGTCCTCGTCAGCCAGATCGACCAGGTGGGCACCGATCAGGCGCTCGACCGGATCGGCGGTCGCCATGGTCAGCTGGTCGTGCAGGTGTTCGGCGAGCGAGATCTCGCGGCTGGTATTAGCCGCCGCGTCATATTCGCCATCGGAGAAGGAGCCGCCCTTGCCCGCGCGGGACCAGTCGGTCGACGGACCGCCTGCCCCGGCGAGGTCAGACCCGGAGACATGGGAATTCATCACCTCGCGGTCGGCATCGACAGCATCATCGGCGGCCTGGGAGGAGGAATGGTCGAGCGAAAGCTCCTTCATTTCGCCGCTGTCAGCGGCGGGAAGCTCCTGCGAATCACCCTCGCCAGCCGAATCGCGATCGTCGCGTTCCAAGAGCGGATTGCGCTCGAGTTCTTCCTCGACGAAGGCGGTCAGCTCGATATTGGAGAGCTGCAACAGCTTGATCGCCTGTTGCAGCTGCGGGGTCATCACCAGGGACTGACCCTGGCGCATCTCCAGTTTCTGGTATTGTGACGCCACGTTTGACCGCGCCCCTCACGCGAATTGCGAAATCGGGGCCAGTCTAATCAGCGAAAACTTTCACCGAGATAAACGCGGCGCACGTCCGGATCGTTGCGGATCGCGTCGGGCGCGCCCTCGAACAGAACCTCGCCCTCGTGGATGATGGTGGCGCGGTCGGTGATCTCCAGCGTTTCGCGGACATTATGGTCGGTGATCAGGATACCGATACCACGGTCCTTCAGGAAGCGGATGAGGTCGCGGATATCGGTGATGGCCAGCGGATCGATCCCGGCAAACGGCTCGTCGAGCAGCATGAAGGACGGACGGGTTGCCAGCGCGCGGGCGATTTCCGCGCGGCGGCGCTCACCGCCAGACAGCGACAAGGCCGGCGCGTCGCGCAGATGGGCGATCCGCAGCTCTTCCAGCAACTGGTCGACGATTTCGCGCCGGGCCGTGCGGTCGCGTTCGACGACTTCAGCGACCGACATGATGTTCTCGAACACCGTCAGGCCGCGGAAGATCGAGGCTTCCTGCGGCAGATAGCCAATCCCCAGCCGGGCACGCTGGTACATGGGCAGCCGGGTGATGTCCTCGCCATCAAGGAGGATACGGCCATAGTCGGCCTCGACCAGGCCCGTGATCATGTAAAAGCAGGTGGTTTTGCCGGCACCGTTGGGGCCCAGGAGGCCCGCAACCTCGCCCCGGTTGAGGCGCAGCGACACGCCCTTGACCACCGGACGCTTGCGGTAGGTCTTGCCGATATTCTCGACATAAAGACCGGCCGCGGCATCCGCGGCGGCATCGCGGACGAGGGTCTGGGCGAAATCGGTCACTCGCCGGTGTCTCCGTCGGACTCGTTTTCCTCTTCACCGCTACTGGACGGGAAGAGCACGGCCCGCACGCGGCCCGCGGACGTTGTCGCGGGTTCACCGTCCGACCCGCCACATTGCGGCGGATTGACCTGGGACCGGCCCGTGGCGAGGTCGGCGACAAGGCAGCTGCCGGTGATGACATTCTCGCCACGCGTCAGCACGACATTGCCGGTCATGGTGATGGTCTCGGTCGCGATCTGGTAAACGGCGCGATCACCGCGCGCGACTTCCTCGGGCGTCACGTAGAAAACTTCGCCAGTGGCGATAACGCGTTGCACCTCGCCAAAGCCGCTGGCCGCCGACGCCGCGGACCGGCTGTTCTGGTCGAAGAAGACCTGGATTTCGTCAGCACGCAGCCGCGTATCGCCCTGGGCCGCATCGACATTACCCGAGAAAATGGCGCGGCTTTCCGCGTCAATCACTTCCAGCCGGTCAGACGTGATATCCATGGGGCCGCCCTGGCGGCCGATCTGGGCCTCGGCGGAGGCGGCAAACATTGCCAGGGCCGCAAGGGCAAGACAGAGGCGGGACATCATGGCTGGTCTCCTTGATCGGGCGTGCGGCGGCTCTCGATATGCGCGACCACATTCCCTGTGAACACGACGCGGTCGCCGCCGTCCAGTATTTCATATGAATCGGCCCGGATATCGCCCATCGGGCCGGTACCCTCGACTTCGGACTCGCCGACCACCCGATCCTCGCTAAGGAGAATGCGGGCGGCTTCGGAAATGAATTCATAGCCGGACTGGGTGCGGAAGCGGACATCGGTTTCCAGGTCCAGCACCCGGTTTTCCGAATCGTAATAGCCGCGCTCGGCCAGAACGCCGTCAGCCGCCGCGTCCAGCGCTTCGATCGCGACATAATCGAGACGCGGGTTTTCCAGCTCGGTCAGGTTCAGCGCATCGCCCTGTCGGCGGATGGCCGCGTCGGCGGTCACCGTGAAGGGGGAGCCGCCGTCGTCCCGGCCGGTAAAGCGCGGATTGATCATGCGCGCATCCTCGCCAACCGTGATCGCGTCCGGCTCGACCTCGCCCATCATCGACAGGGCAATCTGCACCACGACAAGACCGGCAATCGCCCCAACGGCGGCCATCAGCGCGAAGCGCAGTGTACGCACGAATGCGGTCCTCCGGCGCGCCTGCGCCAGCGTCGTCGCGCGTTTCGGCTCCCACCCCCCGTGATGGGACGTGCCGAATGCGCCGTAACCGTCTGCCGTCGTCGTGGTCATCTTTGCCTTCTGGCTGGCCGATTGGCAGGGAAGAGGGTCACAAGGGCCGTTTCAAGGCGGGACGTCATCGCATCTCAGCTGTGCGCGAAAATGTCGGTCTCCGGCCATCCGGCCAGATCGAGCCGCGCGCGCCACGGCAGAAAGTCGAAACAGGCCTTCGCCATCTCCATCCGGCCTTCGCGCTCCAGCATCGCTGCCAGCCCATCGCGCAGCTTGTGCAGGTGAAGGACGTCGGAGGCAGCATATTCGATTTGCGCCTCGCTTAGGCTCTCTGCGCCCCAGTCGGAGGATTGCTGCTGCTTGGACAGGTCAATGCCCAGAAGCTCGCGCGTCACGTCCTTCAGGCCATGCCGGTCGGTATAGGTGCGCACCAGTTTCGAGGCGATCTTGGTGCAGAAGACCGGGGCCATCGTCACGCCGAGATAGTGTTCGACCATGGCGAGATCGAAGCGGGCGAAATGCAGGATTTTTTCTACCGCCCCATCTGCCAGCAACGCCTTCAGATTGGGGCAATCATAGGACTGCCGGTCCATCTGCACGACATGGGCGTCACCATCCCCGGCCGAGAGCTGGACGACGCAGAGCTTGTCGCGCGTCAGCGAGAGGCCGAGCGTTTCGGTGTCGACCGCGACCGCCTTGCCGAGATTGAGCCCGGCGGGCAGGTCATGTTTGTGAAAATGCACGGTCATGGATGTGTTCCGAATTGTCAGCCCGGCTTTGAAGGCCTCAGGCCGGTCTAGCCCGCCTCGCCCCGGTCGGGCAAGCGTTCGGCGCGACGCTCAAGTGCGTTCCAGTCATCGCGGTTCAAGAATTGCGGCGGCGGAGATTCCGGTGCGGGGTCGCCGGCGATCACCTGATCGAGAAACGCGGTCGCCGCCTGGCCATCCGGGGTCTGCAGCCAGGCTTCGCGCCGGGCGCGGATGTCCGCTTCGCTCTCCCGGGCCGTTTCCCGCGTCAGACGCAGACCGAAGGGCTCGCCGAATAGCGTTTCCGAACCCGGCTCACCGCGCATCCGGTCGAGCATGGCCTGACCGATATCGGGCAGGTAGTGAGAGGGCTCGTAGAACGTTTCGTGCGGATCGGTTGCATCGGAAGATGGGGCGGGCCGGGTCGCGAAACCCTGAAAGCCGGAAAAATCCCACAGCACAGCCGCGCCGCCGTCGATACAGGGGTTGGCGGCCTGCCGGTCGTTCTGGGTGGCGAATAGGTCCGCAAGGTCGCGGCGCAGGGCAAAATACGCGTCTTCGCGACCGGCGCGGAAGAGCGCCTCTTCCCGCCACGCATGATAGGGATGGATAAAGGCCACGACCTGAACGCCATTTCTCGTCAACGATGAAAGCGCTGAATTAAAATACCATTCCCGCTCGCCGTCATAGTGATAGCCAAGATAATAGCTGTATATGCCGCGCGCGCCGCTTTCATATCGCCCCCGCTGAACGCCGGGCTCATACTGGTCAGCCCAGGGTGTATCCGGGCCATTTCCGGCGAGATTGTCGGCCACGGTCAGGACCGAAGCGGCGAAGGTGTTTGGCGATAGCGCCGTGCGCAGAAGTGACAGGGGCCGGTTGCCGTCGGCGAGGGCGGAAATGGCAAAGCTCGCCTTGCTTTTCGAATGCGTGCCGAACTCGTCGAGATCGATGCCGATGACGAGACAGCGCAGGTCCGGATCGCGCGCGGCCAGCATCATCGCCCGGGCCAGTTCGAACATGTTGGTGCCGCGCATGCCGGCATTGACGATGCCGCCCGGCCAGTTTTCCGGCTCGGCCGGGAACCCGTCGACCGTCCGCGAGGATCCCAGGATGAAGCTGGTTGCACTGCCACGCGCCAGCGCATCGGCGGCGTATATCCGGCCGCCATCCTGATAGAGGCGTGTCTTCTCGGCGTTGAACCCGGCAATCCGTGGCGCACCGCTGACGGCAAACGGGTCCACGAGAAGGTTGAACCCGGCGAAGAGGACGAGGACGCCAAAGGCGACAGCGGTGAAGATGAGGGCATAGCGGCGCATGGTCGGGCGCGAAGATGAAACAGTTTTCCGCGCCTGTCTCCCGCTTGTTCGCAGAATGCGGCCGCGTCATGGTGGCGCGCAGCCCCGAAGCGGAGCCGGACCTGACACTCGCCCTTGCCACCGCCAGTCCTGACGACCTCGATGTGATCGATGCCATCGAGACGGCAGCCTTTGACCGGGATCGATTTCCCCGCCGCAATCTCTCGCGGATGCTCACCGGCGGGCGCACGCGGTTTCTGCTCGCGCGGCTCGGGGACGCGCCCGCCGCTTATGCCGCGATCAGCCTGAAACGCGGCAGCCGGGTGGCCCGGCTCTATTCGTTGGCGGTGACACCTGAGGCGCGGGGCAAGGGTGTCGCCGCCGCCCTGCTGGAGGGCGCACAGCACCTCGGGGCGGAGGCGGGATGCACCGTCCTGCGTCTGGAAGTGCGCGCATCGAACACGGCGGCGCGCGGCCTGTATGAACGTGAGAATTTCCGCTTGCGCGGCAGGCGGAATGCCTACTACGAGGACGGAGAAGCCGCGCTTCTTTACGAGCGCGCGATCAGCGGGACCGTGAAGGAGTCCGCCCCTTGAGCGACTGGCTCATTCTTGTCGACCATGCCAGCGACCTGGCCCAGCACGAGACGCCGCACAAGGTGATGCGGGTGCGCGATTACCTGACGAATCCGGGCCTGTTTTCCGGACGGCGGCCGAACATTCTCAACCTGGCGCGGACCTATGGCTATCAGTCCGAAGGCTATTACGCCTCGCTGCTCGCCGAGGCGCGCGGTCACCGCGTTGCCCCCAGCGTCCAGGCGATGGTCGAACTGTCGCGCAAGACGCTCTACGCCCAGGCCCTGCCGGAACTGAACGCCGCGCTGACCCGCGATCTGGAAGGTAGCGACGTCTCGGAGCGTCCGCTGCTGGTCGCCTTTGGTCGCAGCCGCGACGACAGAATCGGGCGGTTTTCCAAACTTCTCTTTGACTGGTTCCGGGTCCCGGTTCTGGAAGTCACGCTCGCCGCCGGCAAAGCCGAGATCGACCGTATCCGCGCCGTCTCGCCGCATACGTTGAAAGGCGAGACGCGGGACTTTTTCCTCGACAGCCTGGAGCGCCATACGCGGCGTAAATGGTCACCGGCGAAGGAGAAGGCGCAGGCGCGCTGGTCGCTCGCCGTTCTGCTGGACCCGGAAGAGAAGACACCGCCCTCGAGCCAGACCTCGATCAAGCGGCTGGCGAACGTCGCGAACAAGATGGGTGTCGAGGTCGAACCCATCGGACCGGGCGATCTGGCGAGCCTGGCCGAATACGATGCGCTTTTTATCCGCGCGACTACGGCGATCGACAATTACACCTACCGTTTTGCCCGCCGCGCCGAACAGGAAGGCATGCCGGTTATCGACGACACCGCCTCGATGATCCGCTGCACCAACAAGGTGTTTTTGAAAGAGCTCCTCGATCTCGCCGGGGTCGCATCACCGCGCACCGAGGTCATCGGCGAGGGCGCGAAACTCGACGGGCTGATGGACCGGCTGGGCAGTCCTGTGGTCCTTAAAGCCCCTGACGGGTCCTTCTCGCGTCAGGTCCACAAGGTCTCGACCGAGGCCGAATTGGCCGAAAGGGCGAAGGCCCTCTTCAAGGACACCGCCCTCGTCATCGCCCAGGAATACATGCCGACGACCTATGACTGGCGCGTCGGCGTGCTGGGCGGCAAGGCGCTCTATGCCTGCAAGTACAAGATGGCGCGCGGGCACTGGCAGATCATGCGCCATGGCGCGGACGGCAAGGTGACCGAGGGCGGGTCGGAAACGCTTTCCGTGGACGATGCCCCGCCGGCCGTGATCGAGACCGCGCTGAAGGCCGCGCGCCTCATTGGCGACGGGCTTTACGGCATCGACCTGAAGGAAAACGAGCGCGGCGTTTTCGTCATCGAGGTCAACGACAATCCCAATCTCGACACCGAGGTCGAAGGCGCGGTCCTGAAGGACGCGCTCTGGCGCGCCCTGATCGACTGGTTCTCGGCTCGGCTGGAAAAACGCATGGGTGCGCTCAAGACGCGCTAGCGCTGTTCTCTCCGGGCGGGTCGGACATCGACATTTTCACCGGAAAAATGATACATTGCGCCATGAACCGTCCGGCTTTGCCCTGCCGTTTGCTGTTTGCCCTGATCTCCGGCGTTGCAATTGGCCCTGCATCGTCTTTCGCGGATGATCGCGGCCGCCAGGTTCCCGCGGCATCCACGGATGAAGCGCACGGCAGTCTCGACGGACTCTCTGTAGACGGGCGTATCCGGGCGCGCGGCATCATCGGGTTGTTCAGCGTTCCCGGCACGCTGTCCTTTGAGGACGGAGACCTCTTCTGGGCGACCCGCGGAGAGGTGGATTCCGGCCCCTACAGCACCCGGCCGGGTACCGGGGTGATAGAATTTCACGCCGAACACATGACACCGGAGGGCGATATCGTTGTGTGGTCAGGTCGCTATGCCGACGGCCGGTTCCATGATGTGACGGCCGTCTGGACGCGGGTGGCCGGAGACGCGGTTCACGACCTGTTTCTGCCCGACGATGTTGTCCTGAATTTCACGCCGGCTGACGGTCGGCAGTGACCACATCAAGCTGGCCGCAATCGTCGCAAGCGGACACACTGAAGGAGAGAAGAGCTGATGGCCTATGTCGACGGGTTTGTTCTGGCGGTGCCGGAAAAGAACAAGGACGCCTATCTGAAACTTGCCACTGAAATGGCGGCCCTGTTCCGCGACTGGGGCGCGACGAAGACGGTGGAATGCTGGGGCGATGACGTGCCCGACGGCAAGCTAACCTCCTTCCCGATGGCGGTGAAAGCCGAGCCCGGCGAAACGGTCCTGTTTTCCTGGATCTGGTGGCCGGACAAGGCCACGCGCGAGGCCGGACACAAGAAGATGATGGAGAGCAAGCACATGAATGCGCCCGCCGATATGCCCTTTGACGGCAAGCGAATGATATTCGGCGGGTTCGAGGTCATCCTGGAGTCCTGAAATCCCGCAAGGCTGCTCTTCCGGACCGGGGGGCCACATCAGAGGTTTTTAGGGCTAAAGTGCCGGAATGGCCGGACAAAACGGGTCCGGCCGCTGCAGGACCGCGCCATGGCCAGAGGAAAGTCCAGTCCCGCACCGGCTCCGGATGGAGAGCGGGGTTCGGTGACCCATATTCGCGAGAGCGACACCTATCTGCGCGCGGTCTATCTGGACGATATCGATCTGCCCACGACGCGCAAATGGATGCTGGAAATGGTGCGCCTTGCCCGGGAAGACGGCGTGCGCCGCATCCTGCTCGACGTCGACAAGGCGACGCCGGACTTCCCGCCCAGCGCCCTGATCGAGGAAGTCGAACACTTCGCCGACCATGCCCCCACGGGCATGAAGATCGCCTATGTCTCCGAAGAAATGCGCATCGCGCGCCACTTCATGATGATCCGTGCCGCTGCCTTCGCCAAAGGTCTCGAGGTCGACGTGTTCGGCACGCAGGAAGATGCGGAAAAGTGGTTGGGGGTTTAGGGGGATGGCCGCGCACCGCATTTATTCAATGAGCTTTGCCAGCGTCTATCCGCACTATGTGGCCAAGGCGGAAAAGAAGGGGCGCACAAAGGCCGAAGTTGACACCATCATCGAATGGCTCACCGGCTATGACCGGGCCGGTCTGAAAACAGTGCTGGACGACAAAAGTGACTTCGAGAGCTTTTTCGCCGAGGCCCCGCGCCCAAACCCGGATCGCGCCCTGATCACGGGCGTTGTCTGCGGTGTCCGTGTCGAGGAGGTCGAGGAACCGCTCATGCGCGAGATCCGCTATCTCGACAAACTCATCGACGAACTCGCTCGCGGCAAGGCGATGGAGAAAATCTTGCGGTCTTAGAGGCGAGCGTTAAGGCCCCTACCGCCGCATTTTTTTTGGGGAGCCTTAGCGCCCTTGGCACGAAGGCTTTATACGACGCTTTGAACCGCACTCAGCCCAAGAGGTGGATGGCTTCACCTGTACGAAGTACGGCTCGACGCTTATCCGCAAAAGTGTGAGATTGCGCGAGAGAAGTTTTGATTCGAGGCTGCCGCCTCTAGCCTCTTCTAGCTTCCGTCTGTGGAGGAACGGAACATGGAGCTAATGAGCCAGCCTTTTACCGGGTATCTTGGAAATCGGCTGATAGAAAATCTCGAATCTGACAAGTATCACACCATGAATATCGCCGTGGCTTTTGCAAAGAATAGCGGCGTCCTCCGATTAAAAGATTCTTTTCAAAGATTTAGAGCGCGCGGTGGAAAGATAAACGCTATTGTAGGTGTTGACCTTGGTGGCACTTCTTATGAAGCCCTCACAGCCCTGCTCCTTTATACCGACACATTGAGTGTAGTCCACGCAGAGAAGGCCCAGACGTTTCATGTGAAGGTCTATCAGTTTGTAGGCGATGGCGAGGGTCTAGTTGTTGTGGGTTCTCACAATCTTACGGGCGGCGGCCTATGGACCAACTTCGAAGCCTCCATTCTCGTTGCAGATCATGAAGCTAAAGCCTTCAAAGCTGTGGAGAAGCACTTCGAAAAACTGGGACAATTAGATAAATCGTTTATGCCGATAGGTGATCAAGACGCCATCGAGGCTCTACTAGCAAACAATTATATTACTAAGGAGATTGCAGAACGGGTTCGTCACGCAAAATCCAAACCAAAGAAGGGAGCGCAGAAAGAGCTATTTGGAAAAGGAATTCCTGTCAAACTCCCCAAAATAGTAGCCACGAAAAAGAAGAAAGAAGAAGTCAGCGACCCTTCGCCAAACCTAATCTTCGTTCCTCAAGGTGATGAGGGCGACACCATATGGTTTGAAACAAGAAAAATGACTGGCGGATCGCGAAACATCCTCGACCTATCAAAGAAATCTCTAATAGAAATCGGGGACCCGACCAATACGGCTTTCGACCTGGGCGACAAAAAATTCATGCGCGGCGGCGTTGAGTTTTTTGGCTTAGATCCTGATTCAACTCATGAATCGAAAGACATAACAATCAATTTTGATGGAGTTGATTACGCTGGTAACACGATAAAGTACCCTGACGGCGACAAAGCCAACGGTACATGGCGAATTCAAATCAAGGGCGAAAGCTCATCCGGAGTCAAAATCACTGAAGCTTTTAGGGCTAAGGGTGAGGAACACTATTTGGTCGGGAAGGTAATAACTTTTACAAAGGTGGTGGGCGATTATTACTTTATGTCGGTGTTCCCCGAAAACGACCTAGAGCATTTCAAATCCGCTTCTTACATTCTAGCCCGCAATGGCCAAACAGCCGACGCCAGGCTGCTCGGGCTGCTTTAGAATCGGCTAAGCCATTCTTCATGCTTGTTCTTTTTGTTGCCGCTTATTCCGCCTTTTGCCCCACCGAATGTAAGCATTATGGCGTCAGCATTTAGGGGAACACCTTCGGATACGAACAGAGGGGCCGCATTCAATTCGCTGAAACGCTCTATGAATCGTATCACATCGAAACCGAAAGCGTATCCTGTTGAACCTTGATATGGAGGGTCAACATAAACGACGGCGTCTTCAGGAAATGCCTTATCGAGTGTGGTTATGATATCATCGTTGAGGCACGTCACGCCTTTCATCCCTACTACGAGGGCCTCAATTCGGCGTTGAAGTTCCTTTGGCGACGGCTGCATCGGATTTGCGGGGCTACGTCTAACGCTTGTTGCTGTTGGCTCCCAATAGTCGCGGAAGCAAGCATTTGCCCAACTATTACCTTTTCGCCAAATCTGCTTGCCTCCAAATGAGCAAGCTTGGAGAACAGGATAGAGTTCCGCTTCATTGTCGCCTACCGGCAGTGCGGCCAACTCTGACACATGCGCCTTTAGTGCTCGCTTGTCTTGGGGCAATCCCCGCAGAATTTGCTTGAAAACGTCTTGGCTAAATCTGCCCGATCCGATGGCTGACCAGAACGTCCCCCAAGAGCTGATGTCGAGCATACATATCTGCGAAGGAGAGACGCCTCTATTGACCAATTCAATTGATACAGCTGCCGATCCACAGCAGAGATCGTAGAAGCTTGTATTCGGCCCCCGTGCGGCGTTGAGAAGGTGGTCAACAATCTGAGCAGATACTCGCTGTTTGCCACCCTGATAGGCACAGGGCACACGTAGTTGTTGGGTCACAGCGTTTTCCTACGTATCAGGATACGAGCATAGGATCTGCGTCCGTTGACAATCCCAACCCCTCCTCTGTCGTCAGTGTGTGGTCGATAATTGACCTCAGCGAGGGTTTCAGCCGGCACGTTGGTTCGTGCATTGCCGTTAGCTAGCATCACTATCTGGAATTGCCGCGGGTTATATTTGTCTAGGAAGGTGATCGGCACTCCCATAACCCCATCGTAGTCATAAGGAATGTCTTGGGTGCGTCCGACCTCGATAGCATCGTAGTTCTCATAAGAGGGGTATGCGTCCGGCGTATAATTGCGGGTCAGCTCTATCGAACCCTTTCGTTCTTTGGACTCCAAATTTGTGAACCAGCGAACGCCTTTCACCCTAATGAACCTACGGCCTAGTTCGTCCACGCCGCAGTTAGCGGCGTTGAGAGGGTAATCATTTGGCACATGGAACTTTCGATCTCCGGAACGAATAGATTCTCCGTACCATACTCTGTTGTCGCGAAAGAGGGGGAACACTTCTTTGTAAGTTGCAGCGTTCATGTTTCCAAGAATTACGAACTGTTTTTTGTACTGCTCAAGTTGGTTTATGAACTCTCGGAAAAGGCTGAAAGGCGGGTTCGTCGCAACAATATCGGCCTCTTGAAGTAAATTTTTGCACTCTTCAGATCGAAAATCGCCATCACCAGCTAAATAGGTGAAAGAGTTCCCTTCTAGAGCAAGCAAAGCCTCTATGTCCAACGAGCCATCTGGCCTTGTCAGAGGGATGTCTGGAGTGTCAGTTACGACTGCTTTGTAGGCGGTGGTCGATTCTTTAAGCGGGCACTCTTTTCCTGCAAGTGAAGACCCTGCGTAACAGGTAGATATCAGTTTGGCTAAACCAAATTTTTCAAAGTTGGATACAAAAAACCGAAAGAACGCGGATTCGTAAGGGTCGTCGCAGTTGCAGAGGACAACTTTGCCATTGAACTGATCTTGATGCTGCGACATCTCCTTCGCGATATCATCGTATTGCGTATAGAAGTCATCTTTTTTCACAAGGAACGCTCGATTTAGCGTCGCGTTTCCAGGTTTCGTTTTTAGTGGTGATCGACCTGTTTCGGCTTCAAATGGCATCGTACCTTCACGAATCATCGCTTCTGGAAAGACCTTGATTTCAGCAAACACGCTAATGCCGGTTTTCTCGACAACCTCATCGGCTCGCTTATTTATGTTATGGCCAGTCGAATTGTTCTAGTTGATTTTGCTGCTATTTTCCTAGCGAAAACCGTCTCGACCTTAGGTAGCATTTCGTGCAGCAACATTCAACAAAGACCGCCCGATAGTCCGGTAACAATGAGCCTTCTACAGCGATAGGCGACAGCTAGGTCATTGCCTAAAATCAGTCTGAAATTTGTTAAATTCACTCGAAGAAATAAAATGGTCTACCAAACCGAAAATAGCGATGTGCCCCACCACAAGGCCCCTACTGCGGCATTCCTTGACTAAAATCGTTCCGCCGGATCGATTTTTTGGCCTTTGGCCAACCCTCAAGGAATGGTGCCCAGGAGAGGACTCGAACCTCCACTTCCATACGGAAACCAGCACCTGAAGCTGGCGCGTCTACCAGTTCCGCCACCTGGGCAGGTGTTCGGCAAGGAGGCGGGGAATACGCTTTTCCATGCGGGCCTGTCAACGCAGCCCCGCAGGATAATTTCCGCGCCCGTTTTGGCTCAGTCCTTCAGCCCCTTGCCGGAGACTTTCCGGGTGATGGCGCGGGCATCTTCCGCACCCCGGCGCACATGGACGAGATCGCCCGGTTCCGACCAGGCAGGCCGCAGCGAGTCCGAGGCCAGGATCACCGCGCCATAATCGCCCATCTCTTCGAGCGCGGCCCGGTTGAACAGGCGCTGGGCGGCGAGATCGTCCTGGAACAGGGCTTTCGGCGCATCATTGTAGAAGCCCGTACGGCCCGTGCCTTGCGTGATTTCGCGGGCCCGGTCCGGGGCTTTCGTGGCGGAGGCAGCTTCGTTCGAAGCGGCCCCGTGGCGGTAGCGGCGGCGTCTGATCATCCTAGTCGGCCTCCTCGTCGCGGCCGGGATGGAAACCATCATCGGCCTTGCGCTTGATCCATTTGAACCCTTCGCGCCGCGTGATCACGGCGACATCGACCGGGCCACCCACGCCTTCCGGCCCCAGCGACATGCGCATCTTCACCGAGGTGAGATGGACCAGCGATTCGGCAAGCCAGGCCATCTCGTCGGGCGGCATGCCCTGCAGCGTCGCGGCGAAGGGTCCCAGATGCATATCGTGGATGTAATCACGCAGATAGTCGAGGAAGACGCGGATGAAATCATCCGACATGCCGATATTTTCCGCATACATCCGGGCGCGCTGTTCCTCGCCGCGCGCCAATTCCTCGATCACCCGCTCGCCATTGGCACGGATTAGGTCGCGGAAGACGGTCAGCGCATAATCGAGGAAGGCCGGATCGACCCCGTGGACGAGCGAGATCATCACATTGCGCACCGCGAAGGGCAGCACATCGGACGGGTGATCCACAGTGATCTCGCTGGTGGTGCGTTTCGACACGGCGAGCCGGCCGGCGATGACGCCGTCGCTTTCCATATTGACCAGGGCGGGGAAGGTCTCGCGCTCCCCGAACCCGGAAATGACCACGCCGGAGCGCGCCACGGTCTCGATATCGGCGATGGTGATGCGATGCAGCAGCGTGCGCAGCTGGTCACGCATCGCCTTGTCGAGCTTGTCGCCGATATGGCTGCGCAAGATGTCCTCAAAGCGTTCGATCAGCCCGGGATAGGCGCGCACGAATTCGGCCTCGGTGATGTCGGCGAGGGCGGGGTGAGGCGCCCGTGCGGCGACATCGCGAATGAGCGGCTCGAGCGAACGGTTGACCAGCGCACAGGCCTCGATCGCTTTCAGGAAGGGGGCGGTCTTGGTCAGCGCGGCGAGCTCCATGTCGCGCTTGGAATAATCGTGAAACTTGCCGGCAAAGGCGAAGAAATCGTCCGCCCAGGCCTGAACCGTGGCGTGAGACCGCGCGCCGTGACGCTCGCGGTATTCCTTGATGATCACCTCCCAGGGCACGCGCATGAACTCGGCATTGCCGTAGATCATCACGCCAACGGGATGATTGCGCGACAGGGCGAACAGCTTGTCCACGCTGTCATAGGTCTTCACCGTCATGCCCGATCCGAAGGTCGCCTTCGAATCGGCCGCAAGCGCGGTCGCCTGCTTGTTCAGAAGTGCGACTTCTGCGGTCATCCCGCCCATTCCCCCCGGAGACTTTTACGCGTTAACCCTTACTAGCGCGCGCACGCGGGGCTGGGGAGTCGGTTCGCGTCTGGCGCGAAGCGGGACGCAGCCAGGCGCAACCGCGCATGGACAGACGGCGCAAATTTTGGTCTATGCGGGGTGAGAAACGGGGCCGCTCGCGGGCTCCGGACCATATCCAGGGGGCCTCCATGCTGCGCGACGAGATGATCACGGTCTTCGGCGGATCGGGCTTTGTCGGACGTTATGTGGTGCGTGCGCTCGCCCGGCGCGGCTATCGCGTCCGCGTCGCCACCCGCCGCCCGCATCTGGCTGGCGATCTGAAAGTCATGGGCGTGGTCGGCCAGATCCAGCTGGCCCAGGCCAATATCCGCGTTGAGTCCTCTGTCGATCGCGCCGTCGAAGGCGCGCATGCCGTGGTCAATCTGGTCGGTGTGCTGTCAGAATCCGGCCGCCAGACCTTCACCCGTCTGCACACGGCCGGGGCGAAAGCCGTCGCCGCCGCCGCGGATCGCGCGGGCGTCGAGCGCCTGATCCATGTGTCGGCCATCGGCGCGGATGCCGGATCGGAGTCGCGCTATGCCCGGTCAAAGGCCGAAGGCGAGGCCGCCGTGGCTAAAGCCTTCAAGGGCGCGACCATCATGCGGCCCTCGATCATATTCGGGGCCGAGGACGAGTTTTTCAATCGCTTCGCGGCCATGGCGCGTTTCGTGCCGGCCCTGCCGCTGATCGGTGGCGGCAAGACGAAATTCCAGCCGGTCTTTGTCGGGGATGTCGCCGAGGCGGTCGCCAATGCCATCGCCGACCCCAAGACAATGGGTCAGGTCTATGAACTCGGCGGACCGAAAGTCTACACGTTCAAGGAGCTGATGGCCTATCTGCTCGACACGGTGGACCGCCAGCGCTTCCTGGTGCCGCTTCCCTTCCCGATCGCCACGGTCATGGGGATGGGCGGGGAGATGTTCGGCGCGCTGCCCTTTGCCGAACCCTTCCTGACCCGCGACCAGGTTCGCCAGCTGAAGGTCGATAATGTCGTGCATCCGCGCGCGCGCGGCCTGGAAGATCTCGGTGTCCGGCCCGAAACGGTGGAATCCATCGTGCCGACTTATCTCGGGCGCTATCGCCGCCACGGCCAGTTCCACGAGCGGGAAGCCTAGCTCTGTTTTCTCCCCCTGCTTGCGGGGGGAGTGGCCGAAGGCCGAGGGGGGGATTTTTATTCTATCCCCCCTCCGTCAGCTTCGCTGACACCTCCCCCGTGAACGGGGGAGGAAACTGAATTTAGCCCCTAAACCAGGAAGACGAAAATCGCTGCGCCGAGTGCGAGGCGGTAGAGGACGAAGGGCAGGAATCCCAGCCGTTCCACCACCCGCATCAGCACGAAGATCGAGGCCAGCGCCGAGACAAAGGACAGGCCTGCGACGACGAGGCCGTCGGCAAAGCTCGCGCCCGTATCAACCCCACGGAAAAGATCAAACCCCGCGACGAGACCGAAGGCGGCGATCACGGGGATCGCCATCAGCATGGAAAAGCGCGCCGCTTCGGGCCGGGTCATGCCCAGCGCACGCGCCGCAGTCATGGTCGTGCCTGACCGGCTCGCGCCGGGAATGAGGGAGAAGACCTGCGCCACGCCAATGAGAAACGCATCGCGCCAGGAGAGCGTCTCCGCTGTTGTCACGCGGCGGCCATAGCGATCCGCGAGCCAGAGCGGCAGGGCAAAGATCAGTGTTGCGGCACCAATGATGGCGGGCGTGCGGATCGCCTCGACCATGCCGGTAAAATAAAGCGCGCCCGCGCCGATGATGACCGGCGGAGTCGCCACGGCGACCAGCAGGGCCAGCCGTCCGCCGGGCGTCATCTTTCCGGTCAGCAGGGCGAACTTGCCCAGACCGATCTCCCAGATATCGCGGCGGAAATAGACCAGCACAGCGAAGAGGCTGCCGAGATGGGCCATGACATCGATCAGCGGGCTGTGGTCTTCCAGCTGGACCACGATCCCCGCCAGGATCAGATGCGCCGAGGAACTGACAGGCAGAAACTCGGTCAGTCCCTGAACGAGGGCGAGGAGGACAAGGTAGGAGAGGGCCATGGGGGACTTCGCTTTACTCTCGTTTTCCGATCAACTCCCCAATCTATCCGGCTGTTTCCGCTTCGGCTTCAAGCGCTTTCTGCCGTGCATTCGCCGCCTCTTCGTGGCGCTGGAGATGCTCACAAGCTTTTGCGAGCCGCTTCCAATCTCCCGGTGTGCCTGTTTCTTCAGCAAGCCCACGGGCCAAGCTCAGACCTTTTTCCGTTTCTTGGGGTATCCGCACAAGAACAGAGATTTCAAAGCGACGAAATTCGAGTTTTCCGGGCTTGGTGGAGCGCGCCGCTGCTATTGCCTTGAGAGCACCGGCATCATCGCCCGCTTTCACAAGCATTTTGGCCAAACGGTAATTGTCCGGTGCAGCAGCCGTCAAACTCGCTAACTCGCGAGCGGCCTCGAGCGCGGCGGCTTCCTCCCCTTCCATTCTGTCCAGATTGCTGACGTATACTCGACGGGCGAGAACGCGGGTCGGTTCCTTTTCGAGAGCCTTACTGGCCGCGTTGACCGCTTCCCGGTTTCGGTTGTGTTTTCCCAAGATCAGTGAATAGCGTTCCCAATCACTAGGTTTGTCGGACACCTCTGCTAATTTTTGATAAGCTTCGAGTGTTTCCATTCCGAATCGATCCAGCTTCTCAAGATTGCGGGCCAGCATGCGAAGGGCAGACTCATTCTCGGGATCGATATCGACAGCTTTTCGCGAAGCGTTAGCGGCAGCATCTGTTTCACCAGCGCCGTGATGCGCCGCCGCCAGCCGTATCCAGTCTTCAGCACGGCCCGTTCGTGGGGCAATCTCCTTCAAAAGGGGTATGCCTTCATGGGCGCGGCCAGGCGATTTTGACAGATTGATCGCCAGACTCACGCCAGCCCTGTAATGTTCCGGATCAATCTGGATCGCCTTTTCAGCTGCCAAAATGGCTTCATCTGTTCGGCTAAGGCGCCCCAAAGTTACACTCAGCCTGTACCAATCATCGGCTTGGTTACCTTGTTCGCAAACGATTTCTTGATGGTGTGCAGCCGACGATTCTTTTCCTGGAATGTTGGCCAGATTCAAAGCAAGGACACGACGGGCTTCCAAATTTCCGGGGTCATTCGTCACGGCTTTCTGCGCAGAATCGACTGCATCTTGATACTGACCGGAGCGCCCCTGGGTGGCGGCCAGCCGATACCAGTCCGTACTTTCGTTTGTTTCATTAGCTAAATCATTCAATGCCTGAATGCCTTCTTCAACACGATCAGGCAATCGCGTGGTCTGCACGGCAAAAAGACGGCGCGCTTCGATATTGTCCGGGTCGAGCTCAACAGCCCGTGCATGAGCTTCGGCGGCTTTATCGAAAACGCCGATAGCATTATAGGCCTTGCCCAACCGCGACCAATCCCCTGCACTATCAGCAATCTTGGCCAGCCTTGCCATCACCTCTATGCGGTCAGCGTATGGGCGCTCCAGATGCGACAGGTTGATGGACAGGCTGCGCAAGGCATCCTCATTATCCGGGTCTTTCGCCAATGCAGATTCTGCAGCGTTCACTGCGTCCTCGTGACGGTCGGCCTTCCCCAACGCAACGCTGTAGCCAGCCCACTCCGCGGCCGTATCAATCTGTTCGGCGAGACGCTTCTGGAGTTCGATGGACTCCCCCTCGCGGCCGGGTATCTGTTCAACGGACCGCGCCAGACTGCGCATCGCATTTACATCGC
Organism: Hyphobacterium marinum; assembly: GCF_036330325.1. Lineage (NCBI taxonomy): Bacteria > Pseudomonadati > Pseudomonadota > Alphaproteobacteria > Maricaulales > Maricaulaceae > Hyphobacterium > Hyphobacterium marinum. The sequence continues at coordinate 215,735 of NZ_JAZDRO010000001.1, forward strand.
GGGGTCTAATACGAAGTGCTTTCTGCGCCGCATCAACCGCGTCCTCGGCATAGCCATTGATTCCAAATGCTATGCTGATCGCCGTCAACAGACCGGCATCGTCACCAGACAGCTTTTCGGCTTGCCGAAAATGGCGGACGGCTTGTCCCCGCTCTTCAAGACTCGCATAGACCCGTCCCAGACTCAGGCATATCGCGCCATCCCCCGGATTCAGTTTTTTTGCTTTCGTCAGAGCTGGCAACGCTTCCTTATGTTTGCCGGCGCGATCGAGTGCGATTCCCAGTGTCTGCCAACCACGCGCATCATCAGGGTCAAGTTTGACGGCGTGGCGCGCCGCATCAATTGATTGAGGCTGCTTCCCGGAGCGCTCATAAGCAATGGCAAGACTGTACCAAGCGCGCGGGCTTTGGGGATTGAGGCCGCAGGCCTTTTTCAAGGATTCAACCGACTCCTTGTGATTGCCGAACCGGCCCTGGAGAATGCCCAGATTCAGCCAAACGAAGTCATTATCGGGGGCCACTTCTGCCGCTTGGCGGGCTGTTGCCAGGCTGGCACGTGGATTGGCCGTATCGCCTTGCAAATACGCGAGTTGAAACAGAGCCGGAACATGCCGTTTATCAACCCTGACCGCCTGTTCTGCCGAGATAATGGCTGAATCCCGTTCACCGAGAGATTCTTGGATCAGTGAAATGGATAGCCAAAGTACAGCACAACGATTGCGCCGCTTTCGCACAGCCCGGCGCAGGACTGACAGGGTCTCCCGCTCCAACCCCAGAGAAATCGCGACCGAGTACAATCCGGGGATGCCTGCTAGGAGTTTCGGAGACAGGCTTCGTCGTTGCAGCCCATAGTCCAGCGACTTCAGGAAGCTGGTGAAATCATCGCGGCTGACTTGGCCGGATTCCAAATAGGCCGACGGACAAACCAGTTCGTCGTCAAATTCGAAAACCCAGGCCAGCAAATCCCGGCGAATTGCGCGCTGAATCTTCGCTCCTGATCGCGCAAATACGCCACCCGAGGGCCCCAATGTAGTTGCCAGATGGACAGCGAGCTTCTGCTGGGGGGGAATCCGTAACCGGTACAGGATGGACAGGGCCCGAAAGACGCTGGCCCGCTCGGGATAGGGAGCAATCGCTGTTCGATAGACTTCGTTGGTCCAGTCAGCCGGATAGCTGAAGGAGTAATCGACTGTATCGGACAATTGTATCGGGTGGGACCGGTCTTGTTTTTTTCGTGCGAGATCGGAGAAAGGAATCATGATGCCGCGCGGCGTACCGTCGCTCTTTCGGCTGATGGCCGCCACGGCTTCGGTATCAATCTCAAAACCGAAATACGTCGCTACAGCCTTTATGAAACGATACCGGACGCGCTTGTGAATCGCCCGCAATTGATAGGTTTTGAATTCGGACAATATTCCGGATCCGGCGTTTATTTTTTCGAGTGAATCCGGCTCGTCGGATGCCGTGAGAATAACGCGCCAGTCGCGATTTCCCTGGCGAGCGCGCATCCATTCTATCGTGGCGGCGAGCCTGTCTTCAAAGCCCCGATACTGTTCATCCCCTGTCTGGCTCTTAAGAGCATCCGTACCCAGGCGCGTCTCGATTTCATCTATGAACAGAATGAGCGTGCGTGGAACGAAATCGTCCGGAATGGAATCTGGCTTGGGACGGTCAAATTCGCCCTTGGGATAGAGAATGCATACTTCTTCACCTTTTCTCTCAGCGATCCGCTGAATGTGTTCAATGCACTCGCGGGTTTTTCCCAAGCCCCGCCGCCCGGTCATCATGAGAAGGGGAGTGTTGATCTCTGCGAGAAACTTGCCTTGGAGGCCCGCCGAAAATCTTTCCTGATAAGGGAAGTCGTCGTGCTTCTCTCCACGCGACTTCTTCAGTTCTGAAATCCGTTCGGTAGAGTAAATGTGAAAGGGAAATTCCGGCTTCCCCTCCCTGATAACAACTTGCCGGGTTTCGCGGGTCCGGGCAGGGAAAAACATGCGCCAAAGGCCGATGACTGCAGCCAGAGCAGGGGGGGCCCCCAACGCAACAACAGCGAGTTGCTGATCCGACCCTGACAAGCCGGCCCAGAAACTGCGTATGCCGGCTAACAGGTTTCCACCTGCATTGCTCAGCCAGTTTATTGGGTCCGGGTATATCCAGAACACCGATCCGACACCGACAATAAAAATTATCAGGGCGAGAAAACTGCGCATGATCTCAACTTAGACGATAATTCGCATTAGAAGAACCGCATAATTTCCTCGCGCCTCCCCGATTGACGCCCGGCCCTGCGCCGCCCTAAGTCGCGGGCATGCCCCATGACGCGCCCCATCACGACGCTGGCGGACCGGGAAAGCTCGATCCGGCCGACGCGCGCAAGATCACCGGTGCGGCCACGACTCTGTCGGTCGGGATTGCGCTGACGCTGGTCGCAGCCAAGCTCGCCGCGTGGATCGCCTCGGGCTCTATCGCCCTGCTCGCCTCGCTTGCTGACAGTGCGCTCGACCTTGCCGCCTCGCTGACGACCTTCTTCGCGGTGCGTTATGCGGCCTCGCCGGCTGACCGGGAACACCGTTTCGGTCATGGCAAGGCGGAAGCCTTTGCCAGCTTTTTACAAGCCCTTTTCATCGCCGTGTCAGCCGGCTGGCTGATGTGGGAGGCGGGGCAGCGGCTCATCGATCCTGAACCCATCCGCCATGGCGGATGGGCGATCGGCGTGATGGTGCTCTCCATCGTGCTGACGGCGCTTCTGATCTGGGCGCAGAGCCGGGCCATCGCCAAGACCGGCTCGGTCGCCGTCACCGGCGACCGCGCCCATTACGTCGCCGACCTTGCCTCCAACCTCGCCGTCATGGCGGGGATCGCGCTGACCGCCTTTTTCGCCGTCGGGCGCGCCGACCCGGCCATCGCCATCGCGGTGGCGCTGTGGCTGTTCTGGTCGGCCTGGGGCGTGGCAAAGGGCGCACTCGACCACCTCCTCGACCACGAATTGCCCGACGAGGAACGCGACCGCATTCGCGAGATCGCCCTGCAGGACCCCAAAATGCTGGGCGTTCACCAGCTGCGCACCCGAGCCGCCGGACCTCTGGTCCATATCCAGTTCCACGCCGACCTCAATCCGGAACTGACACTGGACTCCGCCCACCAGATTCTCGTCGCCTGCGAGCGCCGGCTGATGGAGGTCTATCCGGCCGCCGACATCATCATCCACCCCGATCCGAAGGGGCGCGCCGAACCGCACGGTTCCGACTTTTTCCGCGCCGACCACGACGCGGCAGACGAAAGCGCTTAAACCGGGCCGCGAAGCACACTAGGCTTGCACCCCATGCGCATCCTTCATCACTGGCCGCTCGATCCCTTCTCCCGTCAGGTCCGCCTCGCCCTCGCCGAGAAAGGGCTGGAGATCGATACGCGCCTCGAAAAACCGTGGTCGAACCCGGAGAGCATTCTCGCCGTCAATCCGGCTGGCACGCTGCCCGTGCTGGTCGATGACCGCGAAGGCGCGCGCCTGACCGTGTGCGAATCCGGCCCCGTCCTCGCCTATCTCGAAGAGGCCTATCCCGAACCCGCCCTGATGCCGAAGGGCGTGGCGGAGCGCGCGGAAATGCGCCGCCTGATGAGCTGGTTCGACCGGAAATATGACGGCGAGGTCAACGCCTATCTCCTGCATGAGAAGCTGGAAAAACGCGCGCAGGGCCTCGGCGCGCCCGATCCGGCCATGCTGCGGCTAGGCCGCGAGCACTTGCGCGGGCATCTCGACTATCTCTCAGGACTTCTCGAAGCGCGCGACGGGCTCGCCGGTCCGCGCTACACGCTCGCCGATGTCGTCGCGGCAGCGCATCTCTCGTGTGCGGATTATCTCGGCGATGTGCCGTGGGAGGAATTCGAGCCGGTGCGCGCCTGGTATGCGCGGGTGAAATGCCGCCCGGCCTTCCGCGCCCTCCTCGCCGACCGCTTGCCGGGGCTGGAACCGGCGAGCCATTATGCGGACCTGGATTTTTAGGGGGTGCAGATGCTCCGCCTGGCCGCCCTTGTCATTTTTGTGTTTGGGAACGTTGAAGCGGCTGCGCAGCAGTATGATTGGCAGGATTATCAATCCGAGCTGAGTTGGTCAGGAGAGCTTTCCTATACGATTTCGGACTTTGCGGATCAGCTTTCAGACCGTTGGCAAATTGCTCAGGAAGGGTACTTGCTGGAAGCTGGCGACATCACCGAAGCCGAGGCGAGCGCAACCATTGCAGATATCATCGAGCAACGTGAGCGCATGTATGCGGAATTCACGGCTCAGATCGAGTTTCTGCTTGAGCAGGAACCGTCTACGGGAGACGCCCGGCTTGATTCAGGCATTGATGCCGTCGCATCTGCTAGCCGCATGTTTCTGGTGGAAGCCGAACAGGCTTTTGCCTTGGACGCTCGGATGGCCGAGCATTTTCGTTCCTTCCCCGAAGAACTTGAACGCCAAGACGCGGCGGCAAATTTGACCACGGCCCGCACTGCGGCGGATGTCTATCTCGCAAACAGTCGATTGTGGTTACTGTTCACCGATGATCAGCAGTTCCTACACAGGGGCCTCATCGCCGATATCGAGTTTACCGAATGCCAAAACCGGTTGAGGGCAATTGAAGCGGTCTTTCAGACAGGCAATGTTGAGCAAGTTCCTGTGCTTGCGTCGGAACTTCGCGATCATGCTGAACGGTTGAACCGCCTTTCTAGAAGCTATGGAAATTTCGCTTCCATGACGGCTACGCGTTGGCGGTCTGAGCTAAACGAAGACAATGACCGGCCAGATCAACATCAAGCCAGCATTGAACTCGCCGAAGCTTATGCCGAATTATTCGAAGCCTATGAGGCTACTGCGCCGCTTTTTATGTCGATGATGTCGATTAGCCGACAGGCAACGGGTCTCGACGAATTTCTGGGTCATATGGATGAGCCACAGGCGGAGTTCTTCGACGCCTTTCAGGCGATATCCCGGACCAGTTCTGCTGTAGATGATGCCCAGGCTCGTCTTGATGCCTTCTACGAATAAGTCGGGCGTAATTTCACAAGCCCAAGCCCTCGGCTTTGACGCGGTGGGTGTGTGCCGGGCGGACGAGGCGTGGGCGGCGGGCGCGCGGCTGAAAGAATTCGTCGATCAGGGCCGGCATGGCGAAATGGGCTGGATGGAGACAACGCTGGAGCGCCGCACCGCGCCGACCGCGATGTGGCCGGAGGCGAAATCGGCCATTGTGCTGGCGATGAATTACGGGCCGGACACAGACCCGCTTGCCGATCTGGAGCAGCGCTCCAGCGCCAATATTTCGGTCTATGCCCGCCACCGCGATTATCACGACCTGATCAAGAAACGCCTCAAAGCCCTCGCGCGCGACTTCGCGGCCGGGACGGGGGCTGAGGTGAAGGTCTTCGTCGATACCGCGCCGCTGATGGAAAAGCCGCTGGCGGAGAAGGCGGGGCTGGGGTGGCAGGGCAAGCACACCAATCTCGTCAGCCGCGATCTCGGGAGCTGGTTCTTCCTCGGCGTGATCCTGACCGATGCGGAGCTCGAACCCGATCTGCCCGAAGCCGACCATTGCGGCTCCTGCCGGGCCTGTCTCGACATCTGCCCGACGAACGCCTTCCCCGCGCCTTATCAGCTCGATGCGCGGCGCTGCATCTCCTACCTCACGATCGAACATGCCGGGCCGATCCCGCCCGAATTCCGCGAGGCGATGGGCAACCGCATCTATGGCTGCGATGATTGTCTTGCCGTCTGTCCGTGGAACAAGTTTGCTGAAGAAGCTTCCGAAGCCATGCTGATCGCGCGCGAAGACCTGAAATCACCCGCCCTCGCCGATCTCGCCCGGCTGGATGATGCGGGCTTCCGTGCGCTTTTTTCCGGCTCGCCGATCAAGCGGATCAAGCGCGACCGTTTTGTCCGCAACGTCCTCATCGCCATCGGCAATTCGGACGATCCGGGACTGGTGGCGACCGCCGAGAACCTGACAAGAGACGACAGCGCGCTGGTGCGCGGCGCAGCGGTGTGGGCGCTGTCACGCCTTGATCCAGCCCGGTTCGCGGCACTGAAGACCGGCGCGCTGGAGGCCGAAACCGATCCCGACGTGAGGGCGGAATGGTCTCGCTAGCCCGCCGCCTCAGCTATCTGCGGCGACGCGGTCCGCGGCGGCCCTGGCGCTCGCTGGGCTGGCTCACGCTGCGTCTGGCGCGCGGCGGCGCGCTGGCGGCGAGCGTCTTCATGCTCGGCTCTGTCCTGCTGGTCGATCTCGCGGGCAGTTTTGGCGTGCCGCCCTCCATCCTGATGGGCCAGCGCGCCCTGCAGGGTCAGGACGTGCGCCGCGAGGCGGTGAAGCTGACACGGATCAGCCCGCATCTCGTTCATGCCGTCATCGGCGCGGAGGATTCCCGCTTTTGCAGTCATGACGGGTTCGATACCGAGGCGATCCGCGAGGCGCTCGCCGATCTGCGCTCCGGCGCGCGGCGGCGCGGGGCCTCCACAATCAGCCAGCAGACGGCGAAGAATCTCTTCCTCTGGAATGGCGGCGGCTGGGTGCGCAAAGGCATGGAAGCCTGGTTCACCCTGCTCATCGAGACCGGCTGGCCGAAACGCCGGATCATGGAGGCTTATCTCAACATCGCCGAATGGGGCGACGGGCTCTTTGGGGCCGAAGCCGCTGCGCAGGCAAGGTTCGGCGTGTCCGCCGCCGATCTCAGCCCCCGGCAAGCGGCACTCCTCGCCGCGGTCCTGCCCAACCCGAACGAATGGCGTGTCGACCCGCCGGGCCAATACGTGGCGGGCCGGGCCGGAACGCTGGAAGCCCGCGCCGGCGTCGTCCGCCGCGAGGGCTTTGCGGGATGTGTGTATCCCTGACACCTGTCATCCCGGACGGCGAAGCCGATCCGGGACCCGAAACCGGGAGTTTGACGTTCAAGGTCCCGGCTTGTCCCTTCGGGTCAGCCGGGATGACAATAATAAGGGCGTGCGGGTGAACACCCTCCTCTCCCTTGAGGGGAGAGGTGTCCGCGCAGCGGACGGAGAGGGTGGGATACGCAAAGGCTGGTATTCGTCCACCCCTTCCGTCTGACGCTTCGCGTCAGCCACCCCCGATCCAGTCGAGGGCAGGCCTTCCCCATCAAGGGGAAGGAGAAAGTGGTTCTTTAAGCGTCATGCCCCGATTTATTCGGGGCATCTCGAAAGAAAGATCCCCCGGACAAGCCGGCGGATGACGCGCTTAGTCTGTTTTCCCGGCGAATGCCGGGATCCAGAAAAGGACCGCTGGGCCCCGACTTCCGTCGGGAGAGGCAAGCTTGAGTAATCCACGCTTCTCCCCCTCACGGGGAAGGAGAAAAGGGCCCTAACCCCCGAGCCGCCGGGCTTCGAGGATGCGGCCCCGGATGACGAGTGTTTCGATATCAGCCGGGTCGAGCTCGCGCGCCCGGTTCATGTCGCTTTCCGCACCGTCGAGCCGTCCCAGTTCCAGCCGCGCTTCGGCACGGGTGCGCCACGCCTCGGCCAGACCGGCATTGTGCGAGATTGCCGCGGTTGCATCGGCTTCGGCAGCCGTCCACATCTCCTGGACCAGCGCGGCCCGGGCGCGGCCCATCCAGAGCGGGGCGGAATTCTCATTGAAGCTCAAGGCATTGGTATAGGCGCGCCGGGCCTCTTCGGGTGCATTGGCGAGCAGGAAGGCTTCACCGGCTTCGGCCAGCACGAGCACGCGCATGGCGTCGGTGCCGCCATCGGAGGCCATGCCCATGGCTTCCATGCGGCGGGCCCCTTCTTCTTCCTCGCCCAGTGTGACGAGCGCGCGGGCCTCGCAATGCAGGGCCGGCCAGCCGCCGCCGTCATATTTCCACGCCAGCGCGTCCTCATAGGCGTTTTCCGGATCGGTCTCGACGCGCTGCAGGCAGGCCTCGTAGCGCGCGCGCTCGACGGCCTCGTAGGACGAGGTCTGGGCTTCGGCGGCGGACGCGATCAGTCCCAGGCCGGCGACAAACAGAAACACACGCATCGTACTCACACCCCTTAAAGGCCACACGCCTCTTGTCGCTTCAGAGATTAGGGGGGCGGAGGCGAAGCGTCCACGCCGCGCACCCGCACACCTGCATTTGTCGGTCCGGTGGGTTGAAAAAGCGACAGGGCTGCGCTTGCCCGCGCACGCCGCAGAAGGATAGACAGGGCGGTATATCCAAGAGGGAAGACCGCGCGCGATGCCTTATCCGATCTACTGGCTGATCACGAACATTCTCAGCCTCTACCAGCTCATCATCTTTATCTGGGTGATCCTCAGCTGGCTCGTCGCCTTCAATGTGATCAATCCCTACAACCAGATCGTCAGCGGCATCATCCGCGGCACCGGGGCGCTGGTCGAGCCTGGCCTGCGGCCGATCCGGCGCATCCTGCCGGCACTGGGCGGCATGGATTTCTCGCCGATCGTGTTGCTCCTTCTGATCCAGTTCCTGAAAGTCCTGGTGCAGTGGATCTATCTGCGCGCCGGTTTCTGACGCGAGGATGGGCTGGCTCCGGTCTGATGGCTCCGGCCTTCTGATCCGTGTCCGGCTGACGCCCAAATCCGCCAGCGACCGGATCGAGGGTGTGGAATCCGGCGCGGATGGCACCGCCTGGCTGAAAGCCCGGGTCCGTGCCCTGCCCGCAGACGGGGCGGCCAATGCCGCCCTTCTCAAGCTTCTGGCCAAGGCAATCGGCGTGCCGAAATCGGCGCTCGGGCTTGCCAGCGGCGCGACGGCGCGTATCAAGACCGTTCGGGTGGACGCAGACCTCGCGCCGGACACGGTGCGGGCGAGACTGGAAAGCGGGGGCTGAGATGGCGGCGGAGCTGATCGACGGCAAGAAGACGGCGGAACTGATCGACGCCAAGGCGGGCGAGGCCGCCGGGGCCATCGCGCGGATCATCGGGCGCAAGCCGGGCCTGGCCGTGGTGCTGATCGGCGACGATCCGGCCAGTGATGTCTATGTCCGCAACAAGGTGAAACGCGCCACCGCCGCCGGGCTCCACTCGGTGGAAATCCGCAAACCCGCCAGCCTGACGACTGACGAGGCGCTGGCCATTGTCGACCGGCTCAATGCCGACCCGGCCATCGACGGGATCCTCGTCCAGATGCCGCTGCCCGACCATATCGACACCAATGCCGTGATCGGGCGGATTGACCCGGACAAGGATGTCGACGGGCTGACCCCGGTCAGCGCCGGACGCCTGCTGCTGGGTGAGCGGGGCCTGCGTCCCTGCACGCCGGCGGGATGCGTCCTACTCGCCGAACGGGCCGTCGGTGATCTGACCGGAAAGTATGTCGTCGTCGTCGGCCGCTCCATCCTGGTCGGAAAGCCTGCCGCGCTATTGTTCCTGGAAAAGAATGCGACCGTCACGCTCGCCCATTCGCGCACAAAGGACCTGCCGGCGCTGTGCCGCCAGGCCGATATTCTCGTGGCAGCCGTCGGGCGGCCCGGCCTCGTCAAGGGCGACTGGGTCAAGCCGGGGGCCTGCGTCATCGATGTCGGCATCAACCGGATCGACGCGCCCGAACGCGGCGCGGGCAAGACGCGCCTGGTTGGCGACGTTGACTTTGACGCGGCGAAGGAGACGGCCGGATCGATCACGCCGGTCCCGGGCGGGGTCGGTCCGATGACGATTGCCATGCTGCTGGTCAATACCGTGACAGCGGCCTCGCACCGTGAAGGGCTCGAAGCGCCGGGCCAATTGTAACGACCAGTTAAGAAAGCAGGTCTATCTCCGGAAGGGCGAGCCCATTGCCGCCGAAGGGGACAGGCCATGACCATACCGACCCAGCTTCGCGTCCTGCATGTCGAGGACGATTTCGCTGACGCGCTTCTGGTTCAGAATGCGGTCTGCGAAGCCGGCGATTTCGACATTTCCTTTGAAGTGGCTCGGACGCTGCGCGAAGCCAAGCGCAAGCTGAAAAGCGGGAGCTTTGACCTGGTTCTGCTCGATCTGCGCCTGCCCGATTCGGCAAAGCCGCGCGAGACCTATGACCTGGTCGTGGACTGCTGCGGCGATACGCCGGTTCTGGTTCTGTCCGGATCAATGCGTGTGGACGGTTTCGTCCTGCCCGACCATGTCGCGGCGCTGGACAAGAACCAGCATCTGTGCGGCATGGGCGATACGGCCCCGGTCCACCTTGCCGGCATGATCCGCAACACCGCCGAGTCCAATAACGTTGAAGCCATCTGACCTCTTCGCCTGACACCACCATCGTGGCGTGAATCTTGCGTTCTGTCCCGGACAAGGGTCCGTGGAGGGACGAGTTGATGTATCGCTGCGAGGTCGTTCACCCAGGCGAACTGGACGCAGAAACGCGCAAGGCGTGGAGCGCGCTGACCGCGTCCGCCGAATTCGGCTCGGCCCTGCTTCATCCCGACTTTGCCTGTGCCGTGGGCCAGGTTCGCGCCGATGCCCGCGTCGCGCTTTACCGGCAGAATGGGCGTCTGGAAGCCGTGCTCGCCTACCATGCCCGGCCCGGAGGCCTTGCCCGTCCCCTGGCTGCGCCCTTCAGTGATCTGCAGGCCTTCGTCTGTGCGCCGGGATGTACGATGTCCGGGGCCGAGGCGCTGCACCTGGCCGGTCTGCGGGCGTATCGTTTTGACGCGCTGACCGACCCGCGCCGCCGGTTTGGCGGCGTCACGGCGCGCGGTCATGTGCATGCCATTATACCGGGACCGGACATCAATGCCTTCCTGGAAGGCCTGCGCGCGGCCAACCCGAAACGTTTCAAGAATCACCGGCGCCTGGCCCGTCAGATGGAACTGCAACGCGGTGCGCTCGACCTTATTACCGACGACCACGACCCGCGCCATTTCGACCAGCTTCTGGAGTGGAAACACACCCAGTTTGCGCGGACCGGCCGGCATGACGTTCTCAAACCGGCCTGGGCAGGCAAGCTGATGACGGGCCTGTTCAATGGCGGAACCGGCGAGGCGCGCGGGCTGATGGTCAGCCTGAAAGCCGGCGGCCGGATGGTCGCAGGCCTGTTCGGCGTGCGCACGGGTGACCGGTACAATCCCTGGGTCGCCGCCTATGATCCCGTTTATGCGCCGTGGTCCCCCGGACAAACGCTGTTGCATGGTCTTGTCGAAGCCATGCCCGCTCTCGGGCTGAAACGCTGCGACCTCGGCGCCGGTCACGGCCACTACAAGAAATACTATGCCAATGCCGCGATTCCGGTCGTGGCCGGGCTGGAAACCGCGCCCGGTGCCGCGCGCCGGGCCACCGGTCTGCGCACGATGCTGTGGACAGCGGGCGAGCATTTTCCGCTCACCGGTCTGGCGGCACGGACTGCCAGCCTGCATCGCCGGTTTGACCAGATTTCCGCCGCCGATCTCGATTTTCCCGGCCGCATTGCGGGCACGCTCCGTGCGTTTTCCGCTCCGCGCCATGGTCCGCAGGAGAGCGCCGCATGAGCCCCGATGTCTCGATCATCATCCCGACTTTCCGCCGCCCCGGAGGTTTGTCGAAAGCGGCCTACAGCGTCATCGGCCAGGCCAATCCGTGCGGGCTGTCGCTGGAACTCCTGATCGTCGACAATGACCCTGCGGGCTCGGCCCGCGAGCGCAGTCAGGCCATCGCCGCAGATGCGCCCTTCCCGGTCCACTATGTCCACATGCCCGAACCCGGTGTCGCCAATGCGCGCAATGCCGGCGTGGCCGCCTCCTCGGCTCCGCTCATTGCGTTTCTTGATGATGACGAGGAAGCCCCCCGGACCTGGCTTTGTGAGCTGGTCGGGGCGCAGCGTTTTCACGGCGCGGACGCGGTGTTCGGGCCCGTTCGTGCCCGCGTGCCGGAGGATGTGCGCGCCCACCGAGACTATTACGCGGAATTCTTCTCCCGCTTCGGGCCTGAGGAAAGTGGGCCGATTGCGGACTATTATGGCTGCGGCAACTCTCTCGTCCGCCGCGCCGCCCTGCCGAACGCCGAGGCCCCGTTCGCGGTGGAACGCAATGCCATTGGCGGTGAGGACGACCTCCTCTTCGGCCAGATGAAAGCGGCTCATGCGCGCTTTGTCTGGTGCGAGGAAGCCTGGGTGTGGGAAGACCCGTCCCTGTCGCGCGCCAGCCTGAAATACACGCTGCGCCGCGCCTTCGCCTATGGCCAGGGCCCCAGCGCGGCCTGCGCCTCGTCGCGCCCGGCCAATCCGCTCGGCGTCGTTTTCTGGATGCTGGTCGGAGCTGCGCAGTTCGCCATCTACGGGATCGCCGCCCTGGCGCTGTGGCTGGTCCGCGCACCGCGCCGGGCCCGCATGCTCGACAAGGCTATGCGCGGTCTGGGCAAGGTTTTCTGGGGCGGTCCGTTCTCGCAGCAATTCTATGGCATCCACAGTACCAACTGATTTGATAGCTGGCCCGGATGGTGCAACGCATGCCGGGGAGGCCGCCGCTGATGCGCCAAGCAGAGACATTTCATCCCGGCAGACTTGACCGTGCCGATCGCGCACTGTGGATCGATCTGGTCCGGAGTTCAGACTGGCCGTCGCCACTGCTCCATCCCGATTTCGCACGCCTGGTGGCCAGCTGCCGCAGCGATGTCCGTATAGTCCGCGCCGAGGACCGGTTTGGCCGCCGCGCCTTTCTGCCGATTCACAAGCGCCCTTTGGGTCTTGCCCGGCCCATCGGCTCGACCTTTTCCGACTATCACGCCCTGATCGCAGAGCCCGGTTTTGACGGGACGATCGAGCATGTGCTGGGTACTGCCGGTCTGCGCGGATTCCGGTATTTCAATCTGATCGAACCGGGCGGTGGCGACCTATATGGTCACCGGTATCGGTTCTCATCCGGAACAGACCCGCTGGCGGACCTGAAGGATTGCCATCCGAGGCGGGCCAAGACCTTCCGGCGACTGAAACGCAAGCTGGAACGCGAGCATGGTGACGTCGCGCTCGTACTCGACGACAGGTCACAAGGCGCATTCGACACGCTGCTGGATTGGAAAGACCGCCAGTTTGCGCGCTCCGGGCGTCACAATGTTCTCAAGACACGGTGGACTCGCCAGATGCTGGGCTTGCTCCGCAAAGGTGGCGTTGGCGATATCAGCCCGTTCCAGATGACGCTGACTGTGGCTGGCCGGCCCGTCGCGTCGGAATTCGGGCTCAGCTGGAACGGTATTTTTCATCCGTGGATCGCGGCCTTTGATCCGGCTTTTGAACCCTATTCGCCAGGCCACCTTCTGGTGTGTGAATTCTTGGAGGCGCTACCGGCCTCCCCCTTTGCCGTCTACGATTTGGGCAGCGGCGACGAGCCTCACAAGTCGTTGTTCGCCAATGAAACCATCGGCCTGTCAAGCGGGCGGGCCTTCGCGGCCCGGCCCCGGCTTGCGCCCGGTCTGTTCCAGCCTGGTACCGGTGGACTGGCCGGCAAGGTCGTGCGCCGTTGGGAGCAGATCCTGCTCAGTGAAACCGGCCTGCCTGGACGGATCGGCGGAGCAGCCCAGGCCGCGCGCGGGCTGATCACCCGGAAAGGATAAATCATGACCTTTGACATCGAGCATGCCGGGCCGTTTCTCGCCTTTACTGGTGCGGCGTTCATCGCCGCCCTGTTCGGCTTCTGGCATTTGTGGCAACGGCACCGGCAAGGCGACAGCGCGGTCCGGCTCGCGGTTCCGATTCTGGCCGGTCTGGTCCTGGCTGTCATTGCCGGCTTGAGTATCTGGCATAACCGCAACGGCGAAGTGCTGGGATTCCTGTTTGGATCAGAAACCCGGGATGTCGGCCTGTCCGAATACGGTGTTGTCGTCCTGTTGGCCGGCTGCGCCGTCTTGTTTGGGGTAACCGGCAGCCGCGAGGCTGGCTGGAATCGGCTGCCCTTTGCCGCCGCCGCAGCCGCCTGTCTTGTCATAGCCGGCGAAGAACTGAGCTGGGGGCAGTGGATATTCCATTGGGACACGCCCGATGCGCTCGCCGCCGTCAATCTTCAGAACGAGACCAATGCCCACAACCTCGTCGATCCGCGCATCTATGATTTGATCTATTCGGTTATCGGATTTGGCATTCTGTTCGCGGCAGGGCTGGCCTATGTCGGCTTCCGCCGTGCACCCGCGGCTGACCAATGGTTTCCTGTCCGCATGTTGAGCACCGCCGGGCGCTGGTTGCGCGACAGCCGATCCGGCCTTGTCCTGACACTGTCGGCCGGAGTCCTCCTGCAACACGAACTCTTCGAGGAGTATTCGGAATTTGTCGTGGCGTTCGCGGCCTTCCTGTTCCTTCTGCATCTCGAATCCGGGTCCCGGACCCGGTCGTCCAGCCACGGGACAGTTGCCCATGCCTGACATCAACGGCAGTATTTTTGCGCCCGGCGGGTTTCCTGATTCCGCCGTTAGGGACTTTGGCCGGGAGGTTCAGGCCTTCCGCCACACGCTGCACACAGACGCGTTGTTTACCGATGACGGGCTGGCAGCATTGCTCGACCGCTATCCGAAAGACCGGATCGGTGTCTTCACCATGGGTGATGCACCGGGGAGCTGGCGCCGGGGGCGTCTGGGCGATGTGACGGGTCCCGGCCTGCTGGACGCCGTGAAATCAGGCCGGGTTTGGCTCAACCTGCGGGGCGCGAGCGACAATGATGCCGAGATTGGCACACTCAACCGCCGCATCTTTGCCGAGTTGAAGACGAAGGTCCGAAACTTCCACCCCTTCCGGACCGATCTTGGTCTGCTGATTTCATCGCCCAACGCCCGCGTTTTCTATCACCTTGATACGCCGCGCGTGATGCTCTGGCACGTGCGCGGCGAAAAGCGGGTCTGGATCTATCCGCGTCGCGAGCCCTATGTCGGCCCGACCGCTCTTGAAAACGTGGTATCCCGGAAGACCGAAGAAGAGATTCCCTATTCAGCGAACCTCGATTCCGGTGCCTGCGTCTTCGACCTCAAGCCCGGCGACATGGTTCACTGGCCTCAGAACGCTCCGCACCGGATCGATAATGGCAATAGCCTGAATGTTTCCCTGTCGATCGAATTCATGACGCCGCTGGCCCTGATGCGCGCCAATGCGGTCCATGCGAATGCGTGGCTGCGCAACCGGTTTGGATATCAGGGCGGCCTGGAAGACCGATTCTCCCCGTCCTGGGTCTGGAAGTTCGCTTTCACCCGGGCGCTCAAGGCCCTGGAAAGGCGCAAGCCCGGCAAGGCGGTCTTGCCACCCAGCTTCGTTCTCGACGGATCCGGCGAAATCGCGGATGCCGCCTGATCAGTCTTTCGGCCGGTCGATCACGGCGAGCGTGCAGCGTGAGATGCAGACCAGCTTTCCGCGTTCATCGGTGATGCGGATCGACCAGACCTGCGTCGTCCGGCCAATGGCTTCGGGCCGGGCCTCGCCAAAGACGAAACCGCCGCGCGCCGGGCGGACGTGATTGGCGTTGATCTCCATGCCGACCACGGCCTTTGTCGCCGGATCCACCGTGGCGAAGGCCCCTTGCGAGGCCAGCGTCTCGGCGAGCGCCACGGATGCGCCACCATGGAGGAGGCCGAAGGGTTGTTTGGTGCGTTCGTCGACCGGCATGCGGGCCTTGATCCAGTCATCCCCGGCCTCGATGATTTCCATGCCCAGATGCCCGTTGAGGCATCCCGCCGCACGGTGATTGAAGTCGTCGAGCGGAAATGTCCCGCCATGCCAGATCGCGCCCATCACAGTGTTCCCTGCTGCCTGCCCGGCCATACACCGGGAAATACGGTTGGGCATATGGCCCCTTCGGACCGGTTTTGCCATAAGGAGCGGCATGTCCTGTGACGACAAGCCCCCCGCCCTCGCCATCTTTGCCCATCCGGGACACGAATTGCGGGCGCTGCATGCCCTTCACGAACTTGATGCGCGCATTGTTTTCCTGACCGATGCATCGGCGAGTACAGGAGAGTCACGCCTCCACCTGTCCGATGCCACGCTGGCGGGCGCTGAGATTGCCCGGCATTGCGGGTTCGAGCCGCTGCCGGACCGCGCGCTCTATAACGCCCTTTTGGACCGCGACGCCGCTGTCCTGGAACGCGTGTTGACCCAGTTGACCAGCCTCATTGCGCGGGAGGTTCCTGCCCTCCTGATCACCGATTCCGCAGAGGGCTATAATCCGGCACACGATCTGTGCCATTTCCTCGTTCTGGCGGCGGCACAGCGCGCCCGGCTGAACGCCCCGGTCTTCGACATCGCGCTGAATGACGACCCTTCAGACTTCGCCCATGCCCGGCCGCGAGACTGCCGCGTCTTCGATCTCGATGCGCAGGATCAGGCCCGCAAGCTGGCGGCGATCGAGGATTACACTGAGCGCGCCGGCCCGTTCCTGCGGCGTGAGGCGGTCGAGCTTCTCGACCGGTATGGCGCGGCCGGCCAAGCCCGCGAAATCCTCCGGCCCGCCCTTGGGTTCGACGCCTATCTGAACGCGTTTTCCGGTACCCCGCCCTTTTTCGAACGCCATGGCCGCGCCCGGGTCGCCGAAGGCAAGTACAAGCAGGCGCTGACGCTCGAGACCCATTTGCAGCCGGTTCTGGAAACACTGCTGTCGCCCGTATGCGTATCCTGATCACCAATCACGGGCTCGCCGCGCGGGCCGGTACCGAGCTCTATGTGCGCGACCTGGCATTCGGACTGACAGCACGCGGGCACGACGTCATTTGTTTCGCGCCAGTCCTGGGCGAGGTGGCGGAGGAGATTCGCACAGCCGGCATAGCCGTGACTGACACGCTGGACGGCATGACCCGGCCCGGCGTGATCCATGGCCAGCATCACAATGCCGCCGTGCTGGCCTATCTGGCCTTTCCCGATGTCCCTGCCGTGCAGGTCTGTCACGGTGTTCTGCCCTGGCAGGAGGCGGCGCTGGCGCGTTTCCCCACTATCCGCACTTATACGGCTGTCGACGAAGCCTGCCGTGACGCGCTGGTCACCCGTGACGGGATTCCGGCGGACCGGATCGTGCGGATCCTGAACGGGGTTGATTTCGAGCGATTCGCGGACCGAGGCGTCGCCCATGATGACCCGTCCCGGCAGACACGGGCATTGCTCCTCTCCAATGTCGCCGACCGCGCCTTGGTCCTGCCCTTCGAACAGGCCTGCCGCCAGGCCGGTTTCACGCTCGACCTTGCCGGCGCCAAGCTCGGGCGCGTGTTGGAGAGCCCGGAAACCGAATTTGCCCGGTATGGCGTTGTCTTCGCCAAGGGCCGGGCGGCGATCGAAGCCCTGGCAATGGGGTGTGCGGTGATCCTGGCCGACTACGGCCGGACCGGGGGCCTTGTCACCTCAGACCGGTTCGACGATTTGCGCGCCTATAATTTTGGCCTCAACCGGATAACGGACGAGCCAAGGCGGGACTCCATCCGGTCATGGCTGGAGGCGATTGACTG
Source organism: Hyphobacterium marinum (assembly GCF_036330325.1). NCBI lineage: Bacteria > Pseudomonadati > Pseudomonadota > Alphaproteobacteria > Maricaulales > Maricaulaceae > Hyphobacterium > Hyphobacterium marinum. The sequence continues at coordinate 233,070 of NZ_JAZDRO010000001.1, forward strand.
GAATGACGCCGCGTTGGTCACGGCGCGGATCCGCGCCGAAGCCGGTTTCGACCGGGTGGTGGAGGCCTGGGAGGAGATTTATCGCCGTCTGCCCGGTCTGGAACCGGTTCATCCGGTCAGCCCGGACAAGGCCATGGCAGACTACCTTGCCGGCATCCTGCCGCAGCTTTCCGAGCGGGACAGGCTTGCCAGCGAACTTTATGCGACCGTCAGCGCCGGGCTGGCGCGGGATCGCGATCTCGCGAACGATCTGCTGGCTTCGGACGGGGCGGATGAAGCCCGCGCGCGGCTCGCCCTGCGTCTCGATCCGGGCAGCGAGGCCGCTCGTTCGATTCTCGACCGAGCGAAAAACCGTTAGGGCGTTTTGATCACACCCTGGGTGATCAGGCTTTCGCCGCAGTCGACGACCATGGTGTCGAGGTCACGCGGCTGCCAGCCGAGATCCGCCAGGGTGCGCGAATTGTCGATCTTGCGCTCCACGCCCAGAAGCGGGGTAATGCCCCGAATAACCGGGTCGAAGACGGCGATCAGCCGCACCACCCAGTCAGGTAGCTGCTTGGTAGGGATTTTGAACCCGCGCGGCCCAAAATGGCGGTCAAGAATGGCGGCGACATCGCTGAACCAGGCTTGCGGGAGGGCGCAGATATAGCGCTTGTCCGCCGCGCCGGGTGCCGTCATGGCCGCGATATGGGCCGCAGCCACATCGCGGACATCGACCACGACAAAGCCGATCCGGGGTACGGCAGGCATGTCGCGCGCCATCAGGCGGCGGACGATTTCAACCGACGTCCCGCTGTCCGGCGACAGGATAGGCCCCAGGACCGCGCCGGGGTTGATCACGGCGAGTTCCATCGCACCGGCGTCCGGCGTTGCCATGAAGTCCCAGGCCGCGCGTTCGGCGATCGTCTTGGACTTCTCGTAGGGGCTGACCCCCGGGCCATCGAGGTCGGACCAGTCGTCTTCATTGAAGACGCGCCCGCCCGACTTGTCGTGACCGGCGGACACCGCCGCGACCGAGGACGTCATCACCGTCCGCTTCACCCCGGCCTTCGCAGCAGCCCGCAGCACACGCAGTGCGCCCTCGCGCGCCGGAATGATCAGCTCGTTCTCGTCCTTCGGCTGGACCGCCGGGAAGGGTGAAGCGACGTGCAGAACATAGTCGCAACCGGCAACGGCTTCATCCCAGCCGGCGTCCTCCATCAGGTCGCAATGAACAAAGTCCAGGCTAGACACGTCGCACCCGGCGGCCGTGAGGGCGCGGCGGACCTCCTCCTCACGCTTGGGACTGCGCAGCGTGCCGCGCACGCGATGCCCGGCCGTCAGCAGCTGGGCGAGGCAATGCAGGGCGATAAAGCCTGACGCCCCTGTAACAAGCACGTGTGAATGTTGCGTCATGAGCGGTCTCCGTCCCGGTCTGGTGACAGACTAGCGCGGAGAGCGGACGGAACGAAGTCCGCCAGAACGGCAAAGGCCCTCCACCGCCGGTGGAAGGCCCCTGAACTGGCCTGTGATGGCGTTACCGGCTAGCGGGTCTCGTAGACCGCCGCCGTGATAACCGGTTCGGACTCCGCTGCCACAGCCTCGGCATGGATCCGGGTCAGCATGTCACTGCCGATCTGCTCGAGTGCGGCCGTCATCACCTGGTCGGTGCATTGTTCGGCTTCAACGAACTGGCTGCAATAGTCCGCAATGCGGGTCTCGAGGCGGTCATAGGCCTCGCGCGCCGACGCTTCGGTCGCCAGCGCGGCAGAGTCGATGGACAGGTTGAACCCGCTGTCCTGTGCGAGAGCGGGGACTGTCAGGCCCAAGGCAAGGACCCCGGCGGCGAGAGCGGCTTTGAATTTCATGGTGTCCTCCCATTGGGTGTTATCGTTCCGACAACAAACTGTCACAGGACTGTAATATAACGCGGAAAATTTGGAAAGCGGCTTTGTGAAGTTTTTTTGACGATCTAATTTACCGCGATGGATCAACAACTTGCCGTGCTGGCGTGGAACCCTCTTTAGGGGGTGTACGGAGTTTTATGTCAGTGGCGCGACGGGTCTCTTTGGAGACACGCATTGCCGGTGAAGCGTGCTAGGTTGTCTGTCAGGACAAAGGGAGGGCGATCATGACAGTATTGACGCGGACGTTTGGAGCTGTTGCCGCTGGGCTCTTTGCCAGCACCGCGCTGGCGCAGACGGAGATTGTCGACGCGGAGTCCGGCGTCGAAGCTTGTCCGGCCTATGACATCATCCAGCAACGCATTCTCGAAGTCGTTCGTGGGACCGTCACGCCGGGTACCGGGCAGGTCTCACCGGAGGGAGACGGTCCGGTAGCCGCCGAATTCATTCTCGATGCCAGTGGTTCGATGGGCGCGGACGGCGGGGGCCGGTCGAAAATGGCCATTGCCCTGGCGGCCTTCGAAGCCGCCGCTGAAGCCCTCGATGGGGCGAATGTCACCGCGGCACTGCGCGCCTACGGGTTCGATAGCTCTCTGGAGCACAGTGCCGAGGCGTCCTGTCCCAACACCGAATTGCTGACCGAATTTGCGCGCGACAACGCATCCGGCCTGACTGCAGCGGCACGCGGCCTGGTGCCCTATGGCTACACGCCGATCGCCGGCAGTCTGGAGGCGGCGGGCGCGGACCTGGCGGGCGTCGAGGCGCGCGAACGTCTGATCGTGCTGATTTCCGATGGCGAGGAAACCTGTGGCGGTGATCCGGTCGCCATGGCGGCCTCCTTGCGTGAGCAGGGCATCAACCTGTCGGCTTATGTCGTCGGCTTCGACCTCGATGCCGACCAGGAAGCCCAGATGCGCGCCATCGCTGAGGCCGGAGGCGGCCGCTATCTGGACGCGCCGGACGCGGACGCCCTTGCCGAAGCGATGCGCGAAGCGGTGGGCATGACGGTACGGCGGTCGCAGCGCACGGTCCTGAAATGCGAGAACCCGGTTCTCGGAGGCCACAGCGCGGCGGACGCCATTCCGCTGGAGCCGGGCATCTACACGCTGGGGGAATTCGTACCGCGCGGCGAGTACCGCTATTACCGGATCGCGACGCAGGAAGGTGAGCTGGGTGTCGTGCGCGGCCTGCTACAGTCCCATGCCTGGCACGGCGAGGGCGACGATCTGACCGAATCCAGCGCAGCGCTCGGCGCGATGACGATCCGGATGCTGAACCCCGATGGCGAGCGGGCCGGGTCGGGCTTCCCGCGTGTCCGCAACCTGCCGGGCGAGGGCCTGACCGGCTATTATGCCGATACGACGGGTGAGGGCTTCATCATCGCAGTGGGCGACAATTACGACCGCACCGCCGCCGACGCCCTGTTCGAAATCGCCATCGAACCCGCCCATGACGGGACAGGAGGCGACGCGGATGACACACGGGACGGAGAGCACCCGGTCCTGCAGCCCGGCGAGACCGGAGCGGGCCATGTCGGCCATGACGATCTCGCTGATATCTGGCGGGCGGGGACAAGTGGCCCGGTGACCGTCGCGGTATCTTTCGAGAACGAAGAGATGCGCTACGGCGTCGAGGTCTACGACGCGGAGACCGGGCGCCGTCTGGCACGGTCCCGTGAAGACGGCCATGCCGTTTCGCTCGATGTCGAGGCAGAAGGACCGGTTCTGGTCCGTATCGAAACCCGCGAGCCGCGCCTGGCGTCGCGGTTCAGCGGCTATTCGGTGACAGTCTCACCGCGCTGAGCGGCCGGCAAATCCGGCGTCTCGCCCTGCATGTAGGTTGTAAACAGGTCCAGCTGACGCGCGAATTCATCGAGCGTCGCGTCGGATATCTGAACGGTTTCGGTTGCTTCCGCCCGGATATGTGCCGGGCAGGCCATCACGCCTGCGCACACAAATCCGAGGCCGACGAGCCCCAGGATCGCCTTCATGTTCAGCCCCTTCCCCAAGAGTGGCGCTCATTACAGGGCCGTAACGTTCACTCCGTCAAGGGATATCCGCCCAATTGTTCGCGGCAATCGGCGGCGGCCGCCTGGGCGCTGGCCCAGGCCCACTGGAAATTATAGCCCCCGAGCCAGCCGGTCACATCGACACATTCGCCGATGAAGTAGAGGCCCGGCACGGTCCGGCTTTCCATCGACCGCGAGGACAGGCCAGCAGTGTCGACCCCGCCTGCCGTCACCTCCGCCGTGCGCCAGCCTTCCGTCCCCGCCGGTTTCAGCATCCAGTCCGAGAGCGTCCGGACAAGAGCCTCGATCCGGTCGTGGGACAGATCGGCCAGGCGGGGTATGTCCGGCAGGTCGCCGCGCGCGGCCAGCATTCCGGCGAGGCGCTTGGGCAAGAGCGATTCCAGGGCCGTGGCGAGGGACTGTTTTGGATGCGCGGCCTTGGCAGACTTGAGCGCGGCGGCGGCCTCATTCCCCGGCAACAGGTTGATGGCGACCGGATGGCCTTCGCGCCAGTAGGACGAGATTTGCAGGATGGCCGGGCCAGAAAGGCCACGATGAGTGAACAGCATCGCCTCATCAAACACCGTGTCGCCAAAGCGGGCGCGAACCGGCAGCGAGACGCCCGAAATGGATGCGAAGTCCGTCTTGTCCCGGCCCTCGAACACAAAGGGCACGAGTGCGGGGCGCGGGTCGATCACGTCGTGGCCGAACCGGCGGGCAATGTCGTAAGCAAAACCCGTCGCGCCCATTTTCGGGATAGACAGACCGCCGGTGGCGACGACCAGCCGCCGGGCCTCGACAGGGCCCGCACGGGTCGCGATGGAAAATCCGTCTTCGGTCCGGTCTAGAGCGGTAATGGGTGTCGACAGCGCCAGCTGACCACCGGCGGCCAGCAGATCACCGGTCAGCATGTCGATGATCGCACCCGAACGCCCGTCACAGAAGAGCTGGCCCAGCGTCTTCTCGTGCCAGCCAATACCGCGCGCGTCGAGCCGGGCAATAAAGTCCGCTGGCCTATATCGCGCCAGTGCGGACTTCGCGAAATGCGGATTGTCCGACAAGAAGGCGTGGGGGCCGGTGTGGATATTGGTAAAGTTGCACCGACCACCACCGGAGATGCGAACCTTTTCCGCCGGCTTCTTCGCATGGTCGATCACCAGGACCGAAACCCCGCCTTCGGCAATTCGGGCACCGCAAAAAAGGCCGGCCGCACCCGCGCCAATGACGACCACATCGGCCTTAGTGGGCATGGTTGAGGTCATGGGGTTTCGGGCCTCTTCGTCGTGCTGCAACAGGCGCGAACCGGCCTAGGGCAGTTAGCGCCACAGGGGAAGCCGCTTTGCCGTCCGGGGCGGCGAGCGCAGACTTAAGCGGTCATGAGCGGATTTCGACCCCATGTGCTGGCCGCCGCGCTTCTGGCCCTTCTGGCCGCAGGCGTGCTGCCGGGGTGCGCCTCCCATCCCGGGAGGGGTTCGGATCTGGTCATTTCGGGGCCGCAGGTCGGCAATCCGGTCGTGGGGGCGTTCCGGATCGAGTCCCGTTACGGCGATCAGGGCTGGGACCATGTCCTGGTCGTGCGCAAGGATGACGATGTCTATCCCGGTTTCGCGCCGCGCCGGTATGACCGCGCCGAGATCGGCGGGATCGACAGCGAAGTGCTGCGCATGGCCGAGGCCGAAACCTTCTGCCCGGAGACCTGTTCGCGGCACTACGAGATCATCATCCGGCTGGACGAGGCGATGATCGATTTCGGACGCAATACGGGCGGACTGATTGCCCATCTCAGCGCGTCGGGCTGTGCCTGCCCGCCCTTCTCGGTCCGTGTCGGACCGGACTATCTCGACAGGCATGTCCGCCGGATCGGGCGCTATCGCCGGGGCTGACAGCCGGGCTTTGCGCTTCGCTGGCCGCAATGTCATAAGCTGACCTCATGACAACACGATCCAAACCCGTCCAGGACGCGGCACGCAAAGCCTATGATGACTGGCTCGCCGGACGTCATGGCCCCGCCCTCGACGATCTTGCCGCCGCGACCCGCGGTGGCGACCTGGCTTCTGCCAGCGTGCTATTGACCCTCGCAGGTCAACCCGAAGCCCCCGAAGGGGCAACTGACGCCGCGCGAAAGGCCATCGAGGATGCCCCCGCCGGTGCTGTCATCCACCGCCACCACGCCTTCCTGCTGGCGTCCGGTTATGGTGGCAAGACGGATATCGATCAGGCGCTCGCGCTTCGTCTCGGCGACGCCGAGGACGGCGACATGCAGGCGCTGACCGAGCTGGCATTGCTCGCCCTGTGGGCCGGTGAGGATACGATCGCCGAGAAAGCCCTGATCCGGGCGGCCAATGAGGGCCAGGCCCACGCCATCGCGGCGCTGCTCCGCCTTGGCTTTCAGCGCGGTCATGTGCCTGGCGTCGCCCACGCCAAGGCCCCGGCCCTGGCGCGCAGCGGCCACCCGCTCGGCGCAGCCTTTGAAGCCACGACAGCAGACCTCGAAGTCCGCGAACTGGCCGATGCGGACACCATTCCCGATCTCGACGAGACGGCCATTGCGGCGATTTCCCGCTGGCTGCCCGGCGCGCCTGAAGAGACGCGGGTCCTCAGCGAGGATCCGCCCGTGGCGCGGGCACCGCATTTCATGCCGCCCGCCATTTGCGATTACCTGGTTGCGAATGCGGCCCCGCACCTGCAGCCTGCCCGCATCCTTGACCCGGGTACGGGCGAAAGCCGGGAAGATCCCTATCGCAATTCGCTGACCGCCAGCCTGCCTGATGGCGTGTTCGACATCGTCCTGTGGGCGATCAAGGCGCGCATGGCCGCGCTGGCCGGCTGCGGGTATGAGCAAGGCGAAGCGCTGAGCGTGCTGGCTTACCGGCCGGGCGATGCCTACAAGCCGCATTTCGACTACATGACCGCCGATGACGGGCCGGTTTCGGCCGACCTGGATCGGCGGGGCCAGCGCATCGCGACAACGCTGATCCGGCTCAATGACGGCTTCGAAGGCGGCGCGACGGTCTTTCCCAAGCTTGACCTGAACTGGGCCGGGGCACCGGGTGAGGCGCTGACGTTCGCCAATGTCCATTCCGATGGAACGGGCGATGACCGCACGCTGCATTCGGGCGAGGAAGTCACGCGGGGCCTGAAGCTGTTGGCCAGCCTGTGGCTGCGCGAACGGGCCTGAATGCCCGAACAGACTCCAGCGGACTTTGACGTCCTGCTTGACCGGATCGCCGCGACCGCGCGCGCCGAAATCGGCAAGGGGCAGGTCGCGGACTATATTCCGGCGCTGGCCCGCATTCCGGCCGGCAAGTTCGGCATAGCGGTCTGCGCGGTCGATGGCGCGGAGTGGACGACCGGCGATGCCCGCGAAGCCTTTTCTATCCAGAGTATTTCGAAAGTCCTGACCCTGCTTCTGGCGATGGAGACAATCGGCCCGGATGCCGTGTGGTCGCGGGTGGGCCGCGAACCCTCGGGCACGCCGTTCAACTCGCTGGTCCAGCTGGAAGGCGAGCGGGGGATTCCGCGCAACCCCTTCATCAATGCCGGTGCGCTGGTCGTCACAGACTGCCTGACCGCCCAGACCGTTTCACCGGCCTACCAGCTTCTGACCATGGCGCGTCGCTGGTCGGGCAATCCGGATCTTGCCTTTGATGAAAGCGTGGCACGGTCCGAAGCCGAACACGGCCATCGCAATGCCGCCATCGCGCATTTCCTGAAAAGCCAGGGCAATCTGAAGTCAAAGGTCGAGGACGTACTGCACGTCTATTACCGGCAGTGCGCACTGGCCATGTCCTGTCTCGATCTGGCGCGCGCCTTCCTTCCGCTGGCCAACAAGGGACAGACGCTGGATGGCCGGTCGCTGATCCCGCCCCTTCGGGTCAAGCGGGTCAATTCCCTTTTATTGACCTGCGGTCTTTATGACGGGGTCGGGAATTTCGCTTTCCGGGTCGGGATCCCCGCCAAGAGCGGGGTGGGCGGCGGGATCGTTGCCGTCATTCCGGGCCGGTATTCGATCTGTGTCTGGTCGCCCGAGCTGGATGAGCTGGGCAATTCCCTGCCGGGCACGGCCGCGCTGGAAGCCTTCACCGACGCGACACAGTCCTCGATTTTCTAGGCCTCATTACAGAGCGCGGCCGGACCGTACGAACACGGTCCGGCCGGATCTCCTGTCTAGAAGCTGTGCAGCACCGCAAGGCGGAAGGACCGCCCGGCGAGCGGGATCATGTCCTTCAGCTGTGAGGTGTGCAGGCGAGCCTCCTCGTCCGTCACATTGCGGACCTCGGCCATCAGGCGTGTGTTGTCGCCGAAGGGATGCGCCGTCGCCGAGAAATTGACCAGCGTATAACCGTCCGTCGGCAACTCGAACGCGGCGGTCCGGTCCTGATCGGCGGCCCAGACGACTTCACCGCGCAGATCGACGATGTCACGCTGCAGCTCGGCCCCGACCGTCGCTGACAGCGGGGGCAGTCGCGGCAGGTTTCCGAAACTGTCGGTCTCGCCGCGGACATATTCGACCGTCAGATCGCCGACCAGCGCCCACGGCCCGATTTCGGTGATATCGCGTTCCACATAGATCTCGCCGCCCCACAGCGTCGCGTCATCCTGGAGATACTGGAAGATCGGCAACTCCTCGACCGGGTCTTCCATCCCGGTCGGCGCGAGATAGATGAAGCCATCGAACATGGAATAGAAGAGTCCCGCCTCGACAAGCCAGGCCGCCCCGGTCGCCCGGTAGGTGAAATCAAACGCCCAGCCGGTTTCGACGCCGAGATCGGCATCCCCGACTTCAACGGTTTCGGTCGCCGCATGCGGCCCATCGGAATACAGCTCGGCGGCCGTCGGCGCACGCTCGGTGCGGGCCAACGAAAAGCCAACGAAACGGTTGTCCGCAGGGCGCAGGAAGACCCCTGCCGCAGCACTCACCGTGTCAAAGTCACGATCCGGGTTGGCCAGCGCGTCATGTTCGCGATGTTCGAAGCGGAGACCGAAATCAAACCCGTGCGTGTCGAGGTCGAGCCTCTGGGCGGCGAAAACGCCGAAGTCGCGGGACTCCACGGGCGGAACGAATGCCTCCTCGCCGGTGGCCGAGAAATCGGTGCGCAAGGCCTGGACGCCGACCGACCCGTTCCACGGCCCTTCGCCGCGTTCGTTGACGAGCGCGGCGCGCATTTCCCAGCCCTCGGTTTCAAACAGGGTGCCGATCGCACCATCGGGCTCCAGCTCGGCATGGCTGTAGTCGGCAACGCCGACCGAGACGTCGAGATGGTCGAACGGGCCGACGGCGAGATTGAATTCGCCGCGCGCATCCCATCGGGTCTGCTCCATGTCGATCCGGGCATCGCCCTCCTCGTCATGATCCTCGTCATCGTCATCGAAGGCGAAAAGCGGGGCGGAATCGTCGTGATCGTCGTCATCATGGTGATGCTCGTGACCCGGCAGACCGTAATCGGCCTCATAGCTGCGAACCGAAATCCCGAAATAACCCCACGGGCCGTTCAGTGCGGCTCCGCCCCCGACAGTCTGGAAGGTAAAGCCGGAATTGGGGACCGAGCCGTAGGCTTCTTCCTCGTCGTCGTGATCATGATCGTCGTTATCATCTTCGTGGTGGTGATCATCGTCTTCCAGCGCGCGCAGGCGGGCGGATTCGGCAAAGCCCGGAATGGAAAGATCATCCGCTTCGCGATGAGAGGCTTCGAACTGGAAGGAGATCGGGCCGGTGCCAACGCGCGCCCGGCCAGCGAACTGGAAGCCGTCATCGACACTGGTATAGCCGGCATAGACCTGACCCTCGACGGGGCCGTCAATGGGGCGCGACGGGATGCGCCCGTCGATGACATTGATGACGCCGCCAATCGCGCCGCCGCCATAGGCGATGGCCGCCGGGCCGCGCAGAATGTCGATCTGTTCGGCATCCAGGACTTCGCTGGTGCCGGCATGGTCGACACTGATCGCGGAGGCATCAACCAAGCCAACACCGTTATTGAGGATGCGGATGCGATCACCGCCCAGCCCCCGGATGATCGGCCGGCCGACGGCCGGGCCGAAGGAGGTGGTGGAAATGCCCGGCAGATCGGCGAGTGAGGCCCCAAGGGACCCGTCAAACGAGTCCGCGATATCGTCGATATCGAGCACATCGACCGATTGAAGGGTTTCGCCGCTCGCGGTCTCGATGGCGCTGCCCGTCACGACGATGCGGTCGCGTTCCTCGGGTTGCGGCGCGGTCTGGGCGTCAAGCGGGGCGGTGAAGGCCAGGGCTGCGGCCCCGGACAGGAGGGAGGTCTTGAAAACTCGGGTCATGGGTCAGGTCGTCCATCTGAAAACTGTCGCGTCGTATGTCGCGCCGTGTCCGGAGGGCCGGACATGGGCGGACGGGTGACGGATCAGGCCGCGACACCGCCGGAGAGCCGGGCGGGACGAAGCGGCGTGAATTCAGCGCACCGTCGGGCGCGTCAGATGGTTTGGGGCGGTGCACGCGCAGGCGGGCGCGGCGCTTCGGCGGCAGCAGGCGGAGCCTGCCCAGGTGGCGCGACATTGTCGGCGGCATAAAGAACGCCGCTTTCCAGCAAGGTTTCCGCGGGGGCGAGCAGCCCGCCATGGCCCAGCGGAGAGTGGCTCAGCGGACATGGAGTCCCGCTTTCGGACGGCACATGCGGCCCGCCAGAGCCATCCCTGTCCATGGCAGTCAGGATCTCGGCCATCGCCGGGCCGGCAAACTGGTAGTCTCCGGAATGGGTGTGGGCCAGGGCCGCCCCGCCCTGAAGGCAGAGCGCCAGTGCTGCCAGCAGCCCAACGGAGAACGCCCGCCATCGGGCGGGTGTCAGCATGCGGCGATGGGCAATGGCTCGGGCCATGACATCCAGTTCAGTCTTACGTGCACACGGTCACTATCGCACAGACAATGTAATCATGTCACATGACGAGACCGCAAGGTGGCGTGGCAGGGCGCAACCGGATAACCGGCCTGTTGTGCTACAATGCGGTCCAACAAGGGGAAGCCATCATGAATCTGATCAGCCTGTTTGCCGCCGCCATGCTGTCCACCAGCGCACAGGAGGCCGATACCCTGACGCCCCCGTCCGCCCCGGCGCTGGACGCACAATCGAATTCACTGCGCCACACCGAGACAGAAGCAGGGCGCGACGATAACGCAGAGATGCCGCGCCAGGCCGAGGAAGAGCGCGAGACGGGCGAGGCCATGCGCGCCAGGCCCGACGCGGACCGTGATGCGCGCAGCCAGCCATTGCGCCGAAGAGGTGTCGACAATCCGGGCACCAACTCACTTGGCGGGGGCGACCCAGGGTGGGAGGTGCGCGGCGAGGCCCGCGACGAATTCGGGGGCGACGAGCCTAGCTGGGCGCGTCAGCCGGACGGATCGGACGCCTCGCTCGGCGGTGGTGATCCCGGTTGGGAAGTGCAGGGTGATGCTGACCGACGTGCTGCCTCTCACGGCCAGGACGCCATGATCCGCGACCGCGGCGAGTATCTTTGCCAGTGCAGCGGGGCGGGCAGTTGCGGTTCCTATGTTGAGGACGACGCGCTGCATTGTTCGCCCTATGACGGCAATGGCGGGCGCATCTGTTCGGGGTCCTGCTCGATGCGCACGCCCGACGACGGTGCGCGGTCAACACCGGCCACGGCCATGCCGGAGCGGTAGATCACCAAGGTCCTGGCGTCAGGGCGTCCTGACAGCCACAGAGGTTTCACCGCGCAGACCGCCAGCCTGGATCGGCGTTCCGGGCGAGGTAAACCGTACGAAGATGCGGTTGTCGGCCGGGCCGTTCGGAATCGCATTTCCGTTGCCGCGCACGAAAACGGCATAGGTTGCCGTGGCATTCTGCCCGAGATTGGTCGCTACCGAATCTCCGCGCGGTGCGAGGCAGGCACTGGTCACAGGATCAGTCTGACAGATTTCCACGCTGGCGATCTCGCTGCTGGCGTTCGGCCCCGCGACGGCCTCCGCTGTGACGATGGAGGCTGCGCCCAGATTGGATATCGCAACCACGAAGAAGCCGACGAAACTGCCGGTCTGGGGCACTTCGACAATGCCCGGCACGCTGGGTGTTCCAGCGACCGCGACGATATCGGGGCCGGGAAAGAGTTCCGACTGGAAACGGAAGGAATTCACGCCCGCCGTGTAATCCGCTGACCGGCGATTGTCGCAAAACGCTTCGATGAAGATCGCGGTCTCGTCATTGCCGGAATCGACCGAGGATTGGGAATTGTCGATGAAAGACGTCGGGCTTGTCAGCGAGAACAGGAAGCTCTGCGCGCCGCCCGCCGGAATATCGACGGGCGTATTCGCCGTGCCGGTCAGCGCGTTGGTGGCATCCGTCGTCTGATAGGAAAAGCGGGTGCCCGCGCCCGGGACCTGGAGACCGCAATTGGTCGCCGTGTCGCCATTGCCGGCCGGGTTGATGACGGTCGCGAAGGCCGTGGCCGTCTGGCCAATCCCGACCGCCCGCGTCAGCGGCAGGACAGCCGAGCGCAGGTTTCCAGCCGGGTCGCGGAAGATTTGAACGTTCCGGCCTTCCTCACGCAGGGTTCGCGCGCTGTCAGCCTGATCGGCGACACCGCAAATACCGCCATAGCAGTCCGTTATCGCGGGATTGGAAAAGTATGGCGCTTCGGCTTCATTGCCGGGCCCCGAACCCGGCGCGCCACCGCCCAGGCAGGGAAATGAATTATTCGTGGAATCATAGGCCATGATCGTGCGTGTGAAACAGTTGCGCCGATAGCCGCGCGCATAGTCACGCACGCCTTCATTGGTGCCCGCCGCGTTGGCTTCATCGTGGGCCAGGCCGAGATTGTGGCCGATCTCGTGCGCGAAGGTGAAGTCCGCGCAAAAGCCGTAGCCATCGGACAAGTCTCCGTCGTTGCCGTCGATCCAGTCGCTGACCGCAGCCACGCCGAGCGTATTGTACTGGAAGGTAATGGAATCACCCGTCCCGTTCGGGATGAAGGCATTACCGCAATTGGCCATGCTGGGCAGGCGGTAGTTGCGCAGTAGGACGACAAGGTCGGCCCCCTTGGCGTTGCGGATCGGGTACATCGCCCGGAAGTCCTGGCCGTTATCACCGGCTTCATTGAGGCCGGCGCCCTGCCGCATGTCCTCTACGGTCGGGAAATTGCCGGTCGTGTTGTTCGCCGCAATAAGGCCGGTATGGACCAGCCGCGCGCGCAGACCGGTATCGGAATCGATCAGCGCCTGGTCAAGCAGCGCCATTAAATACTGGATCCGCCCGCCTGTGGCCGTACCCCACGTATCGACGACGCTGGACGTATAGAAAACCGCTATGTCGATCGTCCCCAGTGACCCGGCATCGACCGCTGGACTGCCTGTCCCATCCGATTGCATGACCGGTACGCGGGCCGCGATCAGGTCGTTGGCCGCCGGAAGGGAAATCCCGTCATCGCCCCAGGGCGGGGTCACGGCGTTCTCGCCATGCTGAAAAAGGACATGCCCGCCCGCACCATCCGGCACAATCGCCCACATCCCGCTATCGGTCTGGATGCGGCCGAAGACATCGCGCCCCGTGCGGGTGAGGATCACCCGGTTGTCCAGCCCGCCGCCATCCATGCGCCCGGTCCAGACCAGCGTTCCCGCCTCGGTGACATTGAGTCGGTCGAGAACCGCCTCGCCGCCCGGCCCGAGATTAATCGCAACCGTTTCACCGGGCTGCATCTCCATGACGGCGGGATTGAGCCGGGTGAAATGTTGGCCGGCCGGGCGGTCTGGTGCCGTGGCGTGGGCCTCGGCGATCAGGCCGTCGCCGGCCTCGAACAGGGACTGGGCACCGGCTGGCGTACCGGCCGCTGCCAACGCCAATAACAGGAAAATTCGTGCGAACATGGCCACCCCCCGATGCTTTTTCGGCTGTTCTGGTCCGGCAGGAGACGACCGGACAGGGGGTGAGTCCAGCGAAAACTTGGGCACGTCTCACGCCGAAATCGTAATTTATTTTTTGAATTCAAGAAATTGGGAGGCGGCATTGGCAGGGTCGATCGCTACAGGATCCGTCCAGCCCGGGAGCGGGAGCGCACAATTAAGCCTTCGACCCCGGACATGAGACCCCCTCGTCTGCTGTGGATCCGTGACGGCGACGCGAAGACCGGGCGCGAGGCCACGACACCCACCCGATGTGTCGAGAGCCTGTCTGGTCCGGGGGTCCCCCGCCAATAATTGACTGGCATTCGTGCCAGAAGCCGCCACACTCGGGAGAGGGCGGGAGACATCATATTGACCAACAAGGTGGCAATTGACGATCTGGCCGAAGATGTCTTCGGTCTGAACATTCGCGGTATTCGGTCAATTGCCACGATCTGGATCCATCCCCGCCGCTATTTTCAGTCAGCGCGGTCTCCGGACTGGGATAATCGTTATACGCCGTCCATCCGCCTCTGGCTGTCGCTGATCGCGCTGGCGTCGCTGCTGCAGTTTCTCTGGATCGGCACCGACACTCCGCTCGTCAGTGCTTACGCGGCGGGGTTCGAGGACGCCGGTGTCACGCCTTCCCCCGGCATGACGTTTCAGGAGTTGGGCGAACGCGCCGCGCTATGGATCTATGCCTTCGCGCCGGCGGTCCAGTTCGTGCTTTTTCTCGCTGTCCTGGGGTTCTTTCCGTTCTGGGGCGAACGGACCAGCTACAGCCTGCGCCTCCGAAATCTGTTCGCGATCATGATGCCGAGCGCGACCGCGATGACGCTCCTTCTTCCGGCCATGGCCCTGATCCCGGTCAGTCTCCTGACGGCGTTCGGTTATCTGATCGGCCTTCTGACCCTGCTGCTTGATACGGTGACAGGTTTTCGGGGCGCGTTTCCCGCCGTCGACGGGCTCGCGCGATTATGGCGCGCCGGGCTGCTGGCAGTCGCGATCCTGACGCTGAACGTCATCGCCAATATCAGCGCCCAGATCGCCGGCATCGTCTTTGTCAGCGTTGTGTATGCGTGATCCGCACGGTGTGAGCCGCGTTCCGTCCGAACAATACGAACACCTTCAATTAGGCGGCCAGGTGAAGGCCGGTGTTTCCGTCAGATTCGCTAGGGCTTCGGCCGAGACACAGGCATTCGAGTATCGCTGGGTTGCCCGAAAGGTTTCATAGGCCGGGTCCCGGCGATCATCATTCCAGTCCAAGGCGTCGTAGGTTTCGAAGAGTCCGCGAGTTTCAAGCATACCATTGAGATAACAGTCAAAGTAAAAACCATCGAATGTTGCGCGAAGCTCGCGCCAGCGTTCCATTCCACGGTCAAAATAGTCGATAGCCCGTCGCAATCCTTCCGGGTCGCGGCTCCGATCTAACTCGTCGATGGCAGCCTGCAGGGCCTCATGGTGGCCCCAGAAAAACGACCGGACATTCGATTCCTGACTGTAATCCCAGAAGGCAGCGCCGACGTAGCCTCTCAACCAGGATCGGAATTCTGGTGTTTGGGCATCTTCCGGGGCCAGTTCGGAGCCGGTCAGGCTCACACTCATGGAATGCTGCGTATACCAGTTCTCGAGCAATCCATCGAGCCTAGCGACCTCGGCCTGCATGTCTCTCAATCTCGCAAGATCAAGTTCGGGAGCACCGTGAAAGGCAACAGGATCTGTGAGCAGGTAGGTTGGGAAGTCAAATCGATCACCGTGGAACTCGACCGGGTCTGTCAGCAGGTAGACTGGGAAGTCAAATCGCTCGCCGTGAAATTCAATGGGGTCTTCGAGAACGAACAGGGTCGCAGGCGGCCCGACAGGCACGACCTCCTGTGCCAATGCAGACGCAGATAGCAGGAGGACGGCAAAGGCAGAGCGGATCGTCAATGCCTACTCCACTCCGCGGATCCAGTTGGACACCCGGCGGCGCGTGGTGCCCGGGCGCGCACACACCGTTTCCGCGTCGGATACATCGACTGCGCAGTAATCGACCGTATCCCAGTCTGTAAACCTTTGATAAGGCGTATCAAAAGTGGCAAAGCACTCGATACGTTCAATCAGCAAGGGGTTTGCAATATCGTTCTGGAAATCCACGCGTACCAGTGCATCAACGTCGCGGGAGGCAGGCTCCTCTTCACCATCTCCCTGTCGCCAGATCATTATCGTTTCGGACGCGATCTGAGTATTGTCCATGTGAGTGGCCCGGCAATCCAGATCAATGTGTTCAACTTGCCGGTTGATATTGGTCATGCAGACCGGGACATAGACGAAGAACCCAATATACTGGGTCAGTGAATCATCGATTTCATATTCTTCAGGCACATCCGGCAGAGAATTGATATCGGCGGGCGAGCATCCACTCTCTCTGGCGTCCGCAACTTCGTTCGTCGCCAAAACAAATACCAAGACCAACATCGCTCTGAACATGGCAACCTCCCTTAGAGAGAGACTAACCCTACATAGTCGGCAAATCAAAAATCGAGACTATTATTCCGCGAAGTCTCTGTTCTGGAACCAATCGCCCGACCCCAAGAAATCCCGTTGTGATTCGAGATATGGTCTGCCCAAGGGGTGGGGAAGTGGTGCCGCTTGCGTGACTCGAACACGCGACCCCATCATTACGAATGATGTGCTCTACCAGCTGAGCTAAAGCGGCCCCGGACATGCGGGCGCGGAACCTAACCGCGAACCTTGGCCAGCGCAATATCACTTTGTCCGCGGAAGTCAGCCTTCTTTCAGCATCGCGCTGATCCGCGCTGCGACCGGTTCGGCGAGCGCGTTGAAGGATGGGCGCAGGGCTTCAAGCTCGGGTTCGGCGGCCGCCGCGTCATTGGTGACGACAATGTCGGCGATAGCCTTGCCGGGCTCGGTGAATTTGAGATGGCTCGGGCGGACCGAGCGCAGATACTGGATCACCACCGATTCCACACTGCGGCCGCGCTCGCGCACATCGCGCAATATACGGCGCGCCAGGCGCACGTCGGCGGGCGCATCGACATAGACGGTCAGATCGTAGAGCGGCGTCAGGTCCGGATCGGCGAGGACGTGGATGCCTTCCACGATGATGATGTCGGCGGGCTGAACGCGGCGGGTCTCGTCTTTCCGGCTGTGCGTGGCGAAATCATAAAGCGGGGCGTCGACCGCCTTGCCTTTCTTGAGCGATGACAATTGTTTCGCCATCAGGGCGTGGTCATGCGCGGTCACATCATCGAAATTATAGCGCAGCGGGTCGAAGGCCGGGTCGTAGCCGTGATCGCGATAATATTCGTCTTCACGGATGAGGCGGACCTCCATCGGTTCGAGCAGTCTCCGGATCGCTTCGGCGAGCGTGGTCTTGCCCGAGGCCGATCCGCCCGCAATGGCGACGAGAAGCCGGCTCACCGATGACCCCGTGCCGCGATGGACTCGATGTCGTCATCATCGTCGTCGTCATCATCGCCCACGCCGGGATCGTCCGGCGGACGCGGCGTATCATGGAAGACGGTCTCGCCCTTTTTACCCGGTGCCGGGCGTACCCGCACGGGTTTCGGGGCTTCTAGAAGGGCAGTTTCCGGGACGGCCTCGGCCGCGATTTCGAAACGCTCATAGCGGGGGTGGAGGAGGCGGCCCTCATCACCGAACGCATAGACCATGCGCTTCCAGTCATCGGGCGAGAAGGCAAAGGCGCGGCCCTCGCCATCAATGTCCGACCAGTCGGCTTCACCGGGTGCATGGGCCGCGCGCGTCATCCAGCGGCGGGCCGCCTTGTCGTCATCCTCCAGCCGGGCCAGACGCGCCGCCAATGCGCACAGCCGGGCCGAGGGGGTTCCGAATTCCAGCAGAGGGTCGAGCGCGGCGCGGGCCTCGCCCGTCTCCCCGCCTTCCAGAGCGGCCTCGGCGAGGAGCAGGCGGGATTCGCGGTGTTCGGCACGAATGGCGGCGAGCGCCTTCAGTCGTTCGGCGCGTTTGGCCTTGGTGTCGCTCTTGCGCAATTCGGCCAGCGCGCGGGCCAGCGCCGGGTGGGGTGCCGCCGACCAGGCGCTTTTCAGAACGCTTTCGGCTTTCGAATGCTTGCGGTTCGCCGCAAGCAGGCGCGCGGCCAGCGCGGCCGCCGGGGCAAAGGAGGGCGCAGCGCTTGCGGCCTGCTCGGCCAGGCTGCGCGCCTTGTCCGGATCGGAATCCTCCCGCTCCATGGCAGCAGCTGTCAGGAGTACCGATTTACGGCGGCGGGCGGGATCGGGCGCGATCTGCTTGCGTTTCTCGCCCTCCGAGAGTGTGGCCAGGGCCGCCAGCCAGTCGGCTTGGGCGACCTGCGCATCGAAGAGGGCATCAAACGCCCAGCGGACCGATTTAGACTGGTTGAACGCGTCCTCGGCATGGGCCGCGGTGGTGGCATGTTCGCCGCGCTCATGGGCGATCTGCGCGAGGCCCCGGCGCGCGACGATCCGCGTTTTCGGATCTTCCAGCATCGCCTCGTAATGCGCTTCGGCCCCGGGCAGGTTTCCAGCCGCTTCCGCGGCGCGGGCGGCCAGAAGACGTGATAGCGCCGGCCGGTCGAGCAGGGCATCAGCGCGCGCGGCCTGGCGCACCGCGTTCTCGCCTTCCCCTGCGGCCGCAGCGATGAGGGCGCGTTCGAGCGCATCGAATCCCTTCTCCTTGCGGCGGCGAAGGTTGAACTTGCGGAGATTGTCAGGCGCGGTCCACACGCCCAGCACCAGCCGCCAGATGACGAGGAGAATGAAGGTCAGGACCAGCAGGCCCGCCGCGGCCAGTGCGAAGGGCATGCGGCCTTCCACGCCCATGAATTCGAAACTCGCCGAGCCGGGATTGAGCGTGACGAAGACGGTGACCGCACAGGCCGCGATGATCACCAGGACAACGAGAATGAGACGGATCATCGCGGGTCCTCCCCCTGCGAGGCGGCATCCTCAACGAGTGCGGCGCGAAGGCTATCGAGCGCGGACTCGACCTGGAGCCGGGCCTGCGCGGAGAGAAGCCAGGGCCGCGCCGCGTCCAGGGCCTCACCTTCAAGGCGTTCGGTGGCCGCGACCGCGCCTTCCAGGTCGCCGCGCTGCAAACGCGCATCGGCCAGCGCCGCAAGTGCAAGCGGTCCGTCGCCGTCTTCCGCGCCGGTCGTGCGGCGCACCTCAATGAGGCCGAAAAAGGCGCGCGAGGGTCCGGCGGCAGCCTCGATCTCCGCGCGCGGAAAATCGGCCGCAAGGCTTTCGCGGTCGGGCACACCGGCCCGCGCCAGCGATTGCAGACTCGACAGCTCGGTCCGTCCGCGCCAGAGGCGGGCCAGCGCCGCGCGTTCAGCCTCGAACGGGTCGGACGTTTCCGCGATCTCGGCAAGCGCCATCAGGGCAAGCGTGCGGGCGGCCAGCGTCCGGGCATTGTCGTTGTCGCCACCGGATTCGCGGGTGGCTTCCAGACTGGCTGCCCGGTCCGAGGCTACTTGCGCCAGCGTCTCGGCGGCCGCTATGCGGGCTTCGAGACCCGACAGGTCGACCGCCGGACTTTCATCCGGTTCGGCGCTCTCCAGCGCTGCAATGCGGGCTTCAAGCGCGGTGATGGCTTCAGACGAATCGCCGCCGCCTTCGGGTAAGGCCGAGACGCCGTCGAGCGCCTGGTTGGCGAGCGTTTCGGCCCGTTCGGCAGTCTGCGCGACGGTATCGAGACGCTCGGTCAGCGCACTGTCGTCATAGGCCGGTCCCGCGTCACCGGACCCGGCGGCTTCAAGCGCCGCGATACGGGTTTCAAGTGCAGAAATCGTTTCCGGATCGCCCTCGCCAATCACGACGGGCGGTGCCGATTCCAGCCGTTCCACACGATCGCGCAGCGCGGCATAGTCATTGGCGATATCGCCTGCCGGGTCGGCGGATTCCAGCGCGGCAAGGCGGGTTTCTAGCGCGGCCAGCGTGCCGGACGGGTCGGTGGCTTCGGGTATTGCCTGCTGCCCGTCGAGCCACCAAGCCCCGGCAAGGCCCAGCGCGCCGCCGGCGATGGCCGCAGTCAGGAAAAGCAACAGACCACCGCCGAACCCGCCGCGGCGGGGCCGGTCGTTGTCTTCGACCGGAGCCGGTTCGAATTCGGCGTCGACCGGTTCGGGTTCACTGGACTTGGTCATTTTCCCCGTCTTGGCGATAGGCGTTGATTCGCGTCTGCCCGGTCAGTCTAGGGGGCGCGGCGCGTTGAGCCAACGCGATCAAGAAGCGCAGCCTCGTCGGGTGTATCGGCGATGCGCACAGCGCCCCAGTCCGAGGCGATCAGATTGTCGGCGGTAGCAAGGCTGATCGCCGCCGCGATCAGGCCTTTGAGACTGGCATTGAGTTCGGCATCGTCCACCAGCGCGGTGAAGGCAGCCGCCGCGCGCGGCGAGTGAAACAGTACCGCCGAGAGGCGCTTGTCTTCCAGTGCGGTTTTCGCCGCCGCCGGCAGGACCGGTGCCGCCTCGGCGCGATAGGCGATGGTTTCGTGGACGTGATAGCCCTTGCGCATGAGCGTGCCGGAGACGTCGCCAGCCGTATGCGCGCCGCGCACATGCAGAAGCGCACCCTTTTCCGGCTCGAGACCCCTGCAGATCAGTTCGATCAGCGCTTCGGCATCGCCGCCGGCCGAGCGGGTCTTTTCAAAGCCTGCGTCCTTCGCGGCGGCCTCGGTGGCATCGCCGACGCACCAGGCCGCCGGCTTGCGTTCAGGGCGCAGCGCGGCCCAGGCGCGCACGCCATTGGGACTGGTGAAGACCAGCGCCTGGACCCGCTTCAAATCGGCGATGATGGCTTCCGCTTCGCGAATGGTCAGGAAGGGCGCGATTACAGGCTCGATTCCCAGCGCTGTCAGCGCCTTGGCGGTGCGGGATGCCCCCGGTTCGGCGCGGGTAACAAGCGCCCTCATGACGCCGCCACCGCGCGCGCGAGCTTGTCACCGCCGGCCGACCGGATTTCGCTGCCGATCCGCGTGCCCAGCGCGCGGGCCGCGTCCGCCGCGAATGCGCACCGCCCTTCGGCGTGCCAGCGGTCGGTCCCGTCCGGCATCAGCGCTTCGGCCCGCAGCCAGAGCGTCTCACGCTCGCGGACGGCGTGGATCGCGATTGGCGTGCGGCAGGACCCATCCAGGGCCGCCAGAGCCGCGCGTTCGGCCTCCAGGACAATCGCCGTGGGGTCGTGATTGAGGGCTGCAACGATCTCCCGGGCATCCTCATCTTCAGCATGGACAGCGATACCGATGACGCCCTGCCCGCCCGCCGGGAGCATGGCATCGACATCGACCGGACCGAGCTTCGCTTCGGGACGTCCGAGGCGTTTAAGCCCGGCGCGCGCCAGGAAGGTCGCGTCGATCTCTCCAGCCTCCAGCCGGGACAGGCGTGTGCCGACATTGCCGCGCAGGGTGACGACGTTGAGATCGGGCCGGGCGTGGAGGGCCTGGGCCTGCCGGCGCAGGCTCGCCGTGCCCAGCGTTGCGCCTTGCGGCAGATCGGCGAGCGCCGCACTGCCCGAGGCGGTCAGCAGCACATCGCGCGGATCTTCGCGCTCCAGCACGGCGGCAAAGTCGATTCCGGTGGGCGGCTCGACCGGCACATCTTTCATGGAATGGACCGATATACGCGCCTCCTTGTTCAGGATGGCGGTGTCGATTTCCTTGGTGAAGAGCCCCTTGCCGCCCGCTTCGGTCAGGCGCTGGGTGGTCAGCTTGTCGCCTGTGGTCAGATAGGTCCGCACCGGAAAGACCAGTTCGGCCTCGTCGGCGGACAGGCCATGGGCGCGCGCCAGAAGGTCGCGCGTCAGGTGCGCCTGGGCAAGCGCCAAGGGTGAACCGCGCGTGGCGATCGGCAGCGGGGAGGCAGCGGACAGTGTCGGCAAGTTGCACTTGTCCCTTCGGCGGGAGTATCGAACGGCAATGACGGACTTAGCCCCTGCCTTCCCCCCGGCGCAAGCGCTCACCGTGCTGGGACTGGAATCCAGCTGCGATGAAAGCGCGGCGGCGATCGTGCGCCGTAATGCCGATGGCCGGATCGAGGTACTCGCCGATTGCGTTCTGGGGCAGGAAGACGCCCATGCGCCCTATGGCGGCGTGGTGCCGGAAATCGCCGCGCGCGCCCATGCCGAGGCGATGGACCATCTCGCCCGCCGGGCGCTGGCCGAAAGTGGCCTGGTGCTCGATGACATGGACGCGATTGCCGCGACATCCGGGCCGGGCCTCGTTGGCGGGGTCATGGCCGCGCTGATGACGGCCAAGGGGCTGGCACTGGGGGCGGGAAAGCCGCTGATCGCGGTCAATCATCTGGAAGGACACGCGCTTTCGCCGCGTCTGTCGGGCGCGCTCGTATTCCCCTACCTCCTCCTGCTGGTCTCCGGCGGCCATACCCAGCTCCTCGCCGCGCGCGGCGTTGGCGACTATCAGCGTCTCGGCTCGACGCTCGACGACGCGGCGGGCGAGGCCTTCGACAAGACGGCCAAGGTGATGGGGCTTGGCTTTCCGGGAGGACCCGCACTGGAGCGCTGTGCGAAGGACGGGGACGCGTCCCGTTTCGAGCTTCCGCACCCGCTCGCCGGACGTCCGGGCTGCGATTTTTCCTTTGCAGGTTTGAAAACCGCGGCGCGTCAGATCTGGGACGGGCTGGATACACCGACCGACAAGGACCGCGCCGATCTCGCCGCCGGCGTGCAGGCCGCGATTGCGCGCTCCCTCGCCGAGCGTTCGGGCCGGGCGATGGCGCAATTCGCCGGTGAGTTCGGGCCGGGTTCGCATACATTTGTGGTCGCGGGCGGGGTCGCGGCGAACACGGCTGTGCGTACCGCGCTTGAGGCCGAAGCAGCAGAGCACGGTTTCACGCTTTCCGCGCCGCCGATGAAATGGTGCACAGACAATGCGGCGATGATCGCGCTGGCCGGTGTCGAACGGCTGGCGCGCGGGGACACGGATGGTCTCGACGCCCCGGCACGGGCGCGCTGGCCTTTGGACGCGGCCTCGGCCAAGCTGGATCCGGTGATCGGTGCCGGACGGAAAGGGCCCAAGGCATGAGCGAGCTGCAACATATCGGCGTCCTGGGTGCTGGAGCCTGGGGCACGGCGCTGGCGGAAACCTGCGCCAAAGCCGGGCGCGACGTGACGCTCTGGGCGCACGAGGCCGACGTCGCCGACACGATCAATGCGGCGCACGAGAACACGCTCTACCTGCCGGGTATTACCTTGAGCGATACCGTCACCGCGACGGGCGATATATCCGAACTCGGAGACTGCGACGCCATTCTTGCCGTCGCCCCGGCCCAGCACATGCGCGGTGTCCTGGAAGCCTTCGCGCCCCATTCCGGGAATGCGCAGCCGGTCCTGCTCTGCTCCAAGGGCATCGAGCAGGGCAGTCTGAAAATGATGACCGAAGTGCTCGACGAGACGATCCCGTCGGCCATTCCCGCCGTGCTCTCCGGTCCCAGCTTTGCCGCCGATGTCGCGAAGGGCCTGCCCACGGCTGTTACGCTCGCCACGCGCTACAAACCGCTCGGTGTGGCCTTGATGAACGCCATCGGCACGCCGCGCTTCCGGCCCTACTGGTCGGGCGATCTCATCGGCGCGGAGGTTGGCGGCGCAGTAAAGAACGTGCTCGCCATTGCCTGCGGGATTTCCGAAGGCAAGGGGTTCGGGCGTTCAGCCCATGCCGCGCTGATCGCGCGCGGGTTTGCCGAGATGACGCGCCTGGCCCTGGCCATGGGAGCGGAACGCGAAACCCTCGCCGGGCTTTGCGGGCTGGGTGATCTCGTCCTGACCTGTTCGTCCGAGCAGTCCCGCAACATGTCCTGCGGCCTGGCACTGGGGCGCGGGGAGAGCCTGAAATCCATTCTCGGGGGACGCCGGGCGGTCACTGAAGGCGTCGCCAGCGCCCCGGCTATCGTCGCGCTCGGGGAGAAGCACGGGGCCGATCTCCCGATCTGCCAGGCCGTCAACGCCATCCTGTCAGGCGATCTGACCGTCGATGACGCGCTCGAGGCGCTGCTCGCCCGCCCCTTCACCAGCGAGGGGGATTAAGCCCATGCTGTTCGCAGTTCACGCCCTCGACCGGCCAAATTGCCTCGCCCTGCGCGCACAGCATCGCGAGGCGCATATCGCCTTTCTCACCGATGCCGGTGACCGGCTGAAATTCGCCGGGCCGCTGCTCGACGACGCAGGCGGGATGTGCGGCTCGCTGCTCATCCTTGAGGCGGAGAACAGGGCGACTCTGGCGCGCTGGCTGGAGGATGATCCCTACAGCGCGGCCGGCCTCTTCGAGCGCGTCACGATCCGGGCGGTCAAGCCGCTCTTCGGCCCGATGGCCGCGGCCCTATGACCTTGCCGCCTGCGGGTACCGAGCTGGGGCGGGTTGACGCCATTCCCGACCCGGGCGGCCGGGTGGCGGACTGGCCCGGCCTGCCCATCATCCTCGCACGGAAGGGCGATGAGGTGCGGGCCTATGTGAATGTCTGCCCGCATGCGGGACGGCCGCTGAACCTGCCCGACGGGCGGGTCATCGCCCACGCCGGCACCCACCTGATCTGTCCCGCCCATGGCGCGATTTTCGACATTCTGACGGGCAAGGGCGATGGCGCACTGGTGGGCGGTGACGCCCTGAAACCCGTTCCGGTGCGCGTTGAAAACGGATTGATCCTCGCAGCCTAGTCGAAATTTATCGCGCGGACGTCGGAAATCACCTCCTGCGCGTCATTCATGCCGCCGAGCGTGAAGAAGGCCCCGTTCCATTCGACCAGGCCGCGATGATCCATCGTGCCGAACGTGGCATAGCCGATATCGAACCCCCATTCCGCACCGGGGCGCAATTCGCGGGGGTACATGACCGAATCGAGCGGGCGGGACGGCACGCCGTCATAGCCGATCCCGTTATAATTATAGGGATTGTCGGTCCCGCCGGAGAAATAGACCCTGCCGGCTCGTTCCGACCCGGTGGCCGCCGCACGATAGCGGGCCGGGCCCTGATGGCCGGAGAATTCGGTCCAAGTGATGACGGCCGGATCAGACACGTCGATCTCGCCATGCCAGCAGGCGTTCGAATGGACGAAGCTGCGCCGTCCGCCCTCGGTTTCCGGCGGGACGACCGCTGCGCCGCCGCAAACGACCATATCCCGCCCGACAATACCGCCCGCATGCCCGAAGACCGGGTCGCCGGGGAAGGCCGTCGCCTGGAACCAGCGGTCTTCGGCGGAGTCATAGACCTGGACGAGATCGACATTGTCGGTCTCGTGCCAGCCCGAGACGAGGTAGACGTAGCGGTCGTCCAGCACGAAGGCGACGCTGTCATCGACCGGGACCGGCATGTCGGCGGCGCGCGCATAGGTCTCGCTGACCGGGTCGAATATCCAGACTTCGGGCGTGGAATGCTCCGTTCCATCCTCGGCCACCGTGTAGCCCCCGAAAATATGGATGCGGTTTTCCACCGTCGCGGCGACGCTCGCCAGACGTCCGATGCCGTCCGGCAGGCCGGCGATGCCCCGGCATTCGCGCGCTTCGAGGTCGCAGGCATAGGCGTCGGCGGTGACGTCTTCCCAGGTCTTGCCTGCATGCAGCCCGGCAAAGGAATAGGCGATGGTGCGCCCGTCGACCTCGGCTGCGGCGACAGCATTGTTGGTCACCGATTCGGGCAGATGCGCCCAGGCCTCGTCGCTGCCCCGGCTGGTAGACGGGCGGCTGCCCTTTTCCGCGCAGGCCGACAGGGAAACGGCCAGGGCTGCCAGAAGGGCGAGGGGACGCAACATCATGATTCCAGTCTTTCCTTCAGCGTGGTCAGCGCGGTGCGCCACGCCGTCTTGAGCCGTTCACAGTCGGCCGCATTCGCCAGTTTCTCATGGCTGAGCGTGATCCTGGTCTTGCCGTCCGCGCTCGCAAGATGGACCGAGACGCGCCCGCCTTCCGGCGCTTCCCAGCGGCCATTGACCGTGCGCCCCGGCTTCGAGGTGGAGACGGCCAGCTTTCCGTCCGGCCCCCAGCCGGAGAAGACGGCGGGCTCGGTAAAAGCCGCGGTAATGACTTCAGGGTCGGCGGCGATGATCTTCGACGCCGTCGCCTGATAGCCGCCCGGCATTTCATGGGTCTCGCGCCGCCCGGTGAGGACTTCCCAGCCGCCGGTCACGGTTTGCGCCCACCACGGCGAAAGGCGGTAGTCATCCTTCAGGCGTTTCGCGATCTCGCGGTGATCAAGTTCGCCCGCCCAGCCGTCCAGTTCGGCGCGCCAGCCGGCCCAATCCCGTCCCGTCGCCTCGCTTATGGCGGCGTCGGAGACGGGCGGCTTGCTCACGCATTGGCTCCGAAGAAGGCACGGGCCTCGGCAATCAGCGCATCCTTCGCGGCCTTGACGATGACCGCGCCCTTGTCCGGGGTCGCCTGCGCCGGGTCGGATCCGATCCGGCCATCGGGAAAGACCTTGCGGTAATTGTCGGCGTCGGAAAAATCACCTTCGGGCGCGATTTTCGGTGTCATCTCGACGTTTTTCACCGAGTCCGGATAGCCGTAATAGGTCACCGCGACTTCCGAGGCCGTCGCGTGGGAGCCGTCACCGACCGGGAATATCTCACGGCAGGTCTTCATCACACCCGGCAATTCCCACCAGTTCCGCGTTTTCAGCTTGTAGGGGCAGGGCTCTCCGGTCAGTGACCAGCGCGCATAGCTCTCTGAAAAGGCGGCGTTGATGGTCGGCACATTGCCGCCATGGCCGTTGAGGAAATATATCTGTTCAAAGCCGTGGCGCGCCAGCGAATCGATCCAGTCCTGCAGAGCGGCCAGCATGGTCGAGGGGCGCAGCGTGATCGTCCCGGGGAATCCGAGATGGTGCTGGGCATTGCCGACATTGAAGGTCGGCGCGATCAGCATGCCGGACTCGTCCCCGGCTTCCCTGGCAATGATTTCCGGGCACAGCGCGTCCGTGCCCAGTAGACCGTTCGGCCCATGCTGTTCGGTCGAACCAATGGGCACGATGACGCCCTTTGACCGCGTCAGATAAGTTTCGATTTCCGGCCAGCTGGCCTGATGGAGTTGCATGGGTGTTCGTCCTGTCGTGCTGTCTGCGCGAGAGGTAACCGGGCCGGGCCCTGCGGCGCAAGCCTTCAGGCGAGACCGGCGCGGCGGCGGTATTACGCCAGATAGGAGTCCTGGGCCGGGCTGACGCGACCGTCCGCAGCGGCGACTACTTCGAGCATGGCGGCGAGTTCGCCCAGTTCGCGCGGCGACAGGCGCTGAGCAATGAGGTTGGTCATGCGGGCGATGCCGTCTTCGGGGTTGGACAGGCCCGACGACGCCCAGGCCGCGCGGGAAAGCAATTCCTCGGCGCGCGCCTCGTCGACCTCGAAACGGCGCACCATTTCGCCGCGGATGGCCGCCTTGTCCTCGGCCGTGACTTCGCCACCCGTCCGGGCAATCCCCAACAGCAGGATGGCGGCGGCCTCGCGCGGATCGTCAACCACGGCGAGCCCTTTGCGGTTCGCTTTTGACCGGAAGCGCATCTTGCGCGGCAAATTGGCGACCTCGCCGGCCGCTTCGCCGATCACGCGGGCCCCCTGGATGGCCATGGAAATGCGCCAGACGATGACGCCGATCGCGCCCAGCGCCCTGAAAATCGCGAGTATCACATGCATGGCACACCCTCCCCGTGCGCCAATCTAGCCCCGGTTATACGGATCGGGAAGCGGCAATCGGCCCTGACATTTGCGTGATGCCGTTGCCTCGGCGGGCAAAGCGGTCATCATCGCAGTCTCCGGCGGGAGGGCCGGAGCTATCTGAGGGAATATCATGCGCTATTTGATCAGCCTGATGGCCGCCTTTGCCATCGCGGCCTGTACGCCGGCAGACGACGCGGCCGATACACGTGATGCCGCCATCGACGAGTCCGCGGCAGAGGACACTGCAAAAGACAGCGGCGACAGCGCGCCCGGTTCCGGCGATCAGGCCGAGTATGCCAATGCAAACCAGGCCGCCGTCAATGACGCGGCCCGCCCCGAACAGGACCGTGCGCGGGACGCCACGCGGCATCCGGCGGAAATACTGAATTTCGCCGGTGTCGAGCCGGGCTGGGCGATCGCGGACATCGGCGCGGGCGGCGGCTACTACACCCGCATCCTGTCGCGTGCGGTCGGGGCCAACGGCACGGTCTATGCCCATAACTATCAATGGGTCGTTGACCGTTTCCCGAATGCCGACACCGCCCTGACCGCGATTGCTGGCGAATATGACAATGTTGACTACTACGTCGCGACAGCCGCAGACGTGATGTCGGGTGTGGACGCGCCTCTCGACGCCGCCTTCATCGTGCTGGGCTATCATGACCTGATCTGGCAACAGCCGGATATCCAGACGCTGACGCGCGAAGAGCGGATCGCCAGCAACCGGCTCATTTATGACGCACTCCGTCCGGGCGGGGTCCTGATCATCATCGACCACCGCGCCGAGGATGGATCGATGGACCGGGATGTCGACGCCTTTCACCGCATCGGTGAGGCCATGGTGCGCGAGGAGATCGAGGCCGCCGGCTTCCAGCTCGACGGGGAAAGCGACCTGCTCTCCAATGCCGAGGACACGCGCGATATCGGCGTTTTTGACCCCTCGATCCGGGGCCGGACGGACCGCTTTGTCCTGCGCTATCGCAAACCGAATTGAGGCGAATGGGCCGTGATGCTATAGTCGGTCCCGTGGACTGAACCGGACCCGATCCGGCTTAGGTTCGACAATCGAGCGGGCGGCCATGGTGAACCCAGAGCCGCCCGTTCTTGTCACTGGCCTCAGTCGTACCTGATGACGAAGACACCGCGATCGTCGGTGCCGCCGGTGCGGTCTATGGCCGGGGCGAGCGCTTTCATGAAACGCGTCATGCCCTTGTGTTCGCGAACCGCGCCATGGGGTTTCTCGGTCTGGTAGACCGCATAGGCGCACAGATCGGCAGCCTGGATCAGCAGGGATTGCCGTGAATCCTTGCGCTGGGGATCCTCGATCACATAGCGCAGCGGGCGGTTGACCACTTCGGACCGCTTCCACCACCACATACCGCGCGTGACCCGAACCGGGCGCTCCTTGCGCAGGCCGCGCACCAGCCTGTTGAGCTGGCCGCCATGGGTATCGTCGCTGACAATGAAACCCGGCGTGGACTTTTCCGGCGGACGGTTCTGATTGGTCCGCGCCAGCCAGGCATCGAAGCGGGCGAGGTGGGCCGCCCAGCCGGCCCGGAAAACGTCGGTTTCGGGCGGGAGGCTCTTCTTGCGGACCACGGTCAGAAGGATTTTCACGTCCGGCAGCTTGCCGATCCGCTGCAGCGCCGTCTCGATCATCGCCACCCGGGCATCCATTGGGCCGGGGCCGGATTTCATGATGTTCGAGCCGCGCATTTCGTCGCGCAGTTTCAGCCCGTACTGGGCATTGAGGTCGCGGCGCAATTTCAGGATGGCGGCCTCGGTCTGGTTCCAGCGATTGCCCGGAACGATCAGACCGGCGAGCACGAATGCCGGAGTCGGCTCGGTGGAGCGACCGGGGTCGCCCGACTCGTCGACATACATCAGATGCATTCGCCTACCCCTCCCGACGCGGGTGTTATAGTTAACACGGGAGCATGACGCACGTGTATTTGGCTCGCCTGCGAGGCGAAAAGACGGCACACTGGGCCCAGCGGGAGGAGGGCACGTGGCAGGACCAACATTCGCCAACCGGCTGACGGCACTGACACCGGACTGGCTGCGGCGGCGCTGGGGCGCAGCAGCGGCTTCAGCTGCGGTGCTGGCCGCAACGCTGGGGTTTTTCGCCGACATCCAGGGCCTGATCTTCGGTTCGACCATGTCCGCCGCCGAGGCCGAAATGCTGGCCGACCGGGTCGCCATCCGCATGGATACCGGTGCGGCAAGCGGTGATGAATTGGCCGACGCCCTTCATGTCATCGCCCGCGACGGAAGCCGCCGTGAGCGCGACGCCCTGGAAATGCTCGACGCCGGCAATGGACAGGAGGCGCTGGACAGGCTGGACGCCGAAGCAAGCCGGCTTTTGCGCCGGCACCCGGAACTGGCCGCCCAGCGCTTCGTCCATCTCGGCGTCATCGCGGAAGGGGTCGATTCGGGCCGGGCCATCGACTTCTACCGGCGTGCACTGGATACCGATCCCGCCCTGTTGCGGGCGCTGAACCGGCTGGGCGACGCCTATGCCCGGACAGGCTTACCGGACGCGGCCGGTAATGTGCACACCGAGGCACTGAACCGCGCCCGCGAGACCGGGAATATTCGCGAGGAAATCGCCGCCCTGGCCGGGCTGGCCTCGCTGGACTCCAATACCGGCCGGTATGACCAGGCGGATGCCCGCTATCAGGAGGCGCTGGAACTCGCTGACAGCGTTGGCGATCTGCGCCTGTCAGCGAACATGCTGGGCAATCGCGGTTATGTCGCGCAGGGACGGGGCGAGTCTGAGGCCGCGCGTCGCTTTTACACACGGGCGCTGTCCCTGTTTGAGTCCGCCGACGATCCGGTCGGGGCGGCTCTGGCGCGCAACAATCTGGCGAATTTCGAGCGGGAATCAGGTGAGTTCGACACCGCAGCAGACAATTACCGGATCGCGCTCGCCGCGCTGGAGTCCGCGGGCCGGCGCCCACTGGGCGCACTGGTGTTGCAGAATCTCGGCTCAACGGCGGAAGACCGGGGTGATTTCGACCAGGCCGCACGTTTCTACCGGCGTGCGCTCGAGCGGGCGCGCGAGTATGATTATGTCCGCTTCATCCAGTCATCGGCCCGCCGGCTGGCCTGGGTCGAGATGCAGCGCCGCAATGCCGCAGAAGCGATTGTTCTGGGCGAGGAAGCCCTACAGGCCGCCGAACGTATGGGCGATGATGCGGCAGAAGCCGATGCGCGCGTTCTGTTGATCGGGGCCAATGGCGAGACCGGCCATCACGTCGCGGCGCGAAGCCATGCCATGCGGGCCTTCGAGCTGTTTGATGCTGTTGATGCCCCACCCGATACGCGCGGCTATGTCCATTCGGCGCTGGGCCTGATGGCCTGGCGCGATGGTGATGCCGCCGAGACGCTTGACCAGTCCCGCCTTGCACGCGCGGCCTATGCCGAAGCCGGGCTGGCCGGTGAGACCGCCGAACAGGACCGGCGGCTGGCCACGCTCGCCGTGGAGCGGGGCGAGATTGACACGGCCTGCGCGCATCTCGCCAATGCCCGGGAGCTCTACCAGCGATCGGGAAACAGCGATTCTCTGGCCGGCGTCGAGACAAGGCGGGCCGAGCTGGGCTGTACCCCGCCCGGCTAGCTGCAGATAGTCCAGCGGCCCATGTCGAGGTGGAAATGGTCGTGGTGGGCGGCATTGTAGTCCGGCCCCAGCACGCCCCGGAATAGCGGGCAGGACCCGTCCCGCACCTCTTCGAGGAAGGCTGACCGGGCATCATCACTGTCCCAGTCGGTCACCGGGACCTGCCGGCCGTCAGCAAGACGGAAACCGGCAATGTCGATGGCGTTCGCCCCGGCGTGTTCCGACCAGCGGCCCCGGGCCGAATTGTTGACCCGGCGGCAATTGTAGGTGCCGTAGTGGATGATCTCGACGGCCTCGCTGCCGAGATGTTCCAGCGCGGCAGGCCGGACGACTTCACGTTCCCAGACATAAAGCGCTGCCGCCAGCGCGCAGGACGCGACCTCGGGCTGAACCGCGTATCCGATATTGGACCGGTTGATCCTCACGCCGGAGTCGACCCGGCATTCGGCGCGGACCGTCTGGGCTGAAGGTTCAGCCGGGGTGAAATCCATCTCCGACCCGTCGAGCGCGGCGAAACAGGCCGTCGGGTCGTCGCGCAGGGCGGCGATATGGGCATAGGTAAAGGTGCCAATCCCTTCATCAAGCCGGGCCTCGCCCCAGGGCTTGTCGCCTTCGGGCAAGCGGTCGATATGCAGGATAACCGCGATGACGCCGAGAATCCCGAGCATCAGGATCGACCCGCGCGCGGCGATATGCGCAGCCAGCGGCAGACCCGACCAGCGCTTCTTCGCGGGCGGCTTGCGGCGCGGCTCCGACGCACGGTGGGGCGGTCCGAAAACGGGTTTTGGCGGTGTCCCGGTCATATCAGAGCCGGTTATGCGCGCCCTTATGGCGAGATTATGGGCGCATCAGGCCGAAGATCAGCGAATCCCGGACACCGATATGGGTCTCCCACTCGCCGCGCAGATGGCCCTCGCGTTCAAATCCCAGCGCTTCGAGCAGGCGAATGGACGCAGCGTTGTCGATATCGGCATCCGCCCAGATGCGCCGGAACCCCCGCGTCTCGAAGCCGTGCCGGATCACGCGCGCCGCGGCTTCCCGCGCGAACCCTTTCCCGTGCGCATCGGGGCGCTGCATATAGCCCAGCTCGGCCGTGCCGGGTTTGCGGTCCATCAGGATTACCCAACCCAGCGCGTCATCGGGATCGGATTTCGGGGCGAAGACGAAGCATTGCACCCCCTCGCCATGGATATTCCACGAGAGATAGTCGCGAACCGCGTCGACGCTCTCCAGCGGGCCACTGGACCAGTAATGCATGTTGGCGGCATCGCTGAGCGCCGGGAAGAGCGGTCCGGCGTCTTCGGGACGCATCGCCCGGAGGATCAGGCGGCCGGTCTCGAGTTCCGGGACCGGGTGGGTCTTGCCGCGCTCGGCGAGCTCGTCATCGGTGAGGGTCAGCACAACCTCATCGAACCTTGTCTCGATGCAGTCCTGCATGGTCTTGAAACAGTCCATCGAGAAGAAGTCGTGGCTGTCGAAACAGGCCTTGCGTGCCGCCTCGTCCGGCCAGCGGGCATAGGACCAGAACTGGCCGTCTGACGCTCGGTGCAGGCGCGCGCCATAGGAGGCGCAGGTCTTGTGAATGAGCTTCGTGCCCTCAGTCCAGGCCGCGCGGAAGTCGTCCTCGCGGCCGGGCTTGATCTGCCAGCGATAGAGGACGGCTGCGCTCATGACGGGACCCCTTTTTAATGTCTGCGAGGAGACTAGGCAGACCCTCGCGATTTGAACACCGCCCGAGTGGTCAGCGGGTGGTCCGTTCCGGTGCGCCACGGAATCGCCCCGATTGCGCAGGGAACCGGTACGGGCCCTGGCGCGCTTTGATGTCCGTCTGCCGCCCCTTGCCCCTGTCTGACTACCGGCGGGGCGGCCCCACACGGAGTATGCACCATGAAACGCCTTCTCATGCTTACCGCCGCAACCCTGATCGGCACGGCGGCCGCCCAGGCCCAGAGCGCCATCGACATCGACACCGATCTTGATGGCACGGTCTCGCTGGCCGAAGCGCAGGCTGCGGACCCCGCGGTCACGCAGACGGATTTCGACCTGTATGATCTCGACGCCAATGGCGAATTGTCCGCGACTGAATACGCGGCCTGGAACGAGGACCGGACCAGCGCCACGATAGACGCCGAAATCGACACTGACGCATCTGTCGTGACCGAGGACGAGGCGATCACCACCGAGAGCGAGGTCTCGACCGACGCGGACGCGCCCCTCGATCCGACGCCGGTTGAAGACGGGATGACGGGCGAGAACAGCCCGCAGCCGGACCTGGATATCGAGAGCGACATCGATCTCGATATCGAACCGGTCGCGCCCGAACTCGAAGCGGACCCCGAGCCGGTTCTGGAACCGGACCTGACCACTGATCCGGATCCGGCCATCGAGATCGAGACGGACATCGAGACCGGCAACGAGGACGACGACGACCCGCAGTAAGCGGGCACTCGTCCTGGACAATCTGCACGATGGCACGGCGTGGCCGCTTCCCGAGAGAGGGAGCGTGCCCGCCGGTCAGACCCCGGCGCGTCTCCTCCCCTCGCGCCGGGGTTCTCTTATGGCCGGAAGCCGTATGTGCCCAGCGATATGGTTTCCACCCGCGCGGGCGCGTCGGCATCGGCCTCGAAACCGAGATGGATGGCGCGTTCACCGGTGTCACCTTCAAGAAAGACGAGCAGCCGGTCCCCGTCCTCGCGCCACGCAACGATATGGAACGGGCCGAAACGGTCGAATATTCCCCGGTAGAAGGCTGCGACATCGCGCATCTCGTTGCGTTCCTCGCCCGTCAGGGCGTCCGGGGTCAGCTCAACAAGGGCGGTATAGGCCCGTGTCTGGTCCTCCGCGTCACCGGCCTGCAGCGCCGCGATGAAGTCGAGCGCCGCGGGAAGAAAGGCCCGAGCGGGTATGGCCTCCGGCGTCTCCACGAACGTCCAGCCATCAGTCGTCGTCGGCCTATAGCGTTCACCGGTCTCGACCGGTGCGCCGAGACGGCCCGCCATGCGGCGGGTCAACGCAACCACTTCGCGCGGGTCTTCTGACAGCACATTGTTCAGAACGGCCACGGCGAAAACCGGCTCGCGCGAGATGATCCAGCCATTTGCAAAGCCGGGAACATGACCGCCCGCCTCTACAAAGGCGGGGTTCTCACCACCGGGCCTGCCGAACTGGGTGAAATATTCGTCCAGTGAGCCGGCTGAGAGGAAGCCGGGTACGACCAGCGCCTGGGAAGTCGTGGCGAGATCGCGCACCGAGACATGCATCCCGCCCGAGGCATAGCGCTGTTCGACGGGGTGGTCCGAAACCAGCTCCCGCCCGGTTTCAGCCAACACATAGCCTCCGGCGCGGCCCTCCTGACCGTCCGCCGGACCGCCATAGCCGGTATCGCGCAGCCCCAGCGGCTCGATGACGAGCTGCGACACGGCTTCGGCATAGGCGAGGCCGGTGACCGCTTCGATCACCGCGCCAAGATGGAAGTAGGAGAGGTTGGAGTAGCGCGTGCGTTCGCCTGGCCCGGTTTCGGGGCCCGGCTCGACGAGACCGTCCATGAAGGCGAGGCCCCGGCCTTCGCTATCCAATACGACGCCGTTGAGCGGATCGTCCGAAATTTCGCCGGGCAGGCCGGCAGAGAAGGTCAGCAACTGGCGCAGCGTAACGGCTTCAGCCCAGGCGGCGTTAAATCCGGGCCGGACTGAGGCGAGGCTCTGGTCGAGATCAAGCCGGCCCTCGTCAACGAGCCGCAGGATTGCAAGCTGAGTGAAGACCTTGGTCAGCGAGCCGGCGCGGAAGGCCGTTGCGCCTTCCGGGTCATGGCCGGGCGCAGGGTCGACATGCACCGGTCCGTCGCCGGTCCAGATCACGGCGTCTCCGCCAATACGGCCGTCGACGCGGGCATCGGTGATGTCGCGCGCGGCGTCGGTCACAGGGTCGCCGCAGGCGGACAGTATGAGGCAGGCTGCCAGAATTCCGAGTATGCGTGTGTGACCGCTCAAGCCTGTCCCTTCCGACCGATGCCGAAAGCGGTCAATAGCGCGGCGAGGGCTGGGTCGGCGTGAATTGACGATTAAATCGGCTTAATCGCCAGCGATACTGAACGGCTGAGGTCATACCCGTAACGGCAAGTCGACTTCCCGGATACGAACCCAATCAATTCCATGCCCTTTCAAAAAATCATCGAGTAAATCAACTTTAGCACCAGAATCGACATGAGGACCGACGATGATTTCACGAATCAAATCAACAACGCCACAACTACCAAACAATTCTAAAACTGGAATAACATTTCCATTAAAATTCTTTTGATGAAGATCTACTAGTTGGCGATTATTAAATATACCATAAGAAATACGAAATTCTGCTTCTTCCCGAAAAGCCGGGTGTTTAATTAGAGAAGCACATTTAATACCGGAAATAACAAAATTTTGAAACCAAGCCTCGTTTCTGATAGGGTCAACATTATTATTAATTATTGAGTGTACAATATTAGGAATAAAATGGTAAAAATTACTCAAATACGCGTGTGGAACCGTGCCATACGTGCAAAATTCTTCCATCGTCCACGCAAGCGCTGATTCAGTATTCGATATGAATCGATTGGTGTAATCGCCTGATCTTTCTATTATTGCTTCCTGGTCAAAACCAATAGCATACCCTCCAATTCCAGCATAATTTCTCCACTGAGATAGAATGCCATACTGTTTTTCTATATGATCATTGTGTGTACAAAATGATGTTGTAAAATTATGCGTAATTTTTTTTAATTCCGTCGAAAGGTATTCGAACAAAAGGGTTCTATATTTTTCTCCAATAAATAAGTTTTTTTCCGAAATAGATATAATGGTCTCTGAAAACAACCTCGAACCATAGTCAAACTCGGAAAGGTCATTCTTGTTTTTAAAGCTTGTCGCCCAGATTTTGTTGCTCTCAATGATACCTTTGAGCCCAATATCACTCGTGTAATGAAACAACAATTGGCTCATGTGGCGTCCTGCAGCTTCTTCCTTTCGCTCGCGCGCATTTTCTTGGATTCTGACCGCAGCTGGCCACAGGCGGCGAAAATGTCCCGGCCGCGCGGCGTGCGGATGGGGCTGGCATAGCCTGCCCGGTTCACCACTTCGGCGAAGGCCTCGATCGTCTCCCAGTCCGAGCATTCATACGGCGAATTCGGCCAGGGATTGAACGGGATGAGGTTGATCTTCGCGGGCACGCCCTTGAGGAGGCTCACCAGCGCGCGCGCCTCGGCGAGTGAGTCGTTCACGCCCTTCAGCATCACATATTCGAAGGTGACGCGGCGCGCATTGCCGAGGCCCGGATAGGCGCGGATCGCGTCCATCAGTTCGGCGAGCGGATATTTCTTGTTGAGCGGGACCAGCTCGTTGCGCAGATCGTCATTCGTCGCGTGCAGCGAAATGGCGAGCATGGACGCGGTGCGCTCGCCCAGCTCCCTGATTTTCGGCACCACGCCCGAGGTCGAGACGGTGATACGCCGCCGCCCGATCGAAATGCCGTCCCCGTCCGAAATCGTGTCGATCGCGTCGGAAACCGCGTCGAGGTTGTAGAGCGGCTCACCCATGCCCATGAAGACGATGTTGGTGATCTTGCGGTTCTCGTTCGAGGTCGGCCATTCGGCCAGATCGTCGCGCGCGACGATTACCTGGGCGGCGATTTCCTGGGCCGTCAGATTGCGCACCAGCGCCTGCGTACCGGTATGGCAGAAGGTGCAATTCAGTGTGCAGCCGACCTGGCTCGACACGCAGAGCGCACCCGATTTGCCGACATCGGGAATGAAGACGGTTTCGCATTCCACCCCGGGGGCGAGGCGGATGAGGTATTTGCGCGTGCCGTCGACCGAGACGAGGCGTTCAACGATTTCCGGGCGGTCGAGCGTGAAATGATCCTTCATCTGCTCGCGCAGGTCTTTGGACACATTGGTCATCGCGTCGAGATCAGTGACGCCAAAATGGTGCGCCCAGCGCCAGATCTGGTCGGCGCGCATCTTGGCCTTGCGCTCTTCAACCAAGCCCGAGCCGATCAGCGCATCGCGCAGGCGCGTGCGGTCCAGCCCGGCGAGCGATGGCCGGGGCGGGGCGGGGCGGTTGGCCGCAGAAAGATCAAGCGTCGTCGTCATGGCGGGCGTCATCTAATGCAAATCAGGCGATTTTGCGAGGGGCGGGGTGTTCGCGCCGCAAATCGGAGAGCCTGTCATCCCGGACGCGACGCGATCCGGGACCCGAAACCCAGGCGCTTCATGTTCAGGTCCCGCCTTGCCCCTACGGGTCAGCCGGGATGACATCAACGTCAGTGGAGTGACGCTCCACAGTTCACCTGCAACGCGGACGCCGCTAACTTCCTCCCCATGAAGCTGAAACTCTATCCCCTGACGACCGGCGAGATACCCGTCCGGCCGGCTGACCCCCGCCGCGACTGGATGGACAGCGCGCGTGAGGCCTTTCCCTATCGCTGCCTGCCACTGGCGCTCGCCAACCAGCACGGCTGGGAGTTTTTCACCCCGTTCGATTTCGAGGCGGAGTGGACTGGCGGCGTCCTGCCCCAGGACGTCATCGTCCGGTCCGAGACCCCAATTGCGCCGGGCGCGCCGGGTGCGCCGATGGCAAATTTCGGCGAAGGCGTTCTGACGTTCGAACTGTCGGTGATGCTGCGCACGCCGAAGGGCTGGAATATCTTCCTCACAGGCCCGCTGAACGGAGTGAAAGACGGGATTGCACCACTGTCGGGCGTGATCGAGACCGACTGGTCACCCTATACCTTCACCATGAACTGGCGCTTCACCCGGCCCGGCAAGGTCCGGTTTTCCGCCGGTGATGCTATCGCCACATTCTTCCCGGTGCGGCGCGACCTGTTCGAGTCCGTCGAGCCGGAAATCGGCAGCCTGCACGACGAGACCGACACCTATGAGCAATTCATGCTGTGGCGCGAGCAGCGCAGCGATTTCGCCCAGCGACTGGCGATGAAGGAGAGCGAGGCGGTCGGCGAGAAATGGCAGAAAACCTATTATCGCGGTCTCAACCCCGATGGCGGGAAAGGCCCGCCCGACCACAAAATCAAGTTGCGCGTCAAACCCTTCAAGCCATGACAGGACATGTCAGCAGAGGCTTTCGACACGCTCCAGCGCGGCCGTGACGCCGCTTAAGGAAAACTCATAGGCCGTGGCCGTGCCCCGCTGGGAGGTCGCTTCGACGCGCATGGTTGCACCCCGTCGCATGGCGCTGACGAGCCGTCTTTCGTCCTGGCGGTCCTCGATGAAGCCGTCGCTTTCTGTCACGAACATCGGGAAGCGGTCGGACCCGACCCGCGCGGTCGGCGGGCTGTCCGGACGCAGTACGTAGCCGGCGGCGAAGCGTGGCTGCTCCTCGGCCGCGCCGGACGCCCAGGTCGAGACGATGAAGAAAATCTCGCCATGGTCGACATTCGACGGGGTGGAATCGGTTGGCTGTGTCAGCGCGTAGCATACGAGGCCCCGGTCACTCTCCACGGTGAAGACATGCCAGTCGGAGAAACTGCCGCGTGAGGTCGGCGTCTGGGCCGAGGCTGCGGCTGTGATGGCGGTCGCGGACAAGGCGGCGGCAATTACAGTTCTGACGAGGATCATCGGTCTGGCAACTCGGCGGCTGGCGGGGATGGGCGTGTTGCGCCATCTCAACGCAGAATTCGCGGCGGATTCAAGGCGGAACATCTGGTCCGCCATTGATCTGACGCCCCCAAACAGGGTTCAATTCCGCTTCGCCGCTTTCCCTTTTCCGCGACAGGCCCGATACAGCGCTTCATGACAGGTCCGCCCGATACGCCCGACCGCGATGCGCTCAACGCTTGGGTCTCCGGCTGCGCGAACAAGGACCGTACAGCCTTTGCGCGGTTGTTCGCGCACTTTGCCCCGCGAATCAAAAACTATCTGAAACGGCTGGCGACCGATGATGCGGCGGCCGAGGACATGACACAGGAAGTCATGCTGACCATCTGGCGCAAGGCCGAACTGTTTGACCCGCGCCAGGCATCGGCCTCGACCTGGATTTTCCGGATTGCGCGCAACCGGCGCATAGACG
Organism: Hyphobacterium marinum; assembly: GCF_036330325.1. Taxonomy (NCBI): domain Bacteria; kingdom Pseudomonadati; phylum Pseudomonadota; class Alphaproteobacteria; order Maricaulales; family Maricaulaceae; genus Hyphobacterium; species Hyphobacterium marinum. Next base: position 272,153 of record NZ_JAZDRO010000001.1, read on the forward strand.
CGGCCCGGCGCGCCGCCAAGCCGGCCCTCGACCCCGAAGAACCGCTGTTGCAGCCGACCGCTGAGACCGCGCCGGATGACGCCGCCCACGCCGGTGAGCGCGAGGCACGCGTGCGCGAGGCGCTGAAAGCCCTGCCCGGAGAACAGGTCGTGCTTTTGCGCCTGGCCTTCTTTGACGGGCTGTCACACACCGAAATCGCCGAGCGGGAGGGCTTGCCGCTGGGCACGGTCAAATCCCGCCTGAGGCTCGCATTCGACAAGTTGAGGGGAGGCCTTGATGCCGATGATATCTGATCGCGCACGCCGCCTTGATCTTTTATTTCGCTGCGCCATGTCCTCCCCCGCAAAGACGAGGACCGGGTCATGACGCGCCCGGACGTGCATATGGAACTGATCGAAGGACTTGCCGCGGGGCGTCTGTCCCCACCGCTCACCCTGCTGGCGCGCAGCTATGCCGAGGCCAATCCGGCCGCGGGTGACGCGCTGTCGCGCCTGGACTCCGCCGGGGCGGCCCTGCTCGAATCAGCGGAGCCGGCCGAGCTGGACGATGATGCGCTGGCGACGGCCCTGGCGATGATCGACGCGCTCGAAGCCGGGGCTGGAGAAGCAGGATCCGCTACCGCGCCCGATCGCCTGTCTGCCGCCGGCCGGGCCGCGGACATGAGCGCGGAGCTGATCCGCCTGCCGGACAGCCTGCGCGACCGGATTGTGGAATCCGGGGCTGACTGGCGCTTTGCCGCGCCGGGCGTGCGCCGCTTGGTGCTGGACGAAACCGGGGACGCCAAGGCGGAGCTGTTGCGCATCGAGCCCGGTCATGGCTCGCCCAGTCACACCCATACAGGCCGTGAATTTACGCTGGTCCTGACCGGTTCCTTCTTTGACGGCCACAACCGCTATCGCGCCGGAGAAGTCTGCGAGACGGGGCCGGAAACAACCCACCGTCCGATCGCCGACCCCGGCGAGGTCTGTTATGCGCTCGCCGTGACGGAAGGGTCGCTGAAATTCAAGGGCCCGTTGGGCGCGGTCCAGCGCCTGTTTGGCGGTTGATCTTCCCACCCCACCCCTACCCTCCCCTCAAGGGGAGGGAAAAATACGAATCTCCCTCCCCCTCGGGGGAGGGTTGGGGTGGGGGGCAATTCAACGCGACTTGGGCGCAGCCCAACCCTCCGCATCTCCCAGTTCCGGCCCGCCGGGCATGACCGGACGGTCGGGATAACCGCCCAGACAGATCGTGCGATCATAAAGCGTGAGCGCAGCGGCGACCGAGACATTGACGCAGAATTTGGTCGGGATGCGCACAACATGCTCGCAGCGCACCAGCATCTCCGGGGTCAGTGAGCCGCGCTCGCGGCCCAGCACATAGGCCGCTGCACGCGGATGGCGAAAGCTTGGCAGTTCGACCGCGTCATCGGTCAGCTCGATCCCGACCAGCGCACAGCCCTGCGGCAGCACCATGTCATCAAGACTGTCCCAGCCATAATAGGGCACATGATCAAGCGATTTCGCCGTATCGGAGCGGAAGACGTCGCGCGCCTTGTGATGGGCGTCGACGGTGAAGGCGAAGCTGGCCCCGAAGGCATGGGCGGTGCGCAGGATCGCACCGAGATTCATCGGCTTGGAAATTCCCTCGACGCCGACCCCAAAATAGCCGCGGACCGCCTTGACCGGGCGGGTCACGCCGCGCGCACTCCGGCCTCGATATGCCCGTCGGTGAAGACGGCGGCGAATTTCATGCCTTGCGAATTATAGGGGAAGGCGATGCGCCCGTCCGCGCCGACCGCGATGATGCCGCCGTCGCCGCCCAGGCGTTTGACGTCTTTCAGGGCATAGATCGCAGCTTCTTCCGGGCTTTCGTGCAGATAGCGAATGCGCGAGGCGACAGTACCGGCCGCCAGGGCGCGGATGAAATATTCGCCCTGGCCGGTACAGGAGACCGCGACATAGGAATCCGCCCAGGTCCCCGAACCGATGAGCGGGCAATCGCCGACCCGGCCCGGCGTCTTGTTGAGCGTTCCGCCCGTGGATGTTCCGGCCGCAAGCCGGCCCTGCGTATCCAGTGCGACGCACCCGACCGTACCGGTCGCGATGGCACGTCCGTCCGGCACGGCGGCCGGCTTGTAATAGTTCACGGGGTCGGACACTTCCTTCATGCCATGCTTGCGGGCGAGACGCGCTGCGCCATCGCCGGCGACTAGGACGTGCGGCGTGTTTTCCATCACGGTGCGGGCCGCTTCGATCGGATGGATGAAGCCTTCAATGGAGGCAACCGCCCCGGCCATGCGGGTCGGGCCGTCCATGATCGCGGCATCGAGTTCATAGCGGCCGTCGGAACTCGGCGACGAGCCCTTGCCCGCGACATAAAGCCCGGAGGCCTCGAGCGCCTTGATGATGTCGGTGACGACATCCATGGCGGACATGCCGTCCTTTAGAAGCGTGCGGCCGCGCTCGGCCAAGCCGCGCATGTGCTCGACCTCGCGGTCATAGCTGCGCTTGGCGAGCACACCGGCACCGCCGTGCAGGACGAGGGCTGTCTTTGACTGGGTCATGGCAGGACCATTGGACTCCGATAAGCGGCCGGGTAAATCCCGGCTCGCCTGATCGCTAGTCCCGGACGCGTCCGCGATCAAGCCTCCGTTCGCGCATACCGGCCCCGGCGCAACCGCTGGACCGTTTCCTTTTCGGGCCGTCCGGGCTATCCCGCAGGACAGGCCTGAAGCGCAGGCACACTGACCGAGACCTCGAGGGAGACATAGAGCCCATGAAACTGTCCAAGGATATCGCCGCCATCGTTACCGGAGGGGCCTCCGGCCTCGGTGAGGGAACCGCCCGCCGCCTGGCCGCCGATGGTGCGAAAGTCGCGCTGTTCGACCTCAATGCGGAACGCGGCGAAGCGGTCGCGAAAGAACTCGGCGGCGTCTTCTGCCAGGTCAATGTCGCCGATGCCGCCAGCGTCCAGGCCGGGTTCGAGAAGGCCCGCGCCGCCCACGGGCAGGAACGCATCATGGTCAATTGCGCCGGGATCGGCTGGGCGGAGAAAACCGCCCGGCGCTCCTCCTCCGGCGATATCGTCCGTCACCAGCTCGACAAGTTTGCCCTGGTCGTGAACATCAACCTCATCGGCTCGTTCAACTGCGCGGCCATTGCGGCAGAAGGCATGCTCTCGACCGACCCGATGGATGGCGGCGAGCGCGGCGTCATCATTCACACCGCCTCGGTCGCGGCGCAGGACGGCCAGATCGGCCAGGTCGCCTATTCGGCCTCGAAAGGCGGGATTTACGGCATGACCCTGCCCATGGCGCGCGACCTGGCGCGCGAAGGCGTTCGGGTGAACACCATCCTTCCCGGTTTCTTCGAGACCCCAATCTACGAACAGATGCCGCCGGAAGTGAAAACCAACCTGGCCAGCCATCTGCAATTCCCGCAGCGCTTCGGGACTCCGGCGGAATACGCTGACCTCGTCGCCTTCATGGTGACCAATGGCTATATCAATGCCGAATGCGTCCGCCTCGATGCGGGTGCCCGCATGCCCCCGAAATAGACGGGCCGCATGACCGGCTTTTCCCTTGCGCATCCGCGCAAGGGGCGCGGCACAACTGCAACAGCAACTGACAATCATTCTTAGAAGGATGGACTCGAGGTGGCCCCTCCGGTAAGTGCGTGCCATTCGCATTCTCATACCGGAGTTTCCCAGCCCATGCGTTCTGTCCTTTTGTCCGGTGCGGCCCTGGCCGTGCTGGCCGCCCCCGCCGGTGCCCAGCAAGCCGCCTCCACCAACTCCGCCGCGCCGCGCGAGGACACGATTGTTGTCATCGGTCTGTCGGGTACGCCGGGTGACGTGCCCGGCTCGGCCGAAGTGCTGACCGCTGCGGATCTGGACGTCCAGGACTATTCCGATATTACCCGCGCGCTGCGCGCCGTACCGGGCGTGAATATCCAGGAAGAGGACGGCTACGGGCTGCGTCCGAATATCGGTTTGCGCGGAACCGGCGTTGACCGTTCGGCCAGCATCACGCTGATGGAAGACGGCATCCTCATCGCTCCGGCCCCTTACGCCGCGCCGGAAGCCTATTATTTCCCGCATGCCGGCCGCATGGCCGGTATCGAGGTCATCAAGGGCGCGGCGGGCGTGCCTTACGGACCGCGCACCCAGGGTGGATCGGTCAATTTGTTGTCGACGCCGGTGCCTGACGCGCCGGGCGGCCAGGTCGATGTCTGGTTCGGTGATGAGAATACCCGCCGTGTCCATGCCTTTGCCGGCGGCATGCACGATGTCGGCACCGGTGTGCGCATTGGCGGGCTTCTGGAAGCCTTCACCGACTCCGCAGACGGCTTCAAGGATATTGACGGCCCGTCCGGTCAGGACAGCGGTTATGACATCGAGGACTATGTCGGCAAGCTGCGCCTCGAAATCGATGGCGGTGCGGTTAATCACAGCTTTGAACTGCGCGGCCAGTATTCCGATGAGCTCTCCAACGAGACCTATCTGGGGCTAACCGAAGCCGATTTCGCCGCCGACCCTTTCCGGCGCTATGCCGGCAGTGCGCTCGACCAGATGGACGCCGAACATTCGCTGTGGTCGCTGACCTACAATGCCCGCTTTGACGGCGGAACGCGCCTGGCGGTCGTGGGGTATCGCAGTGATTTCGCGCGCGACTGGTTCAAGCTTGACCGGGTTGACCCGGACGGGGCCGGACCGCTCGGCTCGGTGAGCATTTCCTCGCTTCTGGAAAATCCGGCAGGCAATGCGGCGGCCTTCCAGATCGTGCGCGGCGATGCCGGTTTCGTGTCCGCCGATGATGCGCTGATCGTCAAGCACAACAACCGCGAATACTATGCGCAAGGCCTCCAGGGCGAGCTCTCTGGTGAGGTTTCAATCGGCGGAACCGTCCACAACTGGCGCGTCGGCGCACGTCTCCACCATGACGAGATGGACCGCTATCAATGGGTCGAGCGCTTCCGCATGGACAATGGATCCATGGTGTTCACCAGCGCCAGTCTGCCGGGCAGCGATTCCAACCGGATCGATTCCGCTGACGCCGTGGCGATCTATATCCAGGACGAAATCATGACCGGGCGCTGGACCTTCGTTCCGGGTGTCCGGTTTGAAACGGTCGAGCTGCAGCGCGAGAACTGGGGCGGCGATCTGGCCCGTACCGGGGCCCCGACGGTGACGCAGAACACGGTCGACGCGATCATCCCCGGACTTGGCGTGCGCTATGACGTCAATGAGCGTCTTGCCGTCTTTGGCGGCGTGCATCGCGGTTTCGCCCCGCCCGCGCCTGGCTCGGTCACGCAGGAACCTGAAGACGCGATCAATTTCGAATTCGGTTCGCGATACGAGAACGGGTTCTGGTCGCTGGAAGCGGTCGGCTTCCACAACGCCTATACCAACCTCCTGGGCGCCTGCACCAATTCCACAGGCGGCGGCTGCACGATCGGGGCCCAGTTCGATGGTGGCGAGGTTGACGTAACCGGCCTCGAATTCGCCGTCGAAGCCGATCTTGGCGAAGCGGCCGATGCACCGGTCTCGATCCCGGTCCGACTGGCCTGGACGCACACCAATGCGGAATTCCAGACCGCCTTCAATTCCTCCTATGGCCCCTGGGGCAATGTCCAGGTCGGCGACGAACTGCCCTACATCCCGGAAAACCAGCTTTACGCCGCCATTGGCGTCGAGGCGGACCGGTTCGGCGGGCAAATCGCCGTCAGCTGGGTTGGCGAAACCCGCGCAACGGCTGGGCAGGGCGCGATTCCGGCTGGTCAGCTGATCGACAGCCACGCCGTCGCCGACGTGTCGGCCTGGTATGGCCTGACCGACGGCGTGCGCGCCCGGGTGTCGGTCCGCAACCTCACCGATGAGACCTATGCCGTCGCCCGCCGTCCGGCCGGGCTTCGCCCCGGCGCACCCCGCGCCGTCCTGTTCGGGATATCGGCGGAGTTCTGACCGGCCGGACTAGGCGTCAGGCGCGGGCCGGACGATGTCCGGGCCGAGATTTTCGAGCACGTCGCGTGCGTCAAAGGCCGCGCGTTCATCCGGGGCCGGGCCACGGCCAAGGACGATCTCGGCATTGGCTTCGTACCGCGTGACTTCGCGGTAGTGGCGCGGATTCCAGAACGGGTCGTCCCATCCGTACCAGCCATGGGCCGGGTGGTAGTATCTGTAATTGACGAAGAAGCCGCGCGCCCGCCACGGACCGTAATAGTCCGGCCCGGTGCCGTAGCGGCGGGTATCCTCGTCGGTCGCGCGTTCGGTCACCCAGAAATAGTCGTACCCGTTTTCCAGGGTGAGTTCGGCAGCGCGGTAGAGGAGGTAGGTCTCCACCGTGTCGCGGTCGGTCAGCGAATTGCCGGAGAAGGAAATCCGGTAGCGGTCATATTCGATCTGGCTCTGTTCAAAGCCATAGCCACCCGGTGTTCCGGCCTGTTGATAGGGGGTGGGCGAGGCACAGGCCGCGAGTGCGATCAGCGCCGCGCCGGCCACAAATGTCCTGGTCATGATCGGCGTGCTCCCTGTTTTGTGCCGTCCCTGCAACGGATACTATGCGCCTGTCGTTCCATTTTCACCAGTCAGGCGAACCCCGTCATTGTCCGTTCAGATTGAAGCGGGCATGGTGGCGGCCTGCAATCCATCCTTCCCACCGGAGTTTCTAGATATGGTCCGTATCCTTGTTGCCGCCCTCGCCCTTTCGGCGTTGCCCGCTGCCGCCCTTGCCGAAGATGCCGAAGACACAATGGTCGCGGCCTGCACCGAAGCCGGCAATGATGCCGGCGATTGCCGGTGTGCGGCGGAACTGATCGGCGACGAGCTGACCGATGCGGAAATGGACTTCATGATCGCCGCCATGGATGCCGGCGAGAATGACCCGAACGCGGTCATGGCCATCGCCGCCGAACACGAAATGACGATGGAAGACATCATGATGATGGGCCAGAAGATGCAGGCCCTCTCGCCGCGCATGCGCGACGAGTGCGGGATCGAGGACGCCAGCTAGTCCAGATCGATTTCCAGGACGGTGAGCGGGTCCGGCGTCTCCGTCGGGCCCGACCCGTCTTCGGGATATAGCGGCCAGGGTGAATTGGCGACCAGCCACACCCGGCCGTCATTGACGCTGATCAGCGTTGGCTCTCCGAAATCGCCGTGACCACGCAGCAGCGTTTCGGTCCCGGCGACCGAACGGCCATCCTCGCTGAGGTCAATGGCGAAGACCTGGTTCGGATTCATGCCGTTCCGGACGGCAATCAAGCGACCCTCGCGGGTATGGCCAAGACCGTCAATGCCAATCAGGCTTTCATCGCCCGCTGTCACGAGGCTTGCCGAGCCGTCGTCGAGACTGATCCGCCACAGACCCAGCGCATAATCCGCCGCGTAGAGTGCGCCGTGTGACAGGGCGATGCCCTGCAGACCGGCAAAGCGCGGATCGTCGCTCAACAGCTCGAACCCGTCCGACAGGCTGGAGAGCCGGTAGACGCGATTGGCCCCGGAATCGGATATGTAGACGTATCCGTCGCGCGCCACGACATCGGCGAAGCGGTCCGCGCCTTCGATTTCGAAGCGCCGGTAGAGATCGCCTGTCACAAGATCGAGTGCGACGATGGCCGTACCCCCCTCTTCGCCCTCGGCGAGACCGGTCTGGGGCAGGACGCCCGTCGTCGCCCACAGGAGGCGATTGACGCTGTCGACCGTCATTCCGAATACCGAGAGCAGCCCGTCCTCGCGGTCGGCAAAGACGCTCGCGCTTTCCCGGTCGAAGGGTTCAACCAGGTGGATGGCACGTCCGGTGACATCGGAAAGGAATATCCGGTCGGTCTCGATATCGACCGCCACGCCCTCGATCAGCGTGCCGCCCAGATCGACTCGCGCGGCGCGTTCGGCCTGCCCCACCGGGCTGGCATTGCGTGACAGCGCGGCATCAAGCGCGGCATAGCGGTCGGGCTGGGCCTCGCGCATCGCGGCGTCGGCCTCTCCCAGACGGGACAGGTCAAACGCCATGCCGCCCGCCGCATAGCGTTCCAGCGCGGTAAAGACGAGGTCCTGGTCGCCGCTGGTCAGGCCAATCTGGGCCAGGCCCAGCAGGTAGGACGGGTGGGCAGGCTTCAAGGCCAGCGCGGCCTCCATGGCCCGGCGCGCGCTTTCGGCATCGCCCGCGCCCAGCGCGCGGCGCGCTTCGCCCGCCAGCGCAGTGGCCGTGGCTTGCGGCGAGAAGGCAGCCTCATCGTCTTGTGCAAACGCGGGTGCGGCAGACACGGACAGGACACAGGCGGCCGAAGCCAGCAAATGGCGGATCATGGTGGGCTCCCCAAATTTGATTCCCTCAGGCGGGAGAGACTGGCCGCTTTGCCCGGAAATGGCGATTGACGATTTCGTCAGATGTCAGTTGGGGAAGCTCCGGTTTACTCCCCCGTTCACGGGGGAGATATCCCGCCAAGTCCGGACCTAGTCGTTCTTCCCCAGCCGCTTCTTGCGATCCGCCATCAGGCGCAGACGCAGGCCATTGAGGCGGATGAAGCCTTCCGCGTCCTTCTGGTTATAGACCTCGTCCTCTTCAAAGGTGACGTGCTGGAGCGAGTAGAGGGTTTCCGCCGAGGACCGCCCGACGACATTGGCCGAACCCTTGTAGAGCTTGACCCGGACCTCGCCGGTGACGTGACGCTGGCTTTCGTCGATGGCGGCCTGGAGCATCTCGCGCTCGGGGGAGAACCAGAAGCCTTCATAGACGAGGCGCGCATAACGCGGCATCAGCTCGTCTTTCAGGTGCATCGCGCCGCGATCCAGCGTGATCTGCTCGATACCCCGGTGGGCCGCCATCAGGATCGTCCCGCCCGGCGTTTCATAGATGCCGCGCGACTTCATGCCGACGAAGCGGTTCTCGACGAGATCGAGCCGTCCAACGCCGTGCTTGCGGCCTATCTCGTTGAGGGCGGTCAGGAGTTCGGCCGGACTCATCACCTTGCCATTGAGCGAAACCGCATCGCCGCGCTCAAAGCCGACGGTGACGTATTCCGGCGTATCGGGAGCGGACTGCGGATCCTCGGTGCGCTGATAGACGAAATCAGGTGCTTCCTCGGCCGGGTCTTCCAGCGCCTTTCCTTCCGAAGAGGTGTGCCAGAGATTGGCGTCGACGCTGAACGGGGCCTCGCCACGCTTGTCGACGGGGACTGAAATGCCGTGCTGTTCGGCATAGGCGATCAGCTTGGTGCGCGAATTGAGGTCCCATTCCCGCCAGGGGGCGATGACTTTCAGGCTCGGATCGAGCGCGGCGAAGGCCAGCTCAAAGCGGACCTGGTCATTACCCTTGCCGGTTGCGCCATGGGCGACCGCGTCGGCACCGGTCTCATGGGCGATTTCAACGAGCCGCTTGGAGATCAGCGGGCGGGCGATCGAGGTGCCGAGCAGGTAAAGTCCTTCATAGACCGCATTGGCCCGCACCATCGGATAGACATAGTCGCGGACAAATTCCTCGCGCACGTCCTCGATGAAAATCTCCTTCACGCCGGACGCCTTGGCCTTGGCGCGCGCCGGTTCAATCTCCTCGCCCTGTCCCAGATCGGCGGTAAAGGTCACGACCTCCGCGCCATAGGCGTCCTGCAGCCATTTGACGATGACCGAGGTGTCGAGCCCGCCCGAATAGGCCAGAACGATTTTTTTCACGTCGCGAGCGGTCATGTCAGAGGTCTCCCGTTGGCCGGTGGCGTTCGGGAATGCGGGTTAGGGCTTCACCCCGCCTGTGGCAAGGGCTTCAGGCGTCTTCCGGGCTGAGTGTCTCGCGGGCGGGATCATTCTTCCAGACCCAGAAGGAATAGGCGGCGAGACCGATAACCAGAAGGACAAGCGCCGTCATCAGGATGATCGTGCCCTGAGGAACCGGCCCCCACACCGCAATCGCGGCACCGGCGAGACCGGTTATCAGAAACAGGCGGCTGCCCCAGCGATGGGTCTTGTCCCAGGCGAGGTCGGACGACAATGTCCAGGGTGTGCGGATACCGACGAAGAAATTCGGCCGCGCCTTGGCGATCACCACCCCGAGCACAAGCATGATACCGGCCAGCAGGCCCGTGACGGAGCGGGACATGGTGTCCGCGTCCGGCTCCCCGGCCAGCGCGGTCCAGGTGACGAAGCCCTGCGCGCCGGCGAGCGCCGCGGCACCGATGATCCAGCCGGCCAGAAAGACCGGGCGCGAGCGGCGGACATTCTCCCCGCGCGGATCGATCATGGGTGCAAGACTCATCAGGAAGGCAAGACCAACCAGGAAGGCCGGCATGACGAGGAAGGCTTCGGCACGTGAGCCATAGCGATCCGGCTCACCATTCAGGTCGAAATGCACCGGGATCTGCGCACCCGGCTCGGTGTGCGTCCAGCCATACCAGGAGAACGCTCCGGCGATGACAAGGGCTACCAGCGTGATCAGAAGTCCGGTCCGGATCATGTGTCACTCTCCCTCCGGCCCGCGCCGGTCAGTTCCATGATGAGGGCGATGGCCTCTTCGGCGGCCCCCGCATTCAAACGGTAACGGATTGTCGTGCCATGGCGCTCGGCGCGGACGAGGCCCGCCTCCTTCAGCGCCGCGAAATGACCCGACATGGTCGGCTTGGAGACCGGAAACCGGTCCGCCAGCTCGCCGGCCGACATCGGCCCGTCGCGCAGCACTTTCAGGATTTGCCGCCGCACCGGATGGGCCAGCGCTTTGAAGACATCCGCCATGGGCTGGACTTTTGCGGAAACCTTATTTAGCGTCAAGACTAATTAGTGACTTTACGAAAGAGTTTCGTCATGCGCCTGCTCGCCCTTGTCATTCTGTTTCTCTTCCCGTCCGCCGTGCTCGCTCAGGGAGTCGATGATCCACGCTTTCACGGCACCTGGCACGGGACGCTCGACACAGGCGGGCCGCAGCTTCGTCTGGAGCTGGAGATTGGCCCGGAGGCTTCCGCGCTCATCAGTCTTGATCAGGGCAATGCCCGTATCGCGGCAAGCGCAGCCACGCTTGATGGCGATGCGCTCGCGATGGCTTTTGCACCAACCCTGATCACAATGGAGTTGGCACTGACAAATCCTGACACATTGAGTGGAACCTTCATCCAGGGACAGGGCCGGCTGCCGATTACCCTTGTGCGGGGTCCGACGCCTTATGCGGCACCGCCAGAAGCGAACCCTAGCCTCGATGTGAATTTGATGGACGGCTATTGGGTCGGCACCGTTCATTTCAATACTGCCGCGATGCCGATGCATATGGAGATGGGTTTCCATATCGATACCGAGACCCAAACAGCCAGGGGGTATACGTTTTTGGGCGGCGGCGAGTTGGTAAATTCGCACTTGAGCTTTATTGGCCACATTGCACAGGCGCGAATTGGGGATTCAGAGAATCAAGAAGAAAACTCCACGATGGAGTTCGCTTTGGCCGACGCCGAAACTCTTCTCGTCAATTGGGCCTTGCCAGAAAGCCAAGGGGCAGACGCCTCCGAACATCTAAGAGAATTTTCCGAAAGCATTGAAATTCAAGAATCTGTTTTTCAAAGGGCCAGCGACGAACAGCGCCGATTGATCGACGGCCTAATAAGCCGGGCTGCCTATGATTTGGCGGCCAGCGACCGAATAGACCACGAATTCGAGGTTGAGTCCGGGAGCGTCGCTCTGACGGGCACTCTGCGCCTTCCTGAAGGAGATGGGCCCGCTCCAGCCATACTCTTGCTCAACGGCTCCGGTCCGCAGGACCGTGATGCGACCATTGCCGGACACCGCGTGTTCGGTGTCCTCGCCGATACGCTGGCCGAACGCGGAATCGCCTCCTTGCGGCTCGATGACCGCGGCGTGGGTGGCAGCGATGCCGTGGCTCCGGACAGCCCCTACGACCTCGCCGAGGATGCCGCCGCCGCTCTGCGCGCGCTACGAGCAGATCCCGGTGTGAGCGGTGAGTGCGCCGCCATTCTCGGCCATTCCGAAGGCGGACTCATTGCCTTCCTCGCGGCTGAGGAGGCCCATCCGGCCTATATCATCACGCTCGCCGGCATGGCCGGAACCATGGCCGAGACGCTGTACGAACAGTCCGAAGCGCTGATCCTCGCCGCGGGAGGCGGACCGGCGGGTGCGGACGCCAACCGCGTGCTGCAGGACGCCATGTTCGCGGTGATGCGCACCACACCTGCCGAAGAGGCTCCGGCCGCGCTCGAGGCGGCGCTCATTGAACGCGGCTTCCCGGAGGACGGCGCACGCCAGCAGGGCGCGATCTGGGGCCAGCCCTATGCCCTCGCCGGACTGGATCTCGATCCGTCGGAGGCCATGGCCGCCTATGACGGGCCGGTCCACGCCTTTTTCGGGGAACGCGACCTGCAGGTCCTGCCCGAACCCAATGCGGCGCGGATCCGGGAGGCGCGCGGCGATCTGCCGACCGAGGTCACCGTCATTGACGGCGTCAGCCACCTTTTCCAGGATGCCGAAACCGGCCTGCCGGATGAGTACGCCTCGGCCCCGCATGCCATGGCACCGCGCGCACTAGAGGCGATTGCCGATGCGGCTGAAGCGCTGATCGGGCAGGCCTGCAACTAGTCCGGTCCGAACCAGCCCGGATAGGGCGGGGCGGGCCGCCCGGCGAGCCACCAGTAGACGAAGCCCGCCACCGCACCGCCCAGTGCGAATATTGGATCGGCGAGCGCAAAGGATGCCGGCGAAAAATCCCATCCCAGAATGATGGCATGGTAGAGGATCGGCGCGGCGATTGCGAAGACAAATGCGTCGGTCCAGCCGCGCGGCAGGCGCGACAGGCGCAGCAGCGCCGTCAGGACAAGGGCGGGCAGGATGCTGATCGTTCCGACATAAAGGATCAGGACGAAAGCAAAGCCCACCCAGGCCCCGACCGTTTCGGGGACCACGCCGGCGGCGATCATGAATCCGGCCATAAGGACACCGCTCGAGGCGACGACGGCAAAGGCCCACGCCCCGGTCCAGCGGAATATCGAGCCAATGACGGCAGCAACGGATGGCATGGGCGCACTCTCGGCAGGTGGCGGGAAGCCTGACTAGCCCACAAATCGGTCTCGGCAAAACCGGAATCGGATTCGCATCTTCCAGACGCTGGACAGGGGCGGCACGCCGCATCACTTTGATCCGGACACAGCAGACCCCGAAGGATTCCTCATGACACGCCGCCTTGTCCTCATCACCGGAGCCAGTTCAGGCATCGGAGCCGCCTTCGTCCGCCAGTTTGCGGCCAAGGGCTGGGACCTGGCACTGGTTGCGCGCCGCGAGGACCGACTCAACGATCTGGCCGAGGAAATGAAGGCGCAATATGGCGTCGACAGCCTCGTCATTGCCGCCGATCTGTCGAAGGCCAACGCGCCCGACACCATCGTCAAGACCGTGACCGATGCGGGCCGTCAGATTGACGGCCTCGTCAACAATGCCGGGGCCGGACTCAATGGCGTCTTCACCAGCACGAAATGGTCCGATCAGGAGCGTTTCCTGCGCCTGATGGTGACGAATTACCTCAAACTCACCCATCTCGTCCTGCCGGGCATGGAAGCGCGCAAATTCGGCCGCATCATCAATGTGTCCTCGGTTTCGGCCCTGTTGCCGATCTCGCCGGGTCACACCCAGTATTCCGGAACGGTCTATCCGGGCGCGAAAAGCCTGCTGATCAAATTCTCCCAGAGCCTGCGGTCGGAAATGACCGGCAAGAATGTGCACGTGACGGCGGTCTGCCCCGGCTACACCTGGTCGGAATTCCACGATGTGAACGGCGCGCGCGAGTCCGTCTCGCGCCTGCCCTCCTACTGGATGCTGACCGCCGAAGACGTCGCCTCGACCGCCTATGACGCGGTTGAGCGCAATGTCGCCATCCGCGTACCGGGGGCGTGGTACAAATTCATGACCGCCATGGCGCGCATCCTGCCCGACCCGGTTGGCGAATGGCTGGTGCTGCAGATGGCGAAACGTTCGGCGGCACGCGGATGATCGATCTCTCCCTTCTGCCGCTCTTTCTCGCCGGCGGCATCGCACTGGCGCTCGCGCCGGGCCCGGACATGGCGTTCACGCTGGCGACCGCCGCCTCGCAGGGACGCCGGGCCGGGTTGGTCGCGGCAGCCGGTATCTGCACCGGGGCCGCCTTCTGGGTCGCCGCGACGGCGATGGGCCTGGCGGCGCTGCTGGCGACGTTCGAACACGCGCTGACCGCTATACGCTGGATCGGCGGAGCCTATCTGCTCTTTCTCGCAGTGCAGGCGATCCGCCATATGGATGATGTGCCCGAAGCCAACCCGGCACAGCGGCTGTCCTCGGCCTTCCGGCGCGGCATGCTGACCAATCTGCTCAATCCGAAGATCGGCCTGTTCTTCATGGCCTTCCTGCCGCAATTCACCAATCCGGAAATCGGGCCGGTCTGGCTGCAGATCGTCATTCTGGGCACCTTGTTTTTCGCCATCGGCACAACTGTTCTGGTCGTCGTCGCGCTGGCCGCAGGATCGGCGCGAGCGGTGCTCGTCCGGTCGCGATTCTGGCGGCGCGCGCTCAATGGTCTGGCCGCCACGGCCTTCGCCGCGCTCGGTTTGCGCTTGCTCTTCATGCGCAATGCGGTCTAGACGCTCGGTTCGCCATGACGAACCCTGTTTCCGACAAGCTGATTGTCGCGCTCGACCTGCCGGAAGTTCCGGCCGCGAGAGCGCTCGCCGAGCGCCTTGAGGGTGCCGCGTCCTTTTTCAAGATCGGGCTGCAGCTCATGCCCATTGGCGGGATGGACCTCGCCATTGCGCTAAAAGAGCGCGGCGCGAAAATCTTCCTCGATTTCAAATTCCACGACATCCCCGCCACGGTCGAGAAGGCCACCCGCACCGTGACGCGGGCCAAGGCGGACTACCTGACCGTCCATGCCGAACCCGCCGTGATGCGGGCCGCCGTCGCCGGGCGCGGCGACGACCCGCATCTGAAAATCCTCGGTGTGACCGTGCTGACCTCCTATGACGACGCAATGCTGACCGAGATGGGCTATGCCTATGGCGCGCGTGACCTGGTCCTGCGCCGGGTAGAACAGGCGATCGCCTGCGGCGTGGAAGGCGTGATCGCCAGCCCGCACGAGGCCGAGGAGATCAAGCAGCGCTTTGGTGATGCGATCGAGGTGGTGACGCCCGGCGTGCGCCCGGTCTGGTCAACGAAGGATGATCAGGCGCGCGTGGCGACACCGGCCGACGCGATCCGCAATGGCGCAGCACGCATCGTGGTGGGGCGTCCGGTCAATGCTGCCGACGATCCACACGCGGCAGCCTTGCGCATTCAGGAGGAAATCCGGGGGCTTTAGTTCCGGTCAGTAGCCGCCGGAATTCCCGCCGCCGCCGCCATGTCCTCCATGACCGCCCCGGCCGCCATAGCCGCCGCGCACGCCGACATTGACGTTGACGCGGGTCGAGGTGTTGACGGTCGCGCTGGCACCCGCTCCGGCCCCGGCACCTGCGCCAGCGAAGGACCGCGCGCGGGCTCCGGCGCTGGGGAAGTTCAGACTTCCGAAGACGCGGGCTCCGCCGCCGCCACCGCCGCCGTAATAGACCGGTGAGCGCACCCCCGCGTAGGACCAGGCCAGGTCATCGCTGTAATACCCGTCCTGGTAATAGCCATAAGCCTCTTCGCGGTAGCGATAATCGCTCTCGTGGCGGTGATCACAGGCTGAATAGCCATAGCCGCGACGGGCACAGGGGCAGGCGTCCGCCCCGTGGCTGTAGACATCGACGACGCGCCAGTAGCGCCCGTCCTGCCCATACCATTCGCGGTTATAGCTGCGGTGCTCGGTATAGCGGTAGGTGTCCGCATATTCGACATCGCGATAACCGCCGCAGTCCCGGTAGTCCGGGCGCGGCTCGCGATAGGAACACGGCGAGACCTGACGCGGCGGTTCGACGTAACGGGGCGGCGCCACATGGCGGGGGCGTTCCTCGTATCGCGGCGCTTCGACGTGATAGATCGGACGCGCCACAGGGCGCGGCGCGGGCTCGCGGTATTCCGCTGCGCGATAACCGCTGCCGGAATGGACAACGATACAGATCGGATCGCCGCCGCCAGCTGGTGTTTCGCGGCGCGTGCCGTCCGGGCAATCCGCAAAGCGGCGCGGCGCATGGTCGGGAATCCGCACATCGGTGCGATGGCTGACCTGCTGGCGCGGGACATAATCGGGCGGCGGCGTATCGGACACGCAGCCGCCGCGCGCACGGCAATAGTCATAGGACCGCCATTGCTGGCCATCCCAGATCTCAATGACTTGCGGACCGGGTACCGATCCCGTGACCGGGCCGACCGGACTTCCAGAATACTCCGCCCTGTCGCCACCGGGCCCACCGGCCAGGCGCGAATCATCCTGGGCCAGCGCGGGCGCTGCCAGCAGGCCGGAAAGCAGAAGGGCGGCAAAATACGGTTTCATGGCCATACGTTAACGCGAATTAACACCTGGCCGGAAATGCTTTCCCTTTCCGGGCGAGCGAAATCGTTAAAAATCGCTGGCGATGCCTTTTCGTTCCCAGTCGCCATAGCGCGTAGGTTCGGGGCCGGAGGGGCCGCCTGTCTCGCCTGTCGGCGCAGCCTCGGTTTCAGCAGCGCGGCGGGCGTCCGCTTCGGCCAGGGCGCGGCGCGCTGCCGGGCTCAGCGAACGATCCGTGTCGGATTTGGGCGTCTCGGTCATGGGTGGGGAGATAGTCCGGCTTCGGCCCTGCGCCAAGTGGCTCGCGGGACAGGCGGCTTCATGCTAGGCGGCAGGACATGAGTGAAGGATATGCTGCCCGCCGTATCGCGGCACTTGCCTATGACCGCGCCATTCGCGGCAAGGGACCGCTTGACGAAAGCCTTGCTGCCGCGCCGGGGTTCGACGCGCTGGAACCCCGCGACCGGGCGTTTGCGCGCCTGCTCGCGGCGACTGCCGTTAGGCGCACCGGCCAGACACAGGCCGCGCTCGACACCTTTCTGAACAAGCCGCTGCCCGACGACGCCCACATGGCCCGAGCGCTGCTACAGACCGGTGCCGCGCAACTCATCTGGCTGGGGACAGCGGCCCATGCCGCCGTCTCCGCGACGGTCGGCCTGGCCAAGGAAGATCCGGCGACCGCGCGTTTTGCCGGTCTCTTCAATGCGATCCTGCGCAAGATTGACCAGCAGGGCGCGCCGATCGCTCGAGGCACGCCCCCCAGCGCCAATCTGCCGGACTGGCTCGCGGCCAGCTGGCGGGCCGCCTATGGCACTGACCGGACCGAGGCGATCGCCGCGGCCTGTGCCCGTGAACCCACACTCGACCTGTCGCTGAGAGACCCGGCCAGCGCGGCGCACTGGGCCGAAGCGCTCGGTGCCGAGAGCCTTCCTGGCGGCTCGCTGCGCAAGCGCTCCATCGGCGATCTCACCGCCCTGCCCGGCTATGAGGACGGCGCGTGGTGGGCGCAGGATGCCGGCGCGGCCCTTCCTGCGCGCCTTCTGTGCGTGACACCGGGCGAACGCGTGCTCGACCTGTGCGCGGCACCGGGCGGCAAGACGCTCCAGCTTGCGGCTTCTGGTGCGGACGTCACCGCGCTCGATGCCTCGCCCAAACGGCTCAAACGCCTGTCGGCCAATCTGGCGCGCACGGATTTGAGTGCCGACATAATCGCCACAAATGGGCGGACCTGGCGTAGCGAGGCGCAATATGACGCCATACTGCTCGACGCGCCCTGCACGGCAACGGGAACGCTGCGCCGCCGGCCGGACGCCGCCTGGACGAAACAGGCCGGAGATGCGGCCTCGCTGATGCCCATCCAGGACGATCTTGCCGCGACAGCCGTCACGGCGCTTCGGCCCGGCGGGCGTCTGGTTATCTGCACCTGTTCGCTCCAGCCCGAAGAGGGCGAGGACTGGCTGGCCCGCAGTCTTGCCGCCCATCCCGGCCTCACGACCGACCCGGTCCGGCCGGAAGAGCTGCCCGGTCTGGAAGCGGCCATACTTCCGTCTGGCGCGGTCCGGCTGACCCCGGACATGTGGTCAGAGCAGGGCGGGATCGACGGATTTTTCATCGCCCGGTTGCACAAGGCCGCGGCTTGAGCGAACCGGCCTGAGGCGGCTTGCTTGCGCCCCTCCAAGGGCGCTGTTATGCCCTTTTGCCATGACCGCGACCTTGCGACTTGCCCCGTCCATTCTGTCCGCCGATTTCGCCCGACTGGGCGAGGAGGTCCGCGATATCGACGCTGCCGGCGCGGACTGGATTCATATCGATGTGATGGACGGGCATTACGTGCCCAATCTGACCATCGGGCCGGGCGTGGTGAAAGCCCTGCGCCCGCACTCGGAAAAGCCGTTCGACGTGCATCTGATGATCACGCCGGTCGACCCCTTCATCGAGGCCTTCGCCAAGGCCGGGGCGGACTACATCACCGCCCACCCCGAAGCCGGGCCGCATTTCCACCGCACGGTACAGGCGATCAAATCGGCCGGAGCCAAGGCCGGTGCCGCGCTGAACCCGTCGACCGATCCGTCCGCCATCGACTATGTCCTTGACGAGCTCGATCTCGTTCTGGTGATGAGTGTCAATCCGGGTTTTGGCGGGCAGAGCTTCATCACCTCCCAGCTGCGCAAGATCGAGTATCTGAAAACCCTGATCACCAAGCGGGGGCTCGACACGATTGTCGAAGTCGACGGCGGCGTGACCCCGCAAACCGCGCGCGACTGCGAACGGGCCGGCGCTGACGTGCTGGTCGCCGGAACCGCTGCCTTCACCGGCGGCCGCGACTGCTATGCCGACAATCTGAAGGCTTTGCGGGGCGGGTGATCGCGATGGCCAGCGCCGTCCAGCTTTCCGACTATGCCGGCGCGGCCTTGCGCGCACTGCGCCGCGAAACCGTCCGGACGACGCATGCGCTTCCGGCGGTCCGCATGCTGACACTGGGCGGGGCGTCCCCTGCTGCAGCGGATATCGCAAACCCTGCCATCCGGACGGGCAGCGCGGCACACGGGGCGGCCATTCTCGATGGGCGTTTCGCCTTTTGCGGTGACGTTCTCGATACCGGTCCCGATGGCGACCCGTGGACGAGCGCGGCCCCCTCGCGGACTTTCGCTGCGCATCTGCACGGCTTTTCCTGGCTCGCCGACCTCCTGGCCTGCGAGGACGATACGGCCGCGGACCGGGCCGGCACGCTGATCGACATGTGGATCGCCACTTATGGCGGGTGGAACGGGTTTTCCTGGGCCCCGGAAATCCTCACTGACCGCCTTCACGCATGGTTGTCCGCCGGTCCCTCCGTGTTCGCCGACCAGCCCGGACGGACCCTGTCCCTGGTCCGCCAGGTTCGCCATCTGGCGCGCACGGCCCGGCTTGCCCCGGACGACTTGCCGGTCCTGAGGGGGGCAATTGCGGTGGTGATGGCCGGGCTCGTCTATCCAGGCCTCAGCCGCAGCGAAGCGCGGGGCCTGGCCCTTCTGAAACAGGAAATCCCGCGCCAGATCCTTCCCGATGGCGGCCATATTTCGCGGTCCCCGGAAGCAGCCGCGGATGTGTTCATTGATCTCACCCGGCTCGACCAGATGGCCGAGGCAGCGGGCCGCGCCTTGCCGGACTGCGTTCACAGGGCGCTCGACCGGCTGGGCCCGATCGTGCGGTTTTTCCGCATGACGGATGCAACCCTTGCCGGTTTTCATGGCGGGGGCGAGGGTAACAAGCGCGCCATCGAGACCGCGCTCTCGGTCAACAATACCGCCAAGCGCACCTTCGGTTTCGCCCCGCATTCCGGCTATCACCGCGTCGATGCCGGCGGGGCCAGCATAATCATGGACAGCGCCGGAGGCCCGGCCGGCCCCTCGAGCGCGAATGCCCATGCCAGCGCACTGGCCTTCGAATTCAGCGCGCCGGGTGGCCGTCTGATCGTCAATTGCGGCTGGTCGCCCGATCAGCCGCCGAGCTGGCGTCATGCCGTGCGTGCTACCGCAGCCCATTCCACCCTGACACTGGAAGAGACCTCGTCCTCCCGGTTTGTCGAGCCGGGCTGGAAACGGCGGCTGCTCGGTGCACGCTTCTCCGACGTTCCCGGTCAGGTCTCGGTACGGCGCAACGAGGAAGAGATCGGCGTCTGGCTGGAGGGCAGCCATGACGGCTACCGGGAGGTTTTCGGCCTGTCGCACCGGCGCCGCGTCTTCCTCGCCGCCGATGGCGGGGATTTGCGCGGTGAGGATGCGCTGTTTCGTCCCGCCGAGGATGGCCCGCCCGAGGACCCGGAAACCCATCACCCCTTCGCCATCCGCTTCCACCTGCATCCGGGCGTGCGCGCCTCGCTGTCGCGTGATGCGATGAGCGCGCTCCTGGTCCTGCCCAGCGGCGATGGCTGGCGCTTCCGCACCGATGGCGGACCGGTCCGGATCGAGCGCTCGGTTTATCTTGCCGCCGGTGCGCCGCCCAAACGCACCGCACAGATCGTCATCCAGGGCGAGGCTGAACCCTATGGTGCAGGCGAGCGCCCGCCCAACCGGGTGCGCTGGGCCTTCCAGCGCCTGGGACGGGTCGGCAGCGCCACGGGGAAAGGCGAATGAGTACGCCCGCGCGCCCCTGGCAGCGGCTGCGCCCGCGTGCCCTGGCCATGATGGCGGCCAGCTATGTCTATGACGTGCTGGCGGGGGCCGCCTCGATGGGGGTGGCGGTCCATGTCCGCTATATCCTTGAGCAGAAGCCGGCCCCGGATTTCATCACGCTGAAGGCTGCCGCCATCTTCGCGTTCGCCTGTGCCGTCGTGTTTCCCCTGATGGGCCTGCATCGCGGCGTCTGGCGCTATACCGCGCTCAATGACGTGATCCGCATGATCCAGGCGGTGATCCTCGCCAATCTTGTCTTTCTGCCGCTGATCTTCTTCCTCAATCGCGGGGATGATCTGCCGCGAACGGCGATCTTCCTCGTGGTCCCGATCCTCAGCGTGCTCATGATAATGCCGCGCCTGGGCGCAGTCTTTCTGCGAACCGGCGCGCTGGCCAATGTCTTCCGCTTCGAGGACCGCGCGAAAGAGCCAGCCATCCTGATCGGCGGCGAAGCCGCGCTCGATACCGCACTGAGCGATGTCGAACGCCGCAATGGCAGCGCGCCCTTCCGCATCAAGGCGCTGATTGAAACCGGCGGCGGGCATGCGGGGCGGGCAATCCACGGCACGCCGGTCGCAGGCGGACTGCCCGACCTGCTTCGCACGGTCAGGCGGATCGAGCGCGCCGAACGCGCCAAGCCCCGCCTTGTCCTGGCGGACGCCCGGCCCGACCCGGACCTGCTGCGCCAGATCCTTCAGGTCGCCGGCGCGGAGGGTGTGAAGGTGTCGCGCAGCCGGCCGGCGGGGAATGCGGCGAACGCCTTTTCGCCGATCGAGGCAGCCGACCTTCTGAACCGTCCGCCGCGGACGGGAACCAGTGCCTTTGCCGAATCCCTGATCGAGGGACGCACCGTGCTGGTCACGGGGGCTGGGGGCACGATCGGATCCGAACTGGTGCGCCATGCCGCCCGGCTGAAACCGGCCCGGCTGGTGCTGTATGATTCTGCCGAAGTCAGCCTCTACGAAATCGACATGGAGATGAGCCGGACGGAGGGCGCGCCGTCCTGGCGCTCCGTTCTCGGTGACATTCGCGATCAGCGCCGTCTCGCGCGCCTCTTCGACGAGGAAAAGCCCGATATCGTCCTGCATGCCGCCGCGCTGAAACACGTGCCGCTGATGGAAGAAAACGCCGCCGAAGTGGTGATGACCAATGTCGAAGGCACGCGGCGCGTCATCGCGGCGGCCAAGGCTGCGGGCGTCAAGGTCGTTGCGCTCATTTCCACCGACAAGGCGGTCAATCCATCGAGCGTGATGGGTGCCGCAAAGCGGGCGGCGGAGCTCTATGTGCGCTGTGCGGCGCAGGATCCCGGCATGCCGAAACTCTGCGTGACGCGGTTCGGCAATGTACTGGGCAGTGCCGGGTCGGTCGTACCCCTGTTCGAACGCCAGATCGCGGCGGGCCAACCCGTGACGATCACTGATCCCAAGGCGACGCGCTTCTTCATGACGGTGGAGGAAGCCTGCGGCCTGGTCCTTGACGCGGCTGCGCTCGCCGCCAGGCCGGACGCCGGTAATGGCGCGCTCTTCGTCTTTGACATGGGCGACCCGGTGCCGATCCCGCAACTGGCCGCCGGACTGATGCGGCTGCGCGGCAAGGACCCATCCGCGCCCGGTGCCATCCGATATACCGGCCTCCGGCCCGGCGAGAAGCTGCACGAGGCGCTGGTCTACGACTTCGAGCGCATGGCCGATACCGAAGCGCCCGGCGTTCTGGAGGTCAGCGGCGGCCTGCCCGATCCGGCCGAGACCCTGCCCCGGCTGGACGCACTGGTCGAGGCGGCCCGAGAGGGAAGCCCCGAGGCCGTGCGCGCCGCGCTGGCCGCGCTGATACCCGAATACGCACCGCCACCCGCCTGACATGCGTGACCGCGCGGGATCGGGCCGCTAGAATGGCCCTTCCGGCTCCCTGATCCACCCTCCCCTTTTCCGGCATCCCCAGCAGAGACCTGACATGGCCCAAACCGATCTCGTTCCCGTCCGACGCGCTCTTATCTCCCTTTCTGACAAGGACGGACTCGTCGACCGCGCCCGCACGCTCACCGAATTCGGCGTGGAAATCCTGTCGACGGGCGGCACGCTGCGGACGCTGCGCGAGGCGGGAGTCGAGGCCATCGATGTCGCCGAGATGACTGGCTTCCCCGAGATGATGGACGGGCGGCTGAAGACGCTGCACCCGCGCGTGCATGGCGGGCTGCTGGGCCGCCGCGATCTTGAGGCCGACCGGACCGCGATGGAGACCCATGCCATCCCGGAAATCGACCTGCTCTTTGTCAATCTCTACCCGTTCGAATCGACTGTCGCCGCCGGCGCGCCGTTCGATGAGTGCATCGAGAATATCGATATCGGCGGACCGGCCATGCTGCGCGCGGCGGCGAAGAACCACCCCTTCGTGGCGGTTTGTGTCGACAATGATGACGCCGATGCGGTGATCGCCGCCATGAAGACCCATGACGGAGCGACCCCGCTGGACTTGCGCAAACGCCTGGCCGCGAAAGCCTATGCGCGGACCGGTGCATACGACGCCGCGGTATCAAGCTGGTTTGCCGGCGAATTGGGCGAGGACGCGCCGGACTATCGCGTCTTTGGCGGACGGCGGATTGACGCGCTGCGCTACGGTGAGAACCCGCACCAGTCGGCGGCTTTCTATGCGTCGGGCGAAGGCCGTCCCGGCGTCGCCAGCGCCCGCCAGATCCAGGGCAAGGCACTCTCTTACAACAATCTCGCCGATGCCGACGCCGCGTTTGAACTCGCTGCCGAGTTCGATCCGGCAGACGGCGCTGTGGCCGTCATCGTCAAGCATGCCAATCCGTGTGGCGTGGCGCGCGGCGAGAGCGTGCTGGATGCCTATGAGCGGGCCTTTGCGGCCGACCCGGTGTCGGCCTTTGGCGGCATTGTCGCCTTCAACCAGGTGCTCGATGCCGAGACGGCCAACGCACTGACCAAGATTTTTCTTGAAGTCGTGATCGCACCGGATGCTGATGCCGCCGCGCTCGATGTGCTGAGCGGCAAGGCCAATCTGCGGGTTCTCCTGACCGGCGGCATGCCTGACGCCGAGCAATCAGGCTGGACGGTGAAATCCGTCGCCGGGGGCCTGCTGGTTCAGGCGCGCGATGCGGGCCGGATCACCGAGACCGAACTGACCGTGGCGACCGAACGCGCCCCGACCGAAGACGAAATGCGTGACCTCCTCTTTGCCTGGAAAGTCTGCAAACACGTCAAGTCGAACGCCATTGTCTACGCCAGGGGCGATGCCACGGCGGGGGTCGGCATGGGCCAGACCAGCCGGCTGGAAGCCGCACGGCTGGCCGCCGCCAAGGCCGAGGCCACGGCGAAGGAGAACGGCTGGGATGAACCGGCCACAAAAGGCTCGGTCTGTGCGTCCGACGCCTTCTTTCCCTTCCCGGATGGTTTGCTGACCGCGGTTGAAGCCGGGGCCACCGCCGTCATTCAGCCAGGCGGCTCGATCAAGGACGAGGCGGTGATCGAGGCGGCCAACGAGGCCGGCATCGCCATGGTCTTCACCGGCATGCGCCATTTCCGGCACTAGGCCGATGACCGGCGCCCTTCTCCGGACCGGGCTTTCTCTTGTCGCGGCAGCCATCGTGCTGGCGTCAGCATCGCCCGCCAGGGCCGCCGCCGAGCGCCGATACGTGGACGCCCATGCCGTGTGGCTCGCTCCGCATGCCGCGGTCCGATTGCCGGAGACTGCCAGCGGTCCGGTTCCAACAGCGCTTCTGTTTCATGGATGCGGCGGGCTGCGCAGCATGCAGGAGGATTATGCTGCGGCGCTGAATGCCGCCGGTTATGGCGCGATCATCATCGATTCCATGGCCCCGCGCGGGATCGGACGGGCGGGCGCGATGACGCAGGTCTGTACGGCGCTGCGCCTGCGTGGGCAGGCCCGCGCTGCCGACGTCTTCGCGGCTGTAGACCTCGCGCGCCGGACTACCGGGATCGACCCGGACCGGCTGGTTTTGGTGGGCTGGAGCCATGGCGGCTGGGCCATTCTCGATGCCCTGACATTTGCCGCTGACGGCGATCTGCCGCCCGGTCTTTCAGCCATGCCGGGGCTCGAGGGCGTGCAGGCCGCCGTGCTGATGTATCCCTATTGCAGCTTTCCGGCGCGCGCGCGGCGGCACAGCATCGACGCCGGGGTCGCGATTGATGCGGTCCTGGCCGGGCGCGATCTCGTTGCCTCGACCGCGGATTGCCGGCATGTGCTGGAGCGTGCCTCGGATGCCGGTGTCACTGTCAGTTGGGAAGTCTGGCCGGGCCTGACCCACGCCTTTGACGAGCCCGGCAACCCCGATCCGCGCATGCAATACGATGCCGAGGCGGCCCGCGCCGCCCATCAGCGCCTGATCGGCCGGCTTGACGAACTGGCCGCGCCGTGACCCCGGGTCCGGTGCTTTTCATTGCCTTTGCGGTGACGTTTGTGGTGCTGGGCGGCCTGGCCTGGCTGATGCGTCATCGCGGCGTGTTTGTCCGGATCGAGCGGCAGTCCCCATCCGCCCTGGCCAGACGGCTGAAGCCGCATACGGCGATTTATGCGCCGCCGGGACCGGGGCCTTTTCCCGCCGTTATCCTGCTGCATGGGTGCGGCGGCCCGCGCGGGGTGACGGAGGCTTATGGCCGGCGTTGCGCGGAGGCCGGTTTCATCGCCTTTGCCCCGGATTCGCTGGCCTTGCGCGGAATTGGCTACCGGGAGGCGGTGTCGAAAGTCTGCACTGGCGCGTGTTTGCGGGCCGGCGAGCGGGCGGGGGATGTCTTTGCGGCCCTCGAGATCGCCCGGGTCGACCGCCGCGTCGACCAGACCCGGATCGCGCTCGCCGGGTGGAGCCATGGCGCGTGGACCATTCTCGATGCGCTGACCTGGGCGGCGGAAAGACGCCCGCCGCCGAGCCTGCAACGCCTTCCCAAAGCTGGCGTGTCGGGCGTGAAAGGCGTTTACGCCTTCTATCCCTATAGCGGTTTCCTCGCCCGCTCGCGCGGCCATGACTGGCCGGCCGGCATCCGGGTCGAAGCCCTTCTCGTGCCCGGTGACACGGTTTGTGACGACGCGGACTCGGTCAAAATGCTCGAGGCGCGCCGGGCCGCCGGATCCGATACGGCGTGGGACTGGATGGAGGGTGCCACCCACGGATTTGATGAGCCGGACCACCTGCCCGGTTCGGGCCTCACCTTTGACCGCGACCTGGCGCGGAAAGGCGAGGAGAAACTCCTCGCCTTCCTGAAACGGACACTTCTCTAGGGTTCGGCGTTCTGCGCCATTTCCCGAAGCTGGGTCGAGGCGATCGAGAGCTTGGACAAAGTCCACACGCCCGCGCCTTCCATTTCGGCCAGCGTGGCATCGACCCGGCCCGCTTCTTCCGCGTTTATGATCGACCAGGAATCGATGAGGTTACGCGCCCAGTCGGCATCGGGCTGTTCGATCCCCTTGGCCAGCGACCCGCCTGCTGTCTTGGCATGGCGCATCACCGATCCGGCAACCGTTTGCTGGCTGGCATAGAGGTCCTCGATCAGGCGGCGCACCGCGAGCCGGTCCCAGTGCAGGTCGGAAGACACTTCCCCGGCGACACCCCGCAGCCGGTCGAAGGCAAAGCGGGCCCCGGCGGCGTGATAGATGTGCGCGGCCGATTCCAGCGGCCAGTCCTTGCGCAGCGCGAGATCGACCACGTCCGAGGACGAGGTCAGCGGCCGCAAGGTCGCGATTTCGCGGGCCAGGTCCTTCGGTGCCCCGGCCTTGACGAAGGCTTTCGCCTGCCGCGACACGCGTTCCCGCTCGTAGTCGGAGAAGATCGCCCCGGCATGCTCCTTGAGCTGGTCGATCCCGTCACGATAGGCGTCGATGACGTCACGGATCGGCATGGGCTGGTCGGCCTCACGCCCGCGTCCCCGCCGGGCCAGCCAGTAGGTCTGGCGGCGCAGCAGGCGGATGATTTCCTCGTGCAGGTCAATCTGCACGCTCGCCGGGGCCTTGTTGTCGAGCGCATTGATGCGGTCGGTGAGGTCGGCAAAGCGGAAAATCTGCCGCCCGGCCTCGAAGGCCCGCGCCACAGAGGCAACGTTCGCGCCGGTGGATTCCTTGGCGCGGTGGACGAAGGTCGGCCCACCCAGATTGATCATGTCATTGGCGAGCACGGTGGAGATGATTTCCCGGCGCAGGCGGTGGGAGGCCATGGCCTCGCCATAGCCGGCGAGGTCTTCGGGGAAATAGCCGTGCAGCGTGGCGACGAAATGCGGGTCGTCCGGTACGCTTGAGGCCACCAGCGCATCAAACAGCGTACTCTTGGCATAAGAAATGAGCAGCGCCAGTTCGGGCCGGGTCAGCCCCAGACCCTGTTCCTTCAACAGGCGGATTTCTTCAGACGTCGGCAGGCCTTCGACCGTGCGGTCGAGACGGCCCTGGGCTTCCAGCGCCAGCATGAAGCGTTCCTGCGCATCGATATCGGCCGGAGCGCTGGTCTCCGACAGTGTGATGGCGAGCGTCTGGTCGTAATTGTGCGACAGGACGTGTTCGGCGACCGTGTCGGTCATCCGGCCCAGCAGATTGTCGCGCTTCTTCCGGGTCAGTTCGCCCGAGCGCAGGAAGGGGTTGAGCAGGATCTTGATATTGACCTCGTGGTCGGACGTATCGACGCCTGCGGAATTGTCCACGAAATCGGCATTGACCCGCCCGCCCTTGCGCGCGAATTCGATCCGGGCCGCCTGGGTAAAGCCGAGATTGGCCCCTTCGCCGACAACCGATGCACCGACTTCGGTGGCGTCGACCCGCAAGGCGTCATTGGCCTTGTCACCGACTTCCCAATGCTGCTCGTCGCTGGCTTTCACATAGGTGCCGATGCCGCCAAACCAGAGGAGTTCGGACGGGGCCTTGAGCAGGGCACTGATCAGCTCGACCGGTGCCACCTTGTCCGCGTCCAGCCCGGTCAGGGCTTTCATTTCGGGGCTGAGCGGTATGGATTTCGCCGATCGCGAAAACACGCCGCCCCCCTTGGAAATCAACGCCTTGTCATAGTCCTGCCAGGAGGATCGCGGCGTTTCGAACAGGCGTTTGCGTTCGTCCCAGCTGGCGTCCGTATCGGCCGGATCCGGATCGATGAAGATGTCGCGGTGGTCGAAGGCGGCCTGCAGCTTGATCTTCTTTGACAACAGCATGCCGTTGCCGAACACATCGCCGGACATGTCGCCGACGCCAATGACGGTGAAGGGCTCGGACTGGATGTCCTTGCCCATTTCCCGGAAGTGGCGCTTGACCGATTCCCAGGCCCCTCGGGCGGTAATGCCCATGGCCTTGTGGTCGTAGCCGGCCGAACCGCCGGACGCGAACGCGTCGCCGAGCCAGAAGTCGAATTCGTCCGTCGCCACGCCATTGGCGATATCGGAGAAGCTCGCCGTGCCCTTGTCCGCGGCAACGACGAGATAGGGATCATCCTCGTCCCACAACACCGCATTGTCGGGATGGACGACCTCATCACCCTCAATATTGTCGGTGATGTCCAGAAGGCCGCGAATGAAGGTCTTGTAGGCATTGACGCCTTCGGCCAGCCATTCGTCGCGTGTCCCCGATTTGGGCAATTGCTTGGGATAGAATCCGCCTTTCGATCCGACCGGAACGATGACCGCATTCTTAACCTGCTGCGCCTTGACCAGGCCCAGCACCTCGGTGCGGAAATCCTCGCGCCGGTCTGACCAGCGCAGCCCGCCGCGCGCCACCGGGCCGAAGCGGATATGGACGCCCTCGACATTCGGGGCCCAGACGAAAATCTCGCGATAGGGTTTCGGCAGCGGCAGTTCTTCGAGTTCGCGGCTGGCGATTTTCAGCGAGATGTGCGCCTTGGGCCGTCCTTCGGTGTCGGTCTGGTAGTAATTGGTCCGCAGGCTCGCCTCGATCAGGCGCAAGAGCCGGCGCAGCACGCGGTCGTGGTCGATACTGGCGACCGAATCGAGCCGGGAGCGGATATCCCTTGCCAGTTCGTCGGCGGCTTCCTTGCGCGCCTCGCGCGTCAGGGAAAGCGAAGGGTCGAACTTGGTCTTTGCCAGTTGCAGAAGACCGCGGGCGATTTCCGGATTGGCGGCCAGCGCCTCTTCCTGGACCGATTGCGACGGGTCGAGCCCGGTCTGCTGGCGGTAGCGCGCGCAGGTACGCAGGAAGGCTGCATCGCGCCAGGTCACGCCCAGCTGCGGGATCAGACGGTTGAAGCCGTCATCCTCGGCGCGGTTTTCCAGCACCGCGAGCAGGGCGTCCTCGAAAACGGCGATGGCGTCTTCGCTGTCACCGCCGGGCGCGGTGCGCTCCATCTCGAAATCATGGACATGGACGACGGGCGGGGTGCGATCCTCGCCCAGCGAATCGCGGCTGACCTCGAAACCGGATTCCTGAAGGACCGTCAGGCCCATATTCTCCAGGACCGGCATCACGGTGGACAGCGGAACAGCTTCGCCGGCCCGGTAGATTTTCAACCGCAGCGCATTCGAGCCGTCCTCACCGCCATAGGCGCGCACGGCGAGCGGGGCGGCCTCGGTCAGACCCTCGATCTTTTCGACGTCCGCGACTGCCTCGGCCGGCGCATAAGCTTCCCGGTAGCCGGCGCTGAACGCGCCGTCATAGCCACGCAGATTGCGGCGCGCGGAATCCGGCAGCGTGTTACGGGCAAGGGATTCGAAGTCATCCTCCCAGGTCCGCGCCAGCTGGGCGATACGGCGCTCCAGATCGGCCACGTCCGGCTCGGGGTGATCGAACGGGTTGAGACCGACAATGAAATGGACCCGCGCCAGCGGTCCGTCACCGAATTGCGGGTAATAGGCCGAAAGCCGCCCATCGAAGGCGGCCCGGATCATCTCGCCGGCCTGTTCGCGGACCTTGGAATTGTAGCGGTCGCGCGGCACGAACAGCAGGACCGAGATGAAGCGGTCGAACCGGTCCCGGCGGATGAAGATCTTGGTCCGCGGACGGTCATAGAGGTGAAGAATGCCCAGCCCAATGGCGAGCAGGTCATCCTCGTCGGTCTGGAAAAGCTCGTCGCGCGGATAATTCTCGACGATATTGCGCAGCTTCTTTTCGCTGTGCGTGCCGGGAATCTTGCCGGCCCGTTCGAGCACATTGCGCACCTTGCGCCGAATCAGCGGCACATCGCGGGCCATGCGGTCATAGGCATCTGCGGTGAACAGGCCGACGAAGCGGTCCTCGCCGATCACTGCACCGTCTTCGCGGTATTTCTTGACCCCGACATAATCCATGTAGACGCGCCGGTGGACGCGCGACTTGATATTGGCCTTCGCCACGATGAGTGGCGAGGAATCGCTCAAGAAGGATTCGATGGCCGGGGTGAGGTGGGACGGTTCTGACGCCTTGCGCAGCACCTGGCGCTTGGGATCGCGCAGAATGCCCCGGCCCGAGCCGGTCTGGACGTCCGGCTCGCGGTTCTGAATGCGGCCTTTCTCGTCGACGTCGAAGCGGTAATTCCGGCACCCCAGGAAGGCGAAATGGTCATTCCGCAGCCAGCGCAGGAATTCGATGGCCTCGGCCTTCTCTTCCAGCGTCGCGGGCGTATGGGCCGCTTCGAGATGCGAGATGGCCATGTCCATGGCCGCGCGCATGTCGGCCCAGTCATTGGTCGAGTTCTCGACATCGGCGAGCGTGTCGCGGATGCCGTCCTCGAGATGTTTCCGGGCCAGATCGTCGCGCTGTTCAACATGAACCTGGATCAGGGATTCCGGGCTGCCATCCTCTGTCGGCACGATGGGGTGGAACATGGCCAGGACATCAAGGCCCTGCGCGCCGATCTCGCCCATGATGGAATCGACCAGGAAAGGCCGGTCCGGACCGGCAACCTCGAGAATGTCGCGGCGCATGTCGGTGTCGCCGTCGAGTTTGGACGGCCGGACCCGGACTGCGATGGCACCGGCCTTGCGCTTGCGGGACCAGTCCCAGAATTCGGCGATCTGCCGGGCCAGCTCGGTCGCGGAAATGTTTTCGAGATCCTCGGCCAGCGCGTCTTCGAAGACTTCGTCGAGAAATTCCCGGACGGCGTCGCTGCCGGGCTCGGACCCGAACCGGTCCTGCCAGACGGCCTTTACGGCTTTGAAATACGCCGCCCGCTTGTAGGCGTGGGCCACGCCGACGACAGCCGTCATATGTACTTTCCCCTCATCAAGGTTCCGCATCCGAATCCGGATACGTTGCGAGCCTAGCCACCTAGGCGCGGCACGCAAGCGCAAGGCGGGCCGATCTTCAGGCCTCGACGTTCCCGGCAAGACCGCTAGTTTCCCATTCTTGACACGCTGACAAGAAGGAAATGCCGATGACCTGCATCGTCATCACGGGAGCTAATCGCGGAATCGGGCTTGAACATGCCCGCCTGTGGCTGGAAACCGGAGCCGAAGTCCATGCCGCCTGCCGCACGCCGGACCGGGCCGATGCCCTCAAGGCCCTTGATCCGGGGGATGGACAGTTGACCGTTCACGCTTATGACGCCGCCGCACCGGAGGCCGGCAAGGCGCTCGCCGCTGCGGTCGGGAAACCGGTCGATGTCCTGCTGGCCAATGCCGGGGTGATGGGGCCGCGGGACGGCCAGAGCCTAGGCAATACCGATCCGGGCGCCTGGGTTGATACGCTGAAGATCAACGCGCTGGGCCCGCTTCTGCTGGCCGAGGCCTTCGCCGATCTGCTCGCGGCATCGAAGGCCGGCAAACTCGTGCTGCAATCGAGCCGGATGGGCTCGATATCGGACAATACGTCCGGGGGTTATTATATCTATCGCGCCTCGAAAGCGGCGCTGAACGCCACCGGCCGATCCCTGGCGATCGACCTGAAACCGCACGGTATCGCCGTCGCCATCCTGCACCCGGGCTGGGTCCGGACCGATATGGGTGGGTCAAACGGGCTGATCTCGGCGCGCGAAAGCGCGGAAACCGAAAAGGCGCTGATCGAGGCGCTGACGCTGGAAAACACGGGAGAATTCCGTCACCAGTCCGGTGAATTCCTGGCCTGGTAAGCGGGGAAATGCGGCACCGCCGGGCGGGACAGGGGAGGAGTTGCCCGGCGGTGCCTGACAGGTCCCGGATGCAGGTTGGGGGGACGCATTGCAAGGACCTGTTGAGCCAGATATGGGGCGTGCGCGGCGAAATGGAAGGGGCGGAAATGCGCCCCGGTCTTCACGCCGCCGTGAGCCCGGTCCTGCCCGCCCGCGGCTGCGATTAGCCGGCCGCGTCGTAAGCGGCTTTCAGCCAGTCTTTCAGCGCGCCATCGACATCGCAGGGCGCTTCCAGCCGCACGCGATGGGACACCATCGCGTTGAACGAGCCCGAGGCTTCAAGGCGGCCTGACGGCTCAACGCCTTTCAGATTGATCCCGACGTCGAGACGGGAAGCAGTCGAGGGCTGGAAGATCGCGAACTGCTTTTTCCGGCGCACCGAGACATAGGCTTTTTTCGGAGCCAGTTCGACGTCGGACCCGAACCCTTCAACCATCGCGACCAGCTGGTCATAGACCGGTTTGAGACCCGCCTTCTTGCCCGCATATTGCGCGGCAACCAGGTCACCCTCATCCGCATCGGCGGCCGATGATTTCAGCGCCTTGTGGGCAATCAGATTGGCAAAGCCGTGGGTGACGCCATGCTCGCTCTTCAGTCGCTTGACGATCTCGCCATGCTTTTTCTCGGGCCAGGACGACAGGACCGAGAGCCAGGCCTCCATCGATTTGCCGGTCTTCTCGGCGAGATTGGCTTCCATTGTCGCGGCCATTTCTTCAGGGGTTGCCATGTCAGGCTCCTTGTCTGGCGAGTGTTATCGACCGGCAGTCTGCCCTTAGACCGGGACGGACGATTGTAAAAAAGGACCCGGCCTCATCCCGGATCGACAATGGTTTCGCCATCGGCCGCACGTTCCTTCAGGAAATCAGCGGGCGTCAGGCCTGAAAATTCGCGAAAATCGCGGATCATGTGCGGCTGATCGAAATACCCGGCATCCACCGCCAGGCCGGCCCAGTCGACGACGGATTCCGGCTTGATTGCCTCGATGGCGGCAAAGAATTTGACCACCCTTGCATAGCGTTTCGGAGCGGTACCAATTCGCTCGCGGAAGCGCCGGGTCAGAACCCGGCGCGAAAGGCCGGCCGCGTCCGCAATCTGGCCAATGGGCAACCCGCCCCGGCTCTGCCGGATCATGGCGACGGCCCAGTCGATTTCCGGATCGGCCCTGAGCATACCCAAACGGCGCAGAAAGGCTGCGACACACTGTATCCGGCCCGCCGGATCCGCCAGCCGCGAAAGCCGGTCAAGACAGCGTTCCACGGTCGCGCGGGGGAGAATATCCTCCAGCGCGACGACGCGGCCGCGGAATGAGCTTCCGGGAATACCGAACAGGGCCGCAGTACCACCGGCATGCAGGCGCGCCCCGACCGACGCGCCATCAAACCCGGGCTGAGCGGTGTCTGGCGCAGTCCAGACCGGCCCATCCTGGAGCCCCCAGATATAGGCGCGGGGCAGGCGCTCGCGTTCGTCTCGTCCGCCGTGACGCAGCTGGCGCGTGCCCAGATTGAACACAAGGAAGAGCGAACCCCGCGGCAGGAGTTGTTCGCGCGCAAACGCGAACCGGCCTGACGTGTCCCAGAACTCGGCGACCGCCGGCTCCAGGTCGGGCGGTGCATCCATGACACTGACCCGCCAGCCGCCAAAGGGCGTCTCGAACCGGTGATGACGAAGGGCAGTCGCAGAGGTCATGGGCCGGACAGCCTCCACCCGGACGTGGTTGTGTCGTGTCTATCCGCCTGACGCGACGGGCGCATCCAGTGCGCGGCCGGTCACGAGATAGGTGGCAAAACTCGCCAGCCAGTGTCCGCCCTCGTAATGCTCGCCCGAGACCGACGCGATACCCGTCTGGCGATGGACATCAGCAGCCGCCAACAGGGCGGCCCTGCGGGCGTCGTCGTCGGGCAGGGCATTGGCAATGGCTTCGAGATTCCAGGCGCGCGAGAGGTTCACGCCATCGAGATGGACCAGCTTGCCGTCGCTGGGGTCGAGGACGACACCCGGTGCCAGCCAGTCCGCGCGGCCGTCCTCGGGGATGCCGGGCAGGAAGGCGGAAAGCCAGGCCGCGAACGCGTCCTGCGGCATCACCCGGCGCATCAGGTCGGCCTCCATCAGGCAGGGCGAGAGGAAATCCTCGCCAGACGGCTCATAGGAAAGCGGGCAATTCTGATCGCCGGCATGGAATTCCAGCGTCTTGGCGACCAGAAGAGCTTCCAGTTCGGCATCGCCCGCCGTGCGCGCCCAGTCGAGCGCCAGCGCAAAACCGAAGGCGGACTGGTTATGGGTGCCGATGCGGATCGGATAGGCAAGATTGGGCAGCCAGCTCCGGTAGCGGTCGGCGACGACGGTCTCCAGCGGTTCGAGCGCGGCGAGCCAGCGTTGGGCGCGCGGGTCGTCCCATTCGCGCAGCTCGGCTGTCAATTGCAGCAGCCAGCCCAGCCCGTAAGGACGCTCGAAACTGCCGCGCCCCTCACCGGCGAAATAGGCGACCTCGCCCGCCACGCGGGCAGGCGTGAAACTGATGTCGAGGGCGGCCTCGGCGCGCGGCGCGAAATCGCCGTCCGGATCGGTGCGCAACAGGCGCACCAGTAGCCAGTGGCCATGCACTGCCGAGTGCCAGTCATAACAGCCATGGAAGACCGGATAGAGTTCGCGCGGGGTCAGGGCGTCCCCGTCCCCCTGCAGCACATGGCTGATCTTGTTGGGATATTCGCGGTGCACGCAATCGAGCGCGAGCGCGGCGAAACGGTCATTGAGACCGGGTTCGGTTACCGGCATGGCTCCAGTCTCCTGGGCCTGGGCCGCGCCGGCCGAAGCAAGGACGAGCGCGGCGGCGAGGGGTCTAAGGGCTTTCATGCCCGCAAGGCTAACCCGTTGCCGCCGCGCGTCCAGTCTTCTCTTTTATTGCCCTGCGCTACTCCGCGCGCCGGTCGAGAATGGCTTCCATCTCGTCCATGATCGTGTTCATGCGAACCAGAACCGTCTGGTAGGGGCCGGGCTCGGCCAGATCCACGCCGGCCTCCACAAACATGTCATAGGCATAGTCCGAACCGCCTGCACGCAGGAGGTTGAGAACGTCCTCCTGGACACCGTCCTCACCGGCCAGAAGGCGCTGGGCGAAGGTCGTCGCGGCCGTGATCGAGGTGGCGTACTGGAAGACGTAGAAGTTCGAGTAGAAGTGGGGAATGTAGGCCCATTCCATCGCATAGGCCGGGTCGATCTCCATCACGCCCGCGTCCGCGCCGTGATAGTCGCGCAAGAGTTCGAGATAGATATCGGTCAGGGCCGCACCGGTGACGGCTTCACCGGATTCGGCGAGTTCGTGTGCCCGCATCTCGAATTCGGCGAACATGGCCTGGCGGAAATAGGTGCCGCGATACTGTTCGAGCGCCTCGCCGAGATAGAAGAGGCGTTCCTCGTCGCTTTGCGCGTTTTCGACCATGTATTCCAGGAGCAGGAATTCATTGATGGTCGAGGCCATCTCCGCAACGAATGTCGCATAGCCCGCCGTGGCGAAGGGCTGGTTGCGGTTGGCGAGGACCGAGTGGACCGCATGGCCCCATTCGTGGGCGAAGGTCGACACTCCGTCATAATCGCCCTGGAAGTTCAGGAGCAGATAGGGGTGCACATCGTAGGCCGCCCCGAACATGTAGGCCCCGGACGTCTTGCCCGGTTGCGGATAGGCATGCATCCAGTCCTGCGAGAATCCGTGTTCGAGGATGTCGATATATTCCTCGCCGAAGGGTTCGAGACCGGCGAGCGTGAGGCGTTCTGCGTCCTCAAGCGTGAATTCCGTCCCCAGCGAGACCAGCGGCGGATAGATGTCGTGATAAGCGAGGTCATCGACGCCGAGGATACGGCCGCGCAGCTCGAAATAGCGGTGCAGGGTCGGCAGGCCTTCCCGCGTCTGGGCGATCAGCTGGTCATAGACCGCGACCGGCACATTGCTGGGCGACAGGGCGGCTTCGCGCGCGGTTTCATAATTGCGGGCGCGGGCATTGAAAATATGGCCCTGGATATGGGTGTTGAGCGCAGCCCCCATCGAGGACTGGTACTGCATCCACGCGCCCCAGAAGGTCTGGAACACGTCACGGCGCACTTCCCGGTCGCCATTGGCGCGGTGGAAAGCATAGCCTTGCGAGTTCAGCGTGACCGTCTCGCCCTCGATCTCGATTTCCGGCCAGGGAATGTCGGAGTTCGACAACTGGCCATAGATCGTCCCAGCGCCATTCGTCACCGAGGAGGCGAGCGCCATGATCTGTTCCTGGTCGGGTGTCAGCGTGTGCGGCGCAAGACGCAGCGTGCCGCGCAGGCCAAAGGCATAAGGTTCAAGACGCGGTTCTGACGCGATCCACGCCTCGACCGTGTCTTCGCCCAGCGCCAGCGTCGCCGGTCCGGTCCAGGACGTGGCCCGGCCAAAGCGGGAGAACATCTGCGCGCCAAGGGCCCGGATGGCCTGGTTATCAGTGATGCGGGTGTCTTCATCGGCGAGAAGTGTCGCATAGACAAAAAGGCGGACCGCTTCCTTGCCGACATCATTCATCGTCTCCTGCGCCTCGGCCATGCCTTCAGCCGATTCCGAGAAACGGGTTTCCAGATCGGCCAGAGCGTCTATCTGCGGCTGCAGCTCGTCATAGGCCGCGCGCCAGGCGTCCGGCGAGGCATAGAGATCGGTCAGGTCCCAGACCACTGGAGCCGGGTCGGCGCTTTCGGCCTGGATGGCGTACGCCGGTGAGGCGACGAGCAGGGCAGGCACAGCGGTTGCGAGCGCCAGCGCGCTGGCGGCGAGTTTGAACGTACGGATCATGGTTTGGCCTCGGCGACGGTTTCAGACAGACTTTCCGGCGGACAGCCCGCCCCGGTCGCGGAAGCCTAAACGCAACAACGCCCTGCCCGAAAATGAATATTCGGACAGGGCGTTGACATCATCGTGTGGGCGGTCACCCGCGCCAATGCGTATTGCCCTCGGGCGGTCAGGCCGCCCGGGTCTCGGTAACGGCACTGAGGACCGCGTCGGCGAAGACCTGAACGGCATCTTCCGCTGCGGTTTCGCCGCCGGCGGCGAAGACCTGGCCGCGCGCTGAGATCGCCGCTGTCGCCTCGGCCGTATCGGGCGCATTAGCCGCCTCGGCCAGCAGGCCGACGCCGTCTGACAGCGCGATCACCGGCTTGCCGGCTTTCAGGAATACCGCGACAGCAGCTTTCGCCGAGTCCGCGATCTTGCTCGACCCGCCCGGCAGAATAAGCCCGGCATAGCGGTCGAAATCCATGTCGCCGATCGTCGAGGCCGGCACGTAATTCACATCCGTTTCGCCAGCACGGGCGGACAGCATGCCGTCCGTGTCGGACACGACCGCGACGTCGAAACCGGCCCGGTCGAGCGGACCGGTCGCCAGCATCAGATCGTCGGCATTGAAGCCTTGCGGTGCGATCGCGGCGATATGCCCCCGGCGGGGCGCTTTCTTGCGGGAATATCTATTCACAAATCCTCCTTCGAGCGCAGGCGGCTTCCTCGCACTCTGCGCGGAAACGGCAAACGCAACTTTGGTCTGATCAGGCGGGGGATAGGCAATCCCGTCACGCCTGGCAACCATATGAGGCTGCCATCACAGTAATTCAACGGATAATTCCAGATTTCGTTCCCATCTGGATGGAACCTTGAATGTAGCGTCTGCGTTGACTACCAACATCACCGCGCGCGGGGGCTTTCCGTGCACGGTGATTTTTGGTGTTTAACAAAGACAAAAGCAGGGTTGAGCATGTGCGGCATTGCCGGAGATTTAAGTTTTACTTCAAATCCGTCCAGTGTCGAAGCATTGATGCGCATGTCCGACTGCCTGTCTCCGCGAGGACCTGACGGCAAGGGTCTTGTCTTTCGCGGCAGCGCAGGACTGGCCCACAGGCGGCTGAAAATCATCGATCTGTCCGAGGCCGGCCGGCAGCCCATGGAGGATGCCGAGCTCGGCCTGACTCTGGTTTTCAACGGCTGCATCTACAATCACCGCGAACTGCGCGGCGAACTTGAAGGCAAGGGCTACCGTTTCTTCTCGACGTCGGATTCCGAAGTCATCCTGAAAGGGTTCCATGCCTGGGGTACGAAGGTCGTTGACCGTCTCAACGGCATGTTCGCCTTTGCCATTGTCGAGCGCGATTCAGGCCGGGTGACGCTGGCGCGCGACCGTTTAGGGATCAAGCCGCTCTATCTGGCTGACACGCCCGACGGGCTGCGATTCGCGTCATCGCTGCCCGCGCTGCTGGCCTCGGGCGACGATATCGACCGGACCATCGATCCGGTGGCGCTGCACCACTATTTCAGTTTTCACGCCGTGGTGCCGCCGCCCCGCACCCTGTTCGCCGGTGTGCGCAAGCTGCCACCCGCGACCGTTCTGGAAATCGAGCCGGACGGTCAGCGCCGCGAACAACACTATTGGTCGCCCCATTATGCACCGCGAGATGACGAAACATCGCTGTCCGATACGGACTGGCGCGAACGCATCGAAGCGGCACTGCGCGCCTCGGTGAAGCGGCGGCTCGTCGCCGACGTCCCGGTTGGCGTGCTGTTGTCGGGCGGGCTCGATTCCTCGTTGATTGTGGCCCTGCTCGCGGAAGCCGGGGCGACCGGGCTGAACACTTTCTCCATCGGGTTTGAGACCGTCGGCGAGGAGAAGGGCGACGAATTCGAGTATTCCGACATCGTCGCGGACGCTTTCGGCACGACCCACCACAAGATCCCGGTCGAGACCTCCCAGGCCCTGCCGGCACTTTCCGGGGCCATTCAGGCGATGTCCGAACCGATGACCAGCCATGACTGTGTCGGCTTCTATCTCCTGTCCCAGGAAGTCTCGAAGCACGTGAAGGTGGTCCAGTCCGGCCAGGGCGCGGACGAGGTGTTCGCTGGCTATCACTGGTATCCGCCCATGGATGGCGCGAATGACGCCTTCGACACCTATGCGCAATCCTTCTTTGATCGCGACCACGCGGAGATGGGCGACGTCCTGCACGCTGCCCACATCGGGGAGGATCACGCAGCGGCCTATGTCCGCGCGCATTTCGAGGAAGCCGGGGCCATCGACGCGGTCAATAAGGCGCTGCGCATCGATACCCACGTGATGCTGGTCGATGACCCGGTCAAACGGGTCGACAACATGACCATGGCCTGGGGGCTCGAAGCGCGTGTCCCCTTCCTCGATCACGAGTTGGTTGAACTGGCCGCCCGCTGCCCGGCGCGGCTCAAGCTGGCCGAAGACGGCAAGGGGATACTCAAGACCATCGCCCGGGACCATGTCCCCCATGCCGTCATCGACCGGCCGAAAGGTTATTTCCCGGTCCCGGCGCTGAAATATCTGCGCGGCCCCTATCTGGAAATGGTACGCGACGCCGTGACATCGTCCGCCTTTCGTGATCGTGGCCTGATCCAGCCGGGCTATATCGATCAACTGCTCGCCGACCCGGAAGGCCAGATCACCCGCCTGCGCGGATCGAAACTCTGGCAGGTCGGGGTGCTCGCCTTGTGGCTTGCCGAACATGACGCGCCGGCCCGTGCCCGCGCCCGGGCCGCATGAGGCCGGGGCAGGCCCCCCGCCGGCTTGGTCACCGGCTGCGCCGCTTGCGCGACACATCCGGGCGCGAACCGGTCAAGCGCCGCGACCCCGGCGCGGAACCGTTGCGTGAACAGGCTGTCGTCGATTGCGGCTGGGGCCGGCTGGTCTTCGCCCAGACCTTTCCTGACAACGAGTCCATCGCCGGGGAGTTGCGCGGTGAAGGCCAGTCCCGGCGCGACATCGCCTTCTACATTCGCGACCCGCACGTGCTGCTGGCGCTCGCACCGCAGGAATTGTTTCTCGACCCGTCACACACCTACCGGCTCAGCCTGACCGAGAAGCGAGCCGCGCCGGAACGGCCCAGCGGCTTTGTGATCCGGCGGCTGGCGTCCGAAGCCGATGCCGAAGCGGTCAACCGGATCTATGCGGCCTGCAACATGGTCACGGTCGATCCCGGTTTTCTGTGGACGAAGCGGGACTCCCGCCAGATGACGATTTTCGTGGCCGAGGATGTACGCACCGGTGACGTGATCGGATCGGTCACCGGGGTCGACCATGCCCGCGCCTTCAATGACCCGCAGAAGGGTTCCTCGCTCTGGTGCCTGGCCATCGACCCCCGCGCGCGACGGCCGCGCATCGGGGAGAGCCTGACGCTGCATCTCGCCGACCATTTCCGGGCAAGGGGCGCGGCCTTCATGGACCTCTCGGTCCTGCACGACAATGAAGGCGCGATCGCGCTTTACGAACGGCTTGGTTTCAAGCGCATTCCCTTTTTCTCGATCAAGCGGAAGAACCCGATCAATGAGCGGCTGTTTACCGGACCGGCACCCGAAGCCGAGCTCAACATCTATGCCCGCATCATCACGGACGAGGCGCGCCGCCGCGGCGTGCATGTCGAGGTCCTGGATGCCGAGAGCGGGTTTTTCCGCCTCTCGCATGGCGGACGAACGATTGTGTGCCGGGAATCCCTGAGCGAACTGACCACCGCCGTGGCGATGAGTCTGTGTGACGACAAGTCCGCGACCCGCCGCCTGCTGGCCGGAGCGGGGCTGCCGGTTCCCGAAGCGGTTGATGCTGAAGACGAGACCGCCGTTAAGGCGCTCCTGGACCGCTCGGGTGCGGTCGTCGTCAAACCGGCGCGCGGCGAGCAGGGGCGGGGCGTGACCGTCGGCGTGTCGACACCGGATGAGGTTTCGGGGGCCGTCGCCGAAGCCCGCAAGCTGTGCCCCGACGTCATCGTCGAGGAGGTCGCCGAAGGCGAGGATTTGCGTGTCATCGTCATTGGCGGCGAGGTTGTCGCTGCGGCTCTGCGCCGCCGGCCTTCCATCCTGGGCGACGGGAAAACCACGATCCGCAAGCTGACCGAGGGCCTGTCGCGACGCCGCGTGGCGGCCAGCGACGGGGAGTCTGCGATCCCCCTCGATGCCGAGACCGAGCGCTGCATTGCCGCCGCTGGTTATGGGTTTGACGACATCCTGCCCAAAGACGAGATCCTCGAAGTCCGCAGGACAGCGAACCTGCATACCGGGGGCACGCTGCATGACGTGACCGCCGAGCTCGGACCGGCCATCGCCGAGGCGTCGCTAAAAGCCGCCGAGACCATCGGCATCCCGGTCGTCGGCCTCGATTTCATGGCACCGGACCCGGCAAGCGACGACTTTGTGCTGATTGAAGCGAATGAACGCCCGGGTCTGGCCAATCATGAACCCCAGCCGACCGCAGAGCGCTTTGTCGACCTGCTCTTCCCCCAGACCGCCCGGACCGACACGACGGAGACAACTTCGAAATGAGCCTGCCGAATATCGATACCGACTATCTTTCCCACACGCTGGAGACGCTGCTCTCCATTGCCAGCCCCAGCGGCTACACCGACCGGATTGTGCACTGGGTCGGCGACGAGCTGGAGCGGCTGGGGCTTCAGGTCGAGATCACGCGGCGCGGGGCGATCCGGGCGACGCTGGAGGGGCGGGACGACCAGCCGGCGCGCGCCATCGTTTCCCATCTCGATACGCTGGGCGCGATCATCACGCGGATCAAGGACAATGGCCGGCTTGCGGTCGCGCCGGTGGGGCACTGGTCTTCCCGGTTTGCCGAAGGCGCGCGGGTAACGATTTTCGCCCCTGACGGGGCCTATCGCGGCACCATTTTGCCGCTGAAAGCGTCCGGCCATGTCTATGCCGACGCCATCGACGAACAACCGGTCAACTGGGACCAGGTCGAAGTGCGCATCGATGCGCCCTTTGCCAGCGCGGCAGACACCGAGGCCGCCGGGATCGGTGTCGGCGACATTCTCGCCGTCGACCCCCAACCGGAATTCTTCGACAACGGGTTCATCGTCTCGCGCCATCTCGACGACAAGGCCGGCGTGGCCGCCGTCCTCGCGGCCATGAAGGCGCTGATCGACAGCGGGTCGGTTCCGGTGGTGCGGACCGTCTTCCTGTTCTCGATTTCCGAAGAGGTCGGTTCGGGCGCGTCCTCCATCCTGACCCACGACATCGCCTCGCTGGTCGCGGTGGACAATGGCGCGGTGGCACCGGGACAGGGCTCACGCGAAACCGGTGTGACGATCGGGATGGGCGACATGACCGGCCCGTTCGACTTTCACCTGACGCGCAAGCTGATCAAGCTCTGCGAGACCCATGATATCGGTCATCAGCGCGATCATTTCCGCCATTACCGCTCGGACAATGCCTCGGCTGTGGAAGGCGGGGCCGACGTGCGCACCGCCCTTGTCACCTTCGGCGTGGATGCCTCGCACGGCTATGAGCGCACGCATATCGATGCGCTGGACTCGGTGGCGCGTCTGCTCACCGCCTATGCACTCAGCGAGGTCGAAATCCGGCGTGATGCTGATGATGTGGGTGACCTTGAAGGCTTCACCCATCAGCCCGATGACGTGGCCGAAGGGGCTGAAGGTCACCGTACCGACTGAACCGGCGGTGACGGTTTTCCGGCTTTCTTAGCGATATTTTTTCCTTTCCCGCGACGGAATTACCCGTCCGGCCCGTAACAGTGTTCGGGGACGGCGCGTGTCGAGGACAGGGAAGGACCGCGCGACATGGGTTTGCAGGATTGTGTCCGCCAGGCCGGGACGGGTCTGGCTTTTGCTTTTCTTTTCATCACCGCACCATCGGACGGCCAGGCCGGTCCGATACCGTTTG
Source organism: Hyphobacterium marinum (assembly GCF_036330325.1). Classification (NCBI taxonomy): domain Bacteria; kingdom Pseudomonadati; phylum Pseudomonadota; class Alphaproteobacteria; order Maricaulales; family Maricaulaceae; genus Hyphobacterium; species Hyphobacterium marinum. The sequence continues at coordinate 314,425 of NZ_JAZDRO010000001.1, forward strand.
CGCCCGGCGCTCCGGTCTGGACAGTCTCCGCTGACGGCCGCGCGACAGATTTGCGCACAGCTGAATTCCGACCGGGTGATGCGGCCTCTGTCGTGATCGGCAGTCACCGCGACGCGGTCGCGATCAGCCGCGCGGACTACGGGCTTCTGGGTCAGCATATCCTGACCGCATCGGGCATTGGCAGCGAAACCGGGGTTCTGCTGGTCTCCGGCGGCATGGGCGCGTTCGGACGTGTCACGGGCGATGCGGGCACCGGTTATCTCGCCCCTGATGGTGCGGGCGGAAGTGTCTGGCTCGAGGCGTCCTCCTTGCGCGCGCGCGACCTCGCCGCCGAGGAAAGACAGGTTGTTTCAGCTGCGCGGCGCCTGCTCGGTGAGGAGGCCGGTCCGGTCACGCTGGAAGCGCGGCTTTCCCCCGCCTTCGTCCGCCGTCACGGCCTCGCCGCGCAATTGCGCGCCCAGTATCTCGCCGAAGTGGTCAATTCCGAACTGGCCGAAACGGGGTCGGACAGGCGCGTGACGCTCGGTGCTGTCCGGGAAACGCCGGATGGCGGTGAACCCGGTATTGCCTTTGCCACGCTCGATACGATGTCAGCGGAAATCATCGTCGCTGCCGTACTGCCCAACAGCCGGGCGGTTCAGGTCGGCGACACGGCCACGGCCTTCGCCACCATCATCAATGCCGGAGCGGAAACAGCCACGTCCTGCGGCCTGCAACTGACCGGGGCCGACCCGGCCGGCACGTTCAGCTTTCAGACCACGGATGCGGCCAACACGCCGGTCGGCGCGGTCAACGGAACGGTCGATATCGGACCGGGCGCAGCGCAGAGCTTCCTCTTCGCGTTCACGCCTTCGGCCGTGTTCGAGCCGGGCGGAAACCTGCCGCTCGAATTTGCCTGTACCAACCAGGCCTCGGCCGCCATTACGCCGGGTGTGAACACGCTGTGGTTCTCGGCGTCTGCCGCCGCCGTTCCCGACATCATCGCCATTTCCGAGGTTGGCGCGGGGTCCGGCCTCAATACAACGGCGGGTGTCGTCGACATTATCGACCGCCAGCGCAACGGGGCCTTCGTGGTGGCCACGACCAATGTCGGTGTTTCCGGAGAGATCACGGTTTCGGCTGCGCCGACCAATGAAGCCCTGCCGGTTTCGGTCCGCGTCTGCCAGACCAATCCGGGCACCGGGGCCTGTCTGGCCACACCTACCGACAGTGTCAGCCTGACCATCGGGCCGGGCGCGACCCCGACCTTCGCCTTTTTCGCCATCGGCGACATTCCGGTCGCTTTTGCCCCGGCGACGAACCGGATCCAGGTGTCCTTCCGTGAAGGGGCCGCCTTGCGCGGCTCAACCACGGTGGCGGTGCGCACGCTGATGAGCGAACCGGTCCTTCCGGACATTTCCTTCCTTTATTCGGATTCCGACGTCACCCTGCCCGCCCATTTCCGCAATGGACCGGTTGCGGCAGCGGACAACACGCCGATCGACAATGCCATCACCAATGCCGGAGCAACGCTGGGCCGCGTGCTCTTCTATGACCGGCGGCTGTCGGCCAACAACACGGTCTCCTGCGCCAGCTGCCACACCCAGGCCACGGGCTTTTCCGAAGGCGCGCAATTCTCGGCCGGTTTCGCCGGCGAGCTGACGGGCCGGCATTCGCCGGGGCTGTCCAACGCCCGCTATTACGACAATGGCCGTTTCTTCTGGGACGAGCGCGCCGCCACGCTCGAAGACCAGGTGCTCGCACCGATCCAGAGCGAGGTGGAGATGGGCCTGACACTGGAAGAGGCGGTTGCGCGCGTCGCCGCGGAAGATTTCTACGGCGCGCTGTTCCAGGCCGCGTTCGGTGATCCGGAGGTGACGTCGGAACGCATGTCGCTGGCCATGGCGCAATTTGTCCGGGCCATGACCTCGGCCAATTCACGCTTCGACCAGGCCCTTGCAGACGGTCCGCTGGGGTCGGCGGCGTTTGAAGCCAATTTCACCGCCGAGGAATTCCTGGGGCTCCAGCTTTTCATGCCGGTGCCGGGTTCCGCGATTGATGATGTCGGCTGTGGGGCCTGCCACAACACGCTCGCCCATATCAGCGACGCGGTCCACAATATCGGTCTTGAAAATCCGCCGGTTGACGACGGTGCGGGCAATGGCGCGTTCAAGGCACCGTCACTGCGCAATGTCGCGGTACGGACCCACTTCATGCATGACGGGCGGTTCAGCTCGCTCGCCGAAGTGATCGAGCACTATAATTCCGGTGTGGTGGGTAGCCCCGATCTGGACCCGCGCCTGCGGCAGGGGCCAGGCCAGCCGCTGCGGCTGAACCTGACCGATGACGAGAAGGCGGCGCTGGAAGCCTTCCTGCACACGCTGACCGATAACAGCTTCCTGACCGATCCGCGTTTTTCTGATCCCTTCGTGGACTAGAGCGGGCCGTCCGAGCCGAAGAAGAGCAGGTAGATCAGCCGGCCATTGTCGAGCCGGTCGCCGAAGGCCGGGCCGGCCGTATGCCAGAGCCAGGGCCGGAACAGGATGAGCCGGTTATATTTCATGGGGACACGCATGACGCGTTCCCACTGGCTGGGGTCTTTCGAGTGCGGCTTGGAGACCTTCTCGACAAAGTCGGCATAGCTCTCATACCCCCACGCTTTCAAATGGTCCGGGTGATAGGGAGCATGCTCGCTGTCGGTCGGGATGTGACGGAAGAAGTCGGTCCCGCCCTGACAGTCTTCGGGTTTGGAGAGGTAATAGATCCCCGACCAGTGGCATTCATCGACATGGACATCGCCTTCGCCAACGTCTTTGGCGAGCGTGATCCGGCATTTCGCGTGGCTGTCGGTCGCCGGGTAGAGGCGTTCGCCGGTCAGGCGCATCGCCGCTTCCTCGAGCAATTGCACGCGCAAGGCCTGGGATGAATTCCGGCCCGGGAAATAGGTCGGCGCATCCGGCTCGGGGAAGTCCAGCCCGAGCGCAGCCCGACGCAATTCATCGACATTGTCGAGAACGTCGTCGACGACGATCAAAGACCGGTACATGAGATGTCCACTGCCTGCTCCCCCCGCAAATTCCGCGTCACACTAAGACATAGGCGGTGCGTGTTGCGACAGGTTCACAGGAAAGTTACAGAGCATTCAGATTCCAAGGAAAATCAGTCGCTCACGCGGATTCGCCGGGCTTCGATCGTGACCCCGCCAAAGCCGGCGCGGGTATGCAGGCGGACCGGCAGATAGGCGCGTCCGTCCGCAATCGGCGCGATCCACATCCGCAAGGGGTGCCGGGTCTCTCCCGGCGTCGGCCAGTCCTCCGGATCATAGCCCGACAGCGGCTCATAGTAGGCGTCACACACCAGCGCTTCGCCCCGCCAGGCGCGGGTCCGGATTGTCTCCTGCCCCTGAGACGTGAGGCGAAGATTGTAGCGCTGCTTGCCGTCAAAGACCGGGATCGAGCCCGAACACGGTTCTCCGCCCGAGGCCGAGACCATCTCGGACAAGAGCAGCGTCGCCGTCATCGGATCGACCACGCCGGTCCGGTCGGCCTCGCTGGCGGGCGGCTCACCCCAGCTGGAAAACTCCGGCGTGGCAACGGATCGGGCGGTACCCCCGTCAAACGTCACCTCGATATCACGGCGCTTGCGGCCCGTGCGCTCGATATGGGCATAGCGTCCCGGCTGGGGACCGGCTGCCGAGCGCTGCCCGGCCACTTCGGAATCAATCTCGAAATCGGTGAAGAGGGCGGCGAGCCCCGCCGCCTCGACATGCGCGCTGGCGCGGTAATGGGTGTGGCCCAGCTCGGCGGACAGGGTGATCTCGCCGACCTCGAAAATCAGGACCGAAGCGGAATAATCGGCGGAAACCCGAACGGGCGCTGGCTCGTTCGCCGTGGCGTGAGCCGGCAGGGCCATCAGAAACAGGGCCGCCAGCACGGGGCGATAGGGGATCATGGACGCGCTCCGGAATGATCAGGAGAAACCAAGCCTAAACCGTTTGGCGGCGGTTTCATGGCGGCAATCGGCACTAGACGCGACTGTTTGATAAAACGAGGGAAGAGAATGGAGCGGGCGATGAGATTCGAACTCACGACATTCACCTTGGCAAGGTGACGCTCTACCCCTGAGCTACGCCCGCTCAACAAGGGTACCGGCTGTGCGCCGGGAGGCGGGGTATATCGCGCAAAGTGCGCCCGATTGCAAGCGGCTGAGTGCACCGCGCGAAAGAAGCGCTTGATCGGGCCCGCGCGGCGGGTTTCAACACCACCATGACCGCCACCCGTTCCGATCTCTTCGCCCGTCTCGACAGTCTCGGGATTTCCCATTCCACGGTCGAGCACGACGCCGTTTTCACCGTCGAGGAAGGTCAGGCCATCAAGGCGCAATTGCCCGGCGGCCATACCAAGAATTTGTTCCTGAAGGACAAGAAAGGCACGCTGGTCCTGGTGTCGGCGCTCGGCGACACGGCGGTTCCGGTCAATCGCCTGCACAAGCGGCTGGGCTGTGCCCGGTTCTCCTTTGCGCGCGAGGACGTGCTGTTCGAGGCGCTGGGCGTACGGCCCGGTTCGGTCACCGCCTTCGCGCTGATCAACGATACCGAGGGCGCGGTGCGTTTTGTTGTCGACAAGGCGCTCCTCGCGACCGACCCGGTCAATTTCCACCCGCTGGAAAACACCGCCACCACCGCCGTTTCCGCAGAAGACCTCCTCGCCTTCGCCCGCGATACCGGCCACGAGCCGGTGATTATCGACTTCGCCGAACTGGCCGAAGACGCCTGACCGGCTTGCACGAATGGTCGCGGCGCGCCAAGTAGGGGGCCGATACCCGCTGGCCCGAGAGTTCCGCCATGACTGACTTCACCTTCACCGCCGGTTCCCAACCCCAACCGCAATCCGACGCGGATGTGCTAGTGCGTGACGGGACCGACCAGAGCTTCATGGACGACGTGATCGAGCCGTCAAAAGAGGTCCCGGTTCTCGTTGATTTCTGGGCCCCGTGGTGTGGTCCCTGCCGCCAGCTCGGCCCGGCCATCGAGAACGCCGTGCGCAAGGCCGGCGGCAAGATCCGGCTGGTGAAGATCAATATCGACGAGCACAACCAGATTGCCGGGCGGCTGCAGGTCAAATCGATCCCGGCCGTCTATGCTTTCCGCAACGGCCAGCCGGTCGATGGTTTCATGGGTGCGCTGCCTGAAAGCCAGATCAAGGATTTCATCGCCCGCCTGACTGGCGATGGGCCGGATGCCGAAGCGATCGAGGCGCTGCTCAAGCGGGCACAGGAATGCCTGGATGCCGGCGATATCGGCGGCGCGGCGCAGGATTTTGCCACGGCGGCCCAGACCGACCCGGAGAACCCGGCCGCGATTGCCGGTCTCGCCCGTTGCTACATGGCCGGCGGCGAACTGGAACAGGCGCGCGCCGCGTTGGCCCATGTGCCCGAAGACAAGCGGTCGGACGCGGCAGTCCAGGGCGTGGAAACCGCGCTGGCGCTGGCCGAGGAAACCGCTGATGCGGGCGATCCTGATGATCTCGAAGACTCCACCCGAACCGACGACCCGGACGCCTGCCTGCGACTCGCACGAGCCTATATCTCGCGCGGCGCGCTGGATGCGGCGAGCGAGGTGTTGCTCGGCATGATCGCGCGGGACCGCGAGTGGAAAAACGGGGCGGCCAAGGCGCTGCTGCTGCGTGTCTTCGACGCGGCCGGGGCGGCGTCACAGACCGCGAAGACCGGGCGGCGGAAGCTGTCCTCCATCCTGTTTTCCTGAAGCACAGGCCTTGGCGGGCCGCGGGCTAGGCCCTATTTTTCAAGGCATGACACAGGTTTTGCCCCGTGAAATCCCGCTGTTTCCGCTTGGCGGAACGATCCTCCTGCCTGGCGAGGTCCTGCCGCTCAACGTGTTCGAACCGCGTTATCTCAACATGGTCGATGATGCGCTCAAATCCGACCGGATGATCGGCATCGTGCAGACACGCCCCGGCGGCACACTGGATCGTCCCGACCTGGAATCCATCGGCGGGGCCGGGCGTATCGGCGAACATTCTGAGACGCCGGACGGGCGCTATCTGATCACACTGGAAGGCCTGTCGCGTTTCCGGCTTACCGGCGAAGCGGACCGGCCCGCCCCCTACCGAACCGGCGTGGCCGATTATGCCGGTTTCGCCGCCGATCTCGACGTCCCGGAAACCCTGCTGGATACTGATCGGCAGCGACTGGAGTCACTGTTGCGCCTCTGGTTTGCCAATGAACATGTCGAGACCGACTGGGACAGCGTCGCGGCTGCGCCGCTGGCGCGGGTCGTCGACCGCATGGCCATGGTCGCCCCCTTTACCGCGGCCGAACGCCAGCGCCTCCTGGAGGCGCGCCATGTCCGCCGCCGCCTTGACGTGATGTCGGACATACTTGAACACCGTATCGCCGAGGGCGCGAACGGGTCGGCCAACTGACCCGGACCGCTCGGACCGGCTGACAGGAGCTTCGCCATGAGTGACACACCCCAGACAGACGCCGGCCGGACAGACGCCGGAATGACCGGGGGCGACAGCGCGGTGGATCCGCGGCTTCTGGAAATCCTGGTCTGCCCGGTCACGCGCGGGCCTTTGACCTATGACCGCAAGGCCGGAGAACTGGTTTCCAAGCAGGCAAGGCTCGCCTATCCGATCCGCGACGGTGTGCCGATCATGCTGGCTGACGAAGCCCGCGAACTGAGTGACGCGGAATGCCGGTAGAGACGCGCCCCTGGCCAGAATTGCTGCGGTTTTCGCGTCAAAACCGGGCCCTCGACATCAACTTTGACGACGGCAAGCGATTCTCCATTCCCTTCGAGACGCTGCGCACCGAATCGCCCAGCGCCGAAGTGCAGGGTCATGGCCCCGGCGAGAAGAAGACCGTGACGGGCAAGGAACACGTTCAGGTCACAGCGGCCGATCCGGTTGGTCGCTACGCCGTCCGCCTGACTTTCGACGACGGCCATGACAGCGGCATCTTCACCTGGGACTATCTCTATGCGCTCGGGGAGTCGCGACCCTAAGCGGCGTCGAGGCGTTCACCCTTGAGGAGTCGTGGCAGGTCGCCGGTCTCTCCGCCCGCCTGGCGCATGAAGAATTTCCGCGCCGCCGGTATCCTGTCAACTACTGACATACCGACGCCCCGCGCCAGCCGAAGCGGTGTAATGTCATTGGAAAACAGACGGTTGAAAAGGTCAGTCCCGGCCGCAAGCGACAGGGAATCGAATTTCCGCCAGGATTCATAGCGCCGTAGCGTGACCCGCGATCCGAGGTCGAGTCCCAGGCGTTTGGCTTCAGCGAGCGTCTCGGCCAGCGCGGCGGCATCGCGGATCCCGAGATTGAAGCCCTGCCCGGCCAGCGGATGAATGCCGCGCGCCGCGTCACCGCAATAGGCGATCCCGTCGGAACAGAATTGCTCGGCGATGGTCAGGCCCAGCGGATAGGCCCAGCGCGGCCCGGTCTCTTTCACGGATCCCAGGAAATCGCCGAAACGGGCATCAAGCTCGCGCTGGAATCCGCTCACGTCCAGTTTCACGATTGCATCGGCGGTGCCGGATTTCTCGGTCCAGACCAGAGAGGCCCGGTTTCCGGGAAGTGGCAGGATCGCAAACGGACCGCCGGGCAGAAAATATTCATAAGCGACCCCGTTGTGGGGCTGCTCATGCTCGACTGTGGCGACAATGCCCTTCTGGCCATAGCTCCAACCCGCAGACCGGATTCCGTCCTGCCGGCGGCTGCGCGAGAACCGGCCGTCGCAGGCGGCCAGAACCGAGGATTTCAAAACCCGTCCATCGGCAAGGTGGAGATGCATACCGCCCGGGACCCGCTCCCAGCGGTCGGCGCGCGCCGGAGCGAAAAGATTTATGCCGGGCCGGTCCTGAAGCGTCAGCGACAGGGCCTGGCGGATATGCCGGTTCTCGGCCATCCAGCCGAGCGGTTCGCCGTCGGCATCGGGGTGAATTTCGCGCCGGTCGAAATGCAGGGTGAAGGGGCCGGGTCCGCCGGGCCGAGATCCGCCATGTGCCCGGCCATCAGCAACGAGAATATCCTCGATCCGCTGGGTATGGGGCCGCAGCGCCGTACCGGCCCCCAGCGCATCGAGCATACGGAAACTGGTATAGGCGAGCGCCGAGGCGCGGCCATCGAATTCGGGCTCGAGCTGGGTTTCGAACGGCAGGACGTCGACAAGTGCAACCGAGAGCCCGGCCTGATCCAGCGCGAGCGCCAGCGTCTGGCCAGCGAGGCCGCCGCCCAGAACCGTCACATCTCCATCGAAGGCATAAGATTGCGTCATGGCACGCGAGTTTAGGCGTGCGGGCGCAGAAGGAAAGCGGGCGCGCTGCCGCAGGTGCGGCCCGAGCCTACAACCAGCGGTTTAGCTTGCGCTTCAGGCAGCGCAGGGTCGAGGCGGTATAGACCGGCGAGGGCGCCTTTCCGGCGCTACGCTTCGGGCAATCGAGGTCGATGCGGTCGGGGTCTTCATCGGCCTCAACAAGGATGATCCGGATATCGCCCTTTTCGCTGGCGAGCGCGATCTCCCGGTCGCCGAGCGTAAAGCGCGTCGCATCGGCATGGTCGTTGTAGACCGGGCGTTTCTTGTGACCGGGAGTCTGGCGCGGCGCCTCGACAAAACCGGCGCGTTCGATCATCGGGCGCAGCGCGCCGACCGTGTCGTGGAAATTGAAATTCTTCATGGCGGGCGCGACCTCCGGCTACCGGCGAATCCGGCTGTGATGACGTTAACGCGTGTTTACCTCTGACTCACGCTTTGCCCGCTAGATTTGCTGTCATGAAAGCCGGTGACGCCGCCCCGCAAGATGATCTGACCTCCCGTGTCCGCGCCAGCGGAGACCGCGGGCTGGGCGCGCGGCTGCGTACCGGCTTTTTCGGACTTGTCATGATTGCCGCCGGGGCCGGCCTGGGGGCCGCCATCTTCGGGCACAACCCGCTCGACCCCAGCTGGAATGTCGCGACATCGGCCAGCCCGCTCAATCCGCTGGGCCTGCCCGGCGCCATCGGGGCCGATTTGCTGTTGCAGACGCTGGGCTGGGCCGCTGGCGGTCCGGTCCTGGCGCTCATCGTCTGGGGCGGAATCCTGCTGGTCCGGGGCCCGCGCAAACGCTCCGGGTCGATGATGACGCTGCGCTTCATCTCCGGCTGCCTGGGCGTGACCGGATTTGCCGCCGCGCTCTCGGCCCTGCCCATTCCGGACGCTTGGCCCTTCGCCGCCGGCCTGGGCGGTGCGTTTGGCGATCTGATGCTCTTTTCCATTGCCGAACCGCTGGCCGGTCTCGGATTGCCCGCGGCGACCGGTGTGACGGTGACCCTAGGCCTCATGCTTGCGGTCGCCGGCGTCTTCTTCACCTTCGGCCTGCGGACCAGTGATCTGGTTGCCGCTGGTGATGCCGCGGCCCTGGCCTGGGCCACGCTTCGGGTCTGGTGGGACAGTGCGCTCGGCCGCATTCCCTGGCGGAGCGGCGAGGAAGAGACGATGTCCGAGGACGTGGTGACGGCTCCGGCCCGGCGGCCCAGCCCATCGCGGACACCCAGGCCGCGGCGCGTGGCCGACACCCCCGCGGTCAAGGTCGCGCCCCAGCGCAAGCCGGCCGAATCGAGCCGCGAAGCCCGCGAGGCGCAAGGCGCGCTGCCCTTCGTCAAATCCGATGCGTTCAAGATGCCGCGGCTCGATCTGCTGGCCCGGCCGAAGGCGCGCGCCGAGACCATCGATGAAGCCGCGCTGCAACAAAACGCCGAACTGCTGCAAGGCGTGCTCGGCGATTTCGGCGTCAAGGGTGATATCGTGAAAGTCCGCCCCGGACCGGTGGTGACGCTCTACGAGTTCGAACCGGCCCCGGGTGTGAAATCCTCCCGCGTCATCAATCTGGCCGACGACATCGCCCGCTCGATGAGCGCGACGGCGGCGCGCGTGGCCGTCGTTCCAGGCCGAAATGCAATCGGTATCGAATTGCCCAATCCGCGCCGCGAGACGGTTTTCCTGCGCGCACTTCTGAATTCGAAGGCGTTCGAGGACGCCAAGGCCGAGCTGCCCATGGCGCTCGGTGAAACGATTGGCGGGGAGCCCTTCGTGGCCGATCTCGCGCGCATGCCGCACCTGCTGATCGCCGGGACGACCGGGTCGGGCAAGTCGGTGGGGATCAATGCGATGATCCTGTCGCTGCTCTACAGGCTGCCGCCCGAAGAGTGCCGGCTGATCATGATCGACCCGAAAATGCTGGAATTGTCCGTCTATGACGGAATTCCGCACCTGCTCTCGCCGGTCGTCACCGATCCGAAGAAGGCCGTCGCCGCCCTGAAATGGACGGTGCGCGAGATGGAGAGCCGCTATCTGCGCATGTCCAAGATCGGCGTGCGTAATGTGGCCGGCTTCAACGAGAAGGTCGCCGAGGCGCTGGAGACGGGTGAGCCGCTCGAGCGCACCGTGCAGACCGGATACGACCGGGAAACCGGTGAACCGGTCTACGAGACCGAATCCATCGAAGCGGTGAAAATGCCCTTCATCGTCGTCGTGATCGACGAGATGGCCGATCTGATGATGGTTGCGGGCAAGGAAATCGAGGGCGCGGTCCAGCGCCTCGCCCAGATGGCGCGCGCGGCGGGTATCCATGTCGTCATGGCGACCCAGCGCCCCTCGGTCGACGTTATTACCGGCACGATCAAGGCCAATTTCCCGACCCGGATTTCCTACCAGGTCACCTCCAAGATCGATTCACGCACCATTCTGGGCGACCAGGGGGCCGAACAGCTGCTGGGGATGGGTGACCTCCTCTACATGGCCGGCGGTGGCCGTATAAGGCGCCTGCACGGCCCGTTCGTCTCGGACCGGGAAGTTGAGGACGTCGCCGCCTACCTGCGCAAACAGGGCGCGCCGGACTATCTCGACGCGATTACAGAAGATGATGGCGAGGGCGGCGAGGGCAGTCTCTTCGGCGACGATGAAGGCACGGGCGACGCGCTCTTTGACCAGGCCGTCGCCGTCGTCGCGCGCGACCGCAAGGCCTCGACCAGCTATATCCAGCGCCGTCTGCAGATCGGCTATAACCGCGCCGCCACCCTCATCGAACAGATGGAAGAAGAAGGCATGATCGGGCCTGCCGACCACGCCGGACGCCGTGAAATCCTGCTACCTGAACGCGGTGCCGCCTGACGCCTTAATAGAATTTAAGATGGGACATGGGCGGGCCTGTGCCAGCTTTCCGCCAGATCATCTCGCGGAGGGCTTTTTCATGCGTTCACTCATTGCCGGAATTCTGCTGTACGGTACTGCCACGACACCGGTCTGGGCCCAGGACGCTGGTGCGCTGGCGGTCACATTGGAGCCGGTGTGGCGCACGGGCGGGTTCGAGAATCCCGAAAGTGCGCTATTCGTCTCCGAAACCGGTTTTCTCTACGTGTCGAACGTCGCAGGCGAAGGCGGCGATGTGGACGGGAACGGCTATATTTCCCGGATGACGCTCGATGGTGAGATCGAGACCTTGCGCTGGGCCGAAGAGGGGCTGAACGCGCCGAAAGGCCTCGCCCGTCATGGAGACCGGATCTATGTCACCGATATCACCGATATTGTGGAAATCGACCTGGCCACCGGCGCTGTGCTGAGCCGGCACCTGGCTGAGGGGTCGCGTTTCCTGAATGACGCCATCGCCGGGGCGGACGGCACGATCTATGTCTCGGATTCCGGAACGGCGCGCATCTACCAGCTTTCCGGCGGTATCGTCAGCGTCTGGGCCGAAGACCCGCTGATGGCCGCGGCCAATGGATTGTGGCTGGAAGAGGATCGCATGCTGCTGATCACGATGGCCGGCCGCCTGGTTGCCATAGACCGGGAGAGCCGGAACGTCACCGAGATCGCCACCGGCATTGGGGATGGGGACGGCATCGCGCCTCTGCCCGGTGGCGGTTATCTGGGGAATGAATGGCCGGGCCAGACCTATCATATCGCTGAGGATGGCACGGTGACGGTGCTGGAAGACGTCCGTGCGGACGAGACCTATACCAATGATTTCACCATCGTCGGAAACCGGGTCTATACGCCTCACTTCAATTCAGGCGAGGTTAGCGCCGCTGACATCGTCGTGAATGACTGAGTCCTGTACGGTTTCGCCATGACCGCGCCGCAATCGGCGCGTTAAAAGACCGCCATGACACACGCACTTCTTCTCGCCTTGACGCTTTTCGCCCAGGAGGCTGAACCGGCCAGTACCGCGTCTGCCGATGCGGCTGGGAGCGAGGCCGTTGTGACGTCGGACGCTTTCGACCCCGAGGCCGCGCTCGACCGGATCAATGCCGCGCTCAATGATGTTGAGACGCTGCGCGCGAACTTCACCCAGGTCTCGCCCGACGGGACGGCCGAGCATGGCGTACTGAGCCTGCGCCGCCCGGGCCGGCTGCGCTTCGAATATGCCGAACCGTCACCGCTGCTGGTCGTGGCGGGCGGCGGCACGGTCGCGATTCGTGACGCCGAGCTTGGCACGACAGATCGCGCGCCGTTGCGGTCCACGCCGCTCTGGTGGTTGCTGAAGGACGAGGTCGACCTGGCGGCCGACGCCGAGATTGTCAGTCTCTGGGAAGAGGACGGCTTTGTTTACGCGACCCTGGCCGACCCCGACGGCGAGATGGACGGCGAGGTGGTGTTCCTGTTCGACGCCGCCACCTACCAGCTGACGCAATGGTTTGCCGTGGATTCCCTGGGCCTGACTACACGGGTCATGCTCGAGGATATCGAGACCGGCATCGATCTCGATCCGCGGCTTTTTGTCCTTGAGGATGACACCGGGGATCGCCGCGACCGGCGTCGCTGAAACAGTTTGCAATGTTGCGTTATTGCAACGCGCAATAGCTGACGAATTTTTCATTTGAAAAAGTTTTCTGGCGTGTCTTTAATGTGACGGCTGGTTGGCCGTCACTGGATCGGCGTCGTCCCCCCGCTTGCGGATCTGGAGGATGGCTGGCCACGCTGGAGAGACTAACCCCTTCTGGCGTTTGCGCAGGCCTTGCGCAGAGCTCTGATTGACGCCCGGCCGCTCCCCCTCGCGGCCGGGCGTTTTTCATGGTGGCGGGCCGGGCGCAGGAAAGCTAGACAGGGCCCTCCCGAACCCATCCGGCCCGATTGTCCCATGTCCGATATCGACCTTCCGCGCCTGCTTGATGAAATCCCGCTGCTCTACAAGGCCCGGGCCTTTGCCGACGGATTTGCGACCCTGCCGCTGATGGCCCGGCTCGGTGAGCGGCTCGACGCCCGCGAAGCCGACCTCGCCCGCGCTTATCTCGACGGGCTGGGCTTTCCCCATGCCGAGGCCGCGCTGGTATCGGACTGGGACGAGGCGGCTGATGCGGCCGAAGCGCTGGACCGCGACCCAGAAGGCTGGGAGGCCGAGGAGATGTTGCGCGCCGGCCTTGTCGACCGGGCAGCCGAACGGCTGGACGAAGAAGCGATCCAGGCCCTGCTGGCCTATGTCTCCATGCAGGCCGGAGAAGCCGCGCAATATGCGACCGGGGAAGGCTCGCTGTTCGAGGATGTCGAGGACGAGGCGCTGCGCAATGCCGCGGCCGGCATGATCGTGCGCGCTGCGGACGGAGCCGCGCTGGTCATCCTGGCTGAGGCCGAAGACGACGATCCGGCCCATCCTTTCCTTGCCCGCTGGCGGCTCTTTGCCCGCGGACGCTGGCCGATCGGGCTGGCCGGCACGACGCTGAACATTCTGTAGGACCGAGAAACCCGAGGAATTTGCCCATGGCCGCGATCACTATCGCCACCTGGAATGTTAATTCGGTGCGCCTGAGGGCCGGGCCGCTGATCGCGCCCTATGTCGAGCGGGTGAAGCCCGACGTGCTCTGCCTGCAGGAAATCAAGTGCCGGACCGAGGAGTTTCCCGAGGCCGCCTTCCGCGAGATGGGGTATTCCCACTTCCATGTCCGCGGGCAGAAGGGGATGCATGGTGTGGCCATCGCCTCGCGCCTGCCGCTGGAAGACCTGCCGGACGAAGACATGTGCCTGCGCGGCGAAGCCCGCCATCAACGCGTCCGGGTCGCCGGTGTGGAATTGCATAATTTCTATGTACCGGCAGGTGGAGACGAACCCGATCCGGCCATCAATCCGCGCTTTGAACACAAGCTCGATTTCATCGCGCGCATGGCGGACTGTTTCGCGGCCCGCAAGGCCGAGAACGCGCCGATGGTGCTGGTCGGGGATTTCAATATTGCGCCGTATGAGCACGATGTCTGGTCACATAAGCAGTTGCTGAAAGTGGTGTCCCACACGCCGGTCGAAACCGAAGGCCTGGACCGGGTCCGCAAATCCGCTGATTTCCTCGACGTCGCGCGCGAACTCATTCCCGAGCCAGAAAAACTCTACACGTGGTGGAGTTACCGCAGCCGGGATTACCGCGCCTCGAACCGGGGCCGCCGGCTCGACCATATCTGGGTCTCGCCGGCCCTGCGTGATGCGGCCCTGTCTGCCGGACGGGACGCCTTCACCATCTGGGAAGCCGAACGCGGCCGGGAGAAGCCCTCCGACCACGTCCCGGTCACCTTGCGGCTGTCGCTCTAGTCAGCGCTGCCCATCTCGCGGAATCGCAGCCGGGCACCCTGGCTGGCGCCATTGCGGGTCCGGATCTCATAGGCCGCCTGCGCCGCATTGATATCGCGGTCAAAGCGCTCACGCTCGGCTGCGATGGACTGGTGCAACCCGTCGCAGCTGGGGGATGGCGGCAGGTTTTCGAGCCGGCCCGCCAGCCGGTGCGCCTCGTCGCGGAACAGGTCGCCATGGATGGTCTCGTGTTCACGCAAGGCGGCCATGAAGCGATCCCACTCCTCGCGCATGACTTGCGGACCCCGATCCCGTTCGCGCCAGCGCGGATAGGTGGTGTGGATGGTAATGGCGATGTCACCGCCGGTGAGGCGGCAGCCCTCACCGCCATAGGCAAAATCAAAGGCCAGCGACAGGCCGCCATCGGTGCGGGCCATTTCCCCGCGCCGGGGCTGGTTGCGGAAGGAGTTGGCCAGGTGGCGCGGCGTCAGGCCGGTGACCTCGTAATGGCTTTCGCTTTCGGATTCGGAGATCGTCACGCGTCCATCCTGACTGGCACTGGCACCCGACACGAAAATGAACACCGCCAGTGCCCCGGCCAGGACGGTCAACCGGTCGGTCGTCGGGATGGCTGCAAGTGACAAAATCCCGCCCCCCGGCATCGGCTCTACCCCTGCAGGCGGTAGCCGCCGCTCTCGGTAATCAGGATGCGGGCATGGGCCGGATCCGGTTCGATCTTCTGGCGCAGCCGGTAGACATGGGTTTCGAGCGTGTGGGTCGTCACCGCCGGATTATAGCCCCAGACTTCGTGCAGCAACTCATCACGCGGGACCGGTTTGCCGCCCGCGCGATAGAGGTATTTGAGGATATTGGCCTCCTTCTCGGTCAGACGGATTTTCTTCTCGTCCGCCGTCAGGAGCAATTTCATCGAGGGCCGGAATTCATACGGGCCAATCTGGAAAACGGCGTCCTCGCTTTGCTCATGGCTGCGAAGGTGTGCGCGCACCCGGGCCAGAAGAACCGAGAATTTGAACGGCTTGGTGACATAGTCATTGGCACCGGAATCGAGACCAAGGATCTGGTCGGCATCGGTGTTCTGTCCCGTCAGCATGCAGATCGGTGCCGTGACGCCATTCTTGCGCATCATGCGGCAGGCTTCGCGGCCATCCATGTCGGGCAGGTCCACGTCGAGCAGGATCACGTCGATGCGTTCGTCACGGGCCGCCTGCATGCCGCCGCCGGCCGTGGCCGCATCGCGGACATTGAATTCCTGGTGAAGCGCGAATTGCTCGCCGAGCGTTTCGCGCAGATCGTCATCATCATCGATGATGAGAATGGTCTTCTGTACGGTCATCGCGCCTGATCATGCCGGTTTTTCTGACTTAGGCAATTCCTGCCGACCGGACGCGCTTGCCCGGCACATTCTGCCGGTTCTTACTGCCCGGACATGGTGCAGAAGGCCAATCACAGCCTGGTGAAACGGCAAGGAAATTGCAGGGTTAACGCTCAACGCGCGGCGGAGTTCCCACCGTGCGGAACCTCCGTGGTGGGGGAGGCGCATCGGGACGCCGGTCTGGACCGTTCGGGCCGGAAGCGGCGTCCCGCGCCGACCACCGCTCCGCTGTCCGCCATTCCCGGCAGGGATTCCGTCATGACCGACTGGACTGTCACCGCGAAAGGCCTGTTCGATCCTGACGGGCTGGGTGTCCGCGCCGCATTGGGCAAGGGGGGCATCAAACCCGAAACCGACAAGGCCGAGGGCGATGGCGCGACCCCGCTGGGGCGGTACGCGATCCGCCGGGTTCTCTATCGCGCGGACCGGGGTGACCGGCCCGCAACCGCGTTGCCGGTTCGCGCCATTCAGGCTGACGATGGCTGGTGCGATGCGCCCGGCGACCCGGGCTATAACCGACCGGTCCGACTGCCCTATCCGGCGTCCTGCGAGCGCATGATCCGGGAGGACGGGCTTTACGACATCGTCGTTGTCCTGGGGCATAATGACGACCCGCCGGTGCCGGGAATGGGCTCCGCAATCTTTCTGCATTGCGCGCGGGAAGATTACGCGCCGACCGAAGGCTGCATCGCGCTGCAGAAATCCGATCTTGAAGCCTTTCTCGCCAGGGCACAGCCCGGCGATCATCTCGTGATCGCTTAGGCCTCGCGCGCCCCGAAGAGTGCCGAGCCGACGCGGATCGAGGTCGCACCAAAGCGGATCGCGGTCTCGAAGTCCGCGCTCATCCCCATGGAGAGTTTCTCGACACCGGCGGCCTGTGCGAGACCGGCCAGCAGGGCGAAGTGCGGCCCGGCGGGTTCCCCGACCGGCGGAATGCACATCAGACCCTCGATCTCAAACCCGAACTCGTGCCGCATCCGGTCAACAAAAGCCTGTGTCTCAGCCACGGCGACGCCCGATTTCTGGTCTTCCGCGCCGGTATTGACCTGCACATAGAGGCGCGGCACCGGTGAACCGGCATCAAACGCCTTGCGCAGGGCCTTGGCGAGCGAGTCCCGGTCCAGCGTCTCGATGACATCAAAGAGTTCGGCTGCATCGGCGGCCTTGTTGCTCTGCAAAGATCCGATCAGGCGTAATTCGAGATCCGGATAATCGGCACGCCGCACGGCCCAGTGGGCTTGTGCTTCCTGGACGCGGTTTTCCCCGAAGACGCGCTGCCCGGCCTTCAGGGCGGCATCGATCCGGGCGTCGGGCTGGCGCTTGGAGACCGCGACCAGTGTCACGTCATCGGCTTTGCGCCCGGCCTCTTGTGCCGCGCGGGCGGCTTGCGACAGGATTGCGGCGCGGCGGGACGCGATATCGGAGGCGGAATCGGACATGACGAGGCGGTGTTATGGCAGAGGCGGGCGCGCGGCAAGCGCTCGTGAATTGCCGTCCGCCTTTGCCTTCAGCGATCCGCGCCGTTTCCCTGACCTCACGGCCTGGGCGCGGCGCGTACCGGAGGACTGGGGGCTCGTTTATCGCCATTTTGGCAATTCGCAGCGCTTCAACGAGGCGGGCTGGCTGTCCCGACAGGCTGTTCGCCGGGGCTGGACACTGTTGATCGCCGCCGATGCTGACCTTGCCCTTGAGTGCGGTGCGGCGGGTGTGCACTGGCCGGAAGCGCGCCTGACCCATGCCGCCGCGTGGCAGCGCCGCTGTCCAGGATTTGTCATGACTGCATCGGCGCATTCGGCCTCCGCCCTGCGCCGTGCCGGTCAGGCCGGTATGGACGCGGCCTTTCTGTCACCCGTTCGTCCCACGCTCAGCCCGGGCGCCGGTTCGCCATTGGGCCTGCATCGGGCAGGCCTGATGGCCCGGCGTGCGGGCCTTCCGGTTTATGCGCTGGGCGGGATGCGCGCGCGGGATATCGCGCATGCCAATCGGCTCGGCCTGGCCGGCATTGCCACGGTGTCAGGTGTGAAAGACTAGAAGCGGAGCGCGGATTCGAACTTCACTTCCGGGGCGCGTTCGTCGTCATGGGTGCCGACATAGAGCGCATCGGGAGCAGTCAGGCGGACCGCACCGCGAAAGCGGAAACGGCTGCCGACGTCAAAATAGACGCCCGTCTCGATCGTATCGAGATTGAGCTGGGAATCCGGATCGCTATCGATGCCGAGGGTGAAGCCCCAGCGCTCACCGGCATTCCAGTCGATCTGGGTCTCGGTGTCGTTGAGAGTCACACCCGGCGCGATGGTCGCATCGGTCGAGAAGGTGAAGGCCTCATACCAGGGCTGGGCGTCATCACCGGCTGTCAAGTCGGGGTCCGCAAAGGCGCACGGGGCCGCAGCCAGCAAAGCCGCAGCCGACAAAACAGTCGCTAACCCTTTGAATTTCGTGATCTTGTCCACGAAACTGCTCCCTCAACGGACTCCAATATACGATAATGACTCGCGCCTGCGAAGGTCCTCGTTGTGATTTTTCCCCCAGGTGAGGATTCTCAGTAACGGACTCCCAGCTCTACGAAAAAACTGGTTGCCGACCGGCGCACCTGTACGCGCCCGCCCGCCGTACTCAACGCGCCATCGGTGTCGATGGTTCGAACCCCTGCTCCAATCAGCGCATGATCGCCGACCAGGCGCGACGCACCAATCTGCACCAGCCGGGACTCCTCATGCAGGAAATCGTCGCTGGACAGCGCGCCCTCGGCGGCAAACCGCCAGTCGCCCCGGTCGAGGCTGATCGCGGCGGCCGTCGCCTGATAGGCCTGACCGGCGGTCTGGCGCACGTCGAGATGGGAGAAACCGGCTGACCAGTCTTCGAACGTCCAGCGCCCGGAGACCGACCAGGACCGAACATCATCGGAACCCGGCGCGGCGCGGTCCGGTTCGGCCAGCAGAAGGCCGGCGCCCAGTTCGACCCGGCCCGCATCACGGAAGGTGTGGTCGAAACTCACGCCCGCCTCGATCACGGAGTTGAGCGTATTGCCCTGCAGCCGGACCGGCACCGGGGCACCCACCGGCGGTGTGACGGTCCCGTCTGTGGTCTCGTGAACGCAATAATCGACCCCGCAGCCTTCGCTTTGACCGGTATAGGAAAGCGCCGCGCGCAGGCCCAGAACGCGCTCGCTGCGCACCAGGACCCGCGTGCTAAACCCCGAAAGCGAGTTGCGCGCTAGGCCGGCTTCCAGGCCCGTCGGGTCGATCGGTCCGCCACCGGCGTTGACCAGGCGGAAGGCCGACGGCGGCAGGGGCTGGTCGAGCGCGGCCGCGCCCTGCGTCCGCCCGGCGCGGATCTCGCCCCAGCCGAAGCGGACATAGCCATAGGCCGCTTCGGCAGCGGCCTGGATCCGGTCCGGCGAACCGGTCTCGACGGAATTGTAGCGGCCCGTGGCGAGGCTGCGCGCCCCAAATCCGTGACAATCCGAACCCGGCCCGGTGGCAAGACAGCTTCCGGCCTGGCCGTCAAACCCGTTACGGCCATGATCCGCCTGCGCGCGCAGGCGCACGACGGCACCCCAGCGTACGCCGGCATCGGTGATCGCCTCGGCCTGTATGCGGGCATCAAGATCGGCAAACAGGCCTGAGAACCGGCCGAAGGAATCCCCCGCAGCAGCGACCAGTCCGGCGTCGAAATCGGACTCGAGCTCGAACGCTCCCAAACGGGCACTATTCGTAGTGGAATTGTCTGACTGAGAGTGCGCCGGCGTGGCCGCGAGCATGGCGATCACGGCGCCGGAATATATTGCGCCTGCGTTCGGCATGTGATGCTCGCGGCCTCACCGATCGGCCCCGTCCCCCCGGACGTTCGAGCGCTAAGGGAGGCGAGCCCGCGCTTGCCGTCAAGGCTGGCTGACGACAATTGCGGCGAAACGGTGGCGGGCTGTTGCTGGGCCGCAACAGACGGCGGTGGTGGGGGCGAGTGCCCTTTGGCGCTGGCGCCGCGCGCGCTGCGTGTTATAGAGCGGGCTTGCGCATTTGATCCGAACGCGTGGAAAAGAGATTTTTACCCGACCTTCTAGGGAGTTCCGCCTGATGACCGCTCACCGTATCATATCCTGGGCGCTGCTGGGCGCGGCGCTGGCCCTGACGCCGGCCTGCTCGACCTTTGGCGGCGGCGATGACGCCGAAACCGAAGCCCGGTCCGGAAGCGGTCTGCGGCTTCCCAGCGTTCCGGGCTTTGGCGGTTCGCAGAATGAGGAAGTGGCCGGGATCGGCGTGAACAGCTTCCTGTGGCGCGCCAGTCTCGACACGATCAGCTTCATGCCGCTGCAGGAAGTCGATCCGTTCGGCGGTGTCATCATCACTGACTGGTATGCCAATCCCCAGCTTCCCAGCGAACGGTTCAAGGCGACGGTCTATATCCTGGATACACGACTACGCGCCGATGCGCTGGCCGTGCGCGTGTTCCGCCAGGAACAGGGCGCGGACGGTCAATGGGTCGACGCCAACGTCAACCCGGAAACCGCCATCGAGATCGAGAACGCCATCCTCACGCGCGCGCGCCAGCTGCGTATCGCGACACTTGAGGGCTAGGGAGCCGGTCGCGCCGTTTCGAGTCTGAAGAGTCGGCGCACCCGAAAGTCATGACCCGATACAATCCGCGCGAATCCGAGCCGAAATGGCGGGCCCGCTGGGCTGAGTCCGGTGTGGACACAGCCGGTCCGGCCACCGGCGGCGATCGCGAGAATTACTATGTGCTGGAGATGTTCCCCTATCCGTCGGGGCGCATCCATGTCGGCCATTCCCGCAATTACGCCATGGGCGACGTCATTGCCCGCTACAAGCGGTCCAAGGGGTTTAACGTCCTGCATCCGATGGGGTGGGATGCGTTCGGCCTTCCGGCTGAGAATGCGGCGCGCGACCGGGGCGTACATCCCGGTGCCTGGACCCATGAGAATATCCGGGTCATGCGCGACCAGCTCAAGCGGCTGGGCCTGGCCATCGACTGGTCCCGTGAAGTCGCCACCTGCGACCCGGATTATTACAAGCACCAGCAAGCGATTTTCGTGAAGCTGTTCAAGGCCGGACTGGTTCACCGCAAGAAGGCGAGTGTGAACTGGGACCCGGTCGACCAGACCGTGTTGGCCAATGAGCAGGTCGTCGACGGCCGCGGCTGGCGCTCCGGGGCCATAGTGGTGACCCGTGAACTCGACCAGTGGTTCTTCAAGATTACCGACTATGCCGACGCGCTTCTGGACGGGCTCGACACGCTCGAGCGCTGGCCGGACAAGGTCCGGGTCATGCAGCGCAACTGGATCGGACGGTCGCGCGGCGCGAAAGTCCTTTTCCCCTTCGTGGAAAAGGACGACGAGAAACGTTTCGGCGCACCGGGGATCGAGGTGTTCACGACCCGGCCCGATACGCTGTTCGGGGCCAGCTTCCTGGCACTTGCACCCGACCATGCCATCGTCAAGGCGCTTGCCGAAGACGATCCGTCGATCGAGGCCTTTGCCGACTACTGCCAGCGCACCGGCGTCTCGCAGGAAGAGATCGAGAAGGCGCCCAAGCGCGGGTTCGATTTGTCGGTCAAGGTACGCCACCCCTTTGATCCGAAATGGGAAATCCCCGTCTGGTCAGCCAATTTCGTGCTGTCCTCCTATGGAACCGGAGCCATTTTCGGCTCGCCAGCCGGCGATCAGCGCGATCTCGACTTCGCGCGTAAATATGATCTTCCGGTGACGCCGGTTGTGCTGCCACCGGGTGCGGATGCCGACAGTCACGCGATCGACGACACCGCCTATACCGGTGACGGTACGATCTATAATTCGAAATTCCTCAACGGGCTGACGTCCGCCGAGGCGATTGAGGCCGCGATTGCCAGGCTGGAATCGCTGAAGCTGGGCGAGGGCGCGACCACGTACCGGCTGCGCGACTGGCTGGTCTCCCGCCAGCGCTATTGGGGTTGCCCGATCCCGATCATCCACTGCGACAGCTGCGGTGTGGTTCCGGTGCCCGAGGACCAGCTTCCGGTGACCCTTCCTGAAGACGTCACGTTCGACAAGCCAGGCAATCCGCTTACCCGGCACGAGAGCTGGAAAGCGGTGGACTGTCCGGAGTGCGGCCAGCCGGCGCGGCGCGAGACCGATACGCTGGACACCTTCGTGTGTTCGTCCTGGTATTTCCTGCGCTTTACCTCGCCGTGGACGACGGACACACCGTTCGATCCGGCCGAGGCGGCCGCCTGGATGCCGGTCGACCAGTATGTCGGCGGTGTCGAACACGCCATTCTCCACCTGCTTTATGCGCGCTTCTTTACGCGGGCCCTGCATGATTGCGGTCTGATCGACATGCCCGGCGGTGAGCCGTTTGCCGGCCTCTTCACGCAAGGCATGGTGACCCACGAGACCTATCGGGCCGCAGATGGCCGCTGGCTACTACCGGAAGAGGTGGAGAGCCGGTCAGGCAAGATCGTCGAAATTGCGACCGGCAAACCGGTCACGGTCGGCGCGGTCGAAAAGATGTCGAAATCGAAGAAGAATGTCGTCGATCTGGACGCTTTCATCGAGGATTTCGGAGCCGATGCCGCACGCTGGTTCGTTCTGTCGGACTCTCCGCCCGAACGTGATGTCGAGTACACTGATGAAGGCGTAGAAGGCGTATGGCGTTTTATCCAGCGGATCTGGTCGCTGGTCGACGCGCACCCCGGGGGCGCACCCGGGCCTGATTCGGTTGCAACAGATGCCGAGGGTGACGCGCTGGAACTGCGCCGGGCCGCCCACAAGGCGCTTCACGATGTTTCGGCGGCCATCGAGGGCTTCCGGTTCAACAATGCCGTTGCCCGCGTTCACGACCTGGTCAATGCGCTGCGCCGTTTGAACACCGAACCGGTTGACGGACCGGCTCTGGCGGCACGCAGCGAAGCGCTCGGCCTGCTGGCGCGCATGATTTCGCCCTTCATGCCGCACCTCGCCGAGGAATGCTGGAGCCGCCTGGGTGGCTCGCGCCTTCTGGTCGAAACACCCTGGCCGGACGCCGATCCGGCCCTGTTGCAGGACGATACCGTCACCATTGCCGTACAGGTCAATGGCAAGCGGCGCGACGAGATCGTGCTTGCCAAAGACGCCGGAAAAGACGCCGCGGAGGCCGCCGCACTGGCGACCCAAGGGGTTGTTCGGGCGCTTGAAGGGCTGACGGTCAGAAAAGTGATCGTGGTTCCCGGGCGGATCGTGAATATAGTGGCGACATGACCCTGATCCGATTCCTCCCGTTCGCCGCCCTTCTGGCTTTCACCGCACTTCTGGCGGGATGCGGTTTCCAGCCCATGTATGCGACAGGCAGCGATGTTGCGGCGATCCGCAGCGTAGATGTCGACATTCCCGGACGCGACCGTCCCGCGCAATTGCTGGCCGAATCACTGCGCGACCGGTTCGGGGCACCTTCCGGAACCCAGCGTTACCGCCTCGTGGCCGAGCCGGATATCGCGGCAGCGGGCCTCGGTGTTGGCGCGGACGATATCGCGACGCGCTTTGCCCTGGTGATGACGGTGACGTTCACGCTGCAGGACCTCTCCACCGGCGAGATTGTCGTACAGGATTATGTGCGGTCCGAAGCGGCCTATGACGTGCCGACCCAGCCCTATGCCGCGGAAAGCGCCCGCCGGGACGCCGAAGAGCGTGCGGCGCGCGATGCGGCAGAGCGGATTTCGGCGCATGTCGCGCGCTATCTGCGGCGCGCCAACCCGTCGTGAAACTCTCTGCCGGCGAGGTCGGAACCGGCCTTCTCAAGGCACGGAATGTAACAGCATTCCTGATCTACGGTCCTGACCGCGGCCTGGTGCGGGAACGCGCCGACACGCTCGCCAAATCGATCATTCCCGATCTGGACGACCCGTTCGCGGTGACATCCCTCACCGAAGATGACTTGAAAGCCGATCCGGCCGCTCTGGCTGATGCGATGGCGGCGTTGTCGATGATCGGTGGCGCCCGTCTGGTCCGACTACGCGTCTCCACCGAATCGGCGGGCGCCCCGGCGGCGGCCTTCATTGCGGATTTCGATGCCGGTACGCTGACAGCGGAAGCCACGCTGATCGTCGAAGCCGGTGAATTGAAGCCGGCCGGAAAACTCCGCAAGACGTTTGAAGGGTCGAAGTCCGCACTGGCCGCGCCCTGCTATTCGGATTCGCCGGGCGATCTGGCTCACCTGATCGAGGAAAGCCTGGCGGCAGAAGGTCTGAAACTGACCCCGGAGGCGCGGACGCGCTTTATCCCGTCGCTGGAAGGGGACCGGTCGCTGGCCCGCTCCGAGATCGAAAAGCTTATACTTTACAAAGGGCTGAGAGGCCAACGCGCCGACGGTGATGATGAGATTGGTGAAGCCGACATCCTTGCCTGCAGCGTTGGCGGCGGTGATGCCGAGCTAAACGGGATCATCGATGCGGCCCTGGGCGGGCAGAGCGCACTTGCCGATGCCGCCTATCATCGCGCCCTTGATGCCGGCGTGAGCCCGGTGGGCGTATTGCGGGCGCTGCAGCGCCGTCTCGACCAGATCGGCGAGGTCCATTCCGGCGGCGGTGTTCAGGGCGCGCAACGTCTGGGTGCCCCGCGTTTTGGGCCTGCGGCGTCCGGATTTTCGCGGCAGTGCGGATTGTGGCGCGGGGCTGCCCTGGAAGCGGCGCGTGATGCCGCCTTTCAGGCCGAGCGGGCGATGAAGCACGGGCGCGCCCCGGTCGAGGCGCTGGGCGGGGACTTGCTGGCGAAGCTGGCCCTGAGAGCGGAACGCCTATCCGGCTGAGCCGGACAGCCGCCGGCAGAGATCGTCGAGTTGTTCCAACGTCGTGTACTGGACACGGATTTCACCGGCTTCCTTTTGCGAGCCCTTGCCGTGCCGGATATCGACCGCAAGGCCGAGACGATTGGCGAGATCAGCCTCCAGCGCGCGGGTATCGGTATCCTTGCTGCGTCCGGAACGAGATTTGGTTTCCGGCGCATTGCGACTGTCACCAGCCTTGACGAGGGCTTCGGCCTCTCGAACCGAAAGCCCCTTTGAAACAATAAGTTCGGCGAGTTTCTCAGCGTCAGGATTCTTGATGAGCGCACGCGCATGCCCGGCGCTCAACTCGCCGTTGGCAAGAAGAGTCAGGATGCTGTCCGGAAGGGTGAGGAGACGCATCGAATTGGCGACATGGCTTCGGCTTTTCGAAACGGCCCGGGCGATTTCGTCCTGGCTGTGCCCGAAGCGATCTACCAGCTGGCGATAGGCGCGGGCTTCCTCGACCGGATCCAGGTCGGCGCGCTGGACATTCTCGACGATGGCGATTTCAAGTGTTTCGCGATCGGTGAAATCGCGCACCAGCGCCGGGATCTCGTGCAGCCGGGCGCGCTGGGCTGCACGCCAGCGGCGTTCACCGGCGACGATCTGGTAGCCGTCGCCTTTCGGGGCCGGGCGCACCAGGATCGGCTGAAGCACACCTTTTTCGGCGATCGACTCGGCGAGTGCGGTCAGATCGGCCTCGCTGAACTGTCGGCGCGGCTGGTCGGGATTGGCGGATACCTGCTCGATCGGCAACGTACGGACACCGGCCAAACCACTGGATGTCTGGGTGTTTTCGTCGCTGCCCTCACTGTCACTTAAAAGGGCGGAGAGACCGCGGCCCAGGCCGCGTGTACGTTCGGCGCTCATGCCATTTCCCTGATATTTCCGGCGGCCTGGCCGCGCTCCTGCTGGACGAGCTCGCGCGCCAGACCGGCATAGGCCTGGCTGCCAGCGCACTGAAGATCATACAGCAGGACCGGCTTGCCAAAGGACGGGGCCTCGGACACCCGGACATTGCGGGGAATCACGGTCTTGTAGACCTTGTCGCCGAAATGGGCGCGGACATCGTCCTCGACCTGCCGCGAGAGATTGTTGCGGGTGTCGACCATGGTCAGGACCACGCCCTGGATGGCGAGACCGGTATTAAGGTTCGCCTTGACCAGATCCACGGTCCGCATCAGCTGGGACAGCCCTTCGAGCGCGAAGAATTCCGCCTGCAGCGGCACCAGGACTGAATCGGCGGCCGTCATGGCATTAACCGTCAGCAGGTTCAGCGAGGGTGGGCAATCAATCAGGACATAATCACAGCGCTCGCCCCGGTCGGCGAGGTCATCACGATAGCGCTCGATCGTCTTGCGCAGCCGGTAGGACCGACGCGGGGCCGAGGCCAGTTCGATCTCGGCTCCGGAAAGATCCGGGTCGGACGGGGCCAGGCGCAAGCCCGGCACCAGCGTATCGACCAGCGTCTCTTTCAGCGGGCGCTCGCCGACCAACACATCATAACTGGTTGAGCGGCGTTCCGACGGCGGTACGCCCAGCCCCGTCGAGGCATTGCCCTGCGGGTCGAGATCGAGCAGCACGACCGCCTTGCCGATGGCGGCGAGGGCGGTCCCCAGATTGATGGCCGTGGTGGTCTTGCCCACCCCGCCCTTCTGGTTGGCAACGGCAATGACTTTCGGCGCTCTTCTGGATTCAGACATGGGCAACATTCTTCAGCTTGAGGATGGCCCCGTCGCCGGTACGACTGGGTATGACCGTGGCGTCAAACGTCCAGTATTTGCGCGCTTCGGTCAATTCCTCGCCATGCCGCGCACCCTTCAAAAACAGCCCTGTTGCGTCGGTTTTCAACAGGGGATCGCACAGGGTGAGGAGTTTGGGCAGCGCAGCAACGGCCCGCGCGGTCACCACATCCACGGCCAGAGCGGGGTCGAGTGTCTCCGCGCGCTGACAGAGAATTGTCGCGGGCGCTCCCGTTTCTTTCACGACCTCGCGCAGGAAGGCGGCCTTTTTGCCGATCGACTCGACCAGGTAGACCTGAGCGTCCGCTACGCCGCGGTCGGCCAGCCCCAGCGCAATCGCAAGGCCGGGGAAACCCGCACCCGATCCGATATCGGCCCAGCGCGCCGCACCATCCGGCCCCGCCTCGAACACCTGCCAGGAATCGAGCGCATGCCGCTCCCAGAAATCGGGTAGCGTGCTGCGGGCGACGAGGTTGGTATGAGCGCTCCAGTCGTTCAGGAGCCGTTCCCAGATGACGAATTTCTGCAATGTTTCACGTGAAACATCAGTTGCGGCCTGGAACGCTGCCTGGCTCATCGCATCAGCCTGTACGGCGCTGAACGGATTTCAGGTGGGCCAGAACAGCTGTCAGCGCGCCCGGCGTCACACCCTCAATCCGCGCGGCCTGTCCCAGCGTATCGGGGCGAGCGCGCTCGAGCTTCTCACGGGCCTCGTTCGACAACCCGCCAACCGCCGCATAGTCCAGACCAGCCGGGATTCGTACTTGTTCGTCACGTTGA
Organism: Hyphobacterium marinum; assembly: GCF_036330325.1. Taxonomy (NCBI): domain Bacteria; kingdom Pseudomonadati; phylum Pseudomonadota; class Alphaproteobacteria; order Maricaulales; family Maricaulaceae; genus Hyphobacterium; species Hyphobacterium marinum. Next base: position 341,655 of record NZ_JAZDRO010000001.1, read on the forward strand.
AAAGCCAGGATGTCAGCATCCTGACGGTCGAGATAGCCGGCATAGAGGGCTTCGATCTCGACCTGCTCGGAGAGTGCGGCCGGGATTCCTGACAATTCCGGCCAGACTCGAGCAATATCGGCCCAACCAATTGTTGGATATGCCAGAAGCTCCATCGCCGTCCGGCGCTTGCCGTCCGAGTTGACCTTCAGACCCGCCTTCTGGGCTTCAGGCGGAGTCAGGGAGAGTCGGGAGACCGTCTCCTTAAGTTCAGCGAGATCGCGTTGCTTCGATACGAACGCGTCTCGCCGAGTTCTTCCGACGACACCGAGATCGATACCCGCGCCTGTCAGCCGCTGGTCGGCATTATCGGCGCGCAGGGTGAGCCGGTATTCGGCGCGGCTGGTGAACATGCGATAGGGCTCGCTGACGCCGCGCGTCACGAGATCGTCGATCATGACGCCGATATAGGCCTGGGACCGGTCGAAGACGACAGGGTCGGCGCGGCCTCCGGCCTGGGCCGCCGCATTGAGCCCCGCGACGAGACCCTGCGCACCGGCTTCTTCGTACCCCGTCGTGCCGTTGATCTGCCCGGCGAGGAACAGGCCCGGCGCCGCGCGGACTTCCAGCCCGCGACTCAGCTCACGTGGATCGACATAATCATATTCGATCGCATAGCCGTGGCGGACCACTTCAGCACGCTCCAGCCCCGGAATCGTTTTCAGGAAGGCGTCCTGAATATCCGCGGGCAGCGAGGTCGAGATGCCATTGGGGTAGACGGTCGGATCGTCGAGTCCTTCCGGTTCGAGGAATATCTGGTGGCTGGTCCGGTCGGCAAAGCGGTGGATCTTGTCCTCGATGGACGGGCAATAGCGCGGCCCGCGTCCGGAGATCGCACCGCCATAGACGGCAGAACGGCGAATATTCTCCGCGATGATCCGGTGCGTGGCTTGCGTCGTGCGGGTGATGCCGCAGGCGATTTGCTTCACCGTGATCCGGTCGGTGAGGAAGGAAAAGGGCACCGGCGTGTCGTCAGCCGCCTGCATGTCCAGGCCGGCCCAATCAATGGTCCGCCCGTCGAGCCGGGCGGGCGTTCCGGTTTTCAGCCGGCCAATCCTAAGACCGAGCGCATAAAGCTGGTCGGACAGACCATTAGCTGGTGCCTCGCCATGCCGCCCGGCGGGAATGCGTTCCTCACCGCGATGGATCATGCCTTTCAGGAACGTTCCCGTCGTCAGGACCACGGCTGCAGCGCGGAATTCGCGCCCATCGGCCGCGACCGCACCACAGACCCGGCCGGACGCATCCGTGATCAGGTCTTCCACCGCCGCTTCGACGATGGTCAGGCCATCCATACGCGCCAGCTCGGCCTGCATCGCTTCGCGGTAGAGCTTGCGGTCGCTCTGGGTGCGTGGACCGCGCACGGCAGGGCCCTTGGAGCGGTTGAGCAGGCGGAACTGAATGCCCGACGCATCCGCAACACGACCCATCAGCCCGTCGAGCGCATCGATCTCGCGCACGAGATGGCCCTTGCCAAGACCGCCAATGGCCGGGTTGCAGGACATCTCGCCAATGGTGGCGCGCTTGTGGGTCAGGAGGAGGGTCGACGCGCCAAAGCGCGCCGCAGCCGCAGCCGCTTCGCACCCGGCGTGTCCGCCGCCTATCACAATGACGTCCCAGCGATCCATCGCCCGGGTCCTCGCTTGCTTGCCCGCCTGACGGGACGGGCGGCTTCCATAATGCCGCAACACGATCCTGTCGAGCGCCTGGCCTCATGTTTCACGTGAAACGCGGGGCGTCCGGGCCTAGGATAGACCGATCAGGAATTTGATCTGGAGCCCTCAATGACCCCGATCCTCGCCTTCATCACCCTTGTCCTGGTTCAGGCCGAGCTGGCCCCCAGGCTCGAAGTCACCACGGCCAACGGTACGGCTGACGAGATCGAAACCGCACAGCAGCTCCACCGCCTGATGGAAACGCACGCGCCCTGGGATCTCGTCTGGACGCGCACTGTCGAGATTGATCGCGCCGCCATTCCGCACAGCCATCCGGTGCTGACGCTTCATACGCGCTATCTCGAGAATGACACGGGCCTGCTTGCGACCTTCCTGCACGAGCAACTCCACTGGTATGTCAACACATTCCCGGATGCGCGTAACGCGGCGATGGCCGACTTTGCCGCGATGTATCCCGACATTCCGGTCGGCTATCCGCACGGGGCAAGGGACGAACAGAGCAATGCGCTCCACCTCCTGGTCTGCCTGCTTGAACTCCGTGGGCTCTCGCACTTCGTTGGAGAGGAGGCGGCGCGGGCCGAGCTGGAAAGCAATACGCACTATCTCGACATCTACCGGGCCGTGCTTGACGACACGGCGGACTTGCAGGCTGTTCTCGACCGGCATGGTATTGGCCTGCCTGAAGTGAGCGAGTAGCGCCTTATTTGCCAATACAGAACTGGGAGAACACCCGGTCGAGTACGTCCTCGACATCAATCCGGCCGGTCAGGCTTTCCATTGCGCGAATGGCCAGACGCACATCCTCACCGGCGAGTTCGGGCGCATCGATCAGCCGCGCCCGCCCGCGCCTGAGCGCCGACAGGGCTGCTTCAACCGCCTCGCGGTGACGAGCACGGGAGAGGGCGGGAGCTTCGCGCCGTGACAGCCGGGCCGCGACACGGGCCGACAGCTCGGCTTCCAGAGCGTCGAACCCCGCTCCAGTTGTCGCTGAGACAGCGATCGCTCCAAGAGAATCGGAAGCCCCAAGGTCGCTCTTGTTGACGATCAGGATATCGCCATCGCGCAGGGCGTCCGGTGGGCGGGCACCCTTATCTGTCCCGTCGATCACGCCCAGTCTGAGATCCGCATCGCGCGCCCGCTCCAGCGCGCGGCGCACGCCCTCAGCCTCAACCCGGTCAGAGGCTTCGCGCAGACCCGCCGTATCGGCGAGAATGACCGGGAATCCGGCCAGCACCAGGCGCACCTCGACAATATCCCGTGTCGTGCCGGGAATATCGGTAACGATGGCGGCCTCGCGACGCGCCAAGCGATTGAGAATACTTGACTTTCCGGCGTTTGGAGCCCCGATGATGGCAATGGTGAAGCCGCGCCGGACGATCTCGCCGCGCCGGTCGTCATCAAGGTGGGTTTCCAGCGCCGCGATCAGCGCTCCGACGCCCGGACCCGCCGTGGCCGCCAGCGCGCCGGGTACATCGTCCTCGTCGGGAAAATCGATCTCTCCCTCGATCGCGGAGAGGATGGCGATCAGATCTTCGCGCCAGCCCTCGTAAAGCGTTTTCAGCGCCCCGCCCATCTGGGCAAGCGCCTGTTCGCGCTGACCCTCGGTCTCGGCCTCGATGAGATCGGCGAGCCCCTCGGCTTCGGTGAGGTCCAGCTTGCCATTCTCGAACGCCCGGCGTGTGAACTCCCCGGCCTCGGCCGGACGCGCGCCCTCGGCCCGCAAAGCCTCGAACACACCCTCAATGACCGCCTCGCCACCGTGGACATGACATTCGGCGCTGTCCTCCCCGGTAAAGCTGGCCGGGCCGGGAAACCAGAGGACGAGCGCCCGGTCGAGCGTTGCGTTCTGCCGGTCACGCAGACGGCGCAGCGCCGCCTCGCGCGGTCGCGGGCGAGGTTTGCCGGCCAGGGCATCGAGAATCGCTCCGGAACCGGCACCGCTGAGACGGATCACCGCCACGCCGGACCGGCCCGGCGGCGTTGACAGGGCGAATATCGTGTCCGTCATCGCAAAGCGCCGGTGTGCGGCCGGTCAGCCCTTGGTGTCACCGGACGCCTGACGCATCAGCGACATGAACTGGTCCTGCATCTGTCCGCCGAAACTCATCCAGTTGCGCATCAGGGCTTCAGGTTCCAGCGCGCCGATATTCTCCTGCATCCGCTTGGTCATCTCTTCGACCAGTGCGTCGTTCAGCGGCGTCACATTGGGCAAGCCGAAAAAGGTCCGGGCCTCCTCCGGCGTACAATCGATATCGACCTTGACCTTCATCCGTGCCTCGCTTGATGCTTGAAGGGTTGAGCATAGAGGCGGGCAGACCCCGCCGCCAAGCCGCAACAGCAAGGAGACCTCCCCATGCCCAGCGAGATGATCACAATCAAGAGCCCCGATGGCGACTTCCCGGCCTATCGCGCCGCTCCCGAAGGTGGCGGGCCCGGCCCGGCTCTCGTCGTCATCCAGGAAATCTTCGGCATCAACCTGGTGATGCGCGATATCTGCGACGATCTGGCCGGGCAGGGTTATGTCGCCATCTGTCCCGACCTGTTCTGGCGGCTCGAACCCGGTGTCGAGCTGACCGACAAGACCAAGGCCGAATGGGACAAGGCGTTCGACCTGATGAGCCGCTTCGATCCTGATACCGGGGTCAAGGACATCGCCGAAACCATCGCGGTCGCCCGGCGTGACAAACAGTCGACCGGCAAGGCCGGAGCGATCGGCTACTGTCTGGGTGGTCTTCTGGCCTATCTCACGGCCTGCCGGACCGATGCCGAGGCCTGTGTCGGGTATTACGGGGTCAACATTCCCAAATTCCTCGACGAAGCGAAGAACATCTCCGGTCACCTGATGCTGCATGTTGCGGGCAAGGACCAGTTCGTCGACGCCAAGGCGCAAAAAGCCATGCATGACGGGCTTGATGATAATCCCCATGTCACACTGCACGACTATCCCGAACAGGATCACGCTTTCGCGCGCGTGGGCGGGGAGCATTTCGATGCCCGCGCAGCCGACCTCGCCAATACGCGGACGCGGGCTTTCCTTCAGACGCACCTGGGATAGGACATCGCCATGAAACCGGTCTCCGCCCTCGGTGCCCTGCTTTTGCTCTCCTGTGCGCCGGGCGCGGTACCGGACTCTGCCCCGGCTCCCCTACTGCCCGTCGAAGCCCTGCTCGACTGCGCGCGTGAAGCCGATGCCACGCTGCTCTCGGCCCATCGCGGCGGAGCCGGTCCCGGCATTCCCGACAATTCCCTTGCCGCACTCCGCCAGTCGGCAGCCCTCGGGGCCGCTTTCGCCGAGATCGATCTGCGCCGGACCGCGGATGGCGAAATTGTCCTCATGCATGACGACACGCTCGACCGCACGACGACAGGACGCGGCCGCCTGGACCGCTACGCCCTGGCCGAGCTGCGCGATCTGCGGCTGCGCGATCCGCGCGGACGGGAAACCGGCGAGACCGTGCCGACCCTCGCCGAGGCCTTCGCAGTCGCTAACGAAACGGGGCTTCTGCTTCAACTCGATCCGAAAACCGTGTCGCCGCTGGCGGCCGCGCGCGCCGCGTCGGATGCCGGTATGGGTGGTCAGGTTGTGGTCATCACCAATTCGGAGGCCGATGCGGCCGCTGTCCTCGCGGTCGACCCGGACATCGCCGTTTCCTATGCCATCCGGTCCGAGCGGCACCTGCTCAATACCGAACTAGACCTTTCACGCGTCGTCAGCTGGATGGGGCGGGGTGTGCCCGAAGCCCGGATCGAGGCGGCCCTGACCGGTATGGGCGTCGAGACCGCGGCCCATGATTTTAGCGCCGAAGCCGAGGGCCGCGCCGATTATGCCCTCTTCGACCGCCTGCATGTCGAGGTGCTGGCGGTTGACGATGTCGCGGCCGCAGTCCGCGCCGTCGGGGGCGCCGGTGACCACTGCCCGACCGGACCTGCTGACTAGGTCGCGCTGGCGCGCTTCCAGGCGTCGCGGGCCGTAATGCGCTTGAACCAGGCATCGACGCCCGTGGCAGACCGGTCGAACTGGCGCAGGATTTTCAGCAGATAGACCGAATATCCCACCGAAATGTCCGCGGCGGTAAAGCGCCCGCCAGCAAGATACTCCCGGCCCCCGGCCAGGCCCGTCGTCTCGATGAAGTTCAGCAGCTTGTCGCACTCCATCCTTCCCCATTTGGCCAGCGACGGGTTGCGCTGGTCCTCGGGCAGGAGGGCGGTGTGCGCGACGACAAGATTGAGCGGCATCAGCATGCCGGCCTCGCCGAACTGCAGGAATTCGAGGAAACGGCCATACTCGGCCTCGGCAGGCGTCAGGACCAGATCGGTCGGGCCATGCCGAGCGGCGAGATACTCCATGATGGCAATCGAGTCGCGGACCAGGTCCGCCCCGTCACGCAGGACCGGAACCTTGCGCAGCGGATGAATCTCGCCATAGGCGTCATCACCGATGGGGCGGCGATCGAACGCGACCGGCTCGAGCGTATAGGGCAGGCCCATCTCCTCGAGCATCCAGCGCGCCCGCAGGGAACGGCTGTTCGGTCCGTGATAGAGGACGAGATCGGGTGTAGCGGTCATGGGTACAGGGCTTTCTGAAGCTGAGAACGAAAAAGGCCGCCGGAAAGGATAGTCCCCGCCGGCGGCCTTTCGCGAGCCTCAATTTCGCATGGCGCGAAATCAGGTATTCATGGAATCGTAGAAGTCCGAATTGGTCTTTGTTTCCCGCAGCTTGCCGAGCAGGAAGTCGATCGCGTCCTGCGCACCCATCGGGTTGAGGATACGGCGGAGCACATAGGTCTTCTGCAGATTGACCTTGTCGACGAGGAGTTCCTCTTTCCGCGTACCGGACTTGAGGATGTCGATGGCCGGAAAGACGCGCTTGTCGGCGACCTTGCGGTCGAGCACGATTTCGGAGTTACCCGTGCCCTTGAATTCTTCGAAGATCACTTCGTCCATGCGGCTGCCGGTATCGATCAGTGCGGTGGCGATGATGGAGAGCGAGCCGCCATTCTCGATATTGCGTGCCGCACCGAAGAAGCGTTTCGGGCGCTGCAGGGCATTGGCGTCGACACCGCCGGTCAGCACCTTGCCGGAACTCGGGACGACGGTGTTGTAGGCACGGCCCAGGCGGGTGATGGAATCGAGCAGGATGACGACGTCGCGGCCATGCTCGACGAGGCGTTTGGCCTTTTCGATTACCATGTCGGCGACCTGGACGTGACGCGTGGCCGGTTCGTCGAAGGTCGAGGAGATGACCTCGCCCTTCACCGTGCGCTGCATGTCGGTAACTTCTTCCGGCCGCTCGTCGATCAGCAGGACGATCAGATAGCAGTCGGGGTGATTGGTCTCGATGGCGTGGGCAATGTTTTGCAGGATCATCGTCTTGCCGGTGCGCGGCGGCGCGACGATCAGGGCGCGCTGGCCCTTGCCGATCGGGGCGACGATGTCGATCACCCGGCCGGTGCGGTCCTTGATGGTCGGGTCCGGCAGTTCGAGATTGAAGCGCTCATCGGGGTAAAGCGGTGTCAGATTGTCGAAATGGACCTTGTGACGCGCCTGTTCGGGATCAGTGAAATTGATCGAATTGATCTTCAGAAGCGCGAAATAGTGTTCACCGTCTCGCGGCGAGCGGATCTCGCCCTCTACGGTATCGCCGGTACGCAGGCCGAATTTCTTCAGCTGCGACGGCGAAACATAGATGTCATCCGGGCCGGCGAGATAGTTGGCTTCCGGCGAGCGCAGGAAGCCAAAGCCGTCCTGGAGAATTTCCAGCGTGCCGCCGCCATGGATCTCCACGCCGCAATCGGCGAGCGCCTTGAGGATAGCGAACATCATCCCCTGCTTGCGCATGGTCGACGCGTTCTCGATCTCCAGCGACTCGGCGAGTTGCAGGAGTTCGGTCGGCTTCTTCTCCTTCAATTCCTGCAACGTCATCTTGGTGACGCCTTCCAGGGATTTCGGCAGAGTCGGGGTTTCGGATTGGGACTCGTCAGACATGGACACTCTTCAAACGGGCTTGGTTGAACCAGGGCAGGGCGGATGTGTTCGGACCGGGATGGCGAAACGGGACAGCGTGTTTCGGACGATCAAACAGCGGACGGGCGACAAACCGGGAGGATGGAAGACAGATTTGTCAAAACTGCGTCGGCCTGAACGGTCACACCGGGCGGCGCGAGAGCGAACAGGCGGTATCCGGCGGGCGGATCTGACCTTCGAGTGACACAGGTGCGCTTTTCCGTCAAGCGCGCTTTCCCGGTCCTGTACTCGTCAGAAGGGTTTGAGTACGGCCAGCAATACGATGGCGATCACCATCAGGGCCGGGATCTCGTTGACGATCCGCCAGAATTTCTCGGTCCGGGGGCGTTCGCCGGCGGCGAATTTCTTCGCGGCGGAGGCATAAAGCCCGTGCACAGCCGACAGCAGGATGACGAGAACCAGCTTCACGTGCAGCCAGCCCGCCGTCCACAGCGACATGTTCGCCGCGATCATCAGGAGGGCCAGCACCCAGACCGCGATCATCGCCGGATTGATGATGATCTTCAGGAGATTGCGCTCCTGTTTCAAAAGCGCGGCCTCGAGCTCGCCGCCGCGCGCCGCCCCGTGGTGATAGACGAAAAGACGCGGCAGATAGAGCATGCCCGCCATCCAGAAGATCACTGAGATGATGTGCAGCGCCTTGATCACCAGATAGACGGTGCTGCCTGGCAGCAGAAAATCGATCATCAGCGCGTCTCCATCCCGGCGCAGGGGCATTGCGACCGGTCCGCCGGGCACAGACGCTGTCCGTTTGGCGGTTTCATCCCGGCAGGCCCTTCAAGCGCCCCTGATACCAGACCGGAAAGCGCGGTGACATAGCCATCCGCCACACCCAGTGCCGGTACACGCGTATATCCGACGCCGGGCCGGGTGTCCTTGGCGAGCTCGCGATATTCGATGTCGAGCTCGACCAGTGTTTCGATGTGCTCGGACACGAACGCGATGGGGACAAGCAGGATGTGCCGGTCGACCTCGGCTGCCTCACGGATGCTGTCTTCGGTTGCCGGGCCGATCCATGTGAGCGGACCGACACGGGACTGGTAGCAAATCTGCCAATCGGTCAGTTGTGGTAATCGGTCGGCGATGGCCGCGGCCGTGCGTTCGACCTGGAACTGGTAGGGGTCGCCCGCGGCAATGACGCGCTCGGGCAGGCCATGGGCGGAAAAGAGCAGGCGGGTATTCTCGGGCCGGCCTGCTTTTTCCCAGCTTTGTGCGATGAGCGCGGCATGGGCCGAGATAAAGTCCTCGTTTTCCGGATAACAGCAGACGGTGCGTGCCGCTCCGCCGCCCGCATCTTTCCAGGCTTTCAGCGACGAGCCGGTCGTCGTCGTGGAAAACTGCGGATAGAGCGGAAGAAGCACGGTCTCGTCAGGGCCCCACGTCGCCACCTCCCGGACCGCCTCCTCGACAAAGGGGTGCCAGTAGCGCATGGCAATGAAGACCCGAAACTCGCTGTCGCCACTTTGATTGAGCCGTTTGGTCAGCGCGTCGGCCTGCGACCGCGTTTCGGTCAGAAGCGGCGAGCCCCCGCCCATCAGGGCATAATTGGCCTGGGCTTCCCTCTCACGGCGGGTTGAGATCAGCCAGGCCAGAAATTCACGGATCGGCCCGGGCGCACCAATGATGGCCGGGTCGCGGAAAAGATAGCGCAGGAAGGGTTTCACATCGGCCTGACCGTCTGGTCCGCCGAGATTGAACAGGACGACCGCAATCTTGCGGCTCACGCTCCGGCCTTTCCGCGCACGCATTCCAGAAGGCGCTCGACATGGGCAACCGGTACATCGGGTGAGATCCCGTGACCGAGATTGAAGATGTGTGGCCGGTTTTTCCAGGCCGCCAGGATACGGGCGATTTCGCTATCGAGCGCTTCTCCGCCTGCGAACAGGGCTGACGGGTCAAGCTGGCCCTGGACGGGCATGCCTTGGGGCAGTGCCGCATCGGCCCAGACCGGATCAAGACCGTGGTCAAGCGCAATCGCATCAATCCCGGTCTCGGCGGCATAGCGGGCATAGTGCGTCCCTGCGCCTTTCGGGAAACCGATGATCGGCACGGTCACGCCCGCAGCGCGTACCTGGTCAACGATCGCCTTTGTCGGAGCGATGACGACGCGTTCGAACAGCGGTTCGGGCAGGCCTTCAGCCCAGGAATCGAAGATTTTTAGCGCATCGGCCCCGGATCTCGCCTGCATGACCAGATAACGCGCGGTCGCGGTGGCCAGCAGGTCTAAAAGCCGGTCAAACCGCTCCGGTTCGCGCCAAGCCGCGGCGCGGGACTGCAGGCGGTCTTTCGAACCGCCACCCTCGATCATGTAAGTCGCCACCGTCCACGGCGCGCCGGCAAATCCGATGAGCGTGGTCTCGTGCGGCAAAGCGGCGCGAACGCGGGACAGCGTCTCGCCGACCGGACCGAGCCGGGTTTCGGCGTCGCCGATGGTCAGACTATCGACATCCGACATCGCCAGCGGATCGAGTTTCGGACCTTCGCCCTTTTCAAACCAGACCCGGCGGCCGAGTGTCATGGGGATGAGCAGGATGTCGGCAAAGACGATCGCGCCATCAAAGCCGAAGCGTCGGATCGGTTGCAGTGTGACTTCGGCAGCCTTCTCCGGATCCAGGCAAAAGGCAATGAAGTCGGGCGCGGTGGCCCGCACTTTCCGGTATTCGGGGAGATAACGCCCGGCCTGGCGCATCATCCAGGCCGGAGGCGGATCGCGTCGCTCGCCCTTCAGGACAGCGAGGAGGGGTTTGTCATGAACCATGTTGGCTCGCTCCTTAAGCGGACTTCTTCCCACAGGCAATGCGGCCCTTTTGTTCCCTTTCAATATCCCTTTTAGGGATTGGTAGGAGTCGTTGGTGGCGTGGACAGTGTGAACAGATACGGTTTTGCCCGCTAACCCGATCACGTCACATGCTGTGAAAAACCGTTATCCACAGACTGGTCTGTTCTTGGGGATAAAAGCCAGTTGACGCTCTGCGCCGGTACTTCAGCGGCCTGGCTGCTGGTGAAAAACCCGGTAACAGGATTGCCTCGATGTGGACGACGGTGATGACTGTACCGCTGTCCACAACCAGAAGGCCCTGTGGAGCCGGCCGGTGAAAAGGCTCGAATCTTTCCGCGAAAGGCTGGTAGACTCCGCCACAACCGGCCTGCCTGGGGGTAAGGACGGGTGTTGTTAACACTTCATAAACCTTTTCCACGTCCCGCCAGTCCGGATCCTCCATGCCCGATAACGTCCAGAAACCCGCCGCCCCGGTCCGCTTCCATGTTCACCTGGTCTCGGATTCAACCGGCGAAACGCTGATGGATGTCATGCGAGCCTCGGTCGCCCAGTTCGAGGGCGTGGAACCGGTCGAGCACCTTTATGCGCTGGTCCGCTCTCCGCGGCAGATGGAGATGGCGCTCAAGGAGATTGATGCGGCACCGGGCCTGGTGATGTACACGCTGGTCAATTCCGAGCTGCGCCGGGCGCTGGAAAACCGATGCGCGGATCTCGGCGTTCCGGCGATTGCCATTCTCGACCCGATCCTTGCCACCCTGTCGGGGTTTCTCAACCTGCCCATGTCGAGCCGGGCCGGCGCGCAGCACGATCTCGACGCGGAATATTATGCCCGGATCGAGGCCCTGAACTATGCCATCGTCCATGACGACGGCCAGGGCAGCAATCTGGAAGGGGCCGATGTCGTGCTCCTGGGCGTCAGCCGGACATCAAAGACGCCGACCTGCATCTATCTCGCCCACCGCGGCGTGAAAGCGGCGAACATACCGCTGGTCCGGGGGGCCAGCCTGCCGCCCAATCTCGCGAGCCTGAAGAAACCACTCATTGTCGGCCTGACCGCCCAGCCCGAACGCATCGTCCAGATCCGGCGCAACCGGTTGCTATCGCTCAACGAGGAACGCGATACCGATTATATCGACGACCAGCGCGTGCGCGATGAAATCGTCGAGGCGAAACGACTCTTCGCCAAGCATGGCTGGCCGGTGATCGACGTCTCCCGGCGCTCGATCGAGGAAACCTCGGCAAAAATCATCAACCTGTTGAACAAGCGGCGGCAGGCATGAGCGCACACCCGTTCATTCTCGCCTCGGGCAGCCAGATCCGGCAGAGCCTTCTGCGCAATGCGGGCGTGGATTTTACCGTTGCGGTCTCCCGGGTTGATGAGGCCGCGATCAAGGCGCGCCATGCCGGCACCGGACCGGACGAGCTCGCCCTGATCCTGGCCGAGGCCAAGGCAAAGGCGGTTTCAGCCAACCATCCCGGCGCGCTGGTACTCGGGGCCGACCAGATCCTCTCGCTTGACGGGGTGATGTATGACAAGGCCGAGAACCGCGCCGACGCCCGAAACAGGCTGGCAGACTTGCGCGGGAAGACACACGGGCTCCACGGCGGGCTCGCCGCACTGCGCGATGGACAGACGGTCTGGACCCATTCGGAAACCAGTCTCCTGACCGTCCGGGCGTTCTCCGATGCCTTCCTGGAATCCTATCTCGACCAGGCCGGAGACGAGCTGACCGCCAGTGTCGGCAGCTATGCCTATGAAGGGCTTGGCGCGCAGCTGTTCGAAGAGATCAAGGGCGATTATTTTGCCATTCTCGGCCTGCCGCTTCTGCCGGTCCTGGCCATGCTGCGCGAGGAAGGGGTGTTGGCCTCGTGACAATCACTGCGCGCACCGCTCTTGCCGGTGTCGCCGGCTGGCCTGTCCATCATTCCCTGTCACCGATGCTGATGAATGCCTGGCTGGCCGCCACAAGTGTCGACGCCGTCTATACCGCGTTCGAAGTGCATCCCAACCGGGCCCATGAGGCCTTCGCCGCCCTGCCGACACTGGGGATACGGGGGCTGAATGTCACCGCGCCGCTCAAGGAGGTCGCCCTGGCGGTGGCCCACTCGGCCAGTCCGCCGGCGCAGGCGATCGGCGCGGCCAACCTCCTCGTCGTGCGCGATGGCGTCCTTCATGCCGACAATACCGACGCGCTGGGGTTTCTTGCTGCCTGCCGCGAAGCCGGATTTGCCCTGAACCGGGGTCCGGTCCTGGTGCTCGGAGCCGGCGGTGCGGCCCGGGCGATCCTGCATGCGCTCGACCGGGCGAAAATTGCCGAAATCCGGCTGACCAACCGGACAGCGGAGCGAGCCAGCGCCCTCAAGGCCGAGCTGGCACCGGGCGCAATCCTCGCCGATTGGTCAGACCGGCAAGGTGCCGCGCGGGAAGCCGGTGTGATCATCAACACGGCGCGTGCGCATGACGGCGACGACCGGTTGATCGACTGGCGGTCTCTCGCGGGCCACCCGCACGTGATCGACATCAATTATGGCGAAGGCCTGGGGCAGTTTCTGTCCGGTGCGCGCGCGGCCGGTCTGCAAACGCTTGACGGGATCGCCATGCTGATCGGCCAGGCAAGACCGTCTTTCGAGGCCCTGTTCGGGCGCCGCGCGCCGTCCGATGTGGATGCCGAAGCCCTGCTGCGAAAGGCACTGGCGGCATGATTACGGTGGGACTGACCGGATCGATCGGCATGGGCAAGTCGACGACGGCGCGCCTGTTCGCCGAAGCGGGTGTGCCGGTTTTCGATGCCGATGCCGCGGTCCACGACCTCTACGCACCGGGTGGTGCGGCCGTCGAACCGGTCTCGGCGCGGTTTCCAGGTGTACTTAGAGGAGGCGGGATCGACCGGGCGTCACTGAGCGAGGCGCTCAAGTCCGATCCGGGAGGTTTTGCGGACCTCGAAGCCATTGTTCATCCGCTGGTCGGTGCCGCACGCGCAGCGTTTCTCGAGGCTGCCGAGGCCGCAGGTGCGGCGCTGTGCGTCCTCGACATTCCGCTCCTGTTCGAAACCGGTCAGCAGGACGCCTATGATGTCATTGTCGTGGTGTCGGCCCCCGCTGACATACAGGCGGACCGGGTGCTGGCCCGTCCGGGCATGACCCGGGAGAAATTCGAGGCAATTCTGGCCCGCCAGACACCGGATTCGGAGAAACGGGCCCGCGCCGATTTCATCATCGACAGCTCGGCCGGTATCGCGGATGCGCGCCGCCAGGTTGGCGATGTCATTGCGGCGTTGAAAGCCGGGGCAAACCGGCCCAAAACCTGACCCCAGATGCGCGAGATTGTCTTCGATACCGAAACCACGGGCCTCGACCCATCCGCCGGGGACCGGGTTACTGAAATCGGTTGTGTGGAAGTGGTCGATTGCATCCCGACGGGCCGGACATTCCACACCTATGTCAATCCGGAGCGCGACGTTCCCCAGGTCGTGACCGAGATCACCGGGCTGACGGCAGAGTTCCTCGCCGACAAGCCGCTCTTCGCCGAAATCGCCCAGAAATTTCTCGATTTCGTCGGCGATGCAGGCCTGGTGGCCCACAATGCGCCCTTTGATCGCGGCTTCATCAATATGGAGCTGGCCCGGCTCGAACACCCGGTCATTGCCGATGACCGCTTCCGCGATACCGTCGCGATCGCGCGCAAGAAATTCCCCGGCTCGCCGGCCTCGCTCGACGCGTTGTGCAAACGGTTCAACATTTCCCTGGATTCACGGGAAAAACACGGCGCGCTGACCGACGCGGTCCTGCTGGCCGATGTCTATCTGGAACTCAATGGCGGACGCGAGCGGGCGCTGGACCTGGCCGGGGATGCTGCATCGGCCGGGTCCGGGACGGTGTTCCCGCCGCGCCGGGCGCGGCCCGTCCCCCTGACCAGCCTGTCCACGGACGCCGAACGCGCCGCCCATGCCGACTTTGTCGCGACACTGGGCGGCGGGGATTCGGTCTGGAAACGGACCGGCGGGCTTTAAGCCCTAGTTGGGCTTCGGCGCGTCTTCGGCTCCGGCGGCCGGGGCCTGTGCTTGTCCTTGAGCGCGCTTCTCGACCTGCTGACGGTACAGGCCGGCGAAATCGACCGGTTGCAGCATCAGCGGCATGAAGCCGCCATCGCGGGTCGCATCGGCGAGCACGCGCTGGGCGAAGGGGAAGAGCAGGCGCGGACATTCGATCAGCAGCATCGGCTCGCGCGACCGGTCGTCGAAATTGCGCAGTTCGAAGAGGCCGGCATATTCCAGCTCGACGATGAACAGCGTGTCCTCGCCGCGCTTGGCGTTGGCGTTGATCTTGATCATCACCTCGTAGGCGTCACCGCCCGCCGAACGGCCCGCGACATCAATGCCGAGATCGATCTGCGGGGCCTCGCCGCCGCGCAAAGATTCCGGGGCACCGGGGTTTTCGAACGAGAGATCCTTCACATACTGGGTCAGGACGCGCATCTGGGGCGGGTTGGCGGGGTTGGCGGCACCGGAGCCGGCGGGTGTGTCAGCCATGGGTAATCCTCTCTGGGAATTGACGTCGGGCGATGGCGGGTCCGGTCCCGTCACATAAGAAGGACAAGCCGCCGGGAAAAGGAAGCCGGGGCGGTAACATGCGCCCGGCGCAAGGGCAAGCGCGCCTGATATGAAGGCTGACGCGCGGCCCGTGACGTCCTATATATTGCCAAGGCAAGTCTCCCCCAGGAGCGGACAACAGGTTTTTGAAACGCGTCGATGGAAGTCATCACCCTGCTCATATCCGCGGCGGCCGCCGTCTTCATCGCCTTCCGCCTGTACCAGGTGCTGGGGCGCAAGACCGGTCATACGCCCGAGGCACCGGCCGCGCGTCCGTCCCCGCCCGCAGCGGGCACCGATACGCCGGCTGACCGCGTCAGCGGGTTCGCCGGCCCGGCCGAAAGCGGCCTGACCGCCATTGCCGGACAGGATCCCGGATTTGATCCCGGCGGTTTCCTCTCCGGGGCTGATGCCGCTTACCGGCTGATCGTCGAAGGTTTTGCCAAGGGCGACAAGGATGCCCTGCGCCCGCTCCTGACCGAAAAGGTCTATGCCCGCTATGCCGCGGCCATCGACGAGCGCGAGGCGCGCGGGGAAACCACGACGACCGAGATCGAACGCATTGCCCGCGCCGGGATCGAGGACGCCGAGCTCGACGGCAAGACGGCCCGCATTCGCGTCCGCTTCAAGGCCGACATCGCGACGGAAACCAAATCGAAATCCGGTGAGCGCATATCCGGTGACCTGTCGCGCATCGCCGAAGTCGAGGAGATCTGGAGCTTTGAACGTCAAGCTGACAGCCGCGATCCGAACTGGCGTCTGGCGGGCGTCAAGGCGGTCTAGCCCCCTTGTCCTGGCGGCCCTGCTAGCCGCCTGCGGTCCGCGCGAAACCCCGCCGGAGATACCGGACGAGACACCACAACCAGCCGAAACCGTCGAGACCGGCCTTCTGTTCGAGGCGGTCGGTTTTGATGCGCTGCCAGGCTGGGCCGAGGCTGATCCCCGCCCCGCGCTGGGTGCCTTCCGGCGCAGCTGCGCCCGGCTTGCCGCGCTTAGTGATGACACCCCTTTAAGCCCGCGTGTCGACTACGCCGGAACCGCCGGTGAATGGCGGCGGGCCTGCGCGCTCTCGGCGCTGGATGCCGGCAGCGCGGCCGCGGCGCGAGAGGCTTTCGAGGCCGCCTTCCGGCCGGTGGCGATTTCGGCCCCGGATGCGGTCAGCGGGATGATCACCGGGTATTACGAGCCGGAAGTCGACGTCAGACGCGAACCCGATTCCGAATTTTCGCAGCCCCTTCGGGCGCGTCCGGACGACCTCCTGACCGCCGATCTCGGCGCGTTCGACGAACGCCTCGCCGGTCAGCGAATTGTCGGACGGGCAGAAGGCCGGGCCTTCATCCCTTACCGCTCGCGCGGCGAGATCGAGGCGCAGGACGCTGGCACACCACTCGCCTGGGGACGGCCCATCGACGTTTTCTTCCTGCAGATCCAGGGCTCGGGGCGTCTCGTGTGGGATGATGGCGCGACGGCGCGCGCGGCCTTCGCGGCGCATAATGGCCTGCCCTACACCTCGATCGGCCGCGTGCTGATCGACCGGGGCGAGATGGATCTCTCCGACGCGTCGAAGGACGGAATCGAGGCCTGGCTGGAAGAGGCCGGCCCCGCCACCGCCCGGGCATTGTTCAATGAAAACCCGCGCTATGCCTTTTTCGCGATCGAGCCGCTGGACGATCCGTCGCTGGGGCCGCGCGGCGCGGCGGGCATATCGCTGACGCCGATGGCCTCGATCGCGGCGGACCCGGCGTTTCATCCGTTTGGTGTGCCGGTCTGGTTGCAGGCCTCCCTGCCCGACGCACCAACGTGGGCGGGGCTGGTGGTGACGCAGGACACCGGCGGGGCGATCACGGGGCCGCTGCGCGCGGATTTGTTTTATGGCTGGGGCGATACGGCCGAACGCCGCGCCGGATCGACGCGGGCGCAGGCCAGCTGGACGGTGTTGCTTCCCGTCGAGATCGCCGAGCGCCTGACCGCGCCGCCGGCATGAAGCCGCCGCGAGAGCTGAAACCGGAAGAGCGCGCGCTGTGGCGCAAGGTGGCGCGGACGGCCAAACCGCTCGACCCGTCGCGTCTTGCTGCGCTGAACGCAGACAAGACACGGCCCGTCCCGGACAAGGCGCGGGGGAAAACCCCGGTCGCGGCCACACCAAAGCCCGCGCCTTTAAGCCCGCCAGCGCGTTCAAAACCCAAACCGCCCCCGGCCGACCGGTCGAATGAGCGCCGGCTGCGCCGGGGCCGGGTCGAGATCGAGGCGCGGATTGATCTACATGGCATGCGGCTGATTGAAGCCCGCGCCGCGCTGGGGCGCTTCCTGCATTCAGGTAAAGCCAGGGGTCTAAGGACCGTGCTGGTTATAACCGGCAAGGGATTGCGCTTGTCTTCCCGGGTCCGCGGCGAGGGCGAGGCCGAGCCCGGTGCGATCCGGCGGGCCTTCCCCGATTGGCTTGCAGAGGGCGATCTGAGGCATCTCGTGTCGGGCTATGCCCCGGCCCATGCCCGCCATGGCGGGACGGGCGCGTTTTACGTGACGCTGCGATTCCCTAGAGAATAAATTTCGACAGATCGGTGTTTTTCGCCAGATCGCCGATGTGTTCAGCGACATAGGCCGAATCGATCGTGATCGTCTCGCCGGACTTGTCCGAGGCCGTGAAGGAAATCTCCTCGACCAGTTTCTCCATAATGGTCTGGAGCCGCCGCGCGCCAATATTTTCCACGCTGGAATTGACCTCGAAGGCCGCCCCGGCAATCGCGTCGACCGCATCGTCGGTGATGTCGAGCGTGACGCCTTCGGTAGCCATCAGGGCGACGTACTGGCGCACCAGGCTCGCCTGCGGCTCGGTGAGGATGCGCTTGAAATCCTCCTTGGTCAGGGCGCGCAGCTCGACCCGGATCGGCAGGCGGCCCTGCAGTTCGGGCAGCATGTCGCTCGGCTTGGCGACGTGGAAGGCCCCCGAGGCGATGAAAAGGATGTGGTCGGTTTTCACCGGACCATGCTTAGTCGTGACCGTCGTGCCCTCGATCAGCGGCAGGAGGTCGCGCTGCACGCCCTCGCGGCTGACATCGGCCCCGCGCGTGTCGGAGCGGGCGGTGATCTTGTCGACCTCGTCGAGGAAGACGATGCCGTCATTTTCAGCGAGCGAAATCGCCTCGGCATTGATCGCGCTCTCGTCGATCATCTTGTCGGCTTCCTCGGCAATCAGCGGCTCATAGGCTTCGCGCACGGTCGTGCGCACCGTCTTCTTCTTGCCGCCAAACCCCTTGCCGAGCAGGTCGGAAAGATTGAGCACGCCGGCCCCGCCGGGCATGCCCGGGATATCCAGCGACTGGAAGGGCGAGGCGCTGTCAGAGAGCTCGATCTCGATTTCCTTGTCGTCGAGCTCACCCGCACGAAGCTTCTTGCGGAAGGAATCCTTCGTTGAGCCCTGCGCGCCGGCACCGACGAGCGCGGTCAGGACGCGTTCCTCAGCCGCCGAATGGGCGCGGGCGCGGACATCCTCGCGCTTCTTGTCGCGCACAATGGCGATGGCGACCTCGACGAGATCGCGGGCGATCTGATCAACATCGCGGCCGACATAGCCGACCTCGGTGAATTTCGTCGCCTCGACCTTCAGGAAGGGCGCACCGGCGAGTTTCGCCAGACGCCGGGAAATCTCGGTCTTGCCCACACCCGTCGGTCCGATCATCAGAATGTTCTTCGGCGTGACTTCCTCGCGCAGATCATCTTCGAGCTGGCGGCGCCGCCAGCGATTGCGAAGCGCGATGGCGACGGCGCGCTTGGCGTCGCTCTGGCCGATAATGTGGCGGTCGAGCTCGGAAACAATCTCGCGGGGGGAAAAGTCGGACATGAACGCTCTCTGGGATAAAGGATCGGCTTGCCTCTCGCCCCATGTAGGCGTCAAAAGGGGGGAAGGCCAGTCTTTGAAAGGCGTCCTATGACAGTCCAGCCGCGCTTCCACCTCGCCTTCCCGGTCAATGACCTTGAAGCCGCCCGCCATTTCTACGGCGAACTCCTGGGCTGTCCGCAAGGGCGCGAGGCGAAAGGCGAGTGGATCGATTTCGACCTTTATGGCCACCAGATCGTCGCCCATTACGCGCCGGAGGAATGCGGCGGAGCGACGGCGAACACGGTCGATGGCCAGAAAGTGCCGGTGCGCCATTTCGGGCTTCTGCTCGACTGGCCTGTCTGGGAAAGCCTCGCCGACCGGCTGAAAACCGCCGGCGCGCTCTTCCTCATCGAGCCTTATGTCCGTTTCAAGGGCGAAGCGGGTGAGCAGGGCACGTTCTTTGTCCTCGACCCGGCCGGAAACGCGCTCGAATTCAAGAGCTTCCGCGACGAAGCCCAGATTTTCGCGACCGGGTGAGAGTCTCTCACCGTTTTGAAGATCGTCTACCACCACGCCCGTCGGTCCTCGCCGGCGGTTCGCTCCGGCGTCTGCGGCAAGCGTAGGCCGCTTGCGGGTCGGGACGGCTTAGGCTGGTCTTCCCTCTCCCCTTGCATAAGGGGAGAGGGTCAGGGTGAGGGGTTGGTTCAAGGTCGAGCACGATCCGGCCCGACCCCCTCACCTCAATCCTCTCCCCCAAGGGGGAGAGGAAGGCAATTCCGGCGGCTTGACCGAAAGCCCCCTCACACATCGAGGTCGAGATAGCGCGCGGTCATGCCGAGCGTGTCGACGAGGCCGTGGGCAAGGATGAGCGGCCACAGATTGCGTTTGTAGAGGACGAACAAGGTCCCGAGCACAATCCCGATTGAGGTGACGACGACGAGCCCGCGCAGGCCCTGATAGTAGAAATGCCCGTATCCGAAGATCAGCGCGGCCGCGATGACGGCTAGCACCGGGTTTATAGGCAGGCTGCGGAACACCGCGCCGAAACGGGTGATCAGAAAGCCGCGGAAGAACATTTCCTCGCCGAAGGCGGCGCTCGTCCAGATCACGAGCATCCAGGTCAGGTAGACGGACAGATTGCCTTCGATGCCGCCGAAGCGGTCGGTGACTCCGGCAGGTTCCTCGGCCATGGACCAGAATCCCGCAGCGTCTCCGGCAAAACCCACCCCGACACCAACGCCCAGTATGCCGACAATGGCCAACAGAGTTTGCGGCAGGACGAGGAGTTTCGCCTTCCAGCCCGGCAGGGCCCGCAACCCCATGCCCGACCACCGCTCGCCGCGCGCATACATGTAAATCGTCAACAGGACGAGGGTGAGGATGAGCGTGATGGGGCCGGCGAACTTCCAGATGATCTGATCGGCGATGAGTTTCGAACCGATGGCGAAGCCGACAAAGACGAAGAGTTCAAGCCCGGCACGCGTGCGGCCTGGTGACGGTGTTTGCGATGACATGGACCGGTTCCGGCGACTAGGAAACTGCAGGCCGGCGATTCCACCCCGCTTGTGGGCCCCTTGATGCCCGTCAACACCAGAGTGGATGCAAACGGGCTGCAGTGGGGCAGAGATCCGTCTGTCACGAGCGTGCCGGGCCCGGGCTTCCTACTCCTCCGCCGGGCAGTAGGGTTCAAGAAGCGGTGTGACGGCATCGGTGATGACGTCGCGGTAGAGCCGGTTGTCCGGTCCGGTGCGGCCGCTCGATGTCGTCACCGCGAGAATGATACCGCACTCGAAATAGGTGTTGAGATAGGCGTTAGTCCCCCAGTCATTGCTGCCCCGCGCGCTGTGAAACCGCCCCAGGTGCGGGTCATCGACGAGGAAGCCGCCATAGCTCGCCGCGCCAAGGCTGATAACGATGCGCGGTGCGAAGAGTTCGGCGCGCGAGGCATCGGAGAGGAGGCGGTCATCAAGGAGGGCCGCCTGCAGACGGACAAGATCGGCCGCGCTGGCGAGATAGCCCGAGGCACCGATCATACCGTAATTCCGGCCGACAAGGCTTTCCGGATAGCCTTCGGCGGGCTGTGCGAGGCGCGCCGGATCGCCAATCCCCGGCTCGGACCAGAATCCTGTGTGGTCAAGACAAGCCGGATCAATGATGTCGCGATAAGCCAGCGCTTCGTAAGGCCGCCCGTGCAGGCGCTCGAGCAGCAGGCCGAGTATATTGTAGCCGTCATTGGAATAGCGGAAATCGCCGCGCCGCGCCGGGTCGTAGTCCTCGGCATCGATGGCGGCGAGGGCGGCTTCGTTGGAATAGACGGCTTCGGCGGCATAGCTCGCGCCTAGTGCGGAGCGGTGTGAGAGCAATTCCTCGATCGTCGTTCCGCGTTCGGCAATGGCGCTGCCGTCGAGATAGGGAGAAACCGTATCGGTCACGGCGATCCGGCCTGCGTCGACGGCCTGGAGGACCATGATCGCCGTGAGATATTTCGCCGTCGAGGCAAGCTCGAACAGCGTTTCACCAGAGATCGGGCGTGTCCGTTCGCGGTCGGCGAAACCGACGCTGCCGGAATAGAGCCAGACCCCATCCTGCCAGATGGCCAACTGGCCGTTGAATTCGTCCGCGGCGGCATCGGCCAGCACAGTGTCGAGCGTGGTTGTCAGTTCCGTCGCGGGGGCAGCGGCCGGTTCGGCCGGGCAGGCCGTATCCAATGCCAGTGCCGGGGGCGTGGCGATCAAAAGGATAGGGGCTGCAAGAAGGGCTATGGCGGACGAATAGCGCAGGGTCATGACGGAACTCCAATGACGCAAGGACCGGGCCGAGCCTAGCGGGGCGGCGGGACCGGTCTTGAACGTTGTTGCAGGCGTTCAGGCCACCAGGAGCGCCCGCCTTGTGTCTGACGGAGACTGGCCGGTCGCCGTGCGCAAGGACCGGCAGAAGTGGCTCTGGTCGGCAAAACCGGCATCGGCGGCAATTGCGGCGAGGGACAGGCTGGTTTCAGCCATGAGTTTCAGCGCTGTCTGCAGCCGCGCCTGCTGGCGGAAACGTGTCGGGGTCAGACCATAGCGGTCGAGAAAGCGGCGAGTCAGTTGCCAGGGCCGCAAGCCTTCCTCTTCTGCGAGTTCGCCGGTCGGGGTGGCCGACGGCTGCACCAGGGCGCGGGCGATCCGGTCGAGCCGGGTCCGGTCACCGGCCGGCTCGACGGCCTTCGTCGGGCAGTCGCTCAGGACAACATCGCCCGTGTGCATGAGCGCTTCCGGATCGGTGATCAGTTCGGCCGGCAGGCGGCCTGTGCGAACCGACCAGCCATGATCGGCGTGAACCCGGGTCCAGGCGGCGCGGCTGACGGGCAGCGTGCGGTAGGCCGCATCGGGCGAGCCGAAGCCGTCATGGGCAAACAGGGCCGGGCGGATGATGAAATCGCCAGGGCGAAAGCGCGACTGGCCTTCAATGGCGCGCTCGCGGTAATCACCGCGCACAAAGACGATCAGGCGCGCCTGATCATGACGATGAAAGGGCTGATGGAGTGGATCACAGCGCATCTTGATCCAAAGGCTAGACGAGGGTGCGCGCCGGGAAAAGCGCGACTACCCCTCCAGTACCTCGATGGTGAGGTTGTCATTGGTGTAGATGCAGATATCGGCCGCGATTTGCATGGCCTTGCGGGCGATTTTTTCCGGATCGTCTTCGTAATCGGCCAGGGCCCGGGCGGCCGAGAGGGCGTAATTGCCGCCCGAACCGACCGCAACCAGCCCGTCCTCGGGTTCGAGCACATCACCGGCCCCGGTGATGAGATAGGTCGCGTCCTTGTCACCTACGATCAGCATGGCATCGAGGCGGCGAAAAGCCTTGTCGGTGCGCCAGTCCTTGGCGAGTTCGACGCAGGCGCGGGCCAGTTGCCCGGAATGGCTGTCGAGCTTGGCTTCAAGGCGCTCAAAGAGGGCGAAAGCGTCTGCCGTCGCACCGGCAAAACCGGCGACGACCTTGCCGCCGGAGAGGCGGCGGACCTTCTTGGCATTGGCCTTCATCACGGTGGGGCCGACCGAGACCTGGCCGTCACCGGCGAGGACGAACCGGCCCCCTTTCCGGACACCGAGAATGGTCGTGCCGCGCCAGCCGGGCGCATTGTCGGAGTTTCGTGTCATGACAGGTCAGGCCTCCGGCAAGCGTCGCGGGTGAGACCTGTCATGTGGACCGCTTGGGCCGCCGGTTCAAGTCAGTCCGTGAGCCAGATCAGGAGGCGAGGCGGGCCGAAGCGGCGATTTCGCGCGAATTGCCGTTGCGGGCGAACGCCTCGAATTCGTCAGCCGGCGTCGGCCGCGAGAAGAGATAACCCTGGGCGAGCGTCGCGCCTTCGGCCCGCAGGATTTCGAGCTGCTCGGCGGTTTCCACGCCTTCGGCGACGGTTTTCAGCTTCAGCGCCTTGGCCATGGCGAGAATGGTCTCGACCACGATGCGGGCGTGATGGTCCTCGGCGACGCCGCGCACAAAGCTCTGATCGATCTTGAACACGTCGAACGGCATGCGCGTCAGGTAGGAGAGCGAGGAGTGCCCGGTGCCAAAATCGTCGATCGCGAAGCTGACGCCGCGATCACGCAGCGGCTGGACCTGTTCGATCACGCGCTCGGGATCCTTCATCGCGATGGATTCGGTGAGCTCAATCTCCAGAAGGCGCGGATCGAGCCCGGTTTCGGCGAGGATTTCCAGCACCGAGTCGGCGAAGCTCTCGCGCTCGAACTGCATGGCCGAGACATTGACCGCCATCGGCACGGCCAGACCGTTGCGGGCCCAGTCGGCGGCCTGGCGGCAGGCCGCGCGCATCACCCAGTCCCCGATCTCGACGATCAGGCCGGATTCCTCGGCGGCGGCAATGAAGGCCCCTGGCGAGAGCAGGCCGGCGGTCGGGTGGTTCCAGCGCACCAGCGCCTCGGCCCCTTCCACAACGCCATCCTCCATGCGCACTTTCGGTTGGTAGAAGACGACGAGCTGGTCGTCGCGAACGGCTTCGCGCAGCTCGTTTTCCAGCACCAGGCGCTCGAAGGCGGACTGGTTCATCGACTGTTCGAAGAATTGAGCCGCATTGCCGCCTGACCGCTTGGCATGGGCCATAGCCAGGTCGGCGTGACGCAGAAGCGTTTCCGGATCGGCCCCGTCCTGCGGGAACATGGCGATCCCCACTGACGCGCCCAGGAAGACCTGGTGACCGGACATGTCAAACGGCCGGCAGATCGTCGCGATCACCTGCTGGGCGATGCGCGCCGCATCGGCTGCGGTTTCCACATTCGGCAAGAGCAGGGTGAATTCGTCTCCGCCCAGGCGCGCGACCATGGAGGGCTCACCGCCCGGACCATTGGCGAGATCGGCACCGCGTGCGGTTTCGCGCAGACGACGGGCCGTCATTTCGAGCAGGCGGTCGCCCTCGCCGATGCCCAGCGAGTCGTTGACGCGCTTGAAGCGGTCGAGATCGAGGAAGAGCACGGCCCCGGAGGCGTTGTCCTCCACCGCCTTGCGTGCGGTGCGCTCGACTTCCTTGCGGAAGCGCTCGCGGTTGGGCAGTTCGGTGACCATGTCGACATAGGCGAGGCGGTGGATCCGCTTCAGATTGGCGTCGATCCGGCCGAGCATGCGGTTGAAGGCGTTGGCGAGCACTTCGAGTTCGTCGCCCGTCTTCACCTCGATGCGCATGTCGAGCGACTTCGTCGAGGCCTGGCGGGCCGCTTCGGTGAGCTGACGGATCGGTCCCAGCGCGCGGCCCACGATCAGCGCGGTGATCGGCAGGATAATCCCGAGCGCGAACAGTGAAATCAGGAAGTGACGGCGCATCATGGCCGCGGTCGCGGTGCGCAGCTCGTCGAGCGGCGAGATTACATAGACCGCGCCAACCAGGCGTCCAGCAGCGCTGAAGACCGGCGTGGCGACGTGGATTTCCTCGCCGCGGCGTTCGAGGCGGGCTTCACCGGCTCCCAGCGACATGACGACGAGCGGGTCAGCAGCATTCGCGGCGTGATAGTCGGGCTCCTCCGCAGACGAGACGACAACCTGGCGGCGCACATCGGTGATGAAGGCTTCAGAGATGTCGGGGCGTTCAACCATGCGGGCGACGCGGCGTCCCATGGACTGGGTGTCTGCCTCGGTAATGTCATCGGCGACATTGAGCGCAAGAATATGACCGAGCATGCCGGCGCGCTCGACCAGACGCTCTTCGAGGTCCTGGCGTGAGGCATGATTTTCCAGCGTGATCAGAAGGGCGATAGAGGCCGCGATCAACAGGCCCGCCATGATGGTGAATTTCATCACCAGCGAGCGCATGCAACGGGCTACGGCGTTACGGAGGGGTGCCATTGATCAGCCCTCCATCCGGTCAGCCGGGCGAAGCGCGCCGGTCCGGCGCGCGGTCTTCGCCGCGATCAGGTCTGCCAAGAATTTCATATCCCACCACACACGGTTATTTTCCGAGTTAGGGTGGGACAATGACTCAAAGGGTTTGAAACGTCGTTAAAATGCCGATCAGTTTTCGTTAACGGGTCAATGGACAATTCCGGCGTTCCGGTTAGGACACCGTCAACACCTGAATCGACGTTCATTTTAAGGGAAATTCAGCCTTCGGCGACGAGGTCTTCCAGCCGGGTTTCGGGCCGTGCGCCATAATGGGAGATGACTTCGGCGGCGGCGATTACGCCCATGCGGCCGGATTCGTAAAGGCTCTGGCCGCGTGCCGCGCCGAGGAGGAAACCGGCGGCAAAGAGATCACCCGCGCCCGTCGTATCGACGACTGTGTCGACCGTCTTCGCGGCCACTTCCTCGGTCTCGTCCCCGCAGA
This sequence comes from Hyphobacterium marinum, assembly GCF_036330325.1. Classification (NCBI taxonomy): domain Bacteria; kingdom Pseudomonadati; phylum Pseudomonadota; class Alphaproteobacteria; order Maricaulales; family Maricaulaceae; genus Hyphobacterium; species Hyphobacterium marinum. The sequence continues at coordinate 367,399 of NZ_JAZDRO010000001.1, forward strand.
CGATGACCGCGCCCTTCTCCGAACGGGTGACCGCCGCCAGGCGTGTCTCGGCCCGGACCGAGGCGAGCGCGAGTTCGAAATCATCGGTCTCGTAAAGCGCCATGATCTCGGCCTCGTTGGCGAGGAGAATATCGATATGGTTACGGACCAGCTGGCGGAAGGATGCACGGTGGCGGTCGACGCAGAAGGTGTCGGACAGGGTCAGCGCGGTACGCCGATCCGCGGCCCGGGCAATCTCGGCGGCACTGACAAAAGCCGCCTTCGCCGCATCGCGGTCGAACAGATAGCCTTCCATGAAAGTGATCTCGGCGGCGCGGATTTTCTCGGCGTCAATATCGGCCTCGTCGAACATGACCGAGGCCCCCAGGAAAGTGCTCATCGAACGCTGGGCGTCGGGCGTGACATTGATCAGGCAGCGCGCCGTGGCCGGTCCGCCCGACAGCGGCGCGGTCGCATAATCCACGCCGGCCGCGTTGAGGTCGCGCGTGAAACTCGTTCCCAGCGCATCATCGGCGACCTTGCCGATATAGGCCCCGCGTCCGCCCAGCGAGGCCACGCCGGCGAGCGTGTTGGCGGCCGACCCGCCGGAGACTTCCTTGCCGTCGGCCATCTTCGCGTAGAGCTCGGTCGCGCGGGCCTCGTCGATCAGCGTCATCGCGCCCTTCTCGATCCTGTTCTCGGTGAGGAAGGCTTCGCTGCAGGGAGCGATCACGTCGACAATGGCATTGCCGACGCCGGTGACGTCAAAGCGGATCTGGGTCATGAACGGGGCCGTTTGCGTTAAGGATGGCGGAGAAAATCTGGGCGCGAGGCTTAACGGGGCCGGCCCGCCTTCGCAAGGCTTGCGAAGCCGAGCGGGCTGGGATAGCTCCCGCAACCATGACCCAGGCTCTCAAACGTATCGCCTTTCTGACCTCGCGCAACATGGTCGACCCGGGCCCCGAGGCGCGTGTGGACGCGTTTGAACACCGGCTGGAGCTCGAGGCGCTGGCCCCGGCCTGCGCCGAGGCCGGCTTCGCCCTGGTCGAGCAGGTCTGGGACGATCCGGGTTTCGATCCGGCCGCGTTTGACGGCATCGTGATCGGGACAGCCTGGGACTACATGGAAAAGCATGGCGCGTTTCTGGCCGCGCTGGAGCGGTTTGATGCCGCCGCACCGCTGCTCAATCCGCGCGCGACCGTGATCTGGAATTCCGACAAGACCTATCTGCGCGATCTGGAAAACGCCGGGCTCCCCGTCGTCCCGACCGAGTGGGCCGCGCGTGCCGACGCGGTGTCCATCGCCCGCGCCTTCGAGCGTTTTGATTGCGACCGTCTCGTGGTCAAGCCGCAAGTGGGCGCGAGCGCCTGGCGTCAGGCGCGTGTGACGAAGGGCGATCCGCTGCCGCCGGACAGCGAGATGCCGCCTGCGGCCTGCCTGATCCAGCCTTTCCTCAGCGCCGCCGAGACCGAAGGCGAAACGACGCTGCTCTTCTTTGACCGGCAATTCTCCCATGCGCTGGTGAAAAAGCCGAAGGCCGGGGATTACCGCACCCAGTCCATGTATGGCGCGAGCGAAGCGGCCGTCACGCCGCCGGACGACGCCATCGAGACTGCGCAGGCCGCGCTGGAGGCCGTCGCGGGCGATCTCCTCTATGGCCGGGTCGACCTGATGCGGCGCGGCGATGGCCGGTTCGCGATCATGGAGCTCGAGCTCGTCGAGCCCTATCTCTATCCCGAACAGGGCCCGGATCTGGGCGCGAACTACGCCCGCGCACTGGGGCGTCTTATCAAATAGGCACGAAACCGATCGGGCCATGGCGCGTTCATGTGGAAACGCCTAATGTCCGCTCCGGGACACAGCGACACCGGGAGTTATCGCCATGCGCGCCTTTCTGTTTTCCATTTCCGCCTTCGCCCTGACCGCCTGCGCCAGCGGCGCGAACGGATCGGATGGTGCCAGCGGGCTGCAATCGCTCTCTGTCGACCAGGGGCCGTGTTACGGCTTTTGCCCGGTCTATGCGATCACGGTCGAGGCGGACAATTCCTACTCCCTCGACAATCGCCGTCACACCCGCGAGGAGGGCCTGGTGACGGGCCGGCTCGATGCCGGGGCCTTTGATACCATTGCCGATGCGGCAGCGCGGGTGAACTTCCGCGACCTGCCCGAGGACATGACGTTCAACAACCCCGAGGCCTGCACCGGCCCGCAGATGTCGGACATGCCCTATTTCGAGTTCACCGGCGTTTATGCCGACGGTACCGAGAAGACGGTGCGCTGGTACCAGGGCTGCAACTATCCCGGCATGCGCGAATTCATGGGCGCGGTCCGCGACGCCTATGACTACGACATCCGCATTGAACGCGCGCGGGAGTAGGACGTTTTCTTCTGACATTCGGCCCTTGTCGGTCCCGGCATGGTGGCCGGGATAACAATTCTCCTTGCGTCATCACCCGGTTCATCCGGGTGATCTCATCTGGAAGGAGATGCCCCGAATAAATCGGGGCATGACGCGGGATAAAGTTCCCTCACCTCAATCCTTCGTGTCCTTCCAGGCTCCACTGGAGCCCGTCGGAGACACTCAGCCCCCAAGGGGAGAGGAAGCCAGCAACACTACCCCACAGTCTTGTCCTCGTAGCGGCAGAGGTCGGCGATGGGGCAGTTGGGACAGTCGGGCTTCCTCGCCTTGCAGACATAGCGCCCGTGCAGGATCAGCCAGTGGTGCGCGCCTTTGAGGAATTCGGGCGGCGTGATGGCCTCAAGCTTCTGTTCGACTTCGAACGGGGTCTTGCCCGGCGCGAGCCCGGTGCGGTTGGAAACCCGGAAGATATGGGTGTCGACCGCGATGGTCGGCTCGCCGAACGCCTCGTTCATCACGACATTGGCGGTCTTGCGTCCGACGCCGGGCAGGGTTTCGAGCGCTTCGCGCGAGGCCGGGACCTCGCCGCCATACTCGTCGATGATCTTTTGCGAGAGCGCGAAGACATTTTTCGCCTTGTTGCGGAAGAGGCCGATCGTCTTGATGTGATCGCGGATCGCGTCCTCGCCCAGCGCGACCATCTTTTCCGGCGTGTCGGCGGCGGCAAAGAGGCCTTTAGTGGCCTTGTTCACCCCGACATCGGTGGCCTGTGCGGACAGCGCGACGGCAACGACAAGGGTAAATGGCGAGGTGTAATCCAGCTCGGTCTTCGGCTCGGGCCGGTCCTGGGCCAGCCGGGCAAACAGGTCGGCGGCTTCCTCGGTGGTGAAGGGGGCAGGGTTTTTCTTCCGGGGCATGGACGCGAGTTAGCCCCGAGTGCTCCGCCAAGTCGACCCGGTTATTGCTAGCGCGCCGTCGAGAGAAAGAGCCAGACCGCGATCCCCGCCAGCAGAACGGCCAGCACCCGCCTTGCGATACGGTTGCGCACGGGGTCATTCAAGAAGGCCTGGGCGCTGCCCGCGAGGGCAACAATGACCAAATGCACACCCGTCGCGATGGCGACTGACAGCGCGGTCAGGGCGGCGGCCTGCGGTGCGACGGGCGCGGTATGGTCGATGAATTCGGGCAGGACCGCGACATAGAAGAGCCCGGCCTTGGGGTTCAGCGCGTTGATGACGAAACCGCGCGAGAAATGACGCAGATTGCCCTCCTCGATCCGGGCCGGAGAGGATTCCCCCGCCTCGCGCCAACCCTCAAAGGCCAGATAGAGCAGGAAGAGCGACCCGGCCCAGCGCAGGCCGTCATAGAGGACAGGCGATCCGGCGATGAGGGCGGAAAGCCCCAGCGCGGCGGCGGCACCGATGGCGAGCAGGCCGAGCGCCACGCCCGCGACCGCCATCAACCCGGCACGCCGCCCTTCGCTGGCGCTCAAGACCGCCAACCAGGCCATGTTGGGTCCGGGCGTCAGTTCAATGACAAGAACGGCCAGGGAAAAAGCGGCAAGGGCGGTAAGGTCGGGCATGGTGATCCCTTGCATAAACCGCCCGCGCGCATCCGTCGCCGGTGAAGTGGGATGACAATGCGCTATATGCTCGTGTGAGCATGACCGAGCCTGCGATCGAGACCTGGCCTGCCGAAGCCGCGATACCCACCCCGCCGGACGGGGTGCTCTATTTCGATGCCATACTGTCGCCGAACCGGTCGCTGCCGAGCGCGGGCTTCCTGGTGCTGATGGCTGTGCTGGTGGGGATCAGCTTTGCGTCGGGTGCCGCCTTTTTCCTGATCGGAGCCTGGCCCATCCCCTTTTTCTTCGGGCTGGACGTGGTGCTGGTCTGGTTAGCCTTCCGTCTGAGCTATCGCGACGGGCGGCGGCGCGAACTGATCCGGGTGACGCGCGACCGCATCCTCGTCCATCGCCGCCATCCCAATGGCGGGGTCCGCCATTACCAGATGCCGACGGCGTGGACGCGGGCCGAGCTGGCCGGACGCGGCACCCACGCTGTCCAGTTTTCTCTGCGGGCCCACGGCAAGGCGCTGGTTCTGGGAGCATTCCTGTCGCCGGAGGAACGCGAAAGTCTCGCTGATGCAGCCGCGACGGCTCTGGCCCGGGCGCGGCGCGGCGGACCAGCGCAAGAAGCGGGTGGCGCGGCCTGACCGGGCGCGGCAGTGTGGTACCCATGATGACCCAGAATGCCGTCTACGACCTTACCGCCGCTTCGCGCGACTATCCGCGCGTCACCGCCGCGCTCAACTATTTGGGCGAAAGCTGGCGCGACCATCCCGATCTTGATGCCGCGGCGCGGGCTGCCGGCCTCTCCCCGCACCATTTTCAGCGCATCTTCACGCGCTGGGTCGGGGTGTCACCGAAACGCTATGTCGGCGCGCTCGCCCACGCCGAGGCGCGCGATGCCATTGACGAGGGCGCAAGCGTGCTCGACGCCGCCTTCGAGGCGGGACTGTCCGGCCCGGGGCGACTGCATGATCTTTTCATTGCCCATGAAGCGGTCACGCCGGGCGATGCCAAGCGACGCGGGGCGGGGCTCAGCTTCACCTGGGGTGTCGCGCCGACGCCATTCGGGGACGGCGTCTTCCTGATCGCGCCGCGCGGCCTGTCGGCCCTCGCCTTTGCCGATCCGGATGCGGAGACCGCCAGCCAGGACCTGATGGCCCGTTACCCGGCCGCCGATTATGGGCGCGATGACGCAATGGCGCGGGACTGGTCGGACCGGATCTTTACCGGCGGTGGCGGTCCGATCCCGCTGGCGCTCTACGGCACGCCTTGGCAGCGCCAGGTATGGCGGGCGCTTCTGACCATTCCGCCGGGCGAGACGACGACCTACAAGGCCATTGCCGGACAGGTCTGCACACCGAAAGCCTCGCGCGCGGTGGGCGCGGCCGTCGGGGCCAATCCGGTCAGTTGGCTTATCCCCTGCCACCGGGTGCTGGCAGGTGACGGACGGCTGACCGGCTATCACTGGGGAGTGGAACGCAAGCGCGCCATGCTGGTCTACGAGGCGATGAGCGCCTGAGGGCGGCGCTCCCCCCGTGACCTTCCCGGCAATCGGGCCTACATAGAAGCCCATGCCGACGATCTTTCTCGCTGCCCTTCTGGTTATCCTCGCCGCTGCCGTGCTGCTGCTGGTGCGCTGGTTCCTCGCGCGCCTGTCCCTGACCGGGGATGCGCGCAGCGAATACGCCGCCCGGAGCGAGATCGGCGGGGCCAGCGTGCAGGGGGTCACGGCGCATGAGTTCGAGCGCATCTATGTCAGTGCGCACGAGCCACGCTGGGCGCTGTATGCGGCCGCCGCCCTGGCCGGAGCCGTACTGATCACCTGGCCGGCGCTGAATGCTCTTCTTGTTATCTGGGATGCGATCCGGACCGCCGCCGGAGCCTCTGACGTGTTTGCGCCGGGCTATTACCCCTGGATGTTCTTCATGTTCTTCGGAATCGTTGGGGCGTGGGCGGCCTGCGGCTGGCTGGCGGCGCGGATCTATCACGCCCGCGCGCCGGAAGAATTTCACGCTGCCATCGCGCGGGCCCAGGGCCATCCGGTCGATGAGGTCGCGGTCAAGCGGCCCCGGCCGAAATGGGCGCGACGCGCGGAAAAACTGCGGACCGGAAAGGCAGATCAGTAATGGAGTTTCTCCACACCATGGTGCGGATCAGCGATGTCGAGGCGTCGCTGCGCTTTTACTGCGAAGGTCTGGGTCTGAAGGAAATCCGCCGTATCGACAGCGAACAGGGCCGGTTCACGCTGATCTTTCTGGCCAGTCCGGACGATCTGAAGCGTGGCGGGTTTACCGGCGAGGAACACCCGATCCCGCCCGGCCTGCCCTGTCTGGAACTGACCCATAACTGGGAACCCGAAGCGTATGAGGGCGGGCGCAATTTCGGCCACGTTGCCTGGCGGGTGGCCGACATTTATGCGCTATGCGCCCATCTCGACGGGATGGGCTATACGATCAACCGGCCGCCGCGCGACGGGCGCATGGCCTTCGTCAAATCCCCGGACGGGATTTCCATCGAATTGTTGCAGGCTGGTGAGGCTCTGCCGCCTCAGGAACCCTGGGCCTCGATGGAGAATACCGGGAGCTGGTAGACACCCCGCGTATCAGGGTGCGTGGACGACAAGTTTGACGATCCGGTCGCCGCGCAGCGCCATCATCCCGTCTGCAGTTTCCAGAAACAGCACCAGTGCCGGGCCCAGACGCAAGGTCTGACCGGGCCTACCGGCGTATTCGGTCGCGGTCTCACGGGTCCGCCCATAGCGCACCTTCACCGTCTCGCCGCGCTCGCGGGCGCGGTTCCAGGCATTCAGAAGCGGAGTCGGATTAGGGCTCTCACCCGTCTCGAGCGTCTCCAGAATCCGATCCAGCCGCGCCACACGATCATCCCCCAAAACCTTGGAAAGACGCGCCTTTACGCGATGGGCGGCAGCTTCCCGGTCGTCCTTGGCAAGATATGTCAGGAGGGTTGTACCGAGCCAAGCGGCTTCGGCTTCCGGCCAGCTGAGCGTCAAGGGGGGCGGTCCGCCTCCAACGGCCAGCTGGTAACCCGACCCGGCCTCACCCTCGATCGGAACACCGGACTCGATCAGCGTAGCCATGTCCCGGTAAATCGTCCGTTCCGACACGTCGAACCGTTCGGCCAGGGCGCGGGCGGTCACGACGCCGGATTCGGCCTCTTTCAGGGCGCGAACGAGTTCGACAAGACGGCGGGAACGGCTCATGGCAGGACCTGACAGGATAGCTGTCCCGTTATGCCCTGCACGGCAAAGCGGCGTCAATCACCGCGTCTGTCAGGTCCGGTTCGCGACCAGATCGGCCATGGAATAAAGCCCCGGCTTCCGTCCTGACATCCACAGCGCCGCCTCCAGTGCGCCGCGGGCGAAGACGCGGCGGTCATGGGCGGCATGGGAAAGCGTGATCTCTTCCATATCGGACAGGAAGCGCACGGCATGTTCGCCGATAATGCCGCCGCCGCGGGTCACGGAAAACCCGATATCGCCGGGGCGGCGTTTCCCGGTACGGTCAATTGCCGAGACATCGTCCAGTGCCTGATTGCGGCCGGCGGCGACCGCTTCGCCCAGGACCAGGGCTGTGCCGGATGGCGCATCGATCTTGTGACGGTGATGGGTTTCGGCGATTTCCGCGTCCCAGCTGCCCGCCGGCAGAGCAGCGGCGGCCTTGCGCACCAGCGCGTCCATCAGGGCGATTCCTAAAGAGAAATTGCGGGCGGCGAGAATGGGCAGGCGGTCCGATGCGGCCTGCAGACGGGCCTTCCGATCTGGATCCAGTCCGGTGACGCCGGTGACGAAGGCGAAATTCCCCCGTCCGGCCAAGCGCTCGGCTGCGGCGATTGTGGCCTCAGGCTGGCTGGCATCGATCAGCAGGTCCGCGTTCGCTGTTCCCCCTTCCAGCGAGACGCTGGCGGTGATCCCGCATCGCCCGGCGCCGGCGATCACGCCGATATCGCGCTCCTCTCCGTCATACTCGGAACGAACGATGCCCCCGGTCAGGGCGAAACGCGGATCGGACAGGGCTTCGCGGGCAATGGCCCCGCCCAGCCGGCCGGCAATGCCCAGAACTGCCACCCGCAATGTCATGGTCTGGCCCCCCAGTTGGTCCGGTTTGGCAATAACTATTGCGCCGTTCGGGGCCGGACGTCCAATCCCTCAACTTTTCGCGAGGCGGGATGACCGGCTTGGCGGCCCGGCTAAGCTGATGGAGATAAAATTACAAGGCGCGCCCGCGCTTCAAAAGGGAAAGACCGATGATACTGCTTGCCACCAGCCTGCTGGCCGCCTCGCTTGTCCAACAGGATGCACCACCACGGCTTGATACATCCTATGAACCGAACGCGGCCTATCCGTTCGGACGGCCCAACCCGGAAGCCCCGGCGGAACTCGCCGAGTTCGCCTTCTTCATCGGCGACTTCAACTGCGTGGACGAGCGGACTTTGCCGGACGGCAGCTCGGTCCGGTTCGCGGCGATCTGGAACGGGCATTACTTCCTGAACGGTCATGCCATCCAGGACCAGTATTGGGCCCCGGGCCATTACACGTCCAACATCCGCCAGTACGACGAGGCTGCGGGGGAATGGAAAGTTCATTTCATTTCCGAGCCGGGCTTCTCGACCGGTGTCTGGGCCGGCGGGATGGAGGGCGAAGACATTGTCCTGACCCGCGAGATCCAGACACCCAACGGACCAATCACATCCCGCCTGACTTTCTACGAGATTACCGACGGCGGATTTCGTTGGCGCGGCCAGACCGTGGCGGGCGACGGGACCGTCACGACCGGGTGGACCAGTGACTGCGCGCGGGTGCGCTGACCGGTCATTCCGGCTGCCGCGCCCGGTATGACCGGCGTGCCGGACACGGTGTCATTGATCCTGTTTGACCAGCTGGCCAAGGTCAGTCTGTTCGACCCGTCCCTACGCTGAAAACCACCTTGGATTCAGGGGTCTGAGCCAGGATATTCGTGCCTGTCAGGAATCGCCACCGCGCCGTTTTGGCCTTGCAGGGCTGGCGACTCCCCGGTATGACCTAATTCGAACGATATTCGAATTCCGGTATTAACCCTTTTCAGGACCTCAACGCTGGTGCGACCGGACCGCGAACCCTTTTCGGCAACGCCGAATACCGATCTGAAGCCCCGTCAGGCGCGCAGCCGGGCGACACAGGCGCGAATCCTGAAAGTCCTGGACGAAGCCGTGGCTGCCGGTGAAGCCGACCTCATCTCGATCCAGGATATCGCCGCCCGGGCCGAGTGCTCGACGGGGGCTTTCTATGGCCGGTTCGAGAACAAGGCCGCAGGGTTCCGTGCTCTCATTGACCAGGACCGGGACCGGATCGCGGAAGCCATGGCCGAGGCTTCTGCCGAAGCGATGCGCAAGCGCGATGTGCGCGGCTGGATCGAAATCCTGATCCGCCTGTCGCTTGATCACGCCCTGTCGCGAAAATCGCTGTTACGGGCACTCGACGAAAGCGGGGACGCGGTCGCGCATCGCGACCGCCTGGTCGAATTGATGGCCGAGATGCTGACACGGCTCGGTGCGGTCCGGCAGGTCCACGCCATTCGGCGGGCCGATTTCCTGCTGACAATGATCACCGGGCTTTGCCGTGATGCGGTCCTGTCAGGGCGCGTGGGTGAGGACGAGGAGGCGCGCAATATCTTCCGGATGGAGCTCGAGCGCGCCGCGGTGTGGTATCTCGCCGGGACGTGACGCCTTAAACGTTCGGGCGGCCGTCCTCGCTGGTCAGATCATCCCAGAAACGTTTCGCTTTGCCGAGGAAGCCGTCCGAGTCCGGATTGCAATTCTTGCCTGACAGCTCACAGAACTCGCGCAGCAGCTCTTTCTGGCGTTCGGTCAAATTGCGCGGAGTTTCCACGAAGAGTTCGACGATCATGTCGCCCCTTGGCCCGCCGCGAACCCTGGGCATCCCTTTCCCTTTGAGGCGCATGCGCTTTCCGGTCTGCGCACCGTCGGGAATCTTCAGCTCGGCGCGGCCGCCATCGATGACCGGCGCGCAGATCGACCCGCCCAGCGCGGCAGTGACCATCGGTACCGGGGCACGGCAATAGAGGTTGGGACCGTCCCGCTCGAAGAGGTCGTGCGGTGCGATATGGACAAAGATGTAGAGATCGCCGCGCGGCCCGCCGCGCAGCCCGCCTTCGCCCTCACCGGCAAGACGGATTCGCATGCCGTCCTCGATCCCGGCGGGGATGTCGACATTGAGAGTCCGCGTCTTGCGCACGCGGCCCGTCCCGTCACAGGACTGGCAAGGGGTTTTGACGTATTTGCCCTGGCCGCCGCAGCGCGGACAGGTCTGGCGGATGCGGAACATGCCATTGCCGCCGGTCACGACACCCGAACCCGAACACTGGCCGCAGGTTTCCAGCGGCGTGCCGGGTTCGGCTCCGTCGCCGTCGCAGCGGTCACAGGAGAGGTTGGCGGGAACGTCGATCGTGGCGGACTTGCCGTCGAACGCGTCCTTCAGGCTGATTTCCATGTCATAGCGCAGATCTGAGCCCCGCGCCGGACCGGTGCGTGCGCCGCCACGGCGTCCACCGCCCATGCCGCCAAAGGCACCGCCAAAAACCTGTTCGAAGATGTCGGCGAAATCGGCTGCACCGCCGGCCCCGAACGGACCCTGGCCGCCTCCGCCACCCATGCCATTCTCGAACGCGGCATGGCCCATGCGGTCATAAGCGGCCCGCTTGTCAGGATCTGACAGGACGGCATAGGCCTCGCCGACTTCCTTGAAGTGGGCTTCAGCCTCGGCATCACCCGGATTGCGGTCCGGGTGGTATTGCATGGCCAGCTTCCGATAGGCGCTTTTCAGCGCCTTTTCGTCGACGCCTTTCTGGACGCCAAGAACTTCATAATAGTCGCGTTTGGACATTGCGATGTTCCAAGCCTTGCCGTTGCCGGGTCATGCCGTCCCGCCGCCCGTTTCCACGAGCGGCGGGATGCAAGTTCGGGACCCGGTCGTTAGCCGTTCTTCTTTTCGTCGCCGTCTTCGCCGTCGACTTCGGAGAATTCGGCATCGACGACGTCGTCATCGGAGGACGTGGCATCGTCCGAACCGGCTTCGGCGTCACCGCCTTCGGCCTGCTGGGCTGCATACATGGCTTCGCCGAGCTTCATCGCGGCCTGAACGAGGGCCTGGGTCTTCTCCTGGATGGCGGAGAGATCCTCGCCGTCCTTGACCTCTTTGAGGTCAGCAATGGCTTTCTCGATCGCTTCCTTCTCAGGCGCACCGACCTTGTCACCAAACTCTTCGAGTTGTTTCTCGGTCTGGTGGACCATCGCTTCGGCGGCGTTCTTGGCCTCGACCAGCTCCTTGCGGGCCTTGTCGGCCTCGGCGTTGGCTTCGGCCTCCTTGACCATCTGGTCGATGTCCGCGTCAGACAGACCGCCCGACGCCTGGATGCGGATCTGCTGCTCCTTGCCGGTTGCCTTATCCTTGGCCGAGACGTTGACGATGCCGTTGGCGTCAATGTCGAACGTGACCTCGATCTGCGGCATGCCGCGCGGTGCCGGCGGAATGCCCATCAGGTCGAACTGGCCAAGCAGCTTGTTGTCCGCCGCCATCTGGCGCTCACCCTGATAGACCTTGATGGTCACGGCCGACTGGTTGTCGTCGGCGGTGGAGAAGGTCTGCGACTTCTTGGTCGGGATGGTGGTGTTGCGCTCGATCAGCGAGGTGAACACACCGCCCAGCGTCTCGATGCCCAGCGATAGCGGGGTCACGTCGAGCAGGAGCACGTCTTTCACGTCGCCCTGCAGCACGCCGGCCTGGATGGCCGCGCCCATGGCGACGACTTCGTCCGGGTTGACGCCCTTGTGCGGATCGCGGCCGAAGAAGGACTTCACGGTCTCCTGCACCTTGGGCATGCGGGTCATGCCGCCGACCAGGACCACGTCGTCAATGTCGGAGGCGGAGAGGCCCGCATCCTTGAGCGCCTTCTTGCACGGTTCGACCGTGCGCTTAATGAGGTCTTCAACGAGCGCTTCGAGCTTGGCGCGCGACAGCTTCATGTTGAGGTGTTTCGGGCCGGACGAATCTGCCGTGATGAAGGGCAGGTTGACCTCGTAGGAGGTCGCGCTGGAGAGCTCCTTCTTGGCCTTTTCGGCCTCTTCCTTCAGACGTTGCAGGGCGAGCTTGTCGGAGCGCAGGTCGATCCCGCTCTCCTTTTTGAACTCGTCGGCAAAGTATTCGACGATACGCAGGTCAAAGTCCTCACCACCCAGGAAGGTGTCGCCATTGGTGGCCTTCACCTCGAACACGCCGTCGCCGATTTCCAGGATGGAGACGTCAAACGTACCGCCGCCGAGGTCATAGACCGCAATCGTCTTGTTGCTGTCCTTGTCGAGCCCGTAGGCGAGCGCGGCCGCGGTCGGCTCGTTGATGATGCGCAGGACTTCAAGACCGGCGATCTTGCCAGCGTCCTTGGTGGCCTGACGCTGGGCGTCATCGAAATAGGCCGGGACGGTGATGACGGCTTTCTCGACCTTCTCGCCGAGATAGGACTCAGCCGTTTCCTTCATCTTCTGAAGGATGAAGGCGGAGATTTCCGACGGCGAGTACTTCTTGCCTTCGCGGCCTTCGACCCAGGCGTCATTCTTGTCGGACGCGATGATCTTGTAGGGCACCATGCCGGCGTCCTTCTTGACCATCGGGTCGTTCATGTTGCGGCCGATGAGGCGCTTGATCGCGAAAAAGGTCTGTTCGGGGTTGGTGACGGCCTGGCGGCGGGCCGGCTGACCGATCAGGCGCTCGCCGTCCTTGGTAAAGGCGACGACGGACGGGGTGGTCCGGTTCCCCTCGGAATTCTCGATGACCTTGGCCTGCCCGCCTTCCATGACGGCGACACAGGAATTGGTTGTCCCCAGGTCGATACCGATGACTTTGCTCATGATGCGTTACGCTCCCGTGTTCTTGTTGGGCGAGGCTTTCAAGGGATGGGACACGGCCTTCTCTCGGAAGCGCCGCCGACCGCCGTTGAAAACCCCCCGGTTCCTGCTTTCAACTTCGTTTGTCGTGGGGCCGGAAGCCCCGTTCGGGAGGGGATTTAGGGGGGCGTCCAATCACCTGCAAGGGGTATGGGTATATTGAATCAGGACCGGCTTCATGAGCGGTTCAGGCCAAAATCGTGTAGTCTGCTTGTCAGCGGCGGCCGACCGCCGCGTCAGCGCGGGGAGGCGCACATGAAAGTCTTGATCCCGATCCTGGCCGCTATCACCGTGGCTTTGGCCGGTTCAACCGGTGCGGCGGCGCAGGATGACAATGGCGGCCAGCCGGTCGATGGCGATACGCGCGAACAGATGGAACAGAGCTTCGGCAACGACGCGTCCAATGTCCGCGTCCATACCGATAGTGCTGCCTCAACTGCGGCGGAGACTTCCGGCGCGCAGGCTTACACCACCGGCAATGACGTCGTGTTCGGCGGCGGAGAATACAATCCCGGCAATACGGACGGACAGCGCCTGCTGGGTCATGAACTGACCCATACGGTCCAGCAGCAGCGATCTGTCGCGTCACCGGCCCCGGCCGAGGGCGGGACGGATGCCGAAGCCGATAAAGACGCAGAGACCCGGTTGCCCGAGCGCCTGCGTCACCGAGAGCGCAACACGCGCAATGAGGACGACGACGAAGAGCGGTCCCGGCGCGACCGGCCAGACTGACTCCCAAACCGGGTGGACGGGGAGGCGTGCGAGCGCCATCTAGGGCGCATGGCTGCCAAACCTTCCTTCTCGCCGCCTGACGGCTTCCGCCTTCTGCCCGGGTATTTCGACCGGGCGGCCCAGGCCGCGCTGGTCGAAGCGGTCGTGGCTGCGACCCAAACCGCGCCCTTCTACCGCCCGGCCATGCCGCGCACAGGCCAGAAGCTTTCCGTCACGATGACGAATTTCGGCCCGCTGGGCTGGGTGACCGACCGGGAGAAGGGCTATCGCTACGAGCCGGTCCATCCCGAAACCGGCGCGTCCTGGCCGGCGATGCCAAAGGCGCTGAGCGATCTCTGGGAAGCGGTCGCGGACTTCCCGGCCCCGCCCGAGGCCTGTCTCGTAAATTATTATGGCCCCGATGCGCGGATGGGCCTTCATGTCGACTGGGATGAGGCGGCGACCGATGCTGCCGTGGTCTCGGTGTCGCTGGGCGACAGGGCGCGCTTTCGTGTCGGTGGACCCGAACGCAAGGGCCGGACGGCCTCAATGATCGTCTCCTCGGGCGATGTCGTGGTCCTCGGCGGTGCGGCCCGGCGCAGCTATCACGGTGTCGACCGCATTCATCCGGGCACGTCGACGCTACTCCCCCGGGAGATTTTCCCCGAGGGCGGTCGGATCAATCTGACGATGCGGCGGGTGACGGTGCCGGGGAAATGACGGCGGGGAGACAGGACAGGGTCCTATCCCCCTAGCGTCCGTCCCCCCCGCCGGGCAGGGTTTCGAACCAGAAGGGACGAGATAGGGGCATTCGAAGTGCGCCGGAAATTGATGGGGGGCATCATGATGATCCGCACGCTCGCTCTGGCGGCCAGCGCCACGCTCGCTATCGCGCCTGCAGCCCTGGCCGAGGACTACCCTTGCGCGAACTTTACCATCGGCTTTGATTTTACCGCGCTGGAAAGCCTGACGCCGATCCTGCGTAGGCAAGGCGGCGAGGCCGCGATCGATGCCGCGCTGGAATTGCCGTCGGTTCAGGCCATCGTGCGCAAGCAGACCCAGTCGCATGAGGACCGCTCGACTGCTGAGCGACTGCGTGAAGAACTGCTGGCCTGGCAATCCGGAAGCGAGGGCGAGATCGAGGACCCGGTCTATCCTTTCCCGGACGACGAAACGCTGTCCGGCATGGAGGCCGTGCTTTCCGATTTCCGCGCCGACCCCGAAACACTGATGGCTCCGGCATGCGAACGCCTGTCGGTCTTCCTGCCGGCGGACTACGACACGCCGCTCAATTCGGTCTTCGTCATGGGGGTGAATTCGGCCGGTTTTGCCTTCGGCGATCCGGTTCTCTACATCGGCTTTCACCGCATGTATGACGACCTTCCAGCGCTGGAGCTGGTCCTGGTCCACGAGCTCTATCACGGTGCGCAAGGTGCCTATCGCCCGGTGTCCGAAGAAACCGAAGCGGCCCTCACCGAAGACGAGCGCCGCGTACTCGACTATCTGCGTAATGGCTATCTGGAAGGTTCGGCCATGTGGGTCGCGGACCCGGCTGATTTCGAGGGCGACGGGGCGATGCTGGACTACTTTCAGACCCGGCTGGAGCGCGGCGTCCGTGAGCGCGGCAATCTCTTCACTTTTTTCGAAGCCTCGCTTTACCAGCTGGCGAATGACCCGACGACCGATCCGCGGCGGCATTACTTTGCCGGCTTCACCGGCGAGGAGCGCAATTACAATGTCGGTTACATTATCTCACGCGCCATCGAGGCCAATTATGGCCGCGAACGTTTGGCTCAGGTGATGACCGAGCCGCCGACCGTCTTCTACCGGCTCTATGCCGAAGCAGAAGATCGGAACGGGCCGGAACTGTCCGAGACGTTCCTGGCGATCCTGACCGACATGGAAGCCGCGCTGGAGCGGGCGGAGGCCGAAAACTAGGCCTTCACGTCGACACTGCCATCCGATCCGCCGCCCTCGGCTTCGGCCGGGCCGGTCGAGACCGCGACCATGGCCGCGCGCAGCGTACGCTCGCCAATGACATAACCGGGGGCCATCACGACGGCGATGGTCCCGGACGCGTGTTCGGAGGGAAACTGCGCCGTGGCCTGGTGCCGGTTGGGATCAAAGGCGTCGCCGGGGGCCGGGTCGACCTTTTTCACCCCATGGCGTTCGAATGCCGTCAGCAGGGCGCGCTGGGTCAGTTCCACGCCGTCGGCGAGCTGTTTGCCAGCCTCGCCCATCTCGTCGCGGTTCACCGCATCGAGCGCACGGGCGAGATTGTCCGCGACGCCGAGGAGATCACTGGCGAATTTCGACACCGCATAGTCGCGGGTTTCCTTGACCTCGCGCTCGGCGCGGCGGCGGGTGTTCTGCGCATCGGCGAGCGCGCGCATCATGTCCTCGCGCGCCTTTTCAAGTTCCGCTTCGAGGCGGTCGATCTCGCTGCCGGACTCAGAATCGGCATCCGCCTCGGCCTTTTCCGCTTCGGCGAGGGCTTCGGCTTCGGCCTTCTCGGCCGCCGCGACGATGGATTCGATGTCCTCGTCGTCCACTTCCGGGGTTGCGGGCTTGGTCGTCTTGTCACTCATGTCCGTTCAGGTCCGTTTCGTCCGTGTCACGTCTTCGCACCGTCGAGCAACCTGCCGACGACGCGCGCGGTATAGTCCACCAGCGGAATGACGCGCGCATAGTTCAGCCGCGTCGGGCCGATCACGCCGAGCGCGCCGACAATCCGCTTTTCCTCATTCATATAGGGAGAGACAATCACACTGGAACCCGAGAGGGAGAAGAGGGGATTCTCAGCGCCGATGAAGAGGCGCACGCCCTGTCCGCTTCCAGCCTTTTCCAGCAGGGCAATGAGGTCTTCCTTGCGTTCGAGATCGTCAAACAGCATGCGGATGCGTTCAAGGTCCTGCGTGGCCTCGACGCTTTCGAGCAGGCGGGCGCGGCCGCGCACGATGAGCGAGCGGGCTTCGCCGCCCGACCAGTCCGCGAGACCTTTTTCCACGAGCGCGCTCGCGGCCTCATCAAGCTGGGCGCGGCGTTCGGCGATCTCGGCGCGGATGGCGGCGCTGGCTTCGGTGAGGGATCGTCCCTTCAGGCGCGCAGAAAGGTAATTACCCGCCTCCATCAATGCGGCCGGCGGCAGCCCGTCGGGCGCGGTCATCAGCCGGTTTTCCACCGACCCGTCGGCGAAGACGAGGATGGCGAGGGCTTCGGTTGCCGACATCGGCACGAATTCGACATGCTTCAGCGCGGCTTCCCGGGTCGGGGCGAGCACCAAACCTGCCCCGCCGGCGAGCCCGCCCAGGACCGAGGACGCTTCGGAGAGCAGGTCATTGATATTGCGCGACGTTCCGGCAACGCGGGTCTCGATGGACTTGCGTTCTTCAGCCCCGAGATCGCCGACCTGGAGAAGCCCGTCGACAAACAGGCGAAGCCCGGCATGGGTCGGCATGCGCCCGGCGCTCTGGTGCGGTGCCGAGAGCAGGCCGAGTGCGGCGAGATCCGCCATGGTGTTGCGGATCGAGGCGGGTGACAGGGCTACGCCGTCTTTCTGTGACAGGGTGCGCGAACCGACCGGCTCACCGGTGTCGAGATAGGCCTGCACGATCTCGCGGAATATCGCGCGCGAGCGACCATCGAGATCGGCGAGGCTGGGGGTGGATCGCGGCGTGTCGGTCATGATGATCGTTGAGTTAGGGCAAGGGGGCGGGGCTTGCAATCGGGGCGAGGCTTTACCCCCGCCCGGCGGGCGTCTAGACGGGGGCACTTGAACCGGAATGGAGTCTCCCATGCGTCCTTACGGCCGCGCTGCCGACGCGCTGCGCACGATAGAAATCGAGACCGGCGTTTCGCCCTATGCGGAAGGCTCCTGCCTGATCAAGTGCGGCAATACCCACGTTTTGTGTACCGCCAGCGTGGAAGAGAATGTCCCGCCCTGGATGCGCAATTCGGGCAAGGGCTGGGTGACCGCCGAATACGGCATGCTACCGCGTGCGACCCATACGCGCGGACGGCGCGAGGCCGCCGCCGGGAAACAGTCGGGCCGGACGCAGGAAATCCAGCGCCTGATCGGACGCTCGCTGCGCGCGGTGGTCGATCTCAGGAAGCTCGGCGAGCGCCAGATCACGCTCGACTGCGACGTCATCCAGGCCGATGGCGGCACGCGCACGGCGGCGATCACCGGGGCGTGGGTAGCGCTGTCGCGCGCCTGCAACTGGCTGGTCGAGGAGGGCGTGCTGGACGTGAGCCCGGTCCACGGTCAGATCGCGGCGGTATCGTGCGGCCTCGTCGGAGGGGAAGCGCGGCTCGATCTCGAATACGAGGAAGACCGGGTGGCGGAAACGGACGCCAATTTCGTGCTGACCGATGACGGCGGTGTCGTCGAGATCCAGGCGACGGCGGAAGACAAGCCGATGCCGGCGAGCGCGTTCGACGACCTCTTCACGCTCGCGCGAAAAGGGGTGAAGGAACTGGTCGGGATCCAGCGGTCCGCGATCGGCTAGCGGTCGATCTGCCAGGACAAGCCGGCGAGTTTCCAGCCCGTGCTTTCCCGCCTCAACACCCAGAGGTGGCGGCCCTGAACGGTCACGGTCTCACCCGCGTTGTCGAAATGCGTGGTAAAGCGGGCCGATTTCCAGCCATGCACAGGTCCCGCCTCGATGACCTCGTCGGAAATCACGATCTCCCGGATTGGAAAGGGACCCTTGGCGGCGGCAAGCGCCACGTCAATGCCAGTCACGGCCGGGCCGTCGTCCGGCCAGAGGGTGATGTCCTCACACATGAACTGACGTAACCGGTTTGAATCATTGGCGCGTTCCGCGGTGACCCAGTCGGCCTGCAAGGCGAGAATGGCCATCCTGTCGCTGGTACTCGTCATCCGTGGCTCCGCATTGGTTTCGGATAGAAGCGCTTGCCCTGATTGCGGAAATTGTCAATCCTGCGATAAAGAGAAGGCGGCGGGAGCGCGCTGGGGGGCTGAAAATGGCCCGTCCGGCTCTCACACTTGGGAAGGGGCTAGGACCGCACAGGCCCGCCCCCGCCGCCTCTTCAAGGGCCCCGTCTCCGTCACAGGGAGGTCGGGGCCTTTTCCTGACCGGCCCTTGAGGTGGGGTCCAGGGGCCGGCTTTAATCCTCTTCATCGTCGCCCGGCTCGCTCTCGTCGAAGACGAGGAGGTCGCCCGGCTGGCATTTCAGTTCGCGGCACAGCGCCTCCAGCGTGGAGAAGCGCACCGCCTTGGCCTTGCCGGTTTTCAGGATGGACAGGTTTGCCATCGTAATACCGACACGGTCACACAACTCTGTGAGCGACATGCGCCGCTCGAGAAGCATCCGGTCGAGGGTGACGCGAATGGACATGGTTCGCGCCTCCTAGATTGTCAGCTTCTGTTCCTGGCGCATTCGCGCGCCTTCCCGGAACACTTCGGAGAGCACCATGAGCGCGACAACCGCGAACCAGGCTCCGAGATTGATATTCAGCGTCGCCTCGATTTCCGCGCCGCGTGCGACCGGCAGGTCGAACAGCGTCAGCGACAGGGCGACCATGGCGCGGGCGACATAGCCCACCGCCTGGTAGATCGCGACCGCGAAGGCAATGACCCGCAAATGGCCGGCATTTTCCGGCACGAAGGGGTCGCCCGCGATCAGCGTGGCGAACATGCGGCGCAACCGGTCGACCAGGACCAGGAGCGTCACGATCTCGGCGACAAAGAGCGGGAAGGACAGGATTTCGGCCGCGTCGAGCCGCGCCAAAACCGTCTCCAGCACCGAAGCGCCGACGAATTTCATGATGAAGCCGACGATCACGAGGACCATCGTTGCCGAGACGACGACCAGCGCCGCCCAGAGCAGATACCAGGTCACATCGAGAGCGCGTTTGAGCACACCGACGAGTGTCACCCGTCCTGTTTGCGTCATACCTCATCCTTCCACGGCCCGGTGCGGGGTCCGCCGGTGCGGTCAGACTGTCTGCCACACCGGCGGCCGCCCGGGCCACCCCGGTCACGCGATCGTCGGGGCGACCGCAAAGACCACTCCGGCACCCACCGAGAGCAACAGCACCGCGTTGAACGCGACCATTGCGATGGAGCGTGCCATCGAATCAAAGGACCTGACCATTTTCATTCTCCGTTACGTTAGTGTTCGACCAAACCGTTTGCGTTTGTTATCCGGACGATCATTTCCGCCGCCCGTGGATTTATCGATAAACATAAAATTTCGGGCGCGCAAGCAAAAAATATCGTTTTTCGATATGAATTTTTTGAAAGACGATAAAATATCTGAAAGGTTTGCCCCGTGAGACAAGTCCCTGAATGGGTTTTGGCGACCCATAATCCCGGCAAAATCAAGGAGTTGACCGGACTGCTCACGCCGAGGGGAATCGTGCTGCGCAGTGCTGCAGATTTTTCGCTTTCTGAACCCGATGAAACCGAAACGACATTTGCCGGCAATGCCGCGCTGAAGGCCCGTGCGGTCATGGAGGCCACGGGCCTGACCGCCCTGGCTGATGATTCCGGGCTTTCCGTCACGGCACTGGGCGGCGCGCCGGGCGTCTACTCGGCCGACTGGGCGGGAGAGCCCCGTGATTTCGACCGGGCGATGGGCCGGGTGTGGACCGAACTCGCCGATAGTGGTTCGACCGACCGGAGCGCAGCCTTCGTCTGCACGCTGGCGCTGCTGGAGCCGGGCGGTGAGCCACGCTTCTATGAGGGCCGGGTAGGCGGGACGATCGTGTGGCCGCCGCGCGGAGAAGGCGGATTCGGCTATGACCCGATCTTCGTGCCCGAGGGCGAAAACCGCACCTTCGCGGAAATGGGTGCGGACGAAAAAAAGGCGCTGAGTCATCGCGGCCGCGCGCTGGCTGCGCTCATGGCCGCTGAATTCGGGTCATGACACCTTCCCTCGGCCTCTATCTCCACTGGCCGTATTGCGCGCGGATCTGCCCCTATTGCGATTTCAACGTCTACAAGTCGCGCGCCAGCCATGACGATCTGGTCGATGCGATTCTCGCCGACATGGGTCACTGGCGCGAGCTGACCGGCAAACGCCCGCTCGCCTCCATCCATTTCGGCGGCGGCACGCCCTCTCTCCTCAAACCCGCTCAGCTTGAACACCTGATTGCGCGGGCTGAAGACTTGTGGGGGCTCGAGGCCGGAATCGAGATCGGGCTGGAAGCCAATCCGGATGACCAGGCCGCCTTCGCCGGGTTGGCCGCTGCCGGGGCGAACCGGTTGTCGCTGGGCGTGCAGAGTTTCGATGACGCCGCCCTCAAGGCCCTGGGCCGTGCCCATGACGGGGACGGTGCGCGGGCGGCAATCAAGGCGGCGCAGGCGGCGTTCCCGCGTGTCTCCTTCGACATGATCTATGCGCTGGAGGGTCAGGGTCTTGATGACTGGCGTGGCGAACTATCCGAAGCCATCGATTACGGCACCGAACATCTCTCGCTTTACCAGCTAACCATCGAGCCGGGCACCGCCTTTGCGAAACGGGTGGAACGCGGCGCGCTCATTCCGCCCGGAGAGGACCTCGCCGCCGATCTCTATGCGCTGACGCAGGAGCTATGCGCCAAAGCGGGTCTGGAGGCCTACGAGATTTCCAACCATGCGCGCGGCGTTTCCGCGCAATCGGTTCACAACCGTCTCTACTGGACGGGCGGAGACTGGATCGGTGTCGGGCCGGGCGCACACGGGCGGCTGGGGTCCGCGTCCGGCGGCGGGCGGCTGGCCACCGAAGCGCGGGCGCGGCCCGAGGCCTACCGGGCTGGGGTAACAGAGACCGGGCGCGGGCATGGCGCACCGGAAATCCTCAGCGCCGATGCCGAAGCCGCCGAACGCATCCTGATGGGGTTACGCATTACCGACGGGCTGGACCGGGCTGCCCTGCGGGCCGCCACGGGGCGCGATATTGATATCGGTGCGGCCGAACGCTACGCCCGGCAGGGCCTGCTGACACTCACCCCGGACCGGGTCGCTTTGACACCAGAGGCCCGGGTCTATGGCGACCGGATGGCCAATGAGCTGGTACCCGACTAGAAGCCCGCGGGCTCGAAACTGCGCGGTGCGGGTTCGATCACGGTAAATCCACCACGCCCGACCGAGTAGACGGCGAGGCCGCGCTCGATCCGCCCGTCGGCCCGGAAACGGAAGAGGCCGTCCGCGCCGAGGAAGCCTTCAGGATCTTCGACCGCCGCGCGCGTAAACCCGTCGCGCGCCCCGGCCAGATGCAGGGTCAGCAACACGCCGTCATAGGCCTGACTGGCAATGCGGGAGGGGGCTTCGCCATAGGCGGCTTCGTAGCTCGCCACGAAACGGGACCGGGCGGCTTCGTCCGGACCGGCAAACCAGCCCCCGCGCAAGACCGGCTCGCGAATGGTCTCGGGATCGTTCCACAGGCCGGTGCCAAGGAAGCGAACTTCGGCCGGGTCAACATCATGATAGGGCAGGAGCGGGCCCAGCATGCGCAGGCGGACCCCGCCCTCGGGCAACATCACCGCCTCATAGCCGGTATCGGACCGGGCCAGCCGCGCTGCGGCGCTGGTCATGGCTTCCACGCCGCCCGAATAGGGCTCGCTGGCGACGAGACTGCCGCCGCCCATGCGGGATTCGGTGTCCATCGCATCGCGGACAATATTGCCATAGGCCCCGGTCGGTCCGAGATAGGCGAAGCGGGAAAGACCGGTGCGCGTCGCATATTCGATGACGCGTGCGACCTCGGTTTCCGGCGGGAAGCTGAGGAGATAAACGCCATTGCCCGCGACACTGCCATCGGTCGAGAAAGCGATGACCGGCACGTCATAGCTTCTGGCTTCATCACCCGCGGCGCGGGCGGCAGTCCCGAAAAGCGGACCAAGAATGATGTCAGCCCCGTCGCGGACGGCGGCCTGGGTCGCCTGGCGCGCCCCGCTGGCCGTCCCGCCCGTATCCTTGGGCATCAGGACGATATCGCCGGTACCGTGTTCGAAGAGGGCGAGCTGGGCTGCATTGAGCAGCTGGATCGCTTCGGCCCGCGCGCCGGAATTCTCGGCGGAGAAGGGCAGGAGGATGGCGGCGCGCACCAGTTCGCGGCCTTCCATGTGCGGCGGGATCAGACCGGTAAAGCGCGGTGGCTGCGGGGTGGGATCGACCGGTTCGGGATCCTCGACCTCGACGGGCGGCGGCTGGGGCGGCACATAGACCGGGCCCGGATCGCGGGGCGGGGCCGGTGTCGCACAGGCGGCAACGGCCAGAAGCGCCGCAGCAACAAGGCATTTGGGCAATGCGCCGAAGGCGCTTAAAGGTGTAGACAGAGACATGAGCGAACCGCCGAAAACCACTGCCGGGAAAGCTAGCCCTCCCGTGCCGGGGCCGCAACCGGTCGCGGCGGGTTTGCACCTTGTCGCGACCCCGATCGGCAATCTGCGCGACATCACGTTGCGCGCGCTCGACACGCTCCATGCCGCGGACCGCATCTATGCCGAGGACACCCGCGTGGCGCGCAAACTGCTCGACGCCTATGGCGTTTCCGCGAAGCCACGCCCCTGTCATGACCACAATGAAGACCGGGTGACGCCGGAGATTCTCGCTGCCCTGGAAGCGGGAGAGACAGTGGCGCTGGTCTCGGACGCGGGAACGCCCCTGGTTTCTGACCCCGGTTTCCGCCTGGCCCGCGCGGCACTCGAAGCCGGGCATCGCGTCCACAGCCTGCCCGGGGCCTGCGCACCCATTGCGGCGCTGACCATATCGGGCCTGCCGAGCGACACGTTTCTCTTCGACGGGTTTCCGCCATCGAAAACCGCCGCACGCAAGAAGCGGTTTGAAGTGCTGAGAACCGTGCCGGCGACGCTGGTTTTCTTTGAATCCGCGCAGCGGCTCGCCGCGAGCCTTTCCGACATGGCGAAGGTGTTCGGTTCGCGCCCGGCGGCGGTGGCGCGCGAACTGACCAAGAAATTCGAGGAAGTCCGGCGCGGCACGCTCGATGACCTGGCGGCCCACTATGACGCCGAGGGTCCGCCGCGCGGCGAGATCGTCGTGTTGTGCGGCCCGCCGGAAGCCGGGTCGCTCGACTGGGGCGAGGCCGACGTCGATGCTGCGCTTGCCGAAGCCGTCCCGGCGCTGGGGGTGAAGGGCGCGTCGCAGGCCGTTGCCGGCGTGTCGGGCTGGTCGAAGCGCGATCTCTATGCCCGCGCGCAAGCCTTGAAGGATAGCGGCACGCCATGACCGGCAAGCGCCAGGCGGCCGAGGCGCGCGGACGCCGGGCCGAGACGCTGACCGCGATCTGGCTGATGGCGAAGGGCTACCGCATTCTCGCCCGGCGGGCGCGAACGCCCTATGGCGAGCTGGACCTGGTGGCAAAGCGCGGACCTGTCCTCGCCTTCGTCGAGGTCAAGACCAGCGACAAGCAAGGCCGGGCCGTCCACGCCCTGTCACCGCGCCAGCAGGGGCGGCTGATCCGGGCTGGTGCGTGGTTTCGCAGCCGCTCGGACGAGTTTGCCAGACTTCAGCCGCGATTCGACCTGATGATCATCGAGCCGGGACGCTGGCCGGAACACCGGCGCGGGGCCTGGCAGGCCGAGGGCCGCGATGCGCTCGACCTAAACTGATCGGTTACGTCTGGCGGGCGAGACTCTGGCTCGAAGTGATTCGCACCGCCTTTTATCGGAGACCTCCCCCATGTCCCTGCGTGCAAGCTGCCTCGCCCTTTCCCTCCTGATGCTGGCCGGCTGCGCCGCGGTCCAGCCTGAACGGTCCGTCGGACGGGGGCTGGATGACACCAACGCCTCCATCTCGATCAAGGCGGCCATGTTGCGCGCGGAAGGTTATGCGCTGGAAGGCGCGGACGTGGAGGTCACTGACGGGGTCGCCCTCATCACCGGGACCGTGCCGCGCGAAGCCGACCGGCAGATGGCCGAATGCCTCGCCTGGTCGGCGCTGGCGGTACGCGCGGTACAAAACGAGCTGAGAATCTCCGCCGCCACGGACATCCGCGACCGGTCCCGCGATGCCTGGATTTCCCAGCGCGTCTCCTCGCGCCTGTTGCGCGACCGCTCCATCCGCAGCGTCAACTATAATGTAGAGGCGCATGACGGGACCGTTTATCTCCTCGGCGTCGCGCGCACGCGCGGCGAGCTGGAACGCGCCGCCGCCCATGCCGCGCTGGTTGACGGGGTCAGCGATGTCGTCACCTATGTGCGGGTGATCGGAGAGGCCTCTGAACCCGTCGCGCGCGGCGAACGCCAGGCGCGGGCCTGTGCGGGCGAAGCGGTTCCGACCATGGACGGACAGGGCAATGAGCTGATGGGTGCGCCCGACATGGACGCGCCCGAGGAAGTGCGCACAGCGCCGGTCCGTCCGATCGACTAGAGGCCCGCCCGATAACGGGCGGTATTGAGGGACAGACGAGCGACATGGTCTTGCGCGTAGCGGTCCAGATGGACCCGATTTCCGGCGTTGATATTCGCGGCGACACCAGTTTCGCCCTCATCGAGACCGCGCAGGCGCGCGGCGCGAAAGTGTGGACCTATCAACCCAAACATCTGTCCTGGAATGAGGGGCGGATCACCGCCGTCGCCCGCCCGGTCACGGTGCGCCGCGAACAGGGCAACCATGCCGACGAGGGCGCGCCGGAAACGCTCGATCTCGCTGAAGACATCGACGTCATCCTGATGCGTCAGGACCCGCCCTTTGACATGGGCTATATCACCGCGGCGCACATTCTCGAGGAACTCAAGGGCCGCACGCTGGTGCTCAACGATCCCGAATGGGTTCGCTCCAGCCCGGAAAAACTCCTGCCGCTGAAATTTCCCGACCTCATTCCACCGACGCTGATTTCGCGCGACCTCGACGCGATCAAGGCATTCCGGAAAACCCATCGCGACATCATTTTGAAGCCCCTCTACGGCAATGGCGGGGCGGGCGTGTTCCGGGTCAAGGAAGACGACGGCAATTTCTCCGCGCTCACCGAAATGTTCTTCGCTGCCAGCCGCGAGCCGATCATTGCCCAAGCTTTCCTGCCCGTGGTCAGCGAGGGCGACCGGCGCGTCATCCTCATTGACGGGGAGGGCGTCGGGGTCATCAATCGCCGCCCGCAGCCCGGCGAAACGCGCTCGAACATGCATGTCGGCGGCGCAGCAGAACCGGCCGAGCTCTCCGAAGCCGACCGGCATATCTGCGCGCGGATCGGGCCATTGCTGAAAGAGCGCGGCCTTGTCCTCGTCGGGATCGACGTGATCGGCGACCGGCTGACCGAGATCAATGTCACCTCGCCGACGGGCGTGCAGGAGCTGAAACGCTTCTCCGGCGTCGATGCTTCGGCCTTGTTCTGGGACGCGGTCGACCGGCGGCTGAAAACGGGCTGATTTCACCCTGCGGTTGACTCGCGCCGCATTTTCGTTCTTTAAATGTTCCTGTTTTGATCTGGCGTGTTCCACGCCCTGTGGAAAACTCCGCTGATTCCAGAGGTTTAGCCCCTGAAGTTGCGGAACATGTGCTTGCACGGGGCCGGCGGAATTCGGGGGAGGACGGGAATGGCGGCACGCACGATGACAGTGGCGTTCGAGGGTGCGCAGGCGCGCCGGGTCGATGTCCAGGTGCAGGTCGCTGGCGGGCTGCCCGCCTTTTCCGTGGTGGGCCTCGCCGACAAGGCGGTCGCGGAAAGCCGTGACCGGGTGCGCGCCGCTTTCGCTGCAATCGGCCTGTCGATGCCGCCCGACCGGGTGATCGTCAATCTTGCCCCGGCTGATCTGCCCAAAGAGGGCGCGCATTTCGACTTGCCAATCGCCATCGGCCTTATGGCGACGCTGGGTGTCATCCCCCACGATGCAGCGGCGGAACATTTCGCCATCGGCGAGCTGGGGCTGGATGGCTCGATTGCGTCAACGCCGGGCGCGCTGCCTGCCGCCATGGCCGCGTCCGAGGCCGGTGCGGGCTTTATCTGCCCGGCAGCCTGCGGCCCCGAAGCGGCCTGGGCGGGCGGCGACCTCTCCATTCTCGCGCCGCAATCGCTCATCCAGCTGGTCAATCATTTCAAGGGGACACAGCTTCTCTCCCGCCCCGCGCCCGGCGATCTCATTGACGGCGCGCTCGATACCGATCTGCGCGACGTGAAGGGCCAGGAAAGCGCCAAGCGCGCACTCGAAATCGCCGCCGCCGGCGGGCATAATCTCCTGATGACCGGCCCGCCCGGGGCCGGCAAGTCGATGATGGCCCAGCGCCTGCCGGGTCTTCTCCCGCCGCTCTCCGCGCAAGAGCTTCTGGAAGTCTCGATGATCCAGTCGGTCGCGGGACTGCTGGAGCGCGGACGCCTAACCCGTACCCGGCCTTATCGGGCCCCGCACCATTCGGCGTCGATGGCGGCAATGGTCGGGGGCGGTCAGAAAGCGAAACCGGGCGAGGCCTCGCTCGCCCATCGCGGCGTGCTCTTCCTCGACGAATTGCCGGAGTTTCACCCCCAGGTACTCGATTCGCTGCGCCAGCCGCTCGAAACCGGCGAAATCGTGGTCGCCCGCGCCAACGCCCATGTCACCTATCCGGCCCGCTTCCAGCTGATCGCGGCGATGAATCCCTGCCGTTGCGGCTGGGCGGGGGCCAATGGCGAGGCCTGCAAGCGCGGTCCGCGCTGCGCGGCGGACTATCAGGCCCGCGTCTCCGGCCCGCTGATGGACCGGATCGATTTGCATGTGGACGTCCCGCCCGTCACGCCCGCCGATCTCGCCTTGCCGCCGCCGGTGGAAGGCACCGCCGAGGCGGCGGCCCGGGTCGCCGCGGCGCGCGAAGCGCAGAATGAGCGCGGGCGGCTCAATGCCCAACTGTCGGCAGACCTCCTCGATCATGTCGCCGAGCCTGACGCTGGCGGTCGCGCGCTGGTCAACCAGGCCGCCGAGGCGATGGGGCTGACCGCGCGCGGCTATCACCGCGTGTTGCGCGCCGCGCGCACCATAGCCGATCTCGACGGATCGGACGGGGTCAGGCGCATCCACATCGCCGAAGCCCTGTCGCTGCGCCGCGCCGCGGAAGGCGCACGGGGCGGCGGATTATCGAAAAATCACGTGTCCACGAAAGCGCTTCCTTAACGCCTCAGGGCGTAAAAGGATCGTGATGAGCGATCCGATGCCCCCCTCCTCGCCGCGCGATGATGCGGCTGCCGCGCTCGCCGCGCTTGATGCGGCCGGCGAGATGATCCTGGCGCGCGCCGCGGATGGGCGCGTCACCCTTGTCAATCACGCCTTCCTCGCGGCTTTTGGCGGCACGCGATCCGACTGGACAGGCCGCTGGTTCGCCGTTGCCCCGGCGGGACCAGCCGGCGGCGGTTCGCGGCGCTATGATGCGTTGATGCGGACCCGTTCCGGCATGCGTTGGGTGGAGTGGGACGAGCGCCCCGCACCCGATGGCGGCTCGGTCGCCACAGGCCGCGACGTGACGCACCGGCGCAATGCCGATGAAGAGCGCGCCGCCGAGGACGCGGCCAAGGCACGCTTCTTTGCCTCGATCACGCACGAGATGCGCACCCCGCTCGCCGGGGCGATGGGCATGGCGCGGCTCCTGACCGGAACGCCGCTGCGTCCCGACCAGCGCGAATATGTCCGTGCGATTGAAGACACGTCGGGCCATGCGCTCGACCTGATCGACGAAATTCTCGACCTCTCCCGCATAGAGGCCGGAAAGCTCGAGCTTCGTCCTGAACCGGTCGGCCTGGCAGCCCTCACCCGCGACGTCACCGAGTTGCTCGCCCCAAGGGCCGAGTCGAAAGGGTTGTCACTGGCGACAGTCCTCACCGAAACCGCGCCGGAAGAAGTGCTCGCCGATTGTGCGCGTCTGAAACAGATTCTCTTCAACCTCGTCGGCAATGCGGTGAAATACACGCGCGAAGGCGGGGTCCGGCTCGACGTGTCGGGCGATACCGACAGCGAAAGCCGGGCGCGCCTGGTGCTGACCGTTCGCGATACCGGTCCCGGGATTTCCGAATCCGACCAGGCTGCCCTGTTCGAGGAATTCGAACGCGGCGCGGCGGAGCGCGAGAATTACGCCGAAGGCGCAGGGCTGGGCCTGGCGATGGTCAAACGCCTCGTCGAGGCGATGCAGGGCGATGTCGGCGTGGAAAGCCGCCTGGGCGAAGGCGCGGTATTCTGGGTCTCGCTGCCCCTTCCGGTCCGTGCCGGCCCGTCGGCCACGCGGCCGCTCAAGGGCACGCGGCTCGCCGTGGCCTGTCCCAATGCGGTCGAACGCGGCGCGCTTGCTGACCAGGCCCGCGCGCTTGGGGCCGAGGCGATCGAGATCGCCAGCCCCTCGCGCCTGTCGCAGGCCGCGGGCGGAATTCTGCTCATTCATGCCGGCTGGGCGAACGAGGTTCATGCCGCGCGCGCCAGCCGGGCGCTCATCCTCGTCAATGCCGAGCGCAAGGACGTGATCAAGTCCGCGCCGCCGCCCGGGATCCAGGGCTGGCTGGTTACGCCGGTGCGCCGCACGTCTCTCGCGCGTTTCGCCGTGTCGCCGTCGGCCCGCGAGGGGCGGGGCGAAAGCGAACCCGCCGAGGGTTGGCCGCTGACCGGGTTGCGCGTGCTGGTCGCCGAGGACGATCCGGTCAACGCACTGATCGCGGAAAAGACTCTGCAACGCCTCGGTGCACTGCCCGAACGGGCGAAGGACGGGGCGGAAGCGATTGAGCGCCTGCGCGCCGGCGGGCTGGATGCGGCGCTCGTCGATGTCCGCATGCCCGAGCTTGACGGTCCCGGCGTTGCCCGCGCGGCGCGGGAGGAAAAACTCGGCATCCCGCTGATTGCACTCACCGCCAACGCGACCGAGGCCGACCGCAAGCTTTGCCTCGAGGCCGGGATGGATGCGTTTCTGGCCAAGCCGGTGGACCCGGACGCGCTCGTCGAAACCCTCACGCGCTTGTGCAAAGGCCAAAAGCGGTTAAGGCTCGTCTCCGGATAGGACGGAGGCGAGAGCATGGCTGACGCGACGGTGGACCGGGACACCCGGACTTGGCTGGAAACCGCGAAGGTCTATTTCACCCCTGTCATGCTCTCCATGCTGGTGCTCGGCTTCGCCTCGGGCCTGCCGCTCTACATGGTGTTCCAGAAGCTGAGCTACTGGCTGCGCGATGTCGGGATCGACCGTTCTACCATCGGCTTCTTCTACTGGGTGACGCTCGCCTATTCTTTCAAGTTTCTCTGGGCCCCGGTCGTCGACCGGTTCAAGATTCCGGTCCTTCACGCAATGCTCGGCGCGCGCCGGTCCTGGATCGTCACGGCGATTACCGGAACGGTGATCGCGCTCTGCCTCATCGCTGTGACCGACCCGACCGGTGCGCATTACCGCACCAGCGCGGACGGAACCCGCCTCGCCGAAATCAGCGCCGGTGAATATGCGCTTTTGATGGACTCGCTCGATCACGCGATCACCGAGGAAGAGGTCGATGCCGAGGAAGCCACCGCGCTGAGGCAGGCACCCGAGCGGGGTGTTTCTGAGGACGGGACCGAAACCGCGGCCATTCCGGTCGAGGATCATCGCCGCCTGCTGCAACTCATCGAAACCGACGAACATTTCTCGCAGCTCAAGGAATTCCGGACGTTCTGGATCCTCTTGCCCATCGCTATCGCCGCGCTGCTTCTGGCCTATTCGGGCGCGACGTTGGATGTCGCCATCGACGCGTGGCGGATCGAGTCGGCCCCGAACCGGATGCAGGCCAACATGGCTGCTGCCTATTCGCTGGGCTACCGCTTTGCCTATCTGATGTCCGGTTTGGGGCTCGCGATCTCAGCCTGGGCGAACTGGAACTGGTCCTTCCTCGTCATGGCGGCGGCCATGGCCGTATCGGCCTTCCTGGTCTTCTTCATGAAGGAGCCTGCGGCCGGGGCCGGCAAGCGCGAGCTCAAAGGAAACTTCCCGCAGAAAGTGGCCAGCGCGGTCTGGGAGCCGCTTTACCAGTTCTTCGCCCTGCTGCGCTGGTGGATCGTGCCGGTCATCCTCTTCGTGATGATCTACCGCATGTCGGACTTCACCATGGGCGTGATGGCCAGCCCGCTCTATTCCGATCTCGGATTCGACCGCGCCATCGTCGGCGGCATTCAGGGCGGGCCGGGCCTGATCGCGACCATGACCGGCCTCTTCATCGGCGGGGTGGCAGTTTACCGCTTCGGCCTGATGAAGGCGATGGTCATCGGTCTCGTCATCACCTTCATCACCAACGGTGCCTATGCCTGGCTCGCCGGGACAGCCGGTTCGGATGAGTACTGGAAACTGACCGTCGCCATTGTGGGTGACAATCTCGCCGGCGGTTTCGTGACAACGGCCTTCATCGCCTACATGTCCAGCCTCGTCGATCCGGCCAATGCCGCGACGCAATACGCACTGCTGGCATCCTTTTATGCGCTGGTATCAAAATTCCTGTCCGGGTTTTCCGGTGTGCTGGCCGATGCGGTCGGTTGGGTGAATTTCTTCATCATCACAGCAGGTTACACACTGCCTGCAGCGGTTCTGCTTTTCTATCTCATGATGGCCGGACCGAAGGCCGCGAAAGGCCTGCATAAATTCGCAGAACGGGAACTCGCCAAACCGGCGGGCACGACCGCTGACGACCCGCCGCCCGAACGCGCGTAAGGACTACTCGGCGGCTTCAGCTTCGGCGTGGGCCTTGGCCGAAAGGTCATAGGCGGCGAGCGCCGCAAGGGTCGTGACTTCGCTGGCCGACGCGCCGAGCCTTGCGATTTGCACCGGCTTTTCAAAGCCCAAGAGCATCGGCCCCAGCACGGTTGCGCCGCCGCCCGCGCGCAACAGCCGCGTGGCGATGGAGGCCGAGTGGATCGCCGGCATGACGAGGACATTGGCCGGTTTGGTCAGGCGCGAGAACGGGTAGAGCGCCTTGTGCGCCGGGTCGAGCGCGACGTCGGCGGCCATTTCACCTTCATATTCGAAGTCGACGCCGCGCCCGTCGAGGAGGCGCACGGCGGCCTGGAGCTTCTCTGACCGCACCCCGCCCGGATTACCGAAGGTCGAATAGGAGAGGAAGGCCACGCGCGGCGTGAAGCCGAAGCGTTTGGCCGCGGCGGCGGCTTCAATGGCGATGTCGGCGAGCGCGTCGGCCTCTGGAAATTCGGTGACGTTGGTGTCGGCGATGAAGAGTGTCCGGTTCTTCGCCAGCGCGATCGACATGCCGATGATGCGCTCGCCTTCGGCGGGCAGGAGGACCCGGCTGACATCCTTCAGCGCGGCGTCGTAGTTGCGGGTCACGCCGGTGACGAGCCCGTCGGCATCGTTGAGCTTGACCATGCAGGCGGAAAAGACGTTGCGGTCATTGTGGACGAGGCGCTGGACGTCGCGTTTGAGATACCCTTCGCGTTGCAGGCGGGCGTAGAGATAGTCCGAATAGTGCGCGTTGCGGCTCGACAGGCGGGCATTGACGATGCGGATGGAATCCTCCGGCACGCCGACCAGGCGCATATTCGCTTTCGTCTGTTCCTCGCGGCCGACAAGGATGGCTTCGCCGAGATCCTGGGACTGGAAGGCATAGGCCGCGCGGATAACGCTCGGCTCCTCGCCTTCGGCGAAGACGATGCGCTTGCCCTTGCCTTCCACCGCGCCATGGATGCGCTGCAGGAGGGCCGCGGTCGGGTCGAGGCGGCGGGCGAGGCCGGCCTTGTAGCCGCCCATGTCGGAAATCGGCTTGCGGGCGACGCCGGACTCCACCGCTGCCTTCGCCACACGCGGCGGCACGAAGGAGATGAGGCGCGGATCGAAGGGCGAGGGGATGATGTAATCCTTGCCAAAGGACGGACGCTGGCCGTGATAGGCGGCGGCGACCTCGTCGGGCACATCCTGACGCGCCAGTTCGGCCAGCGCATTGGCCGCGGCGATCTTCATTTCCTCGTTGATCGTGCGGGCGCGTACGTCAAGCGCGCCGCGGAAGATGTAAGGGAAGCCCAGCACGTTGTTGACCTGGTTGGGGTAATCCGACCGGCCTGTCGCCATGATGGCGTCACGGCGGATTTTCCGCACCGCTTCGGGGCGGATTTCCGGGTCAGGGTTGGCCATGGCGAAGATGATCGGTTCGGCGGCCATTGAACGGACCATCGCCTCGTCGACCGCGCCCGCGACAGACAGGCCGATGAAGCAGTCGGCTCCGTCCAGAGCTTCGGCGAGCGTGCGGGCGTCGGTCGGCGCGGCGTGGGCAGCCTTCCACTGGTTCATCCCGTCCTCGCGGCCCTGATAGATCGTGCCGCGCGAGTCACAGAGGATCGCGTTCTTGGCGCTGACGCCCATGGCTTTGAGGAGTTCGAGTACGGCGATGCCGGCCGCGCCCGCACCATTCACCACCACTTTCAGGTCGGCGATGTCGCGGCCGGTCAGGTGACAAGCATTGATGATGCCGGCGGCCGAAATGATCGCGGTGCCATGCTGGTCGTCGTGAAAGACGGGGATGTCGAGCTTTTCGCGCAGACGCTGCTCGATGATGAAACAGTCCGGGCCTTTGATGTCCTCCAGATTGATGCCGCCAAAGGTGTGGCCAAAGCGGGCGACGCAATCGACGAATTCGTCCGGGTCGGACGTCTCGACCTCGATATCGACCGCGTCGATATCGGCAAAGCGCTTGAAGAGGACAGCCTTGCCTTCCATGACAGGCTTGGACGCCATCGCGCCGAGATCACCCAGGCCGAGGATCGCTGTGCCGTTGGAGATGACGGCAACCATGTTTCCCTTCGAGGTGTAGTCGTAGACCTTCTCCGGGTCCTCGGCGATGGCCTTCACCGGCGCGGCCACGCCCGGCGAATAGGCGAGCGAAAGATCGCGCTGGGTCGCCATCGGTTTGGTGGCCGACATGCCAAGTTTTCCCGGTGTCGGTTCCTTGTGGAAGGCGAGCGCTTCGTCGTCGTCGACGGGGCTGGTGCGGTCGGACATGTAGGCGTGTTTCCCTGCCGGTGCTTCGATCCGTTTCGAGCCTAACGGCGCGCGCCGGTGAGGCAAGCGAATCCGGTGTCTTGCGCAGTCGGCGATTCCTCGCCAGTTTCGCCGCTCCATGCCCGACGCCGATTTCGAAAACCGCCACTTCCCCAGCGCCGACGGGGCGACGCCGATGATGGCGCAATACCTCGCCCTGCGCGAAAGCGCGCCGAAGGATGCGTTGCTCTTCTACCGGATGGGCGATTTCTACGAGCTCTTCTTCGAGGATGCGAAGGCCGCCGCCGCCGCGCTCGACATCGCGCTGACCAAGCGCGGCGAGCACCAGGGCGAGCCGATTGCCATGTGCGGCGTGCCGGCCCAGACCGCAGAGGCCTATCTCGCCCGGCTCATCCGCGCCGGTTTCAAGGTCGCGGTCGGGGAACAGACCGAAGATCCGAAAGCGGCCAAGGCGCGCGGATCAAAGACGGTCGACCGGGCGATCGCGCGCATTGTCACCCCCGGCACGCTGACCGAGGATTCCCTGCTCGATGCGCGGACATCGAACCGGATCGCCGCGCTGGCGCGTACACCGGGCGGAGATTGTGCGCTCGCCTGGGCGGAAGTCTCGACCGGGGAATTCGCCGCCTGCCCGTGCGACGCGAGCGGGATCGAAGCCGAATTGGCGGCTCTCGATCCGGCCGAGTGGCTTAGCGACGAGGCCTATTTTACTGCAGACGCGAGACTGGCCCCGCGCGCGCGGCTGACCCCGCTGCCGAAGGCGAAATTTGATGCGAAGTCCGCCGAGCGGCGTTTGATCGAGCGGTTCGGCGTCGTCTCGCTGGATGCCTTCGGCGCGTTTTCCAAAGCCGAGATCGCGGCCTTGGGGGCGCTGCTCGACTATCTGGAACTGGCCCAGGCCGGGGCTCCGGCCAAGCTGGCTCCGCCGCGCCGGGTGGAGACAGGATCAGCGCTCGCCATCGATCCGGCGACGCGGGCGAGCCTTGAAATCGACCGGACCCAGGCCGGACAGCGCAAGGGATCGCTGCTGGCCACCATCGACCGGACAGTGACCGCGCCCGGCGCGCGCCGGCTGGCGGCACGTCTGACCCGCCCGTCGACGCGCAAGGACATGATCGACGCGCGGCTCGATGCGGTCGGGTTTCTCGCGGCGAACAAGACGACGCGGCGCGCCATGCGCGAATTGCTGCAGGCGGCGGGCGACCCGGAACGCGCGCTCTCGCGTCTGCTGCTGGGCCGCGGCGGGCCGCGCGATCTTGCCGCGCTGGGCAAGGCGTTGCGCGAAGGTGAAACGCTCGCCGCCGGTCTCGGCCAGGCCCTGCCCGATGACGCCGCACCGGCATTGCTGAACCAAGCCGTCGCCACACTGTCGCTCACCGACAAGGGTGATCTGGCGCGGTTCGCCGCTGATCTGGGTCAGGCGCTGGTCGCCGAGCCGCCGCTAGCCGCGCGCGATGGCGGCTTTGTCGCGGAAGGCTGGTCCGAAGCGCTCGACGAGACCCGGGCGCTGCGCGATGCGTCGCGAAAAATCGTGGCGGGCCTGCAGAAGACCTATGCCGAGGCGAGCGGTGTAGCGGGGCTGAAAATCCGGCACAACAATGTGCTGGGATATTTCGTCGAAGTGACGGCGAAGAATGCCGACCCGCTGATGGCTTCCGACGATTTCATCCATCGCCAGACGATGGCGAATGCGGTCCGCTTCACCACGACCGAACTGGCCGAGCTCGAAGCGAAAATCGCCGGAGCCGCCGACAGGGCGCTGGGGCTGGAATCCGAGATCTTCGAGAGCTTCCGGACCCGCACCGAAGACCTGGCGCAAGGGTTGCGGCAGATGGCCGGCGCGCTCGCGGAGCTCGACTGCGCGGCGGGTCTCGCCGAATGGGCGGTAGAGACCAGATCGGTCCGCCCCGACATGGTCGAGGAGCCGGTTTTTGCGGTCGAAAGCGGGCGGCACCCGGTTGTCGAGGCCGCGCTGAAGAAGGCTGGAGATGCTTTCACCCCCAATGATTGCGCGCTCGATGGTGCAGGTGAAGCGGCAGCGCGGCTGACGCTGGTGACCGGCCCGAACATGGCCGGTAAATCGACCTTCCTGCGCCAGAACGCGCTGATGATCATCCTCGCCCAGGCCGGGTGTTTCGTCCCGGCGGCGTCGGCACGGATCGGCATTGCCGACCGGCTCTATTCGCGTGTCGGCGCGGCCGACGACCTGGCGCGCGGGCGCTCGACCTTCATGACCGAGATGATCGAGGCGGCGTCCATCCTCAACCAGGCGGGTCCGAAGAGTTTCGTCATTCTCGACGAGGTCGGTCGGGGAACCTCGACCTTTGACGGTCTCTCCATCGCGTGGGCGGTCGCCGAACATCTGCATGGCATCAATGCCTGCCGGGCGCTGTTCGCCACGCACTATCACGAGATGACGCGGCTCGCCGAAGAGCTCGATCACGCCGCCAATGTCAGCCTGAAGGCCAAGGAGTGGAAGGGCGAGCTGGTCTTCCTGCACACGGTCGCCAAGGGCGCGGCCGACCGATCCTACGGGATCGAGGTGGCGCGCCGGGCCGGATTGCCGGACGCCGCCATCGCCCGGGCCCGCACCATCCTGGAACGGCTGGAAAGCCAGGACGCTCCAGCCGCCGCGCTTGCCGATCTGCCGCTGTTTTCCGCGACGCCAGCTCCTTCTGCCCCGGCGAAACCGTCCGAGGTCGAGCGCCGGCTGACAGACATCAATCCGGATGAGTTGAGCCCGCGTGAGGCGCTCGACGCGCTCTATGAGCTTAAACGCCATCTGCCCGCGAAGGATACGTGACGCCGTGACAGGCATTCGATAGCATCGCGCCCATGCTGGTCTCCGCCCTGCCTGCCGCGCTCGACGGCCTGAAACTGCGCGCCGAACTGGCGGCCGCGCTGGGCAGCGATGGCTGGTCGTCGCCACCGGCGCGCAATGCGGCCTTGGCACGGCTTCGCGCCGCGCTGGAGACCGGCCGTACGCAAGCCTTCGCCCGGCTCGACGGGGCGGGGGGCGGGCTGGAAGCGGCGCGCTTCCTCTCCAGCGTCACCAATTCGGTGCTGATTGCGCTCTTCGCTGCGCTGGAAGCCGAGGACGAAGCGGGCGCGGCGGACGTGTCGCTCTGTGCGGTCGGCGGGTATGGCGCGGGCGAGCTCGCGCCGGGTTCGGACATCGACATCCTGTTTTTGAAGCCCGATCGGGCGTGCCCGGAGGCAGACCGATTCATCGAGATGGCGATCCTCGCGCTCTGGGATATCGGCCTGACGGTTGGCGGGGCTGCGGCACGCAGCGTGGCCGAGACGCTCGATCTGGCACGCGAGGATGTCAGCGAACGCACGACGCTGTTGTCGATCCGGCTGATTGCCGGAAACCGGGATCTCGCCGAAGACCTGGTCCGGCAACTGAAGGCCGAAGCCGATGCCTCGACCGGAGCCGAATTCGTCGAGGCCAAGCTGATCGAGCGCGACCGGCGCATCGCTCGGGCGGGGCGGTCGCGTTACACGGTCGAGCCCAATATCAAGGATTCGAAAGGGGGTTTGCGCGATCTGCAGCTGCTGCGCTGGCTGGCGCAATTCCTCTACGGGGCCGACGCGTTTGAGCGTTGGGTGGCGTCGGGCCTACTGACGGTGTCCGACGTCGAGAAATACCTGAAAGCCGCGGACTTCCTGTGGACGGTCCGCTTTCATCTGCATGACCTGACCGGCGGCAAGGATGACCGGCTGACCTTCGACCTGCAGCCGGAAATCGCGGAACGTCTGAAATTCGAGGACGGCGAGACCGAAAGCGCGGTCGAGCGCTTCATGCGCCGCTATTTCCTCACCGCGATGGATGTCGGGGCGCTAACGCGCCTGGTCTCCGCAAAGCTGGAAGCCGACGCCTGGAAGTCGCGGCCACGGGGGCTGGCGCGCTTCCTGCCGGGGACGGCACTGGATGGCGAGGAGACCGATCCGGTTTTTACCGTGCGCGACGGACGGATCGATTTTGCCGATGCCAAGGAGATCGAGGCCCACCCGGTCAACCTGATGCGGCTGTTCCAGGCCGCGGCGCAGCGCGGGGCCGACCTGCACCCCAACGCCATCGCGGCGGTGGGACGGTCGCTGCGCCTGGTCGATGACACGTTCCGGTCCGATCCGGCGGTAGCGCGCACCTTTTTCTCGATTCTGCTCGATTCGGCGCAACCCCATCTCGTACTGCGCCTGATGACCGAGGCGGGGCTTCTGGGCCGCTATCTGCCGGAATTCGGGGCGATCGTCGCGCGCACCCAGTTCAACATGTATCACCGCTACACGGTTGATGAGCACACGCTGCATGCGCTGGGCCTGATGCGCGAAATCGAGCAGGGCAAGCACCCCGCCGACCATCCGCTGGCGACGAAGATTATCGGCCAGATCAAGCACCGCCGGGCACTGCACCTCGCCATCCTGTTGCACGACACCGGCAAGGGGCAGGGCGACCAGTGTATCGAGGGGGCGGCGCGCGCCCGCGAAGCCTGCGAGCGGCTGGGCCTGCCTGACGAGGAGACCGAACTCGTCGCCTGGCTCATCGCCTCGCACCTGATCATGAGCGACACCGCCCAGCGCCGTGATCTGGGTGATCCCAAGACGGTGATCGATTTCGCCCGCACGGTCGGAACGCTCGAACGCATGCGGCTCCTGCTCATCCTGACAATTGTTGACATCAAGGCGGTGGGCGAGGGTGTGTGGAATGGCTGGAAGGCCCAGCTATTGCGCGATCTTTATGGGGCCACTGCCGCGGTCCTTGCCGATGGTGGTGCCCCCGATGGCGAAGCCGGCGCACAGGTCCGGCTGGCCGAAAAGGCTCAGAAGGCGCGTGAAGCCCTGCGGAATCGCCAGGCCCGGCTCGACCCAGGCTTCGCGGCGGCCTGGGCGGAGGATCTCGATGATTCCTACTGGCTGGCCTTCCGGTCCGAGGACCGCCTGCGCCATGCCGCCTTTGCGCGCGCCGTCCACGCTTCAGCCCGCAAGTCAGCTGCGGCGGTGCGCATCGACCGGCGCCGGGCCGCGACCGAAGTCATGGTCTATGCGCCCGACCGCGACCGGCTCTTTGCCGACATTGTCACCGCGCTCGCCGATCTCGGGGCCAATGTCGTCGGAGCCCATGTCGCCACGACACGCTCGGGCAAGGCGTTCGACGTGTTTTTCGTGCAGGACGCGGGCGGCAAGCCCTTTGGTCTGGGCCGGCCCCGCGCCCGGGATGCGCTATTGGAACGGGTCCGCCGGGCCGCGGCTGGCGAGAAGGCACGGCCTCCGGCCGGCCCGCGCGAGGCGTTGATGCGCCGCCGCTCGATGGCGTTCGACGTGAAGCCGTCCGTGATTTTCGACGACGATGCGGCCCAGAATGCCACGGTGATCGAAGCGACGGGCCGGGATCGGCCGGGCCTGCTGGCTGCGCTCGCCCATGCGCTGGCCGAATCCGGCCTGTCACTTCAGGCCGCGCAGATCGACGGGTATGGCGAGCGCGCGGTTGATGTCTTTTATGTTCTTAAAAATGCCGGAAAGCTGTCCGACCTATCCGACCGGGAAGCGGTGAGCGCGCGACTGATGGCCGTGCTTGCCGAGGAGGAGGACGCATGGGCCGAGAAGGCACGCTCGCGCGGACTGGCGCGCGCCGAAGCAAGCGCGGGGCGGTAGGGCCGGCATGAGGCTTCTGCGCTCCACGGCCGTCATCGGCATTCTGACCATGGGCAGCCGGGTGCTGGGCCTGGTGCGTGAGATGCTGCTGGCCGCGGCGCTGGGTGCCGGGCCGGTGGCGGAAGCCTTCGTCGTCGCTTTCCGCTTCCCCAATCTCTTCCGCCGCTTCTTTGCCGAAGGCGCGTTCAATTCCGCCTTCGTACCGCTTTATTCGCGCCGGATGGAAGCCGAGGGCGAAGACTCCGCCCGCAATTTCGCCCGCGAGGTGATGTCGGTCCTGCTGGTGACGCTGGGCGTTCTGACCATCGCGGCGGAATTGGCCATGCCGTGGATCATGCGCGCGCTCGCGCCGGGCTTCCTTGATGATCCGGGCAAGTTCGAGCTGACCGTACTCTTCACCCAGATCACCATGCCCTATCTGATGCTGATGTCGCTGACCGCGATGCTGGGCGGGGTCCTGAATGCGCATGGCAAGTTCGGCCTTGCGGCCGCTGCGCCCATCCTGCTGAACATCGTGCTGATCGCGGTGCTCGTGACCGCGCCGGAGAGCGAAGCCGATACCGGCCTGCGGCTGACCATTGGCGTGACGGCGTCTGGAGTCCTGCAGGCCGCACTCCTATGGTGGGGATGCAAACGTGCCGGGATCGGTTTTCCCTTACGCTGGCCGCGCCTGACACCAGGGGTGAAGCGGCTCATCGTTCTGGGCGTGCCCGGGGCGATTGCGGCGGGCGTCACCCAGATCAATATCACGATCAGCCAGATCATCGCCTCGCTACAGGATGGTGCGGTGGCGCTGCTCTACTACGCCGACCGGCTCTACCAGTTGCCGCTCGGCGTGATCGGCATCGCCATGGGTGTGGCGCTGCTGCCGGCCCTCTCCAAGCGCCTCGGTGCCGGGGACGAGCAGGGCGCGGCCAATGCCATGAACCGCGCGCTGGAAATCTCGATGGGTCTGACCCTGCCCGCGACCATCGCGCTCATCGTCATGCCGAATTTCCTCGTCGAGGGCCTGTTCATGCGCGGGGCCTTTACCGGGGATAATGCCGCCGCGACCGCGCTCGCGGTTCAGGCCTTTGCCGTCGGCCTGCCGGCATTTGTCCTGATCAAGGTGTTCTCGCCGGGCTTTTTCGCGCGCGAGGATACCGCCACACCGATGCGCTATGCCGCCATTTCCATGGTCGTCAATATCGCGGTCGGGGCCGGGCTGTTCTTCCTCATCCGGGAGACGCATCCGGGCCTGGGACATGTCGGCCTGGCCGCCGCGACGTCTGTGGCCGGCTGGCTCAATGCGCTGATGCTGGGCTGGCAGCTGGCGCGCCGGGGCGGGCTCAGCTTTGACAAGCGGCTGATCGGCCGGCTTCCCAGCCTGACGCTGTCGGCCGTCGCTATGGGCGGTTTCGTCGCCTATGCGGCCAGTCAGGCCGATCTCATTACTACCTACACGTTCGACAGCCGCTTCCTCGCGGTCTTCGCGGTGGCGGCGGCGGGCCTTGCCGTCTACGGGGTTTTCGCCCTGCTGACGCGGGCGATACGGATTTCGGAGTTGCGCGACGCTTTCGCGCGCGGGTAAGACCCGGCCCACACGAAACCTGCGCATTGCGAAAGC
This sequence comes from Hyphobacterium marinum, assembly GCF_036330325.1. Classification (NCBI taxonomy): domain Bacteria; kingdom Pseudomonadati; phylum Pseudomonadota; class Alphaproteobacteria; order Maricaulales; family Maricaulaceae; genus Hyphobacterium; species Hyphobacterium marinum. The sequence goes on from NZ_JAZDRO010000001.1 coordinate 408,102, forward strand.
CTGATCCATGACCGACGCTCCGACCTATGACGGCCCCGAACTCATCCTCTCGGGCATGCAGCCGACCGGAAACCTGCATCTGGGGAATTATCTCGGCGCGCTGGTGAACTGGGTGAAGCTGCAGGAGCGTGACGCGGAATGCTTCTATTGCGCGGTCGACATGCACGCGATCACCATGCCGCACGACCCGGCGGCCCTGCCTGGTGCCGTGCGCTCGGTGGCGGCCGCCTACATGGCCGCTGGCGTTGATCCGAAGCGGTCGGCCATCTTTGCCCAAAGCGCGGTCCCGGCCCACGCCCAGCTTGCCTGGGTGCTGCAATGCGTCGCCCGCCTCGGGTGGATGGAACGCATGACGCAGTTCAAGGACAAGACCGGTTCAGACCGCGAGCGGGCAAGCGTCGGCATCTTCACCTATCCGGTACTGATGGCTGCTGACATCCTTGTTTACAAGGCGACCCATGTGCCGGTCGGCGAGGACCAGAAGCAGCACCTCGAACTGGCCCGCGACATCGCGGCGCGCTTCATGCGCGACTTTGACTGCGAAGGTTTCTGGCCGCTGCCCGAACCGCTCATCCAGGGTCCCGGCGCGCGGATCATGAGCCTGAAGGACGGAACGAAGAAGATGTCGAAGTCCGATCCGTCCGATCTCGCGCGGATCAATCTTTCTGATGGTGCGGACGCTATCGCCAAGAAGATCAAGAAGGCGAAGACCGATCCCGAACCCTTGCCGGAGTCTGTCGAGGGCCTCGAAGGCCGGCCCGAAGCGGCCAATCTCGTCGGCATCTATGCGGCGCTCGAAGGTTCGACCAAGGAAAGCGTGCTCAACCAGTTCGGCGGCCAGGGTTTTGGCGTGTTCAAGCCGGCGCTGGCCGACCTCGCGGTCGCCAGCCTTGCCCCGGTCTCGGGCGAGTATGCGCGCCTGATGGGTGATCCGGCGGAAATCGACCGCGTGCTGACCGCCGGGGCCGAACGCGCCCGCGCCGTCGCCGCGCCGGTCATCGCCGACGTGAAGAAGCGCGTCGGCTTCTGGGGCTAGCTACGGGACGAGGTGCCGCATCGGTGTTTGGGGCCGTGCCCGCTATACATGGCTGAACACAGTCCGGGAGCATTCCTATCATGATCCGCACCGCCGTCTTTTCCTCCGCCACGCTGTTTCTCGCCGCCTGCGGCGGATCTCCGGAAGCCGCCGAGGAGACCAATGCCGACCGTCACGAATCCGGCATGGCCGAGACCCGTCTCTACCAACCGGAAACCGAGGTTGCCCAGGGCGAAGCCGAGGTCGAGATACGGGCATCCTGGATGCGCCCGCATCCGCAAGGGCGTGATGTGACCTCCGCCTATGTCGTGGTGCGGCTCGCGTCGGGCGAGGAAGATCTCCTCACGGGCGCGCGCATCGAGGGGGCTGAACGTGTCGAGATGCACGGCCATACGATGAGCGCGGACGGGGCCATGCGGATGCATGAAATCCCGCCACAGCGGGTGGGCAGCGAAGGTCCGCTCGTCTTCACGCCCGGCGGACGGCACCTGATGGTGTTCGGTCTTGCCCCGGTCAGCGAAGGCGAAGAAGTGGCGGGTACGCTGGTCTTCCAGAATGCCGGTGACGTCCCCGTGACCTTTGCCGTACGCAACATGCCGCCGGGCATGCCCAACGACTACTAGAGCCGCGCATAGGCGGCCGGGTCATAGGTCTTGGTTCGCGCTGGCCGGAAGATCAGCGCGAGCCAGGCTCCGGCGGCGGAAGGTGCGATTGCGAACAGGCCCCAGGGATTGTTCCGCCACAACAACATGGCCGCGGCCATACTGCCGCCGACTGCAAGCAAGATCCCGAGTCCGAACATCAGCCCGCGCAGGCGCGGGGACGGTCCCTCGACGAAGGCGATCTCGTCCCAGCGCGGCTCCAGCGCGGCGTGCAGGCGGGCCAGGAAAAGCCGGAATTCGCGGGCCTGTTCACGCCACTGCCCAGGCCCGGTCCAGCGTTTCGAGCCGAGCACGATCTCTGCGCCCGATTTCCCCTGCACGCGGCAGAGGATCTGGGTGTCGCGACCGGCCATGCCGATGGAGAGGCGCACCGAGGTGATGGCGTCGAGCCGGACGGCGCTGACGAGGCGTCCTCCGACCTCGGAGGAGAGCCGTTCATCCTCGAGAACGATGGTCGATGCCGCCGCCCGCGCGCCGTGCCGGTTGGCATAGCGTCTTCCCTCTTCTGCATCCGGCATGCCGGTCATGGTGTGCGTCCTCCGGCCAAATCGCCACTTTACGGGCGGGCAAAGTCACGCCACCTTGTTGACGTATGACCGAGCCCAAGCGCAAGTTTCTCGTCGTCGCCGACACCAGCGAAGAATGCCATGCCGCGCTTTATTTCGCGGCACGGCGGGCCCAGGCCACGGGCCGGTCGCTGATGATCCTCGCCGTGATCGAACCGTCGAATTTCGACCACTGGATCGGCGTATCCGAAACGATGCGCCGGGAGGCCGAGGACGCGGCCATGCAGTTGATGGAATCGCTCGCCGAGGAAGCCGAGGGCATTACCGGCGTACGGCCCGACATGCTGATGCGGGAAGGCGATCTGCGCCAATGCCTCGCCACGCTTGTGGAAGAGGACGAAAGCATTGCCCTGCTGGTCCTGGGGGCTTCGGACTCGGGCGAGGGCCCCGGTCCGCTCGTTTCCGCGCTGGCGCGGGGCAAGGGCCTGTTCGGTTCGCGGCCTATCCCGATCACCGTCGTGCCGGGCAGCATGACGATGGACGCGATCGAAGCGGTGACGTGACATAAGCGCACTGCGTTTCGCTGCGGACTTGCGCCCGGGGGCCGTCTTCGCCATGTGTCCGATGTAGAGCCAGCCGAAAGTGCCGCCCCATGTTCATCCAGACCGAACCGACCCCCAATCCGAACACGATGAAATTCCTGCCCGGCCAGGACGTCTCGCCCGACGAACCGCGCGAATTCGCGACGCCGGAAGCGGCCGAGGGCTCGCCGCTCGCGCGTGATCTCTTCGCCGTGGACGGGGTGATGGGCGTCTTTTTCGGGGCCGATTACGTGTCGGTCTCCAAGGACGCGACCGTGGACTGGGTCCATATCAAGCCGGCCATTCTCGGCGCGATCATGGACGGGCTGACGTCGGGCGAACCGATCATTGCCGATGGCGGCGAAGCCGAGGACACCGGGCCGCTCGAGGGGCTGTCGAAGGAGATCAAGGAAATCATCGATACGCGCGTACGGCCGGCCGTGGCGCGCGATGGCGGTGACATCATCTTCAAGGGGTTTGACGAGGCGACCGGAGTCGTCGCACTGGTCATGCGCGGAGCCTGTGCAGGCTGCCCGTCCTCGACCATGACGTTGAAGTCGGGAATCGAGAATCTCCTGAAACACTATGTCCCGGAAGTGCGCGAAGTTGTTGCCGTCGGTTGAGCGGCTGGCGCAACACTTATTCCAGACTGGCGATTAAACCGGTGAACAAAGGGATTATCTGAGCGTTTCAATCAATAATGATTGCGACTGCGAGGATAAATCCATGCCCGATACCCAGATCTCCCTCGACCCCGACCTCGACGATCCGCTCGACGCGGAAGCGCTCGACCAGCTTTTCCGCAAGGCGCGCACCTTCTACTCGTGGGAGGACCGGGCCGTGCCCGAAGCGACCATCCGCCAGCTCTACGACCTGGTGAAGATGGGGCCGACGTCGATGAACAACTCGCCGGCCCGTTTCGTCTTCATCGGCAGCGAGGCCGGCAAGGCACGCCTGAAACCGCACCTGTCGCCGAACAATGTCGACAAGACGATGGGTGCGCCCTGGACGGCAATTGTCGCCTGGGACACTGAATTCTACGACAACATGCCCAAGCTTTTCCCGCATGCCGACGGCGCGCGGGACATGATGAAGGCCGGGGCCGAGGAGCATGGCTACCGCAACGGCACACTGCAGGGAGCCTATCTGATCCTGGCCGCCCGCGCCCTCGGGCTCGATACCGGACCGATGTCGGGTTTCGACAAGGCGGGCCTCGAGCAGGAATTCTTCGCCGGTGATCCAGACCGGAAGAGCTGGAAGGCCAATTTCCTCGTCAATATCGGCTATGGCACGGGCGAGAAGCTTTTCCAGCGCCTGCCGCGACTTTCGTTCGACGAAGCCGCACTGATCGTCTAATCACCGCAGCCGTCATGCGGCTGCTTGTAATCGATACGACCGGACCGGCCTGCTCGGTAGCGTTACGCCTGCCGGGCGCGGCCGACCGGCTGGTCTCCGAGACGATCGGACGCGGTCACGCCGAAAGGCTCGCACCCATGGTCGAAACCCTGCTGGCCGAGGCCGGGATACTGGCCCGCGATCTCGACAGGATCGGCGTAACCACCGGTCCGGGCAGTTTTGCGGGCGTGCGGGTTGGTGTGGCCTTCGCGCGCGGCCTGTCTCTGGCGACGGGCGCGCCGGCGGTTGGCGTGTCGACCTTGGCTGTCCGGGCGCGCCAGGCGGACCCTACGGGAGAAAGGCGCGTGGCCATTGTCCACGATGCGCGCCGCGGCGAGCGGGTCGTCCAGGCGTTCGACCGGGGCCGGCCGGCCGGAGATCCCGAGACCATTGCGGCGGCGGAGGAAGATGGCTGGCGCGCGCGCCACAACCTTCATGACCGCGAAGCCGAAACACCGCTCGACCTGACCGTATTGCTCGATGCGTGCGAAATGGTTGGCGAGGCCGACGTCCCGCCGTCGCCCTTCTATGCCCGTCCGCCGGACGCCAAGCTGCCGGGCGGGCGTGCGCCATGACCGGCATTGTCCGGGCCGGACCGGAAGACGCGGCGCGTCTTGCAGCCTTGCATGCGCGCTGCTTCCCGCATGGCTGGAGCGAGCGTGACATTGCCGCCCTGCTGCGTCAGCCGGCGGTCATCGGCTTTGCCGCACCGGAGGGCTTTGTGCTCATCCGGCGCGTGCTGGACGAGGCCGAGATCCTGACCATCTGCGTCGATCCGGAGGCCCGGCGATCGGGCCTGGGCGGGGGGTTGCTGGACGCGGCGATCAGCGAAGCCGCCCGGCAGGGGGCGCTGACCATCCATCTTGACGTGTCGACCGAGAACAGGGCCGGGCAGGCGCTGTATTCCGGCCGGGGATTTGCCGAGACCGCGCGGCGGAAGCGCTATTATGCCGACGGCAGCGACGCGATCCTGATGACCAAGCAGATCACGCCCGCAGACCCGGCTGCAGGGGTGTAGGCCGGGCGCGCAAAGCCGACCGGTACGCGGATGCGTTGCAACTGCACACTCCCGCGCCCGTTTCGTGCCGGGCCGCATGGCATAACGGGTTGGACGCGCGACCGCGAAGCGCTTATGTCTGGAATTCAGGCACTGTCAGCGATGGGCATGATCATGTCGGACCGGATTGAAAAACTCTGCGTGGAAAAGGGTCTGCGGATGACCGAGCAGCGCCGCGTGATCGCGCGCGTCCTGTCCTCGTCCGAAGACCATCCCGATGCCGAAGAGCTGCACCGGCGGGCGGCCGAGATCGATTCGAACATCTCGCTTGCAACCGTTTACCGGACGGTTCGCCTGTTCGAGGATGCCGGCATTATCGAGCGCCATGATTTCCGCGACGGACGCTCACGCTATGAAGAGGCGGGTGACGACCATCATGATCACCTGATCGATACCAAGACCGGCGAAGTCATCGAATTCGTCAATGAGGAAATCGAACGTCTGCAGGAAGCAGTGGCGCGCAAGCTGGGCTACAAGCTTGTCGATCACCGGCTGGAGCTTTACGGCAGGCCTCTGAAAGAGGGCGAATAGTCCGCCCGCGCCCCTGAAGGAAAGCCGTTTCTTCCATGATTGACCGCAAGCCGGGCAAGCATGCGCTCGCCTTCATCTTCATAACGGTCCTGCTCGACATGATCGGACTGGGGATCATCCTGCCGGTGATGCCCGATCTGATCATGGACATTACCGGCCTGACCCTGCCGCAGGCGGCAAGGTGGGGCGGTGCGATCTACGCGCTCTATGCCCTGACGCAATTCATTTTCGCGCCGGTGGTCGGAAACCTGTCAGACCGCTTTGGCCGCCGGCCGGTCCTGCTGGTCGCGATTGCCGGGTTCGCCATCGACTATCTCGTCATGGGGTTCGCGCCGGTGTTATGGGTGCTGTTCATCGGGCGCGCCCTGTCAGGCATGTTCGGCGCGACCTATTCCACGGCCGGGGCCTATATCGCCGACATCACGCCGCCCGAAGAGCGCGGCGGACGCTTCGGCCTGATCGGCGCGGCCTTTGGCCTGGGTTTCATCATCGGGCCGGCCATTGGCGGACCGCTGGGTGATATCGACCATCGCCTGCCCTTCTTCGTGGCCGCCGGCCTGGCGGGCGTGAACTTCATCTATGGCTTCCTGGTCCTGCCAGAGACGCACAAGGAAGAAAACCGGCGCCCCTTCCGCTGGGCGAATGCCAACCCCGTCGGTGCGCTGATGCAATTGAAGCAGTTCCCGATGGTGTTCGGCCTGCTCGCCGCCGTCGCGCTCTTCTATATCGGCCACGCCGCCTTCCCGGCGGTCTGGGCCTATTACGGCCCGGAGAAGTTCGGGTGGAGCAATGCGGAGGTCGGCCTCTCGCTGGCTGCGGTCGGCGTCGTCTCGGCCATCGTCCAGGGCGGGCTGTCGGGCCGGATCATCAAGGCCTGGGGCCAGCGTAATGCCGCAATTGTCGGCTTCGCGGTCGCGACGGCGGCCTATTTCGCCTATGCCTTCGCTCCCAATACCGCTGCGGTCTACGTAATCATCGCCCTGGCCGGAATTTCGGGCGTGGCCGGTCCGGCGCTGCAATCGATCATGTCAGGTCAGGTTCCGGCCGACATGCAGGGCGCTTTGCAAGGCGGCGTGACCAGTCTCGGCAGCCTGATGATGGCGTTCAGCCCCATCCTGATGACGCAGATTTTCTTCGCCTTCTCCAACCGCGAGGCCGAGCCCTATTTCCCCGGCGCACCCTACTTCCTGGCGGGGCTGTTGACGGTGGTCGCGGTGATCATCATCGTCTGGGCGACACGTCCCCCCGGCCCGGTGCCAGTTCCCGCGGACTGATACGGCTTGCCATTGCGCCGTGTTTCCACGATAAACCGCCGCTCCTGACGGGCCGGGCGGACCGGCGGCACTTAGAACGGGATGCGCGGAAGACAAGTTTCGCGCCCAACGCATGAGCGCGACGCGCAAGACACTCTATATCAAGACCTACGGGTGCCAGATGAATGTGTACGACTCGCAGCGCATGCGGGACGTGCTCAATCCGCTGGGTTATGAGCCTGCGGACAGCCCTGACGGGGCCGACCTGGTCATCCTCAACACCTGCCACATTCGCGAAAAGGCGTCCGAAAAGCTCTACTCCGAGCTGGGGCGGCTGAAGGCGCACAAGGCGGCGCGTGCCGGTGACGGTTCCGGGATGACGATTGCGGTGGCGGGCTGCGTGGCGCAGGCCGAAGGCGCGGAGATCATGAAGCGCGCGCCGGTTGTTGACCTGGTTGTGGGTCCGCAGACCTATCACAAGCTGCCTGAACTGATCGCCCAGACCCATCGCGCGCGCGGCGAGGCGCTGGAGACCGAATTCGAACCGGATGCGAAATTCGACGCGCTCGGCCCGAGCCGCCAGAACGATGGCCCGACCGCCTTTGTGACGGTGCAGGAAGGCTGTGACAAATTCTGCACCTTCTGCGTCGTGCCCTATACGCGCGGCGCGGAATGGTCGCGTCCGGTTGACCAGATCGTGGCCGAAATTCGCGCCCTGGCCGCCAGCGGCGTGCGCGAAGTCACCCTGCTGGGGCAGAACGTCAATGCCTTCCATGGCGAGCCGCCTGCAGGGGCAGAGGCCGACGGGCCGTGGGGGCTGGCGCAGCTGGTACGCCATATCGCGCTGATCGGCGGGATCGAGCGGATCCGCTTTACGACCTCGCACCCGAAAGACATGGATGACGATTTGATCGCCGCCTTCGCCGATACGCCGAAGCTGATGCCGTATTTTCACCTGCCGGTGCAGGCCGGTTCGGACCGGATCCTGAAGGCCATGAACCGCAGCCACACGGCGGCGGAATATCTCGACATCATCGCTCGCCTGCGCGCGGCGCGGCCCGACATGGCGATTTCGGGTGACATGATTGTCGGCTTCCCTGGCGAGACCGAGGACGATTTCGAGCAGACGATGGCGCTGACCCGCGCGGTCGGATACGCGTCGTGCTTCTCCTTCATCTATTCGCGCCGCCCCGGCACGCCGGGCGCAACCATGCCCGGCCAGGTCGACCCGGATGTCGCGTCTGACCGGCTGCAACGCCTGCAGACGCTACTGGGCGAGCAGCAGCGCGGCTTCAACGCGTCGCAAGTCGGCAAGACTTTGCCGGTCCTGTTTGAACGCTCCGGCCGCCGCGACGGCCAGATCCAGGGCCGCAGCCCCTATCTGCAATCGGTCCATTGCGACGGGCCGGAAAGCCTGATCGGCCAGATCGCCGACGTCACGATTACCGGGGCAACACAGAACGCCCTGTCCGGCCACCTTGCCGGCAACACAGCGAGTGCCGCGTGACCACACCGCGAAAGAAACCTGCCAAGGCCCGGTCGGCCAAGCCAAAGCGCGCCGCCATCGAAACCCTGCATTTCGATGACGCGTCCCGTTTGCGCGCGCTGGCCGGTGAGGGCGACCGCAATCTCATTCTCATCGAGAGCGAACTCGGTGTCGGGCTCAGCGCCCCCGGTGCTGGCCAGATCCAGATCGAGGGCGACGATCCGGCAACACGCGCCGAGGCGCGCCGGGTCATCAACCGTCTCTACTCCCGGCTTGGCGACGGGTTGATGTGCGATGAATCCGATGTGCGCTCGGCGATCCTGATGGCTGAATCCGGCGAGGCAGAGGGCGAGTCCGGTCTGATCCGCGTGCCGCGCGGCGCGAGCTTCCAGGCCCGCACGCCGCGCCAGGGCGAGTATGTGCGCGCGCTGAAGAACGAGCGCGACACCGACCTGATTTTCGGGGTTGGCCCGGCGGGAACCGGCAAGACGCTGCTGGCTGTGGCCTATGGCGCGAGCCAGCTCGTGCTGCGCCGGATCGAACGGCTGATAATCACGCGCCCCGCAGTCGAGGCGGGTGAGAAGCTCGGCTTCCTGCCCGGCGATCTCGCCGAGAAGGTCGATCCCTATCTGTTGCCGGTGTGGGATGCGCTGTCCGATGCGCTGGGCAAGACGCAAATGGAAAAGATGCGCGAGGAGGGCCGGGTCGAGGTCGCCCCGCTCGCCTTCATGCGCGGGCGCACGCTGAACCGCGCCTTCATCATTGTCGATGAAGCCCAGAACGCCACGCGCGCGCAGATGCGCATGGTGCTGACGCGGCTGGGGCAGGGTTCGCGCATGGTCGTGACCGGCGATCCGACCCAGACCGATCTCGACCGCCGCCAGCCCTCGGGCCTGCCCGAGGCGCTCGGCATCCTCAAGGATGATCCGCGCGTGGCGATTACCCGTTTCGAACGCGGTGATGTGGTCCGGCACGACCTCGTTGCCCGCATTGTCGAGGCCTATGAACAGGCCGACAGCCAGGCCGAACGCTCATGAGCGCGATCAACGTGACGGTCAGCGATACGGGCTGGTCGTCCCTGACCGACGCTGACGCCGTCTGCGCGGAAAGCTTCACCGCCGCGCGCGAGACCATGGATGCAGCCGACCGCGGCCATGTCTCGGTGCTGTTCGGGTCCGACGCGGAAATCGCCGATCTCAATGCGCGCCTGCGCGGCAAGGAAGGGCCGACCAATGTCCTGTCCTTCCCCGCCCATGAGAGCGCGCAAGGCTGGGCCGGCGACATTGCGCTGGCATACGGCGTGACCCGGGCCGAAGCCGAGGCCGCCGGTCTGGCGCTCGCCGATCATGTGCGGCATCTTCTTGTGCATGGATTCCTGCATCTGCACGGGTATGATCACCGGAATGACGATGAGGCGGAGGTCATGGAAGCGATCGAACGGCGGGCCCTGCAGATGCTCGGCATAGCCGATCCCTATGCCGCGCGGGACGGTGTGGCATGAGCGGGGACAGTCAGGGGCGAAGTTGGCGCGCGCGCCTGTCGCGCGTACTTGGCAATGGCGGCGAGCCCGCCGTGCAAAACCTCAACGGCGCGGATGCGGCATCGTTCGCCCTTCGGGTCGAGGCCTTCGACCGGATGCGCGTCAATGACGTGATGGTGCCGCGCGCGGATATAATCGGCGTGGAAATCGGGACACCGCTGGACGAGCTCGCCCGCCTGTTCGCCGACGCCGCCCACTCGCGCTTGCCCATCTACCGCGAAACGCTCGATGACCCGGTCGGCATGGCCCACATCAAGGACGTGATCGGCCATCTTGCGCCCGGTGAGGATGGCCAGAGACCGGCTGGCTGGACCGAGAGCCGCATTCTGCCGGCGATCCGGCGGCCGCTGCTGTTTGCGCCGCCCTCGATGCGCGCGACCGATCTGCTGCTGCGCATGCAGACGCGGCGCATGCACCTCGCCCTCGTGGTCGACGAGTATGGCGGCACGGACGGGCTGGTCACGCTCGAAGACCTGCTTGAACCCATTGTCGGCGATATCGAGGATGAACACGACGAGGCCGACGCCCCGGCGATCAGGGCCAAGGGGCCGGGCCTGTGGGATGTCGAGGCGCGGACCCCGATCGAGGAATTCGAGCAGGCCGCCGGTTGCACCCTGTCCGATGAGGAGACCGATGACGATATCGAGACGCTGGGCGGCCTGGTGTTCACGCTGGCCGGGCGCATTCCCGAGCGCGGCGAGGTGATTCCCCATGCCGATGCCGGTGTGGAATTCGAAGTCCTTGATGCCGACCCGCGCAAGATCAAGCGCCTGCGCGTGCGACTGCCGGCAGACCGCGAGCCGGGGGACGAACGCGGGCCGGACGACATTGCGTGAGCGCGGGCCGGGTCTTCCATGAGTTGAACCCGGACCGCATCCGGGCCCGGATCCTGCGCTTGCCGCGCTGGCCGCGGCGCGGGCTGCTCTTCGGTCTGGGTGCCCTGGGGGCGCTGGCCCAAGCGCCGTTCTTTTTCTTCCCGGTACTGGCCATTGGTCTGACGGCGCTGGTCTGGTCGCTTGATGGTGCCCGCCGCGACGCCCGCCCAGCCCGCGCCGGTTTTGAGCGCGCCTTCACCTTTGCGCTGGGCTATTTCGCCGCGGGCGTGTTCTGGATCGCCTTTGCCTTTTTCAGCCGCGGAGTGGCGTTTGCACCCTTCGGCCCGGTCGCGGCGCTCGCGGTCGCCGTCCTGCTCGCCCTCTACTGGGGTCTGGCGGGCGCGGTTCAGGCCCGCATCGGCGGACGGGGCGCGATCCGTGTCGTGGTGTTTGCGGTCCTGGTCTTTGCTGCCGAATGGCTGCGGGGCCATCTGCTTGCCGAATTCCCGTGGAATCTGCCCGCCTATGTCTGGGCAGGCGGAGGCGCGGTCTCGCAGTCGGCCGCCCTGTTCGGGGCCTGGGGGCTCAGCCTCGTCACGCTCCTGGCCTTTACCGCGCCAGCGACATTGGCCGGGCCGCGCGCGGTTCCGGGTCGGCTCGCACCGGTTCTCGCCGCCCTTCTGGTCTTCGCCAGCCTGACGGCCTGGGGGGCGCAACGCCTTGCCGGTGCCGGAACCGAGACCATGCCGGGGGTCCGCGTCCGCCTGGTCCAGGTGACAATGAGCCAGCGCGAGAAATGGGCCGAAGGCAATGAGGCGCTGGTCCGGGCCCGCTATCTCGAGGCCATGGCCGCGCCGGGCCTTGATCAGGTCAGTCATGTCATCTGGCCCGAAGGCGCGCTGCCCCTCTACCTGCTGGAGGATGGCGAGACGCTCGATCACATCGGCCGGCGGCTGGCCGATGGTCCGGTCCTGGTGACCGGAACTCCGCGCCGCGAAGAGGGCGAGGACGGGCGCGATCGCTATTACAATTCGGTCGCGGCACTGCGCTTTCCCGGCGGACGGCCCCAGCTGACCCATCTCTATGACAAGGTCCGCCTGGTCCCGTTTGGCGAATACATCCCCCTGGCCCCGGTGTTCCGGGCGATCGGGATCGAGACGCTCAGTGACATGGTCGACGGCTATTCGCGCGGGCCGGGACCGGACGTGTTCAACTTCTCGGCCGGTCCACCGGCTGCGATCCTGGTTTGCTACGAGATCGTCTACCCCCGGTTTGCTGCGTCCGGCCGCGCGCGCCCGGCCTGGATCATCAATGTGTCCAATGATGCCTGGTTCGGCCCAACAGCAGGCCCCGCCCAGCACCTCAACATCGCGCGCTACCGGGCGATCGAGTCCGGCCTGCCCGTCGTGCGGGCTGCATCGGGGGGGTATTCCGGCGCGATCAGCCCCTTTGGGTTGTCTGACCAGATCATTGGCCCGCGGGCAGAAGGAGCTCATGACATCACCGTTCCTGCACCGCTTCCGCCGACGGTCTATTCACGTCACGGAAACGGCATTTGGGCCGGATTTCTATTTGTCGTAGTCTTGGTTGTCGCGGTCTGCAAACGAGACGCATTTCGCCTTATCTGGAAGGGAAATCGCGGTCACTGAACAACAACTCGCCTTTTGTCCGAGCGGCGTTATATAAGTCATAGGTATTGTGACAACTCGCCGCCGCGCGTGGGACCGGGCGTCGGCAAAGCGACAGGAAGTCTGGGGCATGAAGCGAAATCCGCGAGAAGCCAACCAGATTGACGAGCACGTCGGATCAAGGGTCCGGCTGCGCCGTCAATTGCTGAAGATGAGCCAGGAAAAACTGGGTGACGAGCTGGGCGTGACGTTCCAGCAGGTACAGAAGTACGAACGCGGCTCGAACCGGATCGGTGCCAGCCGCCTGTTCCGGTTGGCCGGCGTACTCGACGTGCCTGTCTCGTTCTTTTTCGACGGCCTGACGGCCGGACCGTCTGCCGGGATGGCCGAGAACGAACAGTCGCCGATCGTCTATGACTTCATTCAGAGCTCTGACGGCGTGGCGCTGGCCGAGGCGTTTTCAAAGATCACTGATTCGAAGGTTCGCCGCCGCGTCCTCGAACTGGTGCGCGCCCTGGCCGCCGAACAAAACGCATCGGAATCCGGCGAAGCCTGAGTCAAACCGGTTGCACACTGCCGCCGGATAGGCTTTAAGCCCGGCATATAAAGATATCTTTATATGAAAGGGTCCTTTCCCGTGAGCCGTACCAGCTATCTGTTTACCTCCGAAAGCGTGTCCGAAGGCCATCCCGACAAGGTCTGCGACCGGATTTCCGATTCCGTTGTTGACCTGTTCCTGGGCAAGGACCCGCTTTCGCGCGTCGCCTGCGAAACGCTGACCACGACCAACCAGATCGTCCTGGCTGGCGAGGTGCGCTGTGGCGCGCCCGTGGATGGGGACGAGATCGAAGCCGTGGCGCGCGCCGCAGTGAAGGATATCGGTTACGAGCAGGATGGTTTCCACTGGCAGAAGTCTGCCTTCCAGAACTTCCTGCACGAACAGTCGGTCGACATTGCCATGGGCGTCGATGCGTCGGGCAACAAGGACGAGGGTGCCGGCGACCAGGGCATCATGTTCGGCTATGCGACGAACGAAACGCCCGAGCTGATGCCGGCCCCGATCCAGTACTCGCACCAGATCCTCAAAGAAATGGCCCGGGTTCGCAAATCTGGCGAGCGGCCTGAATTCGAACCGGATGCGAAATCCCAGGTCACGCTGCGCTATGAGAATGGCCAGCCGGTTGCGGTGGAATCGGTGGTGGTCTCGACCCAGCACCGTGAGGGATTCTCTCCCGCCGACATCCGCGAACTGGTCCGCCCGATCGTCAAGGGCGTGCTGCCCGAGGGCTGGTTCCCGCCCGAAGAGGAATTCTACGTCAATCCGACCGGCAATTTCGTCATCGGTGGTCCCGATGGCGATGCCGGCCTGACCGGCCGGAAGATCATCGTCGACACCTATGGCGGTGCGGCCCCGCATGGCGGCGGCGCATTTTCCGGCAAGGACCCGACCAAGGTCGACCGCTCGGCGGCCTATGCCTGCCGCTGGCTGGCAAAGAATGTCGTCGCGGCCGGACTGGCGGCGAAATGCACGATCCAGGTCTCCTATGCGATTGGCGTTGCCAAGCCCCTGTCGCTTTATGTCGACCTGCACGAGACCGGCGAGATTGATCCGGCGAAGCTGGAGAAGGCGCTGATGCAGATCGCCAATCTTAGCCCGCGCGGCATCCGCGAGCGTCTGGGTCTGTCGCGTCCGATCTATGCGCGCACGGCGGCCTATGGCCATTTCGGCCGCGAACCGGATGCCGATGGCGGCTTCTCCTGGGAAAAGCTCGACTTGGTCGATGAACTCAAATCCCTCGCCTGAGTCCAAGCCACTTCGTTCTTTCGGCCGCACCAAGGGCCGGCCGCTTTCGGACCGCAAGCAGGCGCTGGTGGATGACCTCCTCCCGCGCCTTGCCATCCCGGAAGACGGCCCGGTCGACCCGGCGCGGCTGATCGAGGGCAAGCAGGCGCATATCCTCGAGATCGGCTTTGGTGGCGGCGAGCACCTGACCGGTCAGGCCGCGCGAAACCCGGAGACGGGCTTTCTCGGCGTCGAACCGTTTCTGAATGGCGTCGCCAAGGCGCTGGGCCAGATCGAGGACGCCGGGCTGACCAATGTCCGCCTGATGGAAGGCGATGCGCGCGATGTCATGGCGCGCATACCGGACGCATGCCTTGACCGGATCTACCTGTTGTTTCCAGACCCCTGGCCGAAAGCGCGTCATGCCAAGCGGCGGCTGGTACAGGACGAGACGGCGGCGGAGTTTGCGCGGCTGTTGAAACCCGGCGGACTCCTGCGGGTGGCGACCGACGTGATGGCCTATGCCGACCACGCGCTCTTCATCCTGCGCCGCAATCCGCACCTGCAATGGCTGGCGAAAGACGCCGACGACTGGCGGTTGCCGCCCGCCGATCACCTGACCACGCGCTACGAGACCAAGAAGCTGGGCGATTGCGCGCCGGTGTTCTTTGACTTCGCGCGGCAGTAGCCCCCATTGCATTCTTAGGCACCGGGGCGTATATCGGCCCCCACAAGTTCGATGAGGTCGGATGACCTTAATCGGCGGCTTCCTACCGGGGGCCGCCCTTTTTATTCCCGGAGCCAGGCCCGCCTTGCGCACGAAGACCCCCCTCGATGACCGCCTGATGGCGCTGGCCGGACCGGTTGCGGACCGGCTGGGCTTCGAGATTGTGCGCATTCGGGTCATGGGCGGAAAGCGCATGCGCGCGCAGATCATGGCCGAGCGGCCCGACGGGACGATGAGCGTGGATGATTGCGCCGCCCTGTCGCGCGGCCTTTCTGAAGTGCTGGAGGCCGAGGACCCGATTGCGGGTGAGTATGACCTCGAAGTCTCCTCGCCCGGCATCGACCGGCCGTTGACCGCACCGGCGCATTTCGAGCGCTGGGCGGGATTTACCGCCAAGTTGGAACTCGACCGCCTGGTCGAGGGCCGCAAGCGTTTCACCGGCGTGCTCGCCGGTCTGGAGAAGGACGATGTCCTGCTCAACATCAAAGGCGAGGATGAGACCGCGCTCATCCCGTTTTCCTGGATCGCGGACGCCAAGCTCGTCATGACCGACGAGTTGATGAAAGCGGATTTGCAGGCGCGCGAGGGCGCGCCGGATGAACAAGGGAGCTCGTCAACGCCATGAATATCGGCGTCAGCGCTAACAAGACCGAAATGCTGGCCATCGCGCGCGCGGTGGCCCACGAGAAGTCGATTGACGAAAACATCGTCATTGAGGCGATCGAGGAAGCCATCGAGAAGGCGGCCCGCTCGCGCTATGGCGCAGAGCACGACATCCGCGCAAAGATCGACCCGAAGACGGGCGAGCTGGCCCTGACCCGTTGCATGACGGTGGTCGAGGAAGTCGAGAATGACAGCCAGCAGATGTCGCTGGCCGATGCGAAAAAGATCGACAAGGCCGCCGAACTTGGCACGGTCTTTACCGATGCCCTGCCGCCGATCGAGTTCGGCCGCGTCGCCTCGCTGACCGCCAAACAGGTGATCACCCAGAAAGTCCGCGAAGCCGAGCGCGCCCGCCAGTACGAAGAATACAAGGATCGCATCGGCGAGATCGTCAACGGCATCGTCAAGCGTGTCGAATACGGCAATGCGATCATCGACCTGGGCCGTGCTGAAGGCGTGATCCGCCGCAATGACGGCATTCCGCGCGAAAACCTTCAGAACGGCGAGCGTGTGCGCGCCTATATTTATGATGTGCGCGAGGAGGTCCGCGGCCCGCAGATCTTCCTGTCGCGCGCACACCCGGATTTCATGGCCGCCCTGTTTTCCCAGGAAGTGCCGGAAGTCTACGAAGGCATTATCGAGATTCCGTCCGTGGCCCGCGATCCGGGCAGCCGGGCGAAAATCGCCGTCATCTCCAATGACAGCTCGATCGATCCGGTTGGAGCCTGCGTGGGTATGCGCGGCAGCCGGGTCCAGGCGGTCGTCTCCGAACTCGCCGGCGAGAAGATCGACATCATTCCGTGGTCGCCCGATCCGGCGACCTTCATCGTCAACGCGCTGCAACCGGCCGAAGTCGCCAAGGTCGTGCTCGACGAGGACAATTCGCGGATTGAAGTCGTGGTGCCCGACGACCAGCTGTCGCTGGCCATCGGCCGCCGCGGCCAGAATGTGCGCCTCGCGTCGCAACTGACCGGCTGGTCCATCGACATCCTGACCGAGGTCGAGGAATCCGAACGCCGCCAGAAAGAGTTCGCCGAGCGTACCGAGCTCTTCATGTCCGCGCTCGATGTCGACGAGGTCATCGCCCAGCTGCTGGCGACCGAAGGCTTCACCGACGTGGAAGAAATCGCCTATGTTGACCTGGGTGAGATTGCCGTGATCGAGGGCTTCGACGACGATACCGCCGTCGAAATCCAGGCCCGCGCCAAGGACCATCTCGACAAGATCGCCGCCGAGCGCGACGCGAAACGCACCGAGCTGGGCGTGGAAGACGCCTTGCTCGACGTCGAGGGTGTCGACCTGCAGATGGCGGTCGCCTTTGGCGAGAACGACGTCAAGACGGTCGACGACCTGGCCGGGCTGACGCCGGACGATCTGCGCGGCTGGTTCGAGACCAAGAATGGCGAGCGCGTGCGTGAGCCGGGCATTCTCGACGGGTTCGAGGTGTCGGCCGAAGACGCGGAAATGCTGATCCTGCGTGCGCGCGTCGCCGCGGGCTGGATTTCCGAGGACGACCTGCCGCAGCCCGAAGCCGAGGCCGAAGAAGACAGCGGCGACGAAGGCGATGCGGACGACGAATTCGCCGGCATGGATCTCGACGCGCTGGAAGCCGAAGCCGCGGCGCTGGGTGTCGATCTGGATGCCGAGCCGGATGCGGCTGACGAGGACGGGGAGGACAAGGCTGGCTGATCCGCGCGCGAACACCCGCGAGCGGCGCTGCGCGGCGACCGGTGAAACCAGGCCGGAAGCCGAGCTGATCCGGTTCGCGATCTCGCCGGACGGCCTGGTGGTTCCCGATCTGGCGGCGAAATTGCCGGGCCGGGGGATCTGGGTCAGCGCCGACAGGGCGAGCGTGGCCCGGGCGGTCAAGACCGGGGGATTTTCCCGCAGCGCGAAACGCGGCGTGAAAACCCCGGACGATCTGGCCGGACAGGTCGAGGCCTTGCTGGTGACGCGGGCGCTGTCGCTTCTGGGGCTGGCGCGCCGCGCCGGAACGCTGGCGGCGGGGTTTGATGCGGTGAAGATCGCGCTGAAATCGGCCCGGCCGGTGTGGCGGATCGAAGCCAGCGACGGGGCGCGGGACGGGCGGGAGAAACTCGACCGCCTCGCCTACGCCGCCTGGGGTGATATCCCGGTCGCCGGCTGCTTTACCGCAGCCGAGCTGGGGCAGGCCACGGGGCGCGACGCGCTGGTCCATGCCGCGCTTTCGGGCGGGGCGCAGTCCGGGGCTTTCGACGCCGTCATGGGACGGCTTTCGGGCTTCCGGGCGGTCGATCCGGCGCGCGAAGCGCATGAGAACGGTTGAATCCGGCCTGAAGGCGGCTAGTTTAGCGGACCTTCACGCCCGGACGGGAATGAGAGATGCGGGAAGATCAGGCCGGCGGCGGCCGGATCGCTTCCGCGAGATGATGAAACGCCGCAAGTGAAAGGTTCGCATGAGCGACGCCGACGAACGTAATTCTGGACCGGGTGGCCGACGCCCGCTGACCCTCCGCGGAGGGTCTGGAACCGTGCAGCAAAGCTTCTCGCGCGGCCGGTCGAAATCCGTCGTGGTTGAAAAGAAGCGCAAGCGCGCCGTCAGCCCGAAGGACGCCGCCGCGCAAGGGGCCAAGACAACGGTGCCGACCGCCAAGCAGGCGAAGGAATCCCCGCTGGCCGCCAAGGCCCGTGAACTGGGCCTGTCCGAAGAGGAATTGATCTCCCGCCAGCGGGCGATCCAGCGTGCGCGCGCCGAGGCCGCCGAACGCGCTGCCGAGCGCCAGAAGGCCGAAGAAGCCCGCAGCGAGCGCGCCGAAGCCGACAAGCGCAAGCTTGAAGAGCTGAAGAAGCGCGAGGCCGAAGAGGAAATCCGCAAGGAGCGCGAGGCCGCCGAGGCCGCCGCCGCTGCCGAAGCGGCTGCCGCCCAGGCCGCGATGGCCGAGGATGGCGACGCCGCCCCGGCGCGCAAGGACCCGGCCAAGGCCAAGGACAAGGACCGCGACCGCAGCGACGATGCGGAGAGCGCGCTGGAAGAAATGGGCGGACGGGTCAAGCGCAAGGGCGCGGCCGGTCCGGGCCGTGGCACGCCGGCGGTTGCCCGCCAGAAGGGTTCCGACCGCCGCCGGTCCGGCAAACTGACCATCCAGAACGTGCTGGAAGGCGATGAGGGCCGCCAGCGCTCGCTCGCCTCGGTGCGCCGCGCGCGCGAACGCGAAAAGCAACGCCGCCAGCAGGGCGGCGGCGAGCGCGAGAAGATCACGCGCGAAGTCGTGCTGCCCGAAGCGATCACGGTTCAGGACCTGGCCGCACGGATGGCCGAACGGGCTGCCGATGTCGTCAAATACCTGATGAAGCAGGGCCAGATGGTCCGCGTGAACGACGTGCTTGATCAGGATACCGCCGAACTCATCGTCTCCGATTTTGGCCACGTGGTGAAACGGGTTTCGGAATCCGATGTCGAAACCGGCTTCATCGCCGAGGACGATCCGGAAGACACCAAGAAGCCGCGTCCGCCGGTCGTAACGGTCATGGGCCATGTCGATCACGGCAAGACGTCGCTGCTTGACGCCCTGCGCGCCACCGATGTGGTCGCGGGCGAAGCCGGCGGCATCACGCAGCATATCGGTGCGTATCAGGTCAATCTGAAGTCGGGCGAGAAGATCACCTTCCTCGACACGCCGGGCCACGCCGCCTTCTCCGCGATGCGGGCCCGCGGCGCGCAGGCGACCGATATCGTCATCCTGGTCGTGGCCGCCGATGACGGCGTCATGCCGCAGACGGTCGAAGCCATCAAGCACGCCAAGGCGTCAGGGGCTCCGATCATCGTGGCCGTCAACAAGATGGACAAGCCGGACGCCAATCCGAACAAGGTGCTTCAGGACCTCCTGCAACACGAAATCGTCGTCGAACAGATGAGCGGTGACGTGCAGGCGATCGAGGTCTCCGCGCTGAAGAAAACCGGTCTGGACAACCTGACCGAGGCGATCACGCTGCAGGCCGAACTTCTCGAACTGAAGGCCAATCCCGACCGTCCGGGCGACGGCGTGGTGGTCGAATCCCAGGTCGAGCAGGGTCGCGGGTCTGTGGCCACGGTTCTGGTCAAGCGCGGCACGCTGAAGCGTGGCGACATCGTCGTGGCCGGTGCCCAGTGGGGCCGGGTGCGCGCGCTGATCGACGAGCGCGGCCAGCAGCTCAAGGAAATCGGCCCGTCACAACCGGCCGAGATTCTCGGCCTGGATGGCGCGCCCGAGCCGGGCGAACTTTTCGCTGTCGTTGAAAACGAAGCCCGTGCCCGCGAGATCGCCGACTACCGCCAGCGCCAGAAACGCCAGGCGGCGACCGGCAGCGGTGGCGGTGCGTCGCTCGAACAGATGATGGCCCGCCTGCAGCAGAGCGAGCAGCAGGAAATCCATGTCGTCATCAAGGCAGACGTGCAGGGTTCGGCCGAAGCCATCGCCCAGTCGCTGGAAAAACTCGGCAACGAGGAAGTCCACGCCCGCGCCATCCATGCGGCACCGGGCGGGGTCAACGAAAGCGACGTGATGCTGGCCAAGGCCTCGAAAGCCCCGGTCATCGCCTTCAACGTCCGCGCCAACAAGCAGGCCCGCGAACTCGCCGAGGCCGAAGGCGTGGAGATCCGCTATTACTCGATCATCTACAACGTGCTTGATGACATCAAGGCGGCGCTCGAAGGCATGCTGTCGCCCGAACAGCGCGAGACCTTCATCGGCTATGCGGAAATCCTCGAAGTCTTCAACATCACCAAGGTCGGCAAGGTTGCCGGCTGCCGCGTGACCGAAGGCGTCGTGAAGCGCGGATCGGGCGTGCGCCTGCTGCGCGACGACACCGTCATCCACGAAGGCAAGCTGAAGACGCTCAAACGCTTCAAGGACG
Source organism: Hyphobacterium marinum (assembly GCF_036330325.1). Taxonomy (NCBI): domain Bacteria; kingdom Pseudomonadati; phylum Pseudomonadota; class Alphaproteobacteria; order Maricaulales; family Maricaulaceae; genus Hyphobacterium; species Hyphobacterium marinum. Next base: position 428,637 of record NZ_JAZDRO010000001.1, read on the forward strand.
AGGTTCCCGAGGTTCGTGCCGGCACCGAGTGCGGCATGGCCTTCGAGAGCTACGAAGACATCCAGAAGGGCGATCTCATCGAGTGCTTCGAGATCACCGAGGTCGAACGCAAGCTGTAGCGGCTTTCGCGGTCATCGATATCCTTCAAAGGGCGGCTCCAGTGGAGCCGCCCTTTTTCTTCCTCCCCCCTTGGGGGAGGGGATTGAGGCGAGGGGGTCAGGCCGGACTTGGCGCGAGCCTTTCACCAACCCCTCACCCGGCGCTACGCGCCACCCTCTCCCCTTCAAAAAGGGGCGAGGGAAGCAGCCCCGTCAAAACTCCCGCCAGAGCCGGGCGAGCTGGGGGCGCGTTCTAACACGGCTTGACCACACCCACTTCTCGCCTTGGGTAGGCGGCAGGCCGGCATGGAGGCTGTCACGGTCCGGCTTGTCCCCGGCGCGGGTATTGCGCAGCACCAGGAGGTCGCCGGTCCGGCCCCGAAAGGCTGTGCCGGACTTCAAGAACGCCGTCTCGCCGCCGACATAGCTGTCATTGAGATAGATGAGCGGTGTCTTCGTGCGCTGGCCACGGGCGCGCAACTCGGCGGCAAAGGCCGGTACGTCCGGGTCGATGAAGTCGAAATGGTCGCGATAGGTCTCGCCCGCCTGGTAGCGCAGGATTTTGGGTGGCTCGATGCGGTCCACCGGGCAGCGGCAGGCCCGCGCCACGCGTGCGGCAATGGCATAGTGAATGAGGCTGCAATCCCACAATTCAACGATAGCGACCGAATTGGTGCGCATCGGGTCGGCGGTCCGGGCTCCGGTGCGGGCATCCTTCACATGGGCCCCGGCCATAAAGGGCCGGGCCGATTGCAGGACATGCAGGCACCATTGTGCCGGGATGACCGCGCGGAAAATCTCCACACGCGGTTTCTGGAGAAACAGATCGGCTCTCGGGGGCTGCCACAGGGCGGGATCGTCGCCATAGGCGTTGGCCCCATCGAGGAGGGAAAGGTCCGCGCGGGCGAACGGATCGCCCTGCTCTGCCGCCCGTGTCATGCCATCGAGCGCACCCGCCCAGTCCCGCCGGCAACCCAGTCCAAAGGCACGCATGACCGCGCCGAGCCGCATCGCCCGGCGCTCGCCGTCTGCCGCCAGCGTATCGATTGCTCTGAACGCGGCGGTCTCGTCGCGCGGATAATTGGCTCCGTAGAGTGTCCAGAGGGCGGCCTGAATGCGGGCCGACGGATCGCCGGACGCAACCGCTTCGTCGAGGGCCGCGACCGCCGCCCCGGCGTCGCCCCGGGCATCGTGCGCGAGTGCGGCGTCGATCAGAGCGGCGGCGTTGCCGGTCATGCCTATTCGGCAGGGACGAGGCCCTGCTCAGCTCCCTCATAGTCGGCAAAGTCATATTGTTCGACGACGAGACCGTCGCGGAGATGGATGACGGTCGTTTGCGGTGCCGACCAGCGGAAGACCATGCCTTCCTGGTCGACCGGATAGGTCGCATTCACCGTCCCAATGAAGACATAGCGATCATTGCTCTCGAAGACGGTGTCCCACTCGAAATTGAGCGCGATCGGGTTGTATTGCGCGTCGAACTGGCGAAGCGCAGCCATGATCCCGTCGCGGCTGTGATGGAGGAGGCCGGTCTCGCCCTGGCCGGTGGCCGTGGGGTCGGCGAACAGGACGTCCTCGGCCATGTAGGGTTCCATGGCGTCGAAGTCGGCTGCCGAATAGGCCGCCATGTAGGCGTCGACAATGGCCCGATTGGCTGCGTCCGCATCGGCATCGGTATCCTGTGCGAATGCGGTGACGCTCAAGACCATGGTGGCCAGAATGGCCAGCGAAGACCGGATCATTGGAATCCTTCCCGGTTGGACGCCGGGAAGAATTCACAATCGCGGGGCAGAAGCCCAATGACGATTTGGAGAGAAAGCTGACAGGCGGGTCATGAAGGAGAAAGCCGCCGCCCTTGAACCGGGGCGGTTATGGGCGTACACCCGCGCGCCTTGACCGGCGGCTACGGGTTCAACTCCCGCCCGCCGGAACGCACCCAACCAGGAAGAGGCTCAAAATGGCCCGCCACAAGCAAACTCCCCCAAAGATGCCGAGCCAGCGTCAGCTGCGCGCGGGCGAGCTGATCCGTCATGCGCTCGTTGACATCCTGCAGCGCGGCCCGTTGCGCGATCCGGCGCTCGACGGGGTGATCATTACCGTGACCGAAGTGCGTCCCTCGCCGGATCTCAAATCGGCAAAAGTCTATGTCGCGCCGATGGGCGGGGAGGACCGTGAAGGCCAGATCCGGGCGCTCAATCGCGGTGCAAGCTTCCTGCGCGGCCGGCTGGGTCAGGCCATCGACATGAAATTTACGCCCGAGCTGCGCTTTCATGCCGACGACCGGTTCGATGCGGCCAGCCGGATCGACGCCATCCTGGCGCGCCCGGAAGTCGCGCGCGATTTGCGCCATGACGACGATGACACGGATGGTGAGGACTGATGGCCCGGCGCAAGAAGGGCCAGGACATTCATGGCTGGGTGATCCTCGACAAGCCGCTCGGCATGACCTCGACCCAGGCCGTTGGTGCCGTCCGGCGGCTGTTTGACGCGAAGAAGGCCGGCCATGCCGGCACGCTCGACCCGCTGGCGAGCGGGGTTCTGCCCATCGCGCTGGGGGAAGCAACCAAGACCGTGCCGTTTGCCCAGGACGGGGCGAAGACCTACCGCTTCACCATCCAGTGGGGCGAGAGCACCGACACACTCGATGCCGAAGGCGAGGTGATCGCGCAAAGCGACGTGCGCCCGACGCGGGACGCCATCGCAGCGGCCTTGCCGGATTTCATCGGTGATATCGCGCAGATCCCGCCAAAATTCTCCGCGATCCGCATTGATGGCGCGCGCGCCTATGACCTTGCCCGTGCCGGGGAAGAGGTGGAGATGGTGGCCCGGCCGGTGACGGTGCACGGGCTGAAACTCCTCGACGCGCCTTCGCCCGATCTCGCTGTTCTGGAATTGCATTGCGGCAAGGGCACTTATGTGCGGGCCATCGCGCGCGATCTGGCCGCAAAACTGGGCACGGAAGGCCATGTCGCGGCGCTGCGCCGGGTCGCGGTCGGACCGTTCGCGGCGTCCAATGCCGTAACGCTGGACGAATTGACGGAAATGGCCCATAAGGGCCGCGCTTCGGACGGGCTTCACCCGGTCGAGACCGCGCTGGACGACATCCCGGCGCTGGCCGTGACCGAGGATGAGGCCCAGAGTCTGAGGCAGGGACGCCCGATCGTCCTCCTTCCGCGTCAAGCGCAGGAATTGCGCGACAAGAGACGCCCCCGTGACATCGCCGGCAAGGACGGTTCGCGGTTGGCGCTCGCGATGTGCGGGGAGACGGCGGCGGCCATTGGCGAAGCCCGCGCCGGCCGGTTTGAACCGGTGCGTGTCTTCAATCTGATGAACGACAGGTCCGCCTGAAACTGCACGCGGACGAATGGAAAGGAAATCCGATGTCGGTAACGCAAGAGCGCAAGACCGCGCTCGTGAAAGAACACGCCCAGAAAGAGGGCGATACGGGCTCCCCCGAGGTGCAGGTTGCGATCCTGAGTGAGCGCATTTCCAACCTCACGGAGCATTTCAAGACACACAAGAAGGACAATCACTCCCGTCGCGGGCTCCTGAAAATGGTGTCCCAGCGCCGCCGGCTGCTCGACTATCTCAAAGCCAAGGATGAAGGCCGTTACCAGGCCCTGATCGAGAAGCTCGGCCTGCGCCGCTAGACAGACCGCCTGCCCGAAACCGACGGAAGTAAAGACGCACGATATGTTCGAAAAACACACTGAAACACTTGAATGGGGCGGGCGTACGCTGACGCTCGAAACCGGGCGCATCGCCCGCCAGGCCGATGCGGCCGTTTTTGTCTCCTACGGCGACACCACGGTGCTGGCCACGGCGGTCGGCGTGAAGACGGTCAAGCCGGGAACCGACTTCTTCCCGCTGACGGTCAATTACCAGGAGAAGTATTTCGCTGCGGGCAAGATCCCCGGCGGCTTCTTCAAGCGCGAAGGCCGTCCGACGGAAAAGGAGACGCTGACCTCGCGTCTCATCGACCGTCCGATCCGTCCGCTTTTCCCCAAGGGCTTCAAGAACGACGTCCAGGTGATGGCGACCGTTCTGTCCCACGATCTGGAGAATGATCCGGACATCGTGGCGATGATCGGTGCCTCCGCCGCGCTCACCCTGTCCGGTCTGCCCTTCATGGGCCCGATCGGCGGCGCGCGCGTCGGTTACAAGGACGGCGAATACATCCTGAACCCGGCCTGCGACGAGATCGCGGAGTCCGAGCTGGACCTCGTTGTCGCCGGTACCGGCGACGCGGTGATGATGGTGGAATCGGAAGCCAAGGAGCTCTCCGAAGACATCATGCTCGGCGCGGTCATGTTCGGCCACGAGCAGTTCCAGCCGGTCATCGACGCCATTATCCGCCTGGCGGAAAAGGCGGCGAAAGAGCCGTGGGACTTCCAGCCGGAAGACCATTCCGACATCGAGGACAAGGTCCGCAAGCTGGTCGGTGCCGACCTCGAGGCGGCCTACACCATCACCGACAAGGGCGAGCGTTATACCGCCATTGGCGCGGCGAAGGAAAAGGCCGTTGCCGAGCTGGGCCAGTCCGAAGACCGCCCGGACGGCATCGACGTCCTGGTCCTGAAGGATGTGCTGAAAACGGTGGAAGCCTCCATCGTTCGCGGCGGCATCATCAAGACCGGCAAGCGGATCGATGGCCGGTCGCTCGACCAGGTCCGCCCGATCGTATCGGAAGCCGGCATCCTGCCGCGCACGCACGGTTCGGCCCTGTTCACCCGCGGTGAAACCCAGGCGCTGGTCGTGACCACGCTGGGGACCGCCGAGGACGAGCAGTTCATCGACGCCCTGACCGGCACCTACAAGGAGCGCTTCATGCTCCACTACAACTTCCCGCCCTACTCGGTCGGTGAGACGAGTTTCCGTCTTGCCCCGGGCCGCCGGGAAATCGGTCACGGCAAGCTCGCCTGGCGCGCGATGCAGGCCGTCCTGCCGAGCGCAGAGGACTTCCCCTACACGGTGCGGCTGGTGTCTGAAATCACCGAGTCCAACGGTTCGTCCTCGATGGCAACCGTGTGCGGTTCCTCGCTGGCGCTGATGGATGCGGGCGTGCCGATCACGCGCCCGGTTTCCGGCATCGCGATGGGCCTCATCAAGGACCCGGACGGCGTGGCGGTTCTCTCCGACATTCTCGGTGACGAGGACCACCTCGGCGACATGGACTTCAAGGTGGCCGGCACCGAAATGGGTGTCACTTCGCTGCAGATGGACATCAAGATCGCGGGCATCAATCGCGAGATCATGCAGACCGCGCTCGACCAGGCCAAGGGCGGCCGTATGCACATCCTGGCTGAAATGGCCAAGGCGCTGGACACGGCCCGCAACGAAGTGGGCGAGTTCGCACCGCGCATCGAGACGATCACCATCCCGACCGACAAGATCCGCGACGTGATCGGCACCGGCGGCAAGGTGATCCGCGAGATCGTGGAAACCACCGGTGCGAAGGTGAATGTCAATGATGACGGCGTCATCAAGGTCGCCTCGTCCGACGCCGCCTCGATCAAGGCCGCCATCGACTGGATCCACGGCCTGACTGCGGAACCGGAAGCGGGCAAGATCTACAAGGGCAAGGTCGTCAAGGTGATGGACTTTGGCGCGTTCGTGAATTTCTTCGGACCGAAGGACGGGCTGGTGCACGTCTCCCAGCTGAAGACCGAACGGGTCAACCACCCCTCCGACGTCGTCTCCGAAGGTCAGGAAGTCTGGGTGAAACTCCTCGGCTTCGACGATCGCGGCAAGGTTCGCCTGTCGATGAAAGTCGTCGACCAGGAAACCGGCGACGACCTCGAGAACAAGGGCGGGAACGAGGAAGAGGAATAATCCTCACGTCCGTTCCAGACCTGAATGATCAAGCCCCGGTGGAAACACCGGGGCTTTTTCGTTGCCGATAATCACTCGCCAGATGTCCGCTTTTTAATGTTACGCGGCCAATACCGCCCTATCTTGCCTTCCAGATTGAATTTAGGGAGGCGCGGCCATGCGCAGACGCAACGGGTTCGGGATCACGCTGGCGCTGGCCGGCTTGTGTTTGGGGGTGGCCGCGACGGCCCACGCGCAGGACGCCTACCGGCTTCCGCCACAGGATGTCGTCGATATTGTTGATGCGCCGCTCTCGCCCTTTACCTCGCTGTCGCCGAACCGGGACCTGCTGTTGCTGTTGCATCGCGAGGCCCTGCCGCCCGTGTCCGAACTGGCGCGCCCGATGGAGCGCCTCGCCGGGCTGCGCCTGGATGCGACGACCAATGGCCGGCACGGGCCGCGTTCGGTCGTCGGGCTCAGCGTCATTGATCTCGCGACCGGCGAGGAGCGCGCCATCACCCTGCCTGCCGATACCGGCATTTCGGGCACGACCTGGTCGCCCGACGGCAATTCCGTCGCCTTCATCCTGTCGCGCGATGACGCGCTCGGCCTCTGGGTCGCTGACCTGGAAACCGGATCGGCGCGCGAGCTGATCCCGTCGGGCATCAATGCGGTCTTCTCTGCGGTCTCGTGGATGCCCGATGGCGAACGCCTGCTGGTCCATCTGACACCGGAGAGCCGCGGCGAAATGCCGGAACGCCCGCGCGTACCGGTTGGCCCGGTGACACAGGAAGCCTCGGGCATCGAAGCCCAGGTCCGCACCTATCAGGACCTGCTGGCCGATCCCGATGACGCCGCCCTCTTTGCCTGGCTGGCGACGAGCCAGCTGGCGCTGGTCGATACCGATACGGGTAATGCCGAGATGATCGGCGCGCCGGACTTCATCTATTCCTCGGACCCGTCGCCGAATGGCGCGTACATCCTCGTCGGCGCGATGGAGCAGCCTTTCTCCTATGACGTGCCGTGGTCGTCCTTCCCGGACCGGACCTATGTGCTCGATCTTGACGGCGAGGAGGTCGCGACCATCGCCCGCCAGCCGGTGGCTGACTACGTCCCGATCGGCGGTGTGATCCGCGGCCGACGCAGCATCTCCTGGCAGGCCTCGCACCCGGCGCGCCTCACCTGGGCCGAAGCGCTCGATGGTGGCGATCCCCGCGTCGAAACCGACCAGCGCGACAGTGTCTGGGCGCAGGAAGCTCCCTTCACCGAAGAACCGGTGGAAATCCTGCGTACCGAGGACCGCTATTATGGCACACAATTCACCGAGGTCGGGCAGACCGGATTTGCCGTGGAATATGACCGCGACACGCGCGTCATCCGCCGGTGGCTGGTTGATTTCGCTGATCCGTCGGTTGCGCCGCGCCTCGCCGAGGAACGCAACTTGCAGGACAGCTATGCCAATCCGGGGTCGCCGGAGACGACGCGCAATGAATTCGGACGCTCGGTCGTCGCGGTGCCGGACGGCTATATGTACATGACCGGTGAAGGCGCGACGCCGGAGGGCAACCGCCCCTTCCTGAACCGGGTCAGTTTCGAAACGTTCGAAACGCAAGAGCTGTGGCGCAACTCCGGTGAGAATCTGGAATCGGTCATTGGCTTGGTCGAGCTCGATGGTTCGGCTTTCCTGACGAGCTGGGAAGACCCGGTGACACCACCGAATGTCCGCCTGCACCGGGATGGCGACTGGACCCAGCTCACCGATTTCGCCAATCCGCACCCGCAGCTCAATGACATCCAGCGCGAGCTGATCACCTTCGAGCGTGAGGATGGCGTCATGCTGTCCTCCACCGTCTATCTGCCGGTGGGCTACGAAGAGGGCGACCAGGTTCCGGTCGTCGTCTGGGCCTATCCGCTGGAATACAATGACGCGGCCACAGCCGGACAGGTGCGCGGCAGCCCGTACGAATTCTCGCGCATTGCCGGGACCAGCCCGCGCTTCTTCCTGACCCAGGGCTATGCCCTGATGGAAGATGCGACCATGCCGATCGTCGGGTCCGACCCGGAAACGGTCAATGACACCTTCATCGACCAGCTGGTGATGTCCGCCGAAGCCATCGTCGCGGAAAGCGTTAACCGGGGCTTTGGCGATGGCGAGCGTGTCGCGGTCGCGGGCCATTCCTATGGCGCGTTCATGACGGCGAACCTGCTCGCGCACTCCGATCTTTTCCGCGCGGGTATCGCCCGGTCGGGGGCCTATAACCGGACGCTGACGCCCTTCGGCTTCCAGGCGGAACGGCGGACTTACTGGGAAGCGCCGGAGGTCTATTACAATCTCTCGCCCTTCATGCATGCCGATCAGATCAACGAGCCGATGCTGATGATCCACGGGGCGATGGACAATAATTCGGGCACCTATCCGATCCAGTCCGAACGCATGTTCGCCGCGGTGAAGGGCAATGCCGGCACGGTCCGCCTCGTCATGCTGCCTTACGAAAGCCATGGCTATCGCGGGCGGGAAAGCGTGCTGCACGTGCTCGCTGAAAGCTTCGACTGGCTCGACCGCTACGTCATGCCGGAGGAGAACCCGATGGGCCCTGAAGATGACGCAGAGCCTGGCGCAGCGATGGAGTAGCGCATCTGGCGTCTCGCTAGACGGAAAGCCCCGGTGGAAACACCGGGGCTTTTTCAAGGGTGGACAATAATGACGAGCGATAGGAGGGCCGCAATGGCAGTGGCCGTCATCAGCAACACACGTTCGATTATGTACCGGTCGGAGTTGAGATAGGGACGCAGGGCTGTGAGCAAAGCCGATTCAAGCGTTTTGCGGAAATCTTGCTTGGTGAAATAAATATTTGAAATTTCTCCACCTTCGACCATCAGGCGGCCACGCTGAATAATAGGTTGGCCAGGATTGTTGGGGTCTGCTTTCGCTCCAATCGCTCGGTCCGGCAAGGCGCGTGTATTCTTTTGATCGTCCATGTATTGAATAGTCGATTTCCGGGGGATCGAGATCGTTACATACTCGATTTCCCCATTTCCCTTTAATTTCAGCTCTTCGAGTGTTCCATTGTAAATAATTGTCTTACCGTCGATTTCCTTGCTGGATACAATAGAAACAAAAACATTCCGGCTCAGAAAGCCGCGAAAAACGGCATAGAGGCCTCCGTAGTAGAGGCGGCCAATCAGATCGAACGGCTTGACGCCGTAGGCCGCCAGCCGAGCAAAAGTGAGACCGAAAATTGAGGCGGCGACCAGCGAGAGCAATGTGTATTGGATCAGGTCGCCTGTGAACTCCGCGGGGCGAACATACTGGGTTTGATAGCGGTCCGGCGAGCCGTTGTTGATAAGCCGCTCCAGAAAGAAGTTTGAAAGTTCGTTCAGATTCCCCGACCGAAATGTCTCGATCCCTATAAACATCAAAGAATGGATAAATACCGCACCCAGAATCAGGGTTGATATGGACAGTGCTGGGTTGGGCTCCAGTGGACGGCGAATTCTTGAAAAATATTGAAAAACATAAATTTGGATAAAAGCGGGAAGGCTGAAAGCCAGAAGCAGGATCAGCGCTAGGCTGATATTCATTCAGGCAGCATCGACGTGATCGGGTTTGAGTTCCCGGATCACCTCGATTACCTCGCTTGTTGAGGGCGGGCGACCCAACCGCCTGAATGCAAGCTCGATCGCTGCGTTGACGAGATAAATATCGTCGTCAGCGGCGGCCAGAAACCGCTCGAGTCTTTCATGCTCGTAGCGTGACATACCCTGTCTCCCAAGCGAATCATATGCCCATTTCGGCCTGATTGTGAAGAGTCAAGGCCGGAATAAGTGAAGAAACGCTTATAGACTGAAATTGTTCGAATATTGCCGGATAAATGCAGTAGCGGCGCAGGCCGGCCCGGTTAATCTTCCAGCCCCGCCCGATAGCGCCGTGAGCCGGGGACCTCATCGCCTCCGGTGAGCGTGATCGTGACATCGCCTTCGCCGGTCGGGGTGATTTCTGTGATGGCCGCGCGATTGACCAGCCAGGAGCGGTGGACGCGCACCGCGTCGATTCCGGCCTCCCGAAGCAGGGTTTCCAGTTCGGCGAGCGTCATACGGGCGAGGTGCTCGCGCGTGCCGAAACTGGCCTCAACGTAATTCCCCGCAGCCCGCGCGACGCGGAAATCCGCGGCCTCGGCGAAAATCGTCCGCCCGCCGCATTTCAGCGTGATGCGCTGTTCGGCGCGGGCGTCCTGGCGGGCGGCGCGGGCTTCCAGGCGCAAGCGTTCCATGGTTCGGCTGGTCGAGAGGATAAGCTGGAAGCCGAGATAGGCCGCCGCCTGTTTGCGGAATTCATAGACGAATGTCCCCCAGAGCGTGTCGCCATAGCCGAAGGGCCGGTCGAAAATCGGGGGCCAGACGAGCGCGCGGAAGCCCGACATCAGCGCGACCTGCAGTGCGCCATAGACGAGGACGGCGGCGAGGTGGACGGCGAGCGCGGTGCGCCAGCGGCCGCGCTCGAACGGAAACGCCATACCGAGCCAGAGGACGGGCGGGACGAGGATCAGCATCGCGGTCACCGCGGTGCCTTCCAGTACCCAGCTGTAGTGGCCGGGCTGATCATCACCGGAGCGGACGATCTCGGTCCCGACCGACAGGGAATTGACGATATAGACCACGACGATGACGGCGGCGCAGAGCAGACCGGCGCGAAGAAGGGCGCGGCGGTCCGCCTCACGGTCGGCGGTCAGAGCGGTCGAGGACGTGCCGGTCATGGGTGCCAGTGTGCCGTGCGGCCCGGTTGACGCAAACCGGTTTTCATCCCGCACCGCCGCCGCTCGTCCCGTTGGTACAGCGATCCGCCCCGCCGGTCCGGCCTCCGGACCCGGGCGCTCGACGCGCGGGTATGGGCCGTTAGGGAAGGGTCAGCTGCCTGGATGAAAAGAAAGACTGTCATGGCCGAGATGCCGCAACCGGGACCCAATGCCGTCTTCACCCGCCGCCACGATCTCGATTGGCTGCGGATCGCGGCCTTCGCCATCCTCATTTTCTATCATGTCGGCATGTTCTTCGTGACATGGGGCTGGCATGTGAAAAGCCCGGACGCCAATGAAGGGCCGGAATTGCTGATGCGTCTGGTCAATCCGTGGCGTCTGGCTCTGCTCTTCTTCATTTCCGGCGTGGCACTGAGATTTCTCGCCGACAAGATCGGCTCGGCCGCGATGGCGCGAGACCGCTTCGTGCGCATCGCACCGGTCATTGTCTTTGGCATGGTGGTCCTCGTCATGCCCCAGACCTGGTTTGAGCTGCGGCAGGCGGGCGCGATTGGCCCGGATTTCCTCGCCTTCTATGGAGACTATCTCCGCCCGAATGTGCTGCACGGCCTCATAACACCGACCTGGAACCATCTCTGGTATGTCGTCTATCTCCTCGTCTATTCGCTTCTGCTCGCGCCGTTCATTCCGGGGCTTCGCGCGCTGGGAGAGAGTGGGTTGGGGCGGTTTGTCGGGGGGCTCTGGAGTTCGCGCTTCGGCCCGGTCCTGCTGCTCGTCCTGCCGGTTCTGCCCTTCATCGCCTACCGGCTCTGGCTCGACCCGGTTTTCCCGACGACGCATGCCCTCATCGACGATTGGGCCAATCACGCCCACCGGCTGACCATTTTGCTGATCGGGTTCTGGGCGGCAAAAAGCCCGGCCTTCTGGGGCGGGGTCCGTCGGGCTCTGTCGCTGGCGCTCGTCTATGCGGTGTTCTACGGGCTGGTCTATGCCTGGGCGGTGGCGCGGCCCGGTGCCGACTGGGAGGGACAGGAAGCCCTCCTCTGGGCGGTACGACTGGGCCGCATCGTCTACGCTTGGGCGGTGATCCTGACCTTGTTGGGCCTGGCCCAGCGATTCCTCAGTCGCGACGGGTCGGCACGGCGCTATCTCACCGAAGCGATTTTCCCGTTTTACATCCTGCACCAGACGATCACCGTCGCGGCCGGATATTACATCGCCCAGGCGGGCTGGGGCGTGTGGACACAATTCCTCGTGCTGGTGAGCGTGACGCTCGCGGGCTGCATGATCGGCTTCGAGCTCATCCGCCGGGTCGCGTGGCTGAGGCCGGTGTTTGGTTTGAAGGTGGGGGGCAGGCAATTAGCGTACAAGCGAAACAAAATCCCTCAGCGACAATAAGTTGCCGACTTGCTCTGGCCGATAAGACGGTTGAATTGGCATCGGTATGACGAGATGGAGCCCTTTTTCGAGCATTTCGTTCGTCTGACCGACCGAAATGCCAGGCTGCAACGTTAACAGGTGCTTCCGCTGGATACGGTCGGCTTCCGCCAGGACCTGCCGCCACCTGTCTTTGCAGGTCGTCTTTGTTGCCAACATATTTAACTTTTCCGCTGGGAAATGGGCGTCACGGTAAGCATCTTCACCAGGAAACAAGAAGTCGGCAGCGTGTTTCTTTTCAGTAGTAGCTTCCGCATCATAGGTAATTTCGTGAGCATCAAGAATTTTGGAAAAATGGTTCATCAACGCGTACCCGGCGCGAGATTTGCGTCGGTTATGCGCCGAAAGGGAAAAGCCTAGAAATCCGTCGACATCTATTTTCCCGTCTCCAGTATAAAATCCTTCTCTTATTCGCTTGGCGACTATCTCGCGCTCAAGCTCTCGGAACAGAAGCTCCTCACGGTCTATCCATGACATCAAGGCAAAATCCGGATCATCGCGCGGATCAATTTCCGGAAGTGTATTTCGAGCCAATTCGGAGAACGTACGTGTGTCTGGGAATTTTCCCTTGAAGCCAGCGACGATAGCGGCAGGGTCGAATTCCCCCGTCGACCTGAACGGGATTCCCAACAGGTCAAGAATCTCCAACCCAAGGTAGCCAATGGAGGCGGCTGTTCCCGGCTCAAGCTGACGGGATGAAAAGCTGTCAGTCTGTTCGCTTGTAATTCCAAAAACAAATTCGAGCGCTGCTAGTACGTCATTTTCTTGGTGGCACACAAAGAAAACTAGACGATCTTGATTCCGGCGCAGCACGAACAAGCGGTCACCAGGTTTCATTCGCTTGGTGATTTCGTTTTTCTGGTAGTACAGCCGCCATTCCGCGCTTCTATGGGGCTTGTTTTCGCGGGTATCGTACCAAGACAAATAGCCCTCGGCCGAAAGCAGATTGTCGTCTTCCGACAGGTAAAGGTAAGTGGCAACAAAGCGTTCATCGCCTGTTGCGCCGGTTTTTTTACGAAGTCGCGAGTCAAGAAGGCCGATGAGCACTTTGCTTCCGGTCACTTCATGTTGATTTGAAGCCGGGCTGATGCAATCCACCAAAGTCAATTCCTTGGCTGCTGCGCCCTGAAAATATTCGGCCAAAGATTGTGTCAAGCCTGCTCCCCCGGTCTTGTTATGCCGGATAATCTGTGACGCGTCACTTCCTGAGCCAACAAATCCAGCTTTCCGCTGATGTCATTAGGAGATTTCGATTTAAGCTCACACTCCCATACAAACAAAACCTGCCACCCCAAGGCATCAAGTTCTTTAATGTGTTTTTTGTCCCGTTCGACATTTCCACGTATTTTGTTGTGCCAGAATTCCGGTCGGGTGGCAGGCCATTTGAAGTATTTGCAATCGTGACGGTGCCAGAAGCAACCGTGAACGAAGATAACAGTTCGGTATTTTGGAAGAACGAGATCCGGTTTCCCAGGCAGTCGTTTGTCGTGCAACCGAAATCGGAAGCCGCGTGCATGAAGGCCCCGCCGGACAATCATTTCCGGTTTAGTGTCCTTGCCGCGAATGCCGGACATCATCCGGCTGCGAACCTTGGCGCTGACAATATCGGTCAAGCTGGTGTCTCCTCAACGGAGACAACACCGTATCAGGCGGCTTCGGACAAGGGGCGCTCCGGTAGACCGAGGTCTTCTCGCAACTGCTGCTCCATATGGCGGGCGATGGCTTCAACCGCCGGCACCACGACAGCATTCCCAAACTGCCGGTAAGCCTGTGTATCTGAGACCGGAATCGTCCACTTGCGACCGCCATGCTCGAAACCCATCAAGCGAGCGCATTCGGTTGGTGTCAGCCGCCGCGGTCTCGGACCGTGGGGCTGGTCAATCAGGATTTCCGAACCATCCTTGTGGTATCGCGCCGACAAGGTTCGTGCGACATCATCGGGTCCAAAAAGGCTATAGCCAAAGCCGTTGCCTTTGCCCTCGTGCTTGGCACGATAGGCCTGCAGGTAGTCCCAGAGATTTTCCGTCAACGTGTATTTCTGGCCAATTTCATTGTGGGACTGGAGAATGTCGCCAAGAACCGGGTGACACTGCGCATCCGGAACCTGCTTTTCAAAGCCATCAAATTTGAATTTCCTGCTATCCCTGAAGCCGACAAGGAATATCCGTTCCCTCTTCTGGGGTACCCACGGCGTGGCGCTTACGACCTTGTATTCAACGTGATAGCCTAACTCCTCCGTCAGCGTTCTCATGATGACCGCGAAAGTTTTCCCCCGGTCGTGGCTCTGGAGATTCTTGACGTTTTCCAGAAGGAAAGCGGCTGGTTGGTGATGCTTTATGATGCGGGCGACATCAAAAAACAGCGTGCCTTGGGTTTCATCCTCGAAACCATGAGGCCTGCCGAGCGCATTCTTTTTTGATACACCTGCCAGCGAGAATGGCTGACAGGGAAATCCCGCAAGAAGCACATCGTGGGCGGGAATTTTTGAAGGATCTTCGCCGTAGGGGCGAATGTCCCCGACCGATTGATGACCCTTGCCGTCATAAAAGTTCGCTGCATATGTTCGCTGGGAATGCTTGTCCCATTCGCTGGTGAAGACGCATTTTCCGTTTATCGCTTCAAATCCCAGCCGCAGTCCGCCAATTCCGGCAAACAGGTCGATAAACCGAAAGTCCGGTGAGTGAACAGCAGGAATGGATCTGCGTGCTGCTGCGAGAGTCTCAAGTTTCTCGATAGCAAGCCTGGATGGCTCGGCCTTCTTGTTCAGATAGCGAAGAATCGTTCGGTCGCAGACATCCAGTGTCTTGGCTGCGTCCTCGCGGGACAATCCGGCCCGGTCCATTAACGTGATGAATTCGGTCATGATGCCCCTCAAGCAGATCGAGTTCACGAAACTGGGATGATTCGCGACATAGTGTCGGTTTTTTACCCAGAAAGCATTTAATGTTCTACCAATGTTCTCACACAAAATGAAGCAAATCAACTTAAAGTTGTTCGCAAAAACCCCGCCGGAGTGATCCGGCGGGGTTTTCAAACTCTGAGACAGGGTCGAGCGGGAGTCCTACTCGTCGTCATCCATGCTGGGCACGGCGACGGCGTGGAAGCCGGCATCGACATGGAGCGTCTCGCCCGTGCAGGAATGGCCGAGGTCGGAGAGGAGGTAGAGCGCCGCGCCGGCGACGCCTTCCATGCGCGTGTCTTCCTTCATCATCGACCATTCGCGTCCGGTGCGCATCAGCGCCTTGCCGCCGGATATGCCGGCCATGGCGAGGGTGCGCATCGGGCCAGCCGAAAGCGCGTTGACACGGATGCCATTGGGGCCGAGATCGCGGGCCATGTAGCGGGTCGAGGCTTCGAGCGCGGCCTTGGCGACGCCCATCACGTTATAGCTGGGGACGACCCGTTCCGAGCCGAGATAGGTCAGCGTCACCATCGACCCGCCGTCGGGCATCAGGCGCGAGGCGCGCTTGCCGGCATCAACGAAAGAGAAGGCGGAAATCTCCATGGCGCGCCGCCAGCCATCCCGCGTGGTGTTCTCGGTGAAGGAGCCGACGAGCTCGTCCTTGCCGGCAAAGGCGATGGCGTGGACGAGGAAGTCGAGCTTGCCCCACTTGTCTTCAATCGCCTTGAAACAGGCATCCATCGAGGCGTCGTCGGTGACGTCGGCCGGGATCATGAAGGGCTCACCGCCCAGGCTCTCCACCAGCGGCGCGACGCGGCGCTCCAGCGCTTCACCCTGGTAGGAAAAGGCCAGTTCCGCGCCCTGCGCGGCAAGCTGCTGGGCAATGCCCCAGGCGATGGAATTCTTGTTCGCGACGCCCATGACGAGGCCGCGCTTGCCCTTCATCAGATCGCCCTTGGGGAAAACCGTGTCACTCATGGGGATGTCCTTGCTTGAAGAATGTGAGGTCAGACCTTCGAGAAGACGACCGTGCCGTTGGTGCCGCCAAAGCCGAACGAGTTCGACATGGTGGTTTTCAGGTCCGCATCGCGGGTCTCGGTGACGATGGGCAGGTTCAGTGCAGCGATGTCCGGGTCCATCTCGAATACGTTGATCGAGGGCGCGACAAAGCCGTGCTTCATCATCAACAGCGTATAGACCGCCTCGTGGACGCCGGCGGCTCCCAGCGAGTGGCCGGTCATCGACTTGGTGCCGGAAATCATTGGCGCGCTGTCGCCAAAGACTTCCTTCACGGCCTTCATCTCGGCGATGTCACCGACCGGCGTCGCGGTGGCGTGCGGGTTGAGGTAGTCGATCGGCGTGTTCACCGTCTCCATCGCCAGCTTCATCGAGCGCACCGCGCCCTCGCCGGACGGGGCGACCATGTCGTAGCCGTCAGAGGTCGCGCCATAACCGGTGATCTCGGCATAGATGGGCGCGCCGCGCTTCTTCGCGCGCTCGTATTCTTCCAGAACGACCACGCCGGCTCCGGCCCCGCCGACAAAGCCGTCACGGTCCTTGTCGAAGGCGCGCGAAGCCTGCTCGGGCGTGTCGTTATACTTGGTCGACATCGCGCCCATGGCGTCAAAGAGGTTAGACAGCGCCCAGTGAATTTCCTCGCAGCCGCCCGCGAAGATGACGTCCTGCTTGTTCCACTGGATCTGTTCGGCCGCTGCACCGATGCAGTGCAGCGACGTGGTGCAGGCCGAGGTGATCGAGTAGTTCACGCCGAGAATCTTGAACGGGGTGGCGAGCGTTGCCGACGCGGTCGAGCTCATCGCCTTGGGCACGGCAAACGGGCCGATGCGGCGCGGGCCCTTCTCGCGCGTCACGTCGGCGGCCGACACGATGGTGCCGGCCGACGGGCCGCCCGAACCCATGATGATGCCGGTGCGCGGGTGGGAAATGTCGGCTTCGGGAATGCCGGAATCGGCGATGGCCTGTTCCATCGCCATGTAGTTCCAGCCCGCGCCCTCGCTCATGAAGCGGTAAACGCGCTTGTCGACATGCTCGGCCGGGTCAACGGTCGGTTTGCCGCCAACCTGGCATTTGAAATTGTGGTCGGCGAAGCTCTGCATGAAGCCGATGCCGCTGCGGCCGTTCCTAAGAGAGTCGGTAACCTCCGCGGCATTGTTGCCGATCGGGGAAATGACCCCCAGGCCTGTGACGACGACACGACGCATATTCTTTCTCCCTGACCCGGTCTCTTGCCTCGAAGG
This sequence comes from Hyphobacterium marinum, assembly GCF_036330325.1. NCBI lineage: Bacteria > Pseudomonadati > Pseudomonadota > Alphaproteobacteria > Maricaulales > Maricaulaceae > Hyphobacterium > Hyphobacterium marinum. Next base: position 445,897 of record NZ_JAZDRO010000001.1, read on the forward strand.
CAGGACTTACATGTTTTCGGGTTTGAACAGGCCGACGCGCAAGTCCTTCGCGGTATAGATCGGCTTGTCGTCGGCATACATGGTGGCGTCGGCGATGCCGAGAACAAGGCTGCGCCGGATCACCCGTTTGATGTCGATCTCGTAGCGGACCGTCTTGACGTCCGGCGTCACCTGGCCGGTGAATTTCACCTCGCCGACGCCGAGCGCGCGCCCCTTGCCCGGTGAACCGCCCCAGACGAGGAAGAAGCCGACCAGCTGCCACATGGCGTCCAGGCCCAGACAGCCGGGCATGACGGGGTCGCCGATGAAGTGGCATTCGAAGAACCATTTGCCCGGATCGATATCCAGTTCGGCAATGATATGGCCCTTGCCATGGGCTCCGCCGTCTTCGGTGATCTTGGTGATGCGGTCCAGCATCAGCATGGGCGGGGCGGGCAACTGGCCGTTCTCCGGGCCGAAAAGCTCGCCGCGTGCGGATCGCATCAAATCGTCATAGGAAAGCGCATTGGGGCGGTCGGTCATGAAATATCCGGTCTGACGCCCGCCTGCGCGGGCTCGCTAGGGTCTCGAATAGACCCCATTTTCAGCGTCAGCGCAAAGCGTTCCGCTGGCTAGAGACCGGGAGCGGTATCATGCGCCGCAGTGGCGCTCAAGGCAGGTTGGCCAGCGGCCTCGACGGGCGGGCCGCCTTCCTCGGGATAGATACCCCACAGCGTGCCGACCTGGGCCCAGCCGCGCCGGCCCTGTGCTTCCAGGCGGCACCAACCGTCCCGGCAGCGTTCCAGCCAGAGGATAGCCCCGGCCTCTGCGATGGCTTCTTCAGGCGAGTCGTCGCGCGGACGGGCGCGAAGCGGCGTTTCAGCGCGCGCATAGACCGACCGCCGCCCGGAGAGGAGCGAGTTATGCATCCAGGTCAGCTCGCCATCAGGATCGCGGACGCGGCGCCATTCGGGCGTTTCCATCACCACTTCCATTGGCAGGCCGGCCCGGACATAGCGCCAGAGTATGGGGTGGGCTTGCTGGGGCCCGGCACGGCCATTGGCGACGCCGACTTTCAGCGAGACAAAGCGCGGCACAGGCAGGCCAGATGGCGTGTCCTGCGCCAGCGCGGCCGATCCGGCCAGAACTGTCAGAACGGCACAGGCGGAGAGGATGAATCGATGGAGTCCCAGCATGGCCGCGATCAGAACCCCATGGCGGTGAACAGGCCGTAAAAAATCGTGCATGGACAGGTTCGGCGTCAGGTCCGACACTGCCTGTTTCCGGAACGCAGCAGATCGCAGGACCACTTATGGCCAGACCCGCCGCAGCGAAATTCGGTGTTTTCATCGCACTGGGAGCCGGGATCGGTACGGCGATCGGGGTCGCGATGGACAATATCGGTGTCGGGGTTGGTGTCGGGGTCGGTATCGGCATTGCGATGTGGGCGCTGCTCAATGTCCGCAAGGCCAGTGTTCAGTCCGAGGACAGCGACACATCCGATTCCGGTTGACGGACAGGCGCGTCGTCCTGTCACTGTCATCCTTGAATCTGACGGCAGAATCCAAAAGGGGCCTTCCATGATCCGCACGACCGCCTGTCTCGCCCTCCTGATTGCGGCCAGTGCGCCGGCCTTGGCACAAGACCGGCAACTGACCTTCACCAATTCCGATCTCGGCGACGGCATCGTGATGATGTCGACCGGCGCAGGCGGCAATCTCGGCTTCCTGACGGGTCCGGACGGGACGTTGCTGGTTGATGACCTGTTGATGGGAACCGGCCCCCTGATCGAGGAGGCCATTGCCGAGCTGGGCGCGGAAGGTGCGCCACGCTTCATCCTCAATACGCACTGGCATGGTGACCATGCCGCGACCAACGGGCACTTTCAGGCGCAGGGCACAACGGTCGCCGCCCATCACAATATCCGTACCCGCATTGCCAATTCGGACCAGGACTGGGCCCAACAGGATGACATCCTGCCGATCCTGACCTTTGGCCATGACCTGACCTTTCACATGAATGGCCAGACGATCGAGGCGCTGCATGTCCCGCGCGCCCATACCGACGGCGATGCCATCGTCCTGTTCCGCGACGCCAATGTGCTGCACATGGGCGACGTCCTGTTCAACGGCCTGTTTCCCTTTGTCGACCTGGCCTCGGGCGGTACCGTCGAGGGCTATATCGCGGCGATGGAATTCGCGCTCGAGATGACCGACGCCGACACCCGCATCATCCCCGGTCACGGCCCGCTGGCGACGCGCGATGATCTGCAGGCCTCCATCCACATGCTGCGTTCCGTCCAGAACCTGGTCGCGACCATGGTCGAAGGCGGGATGAGTCTCGAAGAGGTTCAGGCGGCCGGCCCGCTTGCCGAATTCCATGATGACTGGAGCTGGGGCTTCATCTGTACCGAGCGCATGGTGATCATTCTCTACAATGATGCGGCTGGCATTGCCGAAAACTGGCCCGAGGGCATGCGCTGCACGCCTGCGCCGGCCCCGACCGAAGACTAAAGCCCAATATGAGGCGTGGCGGTTCGCTTTTCCGTGAACCGCCTGACCGCAATGTCATGTCCAAACCATGATGGCGTCAGACGCGCAGGCGCAGCCTTTCGGGCATGGTCGAGCCATCGCCGCCTGCAGAGTCCAAACCGAAGCCTCTACGCCGCTGGACGGGACCGGCGGTCGGCGTCATCGCCGGTCTCCTGCTATGGGCCCTCATCGCATCGCTGACGGGCAGCGGACTCCTGGGATTCGCATTCGGCCTCGTGCCCGGCCTTGTCATTTGGGCCGGCCTCGCCCTGTCGGGGCATCGCGGCTGATCGCACCCGCACATTGCACGAATTGAATTTCCGCCCTTAGATGTGGGCGGGGAGGACAACACACATGTTACGTTTCGTCTTGTGCGGGCTGGTTTTCAGCCTGGTGATTGCGGAGTCCTGCCGCGCGCAGGTCCTGGTCGATTATGTCCGCGAGCTGCACCTGGAAGATTTCCTCGCCGAATCCCGTGTCTCGCGCCCCCGCCTGTCACCGGACGGTACGCGGATCGCCTATTACGATCAGGGCGATCACGAGAGCCAGGGCAACCGCCTGACTGTCCGCGATCTCGATGCTCCCCGTGGGTCCGGTTACGTGCGGGCGGACTTCGGCGAGTTTCGCATTCTCGGCGTCAGCTGGGCCAATGACGAGCGCCTGCTGGTGACGCTGGGCGTGCCGGGGAGTGTGCGCATCTACCGAACCGATTTCGATGTTCAGTATACGCGGGTCCTGTCATTCTCCAGCCGGACGCTCGATGACCCGGTCATCCTGTTCGAGGGCGAAGGCCGCCGGGTCGAACGCAATCTGTTCAATATCCAGCTGCACGAGGTGGCCGATATCCTGCCCGGTCAGCCCGACTACGTCCTGATGCCCGCTTACCGCAGCCAGGCCCTCCATCTGTGGCGGGTCAATATCCTGACCGGCGAGGCCGACATCGTCGAGCGCGGTAATAACCGCACAGCGCGTTGGTATACTGGGCCTGACGGACGCGCGGTGATGCGGGTTGATGTCTCCTCGCGCGGACGGCGGGTCTCGGTGTTTACCCGCAACGAGTCCGGGCGCTGGCGGCGGTCCGCCACCTACCGCACCAATGAACTCTCCGAAGCCGCGCCCGAATTCGACTGGGCTGGAGCCTCCGATGATCCGGGACAGATCTACGTCTTCGCCAGCCCGGACGAGACCGGGCTGACCGGTGTCTATCTCTATGACCTGGAGTCCGGGGAATATATCGAGACGGCGGGCTCTCATGACCGGGTCGATGTGACCGGGACAATGATCCATCCGCGCACCAGGCGCTATCTGGGCTATTCCTATATCGAGGACCGGCTTCAGATCGAGTTCGCCGACGAAACCATTGCCCGTCACTATCGCGGAATCGATAATTTTTTCGGCGGCGAGGTCTCGGTCATGCCGCGCGACTACTCACCCAGTGGCCGCATGATCGTGGAAGTGTCCGGCCCGCGCGAGCCGGGCGTCTATTATCTCTATGACGAGCAGGCCGCCTCGATCGAGCCACTCTATTCCAGCCGGCCGCGCCTTGCTCCCGATGCGCTCGCGGATGTCGATATCATCCGTTATGCCGCGCGCGACGGTCTTGACCTGACCGGATATCTCACGATTCCCGAAGGCGGCGCGACCCGGACCACGCCGCTCGTCGTCATGCCTCATGGCGGGCCGGAAATGCGCGATGTCTATGACTTCGACATTTTCGCCCAGTACCTGGCGCTGAATGGCTATGCGGTCTTCCAGCCCAATTTCCGGGGGTCGTCGGGTTATGGCGAAGCTTTTGCCCGAGCCGGATACCGGCAGTGGGGTGCCGCGATGCAGGACGACATTACCGACGGGGTTCACCACCTGATCTCGCGCGGACGCGCAGACCCGGATCGGATTTGCATAATGGGGTTCAGTTATGGCGGCTATGCCGCACTGATGGGCGGGGCGACGACGCCGGACCTCTATCAGTGCGTGATTGCCGGTTCTTCGGTCACCGACCTGCCGGCATTCGTGGATTACTGGCGCAGCGAAGACAATGAAGAAGCGCTGGAATACTGGACCGAAGCCGTCGGCGATCCGCGCACCGAGTCAGACCGGCTGCGGGCGCACTCGCCGGTGAATCTGGCGGCGAATTTTACCGTGCCGGTCCTGCTTTTCCACGGCGATAACGATGCCATCGTGCCGGTCGAGCAATCCCGCGACATGGCCCGCGCCCTCGAGGATGCCGGTGTGGTGCACCATTACGAGGAGTTCCGGGGCGGGCGGCATTCGCTGTCGCTGGAGGGAGCTGAAGTGCGTTCCATCCTGGTGCGGTCGACCGAGTTCCTCGACCGGATGATCGGCGATCTGCGCGGGAGCGGAGAAGTGTTTGCCGGCGAGCCGGCAGACGACGCTGCGGAAGAGGACGAACCCTAGCCGCCGCAGACCGGACAGTCGGGGTCAGCGTTCAGGCGTACGGTCCGGGCTTCGGCGTCCAGGCCGTCATACATCATCAGACGGCCAGACAAATCGCGTCCGGCCCCGGTGATCACCTTGATTGCCTCGAGCGCCAGCATGGAGCCGACAACACCGGTTAACGCCCCGACCACACCGACGCGTGCGCAGGTTTCCGCATCGGGGGGCAGGACCGGTACCAGGCAGCGATAGCAGGGCCCACGCTCGCCGCGGGGACGTTGTTTCGTGGGACCCGACGTGAAGAGCGCGACCTGTCCGTCCCAGCGGCCGACCGCGCCCGAAAGCAGCGCAATACCGGCGTCATGGCACCCGGCATTGACCGCGAACCGGGTCTCGAAACTGTCCGTGCCATCAATCACCAGATCATGCCCTGCAAACAAACGGGCGGCATTGTCGCCGGTAACAGCCTCGGTCAGGGCGGTGATGGTGACACCGGGATTGAGCGCTTCGAGAGACGTCTTTCCGGTTTCGGCCTTCCGGGTGCCGACGTCTGCGGTTCGGAAGAGGATCTGGCGCTGGAGATTGTCCAGACTGACCGTGTCGGGATCGGCGAGTATGATCTGGCCGACGCCGGCCGCTGCGAGATAGAGCGCGGCGGGACTGCCCAGACCGCCTGCACCGACGATGAACACCTTCGCCGAACGAAGGGCCTGCTGGCCGGGTCCGCCAATCTCCTTCAACACCAGATGGCGGGCGTAACGTGCGATGTCGTCATCAGAAAAATTCATGAAATTCCATTACCACCCTTGCGGCGGTGGCGTCATCGCCTTCATCCTGTGTTCAGGGACTGCCACACAGGCTGACAGATCAACCGTCCGGACGGGGAGGCCATGGACATGCGTACACTCATTCTCATCACGGCAACGGCAGGATTGCTGGCCGCTTGCGCCACCACGGAGGGCTACCGCCAGCGCACGGCCAGCTATATCGGCGCGCATGGCGATACGCTTCTTGTCGAGATGGGGCCACCCGTGATGCAGGATACGCTGTCGGACGGCAGCGAGGTCTGGACCTACTACCGTGAGGAAGAACATTCCTCGGGCGGATACAACCGTCCGGTGACGCGCACGCGCACCGTTCAGTACCGTGACGAGGACGGCGAGGTGCATACCCGCACCGAGAGCTATACCGACTATGTCTATGAGCCGCCGCGCTACTGGACGAGCGAGTGCGAGACCCGCTTCATCATCGACCAGGCCGGTTTCGTCACGGACTTCCGCTTTGAAGGCAATGGCTGTGTCGCGCCGGAGATCGACGAGACCAGCTGACTAGCCGCTGGCGGCGGCGAGGCAATCACGGCAGGGTGGACACCATGTCCACCCCTGCTCCCGCTTCGCAATCCGATCCCAATCAGGCCGCGCTTGACCTGCTTACCCATGGGCGCGCCCATATCTTCCTGACCGGCCGGGCCGGAACGGGCAAGACGACGTTGCTGAAGCGGTTCCTGGAAACCGCGGGCAAGGAAGCCGCCGTGGTCGCGCCGACCGGTGTGGCGGCGATGAATGCGGGCGGGCAGACCATCCATTCCTTCTTCCGCCTGCCGCCGCGCCTCATCGAGCCGGGCGATATCCGCCGGTTGCGCAATGCGCGCATGCTGAAAGAACTGAAAACCCTTGTTATCGACGAGATTTCCATGGTCCGGGCCGACATGATGGCCGCGATCGACCATTCGCTGCGCCTGCACCGGGACAGCATGGAGCCGTTCGGCGGCGTGCGGATGATCCTCGTCGGCGACCTCGCCCAGCTGCCGCCCATCGTCGAAGGCGAGATCGCGCAATATCTTGAAGAGCGCTATGGCGGGCCGTTCTTTTTCAATGCGCCGGTCTTTCGCGAGGCGGGTTTCCTGCGCGTCGAACTCGATCATGTCTTCCGCCAGTCCGACCCGGACTTCATCGCCATCCTCGGCGGGGTACGCCATGGCGACCTCTCAGACAGCGAGGCGGCGCTTCTCAATGAGCGCGTGACGCAGGCGACGGGGCTCGATGCCAGCGCGACCCATGTCGTGCTGACCCCGACCAACCAGGCCGCCCACCAGATCAACGCGGCGCGCCTCGCCAGCCTGCCGGGGCAGGCGCGGCCCTATAACGGGCGCACGGAAGGTCAGTTCGATCCGCGTCTCTTTCCCACCGAGGATCCGCTGCTGTTAAAACCCGGTGCGCGGGTGATGATGATCCGCAACGACCCGTCCGGACGCTGGGTCAATGGCACGCTGGGCGAGATTGACAGCCTCGAAGACGGTGCGGCCTTCGTGCGGGTCGGCGAGGACGTGCACCGTGTCGAACCGGCCGCGTGGGAGCGTTACCGCTATGCCTATGATGCGGCGAAGAAATCCATCGAGCGCGACGTGGTCGGCGCGTTCAAACAACTTCCCTTGCGGCTGGCCTGGGCGATGACGGTGCACAAGTCGCAGGGCCTGACGCTCGACAAGGTCTATATCGATTTCTCGCGCGGCATGTTCGCCCACGGTCAGGCCTATGTGGCGCTATCGCGGGCGAGAAGCCTTGAGGGCCTGCGCTTGTCTCGGCCGCTATCCCCGCGTGATCTCGTCATGGATTCGCGCATCGACGACGTCGCGTCCTATTGCCACGACGCGCCGATCTAATCGGCGTCCACCAACCCGCTTCAGGAGGCGGGCCTAAATCCCCGTTGAGCCGAACCCGCCCGCCCCGCGCGCGGTATCGTCCAGCTCGGCGACCGGAGCCCATTCGATCTGGGTGACCGGGGCGACGATCATCTGCGCGATGCGTTCGCCCCGCTTCACAGTGAAGGGTTCCGGGCCGTGATTGATCAGGTTGACGCGGATCTCGCCGCGATAATCCGCATCGACCGTGCCGGGCGTGTTGACGCAGGAAATCCCGAACTTGGCGGCGAGGCCGGAGCGGGGCCGGATCTGCGCCTCAAAGCCTTCGGGCAGGGCGATGGCGAGGCCGGTCGGGATGAGCCGCCATTCGCCGGGCGCGATAACAACCGGCTCATTGTCCGGGACGGCGGCGGGCAGGTCCATGCCAGCCGACGCCGCCGTCTGGTAGCGCGGCAGCTCAAGCCCGGAAAAATGGTCAAGCGGCCGGACGCGCACGATAACGGACATGGGTGATCTCCTTCATCCATGGCCGAAATTGGGTTTGCCGGCCCCGGACGGGAAGGCTTAACCGTCCTGCCGGGGCCGGTCCAGAGGCGGATAGACCCCTGAATGCGGTCTACATGCCGGAATTGACGACGGCGTAGTAGGATTCCAGTCGGGCGGCGACGGCCTGACGCTCAGCCGAGGTCAGCGTGCCGTCAATAATGCGGACGCGGAACTGGTCATCGGTGATTTCCAGAAGCGTGGTCACGTCGCCGCTGGCGCGGGATTCGGTGAGATAAAGCGGGAAACCGGCGGCCACGACTTCCCAGTCATCCGGGCCGGGAATGGCGGATGAGCGGAAGCACAGCAGGGCATCGACTTCCATGTCGGACGGAAGGCGAAGCGAGAACATGCCGGGCTGGGCCGCGCGCTCCATGACGCTGACACCGACGAGCGGAGTCGGGTTTTCGCCGTCATTGGTGACGATATGGCAGCTGGACTCGGTCACGGTCTGCGCGAGGGCGGCCGGTGTCCCCGCAAGTGCTGCGCCGAGAATGAGTGCGGAAATGACAGGACGTTTCATGAACTCTCCCCAGTGAACCTAGCGAACGTGCCGATACGTTAGCGCAAGTCGGGATAAACGCCTTGTCACGCTTTCGCGAGATGGCGTGAAACCGCTACGGCGAGCTGCTCGGCGATGCGGGATTTGGACGCCCGCGGCCAGGCGGTTTCCGTTTCTGACGTGATCAGGATTGCTGCATTCTCGTTCCCGCCCATGGCGTCACCGGACACGTCATTGGCGACAATCCAGTCGCAGCCCTTGCGCAGGCGCTTGGCGCGGGCGCGATCAAGCACGTCATGGGTCTCGGCGGCAAAGCCGATGACGAGGCCGGGCCGGCGGGGCTGTTCCAGACCGGCGACATGCCTGAGGATATCGGGGTTCTCGACCAGCTGAAGTGTAGTCTGTCCGGCTTTATCCGACTTCCGGTCCGCAGCACGGGCGGGACGCCAGTCGGCCACTGCCGCGACAGCGATGAAGATGTCCGCCGGCAGTTTGGCCACGACTGCAGCCAGCATGTCGCGGGCGCTTTCGACATCGAGGCGGGTCACACCGGACGGCGCGTCCAGGCAGGTCGGGCCGGAGACCAGTGTCACGGACGCCCCGAGGTCAGCGAGTGCTTCGGCGATGGCATAACCCTGACGTCCGCTGGACCGGTTGGACAGAAAACGGACCGGGTCGATAGCTTCGATCGTGGGACCCGCCGTGACAATGGCATGGCGGCCGGCGAGACTTGTCATGCGCCTGTCTGGCCCAGCAGACGTGCGATGGCGTCGGCGATTTCGGCCGGTTCGGCCATACGGCCCGGGCCATATTCCCCGCAGGCCATGTCGCCCTCGTTGGGTCCAATGCGGTGAACCCCGTCAGCGTCGAGCAGCGCGATGTTGCGCTGGACCGCCGTGTGTTCCCACATCCGCACATTCATCGCCGGGGCGATCAGGACGGGCTTGTCGGTCGCCAGTAGCGTGGTCGAGGCGAGGTCATTGGCGAGACCGTTGGCGAGCTTGCCGATAAGGTCGGCGGTCGCCGGGGCGACCACGACCAGGTCGGCCGAGCGGGAGAGCTCTATATGGCCCATCTCCGCTTCGTCGGTCAGCGAGAAGAGATCGGTATAGACGGTGTCGCCAGACAGTGCTGCCGCGCTCATGGCGGTGACGAATTCGGAGCCGGCAGCCGTGAGGATACAGCGCGTCGCGATGGAACGCCGTGACAGTTCGCGGATCAGCTCCAGGCTCTTGTAGGCCGCAATGCCGCCGCCAATGATCAACAGGATGCGCTTGTCCGCCATGAGGCCCGCCTTTCGCGTCTCGACCGCCGCTGCGACAGTCCTAGCCCGTCCAGGCCGCCAAGAAAACGGACCAAGCGGACGGGACGGCGTGCGCAAAGCAGTCTAGCCTTTCCACCACGATACATTGACGGGGAGGAAATCATGCCATCCATGCTGCACGCCGCCGCCGCGCTCGCCCTTCTGACGCTCGCGGTCTACGTCCTGATGACGATTTTGGGGATTGCCGCCAACGCCAAGGGCGAATTGTCCAAGGAATACTCGCTGACCAAGACGGGTACGCCGCCGCCGGCCTGGGTCGGCAACGCCGCGCGAAACCTGATCAATCTCTGTGAGTTGCCGGTGCTGTTCTATGCGCTGGTCGCGCTCAGCTATGCGACCGGCCAGGAGACAGGCGGTCTGCAGCTGACGCTGGCCTGGGTCTTCGTGGCGTCGCGCTATGCGCATACGCTGATCCACGTGACCATCAACACGATGGGGCTGCGCTTCCTGGCGCACCGGGTCGGGGCCGGCGTACTGGTCGCGATGTGGATCATTTTCCTGATCAATCTCTAGGGGTTTTCGCCGGGCGGCGAGTCAGGTTACTTTTATTTCGAAAGTGACTATGGAGGCTGATCGGTCATGCCTGATGCTGCCGCCCGCCCGCTCCGGTCGGACTGCCCGCTGTCCGCGGCGCTGGACCGGTTCGGGGACCGTTGGACCTTGCTGATCCTGCGCGACATTGCCGCCGGCAAGCGCCGCTATGGCGATATCGCCGGGTCAAATGAGGTGATCCCGACCAATATCCTCGCGGCGCGGCTGAAACAGATGCAGGCTGACGGGCTGATCGAGAGCGTGCCTTACCAGTCACGGCCCGTCCGCAGTGAATACCATCTGACCGCCAAGGGGCGCAGCCTGATCCCGATCATGCAGGAGCTTTGCCGCTGGGGGCTGGCGCACGAAGAGGAGACGCGCCCGCCTTCGGGCGTGTTCATGATGCTCAAGCCCTAAAGCGAGGAGGCCACAGCCCAGGCCGCGAGCGCGCCGGCCGCCCCTGCGACGGCCAGATAGCTGGCAAAGCGCACCCAAGCCCCCTTCCTGCCCCGCGCGGCGAAACGGTCAAGCGTGTCGTCGTCGAGCCGGATCTCGCCGGAACGGATTTTCGCGCCCGCCGCGGCCCAGTCATCGATGGCGGAGGGCAGTTTGCGCACCGAGGCGTGCAGGGCTTTCAGATCATCAACCGCGTCCCGGGCAATGCCTTCAGGGCCCAGTTCGCGGCGCATCCAGTTCTCGACAACCGGGGCGGCTGCCGCCCACATGTCATGACGCGGATTGAGCGCGCGCGAGACACCTTCGGACTGGACCATCGTCTTTTGCAGAAGCACGAGTTCGGGCCGCAGGCGCATGTCGAAGAGGTCGGTGATCTCGAAGAGCTGCAGGAGAACCCGGCTCATCGGCACCTGGTCGGCACTCTTGCCGAAAATGGGTTCGCCGACAGCCCGCAGAGCAGCGGCGAAATCGGCAACCGAATGGCGTGCCGGGACATAGCCCGCACGGAAATGGGCTTCGGCGGCTGCCACGTAATCCCGCGTCAGGAAGCCATGCAGGATTTGCGCGAGGAAGCGACGTTCGCCCGGTCCGATCCGGCCCATGATGCCGAAATCAACCGCCCAGAGGCCGCCATTGCGATCCGCGAAGAGATTGCCAGCATGCATGTCAGCGTGGAAGACGCCCCGGTCCATGGCGCAGACGAGGAAGGACTGGGTCAGCGTGATGGCGAGGTTCTCCCGGTCGATCCCGGCGGCATCAAGCGCATCGGGATCGGTCAGCGGGATACCGTCGACCCAGGCGGTTGTCAGAACGCGGCGCGCGGATCGCGGCCAGTCCACCTCGGGGATGAAATAGTTCTCGGCCCGCGCCGAGGCCTCCGCGAGTTCGCTGGCCGAGGCGGCCTCAAGCCGGAGATCGGTTTCAAGCTCGGTCGCCCGCGCGACGGTGTCGACGAATTTGCGGGGTTCGAAGCGGCGCGAGGCCGGAGAGAGGTTTTCGACGATTGCGGCACCGAGCTGCATGGCGCGGATGTCCTTGGCGAGGCGGTCCTCGATCCCGGGGCGCAGCACCTTGACGGCAACCTCGCGGCCATCGGTCGTCACCGCCCGGTGGACCTGTGCCACCGATGCGGCGGCCAGCGGCGCGTGAAATTCGGAGAACAGCTCAGACAGCGGCTTGCCGAGTTCGGCGGCAACGGCCGCTTCGGCCTTCTTCTGGTCGAAGGCCGGCATCCGGTCCTGCAGCCGGGCCAGGCCGCGTGCGAAGTCCTGTCCGACGATATCGGCCCGCGTCGCCAGCACCTGGCCGAACTTCACATAGGAGGGCCCGAGCTTCTCCAGCGCGCGGGCAAGCCGCTCACCGGGCGAACCTTCCCGGTCACGCCGGGCAAAGAGGCGCAGAAACGCGCCCAGACCGCGGACCGGGGCGGGAAATTTCGCCTGGTACTCGGCCGGGAAGATCGCGTCATGGCGCGCCAGCGTCAGGCCGGCGCGGGTCAGGCGGAAGAAGGAAGCGAGCGTGCGGAACATGGACCGGCAGGTTTAGCCGCGCATTGCCCCCATGGCGAGCGCGACATGCGGGCGCATCACTTTCTCTGCCGCGCGCTGCCCAATCGTTCGGCAAAGGCCGAGGCGAGAATGCCCGCAGGGAGCGCGACGAGGCCAACACCGAGAATGGCGACGAAACCGGCGACCGTCTTGCCCGCGGCCGTAACCGGATAGACATCGCCATAGCCCACCGTGGTCAGGGTCGCGACCGCCCACCAGAGCGCGCGCGGGATCGAGCCGAAGGCGTCGGGCTGCACGTCGGCCTCGATCACATGAAGGAGCGCCGCCGCGCAGAAAAGGAGAATGCCCGCCATGGCCACGGTCGCCACGAGCCGGCGGCCCGCGTCGCGTACGGCCAGGCCGATTTCCCGGAAAGCGGGAAACATCGAGAACAGTTTCAACAGGCGGAATAGGCGGAAAAGCCGCACCCAGCGCGCCGCCGCCCAGAGTTCGGGAAAGAGGATCATCACGATCAGTTCGGGGCCGAAGGCGAGGAAATCGAAAATGACGACCCAGCGCCGGAAATAGCGGCCGCGTCCGACAAGGCCGGAATACTGCCGGCTCGCGCCCGCCGCCCAGACCCGCAGGGCGAACTCACCAGCGAAGAGGATTGGGATGACGGCGTCGGCGAGTGTGATCCAGCGCCGCCAGTTCGCCGGCAGGTCCGGTTCGGTTTCCAGCGCCAGGAGGACGAGCGAGGCGAGTATGGCGAAAACGACCGCCCAGTGGCCCCAGGTAAAGCTACGCCCCGTCGTGTAGAGCTGCGCCCAGACGCGCCTTTGCCAGGTCCGTGTGTCGCTCATGGGCCGCCTGCCCCCCGTTCCCTCGTTAACCCTAGCGTTACGCGGCACGGGCGAGGATGCCAAGCATGAGCGAAGCCGCCGACCAGTTCCCGGTCCGGGTCTATGCCTTCGATGGCGAGGGTCATGCTACGCCCGCTACGCTCGAGACAGTCGAGGCCGTTCCGCCCGGGACGAACAGTTTTGGCTTCGTCTGGATCCACCTTCTCGGCACCGATGCGGCCGCGCTCGACTGGCTGGAGACCGAGAGCGGTATCGACAGCTTCATCCACCAAGCCCTGACGGCCGAGGATACCCGCCCGCGCTGTACGACCCATGGCGACGGCGCGATCATCAATCTGCGCGGGATCAATCTGCATGAAGGCGCCGAGCCGGAAGACATGATTTCGCTGCGACTCTGGGTCGAAGGACGCCGGATTGTCGGGGTCTGGCGCCGGCCGCTCTATGCCGTCGCGGACATGTTTGCGGCTATTGAACGCGGGCAGGCCCCGGTCTCGCCCGGTGATCTGGTTGCGAAGCTGGCCCTGCGGCTGGCCGACCGGATGGAGCCGACCATCGCCGATCTTCACGAGCAGATCGACGCCATGGAGGACGTGCTCGATACCGAAGGCGCGGCCGCACCAAGCCGGGCCGAGCTCGCCGACATCCGCCGGCAGGCGATTGTTCTTCGGCGCTTCATCGCGCCGCAACGCGACGCGCTCAATACGCTGGCAATCGAGGATTTGAGCTGGCTCACTGAGCGTGACCGCAGCCGTATCCGTGAAGCCGGCGACAAGACGACACGGGTGGCCGAGGAACTGGAATCGGTGCGCGAGCGCGCCGCCATCGTTCACGACCAGATGCTGGAAAAGCGCGCCGAGGAGATGAACCGCTACACGCTGCTGCTCTCGGTCGTGGCGTCGATTTTCCTGCCGCTGGGGCTGATCACCGGCCTGCTGGGGATCAATGTCGGCGGCATTCCCGGGGCGGAGAATCCCTGGGCCTTTGGTATCGTGACGGGCCTGCTGGTCGGGCTGGGGGCGTTGCAGGTCTGGATCTACCGGCGGGTCAAGCTGATCTAGGAACCGGCTGCCCGGTCTTTCAGGAAATCCCGCACTGCCGGATCGGTGGCGAGGTCGGCTGCCCTTTCATAGCTCTCGCGCGCCGCTGCCATGTCCCCGGTCACGGCGAGCAGATAACCCCGCGCGGCCCAATAAGGCTGGAAGGATACCATCCGTGCCGGGTCGAGCGCCTCCAGTGTTGCAAGGCCTTCTTCGGCCCCACCCGCTGACCCCAGAGCGCAGGCGCGGGCCACTATCGCCCCCGCTGTCGGGTGGGCGGAAATCAGCCGGTCGTAGAGCGCGAGGATGGCGTCCCAGTCCGTGTGACGTGTCACGGCTCGGGCGCAATGCGCGGACTGGATCGCAGCCTCCAGCACGAAACGCCCGCCGGCATCCATCGCGATCGCCCGGCGCAGCAGGGCTTCCGCCCGGGAGATAAGCGCCATGTCCCACCGCGCCGTGTCCTGCTGGCCGAGCGGGATGAAACCGCCAGACGCGTCTCGTGCCGCAGGACGGCGCGCTTCGCCATAGAGGATCAGCGCCAGAAGGCCGAGCGCCTCGGCGTCGCCGGGCAGGAGGCCGGTCAGGATGCGCGCCAGCGCGGCCGCCTCGCGAATGAGGCCTCCCGCGTCCTCAACCGGTCCGGCTCCGGATGCCGCGCCGGCCGCATAGGCGGCGTAGATGGCATGCAGGACGGCGCGGATCCGATCCGGCCATTCCTCCCGGTCCGGCTCGATAAAGCCGGGCTGGAGCGTGCGCAGGCGGGTCTTGGCGCGTACGAGGCGCTGACTCATCGCTGCGGGTGAGACGAGGAAGGCCGCTCCGATCCGCGCGGCGTCGAAACCCAGCACGGTCTGAAGCATCAAAGGCGTGTGCAGGGCCGGGTCGAGCGCCGGGTGGGCGCAGATGAACATCAGTTTCAGGCGTTCGTCGGGAAAGGCGCTGTCACGTTCGGCCCGACTCGCGGCCTCGTCAACGATACGGATCATGTCCGGAGCCGCCTCGCGGGCCGTCGCCTGTTTACGTCCGGCGTCGATCAGCTTGCGCCGAGCCACGGTCAGCAGCCAAGCTTCGGGCCGGTCGGGGATGCCTCGCCTTGGCCAGACATCGAGCGCGGCGACGAAAGCCGATGAGACGGCGTCTTCGGCCGCCGCGATATCGCAGGTACGGGCTGTCAACACCGCGACAAGGCGGCCATAGGCATCGCGGGCAGCCGCCTCGGCCGCCGCGCGCACGCCGTCACTGATGGGATCAGCCGCCATAGTCCGGTACGGGACGCACCTCGACCCGACCATACTTGGCAGTCGGGCATTGGCGCGCCCAGTCGAGCGCTTCGCCCATGTCCGCGCATTCGATCATGTAGAAGCCGCCGACCTGCTCCTTGCTATCGGCATAGGGGCCGTCCTCGACACCGCTGACGCTCACCAGCTTGCCGGTCATGGCCGGGGCGAGCGGCGCGCCGGACGAAAAGGCGTTCTTTGCCTGCAAGGCCGCCACGAAGGCGAAATGCTCGGCAATGACGGCTTTTTGCTCTTCATCGCCCATGGCCTCGAAATAGGCCTCGTCTTCGTGCAGCAGAAATACGAATTGCATGGGTCATCTCCTCCCGTCTCGCCCGCGTCAATGCGATGCGATCACAGGACAGACGTCCGGCAAAGCGTGATTTCGACAGGGCGCGCGAAAAAAAGCCCTTCAGACCTTCCAGCCCGTATGCAGTGCCGCGATGCCGCCGGAGAAATTCGTCACCTCGACGCGGGCAAAACCGGCGGCGCGGACCTCATCGGCGAAGGCCTCCTGGTGCGGGAAGCGGCGAATGGACTCGACGAGATACTGATAGCTATCGCGGTCCTTGGCGATCAGTTCGCCGAAAGCCGGGATCGCATTGAAGGACCAGGCGTCATAGACGGTTTCGAGCGGGCGCGTGGTCGGGCGGGAGAATTCCAGGCAGAGGAATTGCCCGGCGGGTTTCAGGACGCGGCGCATCTCGGAAAGCGCGGCCGCACGGTCGGTGACATTGCGGATGCCGAAGGCGATGGTCACGCAGTCCGTGCACCCGTCGGGGAAGGGCAGGGCCTGCGCGTCGCCCACGGCCCAGTCGAGCTGGGGATCGCCGCCCCGCTTCAGACCCGCGACCAGCATCTGCTCGTTGATGTCGGTGACGATGGCACGGGCGGGTTTGCCGCCCCGGCGCTTGCGCACCATCTCGGCCTTGGCGACGAAGGCGCGGGCAAGGTCACCGGTGCCGCCCGCCACATCGATCAGCAACTGACCGGGCTGCGGATTGGCGCGGGTCATCACCATGTCTTTCCAGACGCGGTGGATCCCGAGACTCATGATGTCATTCATCAGGTCGTAGCGCCGGGCCGAGCGGTCGAAGACACCACGCACAAGCGGGGCCTTATCCTCGCGTTTCACGTCGCGGAAGCCGAAAGAGGTTGTTTCGCCGGTTGCTGGTGTCGTGCTCATGGCGGAAAGGATAGGCGAAGCCGCCGCGCCGGGCTAGAAGCCGGTTCATGCCCGAGCTTCCCGAAGTCGAGACAGTTCGCCGCGGCCTCGCCCCCGTCATGGAGGGGCGGCGCATCCTCGCGGCGCGCCAGAACCGGCCCGATTTGCGCTTTCCCTTCCCGGACCGGTTCGCGGAACGCCTGACCGGTCAGACGGTCGAGCATCTGGAGCGGCGGGCGAAATACCTCATCGCGCGGCTGTCGGGCGGGGAGAGCCTGCTGATGCATCTGGGCATGTCGGGCCGGTTCACGATCACGGCAGATCAAGTGGACAGCGGTGACCTTGCTGCCTTCGTGCACAGCCAGGGCGGAAATCCGAAGCACGACCACGCCGTCTTCGAGATGGAGGGCGGCGCGCGCGTCACCTTCAACGATCCGCGCCGGTTCGGTTTCATGGCGCTGTTCGCGACGGATGCGGAAGAGAGCGTCCCTTTCCTTGCCGGGCTGGGGCCGGAGCCGCTCGGGAACGCATTTTCTTCCGCCCATCTGGACACCGCGCTGTCGGGCCGAAAATCCCCGATCAAGATGGCGCTGCTTGATCAGCGTGTCGTGGCGGGGCTGGGAAATATCTATGTCTGCGAGGCACTGTGGCGGTCGGGTATTTCGCCGCGCCGGACAGCGGGCACGATCAAGGGCGCGCGATCCGTACGCCTGGTGCGGAATATCCGCAATGTGCTGAGTGAGGCCATCGAGGCGGGCGGGACGACGCTGCGCGACTTTGCCGCCACGGACGGGGCGCTGGGATATTTCCAGCACAGCTTTGCTGTCTATGGCCGCGAGGGCGAGCCTTGCCACTCGGACCCGGGCCATGGGCCGATACAGCGCATCGTGCAGTCGGGCCGGTCGACATTCTTCTGCCCGCAATGCCAGCGATAAGGCTTTCGTCTTGGCGCGCTGGCCCTAGTGGGTTTTAATCGGCGCTTCAGGGGAGAAAGGTGTGTTCGACGTGAAACGGGTATTGGCTGCTGCTGCCATGGCGCTGTGTCTCGGCGCACCGTCTGCTCATGCCGAGCCGGCGATCTGGCGGCTGGCGGATGCCGATACCGAGATTTACCTCTTCGGGACCATCCACGTTCTGCCAGCCGGCGTCGACTGGCGGACCGACGAGATCGATGCGGCCATTCGCGCGGCCGATGTGATCTATCTTGAGACGCCGGTTGATGACGAGACTCTGGCCGGTTTCATGCCGAGTGTCATGGAGTGGGCGACGCTTCCCGAGGGGCAGAGCCTGTCAGCCATGTTGCCGCCGGAAGGCGAGGCCCGTTTGCGCGATATCGCGGCGGCGGCGAACTATCCCTATGAAGCGCTGGACCGGTTCCGGCCCTGGTTTGTCTCGCTCATGATCGCCAATTTCAGCTTTGCCGAGCGGGGTCAGACCGCGGACCACGGAGTCGAGACGACGCTGATGCAGGCGCTCAATTTCGGAAATACCGATGCCGAGCTGGCCTTTCTCGAAACGCCGGAACAGCAGATCCGGCCGATGTCCGAGCTGCCGGACAATGTTCAGATTGCCATGCTGATGGATGCGCTGTTGCCGCAGGTCCGCGAACGCCCGTCCGCTGACATCACCGAGTTGTGGCTGGCCGGAGACCAGGACGAGATCGAGCAGGCCATCAACGGGGCCATTCGCGACCTTGCCCCGGCGCTCTATGACGTCGTGCTGGTCCGCCGCAATCTCAACTGGGCGATCCAGATCGAGGACATGCTCGACGAGGAGGGCGTGTTCCTGATTGCGGCCGGTGCCGCGCATTTCCCCGGGCCGGACGGTGTCGTCACCATGCTGCGCAATCGCGGCCACGTGGTCGAAGGCCCTTGAGGCCACGAGACGCACGGGAAGCGAACCCGTCGCGTCCCTGTAGCCTTTGCCCGTGGATCGTCTAGTCTGCCGCTGCCTGGACAATTTTCGCAGTCAACCCAAGGACTTTGCTCTCATGACGTCACTTTCCGCCTGGGTCCGTACCACCGCACTTGCCGCTGCAGGCAGCGTCCTGCTCGCGACGCCCGCGCTGGCCGATCCGTCAATCTGGCACCTCTCTGACGAGGATTCCGACATCTATGTCTTCGGGACGGTCCATATCCTGCGCCCTGACGTGGTGTGGCGGACCGAGGACGTCATGGCGGCCTTCGAGGCTTCCGAAACGGTCTATTTCGAAGCCCCGGTCAACGATCCGGCGGAAGCGGCCGCTATGGTGCCGCTGGTCCAGCGCTATGGATTCAACCCGGCAGGGGAGACCCTCACATCCCGGATCAGCGATAACGGCGCTGCGCTGCTCGAACGTATCGCCCCGCGCGTCGGGCTTACCACCGCTATGCTGGAGCCCTTGAGGCCCTGGCTCGCCTCGGTGACAATCACCCTCCAGTACATTTCCGCGCAAGGCTACGATCCTCAATCCGGAGTGGAGGCCACGCTCTGGCCCATGGCCAACGAGGCCGGAAAGACGCTCGCCTATTTCGAAACCATCGAGGAACAGCTCGGTTTCTTTGGCGGTCTGCCCGAAGAGGTCGAGAATGTTATGCTCGAACAGACGCTGGAACGGATCGAGGAGGCACCGGGCATGCTCGACGGGCTGGTGACGGCCTGGGCCGAGGGAGATCAGGCCATGATCGACGAGCTTATGAATGGCGATTTCCGTGACGAGTCCCCGGAAGTCCACGACATCATCATCGTTCAGCGCAACGCCCGCTGGGTGGACGACATCGAGGAATTGCTGGCCGGGTCAGGCACGGTCTTCATCGCTGTCGGTGCGGGTCACCTTCCCGGCGACGAGGGCGTGATCGCCATGCTGCGCGCGCGCGGCCACACGGTCGAAGGGCCCTAGGCCGTCGTCATAAATATCACGATAAGGCGTGCGGTGCGGGCTGATGCTCGACTCCGCTCGCCGCTTCGGGTTATAGCGCCCGCCCTGTGATCTGACGGGGGCAAGTCAGCCCTGCTCAAAGCGGAGGCCGTTCGCGGCTCGATACATGGCTTACAAGACAATTCAGGTGAAAACCGAAGGGCGCGTCGGCGTCATCACGCTGGACCGGCCCGAGGCGCTCAATGCGCTGTGCGACGCGCTGACCGGCGAGCTGGCCGATGCGCTGGCCAAGTTCGAATCCGATGACGGCATTGGCTGTGTCGTCCTGACCGGCTCGAAGAAGGCCTTTGCCGCCGGCGCGGACATCAAGGAATTGCAGGGCCGCGATTTCATCGGCCTGTATCTCAACGACCCGTTCGAAAAGACCTGGGAATCGGTCGCCCGCTTCCGCAAGCCGATTATCGCGGCCGTGTCCGGCTATGCGCTGGGTGGCGGCTGCGAGATTGCCATGATGTGCGATTTCATCATCGCCTCGACCACGGCGAAGTTCGGCCAGCCGGAAATCAATCTCGGCGTGATGCCGGGCTCGGGTGGCACGCAGCGCCTGCCGCGCGCCGTGGGCAAGGCCAAGGCGATGGATCTGTGCCTGACCGGACGCCAGATGACCGCCGAGGAAGCCGAGCGCGCCGGGCTGGTCAGCCGCATCGTCGCGGTCGACGAGCTGATGGACGTGGCCATGGAGGCCGCGGAATCGATTGCGTCGAAGTCGCTGCCGATCGCGATGATGACCAAGGAGGCGATCAACCGCTCCTTCGAGATCGGCCTGACAGAAGGCGTGCGCTGGGAGCGCCGCGTCTTCCAGTCGCAATTCACCACCGAAGACCAGACCGAAGGCATGGAGGCGTTCGCCGAGAAGCGCGCCGCCCACTTCAAGCACAAGTAAGCGCGGCCCTCGCTTGACGCCCCGGCGGCAGGGAGCTATACGCCGCCGCTCACGGAATTCGCCGGGATGACCGGCATCAAAGACACGACGGACGAAGACGAATGGCCAATACGGCATCCGCGAAGAAAATGACCCGCAAGATTGCCCGGCGCACTGCGGTGAACAAATCCCGCCGCTCGCGCGTGCGGACCTTCCTGAAGAAGGTCGAGACCGCGATCGCCGGTGGCGACCAGACCGCCGCGAAGACCGCGCTGGTCAAGGCCGAGTCCGAGCTGATGCGCGCTGTGGGCAAGGGCGTGTTCCACAAGAACACGGCGTCCCGCAAAGTGTCGCGCCTGTCCTCCCGCGTGAAGGGTATGGCCAGCGCCTGATCGGCCTCGCCGATACGAAATCCAGAAGCCCGCAGGCCACCGGCCCGCGGGCTTTTTCGTGCCCGCTTTCGAGCCCGTTATGGCGCCAAAAACACGCTCCGTGAGCGGACTGCAGAAGGTTAAAAAAAAGCTAACGAGCCAACTGACGGACTCTGTTTGCGATTTCCCGTGTCAAGCGAAGAATCCCGGAAAAAGGGCCCTGAGTCATATTGACCAAAGAGGCCTCGCGGGTAACCTAGGGAGACAAGGACGTACTTTCCCCATGCGGAAGATTTTCGACCGGCGGCGGCGCTAATAAACGCTCGGCTGGACAGGGGGGGTTTGTCCGAAAAAACAAAGATATAGCTTCGAAAACGGAGCATCAATCCGCAAGCCGTGGGGGCGCAGGTGTCAAGACCTAATCTGGCAAAAAACGCAGGGGTGGACGGGGCGAAAGCACCCGCGATTTCGGATGTCTGGCGTGAAGTCAGGGCGCGCCTGAAAAGTGAATATGGACCGGCGGTTTTTTCCGCCGAACTGGCCCGATTACGGGTCGTGGACAATGGTCCGTCTGCGGTCATTCTCGTCGCGCCGACAGCGTTCTCGAAATCCTGGGTCGAAGACCATGCCGGGGCCCGGATCCGGGCGCTGTGGGCGAGCTTTGATTCCGCCCGCCGCATGGTCGAGGTGCTGAGCGATCGAGACCTGGCCACGTCGGCTGCACCCCAGGCCGAGGAGGCCGATGAGGCGGAGCCGGCCCGACAGGACACTGCTGCGCATGCGGGCAATGTCACCGCGATGCCGCGGGACCGCTCTGGCCGCCGCAGCGGCGAGCGCTTCACCTTTGACACCTTCATGGTCGGCCCGTCCAACGAGCTGGCGGCCGTGGCCGCGAAATCGGTGATCAATGCATCGCCGTCCCCGTTCAACCCGGCCTTTTTCTATGGCGACTATGGTGTCGGCAAGACCCACCTCCTCAATGCGATCGCCCATTCGGTGGAACTGGGCGGACAGCGGCGCAAGGCGCTCTACCTGACGGCCGAGGAATTTCTCTCCGGCTTCGTGTCCGCCATGCGCGCCCGGGACACGATGGCGTTCAAGGACCGGGTCCGGAATGTCGATGTCCTGCTGATTGACGATGTGCATTTCATCGCCGGCAAGCCCAAGACCGAAGACGAGTTCCTGCACACCATTCTGGCGCTGATGGCCGATGACCGTCAGGTCATTCTCGCTTCCCACTCCGCGCCGGGTGACCTGCCGGTCTGCGATCCGCGTCTGGCCTCGCTTCTGCGCGGCGGCTTTGCCTGCCAGATGATGAAGCCGGATCTCGACCTGCGCCGGAAGATTCTCGACTGCAAGGTGGCCCAGGCCGAAAAACACTATCCGGACCTCGACGTTCCTGAAGCGGTGCGTGACTTCCTCGCGGCCCGCATCACCACCAGTGCGCGCGAACTCGAAGGCGTGCTCAACAATGTCATCGCCCGGACCGCCCTGATGGGCCGGGACGTGACGCTGGAAACAGTGGAAGAGGCGCTGCGCGAGCTGGCGATCACCGGCGAACGCAAGGTCACGGTTGACGATATCCAGCGCACGGTCGCCCAGCATTTCAACGTCAAGGTCGCCGACATCGTGTCGAAGCGGCGCAACAAGGCCATCGTCACGCCGCGCCACATCGCCATGTACCTGGCCAAGACGCTGACGACCCGGTCCCTGCCCGATATCGGGCGGCGGTTCGGGGGGCGCGACCACTCGACCGTTATCCATGCGGTGAAGAAGGTTGTGACCCTCATCGAGAACGATGACGCGATTGCCGCGCTGATTGACCAGCTCGTCCGTGAACTGGGCGGCTGACGATTCCAGACTTTGACAGGATGGCGAATCTGCGCCGCGTGCAGGCGGGTCTCTTGCGCGTGCGCATTTTTCGCTATGGTGTCTCCAATTCACATATGATTCACTCCGGCTGGACTTCGCATCCTCCAGACGCGAACCTGCCGGACCCGACCCGGCCGCCCGCGCCCTGCGAGGCGGCCCAGCCAAAAAGACGATTGACCGTACTATGAAGCTGACCATCGAGCGCGCTGCCCTCCTCAAAGCCCTTGGACACGTTCAGGCCGTTGTCGAGCGCCGCAATACGATCCCGATCCTGTCGAACGTCCTGATCACTGCCGGGAGCGAGGGCGCGAGTTTTGCCGCGACCGATCTTGACATCGAAATCCAGGAAAGCGCCGATGCCACCGTTGAGCGCGAAGGCATGGCGACCGCGCCCGCCCACACGCTCTATGAAATCGCGCGCAAACTGCCCGACGGGGCCGATGTGACGCTGGAACTGGCCGGTGACGATCCGCGCGTCAGCCTGAAGGCCGGCCGCTCGGTCTTCTCGCTGCCGTCCTTGCCGCCCGGCGATTTCCCGATGATGCCGTCGGAAGATCTGCAGACCCGCTTCGCGGTGCCGTCCGAGGCGCTGGCCCGGATCATCGACAAGACCCGCTTCGCGATCTCGACCGAAGAGACCCGCTATTATCTCAACGGCATTCACATGCACGCCGCTGATGAGGGCGGACGCAAGACGCTGCGCGCCGTGGCCACAGACGGTCACCGGCTGGCGCTGGCCGAATGCGACCTGCCGGACGGAGCGGGCGGCATGCCTGCCGTCATCGTGCCGCGCAAGACGGTCCAGGAGGCCCGCCGCCTGCTGGAAGATGCCGGTGACGAGATCGAGATGTCGGTGTCCGAAGGCAAGATCCGCTTCAAACTCGGACGCGCCGTGCTGACCTCGAAACTCATCGACGGGGCCTTCCCCGACTATGAGCGGGTGATACCGCGCGACAACAAGAACACGATGACGGTCGACAACAAGCGTTTCGCCGAAGCGGTGGACCGGGTCGCCACGATCTCGATCGAGAAGTCGCGCTCGGTGAAGCTGTCGGTTGATGGCGGTGTGCTGACGCTGGCGGTCAACAATCCGGAGTCCGGGCAGGCGACCGAAGAGCTTCCCGCCGACTACGCCCATGACGCCTTCACCATCGGCTTCAACGCCCGGTACATCCTCGATGTCGCTTCGCAGATCGAGGGTGACGAGGCGCGGCTGCATTTCGCTGATCCGGCTTCACCCACGCTGGTGACCGATTCCGGTGATGCCGACGCGCTCTACGTGCTGATGCCGCTGCGGGTCTAGGACCCGCACGCGGGGTGAAATCCGCCCATATCACCCGGCTTCGCCTGACCGATTTTCGCGGCTATGGCGCGCTCGACCTTGATGTCGATGCGCGTCCGGTCGCGATCTACGGTCCCAATGGCGCGGGCAAGACCAATATTCTCGAAGCGATTTCCTTTCTCGCGCCCGGCAAGGGGTTGCGCGGTGCCGATACCGAGGCGGTTGTCCGCCATGAAGGCGACATGGCGGCCCCGGCCTGGGCGGTGTTTGCCGAAGCTTCGGGTGCGCGCGGGGCGCTGACGCTCGCGGCCGGAGCCCGCCTGGGTGCGCGGCGGCAAACACGGCTCGACGGGTCACCGGTGTCCCGGGCTGCGCTGGCGCGCGCCTTTCCGATGCTGGCCCTGCAACCGGAAGAAGACCGCCTGTTTGCCGGGCCGCGCGCCGAGCGTCTGAAATTCTTTGACGGTCTTGTCAGTGCCGCTGCGCCCGAACACGGCGAGGCGCTCAATGCCTATGACAAGCTGCGCCGCCAGCGCCAGAAACTGCTGGAGGATGGCCGGGCCGACCCTACCTGGCTTGACGCGATCGAGACCGACATGGCCGCCCATGGCGTCGCGATCGCGGCGGCCCGGCTTGATGCGCTCTCGCGCCTGCAGGCGGAAATCGACGCGGCTCCCGACACCGCCTTCCCAAAGGCGGGGCTGGCGCTCGATGGGGCGACCGAGGCCGATCTGGCGGCGGGGATGAAATCGGGAGCGGCGGAAGATGCGCTGCAGAACCGGCTGCGAGAGGGGCGGGACCGGGATGGAGCCTCGGGCCGCTCGTTGAGCCTCGGCCCCCACCGCACCGACCTGACGGCCCGTCACACCGGCAAGGACCGCCCGGCGGGGGAATGCTCAACCGGAGAACAGAAGGCGCTGGTGGTGCGCCTGGCGCTGGCGCAGGCGAGGGTCCTCGCCCGGGCCACGGGAGCCGCACCGCTCCTCCTGCTTGATGAAGCCTGCGCCCATCTTGACGCGGACCGCCGGGCAGGACTGGCCGAGGCGATATCCGGTCTGGGGGCGCAGGCCTGGCTGACGGGTGTGGAGCGCGGCCTGTTCAATGCGTTCGACGGCCGCGCCCAGATGTTCGAGGTGATCGCGGGACAGGTTACGCCGCGCTAGCCGCTTCGGCGGCCGCATCGGCCTCGGCATGGCGATCCACAAGGCGGAAGGCGAGGCCGCTGCTGAGATCCATCGCAATATGCAGGATGATGACCGGCCAGAGCGATCCGCCGATCAGGAAAATCCCGGTCAGAACCAGCGCAATAACGAAGACCCGTATCATTCCGCTCGGCCCCTGATAGATATGACCGAGCGTGAAGGCTGCCACCGAGACCGCAGCCGCCGCCCAAACGGGCATGACGAGCGCCAATGCGCCAATCAGGAATCCCCTGAAAATGATTTCTTCGGTTATGCCGGCCGTGATGGCGACGCCGAGAAAGCGGGTGTGTTCGGCCGAGGTCTTTGCGCGGATCATGTCCAGGCCGCCCATCGCGTCGATCTGCCGGCGCACGCTTTGCCGTGTGCTGCGCGAGCGGGCTGTCTCGACCGTGGACCAGACCATGTAGCCAAATGAGGCCAGGGCCGCGCCCCAGGCCAGGCCGCCGCGCCATCCCTCGACCGTCATGCCAAACCCGAGACCGGCCAGCGTGCGCCCGGATACCAGCCAGAATGCCAGACAGAGGATTGCCACGCCCCAAAGCAGAACCATCGTCTCACGATAGAATTTCAGTCGCGCGCGCGGATCCTCGCCCGCCCTGATGCGGGCTTTCCACTTGCTGTCGCGCAAGGGGCTGATCGCCAGGAATACGGCGAGGGCAATGACAGGAATGAGCAGAAGGTAATCGGCAGGTGATAAGCCGGACATGGGACAACTCCTTGTCAGGGATGCGAGGTGCGCGCTAAAATGCGAATGCGAATTCGCGTTCACATATAGGAGGCCGTTTGTGACCCGTCAAGGCGTGAAACCCGCTGCGCAGGACCGCGCGAAGAAAACCCGCGACAAGCTGTTGGCCGCCTTCGAGGCGCTGCTGAAGGAAAAGTCGTTTGAAGCCATGTCGGTCGCCGACATTGCCGGGCGGGCCGGATTGTCGGTCGGCGCAGTCTACCGGCGGTTTGAAAACAAGGATGCCTTCATCCCGGCCATCTTCGACCTCTACCGCGAGCGGGTTGAGGCGCTGGCCGCGTCTCCCGAGGGGCAATACGTTCCCGACCTGGACGCCGGGCTCCGTGTCGCCTTGCGGGGCATGACCGCGATTGCCTGGTCCTTCCTCAAGCGCGATGGCCACCTTGTGCGTGCCGCCCATCTCTACGCCCGTCTGCGGCCCGATCTGGTCGGGGATGAGTGGGAGGCAATGATCGAGGCGGGCGTGGCGTCATACCGGCAGCTTGTCGATGCGTTCGCGGACGAGATCGCCCGCCCTGATCCGGACGAGGCGGCCCGAGTGCTCTTCTATCTGCTCAACACCTCGATGATCGAATATGGGCTCTATCGCGAGGACGGGCCGGGTGCGGCGCTGTCGATCAGTGATGCGGGCTTTACCGATGCCATGGCGGACGCCATGTACGGCTATCTGACCGCTCCCGAGATCTGATCGCCGCGCTGCCCCATGACCCTCGCCACCCTTGCCGCCTTCGCTGGCGCGATCTTCGTGCTCTTTTTCACACCGGGACCGGGCAATGTCGCCATGGTTGCGCGGACCCTGGATGCCGGCCCGGTCCACGGCTTTGTCTATGGCGCGGGGATCATCACCGGCGACATTTTCTGGCTGACCGTAGCGGTGACCGGCCTGACCGCGCTCTCGTCCTCGCTGGGGCCGTCGGTCTGGATCGTCAAACTGGCCGGGGCCGGGGTGCTGATCTGGTTCGCATACCGGGCCTTCCGGTCGTTTGCGAACCCGGAAACGCCGGACCGGATACGAGGGACGACCACGCGGCTCGGGCTTGCGGCGACCTATCTCGCCGGTGTGGCCATGCCGCTGACCAACCCGAAACCCATCGTTTTCTACCTGTCCTTCCTGCCGGCCTTCTTCGACCTCAGTCAGGTCGGTATTCGTGACTGGCTGGCCATGGTGGCGATCATGCTGGCCATGTACGGGCTGACCGCCGCAGTTCATGTCGGCCTCGCGCACCGGGCCCGGGACTGGCTGAAAGCGAAGGGCGTGAAGCGCTGGGCGGACGGTGTGACAGGGGTGATCATGCTGGCCGTGGCGGTGCTTCTCCTCGTCCGCTGACGGAGGAAAACCGGCCGGCGAATCACCGCAAAAACGGTGCAAAATCCGGCCCGATCCAGGGGTCAGGCCGAGTCAGTGGCACAAGCCCCCATAATTGATTGATTCAAAACAGCTATTGGCACCCATAAACTGCACGCCAAACATGGCGGTGGCGAGCCGATTCAGCTAGACTGCACGCCATGAGCGAGGAAACGAATCAGGACTATGGCGCGGACTCCATCAAGGTCCTCAAAGGGCTTGATGCGGTGCGCAAGCGGCCGGGCATGTATATCGGGGATACCGATGACGGGTCGGGCCTCCACCACATGGTCTACGAAGTGGTCGACAACGCGATTGACGAGGCGCTGGCCGGCCATGCCGACAAGGTCGAGGTGATCCTTCACCCCGACGGTTCGGCGAGCGTGTCGGACAACGGCCGGGGCATTCCGGTCGACCTGCACGAGGAAGAAGGCGTCTCGGCGGCCCAGGTCATCATGACCCAGCTGCATGCGGGCGGGAAATTCGACCAGAATTCCTACAAGGTTTCCGGCGGCCTGCACGGCGTGGGCGTGTCGGTCGTCAATGCGCTGTCCGATACGCTGGACCTGACCATATGGCGCAAGGGCAAGCAGCACGAGATGCGCTTCCGCAATGGTGAACCGGAAGACGGCAAGGATCTCGCCGTGACCGGTGACGCGCCGATGACGGACCAGGGCAAGCCGCTGTCCGGGACGCTGGTGCGCTTCATGCCGTCCGAACAGACTTTTTCCGACATCGAGTTCAAGCGCGAGACGTTGCTCCACCGGTTGCGCGAGCTCGCCTTCCTCAATTCCGGTGTGCGGATCGTCCTGAAAGACCTGCGCGAGGCCGAACCCTTTGAAGAAGTGATGGTCTATGAGGGCGGTGTTGCGGCCTTCGTCTCCCATCTCGACCGGGCCAAGACCGCGCTCTTCACCCCGCCCGTCTACATTACCGGCGAGCGCGAAGGCGTCACGGTCGAGGCGGCGCTGGAGTGGAATGACAGCTATCACGAAAACGTCCTCACCTTCACCAACAACATCCCCCAGCGCGACGGCGGCACACACCTGGCCGGTTTCCGGGGCGCGCTGACGCGGATCATCAACAATTACGCGGCCTCGTCGGGTCTCGCGGCCAAGTCCAAGGTGGCGATCACCGGCGACGATGCGCGCGAGGGACTAACCTGCGTCCTTTCCGTGAAGGTTCCCGACCCGAAATTCTCCTCCCAGACCAAGGACAAGCTGGTCTCCTCCGAGGTCCGCCCGGCGGTGGAAGGCATTGTCGGGGAAAAGCTCGGCGAATGGTTCGAGGAGCATCCCGCCGAGGCGAAAATGGTCGTCGGCAAGATCATCGAGGCGGCCTCGGCCCGCGAGGCGGCGCGCAAGGCGCGCGAGCTGACGCGGCGCAAGTCGGCGCTCGACATCACCTCCCTGCCCGGCAAGCTCGCCGACTGTCAGGAGAAGGATCCGGCGAAGTCCGAAATCTTCATCGTCGAGGGTGATTCCGCAGGCGGGTCGGCCAAGTCGGGCCGCAACCGGTCGAACCAGGCCGTGCTGCCGCTGCGGGGGAAAATCCTCAATGTCGAGCGCGCGCGCTTCGACAAGATGCTGTCCTCAGACCAGGTCGGCACGCTGATCACCGCGCTGGGCGCGGGGATCGGGCGCGACCAGATCGACTATGAGAAGCTGCGCTATCACAAGGTCATCATCATGACCGATGCCGATGTCGACGGTGCACACATCCGCACGCTGCTCCTGACCTTCTTCTACCGGCAAATGCCCGAACTGATCGAGCGCGGCCATCTCTTCATCGCCCAGCCGCCGCTCTACAAGGTCACGCGCGGCCGGTCCGAACGCTACATGAAGGACCAGGCCGAAATGGACGCCTCCCTCCTGGAGGAAGGCGCGAGCGAAGCCTCGCTGCGGCTCGCCGATGGCAGTGTCATCGCCGGGGCGGACCTGAATGACCGCGTCGCCGCGGCCCGTCTCGTCAAGCTCGCCGTTGACCGGCTCGCCCCGCGCGCGCCGGCCTTCGCGGTCGAGGCTGCCGCCCTTGCCGGTGCGCTCCAGCCTGACGCGAAGGATACTGCGATCGAAAGCGCGACCGCGCTCCTCAACCGGCTGGCCGACGAGGGCGAGGATGGCTGGGCCGGTCACGAAAATGACGAGGGCGCGCTGGTCTTCTCCCGCGAAGTGCGCGGCGTCACCGAAACGGTCGTGCTCGACCACGCCATCCGCGTCACGCCGGATGCGAAACGCCTGTCCGAACGCGCGGCGGTCATCGCCGCAGACTATACCGGCGAGGCGCTGTTCTCGGGCAAGACGGGCGATATCCGCATCGTCACCCCCTCCCAGCTGGTCAACACGGTCGCGGCCGCCGGGGCCAAGGGCATGAAAATCCAGCGCTACAAGGGGCTCGGTGAAATGAACCCGGACCAGCTCTGGGAAACCACGCTCGACCCGGAAGCGCGCTCGCTCCTGCGGGTCAAGGTCGACGAGCTCGCCGAGGCTGACGACCTGTTCTCGAAACTGATGGGCGATGTCGTCGAACCGCGCCGCGAATTCATCACCACCCACGCGCTCGAAGCCGAGGTGGATACGTGATGGACGCCGCAATAGGTCTTATTGGTGTAGTTATTGGGGCCTGTATTGGCTTAATCGGAGCGTGGCTTGGACCAAAATGGCAGGCGGCGGAGAACGCCAAGAGTTTAAAAATTACAATTGTAACATTCATTGACGATCAAATATCCAGTTATATTTCAATAATAGACACTTTAACAAAAATTAGAGGCAAAACCGGAATAATACAATTAATAACCTTAAATCAAGTCTTTCCAGAGTATAATTCCTTTGAAAGAAATAGAGAGCATCTTTTAAGGTTAGATAATGAAGAAATAAGATACAAAATAAAACAGGTGTTCGCTGAATTAAATTCAACCGCGCAAGTTTTATATAATCTCGTTCAGCAAGAATCTAATATACCTGCTGAGGGCAGGGATGATGATTACCACAAAAATTTGATACAAAACATTGATTACGCATGGGGGAGGTTTTTAGAGTTTGAAGGACGACTTGTTAGCTTAAGAAAAGAGCTAAAAGCTCTGACCGATTAGCAACGAATTAGTGTGATTTAACAATGTCATAGCAGTCAAATTTTAGATGTGGGTTATTCTTCGGATATTCCCGACGAAAGTCGGGACCCAGTTTCTTATCTGGACCCCGGCGTCCGCCGGGGAAACAGGTCGATACAATCTCGCGTCATCACCCGCCGTCGTGCGGGTGATCTCTTTAGGCCGGGATGCCCCGAATAAATCGGGGCATGACGACGGATCTCTTTACGCATACGGCCCTTGGACTTGATCCAAGGGCCCAGAATGCGACCTGACTGGGTCCTTGGATCAAGTCCAAGGACCGAACAGGGATCGCAAAGTCGCAAGAATGTACTACTTGTGCGCCACTCTCCTCTCCCTTGAGGCGAGAGGTGTCCGCGAAGCGGACGGAGAGGGTGGGAAACGCAAACGAATAGAGTCACCCGCCCCTTCCGTCTGACGCTCCGCGTCAGCCACCCCCGATCCAGTCGAGGGCAGGCCTTCCCCCTCAAGGGGAAGGAGAAACACCCTCTCCCTCGAGGGAGAGGGTGGCCCGCCAGGGCCGGGCAAGGGGGCTGTCATTTGACCTTTCCCTTCTGCGGCGCGATATGAGCGCGCAACGGACATCACCGCTTTCACCAGACCCGGAGACCTCCCCCATGCGCGAGATCCACCATTTCATCGACGGCAAGAGCTACAGCCCCAAGGCGGACCGCCATGGCGACGTCTACAATCCCAATACGGGCGAGGTGCAGGCGCGCGTCAGCTTTGGCGGTGCGGACGTGGTGGACAAGGCGGTCGCCGGAGCGATCAAGGGCCAGCGCGAATGGGCGGCGATGAATCCGCAGCGCCGCGCGCGGGTGCTGTTCAAGTTCAAGGACCTCGTCGAGCAGGAAATGGACGAGCTGGCGCATCTGCTCTCGTCCGAACACGGCAAGGTTCTGGCCGATTCCCGCGGTGACGTCATCCGGGGCCTGGAAGTGATCGAATTCGCCTGCGGCGTGCCGCACCTGATGAAGGGCGAGTATACCGAGAGCGCCGGCACCGGAATCGACGTCTATTCCATGCGCCAGCCGCTGGGCGTGGTCGCGGGCATTTCACCGTTCAACTTCCCGGCCATGATCCCGATGTGGTTCATGGGCATGGCGCTGTCGACCGGCAATGCGATGATCCTGAAGCCGTCCGAGAAAGACCCGTCCGTTCCGGTGCGCCTTGCCGAGCTGTGGATGGAGGCCGGCCTGCCTGAAGGCGTGCTGCAGGTCGTGCATGGCGACAAGGAGGCGGTCGACGCCCTCCTCACCCATGACGCCATCAAGGCGGTCAGCTTCGTCGGTTCGTCGGACATCGCCCACTACATCGCGCGCACCTGCACCGAGCAGGGCAAGCGCTTTCAGGCGATGGGCGGAGCCAAGAACCATGGCATCATCATGCCCGACGCCGACATGGACCAGGTGGTCAACGACTTCCTCGGCGCGGCCTATGGCTCGGCCGGCGAGCGCTGCATGGCGCTGCCCGTCGCGGTGCCAGTGGGCCAGAAGACCGCCGACGAGTTCGTCGCGCGCATGACAGAGGAAGCCCAGAAGCTGCGCGTCGGCGTCTCGACCGATGCCGATGCCCATTACGGCCCCGTCGTCTCGGCCGCGCACCGCGCGAAGGTCGAGGACTACATCACGATGGGCGAGAAGGAAGGCGCGAAAATGTTGCTCGACGGCCGCGGCTTCAAGCTGCAGGGCCATGAGAACGGCTTCTTCATCGGCCCGACCCTTTTCGATCACGTGACACCGGACATGCAGTCCTACCAGGACGAGATATTTGGCCCGGTGCTCCAGGTCGTCCGCGCCAAGGACCTGGAAGAAGCCGCTCATCTTCCCAGCGATCACCAGTACGGAAACGGCGTGGCGATCTTCACCCGCAACGGGCTCGCCGCGCGCGAGTTTGCCGCCAAGGTTCAGGTCGGCATGGTCGGCATCAACGTGCCGATCCCGGTGCCGGTCGCCTATCACTCCTTTGGCGGCTGGAAGCGCTCGGCCTTTACCGACACCAACCAGTACGGCACCGAGGGCATCCGCTTCTTCACCAAGATCAAGACGGTGACCCAGCGCTGGCCCACGGGCGATATCGGCGACCAGGCCTTCGTCATCCCGACGATGCAGTAGGGGCTTGGTCCCCCTCACCCTCCCCAACCTTCGCTATCGCTCCAGGTCGGGTCCCCTCCCTCTCCCTTGAGGGAGAGGGTGGCGCGAGAGCGCCGGGTGAGGGGGAAGCCTAAGCATCGAGCGCCGCCCGTTCGATCAGCGTTTCGGCGAGCTGATAGAGGTCCGGCACAGACGGGACAGTGTTGAACTGTAACGCTGCGGCAATATCGAGATCATCGCGGTAGGCGAGTACACTCATATAGGCCGGGAACCAGCCGCGATGGCCAATGAGGGCCGGCCCCGGCGAGACGCGGCACTCACAGGCCATGCCATAGCGCCAGTCCTCGCCCTCGCGCACGATAACGCCGCTGCCGGGTTCTGCATCCGAGATCAGTGTCAGATAGTCACCTGAAAACACGTTGCCCCCAAACCAGAGCCGTCCCCAACGGGCGAGATCGCCGGCGCGGGTGGCCATGCCGCCGCCCGTCCACTCCGTCATCGGGTGCATGACGAGGGTCTCGTCTTGGGCACATGTCTGAGGCAGGCCGAAGGGCGGGCTTTCCATCCGGCTGGAGGCGAGGCCCGGAATATGACGCTGCGTTGCCGGGACGATACCGCCCATGAGCCGGTGGGGTTCCAGGATTTCGCGGATGACGAAGGACTCGTAGCGCTCGCCTGTCACCGCCTCGATGACGAGGCCGGCGAGGAGGTAATTCGTATCCGCATAGGAAAAGCTCTCACCCGGCGTAAAAAGCGGACCGGCGGCGATGGCGAGCGGCAGGCTCTCATCGGAGAGGATGGGCCGGTCGGGATCGTTCGTCAGACGGTCAGCGTGAAGCGGCCCGAAGCCGGGTTGTTCGAGATACTCCACAAGTCCCGTCCGGTGGGTGAGGCAATGGCGCACCGTGATCGCGTCGCGATGCGCGAGATCGTTCCACCAGGGCCTGTCGGACAACCAGGTCGAGATCGGCGCGTCGGGATTGAGCCGCCCGTCGAGGATCAGTTTTGCCGCTGACGCGGCCACGAAAGTCTTGCCCGTGCTGCCGGCCTGCATCAGATGGTCAGGACGCATGACCTCGCCGGTGTCGCGATCAGACAGGCCCGCTGCGGCGGCAAGGACCTGTCCGCCGGGCAAGGCCAGACCTGCCGTCATGCCGGTCAGGTTGAAGTCCTGCAGCCGGGTCTCGGCCCAGGCATTGAGCCAGTCCGGCGTGGATGTGCCGCCTGGCGCGCAGCCAGTCAGCGCCACGCCGCTCAGCATCACCGTTCCGGCGACCATTTCGCGCCGCGACATGCGTATCGTCATCCCCAGCCCTTTCCTTCTGATCTCAACCGTGACCCAGCCGGATTAATTCAGGCACTGAATTTTCGGTAAGGGGGGCAAAGCTTCCAGCGAACGGTACCCGCTTCTTATCGTCATGTTTCGGCCCTTGGACTTGATCCAAGGGTCCATATAGACCGATCAAACAAGCTGCCGGCCTGGACAGCGAATCCGACTTGGGTTCCGCAACGCAGACACCCTTCGTTCAAGGTTCCGGCTCAGGCCACCAAGCGGCCCGGCCGGGATAACACAGCAAAGGAACGCCGCTTTCCTGGGCCCTTGGATCAAGTCCAAGGGCCGAACATTGGATAGTCCGCGCATTTCCGGACCCTCAGAAATATTTGTTTCCCTCGAGGGAGAAGGAGGCGCGTAGCGCCGCGTAAGGGCGATCATGGTCTTCGCTTGCCTCCCCGGCTGGCGGGTCTAGTCTTCATTCCATGACGACTTTCACTTTCCGCACCGTGCCACACATCGTCTTCGAGGACGGGGGCTCGGAGCGTCTGGCGAGCCTGGCCGCGCCGCTACTGCATCATGCCCGCCGGGTGGTTTTCATCACGGACAAAGGTGTACGGAGTGCCGGGCTGCTGGATGCCGCGCTCGGTGATTTCATGGACGCCGACATCGCGGTTCATGTCATCGACAGCGTTGTGGCCGATCCGCCCGAGCAGATGGTGCTGGACGCCGCCGAGGAGGCGCGCCGCTTCGGAGCGCAGGCCGTCATTGGCTTTGGCGGTGGCTCGCCCATGGATACCGCCAAGATCGTCGCGCTCCTCCTGGGCGGTGACCAGCCTTTGTCCGAAATGTACGGCGTTGATCAGGTCCGGGTGCGCGGACTGCCGCTCATCCTCGTACCCACCACCGCCGGGACGGGATCAGAGGTGACCAATGTTGCGGTTCTGACCACGGGCGCGACCTCGAAACGGGGCATCGCCGCGCCGCCGCTCTACGCGCAGATGGCGGTCCTCGATCCCGGCCTGACGCTGGGCCTGCCCAAGCACGTCACCGCCGCGACCGGTATCGACGCCATGGTCCATGCGATCGAGGCCTATACCAACAAGCGGTCGAAAAACCCGGTGTCCGACGCGCTGGCGCTGGCGGCGCTGAAGAAACTCATTCCCGCGCTGGAACGCGCCTGCGCTGACGGTTCGGACCGGGCTGCGCGCGGCGACATGCTGCTGGGCGCGATGCTCGCCGGGCAGGCCTTTTCCAACTCGCCGGTCGGGGCGGTCCACGCGATGGCCTATCCGCTGGGCGGGATATTCCATGTGCCGCACGGGCTGTCGAATTCGGTCGTTCTGCCGCCGGTGCTGAAATTCAACGCTGTGGCCTGCGAAGACCTCTACGCCGAGATTGCCACTCATTGCGGGCTGAAGCCGGGGTCGGCGGGGCTGATCGACGAGATGGAGCGGCTGGCCGACGCGGTCGGGATCGAACGCCGCCTGTCGCAGCTCGGGATTTCCCATAACGATATTCCGCGCATGGCCGAGGACGTGGCGGCCAATGACCGCCTCTTGCCCAACAATCCGCGCGAGCTCGGCTATGACGACATCGTCGCGCTCTACGAGGACATATTGTGAGCGGAGCCCGCGCGGTCCGCGCCGACTACGCGGTCTTCCAGGCGATCACGACGCGCTGGAACGACAATGATGTCTATGGCCACATCAACAATGTCGTCTTCTACGAATTCCTCGACTCGGTGGTGAACCGGCACCTGATCGAGGCAGGCGTGCTCGATTTTGAACGCGGCGACCAGATCGGTCTCGTCGTGGAATCGGGGTGCCGCTTTCATGCCCCGCTCAGCTATCCGCAAACGCTGGAAGCCGGCCTGCGCGTGGCCAAAGTCGGTACTTCCTCGGTGCGCTATGAAGTTGGCCTGTTCGCCGAAGGCGCGGACGAGGCCGCGACCGAAGCCTTTTTCGTCCATGTCTATGTCGACCGGGCGACACGACGGCCGAAACCGCTGGGTGAGGACTTCCGGCAAGTTGTGGAGGGGTTGGTTAAATCTCCCCGTTAAAGCTTCCTCTCCCCCTTGGGGGAGGGGATTGAGGTGAGGGGGGTCGTGCCGGATGGTACGCGACCTTGAACCAACCCCTCACCCTGACCCTCTCCCCTTCTAAAAGGGGAGAGGGAATTTGCACCCTTGCCACCCCCGCCCGTGCGCTGGCATGAGACGGGCATGCGCCAGATCGACCGCCCGCTTTACCTGATCCTTGCCGCCGTCCTGGCTTTCGGAGCCGTGGGCGGCGCAATGCTGGTCCTGGTGCTGCGGGCTGGGGCCGGTTGATGGCGAAAATCCACCCCACCCTTACCCTCCCCTCGAGGGGAGGGAAATGCGCCTCCCTCCCCCTTGGGGGAGGGCCGGGGTGGGGACGTATAACGTGACCACACCCATCGAGATATGGCGGGCGCGCGTAGCGAGTGGCGAACTCAACCCCGATTCCGGTCAGGAAGTGGCGGCCCTCGCGCTGACGGATCTGCATCACCGGCTGGCGCAATGGCGGGTGAAGGATGGCTGGTTCCGTCACAAGACGCCGCCGCCAAAAGGGCTTTACCTCTGGGGCGGGGTCGGCCGCGGCAAGTCGATGCTGGTGGACGCATTCTTCGCGAATGCGCCGAAAACCCCGAAGCGACGGGTCCACTTTCACGCCTTCATGCAGGAAACTCATGAAGCGATCGGGGCATGGCGGAAGCTGTCTGCCAGCGAGCGCCGGGCCCACGACCACCATGTGCGCGGTGCGGGCGATGATCCGATTCCGCCCGTGGCGAAGGGCATCGCAGCCTCGGCGCGGCTGTTGTGCTTTGACGAATTCCAGGTCAGCGACATCGCCGATGCCATGCTGCTGGGGCGGCTCTTCGAGCAATTGTTCGAGCGCGGCGTGGTGGTCGTGGCGACCTCGAACCGGGCCCCCGATGACCTGTATTCCGGCGGGATCAACCGCCAGCTTTTCCTGCCCTTCATCGACCTTCTGAAAGGCCGGCTGGACGTTCTGAAGATTGCCGGCGGGACTGACCACCGGCTGGCCCAGCTGACCGCCGCGCCAGTCTATTACACGCCGTTGGGTGACGAGGCCGACGCGGCGATGGATGCCGCGTGGGACCGCCTGACCGGCGGTGCGGACAGCAAGGCAGCCACGCTGACCGTCAAGGGCCGTCAGATCCCTGTGCCGCGAGAGGCCGCCGGCGTGGCGCGCTTTACCTTTGACGATCTCTGCGCCAAACCGCTGGGGCCGGGCGATTACCTGGCGCTGGCCGTGCGGTTCCACACCGTGTTGCTTGATCGCGTGCCGAAACTGTCACCGGACAAGCGCAACGAGGCGAAGCGTTTCGTCACATTGATCGACGCCCTCTACGAGGCGAAAACCAAGCTGGTGGTGAGCGCGGAAGCGGAGCCGGATGCGCTGTACCCGGACGGGGACGGATCGTTCGAATTTGAGCGCACCGCTTCGCGCCTGATGGAGATGCGCGGGGAAGCCTATCTCGGGGCCGCGCACGAAGAGGCAAACGCAAAGGAAGGCTGAAGACATGTCGCGATCAATCGGACTGGACGAGACCCTGACCGCCTATGTGCGCGGCGCGAACCGGGAGGAAATCCCGGCACTGAAACGCTGCCGCGAGGAAACGGCCAAGCGCGACGATGCCCGGATGCAGATCAGCCCTGAACAGGGGGCGTTCATGGACCTGATCGCGCGCATGACCGGCGCGAAGACGGCCGTCGAGATCGGTGTCTATACCGGGTATTCCGCACTTGCGACGGCGCGGGCGATGAAGGACATGCATGGCGAAAATGCGCGGCTCTTCGCCTGCGATGTCAGTGCCGACCTGATCGGGATTGCTGAAACCTACTGGGCTGATGGCGATGTCGCCGACGTCATCCAGCCGGTCATCGGCGATGCCCGCCGGACACTGGCCGGACTTGTGGAGGACGGTCTCGCCGAACAGGTCGACTTCATGTTCGTCGATGCCGACAAGACCGGCTATCCCGACTATTACGCCGCCGCATTGACCCTGCTCAGGCCGGGCGGGGTGATCCTCTTCGACAATGTGCTGTGGAGCGGATCGGTGGCGAACCCGGAAAAGACCGACGACGACACCGAAGCCTTGCGCGCGATCACGGCGAAGGTCCGCCGCGACGACCG
Organism: Hyphobacterium marinum; assembly: GCF_036330325.1. Taxonomy (NCBI): domain Bacteria; kingdom Pseudomonadati; phylum Pseudomonadota; class Alphaproteobacteria; order Maricaulales; family Maricaulaceae; genus Hyphobacterium; species Hyphobacterium marinum. Next base: position 483,885 of record NZ_JAZDRO010000001.1, read on the forward strand.
GGTCCACATGGCCTTCACCGCCATCGGCGACGGGCTGTTGATGGCAATGAAGAAGTAAGCGGTCGCGGCGAACCCGGTCCGCCTACCGCCACGTCCATTCGAAGCTGAAACTCTGTTCGCCGCTCATGTCGGAAATGGTGGCGGTCATCGTGTCACCGGCGCACGCATAGCGGATGCGCTGGGGGGCGTCGTGGGTCCGGGTTCTCGAAGATGGCAAAGCCGTCGCCGCTCTCGACCAGTGCGAAACAGGTCGCCGCGCCGCCACCCGGCTGGGCGCAGTATTCGCCTTCGCCGGCGTCGCTGTAGGCGATGCGCAGGAATTCAAAGGCCCGGACCTCGCCGTCCACAAAGGTCCGGTTCGTTCCGAGGAGGAGATGGCCTTCGTCACTGGTCCAGCTGTCCTCGACCATTTGCCGGCGAGACGCCGCGCCTCGTGCGCCGTCCAGCGACGTTTGACCCGGTCTACGGCTAGGGCCGAGCCTATTCGACCCGGGCGTAGGTCCAGACCTGTGCGCGGTTTTCATCGAGACTGGAGATGGTGATGGTCAGGGCGTCGCCGAAACGCTCATAGCGCAGGCGCTGAGGGAAGTCGTGGCTCGGATTCTCGAACACCGCCATGTCGACACCGGACTCCGCCAGGGTGAATTCCGTCGCGGGCTGGCCGCCGGGCTGGGCGTAATAGACCGCACCGTGATGGGTGGTGATGCGCAGAAATTCGAACGCCGTTGTCTCGCCATCACGGATATAGCGGACATAGCCCATCAGGCTGCCGCCCTCCTGCGCGCTCCACACTTCTTCGGAGACGCGCCCCTCGCTTTCCGCGCGCCAATGCCCGGAGAGCCAGCTGAGATCAGCGTCCTGTGCCAGCGCCGGCGCGGCCATGGCCAAACCGGCAGAAAACGCTGCCAGCATCATGATCTTGCGCATGGTGATACCCTCCCCGATGGACGACATGGATCAGTCTAGACCGGGGCGAGCGATTTGTCGCGCGCCGGTCCGTGGGAGCCCGCCTTGCGGGGCGCGGGAAGCGGCGCTACACCGCGTGCCAACATCTTCTCGAACAGACTTTGCCAAGGAGACTTCCCATGGCCCGCAACAAGATCGCCCTTATCGGTTCCGGCATGATCGGCGGCACGCTCGCCCACATCGCTGCGCGCGAGGAGCTGGGCGATGTCGTCCTGTTCGACATTGCCGAAGGGGTGGCCAAGGGCAAGGCGCTCGATATCGCGGAAGCCAGCCCGGTTTTCGGCAAGGACTCCACGCTGAAGGGTGCCGACGATTATGCCGCCATCGCGGGCGCGGATGTGTGCATCGTCACCGCCGGTGTGCCGCGCAAGCCGGGCATGAGCCGCGACGATCTCCTGGGCATCAATCTGAAAGTCATGAAAGCGGTCGGCGAAGGCATCGCCAAGCACGCGCCGGATGCCTTTGTCATCTGCATCACTAATCCGCTGGACGCGATGGTGTGGGCGTTGCGTGAATTTTCCGGCCTGCCGCACAACAAGGTCGTTGGCATGGCCGGCGTACTCGACTCGGCCCGTTTCCGCTACTTCCTCGCCGAGGAATTTGGCGTGTCGGTTGAAGACGTGACCGCTTTCGTGATGGGCGGGCATGGCGACACGATGGTGCCGCTGCTGCGCTACTCGACCGTGGCCGGTATCCCGGTGCCGGACATGGTCGCGATGGGCTGGTCCACAGATGAAAAGATGAGTGCCATTGTCGACCGCACACGCGGCGGCGGCGGCGAGATCGTCGCCCTTTTGGGCAATGGCTCGGCCTATTATGCGCCGGCGGAAAGCGCCATCGACATGGCGGTGTCCTATCTGCGCGACAAGAAGCGGATCCTGCCCTGCGCGGCCCACCTGACCGGTCAGTTCGGCGTTGACGGCATGTATGTCGGCGTCCCGGTCGTGATCGGTGCGGGCGGTGTGGAGAAGATCGTCGAAATCACGCTCAATGATGACGAGCAGGCGATGTTCGACACGTCTGTTGCCGCGGTGCAGGGCCTCGTGGATGCCTGCAAGGGTCTCGACGGCAGCCTGAAATAGGGGTTCGCGGGCTTCGGGCTATCCCAGTCCGAATCCGGCAATCTGGCCGACCTGACCGGTGTTCAGGCGCATGATCTCGAAGGTCAGCGCCAGCAAGGCCGTATTCCATGCCAGAACCGGCCAGAGCGACACTCCGGCCAGGCGCGTCGCCTTGCCGGCCGCCCAGGCCGCGAAGATCGAAACCATCCAGATCGCCGCGATGGCCAGGAAGCCGAGCGTGACATCGCACAATACGAGAAAGAGAACGACCCAGACCGCCGTCCCGGCCAGCAGGACGAGTTCGGTCAGAATGGCCAGCCAGCGCCAGCCGGGCCGGCCAAAGCGCTCGGTCGCCCAGATCGTGTAAGCGAGCAACAACGTCTTGGCGATCCACAGCCAGACCAGCAGATTGACTGGCGGCATCCAGCCGGGAAGGTTCAGCTCCTCGGTGGCCCAGGCCGCAGCCCCGGACGCAAAGGCCCACCCGGCCGCGGCCCCCGTCACGGCGGCGGCGGCGATCAAATAGAACGCTAGGCGTCCCACAGTGGGATGGTCACGCTGGGTCAAGGGCTGCTCCACACCGCAAAATACGGCTATCCGCGTCCCTTCTGTGCAAAGCTTGCGCCGGAAAAGGGCGCGAAAATGGCACAGTCTGTTTTCTGATCAGCGTAGCTTGTGAATTCCTCCCTTTCGCGCGAGCATTCCCGCTACGCGGTATGCTTGCCTGAAAGGCCTCGCCATGACGTCGCTCTCGGATGCGCTTGGACCGGTTCTGGAAACGCCACGACTGCGCCTGCGGCCGCCGCAGGAAAGCGATCTGGAGCCCCTGATTGCCGTGATGGGGGACGAGGAGACCGCGCGGTATATCGGCGGGGTGCAGTCGCCGCCCCTGGTCTGGCGGGCGCTGGCGGCGCTGATCGGCCATTGGGCCATTCGCGGCTATGGCTTTTTCGTGCTCGAAGACCGCGAAACGGGCGACTGGATCGGCCGGGTGGGGCCCTGGTATCCGCATGAATGGCCGCAACCGGAAGTCGGCTGGACGATTGCCCGTCAGCACTGGGGCAAGGGCTATGCGGCCGAAGCTGCAGCGCGGGCGCTCGACTGGGTCTTTGACGATCTGGGGTGGGAGTCGGTCGCTCACCTCATCCACAAGGACAATGCGGGCTCGGCCAGCGTGGCGCGCAAGCTGGGTTCGACGAATTCGGGCCGCGAAGTGGCTGTGCCCGGCTTTGACATGCAGGTCGATATCTGGGGACAAAGCCGCGAAGACTGGTCGAGAAACCGGGCCGCGCTGCAGCGGTAATATACAATTATATCAATAATCTACATTGATCCCAAAGCTCGGCGCAAGCAGGGACTTTGACATCAATTCGATAGTTAGCTAAATATCGATTCATGAGCAAGGTCTTCAAAGCCCTGTCCGACCCGACCCGCCGCCGCGTCCTTGAGCTGCTCAAGGCCGGTCCAATGAGCGCGGGCGAACTGTCGGCCCAGTTCGACGTGTCCAAGCCGACGATGTCGGCGCACTTCGCCGTGCTGCGCGAGGCCGACCTCGTCACCTCGGAGAAAGTCGGGAAATCGGTCGTCTATCAGCTCAAGATGTCGGTTCTGGAAGACGCCCTCCTCGGCTTCGCCCAGGCCTTCGGCTGGCAGTTGCAGGACATTCCCTCCGCGCCCGGCCCCAAGGCCGGTTCCGGCCCGGACTCCGCGAACACCCGAAAGGTATCTGACCCATGATCGCCCTGACCCTGACCGCTTATCCGGTGCGAACCGCGCTGCTGACCGCTTTTGTCCTGACCGTGATCAACTGGACACTGGACCCGGGCAAGATGCTGCTCTGGGGCGGCGTCGTCGCCGTGGTGGCCGCAGGCCTTTTTGCTGCGTTCACGTTGGGGCGCGGCGAGGGGCAGAGCGCCCGGTCGATCCGCGCCAGCCTGTTCGGGGCTTCGCTGATGATCAGCGGGGGCCTGACCGTGTCGATCGGCGACCAGCTGGGATGGCTGTCCGACGCCACCGGTCAGCGCCTGTTCGGCGTCATGGTGGGCCTGATGCTGGTCGTGACCGGCAATTTTCTGCCGAAAACCGTCCGGCCGCTGACGCAGTCGCGCTGTGACCGGGCGCGCCTGCAGAAAATCGAACGCTATGCCGGCTGGCTGCTGGTGGCGGCCGGTCTGGCTCATACCGCCCTCTGGGTGTTCGCCCCGGCTGACCGGGCCAACACCGCCGCGATGATGGTTGTCGCCGGGGCCCTGTTCCTGATCGCCGCAACCTGGCTGGTCGTCGCCCGTGAAGACAAGTCACGCGCCCGCCCGCACTAGGAGACTGTCATGACAGAGACATTGCACAAGCCGTCGCACCCGGTATCCATCGCCTTCGCCGTCTTGCTGATCGCGGGTCTGGCCGGGGTCGTCCTCGCCGGGGCGTTCGATTGGCTCGACCGGGATTTGACACGTCGGCTGGCCTGTATCGTTTTCGGCCTGATGCTGCTGGGAGCGGGCAATATCCTGCCCAAGATTGTAATGCCGGTCCGGTCCGGCCGTGCCTATCCGGGGATGCGGCGCGCCGACCGGCTTGCCGGAGCGATCTTTGTTCTCGCTGGTCTGGCCTGCGTCGGAGTCGCGGTGTTTGCTCCGGCTGACGGTATTCTGCTTATCGAATCCGTCATCGGAATCGGAACCTTCATGGTTGCCGGACTGATCTGGTCGGGAGCAGCGCTGGCCGCGCCGCGCGCTGAAACCGCCGACACCGAACAAAGCCCCGAAACTGCCCGGGCGAAGGTTCAACGCCTGTCGGTCTTCCTGATCCTGAACGGCCTGTTCTGGGCCTTCCTGATCTTCGTCGCGGACATTGTCTGGGGCGATGCGGGCGCGCAGTGGATGCTGGTCCCCTTCATCATCGTGAACAGCCTGCTCGCCGTGACGCAGATCAAGCTGTTCCGGGGTCTGAAATCCTAGAACCAGCCCGCCTCCCGCAGACGGGGAGCGTGGGTCCGGCTGACGGGCACTTCCATGCCATCGGAGAGTACCAATGTGGCTCGTCCGCCTGACACACGCGCGTCGGTGACGGCTGCTCGGCTGACCCACCAGGACCGGTGGGTCTGTGCGCCTTCGAGCGCCTCCACGGCGGCAATCGCATCAGCCAGCCGCATCAGGATCAGCGCATCACCGGCTGAGGTATGGACCCGCAGATAATGGTCCTCGGACTGGAGCGCCCGGATTTCAGCCCGGCGCAGTCGTACCGGCAGCTTGTCGGTCAGCGCACGTCCCGCGAGCGGCTCCGAACTGCCCTGCCCGCTGGCGTGGCGGTCCTTCAAATAACTGATCGCGGAGACGGCGGCCGAGATCACCCAGACCAGCGCAAAGACCATGGGCCAGACGGATAACGGTGTCGGATCACCGAACAGGGCCTGAAGGGTCAGCACCGCGGCGGTGACCGGTATCGCGACCAGAATGGAGACCAGCGCGTAAGCGAGCCATTCCGGCCAGGTGCCCGAAACCGGCTCGATCATTCGCGTGGCGACCTGGCCGCAGATCGTCCCGAAAGCGATCAGCCCGACCCAGTAGAACCAGACAGCGGGCCAGCCCAGTCCGGCGGTCTGGTACGGCGCGAGAAAAGCCAGAAACGTCCCGACAACCAGGAAAAATCCCGCGCTGGGCAAGATCGCCCGGATCGGTTTGGTCCACTTGCCCACGCGCCGCTCCTGTCCGTTCACGTATCGCGAACGGGAGAATAGCGCGGTTCGCGGCGGGAATAACCCCGCTCGCGAATTGCCGGTTTCTCCGGTCCCCGATCCGCGCCAGTGGGAGGGCCTCACAGCCCGCACCCTGCAATGGAGGATTTACATGCGGACCGCTCTTTTTCTGATCACGAGTTTCGCGCTCGCTTTCCCGGCCCTGGTTTTCACGCTCGACCAGGCCGCCGGCGATCCCGTTATCCTGTGTGGCGGAGCCCGGTCATGACTTCACTGCGTCATCTCGCCATTGGCTTCGTCTTGCTGACCGTCGTTGTCGGTGCCGCCCTCTGGCAGGCGACCGGAGACAATTTCCCGGCCGTGCTCGCCGGCATGGCCAATTCCTACAAGGGAATCCAATTTAACCTCGCCCCTCTGTTCGAAGCGAACTGGGTCATTCAGATCCATGTCGCCGCAGCGATGTCGGCCCTCGTGCTCGGTGCGGTCCAGCTGGCCGCCCCGAAAGGCACGCTACCCCATCGCACACTGGGCTATGTCTGGGCGGTGCTGATGGTGACGACCGCGATCAGCGCGATCTTCATTCGCGAGATCAACGGCGGCGACTTCAGCTTCATCCACATCTTCGTGCCGCTCACCCTGTTGGGCCTCGTCGGGGTGATCGCCAATGCGCGCAAGATGAAGACCGAGAAACACCGCAATGCCGTCCTGGGCCTGTTCTTCGGCGCGCTTCTTCTGCCGGGCCTGTTTGCGTTCATGCCCGGGCGGCTGATGTGGCAGATCGTCTTCAGTGGGTGAGACCTTCACGCCGGTGTGGGCGAGGTGAACAAGTGGTAGGTCTGCCTGTTGGTTCAGCTCGCCAGGATTCCCGGCAATCGAACTGAGGGGACATGTCATGATCAGGTTAGCCACCCTGGCAGGTATGCCTCTCTGCGCCTGAAAGCGCGCGGCGGTTCGCAGAACAACGATACCTGTGTCGCCACCGGTGAAAACCGCCAGCTCGTGCGGATCGATAGGCAGGGACAGGACATGCGGTTCCAGGCCCTGCCACCGCTGGCCGCGCCGCAAGGCCCACTTGACCGCCAGGACTCCTACCAGCGCAGCAGGCGGGGTCCGAGCAGGGCACCGGTACCGGCCACCACCAAAACTGCCAGCAGATACCAGCTGGCCAGGAAGGTGAGGCTGGTCTCGGCGCATCCCAGCGAATAGATCGCCGCCGCCCCGCCGCCCGCAACCAGCCCTGCGGCCAGTCCGGCTGCGCGCGGGCGCGTCGGCGCCATGCGGCGCAGGCCGATGACGCTGGCGACGAAGAGCGGTGCCGACAGCAGGCCGACTTTCCACAGACAGCTCGACCAGGAGTGGCCAAGCAGGGCGTCGATCCGCGCGCCATCAGATGTGAGGACCAGATTGACCAGTCCGGCCAGCACCAGTGCCGCGGCCAGAAGACCGGCGGCAAGAAGGCCATTGCCGGGCTTTCCGCCCGGCCGTGAGAGGTGCAGGAGCGCGGGTGCTGCCAGGGCCGCGATCAGTGCCATGACGCCGAACTTGATCCAGAAATGCGGCAACATGACCGCGCTTTCCATGTCGGTCCGGAGCCCGAAGACAAACACGACAATGCCCAGCGGGATGAGCGCTGCGGCCGCCATCGGCGCAAGCACGGTCAGGACCGGACGGCGGGGCGGGGCCGGCTGCAGGTCATCGGCTAGCGTCTCGATCAGATCCTTCATGGGTCGGTCTTTCCGCTGTCGTCGAGGCTGGCGGATGCGGTCTTGAGGCCGCGATGCACGCTGACCTTGATCGAGGATTCGCTGGTGCCGAGCGCGGCGGCGGCCTCGCGGGTCGACAGACCGTCGATCCGGGTCAGGCGAATGGCGCGGGCCTGCTTCTCCGGCAGGCGGCCCAGCAATTCCTCGAGATCCATGCGTGCGCCGGCCGCTTCGGCATCGTCGGCGAGGTCGGCGGCGAAGCGGGCTTCGTCCAGGGGTTCGGTACGCCGCACTTTCAGCCGCCGGTAGTGGTCAATTAGCTTGTAGCGCGCAATGCCGTAGAGCCAGCCCGAGAAGGCCAGACCCGGATCATAGGTTGCGCGTTTCACATGCACGGCCATCAGGGTTTCCTGTACCAGATCGTCGACGCTGGCCGCATCGGCGGCGAGGCGGCGCGAAAAATAGGCGGACAGCCGGCCCTGCAGGGCCACCAGAAGCTCCCGATAGGCGCTGGCGTCACCCTGCTGGCCGAGTGCCATCAGGACGGCAAACCGGGTCTCCTGATCAGGCATGTCCGCGAACTGCTCCCCCTGTCCTTCGCACCAGACGGTCTGACGGTTACAGGCCACGACTCATTCAAGACACCCGGGCCGGTGCGCAGGTCAGTCTAGCCCCGGTCGTGGAGCGGGCAAAACCGGGTTTTCACCGCCTGGCAGGTACGGCTCACGAAGCCGTGAACGCAACAAAGGCCGGGAAATTAGTCTATATAATTCAATATACTATCGCGTCGTGACTCACGCCACCGCGGTTTTCTGGCCACCCGCCTGTAACCGCATCGCCGCCCGGCGCGAAGGAGGGAGCGTGGCCGGCCTGCCCGGTCAGTCACTGCCTCAGGCTCAACTTCACTGGAGATCAAGACCGATGAAAACCCAAACCAAATTCGCCGCCCTGACCGCGTCCGCCTTTGCGCTGTCGCTGGCCTCTGCCGTCGCCCACGCCGATGATGGCGACATGGACGAGATGGCCGCTGACGGCCAGGAACGCTGCTACGGCGTGGCGCTGGCCGGCGAGAATGATTGCGCGGCCGGGCCGGGCACGTCCTGCCAGGGCACGTCCACCGTCGACTACCAGGGCAATGCCTGGACCTATGTCGAGGAAGGCACCTGCGAGAGCATCGAAACGCCCTACGGCAACGGTTCGCTCGAGCCGATCGAGCGCCCGTAGGCTCTCCGGCCTTTTTCGCACATGTCCTCCCACAGCCCCGCTCCCGCACCCGTCCCGCCCCCCGCCATGGGTGCCGGTATCGGGCTGAAGGCCGCGCACTATCGCGCCGCGCTCGAGGCCCGAGACGCGGGGCTGTGGGTGGAAGTGCATCCGGAAAACTACATGTCAGAGGGCGGGCCACGCCTTGCCTGGCTCGATGCCATCGCGGCGGAACACCCCCTCTCGCTGCACGGTGTCGGCCTGTCACTGGGTGGGACCGAACGGCCGGACCGTGACCATCTCAAGCGCCTGAAAGCGCTCGCTGACCGCTACGCCCCGGCGCTGATGTCGGAACATCTCGCCTGGTGTGCCCATGACGGGGTCTATTTCGGTGACCTGCTGCCCGTTCTCTACACGTCTGACGCCCTTGACCGCTTCTGTGCACATGTCGACGAGACGCAGGAGGCGCTGGGCCGGACGATACTCATCGAAAATCCCTCCCATTATCTGAATCTGACAGCCGAGATGGCGGAGACGGACTTCCTCGCCGAAACGGTTCGCCGGACTGGCTGCGGTCTCCTCCTCGACGTCAACAATGTCCATGTCAGCGCGAACAATATGGGATATGACGCGCGCGCCTATCTGGACGCGCTGAACCTGTCGGCCGTCGGTGAAATCCACCTCGCCGGGCATACGCCGGACGCCACCCATGGCGAGGCGCTGCTGATCGACAGCCATGACGCGCCGGTGCGCGATGATGTCTGGGATCTGTATGACCATGTACTGGGTTTGACCGGGCCGGTCCCGACCCTGATCGAGCGGGATTCCAACCTGCCGGACTTTGCCGAGCTGATGGCAGAGCGTGACCAGGCGCAGGCCTGTTTGGACCTCGCCGCATCACGGAGCCGGGACCATGCCTGATACCTGGCAGGATCTTTTCGCCAGCGCTCTCGTGACCGGCGATGCTTCACGGATCGCGTCGCGCCTGTCGGATCCGGACGCGCCGGGCTTTGCCGTCTATCGCAACACGGTCGTGCGCAGCGCGGTCGATGCGCTGGGCGACGCCTACCCGGCAGTCAAACGCCTCCTGGGCGACCAGCGGTTCTCAGCCGTTGCGCGCGCCTTCTGGGAGGCCCATCCGCCGCGCGAGCGCACGCTCAGCCTCTATGGCGAGGGGTTCGCCGCCATGCTCGATCACCATGACGCCTCATCGCCCTATCCGTGGCTGCCGGACGTGGCCCGGATCGACCGGGCCTGGCTGGAAAGTCATCACGCCGCAGACGCACCGCTCCTGACGCTGCGCAATGTGCAGGGTGTCGAACCGGCGGCGCTCGCGTCACTGCGCGTCCGCCTGCACCCCGCGGTCCGGGTCATCGCATCGGATTTTCCGGCCTGGTCAATCTGGCGGACCAATCGCGAGGACGAAACGGTCCGGCGTGTCCGCCTCGGCGAGGGGGGCGAAATCGCACTCATTCATCGCCCGGCCGGCGAAATCCGGCATCGCCGTCTCGAACAGGCCGAAGCGGGGTTTCTGAAGGCGCTGGCCGCAGGCGAAACGCTGGAAGCCGCTGCCGCGATACTGACCGACCCCGGCCAGGACCCGATCCAGATTTTCATCCGCCTCCTCAAGGAAGGCCTGTTTGCGAGGGATACCGCATGACGCCGCAACCATTTGACGGGCATCGCCCGGCGTTCGGCCCGGCCGGCCAGCTCTATTATCGCGCCTTCGGGATGGCACGGCGCGTCATCAGCCATGACGCGTTGGCGCTGTTTGCCCGCATCGTCATTGCGGGCGTGTTCTGGCGCTCGCTCATTCTCAAGGTCGAGACCTTCGGGGTGATGCACTATGTCGAGGTGATCAACAATTTCGAGGTCGAGCGCTTTCGCTTTAAACTGCCTGAACTGCCGCTGACCCTGAAACAGACGACGCTCAATCAGTTTGCCGGCGATTTCGCCCTGCCGCTGATCCCGCCGGGCGTGGCGGCGTGGATGGCGACGCTGGCCGAATTCACCCTGCCGATCCTGCTCGTACTGGGACTGGCGACGCGCCTTTCCGCGCTGGGCCTCATCGGCATGACGCTGGTCATCCAGATCTTCATTTTCCCGACCTGGGCGCATTTCTGGGGCACGGCGGCGCTGTGGCTTGTCCCATTGCTCTATCTTGTCAGTCGGGGCGGCGGACGGCTGTCTCTGGACTTCGTCATCGGGCGGAAACTCGCTCCTTCGGCCTGAGCCGAAGCGCCCCGGGCGGATTGATCTTTGCGCCCTGGCGCGTCTATGGAGGGCGCGACACGGCGCGAGGAGGCGTCCGCCCGATGAAGATTGCCCTGAAAACCGTCCGCGCCTGGATGCGCGACCCGCGCCAGTTCTCGGTGAAATCCCCCGACCGGCATTGTCCGATCTGTGACTATACCGGCCGGTTTCATGCGCTCGGTACACCGCCGCGCTGGGACGGGCGCTGCCCCAATTGCGGATCGCGCGAACGCCATCGGCTGATCCATCTCTTCCTGACACGGGAAGGGATCGATCTGAAGGATGGCCGCACCATCCTGCACTTCGCGCCGGAAGCCTATTTCGTAAAGGACATGGCCGGGAACGCGGCCTATCACACCGCTGACCTGGTGCCCGGCAAGGCGCGCCACGCCATGGACATGGCCGACATGAAGCTCTTCGAGGACGCCAGTGTCGACGTAGTGATTGCCAATCACGTGCTCGAACACGTCCCTGATGACCGCAAGGCGATGCGTGAATCCTTCCGCGTTCTGAAACCGGGCGGGTTTGCCCTCTACACCGTGCCGCAGAACTGGGCGCGCGAGGAGACGTATGAAAACCCGGCGCTGACCACCAAGGCGGAACGCTACGCCCATTATCTCGACGAAAGCCATTTACGCTATTACGGGCGCGATTTTCCCGAGCGCGTGCGCGAGGCAGGCTTCACAGTCGAGGCATGGCGGCTGCCCGCCGAGGACGAGGCCGGTTATGGCCTCGCCAAGGAAGACGTGCTGTGGATTGCCCGCAAGCCGGGCTGACGGCCTAGCTCCGCTCGAACACCAGATAGACCGAAACCGGGATGACCGGCGTGATGGCGTCCAGCGCCGCCAGTTCGGCAAGCGTCGCCAACCCGTCATCCATGCCGTAGTCGCGGGCATCGACCAGGACCGGATCGATCGTCGATACGATGACGGTATCGCGCGCCGCGTGGGTCACGCGGACATTGGCAAAGAGCGTGTTTGTGCGTCCGGCAATGGAAACCGCCATTTCAAGCTCGGCCAGCATGGCCGACCCGGTGTCGAGCTCGCGGAAACTGTCCGGGTCGACCGTCGCTTCAATCGTGACCAGCGGATACTCGTCGGTGGCAAAGATGTAGCGGCGCAGGCGCTCGTCGCGCGTGTCGATCCCGGTATCGACGCTGGCCGCCTGGATTTCCAGCGTGGCCCGTCCGTCCCGGGAAATCGATCCGTTCACTGCGCCAAAGCGGTTGGATTCCACGACATCGCCATTTTTGACGCTGACAAAGGTGATGCTCGATGCGGCCGGGTCGAGGAACCATGCGGCACCGGACCGCGGACCGGTCCCGTCGCCGCAGGCGGCCAGTATGAATGCGGAAACCAGAAGGCCGATTATCGCGCGCGGCTTGAACATTCACCGACTCCGTGTTGAGTGACGCCTTGTCCCGACACTCTAGCATGCGAAAGAACAAGTCCATTGGCCCTCTACCGTAACGTCGCCGTGCTGATGCTGTCCGTCGCCCTGATGCAGGTTGCCATCGGGGCGCTGGGCGTGGTTCTGCCGCTGGCCATGGCGGCGGAGAACTGGTCGGGCTTTGCCATCGGATCGGTGGCAGCGGCCTATGCCGCCGGCTTTCTGGGCGGGGCCTTCTATGCGCCGGGCTTCATTGCCCGCGTCGGGCATATCCGCGCCTTTACCGCCGCGGCGGGCGTGGCCGCCGCATCGACGCTGGTCCTGGGCCTCGGGACCGATGTCTGGGCGTGGAGCATTTCCCGCCTGGTCTTCGGCGCGTGCAGCGCGGCGCTCTTCGCCGTCGCGGAAAGCTGGATCGCGGACGCGACGCCGGCTGACCGGCGCGGCAGCGTGATTTCCGCCTACCAGATTGCCGGCCGGGCCGGCATCGTCATCGGCCCCTTCCTAGTCGCCCTGACGGCCGGGCTGGAGCAGGCCTTTATCGTCTGCGGCGTGTTCGCGGCGCTGGCACTGGTGCCGGTTTCGGCGACCCACCGGGCGCAGCCGCGTCCGCCCAAGACCTTTCCGACGACGCCCTGGCGATTGATTCTCAATGCCCCGGCGGCCGGGATCAGCGTCTTCTTTGCCGGTTTCGTGAATACCGGTGTTCTCACCTTCCTGCCGATCTGGGCAGAAGCCCTGGGAGAAACGCCTGAAGGGGCAGCAACGGGCTTCGGCGCGGCGGCCCTGACCATGGGCGTGATCTATGTTGCCTCCATGACGCTGCAGTGGCCGGTCGGGCGACTCTCCGACCAGATCGACCGGCGCATGGTGATCGCCGGGCTTGGCGCAGCCTTTGGCGCGGTTGCGCTGATCCTGACCATTCTGGTCGATCCGGGCCTCATTGCCGGCATGGTCCTCATCGGCCTGTGGGGGGCAGCATCCATGTCCCACTACGGTATTGCGGTCGCTCACGCCGCCGACCGGGCCAGCGCGGACGAGTTGCCCGCCATGACGTCCTGCCTCCTGATGCTGTGGGGGGCGGGTTCGATCATAGGTCCGCTGATCGCCGGGGCGCTCTATTCCAGCCCGTTCGGCATGCGCGGCGTGTTCCTGTTCGCCGCCATTGGCGGCGCGGCGCTGGCGGGCCTCATGTTCCTGCGTCAGCGCGAGCGGACCGCGCCCGACCCGGTGGACCGCGAAGCCTTCGTCAACATCCAGGCGACCTCGGCGGCGCTGGCAGAAGCGCCGGAACCGGATATCGAGCCGTCCTGGGAACCGGACGACCAGGCGCTGTAGGCCCGAGGGACCGGCGCGTTGCACCTGCGAAGGGCAGTGTTATAAGCGGAACGCCCATCTTCGCCCCGTCCCGGCGCGATTCGCGCCATTCCGAATGAAGGCCCGCTACCGACGATGAACATCCACGAATATCAGGCCAAGGCCCTGCTCAAATCCTTCAGCGCGCCGGTGTCCGACGGCCACATGGCGCTCAATGCCCGCGAAGCGGAAGCCGCTGCGAAAATGCTGCCCGGCCCGCTCTGGGTGGTGAAGGCGCAGATCCATGCCGGCGGGCGTGGCAAGGGACATTTCAAGGAAGAGCGCGCGGGCGAGGCCGGCGGCGTCCGGCTCGCCAGGTCTGTCACCGAAGCGCGCGAGATGGCCAACCAGATGCTCGGCTCGACCCTCGTCACCAAGCAGACGGGCGAAGACGGCAAGCAGGTCCAGCGCGTCTATATCGAGGACGGGGCCGATATCGAGCGCGAGCTCTACCTCTCCCTCCTCGTCGATCGCGCGACCAGCCGCGTCGCCTTTGTCTGTTCCACTGAAGGCGGGATGGATATCGAGGGCGTGGCCGCCGAGACCCCGGAAAAGATCCACACCATCCATGTCGACCCGGCCGCAGGCTACAGCGCCTATGTCGGGCGGCGGATCGCCGCCGCGCTCGATCTCGACGGTGATCTCCTCAAACAGTGCGTGAAACTGATGGGCGCGCTCTATACCGCCTTTGTCGAGAAGGACATGGCGCTTCTGGAGATCAATCCGCTGATCGTCACCAGGTCCGGCAAGCTGCACGTGCTCGACGCCAAGATTGGCTTTGATGACAATGCGCTCTACCGCCATCCGGACGTGGTCGAGCTGCGTGACCTGACCGAGGAAGACCCCAAGGAAATCGAGGCGTCGAAATACGACCTCTCCTATGTCGCGCTCGATGGCGATATCGGCTGCATGGTCAATGGCGCGGGCCTCGCCATGTCGACCATGGACATCATCAAGCTCTACGGTGCGGAACCGGCGAACTTCCTCGATGTCGGCGGCGGTGCCACCGAAGAGAAAGTGGCCGCCGCGTTCAAGATCATCACCTCGGACCCGAAGGTGAAAGGCATCCTGATCAATATTTTCGGCGGGATCATGAAGTGCGACACGATTGCCGAAGGCGTGATCGCCGCGGTCAAGGAAGTCGGCCTGTCCGTGCCGCTCGTCGTCCGCCTCGAAGGCACGAATGTCGAGAAGGGCAAGAAAATCATTGCCGAATCCGGTCTCGACGTGATCCCGGCCGATGATCTCGACGACGCCGCGCAGAAAATCGTCAAGGCCGTGAAGGGGTAATGTTGGACATGCGCCAACATCTTTTTACCCCCCCACCCCAACCCTCCCCCGAGGGGGAGGGAGTCCAAGCGCTATTCCCTCCCCTTGAGGGGAGGGCAAGGGTGGGGTGGGGCATGATGCGGCAGCTGGTGCTCGCACGATGATCCCCGTCCTCCTCATCCTCGTCCTGCCGGCCATTCTGGGCGCGTTCGCGGCTTGGTATTTCCGTGCGCGGATGCGGGCGATGCGGTGGAATATCTTCGCCTTCAGCCTGATCATGGGCCTGCTGACGCCGGTCCTGATCGGACAGCTGACCGCGCTGGCTATGGTTAATCTGGTCGAGGACGCAATGGCGCTCGCCTGGCCCCTGATGGCCGGTGTGGCCGCCGGGTCGAGCTGGTTCTGCTTTGCCATCGGCTACAAGCTGACGGCGGGAGGCGGCGAGGCATGACCGACCGCTCCCGCTTCACCTTCTTTCACACCCACCGGGTGCGCTGGGCCGAGGTCGATGCGCAAGCCATCGTCTTCAACGCCAATTACTTCGTCCTGGTCGACTACGCCGTATCCGAATATTTCCGCGCGCTCGACATGATGTGGGACCGCACCAAGGCGCTGGGCTTTGATTTCTTCACCGTCAACGCCAATTGTAATTTTCGCAGCCCGGCCGTTCTGGACGATCTCATCGAGATCGGCTTTCGCTGCGCGCGTTTCGGGTCATCCTCGGTGGTCTATGAATTTGCCATCTATCGCGGCGATGAATTGCTCGCCGACGGGTCAATGACCTATGTCTGCGCGGATATCAAAACGCGCCGTCCGATCCCGCTGCCAGACGTCTATACCAACCGTATCACCGCGTTTGAAAAGACGCCGGTGCTCTCCAAACAAGCCGCTTAGAAACGCCAGGAAAAAGCCATGTCCGTACTTGTCGACAAGAATACCAAGGTCATCACCCAGGGCATGACCGGCTCGACCGGCACGTTCCACACCGAGCAGGCGCTGGAATACGGGACGAAAATGGTCGCCGGGGTGACGCCGGGCAAGGGCGGGCAAACCCATCTCGGTCTGCCGCAATTCGACACGGTCGGTGAGGCGCGCGAAGCAACCGGCGCGACGGCGAGCGTCATCTATGTGCCGCCGCCCTTCGCCGCCGATGCGATTCTCGAAGCCATCGACGCTGGCGTGGAACTGATCGTCGCCATCACCGAAGGCGTGCCGGTCGCCGACATGGTCAAGGTGAAGCGCGCCCTCTCCGGTTCGAATTCGCGCCTCGTCGGCCCGAACTGCCCGGGCGTCATCACGCCGGGCGAGTGCAAGATCGGCATCATGCCGGGCCATATTCACAAGAAGGGCTCGGTCGGGATTGTCTCGCGCTCCGGCACGCTGACCTATGAGGCCGTGCATCAGACGACAAATGTGGGCCTTGGTCAGTCGACCTGCATCGGCATTGGCGGCGACCCGGTCAACGGCACCAATTTCATCGATTGCCTCGACATGTTCCTCGGCGACGACGAGACCCAGTCCATCGTCATGATCGGCGAGATTGGCGGCTCGGCCGAAGAAGAAGCCGCGCAATACCTGATCGACGAAGCGAAGAAGGGTCGTTCCAAGCCCGTTGTCGGTTTCATCGCCGGGCGCACCGCCCCGCCGGGGCGCCGAATGGGCCATGCCGGCGCAGTCATTTCCGGCGGCAAGGGCGGCGCGGACGACAAGATCGAGGCCATGAAGGCCGCCGGCATCACCGTTTCGGACAGTCCGGCCCGCATTGGCACGACCATGGCCGAAGTGCTGAAAGGCTAGCCAGAACGCTGGCGTCCGCGCCATAAAGGGCTACATCAAACGGGGGAGCGGTGACGGGGCGTTAAGACGCCGCCGTCACAAAAGCAGGGCATTCTTGCCAACCGGGCAGGCCGGTGATTCGGTCCTCCCGCACACAAAAGACCAGCGACAGGACCCCATGTCGGATACCAAGCGCAGCGCCGCGAACCAGTCTTTCCTCGACACCGCCTTCCTCTATGGCGGCAATGCTCAATTCATCGAGCAGCTGGCCGCTGCCCATGCCCGCGACCCGCAATCGGTGCCGCAGGAATGGCGCGACTTTTTCGCCGAGCTCGATGACGGACCTGCGCTCGCCGGTCAGGCTGCGTCCGCGCCGTCCTGGAAGCGGCCCGGCTGGCCGCCGCAGGCCAATGGCGACCTGACCAGTGCGCTGGGTGCCATCGACGCGTCGCCCGCTCCGGCCCTGATTGACCGCGTTGCCGAGCGTCTGCCCGATGCCAGCGCCGAGGATGTGCGCGCCGCCACTCAGGATTCCATTCGCGCCATCATGCTGATCCGCGCCTACCGGATGCGCGGACACCTCGCCGCCGATCTCGATCCGCTGAAACTGACGAGTTTCGGAGAACAGCCCGAACTGCAGCCGGAAACCTATGGCTTCACGGCGGCCGACATGGACCGCGAGATTTTCATCGACGGCTATCTCGGGCTCGAAACCGCGACCCCGCGTCAGATGCTCGACATCCTCAAACGCACCTATTGCGGCACGCTGGGTGTGGAGTTCATGCATATCTCCAACCCGCAGGAGAAGGCCTGGCTGCAGGAGCGTTTCGAGGGGCCGGAGAAGGGCGTCAATTTCTCGCCGGAAGGCAAGATCGCCATCCTGAAGAAACTGGTCGAGACCGAGGCCTTTGAACGCTTCCTGCACAAGCGCTATCCGGGCGCGAAACGCTTCGGCATTGATGGCGGCGAAGCGATGGTCCCGGCGCTGGAACAGATCATCAAGCGTGGTGGCGCGATGGGCGTCGAGGACATGATTATCGGCATGCCGCACCGCGGCCGGCTGAACGTCCTCGCCTCGGTGATGGGCAAGCCCTACCACCAGATCTTCCATGAATTCCAGGGTGGTTCGACGCAGGGCGGCGAATTCGGCTCCGGCGATGTGAAATACCATCTCGGGGCGTCATCCGACCGCGAGTTTGATGGCAATACCGTCCACCTCTCGCTCACCCCGAACCCGTCCCACCTCGAAGCCGTGGATCCGGTCGTGCTGGGCAAGGCGCGGGCGAAACAGGCCAAGCTGCGCCGCCTGCACGGTGATGACTATGAGTCGTCCAGCTCGGTTCTGCCACTCCTCCTGCACGGCGATGCCGCCTTTGCCGGCCAGGGCGTGGTGGCCGAATGTTTCGGCCTGTCAGGCCTGAAGGGTCACCGCACCGGCGGGGCGATCCATTTCATCGTCAACAACCAGATCGGCTTTACCACCGCGCCGAAGGATTCACGGTCCTCGCCCTATCCGTCCGATGTGGCGCTGATGGTGCAGGCCCCGATCTTCCACGTGAATGGCGACGATCCTGAAGCCGTCGTCTATGCCGCGAAAATGGCGACCGAGTACCGCCAGCTTTTCGGCAAGGACGCCGTCGTCGACATGTTCTGCTATCGCCGCTACGGCCACAATGAGGGCGATGATCCGTCCTTCACCCAGCCGATCATGTATTCGAAGATCAAGGGGCACCCGACGACGCTGTCGCTCTATGCCGACCGGCTGGTCGCCGAGGGCGTGATCGACCAGGACGGGATCGACACGCTGCGCGATGAATTCGACGCCTGGCTCGACGGTGAGTTCGAGGCCGGAAAGGATTTTGAACCGTCCAAGGCCGACTGGCTGGATGGCGTCTGGTCCGGCCTGGGCCTGCCCGAGGAAGACGAACGCCGCGGCGAGACTGCCGTGCCGGTCGAGCGCCTGAAGGATATCGGCGCACGGATGACCGATATCCCGGGCGATATCGACATCCACAGGACGCTCAAACGCGTGATCGAGGGCCGCCGTTCGGCCATCGAGGCCGGCGCGGGGCTGGACTGGGCGACGGCAGAGCATCTCGCCTTTGCGACGCTGCTGGAAGAGGGTTTCCCGGTGCGTCTGTCCGGTCAGGACTGCGGACGCGGGACGTTCTCGCAGCGCCACTCGCACGTGATCGACCAGACCACCGAGGCCCGCTACACGCCGCTCAATCATCTCTCCGAGCACCAGGCCCGGTATGAAGTGATCGATTCCATGCTGTCCGAAGAGGCGGTTCTGGGCTTTGAGTACGGCTATTCGCTTTCGGCCCCGAATACGCTCGTGATGTGGGAAGCGCAATTCGGCGATTTCGCCAACGGCGCGCAGGTTGTCTTTGACCAGTTCCTCGCTGCCGGTGAACGCAAATGGCTGCGTATGTCCGGTCTAGTGTCGCTTCTCCCGCACGGCTATGAGGGCCAGGGTCCGGAACACTCCTCGGCGCGCCTGGAGCGCTTCCTCCAGCTTTGTGCGCAGGACAATATGCAGGTCGCCAACTGCTCAACGCCGGCGAACTATTTCCACATATTGCGCCGCCAGATCCATCGCGGTTTCCGCAAGCCGCTCATCCTGATGACGCCGAAATCGCTTCTGCGCCACAAGCGCTGCGTGTCGACGCTGGCGGCGCTGGGCGAGGGGTCGTCCTTCCACCGCATTCTGTGGGACGATGCCGATACCTCCCAGCGCGACGAAGGCAATGTCGAACTGACCACGACCAAGCTGGTCGCCGACGAGAAAATCCGCCGCGTCGTGATGTGTTCGGGCAAAGTCTATTACGACCTGCTTGAAGCGCGCGAGGAGCGCGGCATCGACGATGTCTATCTGCTGCGCGTCGAGCAATTCTATCCGGTGCCGGCGCGCTCGCTGCTCCACGAACTCAAGCGCTTCCCCAATGCCGACATGGTCTGGTGTCAGGAAGAGCCGATGAATATGGGCGCGTGGACCTTCATGGAACCCAATATCGAATGGGCGCTCCAGCAGGCCGAGGCGAAGGTTAAACGGCCCGCCTATGCCGGACGCCCGGCCGCGGCCTCGACCGCCGCCGGCACCGCTGCGGCGCACAAGGCTGAACAGGACGCATTGATTGCAGACGCGCTGGGCTCTTAACTGACGCCCGGCCCCCTAGACGAGAAAGAGATCCGTCACCATGACCGACATCACCGTTCCCCAACTCGGCGAATCCGTCAGCGAAGCCACGGTCGGCGCGTGGAATTTCGCCGAAGGCGACGCGGTCAAGAAGGACGATGTGCTCGTCGAACTGGAAACCGACAAGGTCGCCATCGAGGTGCGCGCGGAAGCTGACGGTACGCTCGCGGCCATCGTCGCGAAGGAAGGTGATACGGTCGAGATCGGGGCCAAGCTCGCTGAGCTGTCCTCGGGCGATGCCGCTCCGGCCAAAGCCGAGGACACGGCGGAAGCCAAGGCCGAGCCTGCGCCCGAACCCGAAGACACACCGAAGGCCAAGGCCGAAACCAGCAAGGACTCAGGCAAGTCCAAGCCGAAGAAAGATGAGGATGGCGGGGGCGGCGGCAATGTCGTGGACGCCAGCATCCCGGAAATGGGCGAGAGCGTCACCGAAGGCATTGTCGGCGCGTGGCTCGTGGATGTCGGCGCGGCGGTGAAGAAGGACCAGGCGCTGGTCGAGATCGAGACCGACAAGGTCGCCGTCGAAGTCCCCTGTCCTGTTGACGGAATCGTCGCCGAACGGCTGGCCGAGGAGGGCGACACGGTCTCTCCCGGCGATGTGATCGCGCGCATTCGCGAAGGCGCGGGCGGCGGTGCCGAAGCACCGGCGAAAGCGGATGCTCCCAAGGCCGAATCGAAAGCAGACGACGCGCCGGTCAAGGCGATGCCGGCGGCCAAGCGTGTCGCTGCCGAGCACGATCTCGACCTCGCCAAGGTCGAGGGCACGGGCAAGGACGGGCGCGTGACCAAGGGTGATGCATTGGCTGCGCTGAAATCCGGCGGTGCCGCGCCGGACGCCGCCGAGGCGCGCCGCGAGCCGGTGAAGGCCGCGATGACGGCTCCGGAAGTGACCGAAGCACAGTCTTCAGAGCCTCGTGAAGAACGGGTGCGCATGTCGCGCCTGCGCCAGACCATCGCCCGGCGCCTGAAGGAGGCGCAGAACACGGCCGCGATGCTGACCACCTTCAACGAGGCCGACATGTCGGCGATCATGAAGGCCCGCAAGACCCATCAGGAGGCCTTTGTGGCCAAGCATGGCGTCAAGCTCGGCTTCATGAGCTTCTTCGTGAAGGCCTGCGTCAGCGCGCTTAAAGACATTCCGAACGTCAATGCCGAGATCGACGGCGACGAGATCGTCTACAAGAATTACTACAATATGGGCGTGGCGGTCTCGACCGAGCGCGGCCTTGTCGTGCCGGTGCTGCGCGATGCCGACCGCCTGTCGCTCGCCGATATCGAGAAGGAAATCGTCGCGCTGGGCGCCAAGGCCCGCGACGGCAAGCTCTCGATCGAGGACATGCAGGGCGCGACCTTCACGCTGTCAAACGGCGGCATCTTCGGCTCGCTCCTGTCGACGCCGATCCTCAACGCCCCGCAATCGGGCATTCTGGGGATGCACAAGATCCAGGAACGTCCCATCGCCGAGAACGGCCAGGTCGTGATCCGCCCGATGATGTATCTGGCGCTCTCCTACGATCACCGCATCGTCGACGGGAAAGAGGCCGTGACCTTCCTGGTACGCGTCAAGGACGCGCTGGAGGACCCGCAGCGGCTTCTGTTTGATATCTAGTAGCACGTCATCACCCGGTTTATCCGGGTGATCTCGTGTGGAAAGAGATGCCCCGAATAAATCGGGGCATGACGCAGAAACAGCTTCTTTCCTTCCCCTCAAGGGAGAGGAGCATAAGGTTTTTTGGAACGCACAAACATTCCTCATGCTGAGGTGCTGACCGACAGGTCAGCCTCGAAGCACGCTAGGTGCATCGTCCCATCCTTTAAAGGCCCGCTTCGCGGGCACCTCAGGACGAGGGGGCGTTTGAGTTCGGCTCCTGGAGTTGATCCAGGGGCCCACCCCTGAATCGACAAAGCAAAAGGCCCTCCAGGTGATCCGGAGGGCCTTTGTCATGCCTGGTTCCTGGGCCCTTGGATCAAGCCCAAGGGCCGAAGCGTGATGCTTACTCCGCGCTCCCCTCAGGCGCTTCGTCGTCCATCAGCTTTTGCGTCAGGAAGACGTAGAGCATGGCGTCGCGCCGGGCGAGCGCCGGCAGGTCTGCCGCCGCCGAGTGACCGCCTGAGAGGTTCTCGTAATAGAGATAGGGGTGGCCGGTTTCCGACAGGAGGTGCGCCATTTTACGGGCATGGCCGGGATGGACGCGGTCGTCGGCGGTCGACGTGTAGAGATAGATTTCCGGGTAATCCCCGTTCGCATCGACATTGTGGTAGGGCGAGATCGAGCGCAGGAAGCCGCCCTCGTCCGGATCGGACGGGCTGCCGTACTCGCCAACCCAGCTCGCACCGGCCAGAAGCTGGTCGAAGCGCAGCATGTCGAGCAGCGGCACGGCCGAGACGACGGCGTTCCACAAATCGGGGCGCTGGGTGTACATCACGCCGGTCAGAAGGCCGCCATTTGATCCGCCATAGACGCCGAGATGGCGCGGCGAGGTCAGGCCGGTGTCGATCATGTCCTCGGCGACCGCGATCAGATCATCATAGATGCGCTGGCGGTTCATCTTCAGGCCTGCCTGGTGCCAGGCCGGGCCGAACTCGCCACCGCCGCGGATATTGGCGACCACATAGGCCCCGCCATTTTCCAGCCAGAGACGGCCGCGCACGCCCGAATAGGAGGGCGCTATCGTCACCTGGAATCCGCCATAGGCGTAAAGCAGGGTCGGGGTTGTGCCGTCCATCACCGTGTCTTCGTGGCGCACCACGAAATACGGCACCATCGTGCCGTCCGGGCTCTCGGCCTCGAACTGCTCCACGACCAGGCCGTCGGCGTCAAAGCGTTCTGGTGTCGACTTGGCGACTTCGACAGACCGGTTCTCCACGTCCACGACATAGAGCGAGTCCGGGGTCAGGAAGCCCTCGACATTGAGGAAGGCCACATCGTGATGGACGCTGGTGCCGGTGAGGCCGAGCGTCAGGTTCTCGGGTGTGGCGATCGTTTCGGACGACCAGAGACCGTCCTCGCCACGCGTAAAGGCTTGCAGGCCGCCGGTGACATTCTCGTCGATCTGGACAAGCAGAGTGGACTGTGTCGCCCCGACGCCGCCAATGGACTGGCGGTCATTGGGCACGAAGACAGTGTTCACTGTGGCGATTTCGCCGGAGTCGACAAAGGCGGCGAGGTCGAAGGACAAAAGCGCACCTTGCGGGAAGGTCTCTTGGCCATGGGTCCATTCTTCTTCCAGCGAGATGATCAGCTGACCGTCGAAGAAGTCCTGGATGGAGGACCGCGCCGGGATGGGCAGGGAAACGGGTTCGGCCCCGTCGGGCAGGATCCACCAGGTCGTTTCGAAGAAGGTGTCGGCTTCCGACGCCATCATGAAGGTTGTGCCGTGATTGTCCTCCACCCGGAATCCCCAGAGGCCGACATCGGTGAGGTCGCCGCGCAGGACTTCGGTGGCATCCTCGAACGCCGTGCCGCGCTCCCAGCGATAGGCCGCGACCGGATAACCGGACTCGGTGGATTCCTCGCCGCCGGTGGCGAGGCCGACCATGACGGTGTTCTCGTCGATCCAGCTGATCCCGCCCTTGGCCTCGGGCGTGACGAAGCCGTCTTCCACGAAGGACCGGGCCTCGATGTCGAATTCGCGGCGATGGGCGGCATCCCGCCCGCCGTCTGACAAGGTGATGATGCAGCGGTTATAATCGGGACCGAGGCAGTTCGCGCCCCGCCAGACCCAGTTGACGTCTTCCTCTTCCGACAGGGCATCAAGATCGAGGATCACGTCCCATTCGGGCGCGTCGGAGAGATAGCTGTCCAGCGTGGTCCGCCGCCACAGGCCGTGCGTGTTGGTGGAATCCTGCCAGAAATTGTAGACGAAGCCGCCCTGGTAGGCCCCGTAGGCGATGCGGTCATTGCTCTGGTAGATTTCCAGCGCTGCATTGTAGAAGCCGTCATAGCGCGGGTCGTCCTGCAGGCGGGCGAAAGTGCGCTCGTTCTGGCCACGGGCCCATTCCAGCGCGCGCTCGCCGTCGACCTCTTCCAGCCAGAGGCGCGGATCGTTCTCCGGATCGATCTCGACAATCTCGCGCACCGGTTCTTCGGTGCCGGTGTCCATGTCGGCGGCGGTATCCATGTCGGCGCTCGTGTCCTCGTCGGTCTCGGGGGCGGAACAGGCGGCGGCCAGCACGCAGACAGCCGCGGCGGCAAGCCAGTGGCGGTGGAAGGTCATGGTTGAAAACTCCACAGAATGATAAGTCTGGCTCATACCTAGCGCGTCCCGCCCGCCAGGCAAAGCGGAACGGGGCCAGGACAACAGTGGAGACACGCATGCCCGCCTGGCTGATGAACGGAGCCGGTAACGCCTTTCTGGTGATCGATGTCCGTGGCCAGGCGGCGCTGGCCGGGATGGGGGGCGACCAGGTGCGCGGCCTCGCGGCACGTCATGGTTTTGACCAGTTCCTGATCATTTCCGATAGCGACCGGGGTGATGCGCATATGGGTGTCATCAACGCCGACGGCAGTCCGTCGGGCGCGTGCGGCAATGGTGCGCGCTGTGTCGCCTGGCACGTGATGGAGGGCCTGAACACCGACCGGCTGGTGCTCGATTCCGATGGCGGGCTGATGGAAGCGGAACGGACGGGCGATTGGCGCGTCCGTGTCGATCTGGGTCCCGCACGGACTGGCTGGCAGGACATCCCGCTGGCGCGCGAGATGGATACGGTCTCGATGGACTTATCTGTCGAGGCCGGACGCGACCTGCGCCTGTCATCACCCGGCGCAGTGTCGATGGGCAATCCGCATTGCGTCTTCTTTGTCGAGAATGCCGAAACCGTTCCCGCCCGGGCCATTGGGCACCGGGTCGAACATGACCCGCTCTTCCCCGAACGCGTCAATGTCGGCTTTGCGCAAATCCTCGATGAGGCCCGTATCCGCCTTCGGGTCTGGGAGCGCGGAGCAGGACTGACGCTCGCCTGTGGCACAGGAGCTGCGGCCGCACTGGTCGCGGCGGCGCGCAGAGGTCTGACCGGACGGGCGACGGCGATCCTGGCCGACGGCGGTGAACTCCAGGCCGTTTGGCGCGACGACGGGCATGTCACCGTCGAAGGTCCGGTGGCCCTGACCGGCGAGATCGACTGGCCGGCCTGACACCCGCTCTGCTTGACCTTGGCACACTTCACAGCCACTTATCCCGGCTCCATGCCCGCGCCCGTGAAAACCCTCGCCCCGGATACCTCCGGCGACGCTGACAGCGGCCTCGACATCCGTACGCTGGGCTGCCGCCTGAATTCCTGGGAGAGCGAGGTCATGCGCGGCCATGCCGATGCGGCAGGGCTGGACGCGGCGATCATCGTCAACACTTGCGCCGTCACGAACGAGGCGGTGCGTCAGGCCCGCCAGACCATCCGCCGCGCCCATCGCGAGCGCCCTGGCGTGCCGGTCATTGTCACTGGCTGCGCCGCCCAGATCGATCCGGAGAGCTTCGCGGCGATGCCGGAAGTCACCCGCGTGGTCGGCAATGCCGAGAAGATGAAGGCGGAAACCTTCGACCCGGCAACCCTGCTCGGCGGCGAGGCGAAGCCGCTGGTCAATGACATCATGAGCGTGCGCGAGACCGCGGGTCATCTCGTCGATGGACTCGATGGCCGGGCGCGCGCCTATGTCCAGGTCCAGACCGGCTGCGATCACCGCTGCACCTTCTGCATCATCCCCTATGGCCGCGGGAATTCGCGCTCGGTGCCGGCGGGGGAGGTGGTCGAGCAGGTCAAGACGCTGGCCGGGAATGGTTTCCAGGAAATCGTACTGACCGGCGTCGACCTCACCTCCTGGGGCGCGGACCTGCCCGGCGCGCCGAAACTCGGCCGTCTGGTTGGTGCCATCCTCAAGGCGGCACCGGACCTGCCGCGCCTGCGGCTGTCCTCCATCGACGCGATCGAGATCGACCCGGAACTGTTCGACTGTGTCACTGGCGAGGCGCGGATCGCCCCGCACCTGCACCTGTCACTGCAGGCGGGCGATGACATGATCCTGAAACGCATGAAGCGCCGCCATCTTCGTGACGACGCCATTCGCCTGTGCGCGGATTTGCGCGCGGCGCGGCCCGATATCGCTTTCGGGGCGGACCTCATCACCGGCTTCCCCACCGAGACCGAGGCGATGTTCGAAAACTCGCTGAAACTCGTCGACGAGTGCGATCTTGCCTACCTCCATGTCTTCCCGTTCTCGGCACGACCGGGAACGCCCGCTGCGCGCATGCCGCAGACCGGGCGGGCGGTGGCCAAGGAACGCGCCGCGCGCCTGCGCGCCAAGGGCGAAGAGGCGTTGTCGCGGCATCTGAACGCCATGACCGGCAGTGTTCAGCCCGGACTGGTTGAACGTCCGGGAACGGCGCGCGCCCCGAATTTCGCCCTTATCAAGTTTGACGACACTGTCCCGGCTCGGCCCGGCGCAATTCTTGACCTGCGCATCACCGGCCATAACGGCGAGGCGCTCCACGGGGAGATCGCGGCATGAGCGAGGGCGAAAAGCGCGGCTTCTTCTCCCGCCTGACGTCGGGTCTGCGGCGTTCCTCGGAGAAGCTGACCTCGAGCGTCTCGGCGGTCTTCACCAAGCGCAAGCTGGATGATGAGGCGCTGGAGGAACTTGAGGAAATCCTGATCGCGGCGGACCTGGGCGCACCGGCGGCGGCGCGCGCGACGGCGCGGCTCGCCCGCGACCGTTTCGACAAGGAAGTCACCGACGAGGAAATCCGCACGAGCCTCGCCACGACGCTGTCGGAAACCCTGAAACCGCTCGAAAAACCGCTCGATCTCGGCGGGGCGGCGAAGCCGGAAATCGTGCTCTTTGTCGGTGTGAACGGGTCGGGCAAGACCACGACGCTGGGCAAGATTGCCGCCGCCCTGACCCGCTCGGGCAAGAAAGTCCTGCTGGTCGCCGGTGACACCTTCCGCGCGGCCGCCGTCGAACAGGTCTCGGTCTGGGGCGAGCGCGCTGGAGCGCCGGTGGAAAAACGCCCCATCGGCGCGGACGCGGCGGGCCTTGCCTTTGACGCCGTGGACCGCGCGCGCCGTGAAGGTTTTGACGTGGTTCTCGTCGATACGGCGGGGCGGCTGCAGACCAAGACCGCGCTGATGGACGAGCTTCGCAAGATCATCCGCGTCATCGGCAAGGTTGACCCCGATGCACCCCATCACGCCATCCTGGTGCTGGACGGCACGGTCGGGGCCAATGCCGTGTCGCAGGCCGAGGCCTTCCTCGAAGCTGGCGGGGTGACGGGGGTCATCATGACCAAGCTTGATGGTACCGCGAAAGGCGGCGCACTGGTCCAGGTCGCCGACCGGTTCAAATTGCCCATCCACGCCATTGGCGTCGGTGAGGGTATCGACGACCTCCAGCCCTTCGACGCGGACGCCTTTGCCCGCGCGCTCGCCGGTGTGGGAGAGGCGTGAGCGGCGAGAGCCTTGCTGCGCTGGCCATGCTGGGCTCGGCGATCCTTCACGCCGGGATGACGTTTTTCACCAAGCAGGCGCGTGACCGTCTCGTCTTCCGCTCGGTTTCGATCGGCCTGTCGACCCTCATCTTCCTGCCGGTTGCCGTCCTCAATCCGATACCGCCCGCCGAGGTCTGGCCCTTCCTGCTGTTTGGAGCCTTCCTCGTCTGGGTGTTCAACATGCTGATGATTTCCGCTTTCGACCGGGGTGAGATGAACCTCGTCTATCCGGTGATGCGCGGCGCGGCTCCGGCGCTTGCAGCCATCGTGGCCTTCCTCGCCCTGCGTGAGACCCTGCCGCCGCTGGGCGTTCTGGGCCTCGCCATCGCGACCGCGGCGCTGGTCGCCTTTGCCTGGCCGGAGAAGGGCGGGGTGCCCAAGGCCAAGGCGCTCGGTTTCGCGCTGGCCTGCGCGGCCGTCACCGCCGGCTATTCGGTCAATGACGCGGCAGGCGTGCGCCTGCTGGGTGATCCGGTGACCTATGCGGCCTGGTTCTTTGTTCTGAGTTCCATCACGCTAACCACAACGGCGCTGGTCCGGCGCGGGAAGGCCTATCTGGCGTCAGCCAGGGCCATGTTCCGCCTTGGCGCGATGAGCGCGCTCTTCAATGCCGGGACTTACACGCTCGCCCTTTATGCCTATGCCAACGCACCGGTCGCGCAGATGGCGGCGATCCGCGAGACCAGCTTCGTCTTCGGCGCGATCCTGTCGGCGCTGGTGCTGAAGGAATCCTTCGGGCTGAAGCGGTTTCTTCTGGCCATTGGCCTTGCGGGCGGGCTTGTATTGCTGCAACTCGCCTGAGGCACCACGCACCGGAGACGCGAATCCATGACCGAGACAAAATCAACCGCCGCCCAGGGCAGTCAGCTGATTACCGATGTCGGGCCGGTGGCGCTGTTCATGGGTGTCTACTTCATCGGCGGGCGGATCGTCGGTTCGGACGCGATCTACTGGGCGACCGGTATCTTCATCATCGCCATGCTGGCCGCACTCGTTTATGCGCGCCTGGTCCAGAAACGCTGGCCGATGATGCTGCTGTTCTCGGCGGTGATCGTCACCTTCATGGGCGGGATGGGGATTTATCTCCAGGACCCGATCTTCATTTTCATGAAGCCGACCATCGTCAATCTCTTCCTGTCCTTCCTGATCCTCATCGGCCTGGCCTTCGGCGTGAATATCTGGCGGGTGTTCTTTTCCGGCATTTTCGATCTTCCCGGTCCGATCTGGACGATCCTCGCCATCCGCTGGGCGCTCTATTTCCAGTTCCTGGCGCTGCTGAACGAGTTTCTCTGGCGGCACATCACCGACTCTACCGTCGCGGAAAGCGCGCGCTGGTTTGACGGGCTGGAATTCACTGAAGGCCTGTGGGTGACGTTCAAGGGCGTTGTCATGGTGCTGTCGGTGATCTTCGCGCTGATCAACATTCCCATCGTCCTGAAACACCAGAAGAAGGACGACGACACGGCGACCGTGACCGGCTAGGCGCTGGGAAAATCTTCCGCCGACGGAGGTAAGTGTCATCGAATCGGCATAACCAGACGCTAGGGTCGGCATGCACGACGACAGTCAGGGAGACGGCCGATGGCCAAGACTGCCGAATTCGATCTCGCCCGTTCGCCCGGGCAGCTCCTGCACCGGGCCCAGCAATTCGCCGCCGACCGCTTTTCCCGGGCCATGCCGGACGGGGAGAAACTGACCCAACGCCAGTTCGCGGTCCTCGCTGCCACGGCGGCTGAAGAAGGTCTGACCCAGTCCGATCTGGTCAAGGCCACCGGGATTGATCGCTCGACCCTCGCTGAACTGGTCGCGCGCATGGCCGACAAGGGCTTCCTGACACGTGAAACCGTGCGGGGTGACGCACGGGCGAAATCCATCCGCCTGACCGATCAGGGCCGCAACAGCTATTTTACCGCGCTGGCCGGAGCCATCGCCGCCGACGAAGCGATTCTCGACAGCCTGTCGAAGAGCAAGCGCGCCGGTTTCGTCAAGGCGCTGCGCCGGATCGCCAAGACGATCGAGGAAGGCGAGGCCAAGGCCGAGGCCGCGAAGAAAAAAGAAAAAGAGGCGCTGAAAAAAGCGCGCAAGAAAGCCAAGAAGGCGGCCAAGAAAGCCGCTGCGAAGGCTGGTTAACCGGCGTCCAGCGCCGGATAGATCACCCGTTCGAGCGCCTCCGCCGTCAGCGGCCCCGCCCAGCGGGCACGGATAAGCCCGTCACGTCCCACCACGAAGGTTTCCGGTGCACCGGTGACGCCTAGCGCGATGACCGCTTCGCCCATCGGATCGCGCAGCACGCCCGCGAACGGGTCGCCGCGCTGGTCGAGGAAGGCATTGGCATTGGCGACTGAATCCCGCCAGGCAATGCCGTAGATCGGAATGCCTTCCGCCTCTAGCGCCATCAGGACCGGGTGTTCCGCTACGCAGGGCGGGCACCACGACCCCCAGATATTCAACAGATAGGGCCCGGCAGCCGTGTCCTTGTCATATCCGGAGCGGCCATCGAGGACAGCAAGGTCGAATTCGGGTACCGGCTGTCCCACCAGCGGATCGTCGGGCGGCGGTTCGGCCCGCAGGAGCAGCACCGCGAAGACCGCGATCAGCGCGACGACGATCCCGGCGGGCAGGAGGCGCAGCCAGTTCATCGACCTGCTTCCGTCTCTTCCCGGGCAAGGCGTTTGCGCGCAGCGCGCCGCTCGGCCAGTACAAAGGCGATGAGGCCTGCGACACCCAAAGCGGTCAGCCCCCAGGCTGGCCATATGAAGGCGGCGTGTCCGCCCATGGCGAGATATTCGCTCATGCCCGTGCCTCCCGCTGGGCCTGCAGGGCACGGGCGCGGCGGTCGATGATGACGCTGCGCATGCGGTAGAGCACCAGCCAGCCGGCGAGCGCGGTAAAGCCTGTCGCCATCAGGAGGAGCGGCAGAAGCTGGCTCGGGTCGATGGTCGGTCCATCGAGCCGCATGACACTCGCGCCCTGGTGCAGGCTCGCCCACCAGTCGACCGAAAATTTCACGATCGGCAGATTGACCAGGCCCGCCATGGCGAGGACGGCCGCCGATTTCGCGGCCTGTTTCTCGTCCTCGAGCGCCCCACGCAGGGCCATGTATCCCAGGAAGAGCAAAAGCTGGATCAGCATCGAGGTCAGGCGCGCATCCCAGACCCACCACGCGCCCCAGGTCGGCTTGCCCCAGAGCGCGCCGGAGGCCAGGCAGAGCGCGGCGAAGACCGCGCCGATGGGCGCGATGGAGGCGGCGGCGACATCGGCAACCGGGTGACGCCAGACGAAATAGACAAAGCTCGCCACGCCCATGGCGAGATAGAGCGCCAGCCCCAGCCACGCGGCGGGGACATGGACATACATGATGCGGATCGTCTCGCCCTGCTGGTAGTCGGGCGGCGAGGCGAAGAGTGCGAACCATGCGCCGGGCAGGATCAGGACGAGCGCCAGAAATCCCGTCACCGGGATGGCGATGCGGGCAAAGCGGTCAAACCGCGCCGGGTTGGCGAGATAGCTGAACATCAGCCCCGTCCGATACTAGGCCGCGCCCGCGCGGGCAAGCGGCGCAGGGTCGCAGGGGCTGGCCGCATCCGGCTCATTCCAGTCTCGTCTTCAAAGCTGCCGCGATGGCGAAGGGCGAGAGCGCCATGACGAAGAGGCTCGCCGCGGCGGTGAGGAGAAGGTTGGCGAGCGCGCGTTCGTCCCCGGCATGGGCTTCGCGGCCCGCCGCGGCGGCAAAGACGAGCAGCGGGATCATCAGCGGTGCGGCGATGAGGGCGATCAAGAGGCCCGCCCGCTTCACTCCGGCGGCGAGCGCCCCGGCGAAGCTGGCGATGAAGGCAAGACCCGGAATGGCGCAGGCGAGCGCGCCGGTCAGCATCAGCGCTGCCCGAACGGAGAGGCCATAGCTGACCCCGGCGATGAAGCCGACGGGCACGAGCGGCCAGAGCGTCGCCAGCCCCCAGCCCGCTGTGCGGGCAAAGGCGATGAGCGGAAGGGCGAGGCCGGAAAGGGCGTGAAGGTCGAGCGTGCCGTCAGCGACGTCCTCTCCATGCAGGCGCTCGGCCCCTTGGAGGACGGCGAGCAAAGCCGCGAAGGCGATGACGCCCGGCCCGGCGGCGGCGAGCGTCGCACCTGCGGGCCCAAGCGCCAGCGGAGCGAGGGTCAGCGCGGCGAGGAAATAGGCCGCCGGTCCGGCCGGTCCGCCACCCCCGGCGAATGCGAGCCGTGCCTCGCGCGCAAAGACGGCCCCCAGCGCGCTCATGCCCCGATCTCCAGCGTGCGCGCGTCCGGCCAGTCGAGGCTCTGGTGGGTGGCGGCGACGACGATGCCGCCACGTGCACGGTGTGCCGCGACTGCGGCGGCTAGCCTCGCGCGGCCATCGCCATCGAGCGGCCCGGCGGGTTCGTCGAGCAGCCAGACCGGGCGGTGTGACGCGATCACACGGGCCAGTGCGGCGCGGCGCTTCTGCCCGCGCGACAGGCGCTGGGCCGGACGGTCGGCGAGCGCGTCCATTCCCATCACGGCCAACGCGGTTTTCGTGGTGGCTTTGTTCGCACCGGTCAGGGCGGCATGAAAGGCGAGGCTTTCGCGCGGCGTCTCGCCCGGCTTGATGCCGTCGGCATGGCCGAGCCAGGCGGCGGCCCGGTGCGGTTCAGGGCTCATCGTCACCGTCCCGGCGTCAGGCGCGTAGAGACCCGCCATCACCCGCAGCAGCGTCGTCTTGCCCGCGCCATTGGCTCCGGTCAGCAAGAGGGCTTCGCCCGGACCCAGCGCCAGCGACAGATCGCGCACCAGCGTCTTTGCGCCGCGCGTCGCGGTCACGGCCTCCAGCCTCAGGGAGGCGGGCGGAAAGTCGGGTTCGGTCATGGAGAGAAGCGTGTCGCCTGTGAGGCGTATGGGGTCAAGCACGACAAAGCCCGCCCCCTCCATTGCAGTGCAGCACGGGCGGGTTTAGAAACTTCACAACTCCCCGCCTGAACCGGTCCGGGCGCGCGCCCCGTACCGTGCCGGCCGCAAGAACAAGGACACCCGACGAACATGGCCTCTCTCGACAGCTTCAAATGCCGCCGCACGCTCGATGTCGACGGCGATTCTTATGTCTATTTCGACCTGAAGGAAGCCGAAAAGAATGGCCTTGCCGGGATCTCCCGCCTGCCGGCCTCGCTGAAAGTCCTGCTGGAAAACCTGTTGCGCCACGAGGACGGCAAGACGGTGGTCAAGGCCGATATCGAGGCGATGGTCACCTGGCTGCAGGACAAGACCTCCAACCACGAGATCGCCTACCGCCCGGCCCGGGTGCTGATGCAGGACTTCACCGGCGTTCCGGCCGTGGTGGACCTTGCCGCGATGCGCGATGCGATGGCGTCACTGGGCGGTGATCCGACGAAGATCAATCCGCTCGCGCCGGTCGACCTCGTCATCGACCACTCGGTCATGGTCGACGCCTTCGGCACGCCGGGCGCGTTCAAGACCAATGTCGAGCGCGAATACGAGCGCAATGGCGAGCGCTACAAATTCCTGAAATGGGGCGCGAAGGCGTTCGAGAATTTCCGCGTCGTGCCGCCGGGCACCGGCATCTGCCACCAGGTCAATCTCGAATACCTCGCCCAGACCGTCTGGACGAAGGACGAGGACGGCGAGACCATCGCCTATCCCGATACGCTCGTCGGCACTGACAGCCACACCACGATGGTCAACGGGCTTTCCGTGCTCGGCTGGGGCGTTGGCGGGATCGAGGCCGAGGCCGCGATGCTGGGCCAGCCCGTCTCCATGCTGATCCCGGAAGTGATCGGCTTCAAACTGACCGGCGAACTGCCCGAGGGCGCGACCGCGACCGACCTTGTCCTGATGGTCGTGCAGATGCTGCGCAAGCGTGGCGTCGTCGGCAAATTCGTGGAATTCTTCGGTGACGGGCTCGATCATCTTTCGCTCGCCGACGAGGCGACGATTGCCAACATGGCTCCGGAATACGGCGCGACCTGCGGCTTCTTCCCGACGGACGCCGAAACGCTCGCCTATCTCACCGCGACGGGCCGTGATCCGAAGCGCGTGAAGCTGGTCGAGGCCTATTCGAAGGCGCAGGGCATGTATCGCCCGGACTATAACGGCGATCCGGTCTTCACCGACGTACTGGAGCTTGATCTCGCCGACGTCGTGCCGTCTCTGGCCGGGCCGAAACGCCCGCAGGACCGGGTGGCACTGACCGAGGCGTCTGATGCGTTCGCCATGTCGCTCGCCAACGAGTTCGACAAGATGGCCGAGGCCCATCGCCGGGTGAAGGTGGAGGGCACCGAATACTCCATCGGCCATGGGGATGTGGTGATCGCCGCGATCACGTCGTGCACCAACACGTCCAACCCGGACGTGATGCTGGGTGCCGGCCTGCTCGCCCGCAATGCGCTCAAGCGCGGCCTGAAAGTGAAGCCCTGGGTGAAGACCTCGCTCGCGCCGGGCTCGCAGGTCGTCACAGATTATCTCGCCAAGGCGGGGCTGCAGGACGATCTCGACGCGCTCGGGTTCAACCTTGTCGGCTATGGCTGTACGACCTGTATTGGCAATTCCGGGCCGCTGCCCGAACCGATCTCGAAGGCGATCAAGGAAGGCGATCTCGTTGCCACCTCCGTCCTCTCCGGGAACCGGAATTTCGAAGGCCGGATCAGCCAGGACGTGAAAGCGAACTATCTCGCCTCGCCGCCGCTCGTGGTCGCCTATGCCCTTGCCGGGTCGATGAATGTCGATCTCTTCAACGACCCGATCGGGTTTGACGAAGAGAACGAGCCGGTCTTCCTCAAGGAAATCTGGCCGTCGAACGCCGAAATCGCGGAAACCGTGCGCGAAGCCGTAACGCCGGAAATGTTCGCCCAGCGCTATGCCGACGTCTTCAAGGGCGACGACATCTGGGCGTCGATCAATGTCGAAGGCGGGCTGACCTATACGTGGGATTCGACCTCGACCTATGTGCAGAACCCGCCCTATTTCGAGGGCATGTCGATGACACCGGACGCGCCGCGCGATATCGAGGGCGCGCGCATTCTCGGCCTCTTTGGCGATTCCATCACCACCGACCACATCTCGCCGGCCGGTGCGATCAAGGCCGACAGCCCGGCGGGCAGCTATCTGCAGGGCCACCAGGTGCCGCCGCGCGAATTCAACTCCTACGGCTCGCGCCGGGGCAATCACGAGGTGATGATGCGCGGCACGTTCGCCAATATCCGCATCAAGAACCAGATGCTCGACGGCGTTGAGGGCGGTTTCACCAAGAAATTCCCCTCTGCCGACGTCAAGCCGATCTATGACGCGGCGATGGCCTATCAGGCAGAAGGCACACAGCTCGTCGTTATCGGTGGCAAGGAATACGGCACCGGCTCGTCACGCGACTGGGCGGCCAAGGGAACGCGTCTGTTGGGCGTGCAGGCCGTGATCGCTGAAAGCTTCGAGCGTATTCACCGCTCCAACCTCATCGGCATGGGCGTTCTGCCGTTGCAGTTCGAGGATGGCGTGACACGCGAGACGCTGGGCCTGACCGGTGACGAACATGTCTCGGTGGCGGGGATTTCCTCTCTGTCCCCGCGTGACATGCTGGACGTCACGATCACCTTCGCGGACGGGCATAGCGAGACGGTGAAGGCGATGGCGCGGATCGATACCGAGAACGAGCTGGAGTATTTCCGCAATGGCGGAATCCTGCACTACGTCCTGCGCAATCTTGCCGCGGCCTGATCGCGCGGCCACACTGCCCGCCGCGCGCGTCACAGCCAAGTGATTGGCCGCGCGCGGGGGGAGTGCCTATCTAACCGTCATGCTGAGCTGGCTGACATCGCTGATCATGTGGGGTGCGGCCGCTGCCGGTCCGGCGATCGAGCCGGATGCCCCGCCCCCGCGGCCTGTCGTGGTGGAATTGTTCACCAGCCAGGGCTGCCCGCTCTGTCCGGCAGCCAACCAGTATCTCGGTGAACTGGACCAGCGCGAGGATGTCATCGCGCTCGGTTTTGGAGTCACCTACTGGGATATCTACGGCTGGGAGGACACGTTCGCCCGGCCAGAATTCACAGACCGCCAGCGTGTCTACAAGGCCGCGCTGGACGTGCCGCGCATCTACACGCCGCAATTTGTCATCGACGGTGCGGCAGAAGCCTCGGGGGCGCAGACCGATGCGATCCGGTCCGCGCTGGAACGCCGGCGCATGGCTATGTCGACCCATGTCGATGTCACGAGTGAAGCCCTCGGCGACGGCAATCACCGCATCCGCGTGCTGGGGGCTGTGCCCGACGACGGCCGGGCGGATGTCTGGCTCGCCGTCTTTCGGCCTGGCTGGCACGAGGTCGATGTCGAGGGCGGCCAGAATGAAGGCCTGACGATGCGGCTCTATAACCCGGTCCAGGCCCTGCTCCATCTGGGCGAATGGGAATCCGGTGTCGCCTATTTTGGCGCGTCGCTGCCGCGCGGTACCAGTGCCGCGGTGATCGTCCAGGCTCCCGATGGCGGACCGGTTCTCGGGGCGGCGCAGTTCTCGCCGGACCCGATCGAGGTCGCACAGGGTAATTAGGGTTTCACCCGCCAGGGCGGATCCACCCGGTTTTTCCCGGCATGGTAGAGTTTCCAGCGATGACCGTCCGGGTCGCGGAAATCCGCCTCGCGCCACAGCCAGCTCTGGTCGGTGGGTTCAGTCTCGAAGGCGATGCCCAGTGCCGCGAGCCGCGCAGCTTCCGCGTCGACATTATCGGTTTCCAGATAGAGGACCGCACCGCCCGTATCGGTCACCTCACCCGCATGGATCGAGAAGGTTGTCCCGCCATCAGGTGCGAGGAAGCGGCAATAATGCGGTGAATTGACCAGCAGGTGAAAGCCCAGGCGCTCGTAGAATGCCTTCGAGCGGGCGATGTCGCTGACGGTCAGGGTGAGCTGGTTGAGTCTCATCGCGGTTCCGCGTCCGGCTGAGGCGCAGGAGGCGCGGGCCTGATGGCAAAGTCGTCAAGCGGCCGGATCAGCCGGCTTATCGTGAGATCGCTCAGGAGAAAGGCCCAGTTGTCGGCCGTGTTGTTCAGGGCAAGGGCTTCGGCCTGCGCGTCGTCTGACAGTGCCACTGCGCGCAGTGTCGCCCAGCGCGACTGGCCATCGGCATAGACGGCGATCTCGACCCGCAGCCCGCCGAAGGTCTCGGCGGTATGGCGGGCGACGGGCGGATCGGTGAAGTCAGCGCGGCGGACATCGCGGAAGCGGACGCGCGACAGGACGCTGCCGGTGCCGTTGCCGGCTCCGTCAGTGACGGGCCGCCAGCCCGGCGGAGAGCGCAGGGCGAAATTCCGCACGCTGAGGCCTGGCCGTTCAAGCCGGTAGGTGGGGCCGGATTCCGGCTGAACCTGCACACGGGCAATCGTGTCCGTGCCGAGTGCCAGGAAATCGAGCTCCATCCAGCGGTCGGCCTCCGTCGCTACCGGCGGCAGACCAATAACGGCCCAGGTCTGGTCCTCGTCCGGACGGCGCAGATAGCTGCCACTTTCACCACGTGCGGCCCCCAGGATCAGGTCGGCCACGAGGCGGCCATCATAGTCATGAGCGGTAATGCGAATGCCGTCGCCACCCTGGTCCGGGGCCACCAGTCCGAGGGCGGCATGCTGGTTCCGGCTGGCGGTGCGGGCTCCGGCATATTCCAGCTCGGCGAGGCTGGTCAGGATACGCTCTGCCAGGTCGGCATTGGCCGGAAAACCGGCCCGACCGGCCAGGGCCCAGCCCTCGCCATCGCGTTCGAGTTCAAAACGCGCCGCCCGTGTCTCGACCGCGAGTGTACGGACCTCAGACGTCGTGCCGGCGAGATCAGGCAAGACCGGGCCGCGCCGGTCCAGTCCGGGTGCGGACGATGAGGCCGTCAGGACGAGCGTCAGGGCGATCAGCATGGCCAGCACCGCTACTCCGCCCAGAATAACCGCCTCGATCAGGCGCTGACGATCCGCTCCCCCGCTCATGCGCGCCCCCGCCGCCGCAAGAGGGCCAGGACAAAGCCAGTCAGGAGCACGGCCAGCGGCGGGAACCAGAGCGCCCAGAAACGCAGGCTGGCCTCCAGATCGTCGATGTCGGACCGGAAATCGCGTTCGACATCCCGCAGCCGGTTGCGCGCGGTCAGCACGTCACTGCGCAGGGCCCGCATCTCGGCGCGGATCTCGACCGGTTCCATGGTCAGGGAGGCCTCATCGGTGATCGACGGGTTCTGAAGCTCGGCGATCCGGGCCTGGGCCGTGTCGATCTGGTCCTGGAGACTGGCCTGTTCCTCGACGAAGCGGCGTTCCGCGTCCGCCCGAAGCTGTTCGACGCGCAGCATGGGCCGCGCCGATGGGGCGCGGGAGCGCAAGCCGACCAGCGCCGGATCCCCCAGCGCAATGTCGATCAGGTTGACCAGCAGCGAGAGATTGTCGGCCACGACCGATGTGCCGAACGCGGCGTCGCTGCGCAGGAAGAAGGAATCATCGAGCCAGTCAGCATCGGCAATGATGACGACATCCCCTGCGGTGGTCTCTGTCAGCTGGGCCTCCGGATCGTGAACGATCTCACTACCGGCCGGTGGCCCGTCCGGATAGGCGGTGGCCAGCGCCCCGCTCAGGCGCGCGGCCAGGGTCAGTCTTTCGCCCGGTTCAGGATAGTCGGCCGTGATCTCGTCCGGCGACGGATTGCGGGCGGCGGTCTCGGTCGGCAATCGCGCGCCGTTTGCCGTCGTTGTGATCAGCGGCTCAAAGCGCGAACTCCGCCCCGGCACGGCCTCCAGAAAGCCCGGGGAGCCGAAATTGACACCGCGGGTCAGGCCGGACGTGGCAAGATCATTGTCCGACATTTCCTGCGGACCGGTGGAGAACCACAGCGGATAGCCGCGCACGCGGGTGCGGCCGTCCTCGGTAACCTGAACGGGAAGGGCGAGGTCGATATCCATCGCCACCTGTTCGGGGTCGAAGGCCGCGCCCCAGATGGCCAGTAGCGGGGCAAGCCCTGAACTGCGTCGGGCATTGGGCGGAGGCAGGCCGTCCGGGCCGGCACGCAGGGCCAGATGGGCCATCGGGTCGATGGCGGCGATGACGCGGCCGCCGCCCATGACGAACTGGTCGATGGCATAAAGCTGGTCGTCGGACAGGTCCGGCGGATGGACGATGAGAAGCGCGTCGGCCTCGGGAAGCTCGACGAAAGCGCGCTGCACCCAGTCGACCGCGTAATTGCTCTCCAGCTCGACGACGGCGGCGCTGGGGCGGGAGCCGGGGCGTCCGGTCTCGATGGGCAGGCTGGTCAGGATCGCCAGTCGCGGCTCGTCGGCACGGGCAAGATCGGCGAGGATGCGCGTCAGCTCGTATTCCAGCAGGCTTTCGCGTTCGGGTGCGAAATAGGGAATGACATGGGTCTCGTCGATCATGTCTCGGGCAACAAGCCCGAAGAAGAGCCGGTCGGCCTCGCCCACCGGGGCGGGCTGCAGTCCCAGCTCCAGTGCTTCGTCCTCGCGTTCGGAAAAGGCCTCGGGGTCAATTTCCTCGAAGATAATCCGCCCGCCCGATACCGCCTCATAGCCGCGCAGCATTTCCCGCACGCGCGCGCCATAGGCCCGGATCGCCGGATAGTCAGCAGCCAGGCGGCGCGAATAGTAGAATGTCCAGCGCACCGGTTCGTCGAGGCGGCGGAGGGTCTGGACCGTGCCCGGTGACAGCTCGTAAAGGCTACGCTCGGTCAGGTCGAGCCGGGCTCCGCCAAATCCGCGCGCGGCGATGAGATTGCCCGCCGCGACGAGCACGAAAACCGCCACCAGCATGGCCAGGAGATGCGGGCCGCGCTTCATCGCCCGCCTGCCCGGCTTGCGCCGATCAACAGGCCGGCGGCTGCCGTGCCGCCTGCGATGAAGCTGAGGAAATAGACGAGGTCCTTCACACCGATCACGCCGCTCTGGAAGGCCGAGAAGCGCTCAAGGGCGCTTAAATGCGCGATGGCTTCAACCAGCCAGGCCGGTACCGCCGAGGAGAGCGCGCCCGTCACGAAGGGCGATCCTGCCATCGTCAGGAGGAAGGCGGCGAGTACGCCGAGGACGAAAGCGACGACCTGGTTTCCGGTTGTCGCCGACAGGGCCTGCCCGATGGCGAGATAGGCTCCGGCGAGCAGGAAGGCCCCGAGATAACCCGCTGCGATGGCCATGTTGTCCGGTGCACCGAGATAATTGACCGCGATCCACATCGGGAAGGTCAGGGCCAGCGCGAGACCAGCGACCACCCACGCGGCGAGGAATTTTCCGAGCGATGCGGCCCAGACCGGGACGGGCAGGGAGAGGAGGGTCTCGATCGTGCCCCGGTCGCGCTCCTCGGCCCAGGCGCGCATGGCGAGCGCGGGCATCAGGATCATCAACAGCCAGGGCAGATAGGCGAAGAGCGGGGCGAGGTCTGCGCGGTTGGTATCGAAGAAGCGCCCGACATTGAAAGCGAAGGCCGGAGCAGCGAAGGCGAAGGCGGCCAGGAAGACGAAGGCCAGCGGCGT
Source organism: Hyphobacterium marinum (assembly GCF_036330325.1). Taxonomy (NCBI): domain Bacteria; kingdom Pseudomonadati; phylum Pseudomonadota; class Alphaproteobacteria; order Maricaulales; family Maricaulaceae; genus Hyphobacterium; species Hyphobacterium marinum. The sequence continues at coordinate 523,715 of NZ_JAZDRO010000001.1, forward strand.
CGTGAAATAGGATCCGAGCTCACGGCGGAACACGGCATGAAGACCGGCGATGGACGATCCCGCGGTCATGCCGCATCCGCTTCGGCTGGCACGGTCTGGGTCAGGGCGCGGAAGGCATCGTCGAGACGACCAGTGCGCGTCCGGGCGGCCATTTCCTCGGGGCTTTCGTCGGCGAGAATGCGGCCCTTGTCGATGACGATGGTGCGTGAGCACACCGCCGGGACTTCTTCGAGGATGTGGGTGGAGACGATAATTGCCTTGTCGGCGGCCATGTCACGAATGAGGGCGCGGACCTGATCCTTCTGGTTGGGATCCAGCCCGTCGGTCGGTTCATCAAGGATGAGCAGGAGCGGGTCGTGGGCGATGGCCGCGGCCAGTGCCGCGCGGCGCTTGTAGCCTTTCGACAGGGTGGCGATGCGTTGACCCGCGGCGTCACCCAGCCGCGCCCGGTCCAGGGCTTCGGCAGAGGCCAGCGCCATCTCGCGACCGGACCAGCCCCGCGCGCGCAGGCAGAATTCAACAAAGCTGCGCGGTGTCATGGACGGGTAGGCTGGCGCGCCCTCGGGCAGGTAGCCGATCAGGCGCTGGGCGGCACGGCGCTCGGTGGCGACATCATGTTTGCCAACGAGGACGCGTCCCGAATCCGGTTCAAGCCGGCCGGCAATCATGCGCATCGTGGTCGATTTGCCGGCACCGTTGGGGCCGAGAAAGCCCAGCACTTCGCCCGGCTGCAGGGAAAAACTCACCGTGTCGGCCGCGACCCGCGGCCCGAACCGTTTGACGAGTTTTTCAACGGTCAACATCGAGAATGCCCGTTCCATAGCTGCGGAATGACGCGGCGTACCCTAGCGTTAGCGTGGTCCGCCGGACTTGACCAGCATGGTGGCGCGTCAACGGTGAAGGAAGTGTGCCGGCCGGGCGTGCTGCAGAATCCGGGGGGCTGGGGGGGCTGTCTGAAACCTGGATCCTGCGGCAATTTCGCGCCGGCCGACGCGTGAAAGGTCGCGGCGGGATGGGGCGCTGAAAGGACGGAAATGAGGCGGCTTTGCGGCGCGCTGTGAAATATTTGTAAGATAGGTCCGAACCGTGATTTGCCGTGGGAGACCATGTAGATGGAAATTCGCCTGTGACGGGAAATGCGGGCGCGTCGCGCCAGGCCCATCCCGTCATGTTCGACCGCCGCGAACTCGATGCCATCCTGCGCGTCTACGGACGAATGGTCGCGCGCGGTGACTGGCGGGACTATGCGATTGACGGATTGTCCGACCGGGCCGTGTTCTCGGTCTACCGCCGGACCAGCGAATACCCGCTCTACCGGATCGAAAAATTGCCCGCCAATGCCCGCCGGCAAGGGGCATGGTCCATCCTCGCGCCCGGCGGGGCCATCCTGAAACGGGGCCATGACCTGTCCGCCCTGCTGCGCTTTTTCGACCGCAAGCGCTTCTCTGTCATCGGCTGACAGGGTCCCCTTTCAACGAAAAACGCCCCGGCGGTGTGCCGGGGCGTTCTCGTGTCAGGTGTCAGCCTGCTTCCGCTATTCGCGCTGACCGAGGAACATCAGCAGGAACTGGAACAGGTTGATAAAGTTGATGTAGAGCGACAGCGCGCCAAAAGAGGTGGCAACAGCCATCCCCGCCTCGTTTCCGCCGAGCGCGTAATAGGTCGCTTTCAGGCGCTGCGTGTCCCAGGCAATGAGGCCCGAGAAGATCAGCACACCGGCCGCCGAAATGGCGTACATCAGCGCGCTGCTTTGCAGGAACATGTTCACGACCATGGCGATGATCAGGCCGATCACGCCCATGACCAGGAAGCTGCCGATGGCCGACAGGTCGCGCTTCGTGGTGTAGCCAAAGAGCGACAGGCCGCCAAAAGCCGCCGCCGTCACGAAGAAGGTCGTGGCAACGCTGGTCGAGGTGTAGATCAGGAAGACCAGACCCAGCGACGCGCCAATGGCTGCGACAACCGCCCAGTAGAGCAGGCTCGCGCCCGACGCACTGGGATTGCGCATGAAGAACATCGAACCGAAGAGCAGCACGATCGGCGAGAATTGGACGATCATGCCCAGCATTGTCAGTCCGACCATCATCCCTTGCGGTGTTGCCTGGACGGTGAACAGCAGATCCCGGATCGGTGCGACCTGGGACGTGGCAATGGCGAGCAGCCCCGAAACGACCAGGCCGAGGGCCAGCTTGTTGTAGACGCCCAGCATGAAGGCGCGCAGTCCGGCATCGACGGACATGTCCATCGAACCGGCGCGGGCCTGGGTGTGAGTGAAGTCGTTCATGGTGTCGAAGTCTCTCTTTCCAACTCGGTATGCGAGACGGCGGGTTCGGCCCCATGGCCGCCCGCACCGCTCGTCGCGGCAAATATCGGCGCGTTGGGGCCCGCTTGCAAGGGGAGACGGGAAGTCGGCGAATCCCTCTCTGTGAGAGGTCACGCATTGTTTTCGCCAGCGGCCTTGAAATGGTCGCATCCCCGGTCTTGGATCGCGCCGGTTATCACCTGCTTGTTTTTCGATCAGACAACCGGACATCCAAGACCGTGTCGCTTCGCCTGTTTGCCGCCCTGCCGATCCCGGACGTGATTGCCGAACGGCTGATCGGCCTGCAGAAAGGCGTGCCCGGCGCACGCTGGCGTCCGCGAGAGAATTTGCACCTGACGCTGCGCTTCTTCGGCGAGGTCAGCGAGGACGTTGCCGAGGACCTCGACGGGGAACTGGCCTGCGTCCGGGCGAAGCCGTTCGAGATTTCCCTGAAAGGCGCGGGCAGTTTCGGCGGCGCATCTCCGCACGCCCTGTGGATGGGGGTGGAAGCCCATCCCTCGCTCATCATGCTGGCCAAGGCCTGTGAACGCGCCGCGAGGCGAGCCGGGCTAAAGGCCGAATCCCGACGCTACATGCCGCATGTGACGATGGCCTATCTTAACAAGACCGAACTTGACCGGGTGAAAGCGTTTGAACGCCGCTGCGCCCTGTTCAAGACGCCGGCCTTCACGGTCGACCGGTTTCACCTCTATTCGTCACTGCCGCGCAGTCACGAACCCAATCTCTACAGGATCGAGGCGGAATACCCGCTGGGATAGGAAATTACTGGGCTTCGACGGTCTCGACGTCGAACACGCCGGGCAGGACAACAACCTGCCACTCGCCAGCCGTCCGGTGCAGCCAGAACACGTCGCCATAGTCTTCGTGACCCAGTGCGCCCTCGACACAGCCCGCACCTTCTGCGGCGTCATCACCGGCAAAGGCGGCGACCCACAGGCAGGTCGTGTTGGAGTGCTCTCCGACCAGCGTCCAGCGCGCCAGACCGTCGCGGGCTTCGGTCATCGCTTCGGTCCGGGTGCGGTCAACCGTGCCGCCACCACATGCCAGCGCATAGGTGTCGGCCGCCCGGTGCATGGTGACCCAGGCTCCGCCGGCTTCAGCGGTCTCGACCGTGCGGCAGGCCGCACTGGCCAGCGCGGCGTCGACCGGCGGCTCACCGATCAGCGCGGACAAGCCGGAGACCATGGCTTCGCCGGGCTCTCCCAGCGGACAGTCGATGGCGTTGCAGGATTCGTCGGCCTTGCGGGCATGGCGCACGACGAGGATATGGCGGTCCGCGCCTTCCAGCGCGGCGCGGCTGTCTTCCGGCGCGGCATCAAGCAGGCCCGGGCGGTCAAAGCCGGGATCGGTCTGGCCATAGGCGTAAGGCACCAGCGGCGCGAGCACGAGGACGGAGGCGATCAGGGCGAGGCCGCTGTGCCGGAGCAGGTTCGCACGGGCGGTGGCCGGTGCGGGATCAATGTCGAGCGGGCGGTCGAAAGGCTTTTGCAGGCGCATGATCGGAATCCCGTGCTGGGCGAATTCGGGGTGGACCTCATACAGGAGGGCAAGCGCGGCGCAAATAGGGCGGTGTGTGACGTTTCTGTAAGGGCCGTGTAAAACGTCAAAAACCGCTATTGAGAACCGGACGTTGGCCGAATTTGCGCTTGTGGGCCCCAATCAGGCGGGTGGCCTGTTCGTGCGGTGCGAGCGTTTCGGCATAGCGGAAGAAGCGCGCCTTGGGACGCTGAACCGTGCGCTGCTGTTCCAGCTCGTAGGCGAATTCCTCACGCAGATTCTTCGCCGCGCCGATATAGACCGCCGAGCTCTCGCTCTCGTCCGCCAGCAGATAGAACACGCCGCCACCGGTTGGGACCTGGCTGGCCGCTTGCGGCGTGAATGACAGCGGGGCACTCCATTTGAACATGATCGGTAACACTCGTTGGCCGGTGGATGCCCGGGCGCGGTTCCAGCGCGACCATGAATCAAATCCGCGCGCCTGCTGCAACCCCTGAAGGACAGCACAGTCGGGGTGATGATTTCGTGCGCGTCGCGCATTAGTGTCACTCTCAGGACAAATCCAGTGCCCCGGGGGGAGCCCATGACGCGTTTCACGATTGCCACCTGTCTGCTTGCGGCCACCGCCTTGTCGGCGTGCGCCTCGACCCGAGACAGTACCATTGCCGGGATGAGCGGTTATGAGCTGGCCGGGCATGCGCTTCATACCGGAGACTACGCGACCGCCCATGTCGGCTTCAGCTGCATCGCCACGCGGGGGTCGGGCTATGAGGTCGCCCAGCACAATGCCGGTCTCGCGTCGATGGGGTTGGCGCAATCGCCCGGACTGCCGGCCGAGGACGCGGCCTCCCTGGAAGCGCGCGCCGTGGAGGAATTGACGCTGGCCGCTCGGGCCGGCTGGCCGGCCTCCCAGGCCGAACTGGTCCAGTACTATGCGGCCAAGGGCGATCCCGACTCGTTGAACATGGCGGGGTTCTGGTTGTGGAACTACATCGCGAACAACCGCGAAACCGCGCTGGGGATCCGCCGTCTCAATGACGCTGAGCGTCAACGATATTCGGAAATCATCGGCGAGGAGATCATGGAGGCAGCCCGCCAGGACGCCCTGGAATTCCGCATGACGCCACTGGTCTCGCGCTCGGCCAGTCCGAGCTGTGCGCCGTGGTTCTCGCAAGGCGATCCGAACCGTACGCGCCGCCGCCCGCCGCAGGACAATACCGATGCCGGCCGCCAGCAACCCGGACAGCCGGGCTACGGATATTGACCGGGGCCTGATCGACCTGAACTGACCGGAGGAAAGTCATGCCTGCACGCTCAACCGCCCTGTCTCTCGTGATGGCCTGCCTGCTGGCAGCAGGGTGCGCGTCAGGTGACCGGGACAATCGCCGCGGGCCGGGTGTCCGTGCGGGCTCCCCCGGCGAGATGCTGTATGCCCAGGGCCGGCGTCTGGCCGATGATGGCAACTGGATGGATGCCCTGCGGGCCTTTCAGTGTGCGGGGCAGGTCGGGCCGGGGTTTGAAGTCGCCTGGCATCAGGCCGGCGTGATGGCGTTCAATCTTGCGACCGATCCACTGGTTCCGGCCGAACAGCACGCGGACTACGCAGCTGAGGGGTTCGAGGCGCTGGAAATGGCGGCGCGAACCGGATGGGGGGCCAGCCAGGCCGAGCTGGCGATCCGGCATCATTCTGCGGGAAATACTGCGGACGCGGCCTATTGGGCAGCTGTCTACCGCGCGAATGCCCGCGAAGACGTCATCGGCTTGTCCCGGCTGCCGGAAGCCACCTTCCAGGACATTCGCGCCCGGGCCGACTATCCGGCGGCGCTGGAACGGGCGGCCGACTTCTTCCCGCGCAGCCTGCCGCGCGGTGAGCCGGGCCCGGACTGTACCGACCTGATGCGGCCGGTCCGCGAGCGTCGTGAGTTAGATCTCGGCTTGCAGCCCAGCGTGGGAACCAGCCGCCCGCGCGGCGACAACTAGCGAGGCCAGACGGATCAGGTCTCTTTGCGGTCAAACAGGCTCCGGGTCCGGTTGGCGAGCGCGACCAGTGACAACATGACCGGCACCTCGACGAGGACGCCGACGACGGTCGCCAAGGCCGCCCCTGAATTGATGCCAAACAGGCTGATCGCGACCGCCACGGCGAGTTCGAAGAAGTTCGATGTGCCGATCAGGGCACAGGGCGCGGCGATGCTGAACGGCACCCGCCACAGCCAGGCTGCGCCATAGGCCAGCACGAACATGCCATAGGTCTGGATCAGGAGCGGGGCCGCGATCATGGCAATGACGAGCGGACGCTCCAGCAGGACATTGCCCTGAAAACCGAAGAGCAGGACAACGGTGATGAGGAGGCCGGCCATTCCGACCGGTTTGATGCGCGCGTTGAAGCGGTCGAGCCGGGAGTGACCGGATACCGTCCCGCCTTGCAGCAACATGCGGCGCACCAGCGTCCCTGCAGCCAGCGGGGCGACGACATACAACAGGGCCGAGATGAGCAGGGTGTCCCACGGGACCACGATATTGGTGACGCCCAGGAGCACGGCGACCAGCGGTGCGAAGGCGACGATCATGATCACGTCATTGGCCGCGACCTGGACCAGCGTGTAGTTCGGGTCGCCCCGGGTCAGCTGCGACCAGACGAAGACCATGGCGGTGCAGGGCGCGGCCCCCAGGAGAATGAGGCCGGCGATATACTGGGCGGCGTCATCAGGTGCGATGAAGCGGGCAAACACGGTTTCAAAGAACAGGACCGCCAACAGGGCCATCGAGAAGGGCTTGATCAGCCAGTTGACAACCAGCGTGATGATCAACCCCTTGGGTTGCCGCCCGATCCGCGACAGACCGGACAGGTCCACCTGGACCATCACCGGGAAGATCATCGCCCAGATCAGGATGGCGACGACCAGATTGACTGAGGCGTATTCGATACGGCTAAGGCTGGCGAAGACGGCAGGGAACAGAGCGCCAAGACCGATACCGGCCAGAATGGCGAGCCCGACCCAGATCGTGAGCCATTTTTCGAACAGGCCGATCCCGCCCGGTGCGGGGCTTTCTGGTGGCGTTGCCGGCATGGTGTTTCCTTCTTGCGGGCCGTATTGCGGCGGGTCTCAGCCTTCGCCGATCGCATCGAGCCGGGACTTCAGGGACAGCCGGTCGAGCGAGGCCATTGGCAGATTGGTAAAGGCGTCCAGCCGCTGGCGCAGCTGGCGGTACGTGTCGGCGAAAGCCGCGGCCTTTTGCGCGTCGCTGCCGGTGACCGCAGCCGGGTCGGGCAGGCCCCAGTGTGCGCTCACGGGCTGACCGGGCCAGACGGGACAGGTCTCGGCCGCGGCGGAATCGCAAACCGTGAAGACGAAATCGAGCGGCGCGCCAGCGGCCGCGATCTCGTCCCAGCTTTTCGAGCGCAGCCCGGTGGTGTCGTGTCCCTCGCGTTTCAGCAGGGCAAGCGCGAACGGATTGACCTGTCCGGCCGGTTGGGACCCGGCCGAAAGCGCATGAAACCGGTCGACCGCCATGCGGTTGAGGAGGGATTCGGCGAGGATGGAGCGCGCCGAATTGCCGGTGCAGAGGAACAGGACGGCATAGGGCCGGGTCATGCGGTCGCCTGACGCGGAACTGTCCCGCAAATGTCCGGGCGTCCGCCACAGCAGTCGCGGGTCAGGAAGTCGACGAGATCGCGCGCGCCCGCAATATCGAGTGAATAGAGAATTTGCCGGGAGCGCCGGGTCGAACGGATCAATCCAGCCCGTTCCAGGTGTTGAAGATGGCTGGTCAGGGTCGATGGTGGCGTTCCGGTGGCCTCGGCCAGGGCTCCGGCTGGCAAGGCTTTCGGCGCTTCGCGCGACAGGGTGCGGAAGATGGCGAGCCGGGTCGCGTGACCCAGCGCGGAGAAGGCATCAAGCGCGTCGTGATCGTCCATGATTCGACATTACGTGAAATATCGAATTATGAAAGCCCCGTTTGCTGCAAAGTGTCTGTGTCCGATTCTATGCCGCCAGGAAGGCGGCGGTCTTGCGGAAGACGGCGACGCGGCCGGAAATCACCTCGTCGATCCGCCAGCCGAGATCGGCCTGCAACGCGTCATAGATGCGGCCGCCCGCGACCGTATCGACACCGTCGATCAGGAGAAGACCATTGGTCTTCAACCGGGTCGTGGCGTGTCGAAGATGCGCGGCCTGGGCCGCAAACCCGGTCGCGGGAGCGAGATAGACCGCGTCGGCGGTTCCGGCGCTTTCAGACGCCCGGACGCTGTTGAAGACCCGCAACCGGCCCGCATCGGTCCCACGGGTCTGGCAGGCGGTTTCCACGATATCGGCCGCACCCGCTGAGGCTACGAGGCTCAGGAAAGCGCCGCGTTCGAGAATGGTCAGTGACGCGGTTTCATCCGCACCAAGCTGGAGCACCTTGTCGCCGGGACGGACCGCCTCTTCCATGAAATCGGCCAGCGCGATGTCGATACGGCCGTGCCGGCGGCGCACGCGGTGCTGCAGATTGCGCAGCGGGCGCGTCAGGCGGTCAAACAGGGAAGGCGTGGTCGGTGCATCAAGAATGGCCATGGTCGTCCCGATCGTGAACAGCTCGTTAACGTCGGAAGACCCCGTCGCAAGGCGCGGGCCAATTGCAAACAAAGTGTTAACGTGAGGGGCGGACTGTTGGCGGCTAGAAGCCGTCCGGGTTGATCAGGACGATCTGGTTCATTGCCGAGTTGTTGGCGAAAACGAGGTCCGGCGTGCCGTCACCATTGAGGTCACCGGTCGTGACGCCATAGGTGATATCGGCATCCTCACCGACCTCATGGCGGATGAACCCCGTCTCCAAGGACAGGAAAACTTCGTTTGTGGCGCGGATGCGCGTGGTGACAATGTCGGCCCGCCCGTCACCATTGAGATCGGCCACCGCGATTCCGTAAGTCGCTTCGGAGCCATCGCCGAAGAAGACGGGATCGGAGAACCCGCCTGCCCCATCGCCGAACACGACCGCACTGGGGCCGTCGATGCCCCCATAGGCGAGATCGGTATGGCCGTCGCCATTGATGTCGCCTGAAGCTAACGCCCGGCCCGTACCGATACCCGGCAGATAGACCGGCTCGCCGAAACGACCGCCTTCATTGACATAGACAGGCTGTCCGTTGGGGTCGCGATTGGCAAAGGCGAGATCGATATCACCGTCGCCGTCGAGATCGGCCGCCACGACGCCCACCGTCTGATCGTCACCAAGTAGGGGCGTGATGTCGGTGAACCGCCCGGATCCGTCATTGCGGTAGACGAGATTGGCCGATCCGCGCTGGGAGAGGACGAGGTCAATATCGCCATCGCCGTCAATGTCGGCAGAAACGATGGCCCGGGACTGGACCAGGCCGCCGAACTCGGTCCGGTTCGAAAATGCGCCGGTGCCGTCATTGTAGAGGACGCTCAAAGGCAGGCGATCGTGCGCTACCGCGACGTCGAGATCGCCATCGCCGTCATAGTCGCCGAGTGCCGCCTCGTAGCCGGTTGCGGCGATGTCCCCGAGATTGCGCGAAGCGGTGAAGAATCCCGTCCCGTTGTTGAAGAAGACCTGATCCTGACCGGTCCAGTGACGGCCATTGACAACAATGCCGTCGAGATCGCTGTCGCCATCGACATCCCCGAGCGCAACCGAGGCCGTCAGGTCCGTCTCGTTGCCGAAGAGAAGATAAGGGTGAAAGCCGAAGGGTGACGCCGATGCAGGTCCCGCAGTCAGGACCACGGCGGTGATTGAGGCGGTCAGGCAGAGGCGAAGGGACACGGGGTGCAGCTCCGTTGGGAAAGCTCAGGGCAGCTTTCCCGGATGCGCCCGGCTTGGCAAGGTGCTGGCTGATTTTCCGCGCTTTCCTCTCGCCTGTAACGCCCGAACGCTTCACACTGCACCCATGACCGAGACTGGCCAGCACGTCGTTGACACGCTGATCGAGGAACGCGCCCCGCGCCTGATGACGCGCCCGCGCCTGTGGAGCGCAACCCGGGCCGTCGCCTATCCGCTGCTCGGGTATCGCAAGGCCGTCGGGCTTGCCGACACGATTGCGCCCATGGGCGGGGAAGAGGCGCTCGACTGGGTGCGCGGCTTTCTTGATCTCGATGTCCGGACCAGCGGGCTCGAGGCCATTCCCGAGCGCGGGGGCTGCGTGGTCATGGCCAATCATCCCGGCGGGATCGCGGACGGTGTGGCGGTCTGGGACGCGCTTCGGGCGCGCCGCCCCGATCTCTGCTATTTCGCCAACCGGGACGCGCTGCGGGTCTGTCCGGGTCTCGAAGACGTCGTCCTGCCGGTCGACTGGCGCAAGGACACACGCTCGCGCGAGCGCTCCCGCGAGACGGTGCGGGCCGCCCTGACCGCCTTTCAGCAGGAACGCTGCGTGGTGATTTTCCCGGCCGGACGCATGGCGGAATGGAACTGGCGGCGCTGGCGGCTGACCGAAAAGCCCTGGCAGGTGACCGCGATCAGTTTCGCCCGGCGGTTCGGCTTTCCCGTCATCCCGATGGGCGTCACCCAGCGCATGCCGTTCCTCTATTACGCCCTCGCGCAAATGAGCGAGGAGCTGAAGGACATGACGGTGTTTCACGGCTTCATGGGCAAGAAGCGCGCGCGCTACCGGCTCTCGTTCGGTGAGGCGATTGACCCCAAAACCCTGCCCGCCTCCGAAGCCGAAGCCACGGAGACGGTCCGCTTGGCGTGTGAGAAACTGGCCTGGGACTGATCAGCGATGCTGGTCGATCAGGATCGGATTGCCGTCCGGGTCGGTGAGGGTGAAATGGGCCGGGCCATTGGTGCCAGCCTCGATATCCTCGCCGGTGTCGAGACCAGCGGCCTTCAGGGCGGCCTGGATCTCGCGGACATCGGTGAAGTCGTCGAGATTCTGCGCCGACTGGTCCCAGCCCGGATTGAAGGTCAGCATGTTCTTCTCGAACATACCCTGGAAGAGGCCGAGTACGGTCTCGCCGTTCTTCAGGATCAGCCAGCCCTGGTCCAGATCGCCACCGAGCGTGGCAAAGCCCAGCTTTTCATAGAAGGCGCGCGAGGCGGCGATGTCTTTTACCGCGAGGCTGATGGAAAAGGCTCCAAGCTTCATGGGTGTCGTCCCCTGCTGGTTGTCATTGCCCGAAACCCTGCCCGGAAAAGCCGGCTCTGCCATCCCCCATGTGGGTGAGAAACGCGATCTGGGGGAGAAATCTCCCGCTTTCATGAGGGCTAGAGGGAATCAAAACCGAAATTGAATCTGTTACCCCGACGCAAGTCGGGGCCTAGCTTGCGCGATTTCTGGATCCCGGCTTTCGCCGGGCGAACGGATTAAGCGTCATCCCCCGGCTTGTCCGGGGGATCTTGCTTACGAGTGCCCCGAATAAATCGGGGCATGACGCTATTGGGAGTCTCCGCCTTCTCCTTGATGGAGAAGGCCTCGCCTCGACTGGATCGAGGGTGGCTGACGCTTCGCGGACACCTCAGGATGAGGGTATGCTGGGGGCAACTTTCCTCATGCTGAGGTGCTTGCCTTTAGGCAAGCCTCGAAGCACGCAAGGAAAAAGACCCCTCACCCTGACCCTCTCCCTGAAGGGAGAGGGAAACCTAAGCCTCTCGCTCGACCATGTTCTGCTTGATCTTGGCGATGGCCTCGGCGGGGTTGAGGCCCTTCGGGCAGACCTGCGCGCAATTCATGATCGTGTGGCAGCGGTAGAGCTTGAACGGGTCATCGAGATCGTCGAGCCGCTCGCCCGTCATCTCGTCGCGGCTGTCGGCGATCCAGCGATAGGCCTGGAGGAGGGCCGCCGGCCCCAGATATTTCTCGCCATTCCACCAGTAGGACGGGCAGGCCGTTGAACAGCAGGCACACAGGATGCACTCATAAAGCCCGTCGAGCTTGGACCGGTCTTCCTCGGTCTGCCGCCATTCGCGCTGCGGCTCGGGCGTCTTGGTCTGGAGGTAGGGCTCGACATAGGCATGCTGGGCGTAGAAATCCGTCAGATCGGGAATGAGATCCTTGACCACCGGCTGATGCGGCAGGGGCGAGATGGCGATGACGCCGGAAAACTCGTCCGACCCCTTGGTGCAGGCGATGGTGTTGCGCCCGCCGATATTCATCGAGCAGGAGCCACACACGCCTTCCCGGCAGGAACGGCGGAAGGCGAGCGTCGGGTCGATATTGTTCTTGATCCAGATGAGGGCGTCGAGAACCATCGGCCCACACTGGTCCATGTCGACCGTATAGGTGTCCCAGCGCGGATTCTCGCCGGACTCCGGATCATAGCGGTAGATGCGGAAGTCGCGCGTATTGGTCGCGCCTTCGGGTTTGGGCCAGACCTTGCCCTTGCGGATTTGCGAATTTTTCGGAAGCGCGAGTTCGACCATCTTATTCGGTCCCGTTGGTATCGGAGTTATCGGATTCGGTCATGGCGTCGGCGAGCCAGAGCTCGGTTATACGGGCGATGTCGGTGGCATAGGCTTCGGCCTCGGCGTGTGAAAAGCGCTCGCTGTCCGCACCGCCCAGCACACCGCCGATTTCGGCCGCCGCTGTGTTGATACGGGTCTCGTAGGCGTCCCATTCCACGCCGCCTTCGGGGCGGATTCCGGCATCCTGCAGCCGTTCGATCTCGGCCCCTATGATCGACAACGGCAGGCCATAGTCGCTGCGCCCGGTTTCTTCAGCGAAGAGAGCGGGCACGGGATCGAGTCCGGCCATCGCGTCATAGGCGACAAGGAAGAAGGGCAGCATTTCGCGTTCAAAGCCGGGGCTCGCGCCCTCGATCCAGCCAATGAGCAGCGGATCCTCACACGTCATCGCGGCGGTACGCTCGGCGATCTCGCCGGAAATTTCAGCGCGAGCCTCGCTGTCATACTGGCCCAGCTCCATCCGCGTCTGCATGCGCAGCGCTCCGGCCTGCCAGGGCCGCAGCAGGTCACACTCCAGCCCGCGCTGGGTAATGACCTCGACGAGGATCAGGCCCTGACGCTGGGTCGGCAGACCATTGTTCTGTGCGAGTGCCGGTGCGGCGAACACAGCCAAAGTAGTCATGAGCAGGATGGCTCGCATACTAGCTCCCAAAAAGCGGACGAATCACCAACCAAAAAATTGGCCATATGTGACCCAAAAATACATTCACAGGTATCGCGACGATCCAGTTCCACCAATTGTACTGATATCCATCAAAGAAAGTCAGGTATACGAATGTACCAAATGCGCCCAGTTCGTAACCAATAAAGACCAGTGACCCTATCGTGTCGCCAATTCCGCGCATCAATACACCCGCGCCTTCGGCTCGATGTACTCGATGTCTTCGCTGAGCGTGTAATCGTGCACCGGGCGGTAGTCGATCGTGACCTTGCCGGTCTCATCGACCCAGGCGAGCGTGTGCTTCATCCAGGTCTCGTCATCGCGTTCGGAGAAGTCCTCGCGGGCGTGGGCACCCCGGCTCTCCTTGCGGTTTTCGGCGCTGTTCACGGTGACGGCGGCTTGTCCGAGGAGGTTGTCGAACTCCAGCGTCTCCATCAGGTCGGTGTTCCAGATCAGCGTGCGGTCGGCGACCGAAATGTCCTTCGCAGCCGTGTAGACGCCGGCGATTTTCTCGACGCCTTCTTTCAGGACATCGCCGGTGCGGAAGACGGCGCAATTGTCCTGCATGGCGCGCTGCATCTGGTCGCGCAGTTTTGCGGTCGGCGTGCCGCCGGACGCGTTGCGCAGCCGGTCGAGACGATCGAGCGAGTTCTGTCCGGCATTGGCGGGCAGGTCGGGCTGTCGCGCACCGGGTGTGAGGTTTTCAGCGGCCCGCAAGCCAGCCGCGCGGCCGAAGACGACAAGGTCGGTGAGGCTGTTCGAACCCAGCCGGTTCGCGCCATGCACCGAGACGCAGGCCGCTTCGCCCACGGCCATCAGGCCCGGCACGACCGTGTCGGCATTGCCATCGCGCTTGGTGACGACCTCGCCGTGATAGTTCGCCGGGATGCCGCCCATATTGTAGTGGACGGTCGGCAGGACCGGGATCGGGGCCTTGGTCACATCAACGCCGGAGAAGACGCGCGCGCTTTCGGAAATCCCGGGAAGGCGCTGGTGCACGATTTCGGGGTCGAGATGGTCGAGGTGAAGGTAGATATGGTCCTTGTTGGGACCGACGCCCCGGCCTTCGCGGATCTCGATCGTCATCGAACGCGAAACCACATCGCGGCTGGCGAGGTCCTTGGCGCTCGGGGCGTAGCGCTCCATGAAGCGCTCGCCTTCCGAATTGGTCAGATAGCCGCCTTCGCCGCGCACCCCTTCGGTGATGAGCACGCCCGCGCCATAGATACCGGTCGGGTGGAACTGCACGAATTCCATGTCCTGCAGCGGCAGGCCGGCGCGCAGAACCATCGCATTGCCGTCCCCGGTGCAGGTGTGCGCCGAGGTGCAGGAGAAATAGGCGCGGCCATAGCCGCCAGTGGCGAGGATCACGGTCTGGGCGCGGAAACGGTGCAGCGTGCCGTCGTCGAGCTTCCAGGCGGTGATGCCGCGGCAGGCCCCGTCATCATCCATGATCAGGTCGAGGGCGAAATACTCGATGAAGAATTCGGTCTGATGCTTGACCGCCTGGCCGTAGAGCGTGTGCAGGATGGCGTGGCCGGTGCGGTCGGCCGCCGCGCAGGTGCGCTGGACCGGGCCTTCGCCGAAATTGCGGGTCATGCCGCCAAAGGCGCGCTGATAGATCTTGCCCTCGCCGGTGCGCGAGAAGGGTACGCCCCAGTGCTCCAGCTCGTAAACGGCTTCGGGCGCATGACGGCAGAGATATTCGATGGCGTCCTGGTCACCCAGCCAGTCCGATCCTTTCACGGTGTCGTACATGTGCCAGCGCCAGTCGTCCTCGCCCATATTGCCGAGGGAGGCCGAGATGCCGCCCTGCGCCGCCACGGTGTGTGAGCGCGTCGGGAAGACTTTGGAGACGCAGGCGGTTTTCAGCCCCGCCTGTGCCGCGCCAAGCGCGGCGCGCAGGCCGGACCCCCCGGCCCCGACAACCACGACGTCATAGGTGTGATCGATCCATTCGTAAGTCGGCATTGGCGAAACGGTCCTAGAGGGCGAGCGTCAGAAGCGCGTAGGCGGCGGCGAGCCACAGCCCGGCGGCGAGCAGCGAGTTGAGTACGAGAAGCGCGGTCCTGGTCGCGACGGTGTGGATATAGTCCTCGACCACGACCTGGAGTCCGAGGCGCATGTGATAAAGCGCCGCAGTCAGCGTCAGGAGGGAGACAATCGCGCCGAAGGGCGAGGCAAAATAGCTGCGCGCGGCGAAACTGTCCGGCGCGCCGGAGAGGGCGAGCGTTACGACGAAGACCGGCAGGACGATGGCGAGCGCGATGGCGCTGACGCGCTGGGCGATGAAGTGGCCGGTGCCGGCATGGGCCGCGCCATGCGGGTTGATGCGTTTCGCCGGTGTGCGGAAGCTCTGGCTCATGACGCACCTCCGGTCAGGGCGGCAAACCAGATCGCCGCCGTGGCGATCACCGACAGAACGATGATGATGAGCGAGCGCAGATTGGAGCCTTGCGGATCGAAGCCCGTCCCGGCGTCCCAGGCGAGGTGGCGAAGCCCGTTGAACCAGTGGTAGCTCGCCGACCAGGTCAGAGCGATGAGGCCGATCCGCGTCACCCATTCCATCGGGCCTTCGAAGAGGAAGCCGACGAGCGGCTCGCTGTTTGTCGCCAGAAGGACCAGCCAGATCACCAGAGCGACGGCCCCGAGATAATTCCCGATCCCGGTGGCGCGGTGGAGGATGGAGGACAGCATGGTCGCATGCCAGCGCCAGACCGACAGGTGCGGGGCGATGGGGCGGGAGTGCGCATTGGCCATGAGGGCGATTCTCTTGCGAAGTCAGACAGAACCCGTTCGCGCCAGACAATAGGCTTCGCAGGGCGTCGGTCAACGCGCCGGGGCGCGCCGGGTCACTCCATCCGCAGCGATTCCGGCAGGATTTCTTCGTTGACCTGTCCATCCTCGACGTAGACGACGCCGCCCTTCATGACGAAATCGACGTCCTGGAGGAGGTTCGGATAGGTCAGAAGATCGCCATCGACCGCGATGATGTCGGCATAGAGGCCTTCCTGCACGCGGCCCCACTGATCCTCCACGCCCATGAAGACAGACGGCCAGTAGGTCGCGGCGCGGATCGCGTCCATCACCGGCACGTCGAGTTCACGCGTCCAGACGTCGATCTCGTTCCAGGTCGACTGGCAGTGGAATTTCATCGGGATGCCGCTGTCGGTGCCGACCATCAGGACGACGCCAGCCTCGCGCAGTTGCTCGAACTTGCGGCGCAGCGTCGGGGCGCGCAGCGGGGTCAGCTGCATGTATGTCAGCTGGTCGGGATGCTCGATGGAGGCGGCGATGTCGGCGATCGTGTCGGGCTGCAGGCCCCGGTGCCAGCAATCGGTGTCGAGCCGTTCGGGATTGTCGCGGGTGCGCGAATAATTCCACAGGCCTTCGATGGTCGGCGTCCAGAAGAGCGGGCCGCCGCTGATCCGCCCGCGCGCAGTACGGTCGACGAGCGCGTCCATGACGTGATCGGGATATTCCGGCGCGGTCGTCAGCCCGGTGTGCTCGAAATTATCGACGCCGATTTCCAGCCCACGCAGGATTTCATTCGGGCGGTGCGAGTGTGCGACAACGCGCAGGCCGCGCTGATGCGCCTGATCGACGAGGGCGGTGGCCTCGGCGAGCGTCATCTCGTCCTGGTCGATCAGCTTGATGACATCGACGCCGGCATCGGCGAGCTCGTTGACGCGGGCGCGGGCCTCGCGCTCGCCATTGATCCCCCAGCGGTAGTTCTCCGCGCCGGGCCGCGTGCGGTGCTGCAGGAAGGGGCCGGAAACGAAGAGGCGGGGTCCAGGCAGGACGCCGTCATTGATGCGGTCGCGGATCGAGAGGCTCATTTCCAGCGGCGCGCCGAGATCGCGCGCCGTCGTCACCCCGGCGAGCAAAAGCTGAACCGCCGAGGCCGGCATGATCTCGTCTTCCATCCGGTCCATGTAGGTCGGGTGCCAGTGATCGTAGTCGGCATGACCGTTCAGCATCAGGTGGGCGTGCATTTCCCACAGGCCGGGCAGCACGGTCATGGCCTCAGTCGAAATGACTTCATAGCCGTCGGGGACCTCAACCGTGTCGGTATTGCCGACGCGCACGATGCGCTCGCCTTCGACGAGAATGACCGAATTGCGGATGGGCTGGCCGCCATTGCCGTCGATCAGCGTGCCGCCAACGAGCGCGTAGCGGTCTTGCGCCTGCGCGCCCGCTGTCAGTACCAAAGTGGCCAGAATGGCCAGTGTCCGGATGATCATGTCGTGTCCCCAAATCCCGTGTGTGAATCAGGACGATAGGGCGGGTTCAGGGGGAAGGTCAAAAGACTTTCCTTGCCCCCGTCACAGCCGGGTCTAGTTTGAGAGCAAGCCAGAGCGAGGAATTATCCCATGCCGCAATACGCCGTCGTCACCGGAGCCTCCACCGGCATCGGTCAGGCCTGCACCGATTACCTCGTCAAAAAGGGTTTCCGCGTCTTCGCCGGGGTCCGGAAGGATGCCGACGCTGAACGCCTGAAGGCCGAGATCGGCGAGGGCGTCATACCGTTGATCATGGACGTCACCGACGCGGCGACGCTTCAGGCGGCGGCGAAAACCGTTTCCGAAACCCTTGCCGGCCAGACGCTCGCCGGGCTGGTCTGCAATGCCGGGATCGCGGTCGCCGGGCCTCTCCTCCATATCAATGTCGACGAAGTCGAGACGCAGCTTGATGTCAATGTGCTCGGCGTCATCCGCACCGTGCAGGCCTTCGGCCCGTTGTTAGGCGCAGATCACAAGCTTGCAGGACCGCCGGGCCGGATCGTGATGATGTCCTCGGTCGCGGGCAAGATGGGCGCGCCCTTCATGGGCCCCTATTCGGCCTCGAAACATGCGCTTGAGGGCCTGACCAAATCGCTCCGCAAGGAGCTCGCGCTGTATGGCATCGAGTGTGTCATCATCGGGCCGGGAGCCGTGGCGACGCCGATCTGGGACAAGGCCGAGGAGATCGATGTCGAGCAGTACAAGGACACTGACTACGTCAAGCCGATGCAGAATGTCCTGGGCTGGATGCGGAAGCGCGGTCCGGAGGGCCTGCCGCCCGAGCACATCGCGAAACGGGTTCATCACGCCATCACGGCTGACAAGCCGAAGCTGCGCTATGCCGAAGTCCCCGACCGGATGGAAAACTGGACCATCCCGCGTCTCCTTCCGGAACGCCTGGTCGACAAGCTGACCGTCAAACGGATCGGCCTGCGCCCCGAGGATCGGGACTGACGCGGGCCTTCCCCCTGGTCTAAGGTGGCGCGAATCTGATCTGACCGGAGACCGTCCCATGATCCGCGCCGCCCTGACCCTGTCCCTGCTTGCCGCCTCACCCGCCCTTGCCGACGAAGCGGACGATTTTGCCGATCTCGTTGCCGATTTCGAGGCCCATGAACTGGCGGGCAATCCGATCCAGGCCGGACGCGAAGGCGACCTCGCCGCCGCCGCGCAATGGCCCGATCCCAGCGCGGAAACCGCGCTCGCCAACGAGGCGGCGGAAGCGGAATTCCTGGAACGGCTCGAAGCCATCGACGCCTCGGCCCTGCCGGAAAACGACCAGGTCAGCTATGCGGTGCTCGACTATGTGCTCCGCTACCGCGTCGAGCTTGCGCCCTTCGACATGGAGCGCATTCCCTTCACCAATGATTCCGGCTTCTTCACCACGCCGACCTATGTCGCCGCGTCGGTCCGGCCGCGGAACGTGGCGGAAGCCGAAGCCTGGATCTCGCGCCTGAACGGCGTGTGGGAGTTCTTCGAGGCCCATGCCGCATGGATGGAGCAGGGCGTTGAGGACGGTTTCGTCCAGCCCGCCTACATCATTCCCGGTGTGATCGCCCAGATCCGGTCCATTGCCGAGTCGACCCCTGAAGAGAGCGGTTTCCTTGCGCCTATCGAGGCACTGCCGCCGGGCCTGCCCCAGGCCGAGCGTGACCGGCTGCGCGCCGAAGCCCTGACCGCCATTGAAGACGAAGTCCTGCCGGCCTATGCCGAGCTGCTAGAATTCTTCGAAACGGTCTATCAGCCCGCCGCCCGCGAGAGTATCGGCATTTCCGAAGTGCCGCAGGGTCGCGAACTCTACCAGGTGCTGACCCGCTTCCACACCACGATGGATACCAGTCCGGAAGAGGTTCACCAGCGCGGTTTGGCAGAAGTCGCACGTATCCGTGCAGAAATGGATGAGGTCATCGCCGAGACCGGGTTCGAGGGCGATTTCGCGCAATTCATCAACTTCCTCAGGACTGATCCGCAATTCTACGCCCAGTCGGAAGACGAACTCCTGATGCATGCCGCGTGGATCGCCAAGCGCGCCGACGATGCCATGCCGCGCTTCTTTGGCCGCCTGCCGCGCCTGCCCTATGGCGTGCGGCCTGTCCCGGCGGCGATGGCCCCGAGCTATACGACGGGGCGTTACTGGCCGGGCAATTCCGAGACCGGTGTTGCGGGAGGCTACATGGTCAACACCTATGACCTGTCACAGCGCCCGCTCTACAATCTGCCGGCCCTGACCGTGCACGAGGCCGTTCCCGGTCACCACCACCAGATCAGCCTCGCCCAGGAGATGGAAGACGTCCCGGAATTCCGCCGTGACACCTATATCACCGCCTTTGGCGAAGGCTGGGGCCTCTATACCGAGAACCTCGCCGTCGACATGGGGATCTATACGACGCCCTACGAACATTTCGGCCGGCTGACCTATGAGATGTGGCGCGCCTGCCGCCTCGTCATTGATACCGGGATGCACTATTTCGGCTGGACGCGGGAGGAGGCCGAAGCTTGCCTTCTGGAAAACTCCGCCCTCGCTCCGCACAATGTGCGCACCGAAGTAGCCCGCTATATCTCGTGGCCGGGTCAGGCGCTCGCCTACAAGTCCGGCGAGCTCCTGATGCGCGACCTGCGCGCGCGTGCCGAAGACCAGCTCGGGGCCGATTTCGACATCCGTGCCTTCCATGACGCGCTTCTTTCTGATGGCGGTGTGCCGCTGGGCTACCTCGAAGACAAGATGGACGCCTGGATCGCCGAGCAGGTCGCCATTCACGCGGGGGAATAACTATTCTTGAAATCCCGGACGGCGAAACCGATCCGGGACCGCATTTCCGTTATGGTGGCTCAGTTTTCATGCGTGCTTCGAGGCTTGCCTGCGGCAAGCACCTCAGCATGAGGTAGGTTGGTGAAATTCAACAACCTCATCCTGAGGTGCCCGCGATAGCGGGCCTCGAAGGAGGGCTCCAGAAAAGCGAGAACAGCAAGTTCTACCCCGCCGCTTTTTCCGCGCGCTTGCGGGCATTGACGCGCCGCCGCCAGCGGCCGAGCAGCCACAGCGCCGGGATGATCAGGATCAGCCAGGGTGCCGCCATGGCGACGAAGGTGATCACCGAGCCGAGGGCGCGTGAGAAATTGCGCACGACATCGCGCAGCGCCGCCGTCACCGGGTTGACCGCCCCGTCGCCGGTCACAGTGACGCGGCTGGAATAGGCGAGATCGACCGTCGACATCGTCACGCGGGCCCTCAGATTACGCAGATTGGATTCGATGGACTCGATCCCGCCCTGCACGCGGGCGAGCTCGCGTTCGAGCGCCACGAGATCGGCGAGGTCGGCATCGTCACGTTCCAGGAGCGCCGTCAGCCGGTCGCGCAGGGCGCGCTGGGCATTCAGGCGGGCCTCGGCGTCGAGAATGGGCCGTGACAGATCGGTCGATGACATGTTTGACGAGACGATCTCACCGCCACTCTCTTCGACATCGCGTTCGAGATTGCCAAGGAAAGCTTCAAGCCAGTCCGGCGCGGCGCGGATCTGCAGGCGCGCCTGAGCGTGGGTTTCATTGCGCGAGAAACTCGACGAACTCACCACCTGACAGACATCCGGCCCGGCGGTCATGCAGGCCTCGCGATGGGCATCCATCGCCGGTTCGACGGCGGTGGAGCCATACTGCATCTGAAAGTCATAGGTGTAGGCGATGAATTGCTGCAATGCGGGGGCGCCTGCCATGGCATCACCGCCAGGTTCTGCGGCGCGTTGGGCGCGGGAACCGGTGACGACAATGCTGCCGTCCTCCTCGGGCATATCCGCCATGTATCCGCCAAGGGCGGGTGCCGGGGCCTGCTCGGTCCGGTCCGCAGGTCCGCCATCACAGGCGGCCAACAACAGGGCCGCACCAAGGACGGCCGTCATCCAGAATGATTTCATCGATCCTCTCCCTTCCCTCGCCGGCGATGGAACGCCGCGTAAGGGGCCAGAATGTGACAGGGCAGGGGAAAGAGGAAGGCGGTCCGGAGCAGCCTAGAGGATGACCAGGACGTCTTCGGGCGGACGGCCGAGCGCGGCCCGTTCGCCGTGAATGGCCACGGGACGTTCGATCAGCTTTGGCGTTTTCGCCATCGCCGCGATCAAGGCGTCCTCGTCATCGACGTCCTTCAGCCCCTGTTCCTTGTAGGCGTCTTCGCCCGTGCGCATCAGCTGGCGCGCGGAGTCGAAACGGAGCTTGTTCAGCACCTCGCGGATTTCCGCCGCGCTCGGCGCGTCGTCGAGATAGAGCCGGACCTCGGGCGTGATTCCGTGCTGCTCCAGCAGCGCCAGCGTCTGGCGGGATTTCGAGCAGCGCGGATTGTGCCAGAGTGTGACGGTCATGAGCTCTCTCCTGAAATTTGACGGGAAAGAATAGCGCGGGCGCGGGCAAGGTGAAGCCGTTCGATCATCTCGCCGTCCATGGCGATGACACCCTTGTCGGCATTCACGCCGTCAAAGGCGGCGACGACCCGTTTGGCCCAGTCGATCTCGGCTTCGCCCGGCGCGAAGGCGGCGTTGGCCGGGCCGACCTGTGACGGGTGGATGAGGGACTTGCCGTCAAAGCCGAGCGCGCGGCCTTCGCTGGCCTCGCGGTCGAACCCGTCCGCATCGGTATAGGCGTTGAAAACGCCGTCGAGAATGGCGATCCCGGCGGCCCGTCCGGCGGCGACGATGTTCGCGAGGTGGGGGATCAGGCCGAAACGGTCTCCACCGCTTGTGATCATCAGCGATTTTGTCAGGTCATTGGTGCCGGCGATGAGGCCGGTCATGCCCGTACCGCTTGCCGCTTCGGCGATATCGCGGAGCGCGAGCAGCGCGGCCGGCGTCTCGATCATCGCCCAGAGCGGCGGGCCGTCCGGCAAGGCGGTGCGAACCGTCATCAGGTCCCCCGCATCCATGATCTTGGGCACGACGATGGCGTCGGCGGATTGCGCCGCGGCGAGGTCCTCGTGCCAGTGATCGGTGTCCGGCGCATTGATGCGTACGCTCAGGGTCGCGCCACACCCGGCCCACATGTCCAGTGCGGCGGTCACGCTCGCGCGCGCCTCGGCCTTGTCGTCCGGTCCGGTCGCATCTTCCAGGTCGAGGATCAGCATGTCCGCGCCCAGACCCGCAGCCTTCTCAATGGCGCGGGCGCGCGTGGCCGGAACGAAGAGGGCGGAGCGGGGCGGAACGGGAATGGCTTCTGTCGCGGTCATGGCTCGCTTATACAGCCCGCATGGCATTTGTCCTCCTCCTGACCTCGCATGTCGCCGCGAGCCGCGTCGGCGGCGGCGTCGCAGAATCGGCGCTGCAGTCACACGGCATCGACACCGCGCTGGTGCCCACCGTCATTCTCGGCCGTCATCCGGGTTGGGGCGCTCCGGGTGGTGGGGCGGTTGATGACGCCATGTTCTCCAGCGCGCTCGACGGCGTTGCTGCGAACGGCATGTTCGCCCTCACCGATGCGGTCCTGACCGGTTATTTCGCCAGCGCGGCGCAGGTGGACCGGGCCGCAGCGGCCATCGATGCGGTTCGCGCGGCGACAACCCGAAAGGCCCACAATGTCTGCGCATACGCGCCAGAACCTGTTATCGTCGTCGATCCGATCATGGGCGATCACGGAAAACTCTATGTCCCGGATCCGGTGGCGTCTGCGATCCGTCACCAGCTGATCCCGCGTGCCGATCTGGTCACGCCCAATGCCTGGGAGCTGGGCTGGCTGACCGGGAAGCCGGTCACGGACGCGCAATTGGCCCTGGCCGCCGCGCGCAGTCTT
Source organism: Hyphobacterium marinum (assembly GCF_036330325.1). Classification (NCBI taxonomy): domain Bacteria; kingdom Pseudomonadati; phylum Pseudomonadota; class Alphaproteobacteria; order Maricaulales; family Maricaulaceae; genus Hyphobacterium; species Hyphobacterium marinum. The sequence goes on from NZ_JAZDRO010000001.1 coordinate 546,648, forward strand.
AAACGCCCGGTCCTGGTCTCGTCAGTCCCCAAAGGCGATGAGATCGGCATCCTTCATGCCGACGCGCATTCGGCCTGTTTCGTGTCGCACCCGGTGCTGGAGGACGTGCCGAAGGGGACGGGCGATCTGCTGACAGCGGAATTCCTCGCCAGCCGCCTGCTCGGGGCCGATCCGAAGACGGCGCTGGAGGTTGCCGTGCGCCGGGTCTGGGACACGCTGTTGAAGGCGCGGGACTGGTCGGCCTTCGAACTGCCGGACGTGACCGCACGCCTCAAACCCATGATGCCACAGGCTGCCGGGCTTGAAGCCCGAGCGCTGGAGGGCTAACCCGCCCTCATGAGCGAGACACCCCCCATTTCCGGCACGGTCGCGCCCGGCTTCGAGCCGGTCCGCGAGGCCTTTGAACGCAACTGGCAGGATTTCGACGAGGTCGGCGCGGCCTTCACCGTGATGCGCGGCGGCGAGACCCTCGTCGATCTGCGCGGCGGCTGGACTGACCGCAAGAAATCCGCCGAATGGCAGGACGACACGCTGGTCGCCGTCTTCTCCACCGGCAAGGCGGTCACGGCTTTGGTCATGGCCTGGCTCGTCGAGCGAGGCCTTGTCGACTACGACGCGCCGATCGCGGATTACTGGCCGGAGTTTGCCGCGAACGGGAAGGCGGGGATCACGGTCGGGGATGCGCTCTCGCACCAGACCGGCCTGCCGGGTTTCCCCGACGAGATGGATGCGTCCGACTGGTTTGATCGCGAGGCCATCGAGGCCCGTCTCGCCGCGCAAGCGCCGATGTGGGACCTATCCAAAGGCGGGTCGGGTTATCAGCCCCTGATCTTCGGCTTTCTTGCCGACGCCATTGCACGGCGCACGGACGGGCGGACGATTGGCGGTCTGCTGCGCGAGGAGATCGCCGGTCCGCGCGGGATCGACTTCCATATCGGTACGCCCAAGGCGCTGCACGAGCGTGTCTCGGCCCACATGCTGCCGCCGCGCGCGCCGGATCTCGGGACCATCAACGAATATAACACCGCCGCCTTCCTCAAACCCTGGTCCACGCCGGGCCGGAAGGGCGCGGAAGCCTGGCGCGAGGCGGAATTCCCTGCTGCCAATGGTCACGGGACGGCGCGAGCGATTGCGACCCTCATGGGCACGTTCGCGAACAAGGGTTACTTGCAAAATAAAAGTATTGTGTCTGATCGCGTGATCGAAACCGCGATGCGGCCCCGTGTCTCGGGTCCGGACCGGGTGCTGCCTTTCGATTTATCCATCGGGGCCGGGGTGATGATCAATGCTGCCAGCGGCTTCTACGGACCCGAGCCGAAAACTGTGGGGCATTACGGCTTTGGCGGCTCGTGCGGCTTTGCCGATCCGGTTCGCGGCCTGTCGGGTAGCTATGTGATGAACCGGCAGTTGCCAACGCTCGCCGGCGATCCTCGCGCTGTGCGCCTGATCGAGGCGGTATACGCCTGCCTGTGACGAGGTCCTACGAGCCTGAACAATGACCCTAACGGTTCGGCCCTTGGACTTGATCCAAGGGCCTCGATTAGCTGTGCTCCAATCGCTGTCATCCCGGCCGAGCAGCGCAAGAGCCGGGACCTGAAGCGGGATGCCTGACGTTCGAGGTCCCGGTTCTGCGCCGCTGATGCGGCTTGACCGGGATGACATAAAATCTGGCCGATCATGCTTCGGGTCTTTGGATCAAGTGGAAGAACCGGATGGGTAGGCTTGAGAGCCGGAGAAGCCCAAAACAAAACGGGAGCAGGCCATGGCCTGCTCCCGCGAGTTGCGGTCATTCACTGCAAGCGGTGATGGTCAGTTCACGTCGAAGCGGTCGGCATTCATCACCTTGGTCCAGGCCGCGACGAAATCCTTGACGAACTTCGCCTCGTTGTCGTCCTGGGCGTAGACTTCGGAATAGGCCCGGAGGATCGAGTTGGACCCGAACGTCAGATCGACGAGGGAGGCGGTCCACCTGGTGTTGCCGGACTTGCGGTCGATGACATTGTAGAGGCCGTCATCGCGCTTTTCCCAGCGGTTGGACATGTCCACCAGATTGACGAAGAAGTCGTTGGTCAGCGCGCCCGCTCGGTCGGTGAAGACACCGTGTCGGGTGCCGCCGTGATTGGTCCCAAGCGCCCGCATGCCGCCGACCAGAACCGTCATTTCCGGTGCGGTCAGGCCGAGTAGCTGGGTGCGGTCGACCATCATTTCCATGGCGGCCGCTTCATACTTCTTCACATGGTAGTTGCGGTAACCGTCGGCGAGCGGCTCGAGCGCGTCGAAGCTCTCGGCATCGGTCATCTCGTCGGTGGCATCGCCCCGGCCCGGCGTGAAGGGCACGGACACGTCAACACCTGCCGCCTTGGCCGCCTTCTCGATGCCGACGCCGCCGGCCAGCACGATGGTATCGGCGAGGCTGGCACCGGCCTTGTTGGCCAGCGGCTCGAGCGCGGAGAGGACTTTTTGCAGCCGGGACGGTTCGTTGGCTACCCAGTCCTTTTGCGGCGCGAGGCGGATGCGGGCTCCATTGGCTCCGCCGCGCATGTCTGATCCGCGATAGGTGCGGGCGCTGTCCCAGGCGGTCGAGACCAGTTCGGCGACGGACAGGCCGCTGTCGGCAATTGCGGTCTTCAGCCCGTCGACATCATAGCCGGTGGGGCCGGCCGGAACCGGATCCTGCCAGATCAGGTCTTCAGCAGGCACGTCCGGGCCGATATAGCGGGTCTTCGGGCCCATGTCTCGGTGGGTCAGCTTGAACCAGGCGCGCGCGAACGTGTCCTTGAAATACTCCGGGTCGGCCCGGAATCTCTCCATGATGTCCCGGTAGATGGGATCGACCTTCATCGCCATGTCGGCATCGGTCATCATTGGCATGGTCTTGATCGACGGGTCCTCGACGTCGGGCGGCATGTCGATGTCGTCGATATCGACCGGCTTCCACTGGTTTGCACCGGCCGGGCTCTTCGTCAGCTCCCAATCGTGGTCGAGCAGCATGTCGAAATAGCCCATGTCGAATGTCGTCGGGTTGGATGTCCAGGCCCCCTCGATACCGCTGGTCACGGTGTCGCGGCCAAAGCCCTTGCCGGTTGAATTCGCCCAGCCGAAGCCCTGCGCTTCGACGCCGACCGCTTCCGGGTCCGGCCCAAGCGTTGACGCGTCGCCATTGCCGTGCGCCTTGCCGACCGTGTGGCCGCCAGCGGTGAGCGCTGCGGTCTCCTCGTCATCCATGGCCATGCGCTTGAAGGTCTCTCGGACCGCCAAAGCCGTCTTCGCCGGGTCGGGCTGGCCTTTCACCCCCTCGGGGTTGACGTAGATGAGGCCCATCTGCACGGCAGCCAACGGATTTTCGAGCGTTTCCTCGAGTTCGCTTTCATAGCGGTCGCGGCCCAGCCACTCGGTTTCTCCGCCCCAGTAAATGTCCTTTTCAGGCCCCCAGATATCTTCGCGACCGAAGGCGAATCCGTAGGTCTTCAGGCCCATCGACTCATAGGCCATGTTGCCGGCGAGGATCATGAGGTCGGCCCAGCTGAGCTTGTTGCCGTACTTCTTCTTGACGGGCCAGAGCAGGCGGCGGGCCTTGTCGAGGCTGACATTGTCAGGCCAGGAATTGAGCGGGGCAAAGCGCTGATTGCCGGTGCCGCCACCGCCGCGTCCATCCGACAGGCGGTAGGAGCCGGCCGAGTGCCAGGCCATGCGGACCATCAGGCCGCCATAATGGCCCCAGTCCGCCGGCCACCAGTCCTGGCTGTCGGTCATCAGCGCCTTGACGTCGGCCTTGACCGCTTCGAAGTCGAGCGATTTGACGGCTTCGCGGTAGTCAAAGTCCGCGCCCATCGGATTGGTCTTGGTGTCGTGCTGGTGAAGGATGTCGAGGTTCAGCGCATTCGGCCACCACGATGTCACCGAGGATTTCGATGACGTCATGCCACCATGCATGACCGGGCATTTCCCTGCTGCGGCGTCGTCCATGTCTCTCTCCCTTGCTGATCGCCGGCCCGTTGCTGGCCCGGTCTTTCTTCACGGAGATAATCGCACCTGTAAGGCGCATTGGTCTAATCAATAATTAGTGCATATGACATTGAACAAATCTATTGACTGGCCGGCGTGCGCGCGGAACACCGGTTGAATGTCCGTGTCCTTACTTTCAATAAGTAAGTGACTGAAAGCTAAGGCGCGCCGCGCGTCCCCAGCCAGGCCGTCATCAGCTCTGCCAATTCCTTTGGGCGTTCCCACATCGTCCAGTGGCCGCACCCCTCAAGCGTGTGCATCTCGAGATCGGAACAGAGCGCCGGCATCCAGCGGGCCAGCTTGGGCGGCAGCATGTAATCGCACTCCGCCGTGATCATCAGGCAGGGCATGGCGAGCCGGTGATCAATACCGCCCATGCGCTGCCAGTTGGCATCGAAATTCCGGTACAGGTTGAGCCCGGCCTCAAATCCGGTCCGCTTGTAGATTTCCGCATACACGTCGCGGTCGGCCTTCGGCACCACGATGCGGCGTTCGGGACGTCCCTCGAAGCCTTCAAAATTCTTCACGATATGGGTGATGTCGGGGAAGAGGGCGTCGAGCACCGACGCCGGTGGCGGCTTGGCGAAAATGTAGGCGAAGAAATCGTCTTCCCGTCCCGTGAACCGGCTTTCCGCATAGCCCGGTTCCTGGAAGCGGAGAATGTAGTGATCCTCTCCGCCCAACTCCCGGAAAGCCTCGGTCGGCGGGGTGGCGGGCCGTGGCAGGTGGGGCGTGTTGACCCCGATGACCCCGGCCACGCGGTCGGCGGCCAGCATGGCGGCATGCCAGACGATGATTCCGCCCCAGTCATGGCCACAGAAGACGGCTTTTTTGATATCGAGCGCGTCGAGCAGGCCCGTCAGGTCAGCGACCAGGGCATCGATACCGTAGTTCTCGGTGCCCTCGGGCCGGTCGGACGCGCCGAAGCCACGCAGGTCCGGGGCGATGACCCGGTAACCGGCGGTAATGAGATCATTCCAGACTGGCTTCCAGCTATAGGCGAGCTCCGGCCAGCCATGGACGAGGAGAAGCGGCGTACCGGTCTCCGGCCCGTCGATATGGACCGAGAGCTCTATCCCGTTGGTGGCAATTCGCCTCGCGGCAGGAAAATCAGACATGGCAGCTCTCCGGATTCGGTCCTGGCCACCAGCCTAGACCGGTTCAGGAGGCCGCCGCCACCGCTTTGCGTTCCCGGCGCAGCTGGCTCCAGGTGAAGGTCGCGACCCCGGCCCAGATCAGCCCGAAGGTGACCATGTGGGCCGGGGTGAAGGGCTCGCCCGACATCACCCCGATGGCGAACTGAAGGCTCGGTGCGGTGAACTGCAGGAGGCCCATTGTCGACAGGCGCAAGCCCCGCGCGCCGATGATGTAAAGAAGAAGCGGGACAATGGTGACGAGACCGGCGACGATCAGAAGCGCGGCCTTGGCCGGGCTGTCGAGGAATTGGCTTTGTCCCTCAAGCCCCATCCAGACCAGTGCCGCGAGCGCGAAGGGCAGGATGAAAGCGGTTTCCCAGAACAGGCCCACACGCCCGTCCACCGAGGCAATCTTTCTTAAGTAGCCATAGGCGGTGAAGGTGACGGCCAGGGAAAGGGAGATCCAGGGCACTTCGCCGACGGCGATGATCTGGTTGAGCACGCCCAGCGAGGCCAGCACGATGGCGGCGATCCGCCAGGGGCCCAGCGGCTCGCGCAGGATGACAACGCCGACGGCTACACTCATCAGCGGGTTAATGTAATAGCCCAGCGACGCCTGTAGCACCTGGCCACCATTGACCGCTTGAACAAAAATCAGCCAGTTCACCGAGATCAGCGCGGCGGTCGCCAGCATGGTCAGCAGGACTTTGGGGTCGGCAATGGCACGGAAGGCCGGCCGAAGCTTTCCGGCGATCAGAAGCACCGCAAACAGCATGGGCAGGGACCAGACCACGCGGTGGGCGACGATTTCCAGCGCGCTCGCAAATCCGACAAGCTGGAAATAGAGCGGCGAGACCCCCCAGATGAGATAGCCGGTCAGTCCGGCGAGCAACGCACGACGGATGTCCCTGTCCTGAACCTCTGTCATGGCATCACTCCCGCTTGGCTTGAGGCCACGACTTAAGCACGTGTCCTGGACAGTGCGAGCCGATTCCTGCGGTGGACGGCCATGCAGAAATGACGGGGCCCGTCAGCCCAGATGGTTCCGTTCGAGCAGGAGTTCGGCAATCTGGACCGCGTTGAGCGCCGCGCCCTTGCGGAGGTTGTCCGAGACAATCCACATCGCCAGGCCATGCTCGACGGTCGGGTCCACGCGCACGCGGCTGACGAAGACGGCAAACTCGCCGACGCACTCCACCGGAGTGACGAAGCCGTCATCCTCGCGGTTGTCGACCAGCATGACACCCGGCGCGTCGCGCAGCGTGTCGCGGGCGAGCTTGGGGCTTATCTCCTTGGCAAACTCGACATGGGCCGCCACGCCATGGCCGACGAAGACCGGCACGCGGACGCAGGTCGCGATCAGGCGGATATCGGGATCGAGAATCTTCTTCGTCTCGACGGCCATCTTCCACTCTTCATTCGTCGTGCCGCCGGGCATCAGGTCGCCGATTCGCGGGATGACGTTGAAGGCGATCTGCTTGGAGAATTCGTTCTTTTCCACCGGGTCGTTGACGAAACGGCCCTTGGTCTGACGCCACAACTCGTCCATAGCGCCCGTGCCCGCGCCGGAGACGGACTGATAGGTCGAGACCGACACCCGGGTGATGCCCGCGAGGTCGTGGAGCGGTTTCAGCGCGACCACGGTCTGGATGGTGGAACAGTTCGGATTGGCGATGATCCGCGCCTTCGAGACGCCATCGACCGCATCCGGATTCACTTCCGGGACAACCAGCGGGATGTCCGGCTCCATCCGGAAAGCCGAGGAATTGTCGACCAGGATTGCGCCCGAAGCGGTAATCTTCGGGCCATACTCCCGGGAGATGTCGCCGCCTGCCGAGGCCAGGACCAGATCGACCTGCGAGAAATCGAACCCGGCCGCGTCCACACATTTCAGGGTGCGGTCGCCATAGGAGACCTGACGGCCGATCGAACGGCGCGAGGCGAGCGCGTGGATGGCATCGGCGGGGAAGTTCCGCTCCTCCAGAATGGTCAGCATTTCCTTGCCGACCGCGCCCGTTGCTCCCAAGACCGCGACCCTGACGCCCATGACGACTGCTCCGTTTGCCGTTGCTTCGCGCGGGTTATAGCCTGACTTTCGCACTTTGGGAGACCGCCATGAGCATGATGGGACTGCTGGGCGCGATCGGGATTTTCTTCCTGTTGATCCTGGTCGCCATTCTCGTCTCGGCGGCGAGGGCCCGGGGCCGACGGGGTCCGCCCCGCGATCCCTGACCGTCAGGACGCGTCGTCTTCATCCGAGCGCGTCCGGCGAGACCGAAGCAGGATGGCGGCGACCGCGACGGCCACGATCCCGATCACGCCGATATCCAGCCATGACGCGCCGAAGAGGACGGGCTGGGACAAGCCTGCAAGGAAACCCAGACGGCCGGCAATATCCTGGCCGCCACTGGTAAAGCCGACGAAAACCGCCAGACCGATCATGATGGCTGCGCCCAGGCCCGCCCAGCGGATCATCGTCGCGGGATTGAAATCCGCCTTGCGCTGCCGTGCGGCGCGTTCGCGGGACCGGTAGGTCCGGTCGAGGAAAGGGCGGCGGCGGGTCATTGTCCGGTCATCTTGTCCATGCCGCCAGTCTAGCGCGCCCGGACGGGACACGCATGTTTTACTTGCGTAACGGGACGTCTGCATCCATATCTCTTCGCGCACGGGCGGCCTCGCAAGGCCCGGCGGAATACTGATCGCCTGCCCCGGCCCTCAAACGGCCGGTAATTGAGACTTCAGCCTTCCCCGACACTTCGACGTCCGTAAGACCCGCCAGGACGCTGGCGGCAGACTTGAATAGGACGTCGGACGCGCCGTCAGTTACGGGAAGGTATCCCCATCATGGCCTCAGGTACGGTCAAATTCTTCAACAAGAGCAAGGGCTTCGGCTTCATCACCCCCGATGACGGCGGTGCGGACGTCTTTGTTCACATCACTGCGGTCAACGACTCCGGTCTGCCCGGCCTCGACGACGGTCAGCGCGTCTCCTTCGAGACCGAGCCGGACAAGCGCGGCAAAGGCCCGAAAGCGGTCAATCTGCAGTACGCCGACTAAGCGTCACTGACAGACACGCACATGGAAGCGGCCGCCGGAGCCATCCGGCGGCCGTTTTCTTTGCGCGGTCACTCGCCGGTCATGCCTTGGGCCATGTCCGCCCGGACCGCGAGTGCCGTAGCCGGAAAGTCGGCGAATACGCCATCGACGCCGAGCGCATAGAGCGCGCGCAATTCATCCTCGACGCTCTCGCCCACGACGGGCTCTCGGTCGTCCCGAACCGTCCAGACATGAACGTCGAGGCCGAGCGCGTGAGCCTCGCCGACGAGGCCGCTGTCATTGCCGTCCTCGTCGAAGAGCAGCGCCTTGTTGGCCCCGAGCGCACTGGCAAATTGCGCGACCGCGTCGAGCGGATAGCCGTCCATGTCATATCCGGGCTCGTCGGGACCGGAATAGAGCATGGCGAGGCGTATCGGCGCGACGGCATTCATCCGGATCAGGAAACCCGGGTCAAAGGACTGGATCACGATGGGTGCATCCTCGGCATAGAGGTCGTGCTCCAGGAGGATGGCGTTGAGTAGCGGCAGGGGATCAAGGCCGATGGCGGCAAACTCTGCGGGGTGCTTGACCTCGGGTTCGAGCGCGATGACGCAGGCGCAAGCCTCCTGGCGGGTTTCGACCAGTTCCAGAATCTCCTCGAAGGTGGGGATGTCGTATATTCCGTCATGGTCATCCGGCCGGTTGTCCATGGGCTGGACCGCGCGCAGCGTGCGCAGCTCGGCGAGCGTGAAGTCGAACACCCACCAGTCATTGCGCCCGAACAGCTCGCGCTGCCGGTCCGCGAATTCCGGGCGAGCGGACACGTCGGTCGTCGTTGAGAGATAGGCATCATGCCGGGCGACGAGCACGCCATCCGCGGTCACGACCAGATCGGGTTCGATGACGTCCGCGCCCTGCTCGATCGCCAGTTCGTACGCGGCGAGCGTGTGTTCGGGCCGCTCCCCGCTGGCACCCCGATGCGCGATGACAAGCGGGGCCTCGCCCCTCAGCGTGGGCCATTGAATTGACTGTGTTTCCGGCTCGCCCTGTGAACAGGCCGCCAGAACCAGGCTTCCCAGAACCGTGAACGCAAGTTTGCGCATGATCGCCCCTCCTCAATCCGTGGCGGACAGTCTAGCCTGATTTGCGTGACAGAATGGAGCCGGCACATTGGACGAGAAAAAACCGACACGGTTTGACGAACTGGCCGAAGCGGCCGGCCGCTATGGCGATGCGAGCCTGGACAATTATGCGCTGATCCGGTCGCTGGCCGAAGCTATCGCATCCGGGTTCTGCCGCTATCTGGGCGACAAGAAGAAGTGCGTTTATCTGGTTCCGCCGACCGGGGCCTGGGCGGCGCAATCCTTTGGGTCTGGGGCGTTCTCGGTCTCGGGCAAGGGCTTCCTGCCGCTTTCACCGATCAGTTTCGGCCTCGCTGTCCGGGTTTCGCACACGGGCGACTGGATCCGCCTCGTCATCACGGCCGCCAAGCAAGGCCCTGATCTCGACGTCTCGGTCGAGGGCGGTCAGGACTTTGCCTTCCGCCTGCCCTTTGATGACGAGCAGCTGCAGGCCTTCTTCGCCGTGCTGTATGCGCGGCTGACCGACTGGTTCAACGACCAGGCCGACCATTTCGAAAACGGAGCCTATGGCGGGCGGTCCATCGGGTTCGAATTCACGCACGACGAACGGACGAAAGACGCCTGATCAGCCCTGGGATGCGATCCAGCCATCGATCTGGGACTGGAACCAGGCCACGGCGTCGCCCGTGACCACAGGTTCGAGACCGACAGCATTGGCCGCCGCCAGTCCGCCGGAGGCGGCGGCCCCCAGGGCCAGGGTTGCCAGCCGGCGCCGCCGCAAGGTGAACCGGGCGGCCCGCGCCAGCGTAGTCAGCACCGGTCCCGCGCCGAACAGCACAACCGCCCCGCCCACCGGCAGCGCGATGGCCGCCGAAACAAGCGCGATCTGGAGTTCTGCCGGAATGTCCATCGTCCTTCTCCCCGATTTCACGCGACCCGATGCCCGGACCGCGCTAGACAGGACCCACCATGCACGCTCCGCCTGATATCCTCCTGAAGATCGCGATCATCGCCGGTTCAGGAATCCTCGCCCAGTGGCTGGCCTGGCGTCTGCGCTGGCCGTCCATCGTGCTGATGATGGGAGCCGGATTGATCCTTGGCCCCCTGTGGGGGCTGGCCACCGGTGAACCCTTCCTCGATCCGCAGGCCCTCTTCGGCGAATACCTCCGGCCCATGGTCGCTCTCGCCGTGGCGGTCATCCTCTTCGAGGGCGGGCTGACGCTGAACTTCCGCGACCTGCGGGAATCGGGCGGGCCGGTCTGGCGGATGATCGCGCTCGGCTTTCCGCTAACCTGGGCGGCGATCACGGTCGCCGCGCACTACATTCTGGGTCTCGACTGGGACCTGTCCGCCCTGACCGGGGCGATCCTGACCGTCACCGGGCCGACCGTGGTCTTGCCCCTGCTGCGCCAGGCTAAACTGCCGTCGAGCGTCTCCTCGGTCCTGAAATGGGAAGGTATTGTCGTCGACCCGATGGGCGCGCTCGCGGCGGTCTTTGTCTACGAGGCGCTGCGCCGGGCCGATATGGGGGCCAGCTGGCTTGATGCCGGGCTCGCCATCGTGATGGGTGCCGCTATCGGTGCCGTGATTGGCCTCGTCGCCGGATACGGGTTGTCGCTGGCGTTCAAGCGCGGCCTGGTTCCGGAAAACATGAAGGCTCCGCTGACACTGGCGGCCGTCGTCGGCTGTTACGCCGCCTCGGACATGGTGCTGCCCGAGAGCGGCCTGGTCGCCGTCACGGTCTTCGGTGTTGTCTTCGCCAATGCGCGGCTCGCTTCCATCGAGGAGATGCGGCGGTTCAAGGAAGGCTTTGCCGCTCTGCTGGTCGCGTCGGTCTTCGTCGCGCTCGCGGCCAGCCTGACGCCGGAAAGCCTGCTTCTGCTCGACTGGCGCGCGGCGCTGTTCATCCTGGTCCTGATGCTCGTGGTCCGTCCGCTCATCGTGCCGGCGACGCTTGCCGGATCGACCCTGAAATGGCCGGGCATTGCCTTTGTCAGCGCCGTCGCACCGCGCGGTGTCGTGGCCGCGGCGACGGCGGGTCACCTGGCCGGCCTGCTGGTCGAAAGCGGGCGGGAGGATGCCGCGGTCGTTACGCCGCTGATCTTTGCCACCGTGTTCGCGACCGTGTTCGGCTATGGCTTCCTGCTGGGCCCGCTGGCGAAATTCCTGGGCCTGATCAAGCACACGCGCGATCGGCTCCTGATCGTCGGGGCCAATCCCTGGACGCTGGGTCTTGCTGACGCCCTCAAGGCCATGGAGGTGCCCTTCACCATTGCCGACACTAATTGGCGGCGGTTGCGCAAGGCGCGCCTGGCCGGGCACGACACCTATCATGGCGAAGTCCTGTCAGAGACCGCCGAATACCGGCTGGAGCCGGGCCAGTTCGCCACCCTGCTCGCGGCAACGGCGAACGAGGCCTACAACGCGCTCGTTTGCGTTGATCATGCGCCCGAGCTGGGGCGCAGCCATGTTTACCAGCTCTCGGCACAGGACCCGGCGGCCGAGGGTCAGGGCGAGGATGACCCCAAGGCGATCGCCTTCACCGCACGTGGACGCACACTCCTGGCGCGGGGCCGGAATTACGAAGCGGTGTCGGCGGACTGGTGGCGTGGCTGGCGTTTCCGGGCCACCAAGATCACCGAGGAATACACGGTGACAGACGCCCTGGCGTCACTGTCCGAGGGTGCCGAGCCGGTGCTTGAATTGCGGTCTGACGGGCGGATTGCCCTTTTAGGCCCGGCGCGCAAGCCGCAAGGCGGCCCCGGATCGGTCCTGTTGAGTTTTGGACCGCCCGCGAAGGACGCGGACGCCCCCAGCTAGAGGCGTTCGGGAAAGTCGGCTGGTTGCGAGCCGCCCGGCTCGGACGGATGGCAATAGGGCCAGTTCGGCGAATTCGGACCCTGTCCGGGACAGACCGAATCGCTGCCTTCATAGGGCGTCAGGCACCCCGACAGCGCCACGCTTAAAGCGATAACCGCGCCCAGGGCGCATAAACGGCGAACGCGCAATGTCATGACTGTCCCCACTTCGTCCGGCCCCGGCAGGGCGGGGCGACGTCCCCATGATTGACCGGCTTGGGGGCGACGGCAAGGGGCGTGCCCTATTCACGCCGCCTTAACGCCCTTTCGCCATCACCTTCACGGTGCAGTGTGGGACCTGGACGACACCAGGACCTGACGGGCGGGAACAGACACTCGATGGCAAACGACCGGCGCAATCCTCCGCCGCCCCCCTGGCGGCGTGACACGCCCGAGCGGCGTTCGCCCGGACGCAAGCCTGCGGCACGGTCTTCCGCGAGAAAGCGTTTCGGCTGGGTCCGCCCGGTGCTGTCGCTCTTCGTAGTGATCGGCCTCATCGGCGCGGGCTGGCTGGTCATGATCGCCCGCGACCTGCCCTCGATCGACACGCTGGACCTTGATCCGCCGCGCATGGGCGGGCTGGTCTTTCTCGACCATGAAGGCCGCACCATCGCGAGACGCGGGGCGGGGCATGGCCGCGAGGCCCGCGTGGACGATCTCCCGGATTATCTCATCGATGCGGTACTCGCGGTCGAAGACCGGCGCTTCTATGATCACATGGGCATTGATCTGCGCGGCACGACACGCGCCCTGATCGCCAATCTGCGCGCCGGACGGGTCGTCCAGGGCGGTTCGACCATCACCCAGCAACTCGCCAAAAATTTGTTCCTGACGCCGGAACGCACGCTGACGCGCAAGGTGCAGGAGATGATGCTCGCCTTCGCGCTGGAAGCGCGATTCTCCAAGGATGAAATCCTCTCGCTCTACCTCGACCGGGTCTATTTCGGGGCCGGAGCGTGGGGCGTGGAAGCCGCCGCACAGCGCTATTTCGGCCGGGATGCGCGCGACCTGACGCTCGGCGAGGCCGCTCTGCTCGCCGGTCTCCTGAAAGCCCCGTCGCGCTACAGCCCGGCGAGCGATACCGCCCGTGCCGCGGCGCGCGCCACAGTGGTGCTCGACCTGATGTACGAGACCGGGCGCATTTCCGAGGAAGAACGGATCGAGGCGGCCAATACGCCGGTCCGTGTGGCGCGGGAAGCCTCCAGCCCCGGTGCCCAGTATTTCGTTGACTGGATTGCGGAGGAAGCCCGGGAGCTGGCCGGCGAGCCGCGGGCGGACCTGGTCATTCATACCACGCTCGACATCGACGCCCAGCGCGCTGCCGAACAGGCGCTGACGAGCGTGCTCGACAATGACGAGCTGTCACGCGGTGCGACCCAAGGCGCGCTGGTCGCACTGGCCCCCGATGGCGGGGTCCGGGCGATGGTCGGCGGCCGTGACTACGCCCAATCCCAATTCAACCGTGCCGTACTGGCCCGCCGCCAGCCGGGCTCGGCCTTCAAGGCTTTTGTCTATGCGGCGGCGTTCGAGGGCGGTTTGCGCCCCAGCGATATCCGCGATGACTTGCCGATCGCCTTTGGCGACTGGTCGCCACAGAATTATGGCGACCAGTATCGCGGACCAATCAGCCTGCGCGACGCCTTCGTACACTCCTCGAATGTCGTCGCGATTCGCGTCGCGGAGGAAACCGGACGCGGCTATGTCGCGCGGCTGGCTGAACGGCTTGGAATTGAGAGCGAGATCCGCCTTGACCGGTCCATGGCGCTGGGGTCGTTCGAGGTGACGCCGCTGGAACTGGCCACAGCCTATACCGCCTTCAACAATGGCGGGCAGCGGGCGTATTCTCATGCCATTACCCGTATCGAGACACCGGACGGCACCGTTCTCTATGAGCGAGAGGACACGCGGGGCCTGATTGTCCTGGACGCGCGCACACTGACCCGCATGCGCTCGATGATGGAAGATGTCGTCCGCGACGGGACGGGCCGTGCGGCCTCGGTGCCGGGCCGGACGATTGGCGGCAAGACCGGCACGACGAACGATTTCCGGGATGCCTGGTTCGCGGGTTATTCGGACGGGATCACGGCGGCGATCTGGGTCGGCAATGACGATTCCTCGCCCGCGGGCAATGCGGTCGGCGGCGGTCCGCCGGCGTCGATTTTCGGCAGCTTTGTCGCGCATGCGCCGCGTGAGCCGTCCGTCGCCCAGCCGGTCTGGAATGAACCGGTCTACGAGCCGGAGCCGGACGCCGAGGACGAAGAGCGGCGGGACCCGATTTCCTCCTTCCTCGCGCGCCTGGGCGGGCGGGACTGACCGGCGCACATTCCCCAAACCGGGGACAGACAATCAATGACCGCAAGGTTACAGTGACCTTGATGCGTCATTCGCGTGAACCGACCGAAGTCAAAGGGACCCCGAAGCGATGAAATACCTTGCCCTGACGGCTGCCAGCGTCCTGCTCGTGGCCTGCAACAATTCCGACGGCGGCGACGGTGTGTCCGTCACGCGCGTTGACCAGGCCACCGGCGACAGTGCGCTGGCCGCGCTGTATCTCGGCAATTCCGGCGACGGCATCGTCACCTGGGATGACCGAAGCTTCGATGATGGTGTCTACACATTCACCGGCGTTGTGTTTACCGACACCGAAAGCGATGAAGACGCCGACGAAGCCGAAGAGGCCGAAGACGGCGACTCCGACATCGATTTCGACGAAGTCCACGCCGCGCGCATGACGGTGGCGGGGCCACGCTTTGACGACAATGGCGATGTCATCTTCGACCGCCTGTCGATCGAGGACGGCCGGTTCGTCTCCTCCGACGAGAGCGAGACCGGCGGCGGTGGATTTGCCAGCTTCATCGTGGAATCTCCGAATGCGGAACTGGTCGCGGACATCGCGCGCGGGTTTTCCGGCGAAAACAGCGATGACGAGGATACCGACACCTCGGCGTATCGCTTCGGCCTGATTGCCCTCAATGAACTGACCGCCGAAGGGACGGACGATGAGTCCGGCGAAGACTACCGCTTCGCGATGAACCGGTTCGCGCTCGACGGCTATGACGGTGACACGCTGCAGCGTTTCGAGCTGATGGGTCTGGAGATTGATGGGGCCTCGCCCGAGACCGGTCCCATCCGCATCCGGCTGGCCGAGCTGTCGATGGACGAGATCGGCCAGGCCTTCTTTGCGCCCTTCACCGAAGGCATGCGCCAGGCCATGGCCGACGCGGCCGGCGAGGACGCGACCGCCTCCGACATGCCGGACTACGATCCGATGGATGCCTATGGCGCATTCCTGATGAGCGGGCTCGACGTGAATGTCGGCGGCATCCTCGTGACGCTCGACCGGATGACCGGTGAAATCGACGACAGCGGCAACACGATTGTCGGAACGACCGAGATGACACCGCTCGTGATCCGGCCCGACACCGAATACCCCCTGGGTGCGCAGATGTCGCTGGGCCTTGGTATGCTGGGCTATCAGCAGCTTGAATTCACGGCTGCGGGCGAGTCCGTCTATGACCGGGGTGATGACCGCATCTATACCCGCGGCGAGAATTATTTCGAGATGACGGACGGCTTCCGGATCGAGTCCGAAATGGATTTGTCGGGCTATCTGGAATACGCGCAGGCGGCCATGCGCCTGTCGATGCAGGGCCAGGACGAGTTTGACATGGACGGGATGTTCGATCCCCTGATGATCAATCGCTTCGTGCTGCGCATCGAGGACATGTCCCTGCTGGACCGGGCACTGACGGCCGGTTCCGCCGCCCAGGGCATGAGCAAGGCTGAACTGCGTCAGCAGGCCGCGGCGATGGTTACGCTGGGCATGCTCGGCGCACCGGCGGAAATCCCCCGCCCGCTGCTGACCGAGCTGTCACAGGCACTGGTCGGATTCATCAATGAAGGCGGGACGATCACCATCGCCATGGAACCGGACCAGCCGGTCTCTGTCGGCACGCTGATGGAACAGGCCGAAAGCGAAGCGCTCGATTTCGATGCCATGGGGCTGACGATCACCAATACACCGGCTGAAGACTAGAGGTTTTCAGCGACCGACGTGAAAAGGCCCGGAGCGATTTCCGCTCCGGGCCTTGTTCTTTGGCGACCAAGGAAGGCTCAGCGCGCGTGCGCGGCCATGAAGGCTTTCATGCGCGGGGCGATTTCCGCGCGGAAGCGGCTGCCGGAAAACACGCCGTAATGGCCGACTTTCGGCTGCACCCAGTCCTCACGCATGGCCTCGGGCAGGGCGGTGCACAGCGTGTGTGCGGCCTGGGTCTGCCCAATGCCGGATATGTCGTCATTCTCACCCTCGACCGTCATCAGGGCGATATCGGTGATGGTTTCGGGTTTCACCCTCCGTCCCTTCACCGCCATCGTGCCGGTGGCCAGGCGGTGATCCTGGAACACGTCCTTGATGGTCTGAAGGTAGAATTCCTCGCTCAAGTCCATGACCGAGAGATATTCGTCATAGAAGGCCCGGTGCTTGTCGGTGCTGTCGCCATCGCCTTCGACCAGGTGATTGAAGAAGCGCCAGTGCGCGTCGACATGGTTCTCCCAGTTCATGTTCATGAAGCCGGTGAGCTGCAGGAAGCCGGGATAGACGCGGCGCATCGCGCCCGGATAGGGGAAGGGCACGGTCTGGACGAGATTGGTCTCGAACCAGTTCAGGTCGCGCTCCTCGGCCAGCTTGTTGGGCACGGTCGGCGATTTGCGCGCGTCGATGGGGGATCCCATGAAGGTCATCGTCGCCGGACGTGCCTTGTCCTTGTCCTCGGCCATCAGGGCGATGGCGGCCAGTGTCGGCGGGCCCGGCTGGCAGACGGCGACGACATTGGTGCCCTCGCCGGCCGCAGCGATCATCTCGCGGACATACTCGACATAGTCATCCAGATCGAAGCGGCCGTCGGCGACCGGAACCATGCGGGCATCCGACCAGTCGGTGATGTAGACTTCATGGTCCGACAGGAAAGCCTGCACCGTCCCGCGTAGCAGGGTCGCGTAGTGGCCGGACATCGGCGCGACGAAGAGGACTTTGGGCTGGCCTTCGGGCGCGCCCTCGCGCTTGAAATGCAGCAGCGAACACCAGGGCTTTTCCCAGACCGTCTCGATGTCGACCGCGCGGACCTTGCCGTCGATCTCGACCGGTTCGAGGTCCCAGTCCGGCTTGCCGTAGCGGCGGGTCATCGATTCGAACAGGTCGGCCGCGGCTGCGGTCGTGCGTCCTGCCAGCGTGTCGCCATAGGCGTTCCAGGGCGCGCGAAGCGTCGCTCTTGTGGCGTTGGCCGCCGCCCGCCAGGGCGTCAGTGCGAAACGGCCCAGTTCATACATGCTGTAGAGCATGTGCTCTCCCTGCTGGCTTTGGCTTCGGTCAGGTGAAGCGGGTTACCATGTTCACGACTATGCACCGCCTTCATCAAGGAAGTCTTGCAGTGAGGCGGCCATTTCGGCGGGCGGCGTGCCGTGGGCGAAGACGCGGGCGAAGTCGCCATTGGCGTCCATCAGGTAGATGATGGACGAGTGGTCCATGACATAGGCGTCGGGGTCGCCGGACGGGTCTTCAACCCGCCGGTAGACAACCCGCCACGCCGCGGCGGCTTCGGCAACCTGTTCGGGCGTGCCGGTCAGGCCGATCAGCCCTTCCGGAAAGGCATCGCTCGACACGTAAAGGGCCATCTGCTCGGCGGTGTCCCGCTCGGGGTCAATCGTGATCAGGACGGGCTGGATACGGGCGCGGTCTTCAGGCTCCAGCTGGTCAAGCGCCAGGTCCATGATCTGCAGCGAGAAGGGGCAGATGTCGGGGCAATAGGTAAAGCCGAAATAGATCAGCATGGCCCGGCCCTCGAAATCGGCCTCGGTCACGGTGCGGCCGGTATGGTCGACCAGGGTGAAGGGCCCGCCGATCTGTGCCGTTCCCGAGGAACGGACTTCGCCGAGGCGCGGACCGTCTGGTGCTCCGGGGCGCACGACCAGCAGGACAGCAAATACGGCGACCAGTGTCAGGCTTCCCGCGATGACGGGCCAGAACCAGAGCGGGCGGTTGGACATGTCGGTTATTCTCCGATCTGCAGAATGGCTCCGACGCGCCGGGCTGCACGCAAGAGCAGGAAAAAGGCGATCAGGCCTGCTGCGAGCCAGACCAGGTTGAGGCCCGTCGCCCAGGCGAGTTCGCCCGCGTCGAACCGGTTCTCGCCGATGGCGGCGCGCAGGCCCTCGAAGATGTGTGACGGTGGCAGGGCGTGGGCAATGGGGCGCAATGCCTCAGGCAGGGCTGAGACCGGGTAATAGATGGCGGCAAAGGGTGTGATGCCGAACATCAGCGCCCAGGGCATGTCCTGCGCGCCCTGGCCGTAGCGCGCGATCATGCCCGAGGCAAAGAGGCTGATCGCCCAGCCGAAGACGACCAGGTTGAGGATGAAAGCAAAAACCACCGGGCCGACCGAGAACAGGTTGAAGCCGAACGCGACCGCCGCGACGATCACGGCGGGTGCAATGGCGATGACGGTCTTGGTCAGGCTCATCGCCATCAGCGCGAGCACGAATTCTCCGGGCCGCAGCGGCGAAGCGAACAACTGACCGAGATTGCGCGACCAGATTTCCTCCTGGAAGGCGAGGGCGAAACCGAGCTGGCTGCGCCAGCAGAAATCCCAGAGCAGGACCGCGCCGACAACAGCCGAGATGGCGACCAGTGTCGTCGTCGGGCCGATCTCGGCGAAGACATGGGTTTGGATGAACCCCCAGATGACGATCTGGACGAGCGGCCAGTACATCAGCGAGACGATTCGCGTCCACGAGCCGGCGATCAGCACCCATTGCCGTTCGACGAGGGCGGAAATGCGTTGCAGGGAGGCGATCATTGCGCCGCCTCCTCGCGCCGGGCGATCTGCAGGAAGACTTCTTCCAGATTGGCCCGGCCGTATTTCTTCACCAGGTCAGCCGGTGCCGCGTCATCGACGAGACGGCCCTGTTTCATCATCAGGACGCGGCCCGCGAGGCGCTCGACCTCGGCCATGTTGTGCGAGGCGAGGAGGATCGCGGCTCCGGATCGGGTCTGATAGGCTTCCAGTTCGCCGCGCACCCAGTCCGCCGTATCGGGGTCGAGCGAGGCGGTGGGCTCATCGAGCAGCAGCACGTCCGGATCGTTGACCAATGCCTTGGCAATCCCGACCCGGGTTGCCTGTCCGGCGGACAGCGACCCGGTGCGGCGTTTCAGGAGCGGGGTCAGCTGCAGCGCCTCGGCCACCGCCTCGACCTTCTCACGCGCATGAGGCACGCCATAGAGCTTGGCGTAGATGGAGAGGTTGCGGCGCACCGTCAGGCGCTTGGGCATGTCGACATAGGGACTCTGGAAATTCATCCGGGCGCGCGCTGCGCTGCCCTGGCGGGCCGGGTCCATGCCGAGGATGCGGATCTCGCCCGATGTCGGGGCGACCAGACCGAGCAGCATGGCGATTGTCGTGGTCTTGCCCGCCCCATTGCCACCGAGCAGGGCTGTCGTCACGCCCCGCTCTATGGCGAAGGAGACCCGGTCCACGGCAACCGAATCGCCGAAATGCTTGGTGAGGTTGTGAGTTTCGAGCGCCGCCGCCATGACTCTCCTGCCGGGTCCGGGCGCGGAACCTATTCGCAAAAACGGGGCGGCGTCCATCGAAAGAGGCCGTATAAGAGATGCCAGACGCCATGACTGAAGCCGAACTCGACATCCAGGCCCCCGATGACGGGGAGGCCCCGCTCTTCGGACGGGTCCGGCTGCGGACCCTGATCGTGCTGCGCTGGCTGGCGATCAGCGGGCAGACGGCGGCGATTCTCTTCGTGCAGTACGGGCTGGGGTTTGACCTGCCGCTGATCGCATGCGGTCTCGCCATCCTCGCCAGCGTCGGGCTGAATATCGCGCTTCTCGCCGCGCAACCGCTCCAGCGCCTCGTGACGCCGCGAGAAACCTTTCTGCAGCTCGCCTATGACATCGCCCAGTTAAGCCTGCTGCTGATGCTGACGGGGGGCTTGAGCAATCCGTTTATCATCATGATGGTCGCGCCGGTCACGGTGGGCGTGGCGGCCCTGCCGCGGCGCTATTCGATACCGCTGGGCGGTGTGGCGCTGCTGGCCGTCGCGGTCATGGCCTTCGTCAGCGCGCCTCTGCCCTGGGGACCGGACGGGCCGCCCGACATTCCGCCGACCTATGTCGCCGGTTTGGCCGTGGCCTTCGTCATCACCGTCGCCTTTACCGCCGCCTATGCCTGGCGAATCGGCCGGGAGGCGCTGCGCATGGGGACCGCCCTGGCCGCGACCCAGGCCATTCTGGCGCGGGAACAAAAGCTCTCGGCGCTGGGAGCGATGGCGGCGGCCGCCGCCCACGAGCTTGGCACGCCGCTCGCCACGATCCAGCTGACCGCCAAGGAGATGGCGCGCGAGGCCTCTGACGCGACGCTGAAGGAGGACGCGGAACTGCTGGTGTCGCAGGCCGAACGCTGCCGAGACATTCTCGGCCGCCTGTCACGCCAGGGTGAAACCAGCGACCGGGTTCATGATCGCCTGTCGATCGAACAGGCGCTCGAGGAAGTCAGCGCGCCCTTGCGCGGGCTGGGTACGTCAATCCGGATTGCCATCAACGGCAAAGACGAAGCAGCCCGCGAACCAGTGCTGGCACGGCGTCCGGAGTTGCTCTACGGGCTGACCAATTTCATCGAAAATGCCGTCGAATTCGCCGACAGCGAAGTGTCGGTAGCGGCCAGCTGGACGGACGAGACGATCGAGATTGTCATTGCCGATGACGGCCCCGGCTTTCCGGCGGACATGTTTTCCAAGATCGGCGAGCCTTACATCTCCTCGCGCCGCCGGGACGAACCGGGCGGCGGGCTGGGCCTTGGCCTGTTCATTGCCATCACCCTGCTGGAAAGAATCGGCGGGACGGCCTATTTCGCCAATGGTGGCACATTGGGTGGAGCCGTGATCACGCTCCGCTGGCCACGATCCCGTCTGGAGGTCGCTTCCGAAGCGGGCTAGGACAGGTCTGGACGACCGGAAAGGAATTGATCGCGCATGACTGACGCTGCCGAGCCCCTTGATCTTCCCGACGATAAGTCGCTGCTGATTCTCGATGACGATGCGCCCTTCCGCACCCGCCTGGGCCGCGCCATGACGCAACGCGGCTTCATCGTCTCGGCGGTCGGAACGGTGGCCGAGGCGCGCGAGATCGCGCGGGGCAACCCCCCCGCCTTTGCCGTGCTTGACTTGCGGCTGGAAGACGGGGACGGGCTGGACGTGGTTCGCTCGCTGCATACGCACCGCCCGGACTGCCGGGTCGTCATACTGACCGGATACGGCAATATCGCCACGGCGGTGTCGGCGGTGAAGCTCGGGGCGGTGGATTACCTCTCCAAACCCGCCGACGCGGACGATGTGGTCAAGGCGCTCTTGTCCTCGGGCGACCGTCCGGCTCCGCCGGAAAACCCGATGTCGGCCGACCGGGTCCGCTGGGAACATATCCAGCGCGTGTTCGAGCTCTGCGACCACAATGTCTCGGAGACAGCGCGGCGGCTGAACATGCATCGACGTACCCTGCAGCGGATTCTCGCTAAGCGGGCTCCGCGCTGACGCCATGACGGACGCACCGTTTCACATCGGTTTCGTCCTGTTTCCCGGCATCACCCAGCTTGACTTCACCGGCCCGCTCCAAGTCCTGCACCGTCTGCCGGGCGCGCGCGTGCATCTTGCGTCGAAGACGCTCGACCCGTTGCCGAGCGATTGCGGTCTGGATCTCGTTCCCAACACGACGTTCGACGCCTGTCCCCAACTTGACCTGATCTGCGTCCCGGGCGGGTTCGGGGTCGATGATGCGATGCGCGACGCCGCGGTCACCGGTTTTCTGAAGGCCCAGGCCGAAGCGGCGCGCTATGTCGCCTCGGTCTGCACCGGGGCGTTCGTGCTCGGCGCTGCGGGACTCCTCGCCGGAAAGCGGGCGACGACGCACTGGGCCTATCACGGCGACTTCGCGACGGTCGGCGCGGTGCCGGTAAAGGCCCGCGTGGTGCGCGATGGTGCGGTGTTCACCGGAGGCGGTGTTACCGCCGGGATCGATTTTGCCCTGACCATCGCGGCGGAAATCGCGGGCGAGGACGTCGCCTGGGCCATCCAGCTGTCACTGGAATATGACCCGGCGCCGCCCTTCGACAGCGGCACACCGGACCGTGTGCCGGAGACGGTCAGGTCAGGGGTTGATGCGCGCTATGCGCCGCGCCTTGCGGCCTTCCGGGAGGCACTGCGCGACGCCGGTTTCTCCCCGTCAGACAGCTGAATCCGGTTTCGGCACCGCCAGCCCGAGGCGGGTGGCATGCCAGGACGCTTCGGCGCGGGAGCTGATCCCCAGTTTGCGGTAGATCGCCTTGATGTGACTGGCGACCGTGCTCTCGGCAAGGGACAGCGCCTGGGCGACGTCGGCATTCCGCAGGCCCCGCGCGATCAGGCCCAGAACTTCGCTTTCGCGGGCGGTCAGGGCGTTGTCCAGCTCGGCGGCCGGACCGGTCAGGCGGAAATGGTCCATGATCCGCCTTGCGATGGAGGGCGAGATTGCCGGAATGCCCTCGGCCAGCTGAACCAGCTGGCGGGTCAGCAGGTCTTCCGGGGTCTCCTTCAGGAGATAGCCGCTGGCACCCGCTGACAGGGCGGAAACGATATAGGCGTCCTCGCCCATCACCGTGGTCACGATGGAGATGGTTTCGGGGCGTAACAGGCGCAGGCTGCGCAGCACTTCCAGACCCGACCCGTCGGGGAGGCCCAGATCGATGAGCGCGATATCGAAATCGCGCGCCGCTACGGCGGCCAGACCGGCACGCATGGTCGCGGCCTCCTCGACCTCACATCCCGGATAGGCTGACTGGAGAATTCCGGACAGCCAGCGCCGGGTTTCGCCCACATCCTCGACGATCAAGGCTGTTTTCATGACACTTCCCCCCCGATTCCGGCCGGGAACCGGGCCGTTATGGTGGTGCCGGCCTCACCGCTGGTAAGTTCGAGCCCGCCCTTCACTCCGGCCATCCGGCTTTCCAGATTGCCCAGCCCGTTCCCGCGCCGGACTGTGTCCGGGTCAAAACCGGTCCCGTCATCGTTTACCGTTAGCGTCAGGATGGTTCCGTCACCCTCAAGCCGGACACCGACCTGTCCGGCCCCCGCATGGCGGATGGCGTTGCTGACACATTCGCGCAGGACCGAGCGCAGCGCGTGCAGGGCCACCGGTGAAAGATCCGTCCCTGGGGCGATGTCGACCGTCCAGTCGAGCGCAATGTCCGCCGCAGCGAGACGCTCGGCAGTTTCCGCGCGGAGGTCGGCGACCAAATTCACCAGCGCCATACCGGCGGAGGAGGCATTGTTGATGATGTCACGCAGATCGGTCAGCGTCTCGCGGATCATCGTATCCTTGCGATCAGCCTCCCGGCTGTGCAAGGCCCCCAGGAGCTGCGCCCCGATATTGTCATGCATGTCCCGGGCGATACGGCTGCGTTCCTCTGCGACACCGCGGTCATAGGCGGCCCGGCTGGCGTCGGCCTGGCGCATCAGCGTGCAAAGCTCTTCCGCCGTCCGCAGATGGCGCGGGCCGAACAGGCCTTGCCCGCGCCACGGATAGCGCAGGCGCAGGGCCGGGCTGTCGGCGATGGCCGGCAAGCGCAATTCCAGCCCGTCATCCCGGATCTGGACCTGTTGGCCGTCTGTCGTCGCGGCGGTTTCGATCTCCAGCGGCTCGAACAGGCGGCCGAGGATGTCGCGCCACTGCCGGGCCCGGGCCTCGGCCGAGACCTCGAACGCCGTGTCCATGACGGCTCGGAACACGTCCTTGTCGGCCAGCGAGGCGCGGCGCAGGACAAGACGTGAAAGTGAGTCGCGAAAGGGCAGGTAGAGCAGGGCGATGATGAGCACGGAGAGGCCCAGTGCCGGTCCCGGCTCCAGCGGCAGGAAGAAGATCAGTACCGCATCAAGCGCGACCAGCAGAATGGCGGCGATGAAATAGAAGACCGCCCGGAAAGCCCAGTCGCCCAGCTCGAACAGGCGATATCGGCCCAGGCCCGCCGCGCAGCCGATATAGATGATCAGGAAGAAGCCGAAGGCGAGCCGGGCATCGACGAGTGCGGTCATGGCGAACGCGCTGGGAAATGCGACAAGGGCTATGAAAGCCCCGGCACCCAGCGTGACCGATCCACCCAGCCAGATGAGGATTGCCCGGGCCTTTGGGTCGCCGCTGGCTGCGAAATACTGGGCGATCAGGGCCGCGAAGATGCCGAACATCTCGATCAGCGTCACGAAATGCAGCCCCAACGTTCCCGGTACGTGGCCCGTCAGAATGAGGGCGCTCCAGCCGCCGAAAACGACCAGCACCGCAGTCCCGATCCATCGCCAGCCCGGAAGCCGGTTGGGGTAGATCAGGAAGAGCGCGACCATGGCGATGCCGAACGCGGTCGCGCCGGTTCCGTTGATCGTGTTGAGGATGCGGAGGATCTCGGCATTGCCGTCGAAGTCCCGTACCGAGAACGGAACGGGCGCGAAGGTGAAGGTCAGCGTGGCCAGTCCGCTGATGAAAAACAGCCGGGTTGCGAGATCGCCGGGCCTGAGCGCCCAGACCCCGCCGGCAATGACCAGGGCACCCAGGCCGACAACCAGTTGCCAGTAGCTGATGAATGTCAGTCCGCCGATACTGCCACCATGGGTACGAATGACGGCATAGACAGCAATAAGAGCACCCGCTCCGAAGGCCGCGACGAGGGCAAAGCGCAGCATCGGCGCGGTCATCCACCGGCGGCGGGCGGAAAGGCCTGACTCTATGGCGGGCATCATCCCCATGGGGATGATTTACAGCAGAGCGGCAAGGTCTTGTCTCCCCCCTGAACGGGGGTGTTGGCGCGGCTTCAGCCCTGTGACAGGTCGATCCGCATCAATCGCTCCGCCGCGCAGCGGGCAAAGCGTAATGTCACCGCCTTGCGCCGGGCCGCGGCGAGGGGTTCATGCGGGCTTTCGCGCACCACCGCCGCGCCGAAACCGTCGGCGATGATCAGGCCGGCCTCGTCCGGGATCAGATCATGGGGAAAACGGTTGGAAACGGCAAAATACAGCCGGTCGCAATAGTCGCGGTATTCCGGCCATTTGTTGTCGGCGCGGAAGTCGGCAATGCCGGATTTCACCTCGACAATGGCGATCTCGCCCTTCTTCGAAATCGCGAACAGGTCCGCGCGCCGGTTGCTGGCGAGCGAGAATTCAGGAATGGCGTTATAGCCCAGATCATAGAGCAGGCGGGACGCGCCCCGGCACAGAAGACGGGCATCATCGATGGCCGGGTTGAGGGCAGAGGCAAGCGCGTCGGTCATGGCGATGATTTTGTTCGCTTTACGTTCCCGATGCAAGGGGTGGCGCACCGTTCATACCAACACGATTGAGGGTTGTTTTTCGATCTTCAAACGCGACATGAAAGGCGTGTATCTGCACAACGCCAAGAAGCACCTTAATAGCTACAAGGCGAAATTTGATTTCCGTTACAGCGAGCAGAAAGCCAACAGCGTTAATGACAAAGAACTTACGGATGCCGCCCTCGCGGGTGTCGGGGCCGAATATCTCCTGAGTCAGAGTGACGCAGCGAATTTTACTCGCGCTCAACGATTTTTGCGCTATATGTGAGTTGTGGCCCTTGCTTGGTGAAAAGAGCCCATGGGGCGCTTCTTAGCGGATAGCCAAGATTGCGGATTTCGCGGGCCACACATTTTCAATAGTAATGAACGCTTCCTCGGTGCCATAAGTCATATTCGTAAGTAATGCGGTCTCTAATCAGATCGTATGACCGCGTGTCGTCGCGTTCATACTTTCGCTGAATGGCCCACGCGGCATAGTCGGCGACTTGTAAACAAGGATCGGCGTGCGCAGGGCAGAAGTCTGTATCCCACCGGGCGCACTTGACGGTCTGACGAAGCACATCGTTCACGGCGGACTCGAATGCGGCGCGCTGCTTCTTGGTTCCAATCGACGCCGTGGTGATTAGCGGCTCTGACGCGTGAGTGAGTTGAGGGGTTACGCCATGCCGGAAGTGGTAGAGCCAGCCGTATTGATAAAACCGAGCGTCTGATGCGCGCACTTGCGGCTGCGCCTTGCTCTTTTCCATTATTGTCGCTTGGATCGTAAAGTCGTGCCTTAGCAGCTCGCTAAACACAGCATCCCGGACCAGTTGCCGGTCAGTGCTTGCGTGAAAGAAGTCGCCGAGTTCTGCACCATCCCACGCCAAGCCCCGCCGAAGGTCGAGCAAGGCCTTTGCAATGTCGCATGAATCCATTGTTGCAGTTGCACAAATAAAATATTTTGACGCATTGCCTTCTCGTTTAAAGGCTAGGCATCCGGATTCATCGGCGAAAACATATTTATTTGGCACGGAAGTGAACAGGTTAGATGGTTAGCGAATCGACACCAGCCGCAGATAAAGCACAGGCGGCAAAATTCAAAGCCCTTGCTCGCGAACTGGAATGCGACATGGACAAGAAAGCGATTGACCGAAAGCCAAGGCCCTGCCGCATAGCAATGACAAGACCAAGACTGGGAGGTCCCTCAAATAGGATCGCTTATTTGTGACATGGACGACCTATCTCTGCGCCTGCGCTGCCTAGAGCTCGCCGCGCATGCTGCGGACCCCGTTACTCGTGAGGGGAAATTTTTCGGTTTGTCACTTGCGAGCATGCGGATTCTTCACTGCGTAAAGGCACTCCGCAAAAGTTTGGAGAATGTATTCCCTGTCCGCTGGTTTGTCCCCATGCGGATAAAAGGAGCGGCCCTCGGCCTCTGCCACGTGATTGAATAGCTTATAGGCAACCTCTTCTTGGGAATTGTGTTCGTTCTTGATTGTCGTTCCATCTGCCATTGCAGCCTCCATCGTTCACTCGATGGAATTGCTACGCTGAGTCACCGGGTTTGCAAAAGACACAATAGCCAAGGGGTGGGCTGCCATCCTATCTAGGACCCATGACGGTCCGATCCCTGCCGACACTGGATGAATTCGCCGCGCTGGCCGAACAGGCGTGGGAGGCCATGCCCGAAGGCTTTCGTGCCTTGTGCGGCAATGTCGTCATCCGGGTGGATGATTTCGCCGATGCCGAAACGCTCGAACATTTCGGGATGGAAAGCCCGTATCAACTCTCCGGCCTTTATCACGGCGTCGACCTGACGCAGAAATCGGTAATGGAGCCGGCCGGGATGCCCGACCAGGTGTTTCTCTACCGAAAGCCCATCCTCGCCGAGTGGAAAGAGCGCGGTAACGTCACGCTGGAAGAGCTGATTGAGCATGTCCTCGTTCACGAGATCGGCCATCATTTCGGCTTATCTGATGACGACATGCACGCGCTTCAGGATGGCGAGGAATAGCCCCAGCGTTCGATCCAGGGGGCCAGCGTTTCGCCAACCCCGCCCTCGAAGGCGAATTCATAGTTGCGCCACCGTTCCAGGGATTTTGAATAGACCGGTTGAATGACCTGGGGGGCCGAGGGCGTACTGATCGCGCGGGTGCGCGCCTGATCGCGATAGGACATCACGCGCGCGTCCCAGTCGAGCCCCAGGAAGGCAATCGTCCGGCGCGCTTCACCTTCCAGATCGGCGACGACATCCTCGTAACGTACTTCAAGGACATTCAGGCCGGGAATGGCGCGCCGCGCAGCCTCGGCGGCGGAGAAGGCCGCGTCGTAATACCGGGCCGCGTCATCCATGCGTAGCATCCGGTACATGGCCGGGTTCATGACAAAGCGCTGCTGAAAGGCCGACAGGACACAGTCGCGCGGATCGCGCAGGGCGAGGATGAATTTCGCATTCGGAAACACGCGCGCCAGCACGCCCAACCAGATCAGGTTGAGCGGCAGCTTGTCGATATAGAGCGACCCGTCCTGTGGAGCGCCGTCCGGCTTGGCGCGCCGCCAGTAGTCATTGCGAAGCGAGCGCAGGCGCTTGTCTGCACTGCCCATCAGGCGCGCGATACTGGCGTCCGTCGATCCCGTCGCCTCGACAATCCCTTCGGCATGAGGCTGTTCCCCGCTGGTCTCGATGGCCGGGTGTGCGGCCAGCACGTTCTCCAGCAGCGTCGTCCCGGACCTGGGGAAACCGACCAGGAAGACCGGCGAAGGACTGGTGTCGGTCGTCTCGAACACCTGGTTTTCCAGTCCGGCGAAATAGTCCCGCATGCGCTGGGGGACGGCGAGCGAGTACGGGCCTTCATGGGCCTCGTAATAGGTTTCGTACTGGGCCCGGATACGTTCATTGGCGAAATGCCAGGCCTCGAAGGCGCGCCGGTACTCGCCCAGAGTCTCATAAGCCTCACCGAGCGTCCCCAGCGCCATGGCGACATTCATCGGGCCGCCATCATTGGGATTGAGCCGGGACCGGATAAAGGAGACCGCCTCGTCCGCCGTGCCCTCTCGAAGCAGGGCCGCGCCTTTGACGCCGACAGCGATCGCATCGTTCGGCCGCAGGGCGAGCGTCAGATCGGCATAGCGTTCCGCCTCGGCATAATTGCGCAAATTCTGATGCGTATGCGCCAGCCCGCTCAGCGCCGGCGCGTAGTCCGGCTGCAGGGCCAGAGTCCGCTCATAGGCCGCGACGGCGAGTTCACGCTCACCGAGATCAAACAACAGGCGGGCAAGGTTGAAGGGTGCATGCACGAAGTTCGGATCAAAACGCTCAGCCGCCTCGAAGGCTTTTCGTGCCGCCGTCTCGTGGCCGAGATCCTGCTCGCACAGGCCGACCACATTCATCACCTCGGCGGACGTCTTCACCGTCTTGAGGACGATCTTGAGTGATTTCAGCGCGCCGGCCGGATCGCCCAGACCGCGCCGGGCGAGGGCATGAATATAGAGCGCATGGGGATTGGCGCGCTCAATCTTGAGCGCTTGCTGGCTCAATTCGCTGGCGGTGCCGGGATCGCCATTGGCAAAGGCCTGGGTGGCCTGGGCGACAAGCTGTGACAGGGAGGCGGTCATGGCGGCATGGCTTTAAGGGGCTTTATGCGGAGGGGCAAAGAAAAACGCCCGCCGGAATGTCCGGCGGGCGGTTGTTATCTTTGGGCTATGCCATCCCGCTCCCCGCGAGAGGCCACCCATAGTCTGCACCCTCGTGGGCGGCCCGGGCCGTGAAGCGGGACGGAAAAGTCAGCCGGGAGAAGTAAGTCCTACTTCTTGCCCTTCTTGGTCTTGCCCTGGACGGTCTCGCCTTCCAGCGTCCGGCCGGTCGTGCGCTCGGAGATCCGGGCCGACTTGCCGCGGCGGTCGCGCAGGTAATACAGCTTGGCGCGGCGCACCTTGCCCCGGCGCGCGACTTCAATCTTTTCCACGTTCGGGGAGTAGACCGGGAAAACCCGTTCCACGCCTTCGCCGAAGGAGATCTTGCGCACGGTGAAGCTTTCCTGCAGCCCGCCGCCATTCTTGGCCAGCACCACGCCTTCATAGACCTGGATCCGCTCGCGCTCGCCTTCCTTGATGCGCACGTGAACGCGCACGGTGTCGCCGGCGTCGAATTCCGGGTGTTTCTTGTCGCCGAGCACGCGCGCGGCTTCGTCATTTTCCAGTTGCTGGATGATGTTCATGTCTACTCTCCTTCGCGCCGGACATGTTTCGCCCAAAGGTCCGGGCGGCGTTCCTTCGTTGTCTTCTCCGCCTGCTCCCGGCGCCACGATGCGATCTTCGCGTGGTCGCCCGACAGCAGCACTTCGGGGATCTCCCTGCCCTCCCACACGCGCGGCCGCGTGTATTGAGGGTATTCGAGGAGATCGCCCTCGAAACTCTCTTCCATCGTGGAGGCCGGGTCGCCCAGCACTCCGGGGATCAGGCGCACACAGGCCTCGATGAGGCACAGGGCAGCCGCTTCACCCCCGGCGAGAACCGCGTCACCGACGCTGATCTCCTCCATCTCGCGCGCTTCGATGACCCGTTCGTCGAGACCCTCGAACCGCCCGCAAAACACGACAACCCCCGGACCCGCCGCCAGCTCCCGGGCTCTGGCCTGGGTGAAGGGACGCCCCCGCGGGGTCAGGTAAATGAGCGGCCGATTGTCCTTGCGGGACGGGCTGACCGCGTCTATCGCCGCTGCCGCCACATCCGGTTTCAGGACCATTCCGGCCCCGCCCCCGGCGGGCGTGTCGTCAACGGAGGCGTGCTTATGACGGGAAAATTTGCGGATGTCCACCGTTTCAAGCGCCCATAATCCACGCGCCTGCGCGCTCCCGATGAGGGAGACGCTTAAGGGCCCCGGAAAGGCGTCCGGGAAGAGGGTGAGCACGCTGGCGGTGAACATGGCGCGCGGGGTCTAGCAGACCCGCGCCGGATTGGGGAGTCGGGGGGCGTCAGGTGATCCAGTCGCCGAGCACCCCGACCAGTAGCCATTGCCCGTCTGCACCGCGCCGCATCAGGTGGATTGTGCTTCCGGCGCAATCCTTTATCGGGTCGCTAGGGCGATCCCGGCGGGCAAAGCAACCGGTCTTCGGGATTGGTTTCTGTCGTACCCTCTGGCGTGACGTGCAGGACGCGCTCGAAACAATAGGCGTCCTCAACGGGCAGGAAACGCACGGTCGCGACCGCCTCGCGGACCTCGCGCACGGCGACATGGCGGGCGCGGCGCGGCAGGCCGCATTCAATCTCGACATCGCCGGGACGCCCGGCCGCGTCCGGCCAGACGGCATAGCGGCAGGCGTAATCGGTATAGCCCCGCTCGGCCATGCGCCGGGGCAGGGGCGGGAAGACCTGGAAGACGCGTTGACCCGGTGCGGGCTGCCAGTTGCCGTTCGCGGCGCGCTCGAAGCGGGCGGACGGGACGATCACCGGGCTCGCCGAACGCGGCAGGTCGAGCGGAACGCGCGCGATCACGGCAGACGCCGCGGCCTGGAGCCTGTCCGCGTCCGTCGCATCCCGCGCGCAGTCAACGCGCAGGCGTGTGGGAATGTGCATCCGTCCGGGGATGATGCCGTCGGCAATGATCCGGCACTCGGCTGTCTCGACAGGCTGCCCGGCGGTTTGCAGGGCCAGAGCAGCGATAAGGGCCATTCCGGCGGTGAGCATGGGGCCTGCCTCCTTCGCGAACAGGAGAGCCAGACTAACGACACGGGCCGCTCAAAGGAATAATGCGGTCTATCCCGCAGACGGCTTGTCTGCCTCGTCGTCGTCCTCTTCGGGCAGGCGGATCACAACGCGCCCGGCAGTGATATCGACAACCGGGACTGTGTCGCGGGTAAAGGCGAGGTAGAAGCGGCCGTCCGTGTTCTCGATCTCGAGGAGGTCACCGGCACCGAAATTCTGCACCGCGACGACGCGGCCGACGTCCGTGCCCGCCTCGTCCCCGGCGGAAAGTCCAATGAGGTCGGTCATGTAGAATTCGTCGGCGTCGGGTTCAGGCAGGTCGGTCCGGCGGACATAGACTTTCGTGCCGCGCATATCGGCGACGGCCTCGCGTTGCAGGGTTTCGCGGAAGGCCACGACCAGGTCATCGCCCGCCTTGCGGCAGCGCAGGGGCGTCAGCAGCACATTGCCGGCCTCGTCCCGCCAGGGGCCGTAAGCGCAGCAGTCTTCAGGCTTTGCGGTAAAGGATTTCACCCGCGCCTCGCCCTTCACGCCATGCGCGCCCTTGATGGCAGCAATGCAGACGAGATCAGCGGGCAATACTCCCCCCTCCGGCCCGTTGGGCCACCTCCCCCGTAAACGGGGGAGGAAATGCCAGCACCCTCTTTCCTCCCCCGTTTACGGGGGAGGGGGACCGCGAAGCGGTGGAGGGGGGAAGACGTCTCAGATCAGGCGTCTTTCTTCTCGTCGTCGCCAGCGTCTTCGGCCGGAGCGTCTTCGGCCTTGGACTCTTCAGCCGGGGCCTCTTCGGCAGCGGCGTCGGCGGCCGGAGCCTCTTCTTCGGCCGGGGCTTCAGCGGCTTCCTTTTCGGCAGCCGCCGCTTCTTCGGCCGCGGCCTTCTTCTCGGCTTCGCGCTCTTCACGCTCGGCGATGCGCTCCTGGGCTTTCTGGCCCGGCTTGCCCTTGTTGGGGTTGTTCGAGGCGGTCCAGGAGAAATTCTCCGGATCGACTTCGCTCAGGAAGCGGGCGACGCGGTCGGTCGGGCGGGCTCCCTTGGCGTACCATTCCTTGGCTTTTTCGATGTCGATTTTCACGCGCTCGCCGTCCTTGGGGAGCATCGGATCGTAGGAGCCGATCCGTTCGATGAAGCGGCCGTCACGCGGATAGCGGGAGTCGGCGATGACGATACGGTAGTAGGGACGCTTCTTCGCGCCGCCACGGGACATACGGATTTTCAGGGCCATTTGGTGTGTTTCCTTCGTGGAGTTGGTTCGTATGGGTTCAAAAAGGTGGGCTATTTCTTTCCAAGGCCGATCGGCAGGCCGTCGGGGCCAAGCTGGGGTGCGCCGGAGCCGGGCAGGCCGGGCAGGGTGCCACCGCCCGCATTACCGCCGCCGAGACCGGGCAGGTCGGCGGACTTGCCGCCCTTCATGCGCTCGAGCAGCTCCGGATTGGGTCCGCCGCCGGGCGCGGTGAAGCCGGACATCAGGCCTTTCGGGCCTTTCTTGCCGACCTTCTTCATCATGTCGGCCATCTGGCGGTGCATTTTCAGAAGCTTGTTGACCTCGGAGACCTCGACGCCGGACCCGGCGGCGATACGTTTCTTGCGCGAGGCTTTCAGGAGTTCGGGCTTGGCGCGTTCCTGGCGCGTCATCGACGAGATGATCGCCTGCTGGCGCTTCATCATGGAATCGTCGAACCCGGCCGCCGCGATCTGGCCCTGGACCTTTTTGTTCATGCCCGGCAACAGGCCGAGAATGCCGCCGAGACCGCCCATTTTCGACATTTGCGAGAGCTGGTCGGAGAGGTCGTTCAGATCGAACTTGCCCTTCGCCATCTTCTTGGCGAGGCGTTCGGCCTTGTCCTTGTCGTACTCCTCGCTCGCCTTTTCGACGAGGGCGACAATGTCACCGCGCCCGAGGATACGGCCAGCAACCCGCTTGGCATCGAAGGCATCGAGCCCATCGACCTTTTCCGACACGCCGAGGAATTTGATCGGCAGGCCGGTGACATGGCGCATGGACAGCGCCGCGCCGCCGCGCCCGTCGCCATCCATCCGCGTCAGGACGAGACCGGTCAGCGGCAGGCGCTCGTGGAAGCGGCGCGCGGTTTCCACCGCGTCCTGACCGGTCAGCGCGTCGGCGACCAGCAGGGTTTCGTGCGGTTTGGCGATGTCGGCGATGGCCTTGGCTTCGGCCATCAGCTCTTCGTCGATCGAGGTCCGGCCGGCGGTATCGAGGATGACGACGTCATAGCCCTGGAGTTGGCCAGCCTTCATCGCGCGCTTGGCGATCTCGGTCGCGGTCTGGCCGGCAACGATGGGCAGGAAGCCGGCTTCGGCCTGCTGGGCCATCTGCTGGAGCTGTTCCATCGCGGCCGGGCGGCGCGTGTCGAGCGAGGCGAGGAGAACTTTCTTCTTCTCGCGCGTCTGGATGCGGCGGGCGAGCTTGGCGGCGGTCGTGGTCTTACCCGAGCCTTGCAGACCGGCCATCAGGATAGCGATGGGCGGTTCACCGTCGAGCGCGAGGCCTTCGGGTTCGCCCTCGCCGCCGAGGAGGTCGACGAGACCGTCATGGACGAGCTTGATGACCTGCTGGCCCGGCGACACGGCGCGGATCACGTCGTCGCCGACGGCGCGCTCCTTCACCTTGGCGACGAAGTCCTTGACGACCGGCAGCGCGACATCGGCTTCGAGAAGGGCGACCCGGATCTCGCGCAGCGCCGCGTCAACGTCCTTTTCGGAAAGGACGCCGCGCCCGGTCAGCTTGTCGAAGACACCGGAAAGCCGTTCTGTCAGCGTGTCGAACATCTGTTCGCCGTCACTCCAATCGCTTGCACGCACGGGAAATACCACCCCGGTGAGCGAACACTTCGCCGACCGGGGGACCTTGTCCGCGTCGTCGCGCGGCTCAAGGCAAGCATCCCTGCTTGCATCTGAAGGCCGCGGACATACGCCTGCGGCTGCGCTGCGTCAAGGCGGGGCGGCGCGGAGGAAAGTGGCGCGGGGCG
The DNA here is from genome assembly GCF_036330325.1 of Hyphobacterium marinum. NCBI lineage: Bacteria > Pseudomonadati > Pseudomonadota > Alphaproteobacteria > Maricaulales > Maricaulaceae > Hyphobacterium > Hyphobacterium marinum. Next base: position 580,817 of record NZ_JAZDRO010000001.1, read on the forward strand.
CAGGATGCGGCTAGTCTGGCCTTATCCGACCTGTTTGCCCGCTCTTACGAAACCTCTCCGCCCATGTCCCCACCGTCCCCGCGCCTTGACCGGCTAGACGCGCTGCCGCTCGCTCTTGCACGGACGGACGTGCGCGATGTGCGGTCGCTGTTTCCCGAACCGGCGCTGATTTCCCTGAAAGGGCGGCGGCCCGACCCGCTCTTCGTCTCCATCCTCCTTCATGGCAACGAGACGGTCGGGTTCGAAGTCCTCAAACGGCTTCACGCCTGGATGGGCCGTCATCTCCTGCCGCGCTCGCTTCTGATCTTTGTCGGCAATGTCGCGGCCGCCGAGGCCGGCTTGCGGATGAGTCCGGGCAAGCCGGACTATAACCGGCTGTGGCAGGGCGGGACGGGTCCCGAATTCGAGTTGGCGCAGTCGGTCCTCGCCGAGGTGCGCGCGGCAAAACCCTTTGCCGCCATCGATTTACACAACAATACCGGGGCCAACCCGCTTTACAGCCTCATTCACAATGAGCGCGCCGCAGACCGCCAGCTCGCCAGCCTGTTCACGCGCACGGCCATGCTCACCCTGACCCCGCCGGGCATGCTGAGCCTCGCCGTGTCGTCGCTGTGCCCGTCTGTCACGGCGGAGTGCGGTCATGCGGGCGTGGAGGCGAACGAGACCCGCGCCTTCGAATTCGTGCTGGACGTGCTCCATCTCGATCACTGGCGCGGTGCGCCGGACCGGCCACTGGATGTCTTCGAGACGATTGGGCGGATGGAACTCGACCCCGCTGCCACGATCAGCTTCGCGCATGGCGAGGCCGCCGATATCGAATTGCCCGCCGCGCTGGAGAAATGGAATTTCTTCGAGCGTCCGGAAGGCTCGACCTTTGCCCGCCTGCCGAACGGACGCTCGCCGCTCAAGGTCGTGACCGAGACCGGTGCGAATGTCACCGACGCGGTCTTCCGGCGTGAGGGTGACCGGCTGGTCCTCACCCGAGACCTCTCGCCCGCCATGCTGACGACAAACGAGCAGGCGATCCGGGACGACTGCCTCGGCTACATCATGGAAAAGCGCTCAGGCTGAGGCGCGCAGCCGCTGCGTGAGTTTGGGCAGGACGAACGCCAGCCAGACCAGCGCCCAGAGATTGCCCAGAAACGGCAAGGGCACGATCCAGACCGCCGAGCGCCAGGCCGACCGCTCGAACAGGGCGATGACGACGGCGATCAGGGCAAAGCCGATATAGAGGTCGGTGAGGGTGACGATGCCCCACGGATCGCTGGTCAGCCACCCGCCAGCCTCACCGAAATTGCCCGCATTCACCGCCCAGGCAATGAGGGCGGCGAATGCGAGCGCAGCCAGGCCAAGGAGGGATCTGAGAATGGCCATGGCTGTGTGTCTCCCGGTCCATGAAGGGAACAGAAGGTCTTACGCACAGGACGGGTGTCTGGATCAGTCCTCTGCCCGGACCGGCACGAAGCGCGGCTCGAAGGAGGGGAAGAGCAGCGTCTCAACCGGCGCGTAAACGCCATCGGGATAGGCGGCGGCGTCGCGCATGTCGTCGGGCTGGCAGGCGAGGCTCTGGGCGATCATCTGGCGGGCGACGGGGATGTCCTGAGGCGGGCCGGGCAGAACGCTGGCGACATGGCCGGCGATGATCCGCGCCATGGCGATGCATTCGGCCCCGATCTCCGCCTCGATGGCGGGCAGGTGGGCCGTGGCGGCTTCGTCGCCGGTGCGGATGGCGTGAACCGCGTACCAGAAGGGCGTATCGTAACCGCCGCGCCAGTTGGTGATGTCCTCGACATTGTCCTGTGTGAAATAAGCCGACACCGGGTCCTGACAGGCGGGGAGCCCGACGTCTGGACCCGGCCCGCCCTGGCCGAGCCAGTGCCGGGTCGACGCGTCATGACCCAATCCGGTCAGTGCGCGATAGAGTTCGCGGCGTTCAAGGTCCTCGGTGCAATAGGGAGGAAAAGGGGGCTCCACTTCCTCTGATTCACCAAAATAGAATTCACTGAAGAAATCCGGATCAAGTTGCCAAAACTCAACTTGATCCCAGTAGAGCGCGTCAGGATCATACAGGCGCGCGGCTGCGTTCATTAGCCCGTTTGCATTTTCCCGAACCGGTATGTCATCTGATGCCAGCCCGTATCGTGCCAGCTCGACCAGGTCGCGCCGGCATTCAAACCAGTAAGTGTAGAAGAATTGCCGGGAGTCCTCGGCGGTCATGTTCGGATGGGCGTCGCGATAACGGATCAGATCCCGATTGACCCAACCCGTTTTGACCTCGCAGCGGCGTGCAAGGTTGTATCGCCGTCGCCAGTAGTCCCGGTCGCCCCATAGACCGAGTTCCTCGCGGATGAACCGGGTGAAGGCGTCGCTGAACCGTGAGTCCCAGTCGCGCCGATACTGCGGGTCATCGTGGCGGTACCAGATCAGGCCCCCTGGATCGATCTCCGGCCAGTCGCCGCACCGGCCCTGCGCGTCGAGGACGAGCTGAACGAAGATGGCCTCCGAGATATTTGCGTCGGCGGCGATGTTCACGTCGCGGATGATGGCGTCGCAGTCGCCTGACGTTGCGTCGTCAAGGTCGAAGGACGCATAGAGCTGCTGCCAGCCTCGCGAGTAGTCTGCATTTCGTCCGGGTTCCATGTACGGGATGACCATCGCCACAAACCCGGCCGCGAGCAGCCCGGCTGCGCCGAGCGCGGCGAGGGCCCAGAGGACCAGCGTGAAAACCAGTCTCACGAGGAAGGCGAATATCCGTCCCATGGCTGCAGTCTAGACGCGAACGCGTGAATTTCACACGGGAATTCCCCTTATCGGTTTCCCGCGTCCCCGGCTTTGGCTAGACTTTCCCTCAAGGGGAGAGTGTCCATGAAAAACCGTGTCCTGGCCGCGCTGGCGGCTGTTGCCCTGAGCGTGTCTCCGGCCTTTGCCGACGGCTGCGATTTCGACGACGAGGACGGTCGGCTCGATGTCGGCCTGGTGCTGTCGGGCGGCGGGGCGCTGGCCTCGACCCATATTGGCGTGCTCGCCGTGCTGGAGGAGGAAGGCGTTCCGGTCCACTGCATCGTCGGCACATCGATGGGCTCGGTCGTGGGCGGGCTCTATGCCGCAGGCTGGTCGCCGGACGACATGCGCGCCGAATTCGAGGCCGCCGACTGGCCGCGTCTGATCCAGAATTCACTCGACCGTGACGAGTTGCCCTTCCGCGAAAAGACCGACCAGGACGAGTATTTCTCCGACTATGTCGCCGGCTGGGGTGATGAGGGCCTGATCCTGCCCTCCTCGGTGACGACGCTGCGCGGTCTGCAAGGCTTCTACCGGCGCATGCTGGAGCGCGCGCCGCCGGAGTTTCATTTTGACAATCTGCCCATTCCCTACCGCGCCGTGGCGACCGACCTGGGGACCGGTCAGGCCGCGATCCTGAGTGAAGGCGACATGGTCGAGGCGATGCTCGCCTCCATGTCGGTGCCGGGGCTTTTCGATCCGCGCGAGATCAATGGCCGGCTCTATGTCGATGGCGGGCTGTCGAAACAGCTGCCCGTCGATGTCGCCTACGCGATGGGGGCCGATGTCGTCATCGTCGTCGACACCACGATCGAACCCTCCGACCCGCCGGCCAACCCCTCGGTTGTGCAGGTCGCCCAGCAGATCGTGCAGGTGCAGGTCTGGACCAACCGGACCCAGCAGGCCGAATTGCTGCAGCCGGGCGATATCCTGATCCGGCCCGACCTTTCCATGTTGACCACCGGGAGTTTCGAGCGCGCGGGCGACGGCTTTGAGTCCGGTATCAACGCGTCGGCACCCTACCGCGCCCGCATGCGCGAAATCGCCGCGCAGGCCTCGCCGCCCCTGTCTCGTCCGGGTGCTGTCGCGGCGCGTGGCACCGGCGAAGCCCGTCGCGTCACCCGCGTCGAGATCGTCAACAACACGGCCGTCTCCGACGATTTGATCGCCCGCCGATTCGGTATCGAGGCCGGCGAGGCGGCGACCCGCGCCGATATCGAGAACGGCATCACCGAGGTCGCGGGCCTCGGGGCGTTCGGCACGATCGACGCCGGTTTCCAGGAAGACGGAACGCTGACCCTGCGTACACAGGAACGGCCGCTGGGGAACAATCTCTTCCAGGCAGGTTTGACCGTGTCGAACACGTTTGACCGGGATTCCCGCTATGTGCTGCGCGGCCGCTATTCGCGGCGGCCCCTGAATGGCGGAGGCGGGGAGTTTGCCCTCTCCCTGGCGCTGGGTTCGGAATACCTGCTCGCGGCGGAATGGATGCAGCCCTTCGGACGCGAGAGCCGATATTTCACCGATGTCGCCATCGGTGTTGAAGGCTATCCGCTGGGACTCAATTTCGACAGCGCCCGCTTTGACGATTACTGGCTGGAGGCGGTTTATGCCGAAAGCCAGATCGGGCGTGATTTCGGGCGCTGGGGGCAGGTCTCCCTGGTCGGTGAATACCGCTATGGCGAGTATCATTCCGACACGTTTGGCGATCCCGAGGAATTTGGCGATGTCGGTCTCGACATTGCCCGCTACGGAGCGCGCTTCGACCTCGACACGCTCAATCACCCCGATTTCCCGACCGCCGGCACGGCCGTATCCGCGGAGTATCTCTATGTTCAGGACTTTGATGCCGATCCGGATGTCGAAGCCAATACCACGCGCTACCAGCTGACGGCGGCGCAGGCGTTTGGCCTGGGCCAGTGGGGCGGCGTGGTGCGGGCCGAACGCGGGGCCAGTACCGATACCGGCAATGTCCTGCAGTCGCTCTTCTTCCTGGGCGGGTTCCGCAATCTCTCGGCCTATTCCGAGCGCGCCTTGCCGAACAATGACTACCGCTATGCCTCGGTCGAGCTCTACCGCCGCATGACGGCGTCGGACGCGGTCGGGGCCTTGCCGATCTATGTCGGCGGTCTCGTCGAGTATGCCGAGTTCACGTTCGATCTTGGCGGGCTGGTCTGGATGCCCGATCCGGTCTTCTCGGTGACCGGATATGGCGCGATGAATACCGTGCTTGGACCGGCCTATCTCGGCCTGTCAGTCGGCGACCGGGGCAACAAGTCGGTCTTTCTCTATATCGGGCGGAATTTCTAGACGCGGGGCGGTCAGTTCCGCGAGAAGGTCGGGTCCGGGCAGCGGTCAACCCGCTCCCGGCTCTGACCGGGGAAGCGCGCTAGCCAGCAATCGTCAAAGACCGAGCAGTAGCAGATCTCGACGTCGATCTCGTGGCGGACCTCGTCGAGTGCGGTCCACAGGGCATGGCCGCGTGGCTGGGTCTCGGCATCGGGGCGCGCCGAGGTGATGAATTCCACCTCCTCCTGCGGCGCGAAGAAGCGGCCTTCAACGTCGTCGAACAGGAAGGCCAGTTCGCCCGAAACGAAAGCCTGGCGAACATAGTTGTGGCGTTCGGCAGGCGGCACCTCGGCCGGGACGCAGCAGCGGGCGAGGAATTGCGAGGTATCGGAAATGGTCTCGCCATCCCAGGTCATCCTGAGCGAACGCAGTTCGGCCGGACCGATACCGGTGTTGCGGAAGACCAGCGTCATGCGCCATTCCTCGCGGTCGAGATCGTAATTGCCTGACCCGTACTGGATGACTGGCAGGACGCTGGCCTCGAGCGTCTGTTGCATCACCCGGCCCTGGAACCAGGCGATAAAGAGCGAGGCCACCGAGATCACCACCACGCTGACCGCGACGATCAGCTCGATGAGGCGGGTCCGGCTCGGTCGCATGGTCGCGCCCTAGATGGTCGAAGGCGAGCGGAAGACCTCCTCGTCGAGCTGGTCTTCCGATTTCGCAACCGTTACCGCCACGGCGGCGTCGCCGGTCACGTTCACCACAGTGCGGGCCATATCCATGATCCGGTCCACCGGTAGAATGAAGCCGACCACAAGCGCGATCTGCTCCGGCGTCGCGCCGAAGGTCGAGAGGACGGTTGCCAGCAAAAAAAGCGAAGCAGACGGAATGCCCGCCGCGCCAATCGAGACCACGGCAGCGGTCACCGCGATCATCACATAGTTCGCAAAGCTGAGCTCGATACCAAAGGCCTGGGCGGTGAAGAGGGCGAGAATGCCCAGATAGAGCGCGGTACCGTCCATGTTGATGGTGGCCCCGAGCGGCAGGACCGAACCGGACACCGAGCGCTTCACGCCGAGATTCCGGGTCGCATTGGTAATCGTGACCGGAAGGGTGGCCGAGCTGGAGGCTGTCGAGAAGGCCACGGCCTGGGCATCGAAAATGCCCCGGAAGAAGCGGATGGCCGGCAGGCGAAGGATCACCTTGATCAGCCCGCCATAGACAAGGATCACGTGGGTAAAGAGGCCCAGATAGACCGTCAGGATCAGCCAGAAAATCGACTGGAAGGCCTCGATGCCATAGGCCGCCGTCGCATAGGCGATGAGGGCGAAGACGCCGAAAGGCGCAAACTCCATGACGATGGCGGTCACTTTCAGGACGGCTTCGGACGCGCTTTCGAAGAAGCTGCCGGCGGCCTGCCCCTTTTCACCGGCCATCAGGATGCCGACGCCGAACAGAAGGGCAAAGAAGATGATAGCGAGAATGTTCGCCTCGGCCATCGCGGCGGCCGGATTCTGGATGATTTCCAGAATACGGTCCCAGACTGACGGGGCTTCCTGGGAGATCGCTTCCGGCGTGGCCCCGGCCAGCGCCTCGGCGGCGTTCGCACCGGGCCGGAAGACCGTCCCGTAAACAAGGCCGATGACATTGGCGAAGAAGGTGGTGACCAGATAAAGGCCAATCGTCTTCAGGCCCAGGGAGCCCAGCCTGGCCGGCTCGCGCATTGCCACGACACCCGCGACAAGCGTGGTGAAGATCAGCGGCACGATCATCATCCGGATCAGCGCAATGAAGATATCGCCATACGGCTGGACATAGGTCCCCAGCCAATCAACCGCCCGGTCGCCGAGCGTGTACTGGATCACCAATCCGAAAACGATGCCGAGAATGAGCGCCCCCAGGACGCGCTTCCACAGCGTGACGCCGAACCACCATTTCATGGATGCTGTCCTCCCCGACAGACGCAATGTCTTGCGGGGGTCACACTAGGCTGGTTTGCGGAGGGGTCAACGCGCAGGCGCGCTAACGCTGATCAGCCCCGGCGGCCCAGACGGCCCGTGGCCTTGACCATGGCGACGCGGCCCGACACGGCGGCCCAGACAAGGCCGGTGATCAGAAGGAAGGGCGCGAAACCGCCCAGGCCCGGAACACGGGACACCGCGATCAGGCCAAGTGCGCCGAGAATGTTGAGAATGACCCGCGTCCAGCTGACATCGAAATAGTGCGAGGCCAGGCGCGCGGTCGACTGCGAGAAGAAACGCGCCGACGCCGCGGCTGCCCCGGTGTCATGACCGTGGCGATTGGGCAGTTCGGAGGCGTTATGGGCATTCTGCAGCGTTCTCATAATTGTCACCATACGGAGTTTTCACAAAACTGTCAAAAACAATCCGCAGGGGTGGAAGCGCCTATGGTCTAAACAGAAAACGGCCACGACATCTTGTGCCGTGGCCGCCTCCTGGTCCATTAACTTGTGGTTTTTGCCGTCAGGCGGCTTCGGCTCGCAGCACCGCTGCCACCGCATTGACGACCGCGCCGATGCGCACGGAGGCCTGGACCTGTTCGGCGCTGACGCCGTGCTTGCGCAATTCGGCCTCGTGGCTGTCCATGCACATGCCGCAGCCATTGACCGCCGAGACGGTCATCGCCCAGAGCTCGAAATCGGCCTTGTCGACCCCCGGATTGGCCAGCGCATTCATGCGCAGGCGCGCTGGCATGGTGCGGTAATCCTTGGCCGAGACCATATGGGTGAAGCGGTAGTAAACATTGTTCATGCCCATGATGGCCGACGCCGCTTTCGCAGCGGTCACGGCTTCGGGCGAAAGATGCTCTCCGGCCTCCGCAGCCAGCGCGGCATAGGTGGCCGGTTCGCCCACGGCATGGGCGGCCGCCAGGAATGCGCCCCACTTCTTCTGCTCGTCGAGCACGGTTTCCCGCGCGAGGCTGGAGAGGTTCAGCTTCAGATCCTTGGCGTAGTCGGGCAGGCGGTCCTTGAGCGCGTCGAGACTCATGGCTCGTTCCTCTTGTTCGGGGGCTATCGGGGAGGCAACCGCGCCGGGCAGGCCGACCACACCATCGGGGGAGGATTGTGGTCTGCCCGCGCCGGCGCGGAAGACTTGGCTGCTCGAAGGGGTTTAAGCGGCCGGTTTCAGGACGTCGCCGCCGACCGCGCGGTTGCACGGGCACAGCTCGTCGGTTTGCAGGGCGTCGAGGACGCGCAGCGTGTCTTCCGGGTTACGGCCGACATTGAGGTTCGTCACATAGACGTGCTGGACGACATTGTGCGGATCGACGACGAAGGTCGCGCGCAGCGGCACACCTTCTTCGGACCGCACGCCGAGCGCGTCGATCAGCGAACCGGTCGTGTCGGCAAACTGCCAGATGGCGAGTTTTTCGAGATCGGGGTGATCGCGGCGCCAGGCCAGCTTGCAGAACTCGTTGTCAGCCGAGCCGCCCAAAACGACAGCATCGCGGTCATCGAATTCGCCGTTCAGATCGGCAAAGGCCTTGATTTCGGTCGGGCAGACGAAGGTGAAGTCCTTCGGGTAGAAGAAGATCACCTTCCACTTGCCCTCAAAGCTCTTCTCGGTCACCGGCTCGAATGCCGATTCACCGTTTTCCTCGTGCTGCATGAAGCCGGGCTTCACACCGGTGATTTCAAATTCGGGAAGCTTTTCGCCAACGCCGAGCATGGACGTCTCCTTGGGTGTTAATTCAGTTGGATGGCCGTACGACCCGCACCGGTATTCGTTGTCCGAACCGGCCCGTTCCGTGCGTTCGAGGCGCTATATGGCAGACCTCAAAAATTAAACCAATGAATTGTATTTTTGTTCCCCATAGATTATTTCTATTTCCATGAGCGCCCTTCTTCCGACCCTGCGGCAGTTGAGTTTCCTGACTGCCCTCGCCGATCACGAATCCTTCTCCCGTGCAGCCGAGCACTGCTTCGTCACGCAGCCGACCCTGTCGGCCGGGATCAAGGAGCTCGAAACGATACTCGGGGTCACGCTGGTGGAGCGGGGAGCCCGTCAGGCCGTGCTGACACCAGCCGGCGAGATCGCGGTGGAGCGCGCACGCCGGACACTCACCGAAGCCGAAGACCTGGTTCAGGCAACCCGCGCGGCCGGTGAACCCCTGTGCGGGCCTTTCCGCCTCGGCGTAATTCCGACGATTGCGCCCTTCCTGCTGCCACGCGCGGTGCCGGTGCTGCGACAGGCTTTTCCGGACCTCAAACTGCTGTTGCGGGAAGACCTGACCGGGCGGCTCTACGAGGCGCTGAAGGACCGGCGCATTGATGCGGCACTGATTGCCTTGCCTTATGATGATCCGGCGATCAAGACCGAGTCCGCCGGGCCGGATGAATTCCTGTTTGCCTGCGCGCCCGGCCATCCCCTGGCGGAGCGCAAGACGGTCAGCCTGGAAGACGTCACCGCGGACCCGCTTCTGCTGCTCGAAGATGGGCATTGCCTGCGCGACCACGCCGTCAGCGCCTGCGCGTCGAGTGCCGCGCGGTCAGATTTCGCGGCGACCAGCCTGCATACGCTTGTCCAGATGGTGAAGGGCGGCGTCGGCGCGACGCTCCTGCCCCGGCTGGCCATTGAGGGCGGTGTCGCGGACGGGCTCGACCTTGCGCTCATTCCCTTCGACCCGCCCGTCATCGGCCGGGAGATCGGCATCGCCTGGCGGCGCGGCTCGGCCCGGGCCGAGGAGGCGCGCCTGATCGCGAAGACGCTGCGGGACATGCTTGCGGAACGGGCCTGATTTTTCCTGATCAAGGCTGACGGCGGCTTTTGGGCGCGCTAGGCTCCCACCTGATTTGAAAGACAGGGGAGGGTCTTCAACCATGACCGACACCGCACGCGCGAAAACACCGATCTGGTTCTGGGTTGTCGCCGTTCTGGCCACGCTCTGGAATGCCATGGGCGTGTTCGATTTCGTGATGACGAACATGCGCAACAATGCCTATCTCGCCAATTTCACACCGGAACAGCTCGACTTTTTCACCAGCTTCCCGATGTGGTTTACCATCATCTGGGCCATCGCGGTGTTTGGAGCCTTTATCGGCAGTGTGCTCCTTCTGTTGCGTATGGGCTTGGCCGTGCCCGCCTTCCTGGCGTCAGTGATCTGCTATGTGATTTCCCTCATTCACAATTTCGCCCTGTCCAACGGGGCCGCGGTCATGGGTACTGCCGGGATCGTCATGGCCGCGCTGATCGGCCTTGTCCTGCTCGGCCTGCTTTTCCTCGCCCGCTGGGCCAAGGCGCGCGGAATTCTGACCTGACCTTGCCAGTCTGAATGCCTATGTTGGGGCTCCCGATTCGAACCGTTGAGATCAGGAGCCCCGATCCCCCATGTCCGAACCCTATGACGTCGTCATCATTGGTGGTGGCCCCGGCGGCTATAACTGCGCCATTCGCGCCGGCCAGCTGGGACTGAAGACGGCCTGTATCGAGATGCGCGAGACGCTGGGCGGGACCTGCCTGAATGTCGGCTGCATCCCGTCAAAGGCGCTGCTGCACACGACCGAACTCTATGAGGCCGCGCAGACCCGGTTTGCCGGGCTGGGCATCAAGGCCGAGGGCCTGTCCTTTGACCTCGACACCATCATGGCCGGCAAGCGCGACGTCGTGGACGGGCTGACCAAGGGGATCGCCGGCCTGTTCAAGAAGAACAAGGTCGACCACATCGCCGGCAAGGGCCGGATCGCGGGTCAGGGCAAGGTCGAGGTCGAAACCGTCGACGGCAAGACCACGACGCTGGAGACCCGCAATATCGTCATCGCGACGGGTTCGGAACCGACACCTTTGCCGGGCATCGAGATCGATGAAAAACGCATCGTCTCCTCGACCGGCGCGCTGGCGCTGGAGCGCGTGCCCGAGCACCTTATCCTGGTGGGCGCGGGCGTGATCGGGCTGGAGCTGGGCTCGGTCTGGCGGCGGCTTGGCGCGAAGGTGACCGTCGTCGAATATCTCGACCGCATCCTGCCGGGCATGGATTCGGAGATCGCCAAACAGGCGCAGCGGATTTTCAAGAAGCAGGGGTTCGCGTTCAAGCTCGGCCGCAAGGTCACGGGCGCGGACACCAGCGGCAAGACACTCGCGGTCGAGACCGAAGCGGCCGATGGCGGATCGCCCGAAACCCTGACCGGGGATGTCATGCTCGTTTGTATCGGGCGGCGGCCCTACACCGAAGGTCTGGGACTCGACACAGTCGGGATCGAACCGGACCGGCGCGGCGTGATCGCCAACGATCATTTCCGCACCGGTGTCGACGGTATCTGGGTGATCGGCGACTGCACCAGCGGGCCGATGCTGGCCCACAAGGCCGAGGATGAAGGCGTTGCCTGCGCCGAGCTGATCGCGGGCAAGCCGGGCCATGTGAACTACGCTGCTATTCCCGGCGTGGTCTACACTGCGCCGGAGATCGCCACGGTGGGGCTGACCGAGGACGAATTGAAGGAGTCTGGCCGGGCCTACAAGACCGGGAAATTCTCCTTCATGGCCAATTCGCGGGCCCGGGCCAATCACGAGACGGACGGGTTCGTGAAACTGCTCGCCGACGCCGAAACCGACGAGCTCCTCGGCGGTCACATGATCGGCACCGGCGTCGGCGAGATGATCGCCGAACTTTGCCTGGCGCTTGAGTTCGGGGCGTCGTCGGAAGACGTGGCCCGGACGTCCCACCCCCACCCGACCATGACCGAGGCGATCCGCCAGGCGGCAATGGGAGTCGAAGGCTGGACGATGCAGTCATGACACGCGAGAAATCCGCGCGGGTGACGAAAATTTTAAGTCCATAAATCCGTCATCGTGCTAGCCTAAAGCATCGCAGCGAAGGCCGGATTGAATGCCGGCAGCTTCCATAACGCGACCCTGGACAGACACAATGCCCAACGCCGATCTCGATATCCGGACTCAGCGCCTCAGGCTGGTTGCCATGACGGCCAATCTGGCGCGCCTGCAGGTCGAGGACCGTGACGCCTTTTTCGAGGCGCTCGACGTGACACCCGAAGCGTCCTGGCCGCCCGAATTGATGGATGCTGATGCGATGGCCTGGCTCAGGTCGGAGATCGAGGCTGATCCGGACGCGGCAGGCTGGCTCTTCTGGGTTTTCATCTGGCCGGGTGCCGGCGGACAGCCCGACCGGCTTGTGGGCGGTGGCGGCTTCAAGGGCGGGCCGGATGCAAGCGGCACGGTCGAGATCGGCTATTCGATGCTTCTGTCCTTCCGCGAGCAGGGCCTCGCGACCGAGGCCGTGGAAGGCCTCATCGGCTGGGCGCGCCGCGACAGCCGCGTGAAACGGATCCGGGCCGAGACACTGCCGCACCTGACGGCCTCACGCCGTGTCCTCGAGAAGACCGGCTTTACCGAGACCGGCGAACGGTCCGAGGACGGCATCGTGATCGTTGTCTATGAACGGCCCGTGGATCACGCCGAAGCGGCCTAGCCCAAGAGCGCCTTCATCTGGTCGAGATAGGCGATCCACGCCTTGCGGCCCGTCGCGGTCAGGCTGGCGGTAGTCTGCGGACGACGGGCGACGAAGCGCTTGTCGATGCCGATATAGCCGGCGTCTTCCAGCTTCCTGAGGTGGACCGAAAGATTGCCATCGGTCGCGCCGGTGCGCTCGCGCAGCTCGCCGAAGGTCGCGCCTTCGACTGAGGACAGATAGGCCATGATCCCGAGACGCAACTTGCCGTGAATGATCTCGTCCAGCGATGCGGCGTCGAAATCGTCGGCACTCATCACACAATGGCTTTCGGTTCGTTGCGGATCATCCGGAAGGCCGGGATCACGGCCGCAAAGAAGATGATGCCGGCGGCCAGTAGATACAATTCCGGCTTGCCGAGGAAGGCGGGCGACAGGGCCGCACCGGCTATTGACATCCAGGCCGGGCCAAACAGCCATTTCTGGCCGGACAGGGACGCCGTGACCGAGAAGGCGATGGAGTAGCCGAAGAGCGCAACGGTCAGGATGGTGTCATAAAGGAAGATCGGTGCATCAAGGGCGGTGATCGAGACCGCGACGCCCACAACGTAGAGGACAATGCCGAGGCCAACCGAGACCCAGGCGGCCCGGTTGACGCGATTGCCGATGGACCGGGCTCCGGGCTTGCGGCCGAGGCCCCGTCCGAACACCGCGACGAGGATGCCGCCGGTCATGCCATAGCCGGCCCAGAGTACGGGCAAGGCGATATCGGGCAGGCCGGCCAGCCCGGTCAGGATCGACCAGTGCGCGAGGCAGGCCAGTGCCGCAAGCCCGCCCCAGATCAGCAGATACCGTCCGCCGATCAGCGGCGCGCGCTCACCGGACTCGGCCAGGCCGCGCATATAGGCGATATCGGATTCCAGATCGGACGGGCTCATCTCGGGCTCCACGTGACTACTTTGAAAAACAAAGTAACTGTTTGCCCGCGTCGTGGCAAGTGGATTTCCGTGTTGCCGGTGTAACGGTGTGGCCGGTTACTCAACCGGTTCAAAGCGGACGGATTCTGCGACCTGTTCGATCACGGCGACGGCGGAATTGGCCAGGGTCAGGCTGTTGTCCCGGTCGATCGTGCGCAGGGCGAACAGCGCGACAGCCTCTTCCTGGCCCCGGACCAGGACAATGGTTTGAGAAAAGGCCTGCGTCGTGCCGTCATCGCCATAGGTCTGACAAATACGGGTAATCGTGCCGGGCGCGGCCGTTTCCCGCGTGCCGGTGAATTTCAGGTCAGGCGAGTCTGCCCCGCATGCCTGATCACTGGTCCGCTGGCCGGCAAAGTCATCGGGATAGCTGCGCAGCGTCAGGTCGATCGCCATGTCACCGTTCTCGCCATCGCTCTCCTGCGAGACGTCCCACATGCCCTGCATGGCCTCAGTCAGCCGTCCGACAAGGCCGTCCGGGTCCTCGATCCGGATCAGGCCGGCCGCTTCGGGAGCCTGGCTCAATCCGACGGCGGACGTCACCAGCGCCTCGGCCCAGGGCCGGGGGCCTTCGTTGACGTCCGGACCGGCGTCCTGTGCGGCAAGCAGGGTTGCAGCGAGTGCGGCGACAAACATGAGCAATACTCCCGAAACTGGACCGGTCTTTTATCCCGCGAGACTACGGGCAGGCCCCGGCTTGAGGCAATGGGAAGCCGCTGTCAGGCCTTGCGCGCCCGGGGGTGCGCCGCTGCATGGGCGGCCAGAAGCCGACCCGGTTCGATATCGGCGTAGATCTGCGTCGTCGACAGCGAGGCATGACCGAGCAATTCCTGGATTGCGCGCAGATCGCCGCCATGGGCCAGCAGGTGTGTGGCGAACGAATGCCGCAAGGCGTGCGGTGTTGCACTGGCGGCGAGGCCCAGGCGGGCGCGCAATTCGGTCATGGCTTTCTGAACCGCGCGCGGCCCCAGCGGACCGCCGCGTACACCCCGGAACAGGGCTTCGCCGCGAGCCGGTGCATAGGGTGATGTTTTCACATAGGCGTCCACGGCTTCGCGGACGGCCGGAAGCACCGGAACGATGCGGGTCTTACCGCCCTTCCCGGTGACACGCAGCGTCGCCCCCAGAGGCAGGTCGGATCCGGTCAGCGACAGGGCTTCGGCAATCCGCAGGCCGCAGCCATAGAGCAGGGCCAGAATGGCAGCGTCGCGTGCCTCGACCCAGGGCTCACCGCCGCGCGCTTCGGCGTCTTCAATCAGGCGGCGGGCGGCCTCCTCGGAGACGGGCTTGGGTTTGGGGCGCGGACGTCGCGGCCCTTCAACGAGCGCGAGCGCCGGCGCGGTGACCGACCAGCGCCGGTCGATATAGCGGTAAAAGGCACGCACGGCGCTCAGGGCCCGGGCCAGCGTGGCCGGGCCGGCACCGTCCCGGCGGCGGCCAGCAAGCCAGGCCCGGAAATCCGCCGCCTTGAGGCCATCAAGCCGCGCCAGTGTCACCGCTTCGCCGAGATGGGCTGACAGAAACCCGAGGAAGCCCGCGACATCGCGGCCATAGGCCTCGCCTGTCTTGGGGCTGGCGCGGCGTTCACCGGCCAGATGGTCGAGCCAGATCGCCAGCGCCTCGCTGGCGGGCCGGGTCAGGGCGTCTGCAGCCACGGTGACATCCGCCGTTCCACGGCACGGGCAAGGAAGTTCAGGAATTCCGTGCCCTGGCCTTCGGTGAATGCGCCATCGTCCCGCGATGCCAGGGCGAGGACACCAAAGCCCTCGGGCAGGTCCAGCCGGGCGAGGGCGTGCGAGCCGAGGGCTGTTCCATAGAGGGCGTGCGCTGTCGCCGGAGACACCGGACCGGTGAAATCATTCTCGGCACCCAGAAGCTGATCAGCCAGACCGGGGGCCGCCGGGCGAATGGTCCGGGCGTTGCGCAGCGGCATACCGCCTTCGACAAAGATACGGATGGAATCAACCGAGAGTATCGCGGCCAGATCGCCCTCAAGCCGGGCGTCGAGATCTTCTAGGCTGGTGCATTCCATGAGGCTGAGCGTGGCGACATGGGTTTGCGACAGGATGGCGAGATTGGCGCGCGCATTCTGCGCCAGCTCGGCGCGAGCGGCCTTCAGGCGGCGGTTTTCGTCGAGCAACCGGGCTCGGGCGGCGGCCCCGAAGTCGATGACATCGCCGCTGCCGGAATCCCCGGCCAGGCACGCCATCAGTTCTCCGTCGCGGCGGACCCAGTCCGGATCCGCCATCAGCGCCTCGCGCATTCTTCCCATGTCGAAATCGCCCGGTGCCTGCGCTCCGTCGCCCGTATCCAGCATCCTTGTCCCCACCATCGGTTGATCCGATTGATTGTGCGGTGAACCTAGCGCCGAGCGGTTGGATTTCCCTTAACGGCGCTGCTCTCGTTTTCGTGAACATTCTGTCTGAAAGTTCGTGATTCGGCAGAAACAGCCCGTGTAATATTCAAGTGTGGCGCGCGGGGCTGGTGTTCGTATGCCAAGAGTCCTCAAGTGAACTGGTCGAGTATGCTGCCCGGGGTGGTATCCTGAAGAAAGCCATCTCCCGGACCTCGCATGACAGGGCGAGGCTCGCGTAGTCTCGCGGACATGATTCCCCCCCTCCGGGATCATGTCCGCGAGATAACGCCTTGACCGATGCCTTGAAAATCCGCGCTGCCGTCCAGTTTCCGATGCCCTTGCCGGAAGCGTTCGACTATGCCGTGCCGGATGGCATGGAGGTCCGTCCGGGGGATCATGTCCATGCTCCGCTGGGGCCGCGTTCGGCCCGGGGCGTTGTCTGGTCGGTCGCCCATGACGATGGCAGCCGCAATCTGAAACCGCTGGACGGTCTGATCGGCGGCGCGCCACTTGCCGAAGGCAATCTCGCCTTCATCGACTGGGCGTCGAAATATCTCGTCCAGCTTCCCGGCAATGTCCTGCGCGCCATGCTGCGCGGCGAGGACGCGCTGCGTCCTTCGCCCGTCGAGACGGTGTACCGCCCAAGTGGCGAGGAGCCGACGCGCCTGACCGAGGCGCGGCAGCGTGTACTGGATGCGGCCGATCTGCTTGGTGAAGCCAGCGCGGCGGATCTGGCCCGCGAGGCCGGCGTCAGCAGCGGCGTCGTGTCCGGCTTGGTCAAGGCAGGGGGGCTCGTCGCCGAGGAACGTCCCGCAGACCCCCCCTTCGCCGATCCGGACCCGGAAGGCGAAGGGTTGGCGCTGACCGAACTCCAGGCCGACGCCGCCGCGACACTGAGGCGTCTCGTCCGCGCGGGCGGATTCCAGTCGGCGCTGCTCGACGGGGTAACCGGCTCGGGCAAGACCGAGGTCTATTTCGAGGCCATTGCCGAGGCCTTGCGGACCCACTCTGACGGCCAGATTCTGGTGCTGTTGCCCGAGATTGCGCTGACGCAGGCGATCATGGCGCGGTTCAAGGAGCGATTCGGGGCCGAGCCGGCCGAGTGGCATTCCGGCCTCAACCCGAAACAACGCCGCCGCGTCTGGCGCGAAATCAATGAAGGCCGCGCCCGCATCGTCGTTGGTGCTCGCTCGGCCCTGTTCCTGCCGTTCCGGAAACTCTCGCTCGTCGTTGTCGATGAAGAGCACGACCCGACCTACAAGCAGGGCGAGGGGCTGACCTATCAGGCGCGCGATCTCGCCGTGGCCCGTGCCAAGATCGATGGTGCCACCGTCATCCTGGCGTCAGCGACGCCGTCACTGGAAAGCCTCGCGAATGCCCGCGCCGGGCGCTATGTCCATATCCGGCTCCCGGCCCGGATCGGCGCGGCGGTTCTGCCGGACATCTCCACCATCGATCTGCGCGAAACGCCCGCCGAGGCGGGACGCTGGCTGTCCCCGCCCATGGTCGAAGCCATGGCCGAAACCTTCGAACGCGGCGAGCAGACGCTCCTCTATCTCAACCGGCGGGGCTATGCGCCGCTGGTCCTCTGCCGGGCCTGCGGACACCGCTTCCAGTCGCCCGACACGGACACCCCGCTGGTCGAGCACCGTTATACCGGCCGCCTGGTCTGTCACCTGACGGGCTTTTCCATGCCCAAGCCGGACACCTGTCCGGATTGCGGGGCAAAGGACTCCCTGACCAGCGTTGGTCCCGGTGTGGAGCGTGTCGCCGAGGAGGCGAAAGCCCTCTTCCCGCAGGCTGTCGTGGAGATTTTCTCCTCCGACATTTCCGGCGGCGGAGAGGCGCTGCGGGACCTGATCGCCCGCATGGAACGATCCGAGATCGACATTCTTGTGGGAACCCAGATCGCAGCGAAGGGCCACAACTTCCCGAACCTGACGCTTGTCGGCGTGGTCGATGCTGATCTGGGCCTTGCCGGGGGCGATCCGCGCGCCGGGGAACGCACTTACCAGACACTGGTGCAGGTCGCAGGCCGGGCGGGCCGGGCCGACCGCAAGGGCCGGGCGATCCTGCAGACCCATGACCCGGATCATGACGCGATTGCCGCACTCGTCGCCGGTGACCGGGACCGGTTTCTCGATGTTGAAAGCCAGGCCCGCGAGATGCTGGGCCTGCCGCCTTATGGCCGTCTTGCCTCGATCGTCGTCAGTGCGGAAAGCGAGGACAAGGTCATTGCCGCTGCCGCCGAGCTGGCGCGAACGGCTCCACGCGCGGACGGGGTGGAGATCTGGGGACCGGCCGAGCCGCGCTATGGCGTGTTACGCGGACGCTGGCGGCGGCGGCTTCTGGTTCGTGCCGACAAGAGTGTCGACATCTCGGCCTATCTCGCCAGCTGGAAGGCACGGGTGAAAATTCCCGCCTCGGTCCGGGTTGTGATGGACGTGGACCCGTATAGTTTCGTCTGATTGCCAATCGGAGTCGCCTGACCGCCATGCTCGAATTCCTGATGTCGCCGGCCGTGTGGATGTCGCTGCTGACCCTGACCTTTCTCGAGGTCGTGCTCGGCGTCGACAATGTGGTTTTCGTCTCGGTGGCGTCACAGCGCCTCGCCGAGCATGAGCGGGCCAAGGGCCGCAATATCGGTATCTGGTCGGGTGCCGCGATGCGGGTCGTGCTGCTCTTTGGTCTCGTCTGGTTGACCGGCCTGACCCATGCGACGCTGTTCACGCTTCCCGACTTCGTTCTGCCGCTGGCCGACCCGGACCATCCCGAGGTCCTCATGGACGTGACTCTGGAAGATGCGATTCTCTTCGGCGGAGGCTTGTTCCTGTTGTGGAAAGGGACCCAGGAAATCCACGACACGATCGAGGGCCACGACATTCTTGAAGGCAAGAAGAAAACCGCCTCGCTGACATCGGTCGTCATCCAGATGACCTTCATCAATTCGGTGTTCTCGCTCGACTCGGTCCTGACGGCGGTCGGCATGACCCGCGACCTTGGCGGAGCCGGAGGCGAAGGCATTCGCCTGGCTGTGATGGTCACGGCGATCGTGGTGTCGACCGTGATCATGGTCGCTTCGGCCAAGAGCGTGGCCGGTTTCCTGGAGAAACACGCTACCGCGAAGATGCTGGCGCTCAGCTTCATTCTGCTGGTGGGTGTGGCGCTGGTCGCCGACGGGCTCGGCTTCCATATCCCGCGCGGCTATCTCTACTTCGCGATCAGCTTCTCGCTGCTGGTTGAAGTATTGAATGTGCTCTACCGCCGGCAGCGGGCCAAGGCCGCCGCGAAGCGGGGTCACTGAAGCACGCGCTCAACCGAGAAGGGCGTTAGATCGATCCGGAGCTCTTCACCCGTCACAAGATCAGCCGCGGCTTCGCCAATGGCTGGCGCGAACTTGTAGCCGTGGCCTGAGCATGGCGAGAGCAAGACGACCCCCGGATCACGCGGCAGGGTGCCGATAATGAAGCGGTCGTCGTATGTTCGCGTGAAGCGGCATTCCTTCATCAGCTGCGTCGCCCCCGCCATGCCGGGCAACCAGCGATCAAGACTGCTGCGCAAGTGGGCATCATCGTCTGCGCCAGGCGGGAAGCCGTCGCGCATCTCCGCGCCGCGCTGACCGAGATGGCCATAGACACCGATTTTCAATCCGTCACCGGAAAGGGGCGGCATGATGTAGGGGCGGATACCGTCTTCGGGCTCGACCTGAAAGACTGGCAGATCGCCCAATTCGGCGGCTGGATCATACCAGGCGACGACCTGACGCTCGATGGCCAGTACATGATCAAGCTCGGGCAGGAGGCAGCCTGCCCAGGCCCCGGCGGCGATGACCAGCCTGTGTGCGGCGAATTCGCCAGCCGCGGTCTCGGCCCGATAGGCCTGTCCGTCGCGCCGCCAGCCCAGGACCGGTGTCTGCCATCGCAGGTCGGCTCCATCGGCGACCGCAGTCTCACGCAGCCAGGTATTGATGGCGTCGGACAGGAGCATGCCCGAATCGGGCGCGTATATACCCTCATAGTGGTCGGGCAGGTTCAGGGCCGGAAAGCGCGCCATGATCCCGGCCGCGCTCAGCCGCTCGTGAGTGACACCATGGGACTGAGCCGTCGCGGCGGCATTGCTGACGAGGGCGGAGGAGGCTGGCCCTATATCCAGCCCGCCGGTGCGATGAAGGAAGGTCCGGCCCGATTCGGCTTCCATGCCGTCCCAGAGCGCATCGGCGCGTTCGAGCAGGGGCATGTAGATCTCGCCTTCGCCATAGACCCGGCGGATGACGCGTGCGCGGCCATGGCTGGAGCCGCGTTCGTGCCCGGCTTCGAACTGATCGAGGCCCAGGACAGAAAGGCCGCGCCGGGCCAGTTGCCAGGCCGTCGCTGAACCCATGACACCCAGGCCGATGACGATCACGTCGTACAAATGCGCATTCCCCTTTCCCTGCCGCAGGCGATACTCTCCGGCCAGAGCCTCAGGGGAGCAAGACCATGCGCAAGCCGACCAGTGTGGACGCACTCGACAGGCTGGGACGGGTACGCTTGAGCCGCTCCTTCTTCATGCGCGACATGCTGTATTCGGAGATCGCGCAGTTTCACGGGCTGATGAATGTCCCCGACGATCCCGATCTCGCCATCGAGACCGGCACGCGATTATGCGAAGAGCTTCTCGAACCGCTGCAGGAGCGCTGGGGGCGGATCACGGTGCGCAGCGCCTATCGCAGCCGCGAAGTCAATCAGCTGGGCAATGAGATGCAGGCGGCCGGAAAGCCGGGCTATCGGTGTGCCTCAAACGACTCCAATGCCGGGCGGCATATCTGGGACATGCTCGATGCGGACGGTCACAAGGGGGCGATGGCCTGTATCGTCATTCCCGACTATGCCGATGCGCACCCCGAAGAGGGGGGCTGGCAGACGCTGGCGCAATGGATCGACGATCACCTACCCTATTCGCAGCTTTATTTCTATCCGCAGCTCTGGGCGGTGAATATCGGCTGGCACGAAAAGCCCGAACGGCGCATCGACAGCTATGCGGCTCCCGCCGGGCGCTGGCGCTAGCTCCGCGCACGGAGGGTTGGCCGCATCGCAACACCCTGCTGACAGTGCCGTGCGCGCAAGGTTGCCGCCCTCACTCCCCTGTGCTAGAGCGGCGCCGGATTGATGAAAGAGGCGCTTCTCCGGCGTCGGGTTCGTCAGAAAAATCACTGTAGTTTCAGGTGCTTGCGCCACCGCCCCTCGGGGCCGGAGCCGGGTGCCGAACAGGCGAGAGTGACCGGATAATCGATGAGCGGCGGTAACGCGAAATCCACAGGTGCAGCCGGGCGCTATGCCAATGCTCTTTTCGAGCTGGCGCGCGAGGCCAAGGCCACCGATGCGGTGGAAGCCGATCTGAAGGCTTTCGCGGCGATTCTCGAGGGCAATGACGCGCTGTCGACGGCGCTGTCGAGCCCGACCCATGATGCCGAACAGAAGACCGGCGTTCTGAACGCCATCGCCGACAAGGCGGACTTCCACAAGCTGACGCGGAACGCCTTTGCCGTCGCGGCCCGCAATGGCCGGGCCGGTGAGCTGGGCGAGCTGGCCGACGCCTTCGCCGCCATGGCCGATGCCGAACGCGGTGTCAGTCAGGCTGATGTGAGAAGCGCCGACAAGCTGTCGGCCAAGGACATTGAAGCCCTGTCGGCTTCACTAAAACGCGCCCTCGGGCGTGACGTTGAGATCCGGACCGAAGTCGATCCGGAATTGTTGGGCGGACTGATCGTTCAGGTCGGTTCGCGTATGTTCGATTCATCCCTCCGCACAAAGCTGGAGGGGCTTCGCAATGCGATGAAAGAGGCTTGAGCAGCGCCATGGACATTCGCGCCGCGGAAATCTCCGCGATCCTGAAAGAGCAGATCAAAAACTACGGCGCCGAGGCGAAGGTCTCCGACGTCGGCCGCGTCCTGTCGGTCGGTGACGGTATCGCCCGGGTCTATGGCCTCGACGAGGTCAAGGCCGGTGAGCTGGTGGAATTCCCCGGCGGGGTGAAGGGTATGGCCCTGAACCTGGAGCGCGACAATGTCGGCTGCGTGATCTTCGGCGACGACCGGGGCATCAAGGAAGGCGACACCGTCAAGCGCCTGGGCGCGATCGTGGACACCTCCGTCGGCAAGGGCCTGCTGGGCCGTGTCATGGACGGTCTCGGTGAGCCGATCGACGGCAAGGGTCCGCTGAAGGATGTTGCCGAGCGCCGCCGCGTCGACGTGAAGGCCCCGGGCATCATCCCGCGGAAATCCGTGCACGAGCCGATGGCGACGGGCATCAAGGCGATCGACGCCATGATCCCGGTGGGCCGCGGCCAGCGCGAGCTGGTCATTGGCGACCGTCAGACCGGCAAGACGGCCGTTTGCATCGACACCATCCTGAATCAGAAGTCGGTCAACGAATCGGCCAATGAGAGCGAAAAGCTCTATTGTATCTATGTCGCCGTCGGTCAGAAGCGCTCGACCGTGGCGCAGATCGTCAAGACGCTCGAGGAAAACGGCGCGCTGGATTACACCATCGTCGTCGCCGCGACCGCGTCCGATCCGGCCCCGATGCAGTTCCTGGCACCGTTCACCGCGACCGCGATGGGCGAATGGTTCCGCGACAACGGCATGCATGCCCTCATCGTTTACGATGACCTGTCGAAACAGGCTGTGTCCTACCGTCAGATGTCCCTCCTGCTGCGCCGTCCGCCGGGCCGCGAAGCCTATCCGGGTGACGTCTTCTACCTGCACTCCCGCCTGCTGGAGCGCTCCGCTAAGCTCAATGACGAGAATGGCGCGGGCTCGCTGACGGCGCTGCCGATCATCGAAACCCAGGCGAACGACGTGTCGGCCTACATCCCGACCAACGTGATCTCGATCACCGACGGCCAGATCTTCCTGGAAACCGACCTGTTCAACTCGGGTATCCGCCCGGCCGTGAACGTCGGTCTCTCGGTGTCGCGCGTGGGCTCTGCGGCCCAGACCAAGGCGATGAAGTCCGTTGCCGGCAAAATGAAGGGCGAGCTCGCGCAGTACCGCGAGATGGCGGCCTTCGCGCAGTTCGGTTCCGACCTCGACGCCGCGACGCAGCGCCTCCTGAACCGGGGTGCGAAGCTGACCGAGCTTCTGAAGCAGCCGCAATTCTCGCCGCTGACGATGGAAGAGCAAGTCTGCGTGATCTTCGCCGGTACGCGGGGCTATCTCGACAATCTGGGCGTCGCCGACGTGCGCCGTTATGAGGACGAACTGCTGCGCCATATCCACGCCGATCATGCCGGTCTTCTCGCCACCATCCGTGACGAGAAGAAGCTGAGCGACGAAACCGAGGGCAAGCTGCGCTCCGTGGTGGAAGCCTTCACCGCGAAGTTCGCTTAAGTCCTGTTGAACGGACGGTCGGGAGAGCCGAATGGCGAGCCTTAAAGACCTACGCACCCGGATCTCGAGCGTGAAGTCCACGCAGAAGATCACGAAGGCGATGCAGATGGTGGCAGCGGCCAAACTGCGCCGTGCGCAGGATGCCGCCGAAGCCGCGCGCCCCTATTCGGAGCGCATGGCCTCGGTCATGGCCAATCTGTCGACTTCGATGGTCGGTTCCCCGGGTGCGCCGAAACTGCTGATCGGGACCGGCAAGGACGATGTCCACCTGCTTCTGGTGATGACGTCCGACCGGGGCCTGTGCGGCGGTTTCAACACCAATATCTCGCGTCTCGCACGGGAGCGGATCACCCGCCTCGTCAGCGAGGGCAAGACGGTCAAGATCGTCTGCGTGGGCAAGAAGGGCTATGACGCCCTGAAGCGCCTCTACGCGGATAAGATCGTCAAGCGGTTCGAACTGAACCCGGACAAGACCACGACGCCGGCCGCGCTGGCGGCGACCGTTGGGGCCTATGTGCGCGAGCTGTTCGAAGCCGGTGAGTTTGACGTCTGCCAGGCGATCTCGTCCGAGTTTGTCTCGGTCATCTCGCAAAAGCCGCGGGCCCAGACGCTGATCCCGGCGGCCGAGGCGATCGACGAAAGCGCCGAGCGTCCCGACCTGCAAGGCGCGGCCTATGAGTATGAGCCGGACGAGGAAGACATCCTCAAGGTTCTGCTGCCGCGCTATGTCGACACGATCATCCTTGCCGCCCTGCTGGAAAACTCCGCCGGCGAAATGGGCGCGCGCATGGCCGCGATGGACAATGCCACGCGCAATGCCGGCGAGCTGATCGACAAGCTGAACCTCGTCTACAACCGAACCCGTCAGGCCCAGATCACCACGGAACTGACCGAAATCATCTCCGGCGCGGAAGCGCTGTAAGACTGCCCCCTAGAGGAAGACCGTTATGGCGAAACAATCCAAAGGCCGCGTTGTCCAGATCACCGGTGCCGTGGTCGACGTGGAATTCGACGGCGCGCTGCCCGAAATCCTCAACGCGCTCGAAACCGAAAACGACGGCCAGAAGCTGGTGCTCGAAGTCGCCCAGCACCTCGGCGAGAACACGGTGCGGACCATCGCCATGGACGCGACCGAAGGCCTGCAGCGCGGCACGCCGGTGACCGACACCGGTTCGCCGATCACCGTGCCGGTTGGCCCGGGCGCGCTGGGGCGCATCATGAACGTGACCGGTGACCCGGTCGACGAAGCCGGTCCGGTGCCGCACGAAATGCGCGCGCCGATCCACCGTCCGGCCCCGAGCTTTGACGAGCAGGCCACGGCGGCCGAAATCCTGCCGACCGGCATCAAGGTCGTCGACCTGCTCTGCCCCTACGCCAAGGGCGGCAAGATCGGCCTCTTCGGTGGTGCGGGCGTCGGCAAGACCGTGCTCATCCAGGAACTGATCAACAACATCGCCAAGCTGTTCGGCGGCTACTCGGTCTTCGCCGGCGTCGGCGAGCGGACCCGTGAGGGCAACGACCTCTACTGGGAAATGATCGAGTCCGGTGTGAACAAGAACCCGGCCGAGAACGACGGCTCGACGGAAGGTTCGCGCTGCGCTCTGGTCTTCGGCCAGATGAACGAGCCGCCGGGTGCGCGTGCCCGCGTCGCCCTGTCCGGGCTGGCGCAAGCCGAATATTTCCGCGACGAGGAAGGCAAAGACGTCCTCTTCTTCGTGGACAACATCTTCCGCTTCACCCAGGCCGGTGCCGAAGTGTCCGCGCTTCTCGGCCGTATCCCGTCGGCGGTGGGCTACCAGCCGACGCTGGCCACCGACATGGGTGCGCTGCAGGAACGTATTACCTCGACCTCGAAGGGTTCGATCACCTCGGTGCAGGCCGTTTACGTGCCGGCCGACGACCTGACCGACCCGGCCCCGGCGACGACCTTCTCCCACCTCGACGCGACGACCGTTCTGTCCCGCGCAATTTCGGAAAAGGGTATCTATCCGGCGGTTGACCCGCTCGACTCCACCTCGCGGATCCTCGACCCGCGCATCGTCGGCGACGAGCACTATCAGACCGCCCGCCGCGTTCAGGAAATCCTGCAGAAATACAAGAGCCTGCAGGACATCATCGCGATCCTGGGGATGGACGAACTGTCCGAAGAAGACAAGCTGGTCGTGGCCCGCGCGCGTAAGATCGAACGCTTCCTGTCCCAGCCCTTCGACGTGGCCGAAGTCTTCACCGGCTCGCCGGGCATCCAGGTTCCGATCGCCGACACCGTGAAGGGCTTCAAGGCCATTTGCGACGGCGAGTACGACCACCTGCCCGAACCGGCCTTCTACATGGTTGGCACGATCGAGGACGCGGTGAAGAAAGCCGAGGCGCTGGCTGCCGAAGCCGCCTAAGCGTCTTCCCCGCTTCGAAAATCAAGGCCGGTCCCGTTGAGGGGCCGGCCTTTTTCGTTTTTGCTTGATCGGTGTCCGGTCTCCGCTCAAATGCTCACCGGATCGGGAGAGCAATCATGAAACACATCATAACGGGACTGGCGGCCGGGGCCGCCTTGCTGGCGGCTGGAATCGCGGACGGGAGCGTGCCGCCGCCTCCGCCACCTCCGCCTGACGGTTTGCCGGAGAGCTATGACGGCTATTCGACCGAGACGCTCTGGTATGCCTATCTCAACTGGGTGCGCGGGGAGACGGTGGCGCGGCGCGAATCAGCCTTCGAGGCACTGCGCCTGCCGGGCTACAGCCAGGACCAGACCGCCTGGCGCACCGAGCTCGACGGTCCCGGCTATGCCGCGATCAGCTGGTGGATCCCGCACGGCACGCTCTTCGCCTTTGAACAGGTCTGCCCGGTCAGTGCGGGATATACCAACCCGCAAGGCTGTCTGTGGCGCTACCGCTCAGCGCATTTCGCCGCCCAGGCCCAGGACATTCACGCCATCGCCTATGACACGTTCGACGGGGCGGCGTTCGCGGCCCGCCTCGCCGGCCAGGGCATCACGCCGGACACGCTGACCCGCGACTACCGCAGCGATTTCGGCCTCGCCGACACCGTTCATGCCCGTCTCGACGCCATGATCGTGACCCGCGAAGTCCGCGAGGATGCCTGCCCCGGCGTGGCCGAAGGGGTGGCGGCGATTGCCGAGATTTCACTGCCCCTCTCGGCTGAGGGACCCCCGGCTGGTACGCCCCCGCCTCCGCCGCCCGCGCCGCCGTCCGGGGACATGCAGACACTGACCATCCCCGTGGGTTATTTTCCCGATATGGACGTCACCGTAACGATCGAAAGCAATGGCGCAGGGTCAATGAGCCAGCTTCTCGCGCAGCTCACCGGGCCGGTACGAGCCTGCATCGATTCGGCGTCGGAATGACTTGCAGATCGGGGTTTCACATTCGCGGATGAACCTGCTAGAGAGCGCGCCAACGAAAGGCTTGGCACATGGCTGACAAACTTCATTTCGATCTCGTTTCTCCCGAAAAGCGCCTGTTCGCGGGCGAAGTGGACATGGTCGTGGTTCCCGGCGAGGAAGGCGATTTCGGCGTCCTGCCCGACCACGCCCCGGTCATGAGCGCGATCCGTCCCGGCGCGATCACCGTTCACAATGAGGGGGAGACGACCCGCACCTTCATCCTCGGCGGCTTTGCCGAAGTGACCCCGGCGGGCCTCACTGTTCTCGCCGCCGAAGCCATTGATCTCGCGACTCTCGATGCCGAAGCGGTTGCGACCGATGTCGCCAATGCCCGCGAGGATGTCGCCGACGCGAAAGACGATGCCACCCGCGCCGCCGCGCAGGCCAAACTCGACCGGCTCGAAGCGCTGCAGGCCGCCCTCGTCAACTAGGGCGTTCTCCCTGTTTGGAATTTGAAAGCGGCGCGGTCATCATGGCCGCGCCGTTTTGTATTGGATCCCCCCCATGACCGTAACCATCCCCGACATTCTCGGCTTCATCGGCGTTGCCATGATCGTGGCCGCCTATGCCTGGCAGCAATCCCAAGGCATTGCCCGCGATGACTGGCGGCATCCGGCGGTCAATGGCGTCGGGGCGGCGCTGCTCCTCTACTCGCTCGCCTTCCGGCCCAACCCGGCCTCCATCACGATCGAGTTCGTCTGGCTGATCATCAGCTTTTACGGGATCTGGCGGGCGCTGCGGGCGCGGGCGGCCAGCCGTTCGAATTGAAATTCCGGCCCGGCGCGCCATGATGGGCGTATGGACGAACCGACACTGCCACCCGAAAGCCGTACCGAACGCCTCTTCCTGCGCATGACGATCCTGCAGACGGTGATGACCGCCGCAGCGGTGATCATCTCTTTGGCCGCGCTCTATGCCGCCTTCGTGCAGGCTGAATCCTCGCGCCGCCAGACCGAGGCCGCCGTCTGGCCCTATGTCGATATCGGCTACACCATCTCGCGCGAGAGTGGAGACGCGCTGGGCGTCGTTTTCGTGGAGAATACGGGTATCGGCCCGGCCCGCATCCGCGCGGCGCGTGTCACGGTCGATGGCGAGCCGCAGTCGAGTTGGGCGGATGCCATGGCCGCTCTCGGCCACGTCCGGGAACCCTTCACCTACATCACCCTGACCAACCAGGTGATGCCGGCCGGGCAGATCCTGAATCTGCTCACGCTGCACAATGGCGAGATCGGCCAGCCGATGCGTAATCTGTGGAGTGAGCGCGTGCGCATCGACTATTGCTATTGCTCGGTCTTCGACCAGTGCTGGGTCCAGTCCGAACCGGACATGGAAACCCCTCGGGCCGTGGAGCAATGCCCGGCCTGGGACGGCGAGCGTTTCGAGAATTAGGGGGTGGCCCTCGCCCTTGACGGGAGAGCGCCTCTTCTCCCTCCCCTTCGAGGGGAAGGTGGCCCGAAGGGCCGGAAGGGGTGGGGCGCTCCTGACGTCTTCGTTTCCCACCCTCTCCGTCCGCTGCGCGGACACCTCTCCCATCAAGGGAGAGGAGGGCGGTGCGTAGGGCTCCTGCCCCGGGAAAGGGTTAAGTCGCGAACCGTGCGAAATCGTGGGCGATACGGTCATAGATGGACCGCTTCCAGGGGATGATCAGTTGCGGGACGGTGTGGAGGTCTTCCCACCGCCAGTCGTCGAACTCGACCTCGCCATGCTGTTCGAGGTCAAAATCGGTGTCGGATCCGAGGTGCCGGAAGGCGAACCAGCGCTGTTTCTGGCCCTTCCAGCCGCGCTTGGCGTGTTTGGGGAGCATGGCGACCTCGGGCGGGAAGTCATAGGTCAGCCAGTCCTCGATTGACCCCAGATATTCGGCCAGATGATGCGGCGTGCCGGTTTCTTCCGAGAGCTCACGCCAGGCCGCTTCGTGTGGTTCTTCGCCGTCGTCGATACCGCCTTGCGGGAATTGCCAGCCATGGGGCTGGGCGGCGTCAGCCCGGTGGCCGATCCAGACCTTGCCCTTGGCGTTGAAGAGGACGCAGCCCGCATTGGGCCGGTAGGCGGCGAGCGGATCGGTGCCGGTCAATGCCCGTCTCCGCTATCCTCTTCGCTGCGGGCGGGCGGGATGCGGTAGCTGGGCTCGTCGGCCGCGCGCTGGGCCGCGCGGCGGTTCATGATTGCCGAGGGCGGGGCGAGCACATAGCCGCGCGCTTCAAGTCCGGCCGCCCAGCTCTCCACCTGATCGACCGTCGCCGGATAGGCGAAGCCGGCCCCGATGGCACTGCCATTCTGGATGGCGAGCGCTTCGAGCATCAGAAGGCGTTCGTCGATGGAGCGCGGTGAGGGGTCTTCGTCCAGGACGCGGTCGGCAATGCCCCAATGGGCACCGGCAGCGCGGCCGGCGGCTTCGACCGTCGCGCGCCGTCCCGACCCGTCATGCAGGAAGGCGACACCGCGGCGCTCCAGCCGCCGCATCGTGTCGGCGAGCGGGTTCTCTGTCGAGGTGAAGCGCGCTCCGAGATAGTTGGTGACGGCGAAATAGCCGGTTGTCTGGCTCATCAGCCAGGTCAGGCGGCGCGCATTCTCGGTCGCGCCTGCATCGACCAGCAGTGTGTGCGGGCCAGGATCGTTATTGGGGTAGTCGTAGGGCTCCATCGGGATTTCGATGAGCACTTCGTGACCGGCGGCACGCGCGCGGTCGACCCAGCCCTGCAGATCGTTGGCATAGGGCGCAAAGCTGAGCGCGACTTCCGGCGGCAAATTCTCGATAGCGGCTTCGGTTACGGCGCGGTTAAGGCCCATACCGCCCACCACGATGGCAATGGCGGGCGTGTTCGGATCGCCGTGCCAGGGCCGGGCATAGGCCTGGCTGGCGCGGCTGCCATCGACACCGATAATGGGCAGCGGGCCGGACGGGCCGGGCTCGGTGAGGCCTGCCAGTGGCGCAGCGGGCAGGGCATTGGCAGCGCGGGCATGGTCGATCTCGGCCTGGCCGGGATCGCTTCCGGCCAGCGGGCCGGGATCAAAAACGTCTTCGATGCCGGGCAGGCTCGGTTCGATATCCGGATCGTCGCCCTCGAACTGGACCGGTTGTGGCCGTCGGGCCGATTCGACCTCGGTCACCTCGGCGCGCAGGGGCGGTTCGGGCGCAGGGCCGAGGCCGGCCCGGCCGATGGGCGGGCGGCCGTCGGGGTCGCCAAACAGGGCAATGGCGGCAATACCGAGCGCGAACAGGACGGCTGTTCCGCCACCGGCGAGCAAGGGCCCGCGGAAGGGCGAGGCCTCACTGGTCTGGCGTCGATAGCTGGCGGTCGTCATCGGACCCGAGCATCCCGGTCTGGCGTTTCCACGGCGTCGCGATCGCGGACGAATCGCGCCCGCGAGGCTCTAACCGCGACGCTGCCGCGATGCCCGGTAAGAAAGGGTTAACGCGTCAGTGCTGCCTGCTCGCGTTCCGCAGACGAGGCAAGGATTTCGAGCGCCCGGTGCAGCTGGAAGTCCTCGGTCTCTGACCAGTCTTCCGGCGGTTGTTCGACAACACCGATATCCGTTTCCGCCCGTTCGGCACCGGCTTCGTTCTCCAGCGCGTTAGGCAGTTCGGATTCGCTGATCCGGTTGTCCTCGTCTTCCGGGTCGATCCGGCGCGCCGAGACGAACCAGTCCGGCTCGATACCCGTGCCCTGGATTGAGCGGCCCGACGGCGTGTAATAGCGCCCGGTGGTCAGGCGCAGCGCGCCGTCACGTCCGCCGCGCAGCGGAATGATGGACTGGACCGAGCCCTTGCCGAAGCTGGTCATGCCGACCAGCACCGCGCGTTCACGGTCCTGCAGCGCACCGGCGACGATCTCAGCCGCGCTGGCCGATCCCTCATTGATCAGGACAACGATAGGCGCACCGTCGAGCATGTCGCCCGGACGGGCATTGTAGCGCTGGTTCTCACCCGGATTGCGGTAGCGTGTCGAGACGACTTCGCCGCCATCGAGGAAGGCTTCGGAGACACCGATGGCCTGATCGAGCAGACCGCCGGGGTTGAAGCGCATGTCGAGGATCACACCCGGCACGTCGCCGTCATAGGTCTCGTTGATCTCGCGGATGGCGTCGAGCAGCATCTCGGTCGTGTGTTCATTGAAGCCGGCGACACGCAGATAGGCAAAGCCCTCTTCCTCGCGCCAGGCCACTGAACGCAGCGGAATGGTATCGCGCACCAGGTTGAGGTCGAACGGGTCTTCCTCACCGCGCAGGATGGTGATGGTCACCGGCTCGCCAACGGCACC
Source organism: Hyphobacterium marinum (assembly GCF_036330325.1). Lineage (NCBI taxonomy): Bacteria > Pseudomonadati > Pseudomonadota > Alphaproteobacteria > Maricaulales > Maricaulaceae > Hyphobacterium > Hyphobacterium marinum. The sequence continues at coordinate 611,672 of NZ_JAZDRO010000001.1, forward strand.
GCGCATCAGGTCGACCGCTTCGTCGAGCGCAAAACCGATGATGGATTCGCCATCGACCGCGATAATCTGGTCGCCCGGTTCCATGCCGGCGCGTTCAGCCGGCGTGTCTTCGAAGGGTGAGATCACCGTGACCATCTCGTCACGGATGGTGACCTCCATGCCCAGGCCGCCATATTCCCCGCGGGTTGTGACCTGCATGTCACGGAAGGAGTCCGGATTCATGTAGCTTGAGTGCGGATCGAGCGATTCCAGCATGCCCTCGATGGCCGCTTCGATCAGAGCCGCGTCGTCGACCTCGGTGACATAGTCGTTCTCGATCCGGGACAGCACGTCGCCGAACAGTTCGAGCTGGCGGAATGTCTCTTCCCGGGATGTGTCGAATCCTTCGGCGGACACCGCGAGGGCTCCCGCACCGAGCGCAAATGCCAGAGCGGCTGCGATATAGTTCAAGCGCATGAAATCACGTGTCCTTTCACGTCCAACGCACCCCCTCAGCGTGCTCTTGCATCCGGTCTCAGCCACGGCTCGGGATCGATCGCCTCGCCGCCGCGCTGGATCTCCAGATACAAATCCGATGCCGGGTCGTCGCGGTCGGGCATTGCCCCTAGCGGTTCACCGGCCAGTACAGAGCGCCCGGCTTCGGCATAAACCGCCGCCAGACCCGCTATCACCATATAGTAGTCATCGCCGACATTGAGGATCAAGAGACCGTGATAGGCCCCGAACGGTCCGGCGAACTCCACCTGGGCATCAAAGGGTGAAACGACCTGGGCGCGCGGACGCGCCGAGACGAGAACACCCTCGGACGGCTCGCCATTGTCGTCCTCGGCTCCAAAGCGGCGCACGACCCGGCCGGCGACCGGCGGGCGCAGACGGCCGCGGAAGTCGGCGAAACGCCGGGTTTCCAGCGGTTCGGTGGGCGCGAGCGCCGCGACAAGGGTGGTTTCGGGCCGCAGTTCGGGCGTAGGAATATCCGTTTCGGCTTGCGGTTCGACGCGGCGCGGATTAAGTCGCGGCGCGACCGAGGACATCGCGTCCAGACGTGCCATCAGGCCGCGCAGGGATTGCGCCTCGCGCCCGGCGTCCCGCGCGGCTTCGGCATAGCGGACCGCCTCGCCCCGGCGGCGGTTTTCCAGGTCCTGCCGTTGCGCAATCAGCGCCTCGATCTCGGCGCGCTGCAGGTCCAGCGCTGCCTCGGCCTCGGTCAGGACGCCGCGCTGGGTCAGGGTCGCGCCGCGCACCGTGCGCAAACGGTCGAGTTCGTCAGCGAGCGCGTCGGCACGCTCGCGCAGGGCCGGGGCGATATCGGACAGGAGGCTGGCGGCACGTGCGGCCTCGACGGCATCACCGGGCGCGACCGCCATGGCCGGCGGCGTGCCCCGTTCAATACGTTGCAGCGCGGCCAGCACGTCGATCAGCGCATCGCGGTCGGCGGTCAGGCGGGCGAGGATTTCCGCTTCTTCGGCGGTCAGCGTTTCGATCCGGTCCTCGGCATCAAGCGCCGCGCGCTCGCTCGATTCCGCGCGGCGCGCCGCGGCGACAAGACGGGCCTGCAGGTCCGCGATCTCGGCAGCCAGTGCGTTGGCCTCTTCTTCTGCCGCACGGGCCTGTGCCTCGGCCTCCTGGCGCGCCTGCTCCAGCCGCTCGATCTCGGCGGTGTCCGGCGGCGGGGTTTCCTCCGGCGGGGTCTGGATAAGAACAAGGACGGCAAGCAGGGTCAGCATCGGGCGTCCAGCATGGCGTGACGGAAGTTAAGGCTCAGTCACGATGGTAGGGCGAACCGCCCAGAATGGAGACGGCCCGGTACAGCTGTTCGGCGAGCATGACCCGGGCGAGCTTGTGCGGCCAGACCATGGGGCCGAAAGACAACACCAGGTCGGGCCGGGCAAAGGCGGCATGGTCGAGCCCGTCCGCGCCGCCGATGACGAAGACGGCTTCGCGTGCGCCGTCATCGCGCCAGCGGCCCAGCGTTTGGGCCAGATCGCGCGAGGACAGCGTCTTGCCGCGTTCATCCATCAGGCAGAGGCGCGCGCCGTCCGGAACGGCAGCGGCAAGGGCGGCGGATTCGGCGCTCTTTCCGGTGAGGGCGCGATTGTCGATCTCGGTTTCGCCAGCCGGGCCGAGGCCGAGCGGTCGGCCCGCCGCGCTCGCGCGGTCGAGATAATCGTTCAGGAGGTCGCGCTCCGCGCCCGTCTTGATACGGCCAATGGCGGCGATGGTCAGGCGCACCGGTCTTCCGTTAGCCCTATTGGGCCGGTTTGGCCGGCTCGACGGACCACATCTTTTCCAGATTGTAGAAGCTGCGGACTTCCGGGCGGAAGATGTGGATGACGGCATCGCCGGCATCAATCAGCACCCAGTCGCAACTCGACAGGCCCTCGACACGGGCCTTGCCGTGACCGGCTTCCTTCAGCGCACGCAGCAGGTGGTCGGCCAGCGCGCCGACATGGCGCTGCGACCGCCCTGAGGCGATGACCATGACATCGGTGACGGACGATTTCCCACGCAGATCGACGGCGATGACGTCTTCGGCCTTGTCGTCATCCAGGGTTTCAAGGATCAGCGATTCCAGTGCTTCGCTGTCGTCCTCAGGGCCGGAAACGCGAACCGGGGCAGTGGTTTCCCCGTCCTTCCGGCGATTCTGTTCGATGGTCAGCGGTCTGTCTCCTGTCGCTGTGGGCCGATGTCCGAGCGGTCAGACTACCACGCTTCCGCGCCGCATTCGAGCCAGTGAAGCGTAAAGTAGCTGTCGTCGTCACTCCAGTCCGCCACCGGTTCCAGTCCGGCTGACCGGGCCAGCGCCTGGAAACTCGCCACGGTGAATTTGTGCGAGTTCTCCGTGTGGATGGTCTCGCCCTTTGTCATGGTGAAGGCCTGCTCCGACACGGTGAAGTCCATGTCCCGCGTCGCGACGAGGTGCATCTCGATGCGTGACTTCGCGTCGTTCCAGATCGAGCGGTGTTCGAACGCCGCCGTGTCGATAGTGCCGTCCAGCTCGCGATTGATCCGCGTGAGGAGGTTGAGGTTGAAGTCCGCCGTTACGCCGCCAGCATCGTCATAGGCAGCCTCAAGGACGCCGCGCGGCTTGACCCGGTCGACCCCGATCAGGAAGCCGTCTTCAGGGCGCAGCCAGTCACGAATGCCCTTGAGGAGTTCGCGGGCCTCGTCCGGTTCGAAATTGCCAATGGTGGAGCCGGGAAAAAAGACCAGACGCCGGCCTTCCGGGATGGGCATGTCGTGCAGATCGACATGGCGGGTGAAGTCGGCGCAGATTGCGCCGATCTTCAGCGACGGCCAGCGCCGGGACAGGTCCTCGCACGCCGCGAGCAAATGGTCCTTAGAGATGTCGAGACCGACATAGGCCGCCGGATCGTCCAGCGATCCCAGAAGTTTGTCGATCTTGGTACTCGACCCCGAACCCGGTTCGATCACCACGGCACCCGGTCCGGCGCGCTTTGCAATCTCGTCGGATATCCGGTCGAGCAAGGCGAGCTCGGTCCGCATGACATAATATTCGGGCGTATCGGTTATGTCGTCGAACAGGGCCGAGCCGCGCCGGTCATAGAAGTATTTCGGCGGAATGGTCTTCGGGGTGGCCGCCAACCCCTCCAGCACATCGCGCCGGAAATCCGACGATGGCGGATGCAAATCGGAAAAGAAGGCGAGTTGATCTGTGGACACGCCCTCTGCGGTCCTGGCCTCGGTCATAAGCGCTCCTGTCGGTGTGGCTGCTGATCAACGAGGCAGGGTCAACCCCGGTTCCGCCGCAGGCGCGACGAGGACTCCTTATGTAGGGGTTCGCACAGATAGGTCCAGACCGGCGGGGACCGGCGGGCAAAGCCCGACAGTGATGTTTCCGTGACGCGCCGGTTGGCGAAGGTCCGCGCGGCCGGGGCCAGCCTGGCCCGGATCGGATCCTGGGGCCGCGCGATCACGGCGACGGGCAGGGAGGCCATGATCTCTTGCCAGCGTGCCCAGCGGTGGAATTCTTTGAGATTGTCCGCCCCCATCAGCCAGACAAAGTTCACGCGCGGATAGCGCTGGACCAGCGCAGCTACGACGCGGGCAGTCAGGCGGGCCTTCATCCGGTTTTCAACGTCGCTGACCGTCATGCGCGGCGCAGAAGCGAGTTCGGCGACGCGGGCCAGCCGGTCCGAATATTCGCCGGGCTTGCGCGCTTTCAGCGGATTGTGCGGCGAGACGATCCACCAGACCCGGTCAAGTTGCAGGCGGCGCATCGCGGTGCGCGCGACATGCAGGTGACCGCCATGGGGTGGATCGAAACTGCCGCCAAAAAGGCCGACTGTCATGCCCGGCGCGAGCGCTTCGGATTTCAGGGGCCGGGCGGAACGCCCGCGCCGCGTCAGCGCACCGAAGCGGACCGGCGCGGACCGGCGTCTCACGGCTCCCAGCCTTCCTCGATTTCGTCTGAATCCGTCGATGTTGCTTCCGCTTTGCGGGCCGCCTTGATCTGTTCCCAGAGGGCGAAAAGCGCTTCGCGTACGCCGTCGCCGCTCGCCCCGGACAGACGCAGGACCGGCTTGCCGCAAGCGGCCTCCAGTTCGGCGGCGCGCTCATCCACGACGTCCGGCGTCAGCGCGTCAATCTTCGACAGGGCGACGATTTCGGGCTTGGTTTCCAGGCCGCCGCCATAGGCCTCCATCTCGCCGCGCACGGTGCGCCAGGCGTCCGCCGGATCGTCCTGAGTCCCGTCAACGAGATGCAGCAGCGTCGCGCAGCGTTCGACATGGCCGAGGAAGCGGTCGCCAATGCCCGCGCCCTCGTGCGCGCCCTCGATGAGGCCGGGAATATCGGCTATGACGAAGCGCGCATCTGCGGCGAGGTCCACGACCCCCAGATTGGGGTGCAGCGTGGTGAAGGGATAGGCGGCGATCTTGGGATTGGCGCGGCTGACGGCGGCGAGGAAGGTGGACTTGCCGGCATTGGGCAGGCCGACGAGGCCGGCATCGGCGATGAGTTTCAAACGCAGCCAGATCCAGCGTTCCTGGCCCGGCTCGCCGGGCTGGGCATAGCGCGGGGCCTGCTGGGTCGAGGACTTGAAATGGGCATTGCCCTTGCCGCCGCGCCCGCCCTCCATGATCAGGATGCGCATGCCCGGCTTGTCGAGATCGGCCAGAACGTCAGTATTGGTCTCGTCGAGGATCTGCGTGCCGACGGGGACGCGCAGGACCACGTCTTCGCCATCCTTGCCGGACCGGTTCGAGCCCTCGCCATGGCCGCCGGTCTTGGCCTTGAAGTGCTGCTTGTAGCGGTAGTCGATCAGGGTGTTCAGCCCTTCGACCGATTCCGCCCAGACGTCGCCGCCGCGCCCGCCATCGCCGCCATTCGGGCCGCCATATTCGACATATTTCTCCCGCCGGAAGGAGACGGAACCGCCTCCCCCGTCACCGGAGCGGACATAGACTTTGGCCTGGTCGAGGAATTTCATTGCGGCGGGTTCTGGCTCTTGGCTGGCGTTCACGGCCTTCTACAGGGCCTTCTATAGGCCAGACCGGGAATTAATACAGCCGTGAGCATAAGTGGGGGCGGAGCCAGACCGTCTGGGACGGGCGTGTCCGGACACGGTTTTTCTTGTCACAGCCATGCCCGGGCGAAAAACTGGGCCTGCCGGGGCATGAAATTGATTGCTCCGGCTGGTCCCAACTGCCCAGGTCTGTCCGCGATGACACGAAAGCCAACACCTCCCGAGCCGAAAAAGACCGAGGCTCTCGAAGTCCGGGTCTCGGCCGAGCAGAAAGCCGATTTCATGGCGGCCTGTGATGCCCGGGGGCGGCCGGCCAGTCATGTCATCCGTGAAGCCATGCGCCGCTATGCCCAATGGGGGACGACCAGGCGCGCACACTGGAGAATGACCATGTTGGGAATGCTGACCATCGCCGTAACGGCGGGATCCGTGATGACACTCAATCCGTCTGACGCCGATGGCGCGGGCGCGCGCCTTTATGGAGCCGAACGCTTCCGCGCTTACGACCAGGATCATGACCGCCGGCTGACGCTCACCGAATTGCTCGGGACGGTCGACACGGTTCGAACGATCCTGGCGCAGCGCGATGAACGGCCCGGCGATGCCGGCTCTGTGCTGGGCGTGCTGTTTGCCCGATACCCCTCTGCCAACGCGATGGAGACCGAAATTCTGCACGCGGATCCCGATGCGGTCAGCCCGGCCTGCTGGACGGCGCTTGAAGCGGCGTGGGTCGATGACTTCCGGTCCCGTTTCCAGAATTGGGACTCTGACTCTGACGGCGTCGTCACGGCGCGCGAATTCAGCGACGCGGATGTCCGGCGTCTCCGTGCCGCCTTTGCCGGGTTCGACCGCAATGGTGACGGTGTGCTGACCGAACTGGACTACACGCTGCCCGCCCCGCCCTACTCGGGTGCGCCGCCGGTTCAGGACACGCCGGTCCATTTGCAGGTCTGCGAACAGGACATGCCGCATCGTACACCGGTACCCGTAAACGCGGCCGTCCAGGTGTCCTCGCCCGAACAGGCCGCGGCGATGATCCGTTTTGCCGACTCTGATGGCGATGCGCAGGTCAGCTTTGAGGAGTATCTCGCCCTTGGCTTCTGACCGAGCGGGCCGGTCCTAGGTCTCACACACCATGTCGAGACTGCCGGCATGTCCCATGCGACCGAGCGAGAAGACCGGTTCGGCGTCGCCCGTATAGGCAAAGCCGAGCTTTTCCAGCACCTTGCCCGAAGCCGGATTGTCCTCGAAATGCCGGGCGACGAAGCGCTCCGCGCCGAGACTTTCTCGCGCCCATTCCATCAGGCCGGTCCCGGCCTCGGTTGCATAGCCCTTGCCCCAGAAGGGACGTCCGATCCAGTAGCCGATTTCCCAGTCGGCACCGCCGCGCCGCTTGAACATGCCGCAGGACCCGGCAAGCGCGCCGGTCTTCTCGGTCACGGCAAAGGCGTAGTTGGGTGGGCGCTTGCGGTCCCAGCCCGCACGCACGGTGAGGATCCACAGCTCGGCGGCGATGACCGGGTAGGGGCTCATCGCGCTGCCGATCATGCGCGCGACACCGGGGTCGCCCGCCATGCGCGCCACGTCGGGCGCATCGCTTACCTCAAAAGGCCGGACGGTCAGGCGCCCGGTCTCAAATCCGCTGTGCATGGTCTTCGTTTCAACCTCTCGGCACCAAGCGGGGAATAAAAAAGGGGAGGCGGTGATCCCGCCTCCCCTGGTCGTTTCCATCAACCGGCCGGATCGCCCCGTTTCATCACGGACGACCGGCGGTGAGATCTCGTCCTATTTTGCGTCGTCCGCCGGAAGCACGGCGACATAGTTCTTGCCGCCGGATTTCTTGGCAAACGAGACCTGGCCCTCGACAAGCGCGAACAGGGTGTGGTCCTTGCCCATGCCGACATTGGCACCGGGGTTAAACTTGGTGCCGCGCTGACGCACGATGATGTTGCCGGGGATAACGTGTTCCCCGCCGAATTTCTTGACGCCCAGGCGCCGGCCTTCGGAGTCGCGGCCGTTGCGGGATGAACCGCCAGCTTTCTTGTGAGCCATGGACTAGTCCTCCTTCTTGGCGGCAGCCTTTTTCGGCGCGGCCTTCTTGGCAGTGGTGGCTTTCTTCGCAGCCGGCTTCTTCGCGGCAGCGGCCTTTTTCGGTGCAGCGGCTTTCTTCGCGGCCGGAGCCTTGTCCTCGGACTTGGCTTCGGTCTTCGCAGCGGCCTTGGCCTTGGGCTTGGAGCCCGGGGCCAGGATTTCCGCGATGCGCACGCGGCTGAAATGCTGGCGGTGGCCGGCCTTGCGGCGGTAATTCTGGCGGCGGCGCTTCTTGAAGACGACGATCTTCCGGGCGCGGCCATTGTCGATCAGCTCGCCCGTAACCGACGCACCCTCGACAAGCGGCGAACCCATGACGGGCTTGTCGCCACCGAGCATCAGGACTTCGCCGAAGACGACATCGTCACCGGCTTCCGCGCCCAGCTTTTCAACGAGGATTTCGTCGCCCGCGGCGACCTTGTACTGCTTGCCGCCCGTCTTGATGACTGCGAACATCTTGATTGTCCTTTCTCAACAGGCTTGGTCGTGCCTGTTCTTTTTCTTCGCGGCGTTCTTGCCTGGCCGCGTTGTTTCAACAAAAGACGCGCCCGCGCCCTTGGGTGAGGCGCGGGTCGCGAGCGCGCTGATATACGCGCTATGACGAGAGAGTCAATTCCGGCCATGCGGTGCAGGGCGGGATGCCGCGCACCGCCATGAACCGGATTGATCAGCCGCCGAAGCCTGCCGGGCGCGGACCGGTGTCCGGAGCCGTCCGCCCTTGCGCGCCTTCCACAACCTGATCGGTGTTCTCCTCGATGCGCGACCACTCCTCTTCAGTGCGGCAGACGCGTGTGCGGAAACGGGTACCGGTTTCGCGGATATACTCGCAACGAACACGTTCACCGCTTTCATTGACACCGGAAACCGTGCCTTGCTCGGCGGCGCGAGCGCGGGCGGTGGCGGCGTCGTCGGTCGTGGCGCAGGCTCCCAGAACAAGAGCAGACGCGACAATCCAGTACTTCATGGCAAATTACTCCCCAGTGTGTGAATGGCCAGCCCCCGCCGGTTCACACGTGAATCGGGCGGGCGGATATATTTCCGCGAACCGTTCTCACACTTGCGTGAGGGTCGGGGGCTGTCAATCACGCGATGCCGTGATTCAGGCATCACAATCTGGTGAAGTCATTCGGGTTCGATCAGCGATCGCGCGGATTGATGGCGACCTGTCCGGTGTTGGGGTCGAAGGGATCGGGCGTGGCGCGGTCCTGCGCGCCATCCACCACCTGGCGGGTATTTTCTTCGATCCGCGACCATTCCTCTTCGGTCCGGCAGACCCGGGTACGGAAGCGCGTCCCGGTCTGGCGGATATATTCGCAACGGATACGCTCGCCGTTCTCGTTCACCCCGGAAACCGTGCCTTCATTGGCCGCGCGTGTGCGGGCATTGGACGGGTCGGCCTGAACAGCGCAGGCCGGAGCCAGTAAAGCAATTGCCAGGAGTGCGTATTTCATGAAGTCAGATCCCCTCGTCAGACTCGATTCAGAAAAATTAAGGCGGTGCGTCATCCGCGCGGCGCAACGAAGCATTGCCGCTTGAACACGTTCAAACCACGTTCTCGTGAAGAGGCTGGCCATCCGCCCCGCTCGGGTGCCCGCCGCCGTTTGTGGCATTGGGCGGCGCGAGCGCCTTGATTTTGTCCGGGCAGTCTGGCTTAACCCCTGTCCCGGTTCGGAGAGGTGCCAGAGTGGTCGAATGGGGCGGTCTCGAAAACCGTTGAGCGCGCAAGCGTTCCGAGGGTTCGAATCCCTCTCTCTCCGCCACCCATTCCTGTCTCATTCGTATGTTCGCGAAGGCGCGCCAAATAGCGCCGCGTTTCCGCAGGTTAGCGGCCCGCACTAGACCTGTAGACGGTAAGATCTTCCGGTATTTCAGCTAGTTTCGCCGAGTGTCTCTCTTCGGTGCATCACGAAGGTGATGTACTCGCAGCCCTCGTCACCAAACGCCGGAACGCCAGGTGCTGTTGAAATTCCTGCGCAAAGCGATGAAGCGGTATGGGAATTCGGAGGTCGTCGTCACCGATCGGTTGCGGTCTTACAAAGCCGCCATGAAGGTAATTGGCAACGACGAGAAGCAAGGCGTTGGGAGGTGGTTCAACAACAGGGCCGAGAACTCACATCAGCCCTTACGAAGACGCGAGCGGGCTATGCTCCGTTTCAGGTGAATGCGAAGTCTCCAGAAATTCGCAGCCGTCCATTCCTCCGCCCACAATCACTTCAACCTCGAACGCCACCTCAACCCCCGCGACGGTCCAAGGAGAATCGGTCAGCCGCACTGGCCGAGTGGCGGCAACTTGCCGCCTGATCGGGGCCACGGCACCCCCAATGGAGACCGCTTCTCGTTGGTCAAAAAGCACCGCCACTTTCCCTAAGAATCATCGTCTGGTTATGGGCTGATCTGTCAGGGTTCAGTTGCCGGCCCGGGTCGCGCGCCGGCGTTTTCTGAGCCAGCGTTTGATGTGCGGGTCGAAGAACAGCCAGATTCCCGTTCCCCACAGCACGAGCAGGATCACGCCGACGGGCAGGAAGACGAAGGTCTTGACCCAGTCGGCAAAGAACGAGCCGTCATGGATTTGCTCGAACAGGTCTGACCGGCGGTATTCGAGCGACAGCACCTCCAGGGACACCAGATCGATCTGGGCCTCCCAGCGATTAGGCGCGATGAATTTTGCGATGCCGCGATCCGACTGAATATCGATGCGATCAAACTGGTCCCAGGCCTCGATTTCCAGCTCGGGAATGGCTGAAGCTGCCGCATAGAGTGCGGCGAGCGAGGTGTCCGGTGCGTCGGTTGTTACATGGGCGCTGCGTTGGGACGGCGGCTGTATCCAGTCGATATCCTTTTTCAGCATCAGGAAGATGCCGGCAATGATCATGATGCCCAGCGGCAGCATCACGAACGGTGAGGCCCAGTGGTGAATATCGCGGAGAAGCTTGCTGATTTTCATGGGGCGCATCCTTGCCATGACCGGGCACCGGTCAAGGCCGGAAACACCCAGCCATCCGGCTACCAGATTGAATATTTTTTAATGTTTTCCGAGCCGGAAGGCGCTGATACAGTGTAACAAGGACACACGGGGAGATTGTCATGCGAGGAATGATTTGCGCCGTTTTGCTCTGCGCGTTGCCACAAGCCGCCTGCGCGCAAGGTGAGACGGAGACGGAGGCCGAAGAGGGCGTTCTGACATCCGGGACCTTTTCCGGCCTGGCGTTCCGAAGCATTGGTCCGGCCTTCATGTCCGGGCGGATCAGCGACATCGAAGTCATGCAGGACGATCCGTCGACCTGGATTGTCGGCGTCGGATCAGGCGGTGTCTGGCGGACCGACAATGCCGGGACAACCTGGACCCCGATTTTCGATGACCAGGGCGTCTATTCGATCGGCACGGTCACCGTCGATCCGCAAAACCCGCACATCATCTGGGTCGGCACGGGGGAAAACCACGGCGGCCGGCACGTGGGTTATGGCAATGGTGTCTACCGGTCGCGTGATGGCGGGCAAAGCTGGGATCATCTCGGGCTGGAGGAATCCGAGCACATCTCCGAAATCCTCGTCCACCCCGAGGACTCCAACACGATCTGGGTGGCCTCACAGGGGCCGCTCTGGTCGTCCGGCGGTGACCGCGGCCTGTTCAAGTCCACCGATGGCGGCGAGACATGGGATCTCGTCCTGTCTGCCGGGGAATGGACCGGCGTAACCGATATCGTCATGGATCCGCGCAATCCTGACCGGCTTGTCGCGGCGACCTGGCAGCGCCACCGCACGGTTGCCGCCTATATGGGTGCCGGGCCGGAAAGCGGCCTGCATGTGTCCGACGATGGCGGTGAAACCTGGCGGGAAGTCACCAGCGGCCTTCCGGACGGGAATATGGGCAAGATCGGACTTGCGATCTCGCCCCAGAATCCGGACGTGCTTTACGCGGCGATCGAGCAGGACCGGCGGTCTGGCGGCATTTACCGCTCCACCAATCGCGGCGAGAGCTGGACGCGGATGTCCGATACCGTCTCGGGCGGGACCGGCCCGCACTATTACCAGGAGCTCTACGCCCATCCGCATCATTTCGACCGGATCATCCTGGTGTCGAACACGACCCAGATTTCCAGCGATGGCGGCGCGACCTTCCGGGACATCAACAACGAAAACAAGCATGTCGACGACCACGCGATCGCCTTCCACCCGACCGACCCGGATTTCCTGCTCGTCGGGTCTGATGGCGGTCTTTATGAATCGCTCGATGGTGACGCGACCTGGCGCTTCATCTCCAACCTGCCGATCACGCAGTTCTACGACATTGCGCTCGATGACGCCGAGCCCTTCTACAACATCTATGGCGGCACCCAGGACAACAATTCCCAGATGGGACCGTCGCGGACCGACAGCCGGCACGGCATCCGGAATTCCGACTGGGTGGTGACCCTGTTTGGCGACGGGCATGAACCCGATATCGAACCGGGCAATCCCGACATTGCCTATTCCAGCTGGCAACAGGGCAATGTGGTCCGATTTGACCGGACGACGGGCGAACTCGTCTATGTCCGTGCCCAACCGCAACCGGGCGAACCGGCCGAGCGTTTCAACTGGGATGCGCCGCTGGTCGTGTCATCGCATGAACCGGCGCGCGTCTATCACGCCTCGCAGCGGGTCTGGCGTTCCGATGACCGTGGGGACAACTGGACACCGATTTCCGGCGATTTGACGCGGAATGAAGACCGCATGCTGCTTCCCATCATGGGCCGGCAATGGTCCTGGGAAGCCGGCTGGGACGTCTATGCGATGTCGAACTACAACACGATCAGCGCCCTGGCCGAGTCGCCCGTCGATGCGGACGTGATCTATGCGGGGACTGATGACGGTCTGATTCATGTGACAACCGATGGCGGCGACACCTGGGCCCGGACCGAGGCAGGAAGCCTGCGCGGAGTGCCTGATCGCGCCTTCATCAATGATTTCGAGCCGTCGCGCTTCGAGGCCGGTACGGTCTTCATGGCGATGGACAATCACAAGGAAGGGGACTTTGCGCCCTACCTGATGCGGTCGGACAATCATGGCCGCAGCTGGCGCATGATCACCAACGGTCTGCCGGAAAACGGCCCGGTCTGGCGGATCGCGCAGGACCATGAAAACCCGGACCTGCTCTTTGTCGGAACCGATTTCGGGGTGTTCTTCACGATCGATGGCGGTGACCGCTGGACGCAGCTCAATGCCGGCATTCCGCCCATTCCGGCGCGTGATCTCCACATTCATGAGCGTGAGGACGACCTGGTGGTCGGCACCTTTGGCCGGTCCATCTACATTCTCGACGACATGTCGCCCTTCCGGCAGATCTCCGAGGACATGCTCGAGACGGAAACCCGGCTGTTCCCGGTGCGGCGCGCCTGGTGGTATTTCGAGCAGCATGAGCTGGGGTTCAATGCGCGGGGCAGCCAGGGGCATGGCTACTTCCAGGCCGAGAACCCGCCTTTCGGGGCCCTGATCACCTATTATCTCCATGAAGGCCTGCAGACGTCGGCCGAAGTCCGGCAGGACGCCGAGAGCGAGGCCAACGAAGCCGGTGAGGACACGCCCTTCCCCGGATTTGACGTGGTCGAGGCCGAGCGCCGTGAAGCCCCGCCGCGTATCTGGCTGGTCATCCGGGACAGTGCGGGCGAGGTGGTTCGCCGCCTGCCCGGACCGGTGACAGAGGGCTTCCACCGGGTTGCGTGGGATCTCACCTATCCGAGTAGGGACGCGGTCACCGAACCGGACACGCCCGATTCCGAAACGTCGGGTTTCCTCGTCGCGCCCGGCACCTACTCGGTCGAACTCGTGCGTCAACACAACGGCGAGACCGAGACGATCGGTGAGGCCCAGACGATCGAGGTCGAACGCCTGACCGAAGGGGCCCTGCCGGGGTCACCGGACGATGACGTGGTGGCGTTCTGGGAGCGCCTCGGGACGCTTCAGGGGCAGGTTTCGGCTGCGAATGCGTCGATCGGGCAGGCCCATGCCCGGCTGGCGCGCCTGCAGTCGGCACTCTACCGTTCCCGCACAGCTCCGGGCGATCTTGATGACCGCTATGAAGCGCTCCGTCAGGAATTGCTGGCAATCGAGGAAGCGCTGGGCGGCAACCAGTCGCGGCAGGGGCAATACGGGTCCCAGCCCTCGACCGTGTCGTCCCGCCTGTCCTTCGCGGAATTGGGAACGGGGAGTTCGGCCTACGGACCGTCAGGTGCACACCAAGCGCAGCTGGGTATGGCCGAGGATGAATTCGCCGGTCTTCGGGACCGTCTGGCAGAATTGATCGAGGAGGACATCCCCGCTTTCGAGGCCGATCTGGCCGCTGCGGGAGCCCCCTGGACGCCGGGCAGGACAATTCCGCCGCTATAGGGCGGTCGCGGCCCGCCACAACAGGCGGATGGCGACAAACAGGACGAGAATGGCGGTCAGACGGATCAGCCAGGTATCGGAGGCGCGTGTGCGTCCCATCCAGGCTCCGATCTGACCGCCAATCAGGACCGCAGGCAGGAGCGGCCAATAATCCAGAATGGCAGCGAGATCGCCTGACGCGGTCAGGCGGCCGGTCTGCCCGGCCAGTCCCGCGGCCGAATTCACCAGAATGAAGACCGAGGCCGCGGCTGCAATTTCCTTCGCTTTCCCCCAGTTCAGGAGGTGGAGGAGGGGGGCGAGAAAGATGCCACCTCCAATCCCGACCAGGCCCGCGAGAAAGCCGATCCCGCCACCCATGACGGGGCCGGCCCAGACCGGCCAGGCCGATTCCGGGCTCGCCGGTGCAGGCTTGCGCCATGCGAGGGCGGCGGCTGATGCCAGCAGGGCCAGGCCAAGGACGGTGATGAAGGTGCGCTCGGGAATGTCCAGCATGCCGCCGAACGCTGCCATGGGCACCGACAGGACGGTGAGCGGCAGAAGCCGTTTCCACCGGACCAGCCCGGCCGAGGCGTACTGGATGACCGAGCCGGCCACCACGGTGATGTTGCAGGCCAGCGAGATGGCGGGAAGGATCCGGTAGTCGGTGTCCGCCAGGACCAGCAGGGCGGTATAGGTCGACCCACCGCCAAACCCGACCGTGGCATAGGCCAGCGCGGTCAGGAAGAAAAAGGCGGCAAGGCCCGCGATCACCGGTGCGTCTCCGTCATGCGGCTGTCCCCCTGTTCGGCCCTGCACAGGGAGCATGGGCAATGTTCAGGGTCATTCAGGCGCTCCTTGGGACGATGGGCTGTTTCAGGCCTGTGCCCTGCCCCTATCTCTACGGTCCGCGAAAAGGGTGGGCAATGATGGCGCGCGCTGGTCGCGGAGCCCTAGTGAAAGTCCCGGCTTTTCGGGATGATGCGGGTCTGGCGTGGATGCCGGGCCGCGGGCACGCGGTGATCGTCGATCGGGCGGCGCACCTCGTCGGCATGGGCGAGCGCATTGTCGAGGGCCCGGCTGGCATCCTCTGACAGCAGCGAGAGATCACCGGTGCGATCAATCAACTGGTCAGCGACAAGGTGAACGACGCCCTCGGCGGACTGTACCCGGCCTTTCACCAGCAACAGGCGCGCGCCCATGACCACGGGGCGGTAGGTCTCCATCACGCGCGGCCAGACGACGAGGTTGGAGACCCCGGTTTCGTCCTCGACGGTGATGAAACACACGCCCTTGGCCGAGCCGGGCCGCTGACGCACCAGGACCACGCCGGCCAGCATGGCGCGGTGACCGTTCGGCAGGGCGTTGACCGCGTGCGTGGTCTTGATGCCCATCCGGGCATAGCCGCCCCTCAGGAAGCGCATCGGGTGGTCTTTCAGCGACAGGCGGATGGTCTGGTAATCCTGCAGCACGTGTTCGGACGCCGGCATGGCGGGCAGGGTCACGGGTGCATCCGCTCCCTGTTCGCGGGTGTCGGCTGCGGCAAAGAGCGGCAGGGCCGTGTCCCGGCTTTCGCCCCGGACCGCCCACAACGCCTGGCGGCGGTCGAGCCCGGCCGAACGGAAGGCATCAGCGGCGGCGAGCGCTTCGAGCGGCGCGCGGCGCAGGCCCGCCCGGCGGCGGATGGCGGCCGGGTCGTCATAGCCTTCGCCCCGCGCCTGCATCAGGCGCTCGGCATCGTCCTGGCGCAGCCCGTCGATGAGGCGCATGCCCAGCCGCAGCGCGCAGGGCCAGGGTCCGCCGCTTGCCGGTTCGAGCGTGCAATCCCAGTCGGAGTGATTGACGTCCACTTCGCGGACCTCGACGTCATGCTCGCGGGCGTCGCGGACCAGCTGGGCCGGGGCGTAGAACCCCATGGGCTGGGCGTTGAGAATCGCTGCCGCAAAGGCGTCGGGCCGGTGGCATTTCAGCCAGGACGAGACATAGACCAGCCGGGCGAAACTCGCCGCATGGCTTTCGGGAAAGCCGTACTCGCCAAAGCCCTTGACCTGATCGAAACAGCGCCGCGCGAATTCGGCGTCATAGCCGCGCGTGACCATGCCGTTCACCATCTTCTCCTCGTAATGCTGGATGGTGCCGACCTTGCGGAAGGTCGCCATGGCGCGGCGCAGGCCGTTGGCTTCGTCGGGGGTGAATTTCGCGGCATCGATGGCGATCTGCATCGCCTGTTCCTGGAAGAGCGGCACGCCCTTGGTACGGCCGAGGATCTGCTCCAGCTCGTCGGCGGGGCCGTGTTCAGGTGCCGGCGACGGGAAGACGACCGGTTCCAGCCCGTTGCGGCGGCGCAGATAGGGATGGACCATGTCGCCCTGGATCGGGCCGGGCCGGACAATCGCCACCTCGATGACGAGGTCATAGAAACTGCGCGGCTTCAGGCGCGGCAGCATGTTCATCTGCGCCCGGCTTTCGACCTGGAAGACGCCCACCGAGTCGGCGCGGCAGAGCATGTCGTAGGTCTCGGGGTCCTCATTGGGCAGGTTGGCGAGATCGTAGCGCGGTCCGCCGTGCAGGGCGATCAGGTCAAACGCCTTGCGGATGCAGGTCAGCATGCCCAGCGCGAGCACATCCACCTTCATGATGCCGAGCGCGTCGATATCGTCCTTGTCCCACTCGATGAAGGTGCGGTCCTCCATCGCCGCATTACCGATGGGCACGGTCT
The DNA here is from genome assembly GCF_036330325.1 of Hyphobacterium marinum. Classification (NCBI taxonomy): domain Bacteria; kingdom Pseudomonadati; phylum Pseudomonadota; class Alphaproteobacteria; order Maricaulales; family Maricaulaceae; genus Hyphobacterium; species Hyphobacterium marinum. Next base: position 628,306 of record NZ_JAZDRO010000001.1, read on the forward strand.
CGATCAGCGGACCCCTGGTCAGGACGAAACCGCCGACATGCTGGGAGAGGTGGCGGGGGAAGCCGATCAGTTCGGTGGTCAGCCGGATCGCCCGGCGGATCACCGGATTGGACGGGTCGAGCCCGGCCTCGGCGATGCGCTTGTCATTGACCTCGCGGCCCCAGCTGCCCCAGACCGTTCCGGCCATGGCGGCCCCGACGGTTTCGGACAGGCCCAGCGCCTTGGTCACTTCCCGCACGGCGGAACGGGGGCGGTAGGAGATGACGGTCGCGGTCAGCGCGGCGCGGTGGCGGCCATAGCGGCGATAGACATACTGGATCACCTCCTCACGGCGCTCGTGCTCGAAGTCGACGTCGATGTCGGGCGGTTCGCGGCGCTCCTTCGACATGAAGCGTTCAAAGAGCAGGCTCGACTTGTCCGGGTCGACGCTGGTGATCCCCAGGCAGTAGCAGACCGCCGAATTCGCGGCCGAGCCCCGCCCCTGGCAGAGAATCCCCTGATCGCGCGCCCAGGCGACGATGTCGTTCACGGTCAGGAAATAGGCCGCATAGCCGAGCTCCTCGATGAGGGCGAGTTCGCGGGCGATGGCGGCTTCGACACGGGCCGGCACGCCGCCGGGATAGCGGTCCTTCGCACCTTCCCGCGCCAGGTGGGCGAGGTGGCGCTGGGGCGTGGTGCCGGGCGGGACCGGCTCGTCGGGATAATGATAGGCGAGCTCGTCGAGCGAGAAATTGCACCGCCCGGCGATCTCCATCGTGCGGGAAAGGGCGGCCTCGTGTCCGGCGAAGAGCCGCGCCATCTCGCCCGGGTGCTTGATATAGCGTTCCGCATTGGCTTCGAGGCGGAAGCCTGCCTGGTCGATGGTGACGCCCTCGCGGATACAGGTCAGCACGTCCTGCAGGGGCCGCCGGTGGGGGATGTGATAGAGCACGTCATTGGTCGCCACGCCCGGCGCACCGGTCCGGTCCCCGAGTGCCATCAGACGGGCGATATGCTCGCGGTTGCGCCCGCCATGGCGGAAGCTGACCGCGAGATAACACCGTCCGGGCCAGAGCGCGGCGATCTCGCCGAGCCGGGCCTCAAAGGCGTCATCGGGCTTTGCCGGCGGGACGGCGATGAAGACCTGACCGTCGGCGTGGGCCGCGACATCATCGAGCGTGATCCGGCATTCGCCCTTTTCGGCGTCGCCCATCTTGCCCTTCGACAACAGGGTGGAGAGGCGGCCATAGGCGGCGCGGTCGGTGGGGTAGCACAGGAGGCTGAGCCCGCAGACGAGGTCGAGGCGGCAGCCGATCAGCAGTTTGAGGCCATGCTCCTTCGCGGCGAGATGGGCGCGCACCACGCCGGCCAGCGTATTGCGGTCGCAAATGCCGATGGCGGAAAGGCCCGAGGCGCGCGCCTGCAGGACCAGTTCCTCGGCGTGGGAGGCCCCGCGCAGGAAGGAGAAATTGGTCGTGACCTGGAGCTCGGCATAGGCGGTCATGAGAAGAGCGCGTGCACATACCAGCGCGGCAGGCCACCGCGGCCGTCCTGGTAAAGCCCTTCGCGGAACACCCAGTAGCGGCGGCCTTCCTCGTCCTCGATCCGGTAATAGTCCCGCGCCCGGGCCTCGCTGTCGAAGGTGCGCCACCATTCCGGCGCGATGCGTTCGGGCCCGTCCGCCCGCTTCACCCGGCGCGGGACGCGCCGCCAGACAAAGCGCAGCGGCGGACCGTCGGGAACCTCGGCCAGCACCTCGACGGCTTCGGGCTGGTCGAGCATGCGGGCCGGGCGGTCGCTACGCGGTACCGAACGGGTGTCCGTCCAGTCTTCCAGCGCCCCGTCATAGACGGCGAGGGCCTCGGCGCGGGACGGGTCGTGGCTGGCTTCAGGCCGGGCGATGCGGACTGTTCCCGCGCCCAGCCGGGCGGTCAGCCGGTCAGCCAGCGCGGACAGGGCCACCGGATCGACCGGGTCGGCGGCAAGGTCGCGCGACAACGGCCTGGCGTCCGTCTCCAGCGGGCCGGTGCGCCCGGCCGAGAGTTCGACAAGGTCGATGCCGAAACCGGGGTCGATCTGCTCGATCCGGTCGCGGAAGAGGCGCAGGATATGCGCCCGGTCCCGTACCGGACGGGCGGTCGACAGGCTGACACTGGCCGCCGAGCCGTCGGCGCGAAAGGCAGTAAGGGTGAAGTCGCGCGCGCCGCGTCCGTCACGCTCCAGCAGTTCGCATAGCTGTTCGGTCAGCGTGTCGAGGGCGGCGGTGAGACCGTCCCCGGAAATCAGGGGTTCGACGAAGGATTGCCGGGGCGCGTAGTCGGGCGGGGTCCGTATGGGGTTCAGGGGTTCGGGATAGAGGCCGAGCGCCTGGTCGAGGCGAAAGCGCACGGCGCTGACGGCCTCTTTCGAGGAAAAGCGGCGGGCGAGCGCGGTGCGATCGATGTCATAGAGCTGGCCGATGCGGGTGAGGCCGAAGCGGCGCAGCAGGCGCTCGGCGGCCTCGTCGAGACGGAGGCCGGAAACCGGCAGGTCTGTCAGCGCTTCGCTAACTTCCTGCCCGGCCCGGCAGACCGTGACCCGGCCCGCGCCATGACGGGCGAGCGCCCAGGCCGCGCCCGGTGTCGGCCCGGCCCCGATGCGGGCCGTGATCCCGCCCGCGGACAGCCGTTCACCGATGTCGGACAGGAGATGGCCTTCCCCGCCGAACAGGCGGGCGCAGCCGGTGATGTCGAGGCGCAGGGCGTCCATCCCGTCCACCATCGCGAGCGGGGTCCAGCGCGTCGCCCACAGGGCAAGTGCTTCGAGCGCCCTGGCATCGGCGGCGCGGTCGACCGGTTCGGCCTGTACATCCGGCGCACGGGAGCGGGCATCGGCAAAGCGCAGGCCGGGGGTGACCCCCAGCCATTTCGCCACACCATTGGCCGCCGCCACGCGCAGTCCCGTGACGCCCTGTTCGGTCAGGACAAAAGCCGTCTCATCCGGCCCGGCGGAATGGCAGGAGGGCGGCGGGTCGCGCCGGGCGCGGCGCAGCCGGTCCATCGGCCAGTCCGGAAACCAGACGCAGGCATAGCGTCTCATCGTCAAACTCCAGGTCGAAATCGCGGCCCGCCTCGCCCGGTGCGGCCCGGCAGCGTTCCAGGCGGGCCCGCCAGCGCGGCGATCCGGGCGCGCGGGCGTCGAACAGGTTGGGGGAAGAGGGGGCCGGCGAGACACGCCAGCGGGCCTGGGCGGCGGTCGCGCCTTCACGGGTGTGGGGCAGAAGCAGAAGCGCCGGCGTGCCGCCCGTCTCGCTCGCCAGGATGAGGCGGCGCGTGGCGGTGAAACTCGCCTCGCCTACTTCGGCGATGACGGTCGAGACCGCGCCGGAGCGAATGCCCTCCTCGGCGGCGATCAGAGTATCGACCGGCGTGCCGGTCTCGACAAAGAGGAAGCGGGCCGGATCAAGGCCGAAGGCGGACGCGCCCAGCCCTGTCACCCGGCCGAGATCGAGCACCAGGTCACGCTGGCGGATCCACAGCCAGACGCCGGGCCGCGAGCGCGCCAGGGCCGACAGGGCAAAGCCAGCCGCCGCACCGGCATCGCCATAGGCGCGTTCGGCGATCTCGTGCACGCCCTCGGCCGCCAGTCCAAAGGGAAAGGCCGGGGATGCGGCATCGCCGCGCAACCCGGAAAACGGCTGCACGAGGCTTGGAAGACCTCTTCTGTCGATCATATGTTCTATTTTTGTTCCGCGCGTGAGCAGAGTCAATCGGCCCCGGTGAAGCCGGTGTGCAGAAGAGGTGCGGAACGCAGGCCGAGGCGCGGCTACTGCCGGGCGTAGAAGTCCGGATAGGCCTGCATCCCGAGCTCGGAACGGTCGAGGCCGCGCATCTCTTCCTCGACCGGCGGCCGCAGGCCGAGCACGGCTTTCAGGCCCAGCCAAAAGTCGGGATGCCAGGAGGTGTTTCGCTCACTCCACCGGGGCTTCCGGAAGCCCCGGCAGTCCGAACATTGCCAATTGCAAGCTCTGGGCAATGCGTTCGGCCCGCTCCATGAAATATTCGACCGCTTCCGGACAGGCTGCCGTGTCGTGCAGCGTTTCCCGAAACAGGCCGAGCCAGATGTTGAAATGCCAGGGCTGCACCTGGGTCAGTTTCTTGTGGGCCGGCACGGGTTTGCCCGAGTAGGTCCCGGAATTGAGCGCGACCGAACTCCAGAATGTCTTCATGCGTGCCAGATGCGGACCCCATTCATCACCGATGGCATCCTGGAAGATCGGTCCCAACAGGGGATGTGCGCGCACCCGGGCGTAGAAGGTTTCAACCAGCCGGTCGATATAGGCGTCATCTATTCCCATTCCGGCCGCGCGCCGCTGGATTTCACGACGCCGGTCATGCGCAACACTTGAACCTGCGCGTGTCATGCCGCCTCTCCGTCAAGGAGTGAGAAAAGTTTCGCATTGTTCGCGGTCAGATCATCAACCGTGTACTGGTCAAGCACAGTCAGGAACGCCTCAAGCGCCCTATGAAGTGCGCCCCGCAGCTTGCAGGCGGGTGAAATCAGGCATTCGCCGCCGCCTTTCTGGAAGCATTCCACAACGTCCAGATCCCCTTCCATCAGCCTGACAACATCACCCACCGAAACCGCGAATCCTTCAGGCGAGAGGCGCAGCCCGCCTGATCTGCCGCGAACGGACTCAACATAGCCTGCCCGGACCAGCGCGCTGGCAACCTTCATCAGATGCGATTTGGAAACCCCAAACAGATTGGCCGTCTCGGCAGCCGACACGAGCCCGTCACGCTTTACCGCGAGATGCATCATCAGCCGCAAAGCGTAGTCGGTTTGAATGTTCAGGCGCATGCCAGCCTCCAAATACGAATAACAAAGTTGCATTTTATGACTTCCATCATAAAATACGACTACTTGATGCGCAATAAATGGATTCGGCCAATGACCCTCGTATCGCAAAAGAGAAATGAGATGGCAGCGGATGGCGCTTTCGACGGCGACCCGGGACCCCAGATCGCGGTGGATAACTCTCCGGTCAACGACAGCGTCAACTCCGGTATCAGCACAAGCATTCACAAGGGCGTTGCGTGGCTATTCCTGAGCCTGCATGCCGCGCTGTTCACAGTTTTGTTCGCCACCTTCTGGGGCGACACCGACGTGTTGTTCGCTGTTGTGATCGCCCTGTTTTTCCTCTGCATGTATCTGGGGGCTCCGATCACCTTGTTGCGGATCAGAGGGTTTGGTTTCGATGGTCGGCAATCCTGGATGGACTTCCTGGTGGCACCGTTCGCCACGGCATCAGGTCTCGTCAGCGGTCGCAGCGCCTGTATCCAGATATGCCTGATACCGGCGGCCGTCCTGGTTGGCATGTCCGCCTTCTGCTTCATCATTTCAGGTGCGCGACCCTGAATACCCTGCTTGGACTCCAAACGGATTGATTGGCAGACGGTCGGGGAGTGCGGCCAGCCTGATGAAGACGACGCCCTGAAACCCTGAGACCAAAGTCAGGACTCTGACATGGACCATAGGCTTCGCGTGCAATTCCCATCCAATACGCAACGGGCGGGTCTTTTCGGATAACAGCGAGGGCTGGCCGCAAAGCCGAGAGGGAGGACACCGGTCATTATCCCAGAACCGCAACAGGTCCGATGCGTTAGGTGTACGGACCAGAGGCCGGGACGCGGCTATTGCCGGGCGTAGAAGTCCGGATAGGCTTGCATCCCGAGCTCGGAACGGTCGAGACCGCGCATCTCTTCCTCGACCGGCGGGCGCAGGCCGAGCACGGCATTCAGACCCAGCCAGATCACCGTGCTGGTCCCGGCGACGAAGAGGCCAATGGCGGCGACACCCAGGAGCTGGACACCGGCCTGCTCAAATCTGCTCAACCCGTCTGCGGTCATGGTCAAGGGGACGATCAGCGTGCCGAATATCCCGCACAGAAGGTGGGAGGGAATGGCTCCGACCACGTCGTCGATGCGCAGCCGATCAAGCAGCGGCACGGTGATCACGACGATCACGCCCGCCGCGCCGCCGATCAGCAGCGCCTGCCACATCTCCGGGGCCAGCGGCCCGGCGGTGATGGCCACCAGGCCGCCAATCGCGCCGTTGAGGACGAAGGTCAGGTCCGCCTTGCGGAAGACGATTTCGGAGGCGATCAGCGCGGCGACCACACCACCTGCCGCGGCGATATTGGTGTTGGCCATGATCCGCCCGACCGCCGAAATATCCTCGATCGTACCGGCGGCGAGCTGGGAGCCGCCATTAAAGCCGAACCAGCCGAACCAGAGGATGAAAGTGCCCAGCGCGGCAAGCGGCAGGTTGGAGCCGGGAAGCGGCTTGATGATCCGGCCGTCCGGTCCGTATTTGCCCACGCGCGGACCGAGAATGATCGCGCCGGTCAGCGCCGCCCAGCCGCCGACGGAGTGCACAAGGGTCGACCCGGCGAAATCCTGGAAACCCAGCACGTGCAGCCAGCCTTCGCCCCATTTCCAGGCCCCGGCGATGGGATAGATGAAAGCGGTCAGGAGGACGACGAAGATGAGGAAGGGACGCAGCGTGATCCGCTCGGCCAGCGTACCGGAAACGATGCTCGCTGCCGTCGCGACAAACGCCATCTGGAAGAACCAGTCCGCCGCCGAGGCAACACTGCCGGAGGGCTCGTCGAGCGCATCGGGCGACCACACACCGAATGTGCCGATCCAGCCGCCATCGACCCCGTCATACATCAGCCGGTAGCCGACGAGATAGAAGGCGATCCCGGCAATGGCAAAGAGGCTGATATTCTTCAGCGCGATGGTCGCAGCGTTCTTGGCGCGGACCAGCCCGCTTTCCAGCATGCAGAAGCCGGCGGCCATGAAGACCACGACCATGCCGGAAAAGAGCAGCAGGAAACTGTTGTCGACAAAGGCCGAGGCCGCCGCAGCGGACTCCAGGGCCGTTTGCGGATCGGTAAGCGGTGCAGACATCCTTCCCCCCTGATGTTGCGCTGCAGCATCGTGGACTGCTGCACCTGCGTTGTAAATGGTGCCGCCGGGCATCCGGTGGAACCGTGACAGGTCCCGCGCGTTAGGAGTGCGGACACCGCGCCGGATGCGCGGCTCACAAAAAGGGAAATTGTTCCATGGACCTGCTGCGTATTCTTATCGCCATCCTCCTGCCGCCGCTCGGGGTTTTCCTCCAGGTCGGCATCGGAGCGCAGTTCTGGATCAACATCATCCTGACGTTACTGGGCTATATCCCGGGTATCGTTCACGCCGTGTGGATCATCGCTCGCCGCTAAATGGTCCACGACCGCGATATCGACCGGCTGGACGCCCTGGCCGATCTCATGGACAGCCGGTTCCGGATCCCCGGGACCGGCTTGCGGTTTGGCCTTGATTCGCTTGTGGGGCTGATCCCCGGCGTGGGTGATGCCGCGACGCTTCTGCCCGCGCTCTATATCCTTGCGAAAGCCCGGCAGATGGGCGCGCCGGCGCATCTCCAGCTGTGGATGATCGCCAATATCGGCATCGATTTCCTGATCGGGGCCATCCCGCTGATCGGCGACCTATTCGACTTCGGCTTCAAGGCCAACCGGATGAATGTCGCCATGCTGCGCCGTCATCTCGACCGGCGTGCTGATCGCGCGGCTCCGGTAACTCCGGCATCCGCCCCGTAAGTCCGAGAAGGAGACCTGTCATGCCCCGCAAAAACACACCCAGCATCAAGGATGAAGACACCTATGAGGCGCTGCGCGACGACGGGATGAGCAAGGAAAAAGCCGCCCGCATCGCCAACGCGAAAGCCGCCGGTGACAAGCCGTCTGAAAAGGGTGGCAAGTCAGCACCCTATGAAGACTGGTCGAAGGACGCGCTCTACGATCGGGCGCAGGAAATCGGCATTGAGGGCCGGTCGGACATGACCAAGCCGGAACTGATCGACGCGCTGCGCAATCACTAGAGCTTGCGTGGCAACTCGGTTTCGCGGACCGGGTGAAACCGGCCGTCATCATCGGCTTCATGGTGGATGAGGCGGGTGTATTCCTCTTCCAGAACCATCTCGTTGAAGCCCGCCGGCTCGATCCGTGTTCGGCCGGAGAACGCCGTCGAGGCCCCCAAGAACCAACAGGTATGCGAGCCGGCATCGACCGGAATTGCAAATGTCCGATGCAGATGGCCCGTCAGGACCAGATGGCAGTACGGGGCGAGGGCTTCGGCTGCCTCCGGCCCCCGGCGTGTCTTGGCGCGCCCCGTTGCGCCCTCCGGCGCGATCAGCGGGTGGTGACAGGCCGCGATGCGGACCCGGTCATGGTCGGTGTCAAAACGGCCGATCAGCTCGCCAAGATCGCGCCGCGAGACCCGTCCCAGCGACCAGTCCAGACGCCACTGGCTGCGGCGCGCGGTGTGCAGGGTCTCGACCTGGACGGCATCGGTGTGCAGGCGTGGAGAAACCACGTCGCCGACCAGACGGAAAAACCGCTGCCAAGGCGTGAGAAAACGGTGATCAAGCGCATAACTCGGGACGTCGTGATTGCCCGGCGCGCCCACGACCGGGGCCTGCACCGAGGCGAAGAAGTCCCGCGCACGCTCGAACTCGCGCCGGCGTCCGCCTTGCGTAAAATCACCGGCCGCGATGATAGCGTCGGGCGGATTGTGGAGACAGTAGGCCGTCAGCGACTCGACCAGGGCCGGGCTTTCATCCCCGAAATGCAGGTCCGCGATATGTAACAGACGCGTCATGCCTTCGGGGCCATGACACACAGCGCGTCCTCGATCAATTCGAAAACCACCGGCGAATTGGCATAGCCCGGCTCGCCGTCGACGATCAGTGGCAAGCGGCGCTTGGAATGCGCCTCGATATGGTGGCCCGTCGCGCGCCAAGCGCGCTTCTGGTGCTTGAAATCGGCGAAGGCGGCGCGCGCCAGCATGATCGACAGATCCACGACGCCGAAGGGCCGTCCGGCATAGACTTCGAGAATGGGTTCAAAGCGGGATTCGCCACCCTGGGCGTGGGCGTCACCCATCCGCCCCACGGATACATAAGCGGCGCGGGCGCGGCGGAAATGGGTCTCGCCATCGATGGTGAAGCCGATATAGCGCGTGGTTAGACTGCGGACCCCGGCCCGTATATAGCGCCAGATCGCGCGCAACCGCCCGTCATGTGGCGGCTCGCGCAACAGTTCGCGCGCCTTGGCGAAGGCCGGCGTGATCCCGACCGCTGCCGCGATGAGGAAGATGCGCCCGTCAACTCGGCCACACGGAATTTTGCGGGGTTCATATCCCGCCGAGGTGGCGATCACGGAGTCCATGTCCCCATCACCGTAGAGGCGCTTGGCCAAGAGGTTGGCCGTGCCGGCCGGCAGGACGAGTAGGGGTGGCGGCGAGTCCAGTTCCGACAGCGCCGTGGCGAAAGCGGCGACGGTGCCGTCACCGGCGGCAATGGCGAAGGCGTCACCTGGAATCTCGCAGGCCTCGGCGATGCCGGCCTCGATGTCATCGCTGATATCGGTCACCGTGATGGGCGACCAGCCTGCGGCCTCCAACCCGTCAACAACAGACTCGACGGTCATGCCACGCGTAAAGGCACCGGCATGCCGGTTGACGAGGAGGTGGAGGGCGCGCGCCATCAGGGGCAATCCTTCAGGGGTGGATACAAGCCGGTAGAACGCCGGGCGGTCTGTTTGGTTGCCTTACGGACGCAGACGGATTCCGGATCAGGCGTTCTGGAACCAGGGCTTCAGGGCGCGGGCGGCCTGGCGGATGCGCTGTTCATTCTCGACGAGGGCCAGCCGGACATGCCCGTCGCCGTGTTCGCCAAAGCCCAGGCCGGGTGCAACAGCAACGCCGGTCTCTTCGAGCAGGCGTTTGGAGAACTCCACCGAGCCGAGATGCGCCCATGTCTCCGGAATCGGGGTCCAGGCGAACATGGTCGCTGCCGGGGCGGGCACATGGAAACCGGCGCGGCCGAAGCTCTCGACCAGGACGTCCCGGCGCGCCTTGTAGATGCCGCGCAGCGCCTCGACATTGTCCTGCGGGCCATCCAGCGCAGCGATAGCCGCGACCTGGACCGGGGTGAACGCCCCGTAATCGAGATAGGATTTGACCCGTTTCAGCGCGTCGATCAGGCGCTGTGACCCGGCGGCGAAGCCGATACGCCAGCCCGGCATGGAATAGGTCTTCGACACCGAGGTGAATTCCACCGCCACATCCTGCGCGCCTTCGACCTCGAGGATGGAGGGCGGTGGCGGCCCGTCAAACCAGATTTCCGAATAGGCGAGATCGGAAATGAGGACGAGGTCGTGGGCTTTCGCCAGCGCTACCGCGTCGCGGTAGAAGTCGAGATCGACGACTTGCGCGGTCGGGTTGGACGGGAAGTTCAGCACCAGCGCCGAAGGGGCCGGGATCGACCGGCGGCAGGCATGGGCCACGTCACTGAGGAACTGCTCTGGTCCCTCCCAGGTGATCGGGCGAACTGCGGCTCCGGCGATGATGAAGCCGAACATGTGGATCGGGTAGGACGGGTCGGGCGCGAGGATCACGTCGCCTGGCGCGGTGATCGCCTGGGCGAGATTGGCGAGGCCCTCCTTGGAACCGAGCGTGACGCAGACTTCGCGGTCGGCATCGAGCCCGACATTGAAGCGGCGCTCGTAATAGCGCGTGAGGGCTTTCCGCAAGGCCGGAATGCCCGCACTCGCCGAATAGCGGTGCGCGCGCGGATCAGCGGCAACTTCCTTCAGCTTGTCGATGATATGCGGGGCGGGCGGCAGATCGGGATTGCCCATGCCGAAGTCGATGACGTCACGGCCCGCCTTGCGCTGGGCGAGCTTGAGGCGGTTCACCTCGGCGAAGACGTAAGGGGGCAGGCGGCGTTCGCGGTAGAAGACAGGCGCGGAGGTCATGGGCAGGCGGGCTTTCGCAAGGTCGGCGTTGGTGAAGTTGTCAGGCTAGCGGAAGTCCGGCCCGGCTGTCAGCGTGAATTGGCGGCGTTCAGTCAAACGCCCCGGAGACATCCTTCGCATAGATCAGCGCCCGGCCATCGGCGATGAGGCTGCCGTCTTCGGTCCGGCAGGTCGTGGCCAGGTCGACGAGGTGCTTGTCCGGGCGAAGGCGCGTGATCTCGACCCGCGCGGTCAGTGGTTCACCGAGAGGTGCGGGTGCGAGGAAGCGGATCTCCTGTTTGAGGTAATTGGCACCCTGACCCGGCAAGTCCATGCCGAGGAGATCGGAAAACATCGCGTGAATGAAGGGCTCGGCGACAAGGCCGGTGCGCAGCGGCGCTCCGGTCAGGCGGGAGAGCGCCTCGACATCCTTTGCAGTGAAGCGGCGGGTCCGTTCGGCAAGATCGCCCGGCTTCATCGCTGCACCTGCGTGTGGCCGGTCAGACAGAGTTCGCCATCGCTGGCGCGCCGGGCGGAGAACGCGATCCGGTCGCCGTCCGTCCATTCGGCGGTGAAGTCCAGTGTCTCGCCCGCCGGGGCCGGATTGGGGAACATCACCGCTTGCTCCAACTGGACGGCTCCGGGTGCGAGTTGTTCGACCAGGCCGCGCGCGATGGCGCAGAGATAGGCTCCGTGCGCGACCGTCTTGCCGAACCGGGTCCGGGACGCAAATCCGGGGTCGACATGGATCGGATTGGCGTCGCCGGACAGTGCGGCGAACGCGTCGAAATCGGCCTGGCGCATGTCTTTCTGCAGCGTGACCCGCCCGGTCATGCCTGGCCCTCACGAGGCAGGAGATGTTTCTGCACCTTGCCCGCAGCGGTCCGCGGCAAGGTGTCTGAAAAGACAAAACGGGCCGGGACCTTGAAGGCCGCGAGGCGCGTGCGGCACCAGGTTTTCAATTCGTCTGCGGTGGCGGCCTGGCCCGGTTTCAGCTCGACATGGGCGCAGCCGGTCTCGCCCCATTTCTCGCTCGGTTCGCCCACGACCGCAGCTTCAAAGACCGCCGGGTGGGACGCCAGGACATTCTCGACTTCAGCCGGATAAACATTCTCGCCGCCGGAGATATACATCTCCTTGATCCGGCCCACGACATAGACATAGCCGTCCGCGTCGCGCCGCCCGAGATCGCCGCTTTTGAGCCAGCCATCATCGGTGAAGAGCGCTTTGGTCTCTTCGGGCCGGTTCCAGTAGCCCGGCGTCATGCCGGGGCCGGAGAACTGGATTTCGCCGGTCTCTTCGTCGCCCGCAAGCGCGCCGTCCGGTTTCGCGATACGCGCATCGATGAAGAGCTGGGGCTTCCCGACCGAGCCGATTTTCGCGGTCGCGGCCTCCGGGTCCGAAAGGAAGGCGGTCGGACCGGTCTCGGTCATCCCGAACCCGTTGCAGACGCGCGGGCCACGCGCCGCGAAACGCTCTACCAGCGTGTCGGGCAGGGGCGCGCCGCCGCAGGCCCAGTGGCGGACTTTCGACAGATCGACCGACTCAAAGCGGGGATGAAGGCTGAGCTCGCGGTAAATGGCCGGGACACCGATGAAGACGTCGATCCCGCCGGTCTCAATGAGGTCGAGCATCGCTCCGGCCTCGAAACCGGGAAGGACCTGGACGTGCCCGCCCGCAATGAGGACGGGCAAAGTGTGCAGATTGATCCCGGCGGTATGGAAGAGCGGCAGGAAATTCAGGGTCGCATCGCCATCGCGCAGCCCGATTGCCTGGGAAATGTTGAGATAGTTCACCAGCGCCATGCCGTAGGTCTGTATGACGCCCTTGGGCTGGCCGGTCGTGCCGGACGTGTAGATCAGATACCAGGTCTCACCCGAGGGCCAGCGCTCGCGACCGGCCAGCGGTTCTGCCGCCGCAACCCGGTCCGGGTAGCCGCCTGGCTGGTCGAGGTCGAGCGCTGCGATGCCGGCCTCGCCGGCCAGGGCCAAGGCCGTCTCGCGATCTTCCTGGCCGTGGATGATCAGCGCCGGGCCGCAATCGGCGATGAGCGGTGTCAGCTCGGCGGCGGGCATGCGCCAGTTGAGCGGGACGAGAATGGCTCCGATCTTTCCGCATGCCATCAGGATTTCGAAGAATTCGACCCGGTTGCGGCAAAGGATCACGACGCGGCTGCCTGCTGTGACGCCGGACTCGACGAGGACCTGGGCGGCCCGGGCAGCGCGGTTGTTGAAGGCACGATAGGTCATCGACCGGCCCGTCTTCACATCGGTGAAAGCCGTTCGGTCCGGGGTCAGCGCGGCGCGGCGTGCGGCGATGTCGGTGAGGAAGTCCATCAGCCTGCCTCTTTGGCTGTCCGGCCGGACGCGGCGAAGGCGCGCATCCTGGCGATGGTTTCCGGGCGCAACAGGCAGTCGAGAAAAGCGGTCCGTTCGGCTTCCAGCTCGGCTCTCAAGTCGGCTTCGGCCGGGCGCAGCAAGCGGCGGCTAGCCTGTAACGTTGCCGTGTCGGCGCTGGCGAGCGTGCGCGCTTCGGTCTCCATGGCCGAGGCAAAATCACTCGCCGAACAGACCCGGTCACACACGCCCATCGCCAGACAGGTGGCCGCGTCAAGCCGGTCGTTTCCGGCAATCCATGCATGGGTGCGGGCCGATCCGATCCGGGCCGGAAGCAGCGCTGTCCAGCCGCCATCGGGCGCGAACCCCATTGCGGCGTACCAGGGCTGGACGAAGGCGGTGTCGGCCATGATGATCCGGTCGGCGGCGAGCGCGAGTCCGAGCGACCCGCCAGTGAGTGGTCCATTGACGGCGGCCAGGACAGGGGCGGGAAAGGCCTGAAGCGCCAGGATGACGTCATTGAGCCCGTCGACAAGCGTGCGTCCGTGTGCGGCGAGGGCTTCAGGATCGCCGGCATGGGCCAGAAAGCCCAGAATGTCGCCGCCGGAGGAAAAGGCCTTGCCGGCACCGGACACCACAAGCGGGCGGTTCCGATCCGCCGAGCCGATCGCTGTGAGCAGGTCATCGAGCAGGGCAGGGGTCAGGGCGTTGCCGCGATCAGGACGGCTGAGGACGAGGCCGGTTGCCGGGCCCACCGATCTGCGCAGAACGAGGCCGGCCCCGTCCGTCATGCGTCGAGGCCGTTTTTCAGCAGGTCGTAGACGGCATCGGCGAGATCGTCCGCCTTGCGGGTCTCATCCCAGACGCCAAAGCGCAGTCCGAGGAAGACACTGACCCCGATCAGGGCCCAGGCCCGGGCCTCCGCGTCGCCGGCGCGAATTTCGCCGCGCCCGGCCGCGTCTTCCAGATTGCGGCGATAGCCGTCAGCGAAGTTGTCGTAATAGGCCCGGTAGGCGTCCGGCGCGACGAACTGCGCTTCCATGACGATGTGGTATAGATCACGGTGTTCGCGGGCGAACTCGATGAAGGCCTTGACCCCGCGCCGTTCGGCTTCGAGCCGGTTGGGCGCGTCGGAAACCCGTTCGGCAATCCAGGACCGGGTGACGTGGCCCATGTGTGCGACGAGGGCGCGGAATACCTCGTCCTTGGACTCGAAATAGACGTAGAACGTCCCCAGCGCGACCTTCGCCCGGCGCGTAATTTCCCCAATGGATGTCGCATGAAAGCCATTGGCTCCGAACTCGCGTTCGGCGGCCTCCAGCAGCTTTCTGCGCGTACGTTCACCGCGTGCGGTCTTGGGGCTCTTGTCCGGGGTCTTGGATTTCAAAGTTGACATCTGATTCAGTTTTCACAAAATTGAAATGGACGCAATACGGCACGAATAGGGGCGCGGCAGACGCCCCGGTGCGGGGAGAGCAGTCTTGAATGAAGCGGGTACCCTTGGGGTGCGCGCCGGGCAATCCGGCGTAGAAACCGTGACGCTGGACGACGGCGCGGCGATGGCCGTGCGGGTGTCGGGCTCGGGTGATCCCCTGCTGCTGGTCCATGGCTGGGCGGCCCATGGGGGCTTCTTCGAAGGCCTCGCGGACGCGCTGTCGGACTCATTTTCCATCATCGTTCCTGATCTGCGTGGCCATGGCGCGACAGGCCGGGGTGAAGGGCCGCTGACCATGGCCCGGCTCGCCGACGACCTTCACGCGTTACTGCGTGTGCTCGATCTGCGCAATGCCGTTGCGGTCGGATGGTCGATGGGTGCGATGGTGTTGTGGTCGATGATCGGCCGCCATGGGGCGGACCGGCTCGCCGGTCTTGTCACCATCGACATGAGCCCGCGCATTCTCAACGACGCCGACTGGACGCTGGGGATGCAGACCGGGCTCGACCGGGCCGCCAGCGCCCAGATCGAAACAGCAATGCGGACCGGTTGGCCGGCCTATGCGGCGGCTTTTGCGCCCCGCATGTTCGCCCGTCCGGAAAACGGACAATTGCCGGACATCCTGCCCTGGGCAGTCGACCAGATGGCCGGCAATGATGCAGACGCGATGGCCGAGCTCTGGGGCGCGATGGCCGATACCGACTGCCGCGACACGCTCGCCGGAATCCGCATTCCGGCGCTCGTCACCTATGGCGCGCTCAGCCAGGCCTACAGCCCGGAAACCAGCCGCCATCTCGCCGCCGCCATGCCGGACGCGCGCCTGAAAGGGTTCGCCCGTTCCGGCCATGCCCCGCATCTCGAAGAACCCGACGCGTTCGCACGCGCCATCACCGACTTTGCCCGCGAGGTCCAGACCGCGCCGGCCCAACCCGAATTTACGAGGGGAGTACGCCATGACTAACGCACACCGCATTACAAATACCGCCCTGCTGCTTGGCAGTGTGGCTTCCATCGCCCTGCTCGGTTCGCCGGCCATGGCCATTCAGACCGAAACCACCGCTGATACCGGCAACCGGGACACGATCACGGTCACGGCCCGGCGGCGCGAGGAATCGCTGCAGGACGTGCCGATCGCCGTGACCGCCTATTCCGGTGCCCAGCTGGAACAGATGGGCGCGCAGGACATCACTTTTGTCGGCCAGTCGACGCCGAATGTGACGCTGGAAGTCTCCCGCGGTACCAACACGACGCTGTCCGCCTTCATCCGCGGTGTAGGCCAGCAGGATCCGGTCGCCGGCTTTGAATCCGGTGTCGGCCTCTATGTCGACGACGTCTATCTGAACCGGCCGCAAGCGGCGATCCTGGACATCTATGACGTCGAGCGGATCGAAGTTCTGCGCGGGCCGCAGGGTACGCTCTATGGCCGCAACACCATCGGCGGCGCGATCAAATACGTGACCCGCCGCCTCTCGACCGAGCCGGAAGCCAATGTCCGCGTCAATGTCGGCAGCTACAGCCAGTTCGACGTGATCGCATCGGGCTCCGTGCCGCTGTCCGACACATTCCGTATCGGTGGAGCCGTGGCCCGCTTCACGCGTGACGGCTTCGGAACCAATCTGATTACCGGCGACGAGAACTACAACAAGGACTCATTCGCCTTCCGCCTGTCGGCAGAATTCGAGCCCAATGACCAGGTTTTCCTCCGGCTCGCCTATGACAATATCCAGGACGATTCCAACGCCCGCCAGGGCCATCGCCTGATCGCCGACCAGTTCCCGCCCTTCACCTATCCGGTGCTGAACAATGTCTATGACACCCGGGCCGGACTGAATGTGGTGCAGCAGGAAGTGACCGGTTCGGGCATTTCCTTCCTTGGCGAGTTCCGTGTGAACGACAACTGGCAGATCCGCAACATCATGGCCTATCGCGAGGATTCCTCGACGAGCCCGATCGATTTCGACAGCTTGCCGGAAGCCGATCTCGACGTTCCGGCCATCTACGAGAACGAACAGTTCTCAGAGGAATTCCAGCTGCTCTATGAAGGCGACCGCCTGGCCGGTGTGCTGGGCTTCTACTATCTCGAAGCCGAAGCCAGCACGGTGTTTGACGTGCTGCTGGCCACGACCGGAGCGCTTCCGGCCGTCGGACTGCCGGGGCTGAATGCCCAGACCTTCGGTGATGTATCGACCAACACCTGGTCGATCTTCGGGGATTTCAGTTATGACGTGACCGACCGGGTCAGCGTTTCGCTGGGCGGTCGCTACACGGTCGACGAACGGGCCTCGACCGTGCTGCGCCGGACCTATATCGGCGGCTTCTCGGAATTTTTCGGCGGCAACCCGACGCTGATCGCGACGACCTCGAATTTCAACGGCGAGGAAGAGTGGACCGATTTCAGCCCGCGCGCCTCGGTCAGTTTCCAGGCCGACGACTTCAACAATCTCTACCTGTCCTACAGCCAGGGCTTCAAAGGTGGCGGTTTCGACCCGCGCGGCCAGACCACGGCGACGCCTGACTTCAACCAGGACGGGACGGTGTCCCAGGCCGAGATCTTCCAGTTCATGATGTTCGAACCGGAAGAAGTCGACACGTTCGAAGCCGGCTGGAAAGTCGAGCGTCCGAACTACCGGCACTCGCTGGCGGTTTTCTATTCGGACTACACCAATGTCCAGATCCCGGGCTCGGTCGGCGTCGACACCAATAATGACGGTATCGCCGACACCTTTACCGGGGTGACGACCAATGCCGGTGCGGCGACGCTCGCCGGGATCGAGTTCGAAGGTGCAGCCACGCTGGCCGAAGACATGGCCCGTCCGGGAGACGCGCTCAACTTCGCCTGGACAGTCGGCTATATCGACGGCGAGTATGACCAGTTCATCAACGCCTTCGGTGTCGATGTCTCCAATCAGGCCCAGATCCAGAACACGCCGGACTGGACCGCCAGCGCCACGGTTTCCTACATGACGCCGGCCGCGCAGGGCATGCTCAACCTGATGGCGATGGCGTCCTACCGGGGCGATTCCAGCCAGTTCGAATTCCCCTTCCCGCTGCTCGACCAGGAAGCCTTCACCCTGTTCAACGCCAGCGCGGTCTGGGATTCTGACAATGGCCGCTGGCAGCTGGGCCTGCATGGCCGCAACCTGACGGACGAACGCTACCGGGTGGCCGGCTATGACTTCGTCAACAACACGACGCTGGCACCGGAACTGGGTCTGGAAGGTACGCTGACGGCCTTCTACGGCGATCCGCGCACGGTAACGGCAACGGTAGCCTTCCGTTACTAAGGGACCGGGGGGCGCTCATCCGGCCGGCGGGACTCCGAGCCTGCCGGCCGGATTGGCATTTCAGACTGTTTGACTGACGGAATGTTTGACGGACGGGGAGACCGACGATGCCTGCAAAGCCGCTGATCGTGATCCTTGCCGGTGTGGGCGTCGCCATCCTTCTCATTGCCATGCTGTTTGGCGCGATCGTCTCGTCCGCCTACCGGGTCTCGTTGACCGAGAGCCGGCAGGAGCCCGCACAGAATGTTCCGGCGGTGGCCGCCGCGGACATTCCGGACTCGCCTTACTGGACTGATGCCGACCGCTGGGTCGATGTCGCGGGCCTGCGCACGCGGGTCCGGATCGAAGGTGCCGACGACGCACCGGCGCTCATCCTCATTCACGGGTTTTCCGTCTCGCTGGAGAGCTTCGACGCATGGGCGGCAGACCTCGCCACCGACTACCGCGTCATCCGTCCCGACCTGCCGGGCCATGGCCTGACGGGGCCGGACCCGGAAAGCCGCTACAGTGTTCCTCAGACGGCGGATTTCGTTGGCGGCCTGATGGATACGCTCGGCATCGATACCGCGATAATCGGTGGCAATTCGCTCGGCGGGCTGGCGGCCTGGCGCTTTGCGGCGGACCATCCGGACCGGGTCACGGCCCTGGTCCTGGTCGCGCCGGGTGGGTATTCCATCAATGGCGTCACCGAGGAGCCGGTCGCCGTTCCTGCCCCCGTGGCGGCCTATCTCCTGAACGCGCCCGCGCCCTTCGTCGCGGCGGCGACGGCGCAGCTCTATGGTGACCCCTCGCGTCTGGACCCGGCCGTGTCCGAACGCATCGCGGCGATGATGGCCCGTGACGGCAATGGCGCGGCCATGGTCGCGCGCCTCGAAGTCTTCACCCTGCCCGAACCGGGCGCGGATCTCGCGCGGATCACAGCACCGACACTGATCCTGCATGGCGGAGCCGACCGGATGATCCCGCTCGATCACTCGCGCCAGATGAGCGCGGCGATTCCGAATGCACGGCTTGTGACCCATGACGATCTGGGGCATGTCCCCCACCAAGAGGATCCGCAGCGCACGCTCGGTGATGTCCGCAATTTCCTGTCCGAGGTGACGCCTTGACCGACACATCCGCGCCCGCGCCTGCCGCTGCCCCGTCGAAGGGCTATCGCATCCTGGTGATGCTGCTGCTGTTCCTGGTCTATGCGTTCAATTTCCTCGACCGGCAGATCATTTCCATCCTCGCCATTCCGATCCAGGCCGAACTGGATTTGAGCGACCGGCAACTGGGTCTGCTCGGCGGTCTGGCCTTCGCCTTCCTCTATTCCACGCTGGGCGTGCCCATCGCCTGGCTGGCCGACCGGACCAACCGGACCTGGATCATCACCGGTGCGCTGGCGATCTGGAGCGGGTTCACGGTCCTGTGCGGCTATACCCAGAATTTCACGCAGTTATTCCTGGCGCGGGTTGGCGTCGGCATTGGCGAGGCGGGCGGCGTTGCGCCCTCCTATTCCCTGATCGCCGACTATTTCCCGCCGAAGAGCCGGGCGAGGGCGCTGGCCTTCTATTCGCTGGGGATACCGATTGGCTCCGCCTTCGGGGTCATCGCCGGATCGCAGATCGCCGGCGGGGCCATCTCCGACAGCCTCGACTGGCGTGCCGCCTTCATCATTGTCGGGATTGCCGGCCTGGTCCTGGTGCCCATCTTCAAACTCGTCGTGCGCGAGCCGGCGCGGGGACAGCTCGACACGGTCAAACTTGACGACACGGTTGCCAAGCCGAGTTTCGGCCAGGTCCTGGGCGTGCTGGCGAAGAAGCCGACCTTCTGGTTCCTGACCTTCGGGGCGGCCTGTTCGTCGATGATGGGCTATGGCGTCTTCTTCTGGCTGCCGTCCTTCTTCGCGCGCAGTTTCGATCTCGACATCATCCAGACGGGCTGGCTCTTCGGGTCGATCCTCTTCATCGGGGGAACGGCTGGCATCGTGCTGGGCGGTGTGATGAGTGATCTCTTCGGCAAACGCACAGTCACCGCCTATGCGCGGGTTCCGGGCATCGCATTCCTGTTGACCACGCCGCTCTACATTGCCGGGGTATTGGCCCCGAGCCCGGCGCTTTCGGTCATCCTCTTCCTGGTGCCCACCGCGCTGGGACTGGCCTGGCTCGGCCCGACACTGTCGGCCTTCCAAAACCTGGTGCCGGCCTCGATGCGCACGACCGCCTCGTCGATCTTCCTCCTGATCAACAATCTCATCGGCATCGCCGGCGGGATTTATGTTCTGGGCGAACTTTCGACCTTGCTGGCCCCGACCTTCGGGGATGCGTCGCTGAAATACTCCATCATCATCGGCTCGATGATGTATCTGATTGCCGGGACGCTGTTCCTGATCGCCGCGCGATCCATCGCGAAAGACTGGGAAGGCTGACGCGCTTCAGCCTGCCAGCGTGCGGCGGCGGAAGGCGGTCGGGGCTTCACCCGTCGCCTCGCGGAACGCACGGTTGAACGGCGCGATGGAGCCATAGCCCAGGTCGAGTGCAACTTGCAGGATCTGGCGGCGGGCCTGTTCGGGATCGGCCAGGATCGCCTTGGCGTCCTCGACCCGTCTTGTGTTGATGAAGCTGGAGAAATTCCGGTAGCCCAGCCCCTGGTTGATCAGCTTCCGTAACCGGTGTTCGGGTGTGCCGAGCCGGTCGGCGAGACCGCCGACCGTCAGGCCGGTTTCCAGATAGGCCCCGTCATCCATCGCGCGCTCCAGCCGGGCGAGCAGGGGCCGGTCGGCGGGGTCCAGCCCGTCCGCCGCCGTTTCCGGATCATGCCGGTGCGGTTCGGGCGGGACTTCAACGAACATGTCCTCGCGCACCTGCAGCGCCCAGACGGCGAAACCGAAGGTCAGGAGCAATAGCAATAGCGACGAGGCGGGCGGCACCAACAGTTGCAGGTCTGCCGGCAAGGGAATGTGCTCCACCACCATGAGCAGGATCGCCGAGACCCCCACCGAAACGGCGACGATGACCCGGAAACGCCGGCGCGCATCGACCAGGTCATCCCGGCGGCGGCGCAGGGCGACTGTCACGCCGTGCAGGATCAGGGTCACGCTCAGGGCCTGTTTGAGGATATAGGCCGCATCTACCCAGGCCGGGTCGCTGGTCACCGCCGGAACCGCGACCAATAGCGCCATCGGGATGACCGGATAGAGAAAGCGCATGCGCCAGCGGAACTCGTCGCAGAAGAGCGCAAGCGCAAACCACCAGAAGAAGATGCCGTCAAACCAGGACAGCGCCACGAAGGGCACATGCCACAGGCCGATCACCGCGACGAGTGCCGGGGAGGTGCAGACGATATAGCCCGCAGCGCCGAGCGCAAACAGCGCCCCCATGCGTCCCGACAAGGTCCGGTGCGCGGTCAGCATCAGCACCGCGCAGGTCAGAAAGCACATCATCGCGGCCGAAGAACGGACCACGATATCAAAGAGATCAAGACCACTCATGCGGGCGAGTATGCCTCCGGCCGGAAAATCCCGCCAGTGCCGCCGGTCGCAGGACCGGAAACACTGGCGGGCAAGGTAAAGCTAGTCGCGCGCGGCGACTTGCACCATGGCGGGCCGTTCGTCAGGGGAGACAAGCCTGCCCGCATGGATTTCGGAGAGCGCCGGGGCGTCGATCTCGGCAACGGCACGCGCGACCGTGTCGGCCACGCAGGTGCGGATACCGCGCTGAGCCATCGCGCCATTGGCGTTTTCGATCTCGCAGACCGATGTGGCGACATTGACGAGCCGCGCATGGACAGCGGCTGCGCCGTCAATGGTGGCGAGTTCGGCACGGTCAAAGGTGAAGTCGGCCTGGGGGGCAACACCTTCGATCGGGTTGGTGGCAAGAAGCAGGGCGGGGAGAAGCACGTTCAACATGGGATGACCTCCGTTGTCCGCCGCCTCAGGAAACGGGCGGCGCTGACAGGACGCTGGAGGCCGGCGGCCAGAATGGCGCGCCGGATTTGAAACCCGCGTGGAATCTTCCGGTTTCGCGCGGCGTTTTTCGGAATCGATCAGGATAGCGGAAAGGAAAAGGGCCGGAGCGTGTGCCCCGGCCCTTATCCCGATTTATGTGACGGCGCTTACTCTTCGCTGTCGTCTTCACCCGGAACCGGGAAGCCCCGGTCGCGCATCAGCGCCGAGACATCGGCGTCCCGTCCGCGGAAGGCGCGGTAGGCCTCGGCCGGGTCGACCGCGTTGCGCGGCGCAAACAGATTGTCGACCAGCGACTGGGCGAGGACCGGATCGTAGTAGCTGCCGGCTTCCTCAAAGGCTTCCGCGGCGTCGGCCGTGAGAACGTCGGCCCACATGTATCCGTAGTAGCCTGCCGAATAACCTTCGCCCGAGAAGACGTGACCGAAATGCGGGCTGCGGTGACGCAGTACGATCTCGTTCGGCATGCCGAGGCGTTCCATGGTTTCACGCTCGAACGTGTCCGGATCGCCGACCTCGTCGGGATCGGTCGTGTGGTAGTACATGTCCATCAGCGCCGAGGCGAGATACTCGCCGGTCGAGAAGCCCTGGTTGAAATTGGCGGCTGCCCGGATCCGGTCGATCAAGTCCTGTGGCATCGGCTCGCCGGTTTCGACATGGACGAGATAGTTGTTCACCACCGGGTCGGTCAGAAGCCAGCGCTCGAGCAGCTGGGACTGGAATTCAGTATAGTCCCGTACCCCGCCATTGAGCGTCGGGTAGGCGACGTTCGAGGAGAGATAGTGCAGGGCGTGGCCGAATTCGTGGAAGAAGGTCGTGGCATCGTCAAATGAGACCAGAACCGGCTGGCCCGGTGCAGGCTGGACGAAGTTGGAATTGTTGGTCGCCAGGACATTGCGCGGGCCATCGAACGTGGTGTGGCTGCGGAAGCTGTTTGCCCATGCGCCTGACCGCTTGCCGGTTCGGGCGTAGGGGTCGAGATACCACAGGCCGATATGCTCACCGGTCTCGCGGTTGGTGACTTCCCAGACACGCACGGTCGGGTGCCAGACCGAGACCGTGCCTTCCGGCAGTTCTTCAAAGGCGAAGCCGAAAAGCTCGCCCGCGACGAAGAACATCCCTTCCCGCAGATTGTCGAGCTGGAGATACTGGCTGACCTCCTGGCTATCGAGATCATAGCGGTCGGCCCGGACTTTTTCCGCGTAATAGCGGTAATCCCAGGGCTCGATCGTGATGTCCGCGCCTTCCGCGTCGGCCACCGCCTGCATGTCGGCGACTTCCTCGTGGATGCGGGCGACGGCGGCTTCCCAGACACCTTCCATCAGCGCCATGGCGCGTTCCGGGGTGCCTGCCATGCGGTTTTCCAGGCGCCACTGGGCGTAATTGTCATAGCCCAGCAATTCCACCCGTTCGTCGCGCAGGCGGAGAATGTCCATGATGATGGCGTTGTTGTCCCACTCGTCGGCATTGTCGCCGCGATTGTAATAGGTCCGCCAGACCTGTTCGCGCAGATCGCGTTCGTCCGAGAAGGTCAGGAACGGATCCATCGAGGAACGGGTGTTGGTGATGGCGTACTCGCCCTCACGTCCGCGTTCGGTGGCGGCGGCAGCGGAGGCGCGCACGAAGTTCTCGGGCAGGCCGCTGAGGCTCTCCTCGTCGATGAAGAGAACGTATTCCTCTTCGTCATGGAGGACATTGTTGGCGAACTGGGTGTGCAGCTCGGCCAGCTCGGCATTGATCGCTGCATAGCGTTCGGCGGCGTCGCCTTCCAGAGTCGCACCATTGCGGGCAAAGCTGTCATAGGTCAGCTGAACCACCCGCTGCTGATCCGGGCGCAGCGTCTCCATTTCGTCGCCTTCATAGACGGCGCGGACGCGCGCGAAGAGCTCGGCGTTCTGGGTGATCTCCGAGCTGAAGGCCGAAAGGCGCGGTGCCATGCGCTGCTGGATCGCCCGGAATTCCGGCGAGGAATTGTTGCTCGACCAGATACCCCAGTAGGAAAAGACCCGGCCCAGCGGCTCGCCGGCGCGTTCCAGTTCAACGATCGTGTTCTCGAAGGTCGGCGCGTCCGGATTGGCGACTATGGCATCAATCTCGGCGAGGTTGGCGGCCATGCCGGCTTCCAGCGCAGGCTCGAGATCATCGAGGCTCGCCGCATCGAAGTCCGGTGTGCCGCCATAGGGGCCGTCCCATTCGGCCAGCAGGTGGTTGCTGGCCATCTGCTCGTCGACCATGGCCTGCTCCATGCGGTCGAAACCGCCTTCGTCTTCAGTCATGGTTTCGTCGGTCGCGGTCTCGTCCGCCATGGTTTCATCGGTCATGGTGTCGGTGCCGGTGTCCATGTCCGCGTCGGTGTCGGGTTGGCTGCACGCCGCGGCAAAAAGCGCCGCGAGGCTGGTCGTGCCAATAAGAAGGCGTTTCATTGCAGGGTTTCTCCCTCGGGTTTTTGCTGGCGCAGAACCTAGCGATCCCATGCCCAGCGTCAAATCCGGGCTGCCGGACATTGCCTTGAATTAATCTTCAGCACAGTGGGGGACGAGCCTGCAGAGCGTCCCGCTTGTTGCGCTGACATTTCCTGTCATTCATTTGCGCCAGTGTGGCGGAAGGGCGTAAGCCCGACGGTCTGGGACAATGAATTGGGGCGCGGCGTTCGCAACGGCCGCGAAAAAATCATGCTCGAGATTTCGAACCTGTCGAAAACCTATGGCAATGGCGTGCGTGCGCTCGACAATGTCTCGCTGTCCATTCCCAAGGGCATGTTCGGCCTGCTTGGCCCCAATGGCGCGGGCAAGTCCACCTTGATGCGGACGATCTCGACCCTGCAAAACGCTGACAAGGGTTCCATCACCTTCAATGACATCGATGTCCTGAAGGAGCCGCGCGAGTTACGCCGCCAGCTGGGTTATCTGCCGCAGGACTTTGGCGTCTATCCCCGCATGTCGGCGCGCGCCATGCTGGACCATCTGGCGCTGCTCAAGGGCATTTCCAACGCGAAGGACCGCAAGCGCGTGGTCGAAGGGCTGCTCGAGCAAACCAATCTGGCCAAGGTCGCGAAGAAGGCCGTCGCCTCCTATTCGGGCGGCATGCGGCAGCGCTTTGGTATTGCCCAGGCGCTGATCGGCGACCCCCAACTGATCATTGTCGATGAACCCACGGCCGGTCTCGACCCCGAGGAACGCAACCGTTTCCACAATCTCCTGTCCGAGATCGGCGAGAATGTCGTTGTCATCCTGTCGACCCACATCGTGGAGGACGTCGCGGACCTCTGCCCGCTGATGGCGATCATGAATCGCGGACAGATCGTCGCGGAAGGATCGCCGGCGGCGCTGATCTCCTCGCTCGACGGGAAGGTCTGGAGCAAGCGTATCGCCAAAGCCGACCTGCCGGCCCACAGAAGCCGGCACCGGGTCATTTCCACGCGCCTGACGCAGGGTGAAGTCCTGATCCATGTCCTGGCCGATGCCCATCCGGGTGACGGGTTCGAGTCCGTCAATCCTGACCTTGAGGACGTCTATTTCGCGACCATTTCGGCCGATCCGGCTGAAGCGGACGCGGCCTGATATCGGGACAGGAAGGAGACGCGCCATGCTCGGCAAGATCGCCAGTTTCGAATTCCGCTATCACCTGTTTTCACCGGCACTGATTTCGATCTTCCTCGTTTTCGGACTGCTGGGATTTGCCATTCCGGCGTCACCCAATGTGACGCTGACGGGCAGCGATGCGATCAATATCAACTCGCCGCAGGAAATCGCCCTGATGATTTCGGCGTTTTCGCTGTTCGCGATGGTCATACCGACCGTCTTCCTGGCCAGTGGTGTGCTGCGTGACCGCAGTTTCAATACCCAGGAATTGTTCTTCGCCTCGCCGGTCAGGGAGCACGACTACCTGATCGGTCGCTTCATCGGCGGTTTCGTGGTGACAATGCTGGCCTTCACCAGTATCCCGATCGGCCACTTCATTGGGGCGAGCATGCCCTGGGTCGACCCGGAGACGCTCGGGCCATTCAGCTTCTGGTTCTATTTCCACCCCTTCATCGTGTTCGGCATGGCCAACATGCTGATCATCGGCCTGGTCCTGTTTACGGCGGCCAATCTCAGCCGGTCGCTGCTGGTGACCTGGTCAGTCTTCATCGGCATGCTGGTGTTCAACACGGCGGGCGGCTTCCTGATGCAGGAACCGTCCTGGCGCGATCTCGCCGCACTCAGCGATCCGTTCGGAACCAACGCGCTGGCGCTTGTGACGCAGTACTGGACGACGGCGGAACAGAATACCCAGGTCGCGCCGCTGGAAGGCATCCTGCTTCAGAACCGGCTGATCTGGCTGGGTGTCGCGCTCGTCCTGTTTGTCTTCAACGTGATGATCTTCTCGTTCCGGCAGGGCAATGCGCGCGGATTGAAGAAGAACAAGTTCCGGCGTCAGGAAGCGCCCTTCGTGCCGACGGAAATCCAGCTGCCCAAGGCCCAGCCGACGCCCAAGAAGGCTGTGTTCCAGCAATTCCTGTCGCGGATCGCCTTCGAGGTCAAAGGCGTCGTTTTCAACATCGGATTCTGGATCGCGATCTTCTTCGTCGTCCTGCTGGTCGGCATCGCGGTCTTCCTCAACGTGCCGCCCTATGGCACGCCGAACTACCCGACGACGGCCACCGTCATGACCTCGATGATCGGCGGCTTCCTGCTCGTTCCGATTATCGTGGTGATCTACTACTCGTCGGAACTGATGTGGCGGGAACGCAATGTGCGGTTCTCCGATATCGTCGACGCCACACCGGCTCCGAACTGGGCCTTCATTTTCGCCAAGCTGATCGGGATGATGACCGTGATCTGCGGCATGATTGCCGTGGCCGTCATGATCGCCATTTTCTCGCAGCTCGTCCGCGGCTATTTCGATATCGACTTCGGACAATACCTGGTCCGAACCGTCATCGACCTCGTCATTCCGCTGACCATGCTGTCGATGCTGGCGATCTTCCTGCAGGTGCTGACCAACAACAAATGGATCGGCATTGTCGCCATCGGCCTGGTGTTCATCGTCACCAGTTTCGTGCTGGCCCCGATGGGCTTTACCCACAATCTCTACCGCTTCCCGTTTGTCAGCATCGTGCCCTACACGGACATGAACGGTTTTGGTCACCTGATCGGCATTCAGCTGTGGTGGTATCTCTACTGGGGGGCGATCAGCACCTTCCTGTTCACGCTTGCCTTCGTCATGTGGAATCGCGGGGCGCTGCTGCCGATCTGGCACCGGATTCGGGCCCTGCCGGGTTCATTCGGTCCGGGCACCGGACTTGCCGCCGCCGTCTCTCTGGCCGTGGCCGTCGGCGCGGGTGTGTGGATCTATCACAATACCGTCGTGCTCAATGACTTCGTCTCCGGACGCGACCAGCGCCGCATGGCTGCCGACTATGAACGCGAATGGCGTGATCAGCTGGAAGGCCTAGCGCAGCCCACGATCACCAG
Organism: Hyphobacterium marinum; assembly: GCF_036330325.1. Taxonomy (NCBI): domain Bacteria; kingdom Pseudomonadati; phylum Pseudomonadota; class Alphaproteobacteria; order Maricaulales; family Maricaulaceae; genus Hyphobacterium; species Hyphobacterium marinum. Next base: position 655,585 of record NZ_JAZDRO010000001.1, read on the forward strand.
CGTCGACTACACGATCGATATCTTCCCCTATGAGCGCCGTTACACCGCGACCGGCACCAATGTGCTGGAGAACCGGACGGACGAGGCCATTCCGGTGGTCTGGGTCTCCTATGGGTCGGCCGACGTGATCCGGCATTCGCTTGATGGCGTTGAGGGCGAGGAACGCAGCGAGTACGGCAATCTCCATGCTTTCGAGCTCGACCCGCCGCTTCAGCCGGGTGAAAGCCGCACGCTGAGTTTCAATGTCGAGGTCACCAATCCGGGCTTCCGCAATGGCGGCAATGTCTCGTCGGTGATGTATAACGGGACCTTCTTCAACAATGGCGAGTTCGCGCCGTTCATTGGCTTCAACCGGAATGCCCTGATCCAGGATCCGGGTGAACGCCGGCGTCAGGATCTGCCGCCCATCGACCGCGCCTACGCGCTCGAGGACGAAGAACACTGGGACGACAACTACATCCGGCAGGATTCCGATTATGTGTCCTTCCGCACACTGGTCTCGACGGTCGAGGGCCAGACGGTCGTCGCGCCCGGCTATCTCCAGCGCGACTGGATCGAGGACGGCCGCCATTACTTCGAATACGTGATGGAGGACCTTAGCCTCAATTTCTTCAACTGGATGTCGGCCGAATACACCCTGGTCGAAGAGGACGTTGACGGCATCAACTACCAGGTCTTCTACCACCCGGAACACGACTGGAATGTCACGCGCATGATGCAGGGCGCGCAGGACTCGCTGGCCTATATGTCCGAGCACATCAGCCCGTACCAGTATCGCCAGTACCGGATGCTGGAATTCCCGGCCTATGCCAGCTTTGCCCAGTCTTTCCCGAACACGATCGCCTATTCGGAATCGATTGGCTTCACGGCGGACCTCAGTGACCCGGACGATATCGACTACGTCTATTACGTCACCGCACACGAGGCAGCCCACCAGTGGTGGGCCCACCAGATCATGGGCCCGAACGTCCAGGGCGGCAGCCTGCTGGTCGAGACCCTCGCCCAGTATTCGGCCCTGATGGTGATGGAGCAGGAATATGGTGCGGACCACATGCGCCGTTTCCTCAAGTACGAACTCGACACCTATCTGCAGAGCCGGGGGAGCGAGTCCCGCGAGGAACTGCCGCTCTACCGGGTGGAAAACCAGCCCTACATCCATTACCGCAAGGGCGCGGTGATCATGTACGCCCTGCAGGACTATGTCGGTGAGGACACGGTCAACGCGGCGCTGTCGCGGCTGGTCGCCGAGTTCCAGTACCGGTCCGACCCCTATCCCACGACGCTCGATTTCCTGCGCATCCTGCGCGAGGAAGCGGGGCCGGAGTGGGACAGCCTGATCACCGACTTCTTCGAGCGCATCGTCCTGTTCGACCTCGAGGTTTCCAGCGCGGAAACCCGCGAACTGGAGGACGGACGCTGGGAAACGACGATTGTTGTCGCGGCCCAGAAATTCGAGGCCGACGGACAGGGCGAAGAGGTCGAGGAAGCGATCGATTATGACATCGATATCGGCCTGTTCACACGCGGCCTCGATGGGGCTTTCGAGGGTACCGACCACATCCTCTACATGCAGAAGCACCGCATCAACGAGACCGAGGTGAGCATCACACTGGTCACGGACGAGCGGCCGCTCTTTGCTGGTGTCGACCCCTACAACAAGTTGATCGACCGGGATTCCAACGACAATCTGTTGCGGGTGACGATCGCGTCGGCGGAGTCCGGCGAAACAGATGACGAGGCGGACACCGACGATGAACCGTCCGGTGGTGCCGGGGAAGCGGCTCGGACTAGGACGCGCCGCCTCCCCTGAACAGGGACTCGACGATCCGCCGCGCCAATCTATGATCGCGGTCTGGGGTTGGGACCTTTCGGAATTGGAGGCGCGCCATGCGCGGTGTGACGGGATTGCTGGCCGGGCTCGTTCTGGCTGCCTGCGCGCAGGATGTGGACGGACCCACAGCCGAACCGGCGACCCGGATCGTGCTGGACGGTCAGGGCGCGACCACCGGCTATGTCGCCGATACCGGCGCGCATGTCTGGCTCGGCCTGCCCTATGCCGCACCGCCTGTGGGCGATCTGCGCTGGCGCGCGACGCGGCCGGCCTCGGGGTGGGATGGCGAGCGCGATGCGACCCGTCACGCCTCACGCTGTCCGCAGATTACCAACGTTCTTGACGAGCCCGAGGGACTTGAACCCGGACTGCTGGCGGGTGAGGAAGACTGCCTCTATCTGGATATCTATGCGCCGCCGGGTGCGGACGAATTGCCAGTCATGGTCTGGATACACGGGGGCAGTAATGTCTGGGGCCGGTCGTCGGAATATGATGGCTCCCAGCTGGCGATTGACCAGAATGTCATCATCGTCGCGGTGCAATACCGGCTCGGTCCGCTGGGATTCATGTCCGCGCCGGAGTTGCGCGCCGACGCCGAACGTCCGGAAGATCGCGCGGCGAATTTCGCCATTCTCGACCTGATCGAGTCACTGCGCTGGGTGCAGGCCCATGCCGAGGACTTTGGCGGGGATGCGGGCCGGGTGACGATTTTCGGCGAGAGTGCCGGCGGGCACAATGTCGCCGCCCTGCTGACCTCGCCGCTGGCCGAGGGCCTGTTTCACCGGGCCATCATCCAGAGCGGATCGGCCGCGACCGTGACCCGCGCAGAGGCCGAAGGCCGGTCGGGCGACCTCGCGAACGCATCGGGCGAGGTGCTCGGCCGTGTCGTGGAGGGGCCGGTGACGGCCGAGGCGCTCCGCGCAGTCAGCCTGGAAGACGTCTTTGCCGGGCTCGACCTCTCTGGCGGGTCCCACTACGACATGCCGCGCATGATCGAGGACGGGGTGACGGTTCCCGAGGGCGGGATAAGGGCTGCGCTTGCCTCGCCCGGCACATTCAATGCGGTACCGGTCATTACCGGCACGAACCGCGACGAGATGCGGCTGTTCAACGCGCTCAACCCGGACTTGGCCAGTCGTACGCTGGGCCTCTTCATCCGGCCGCGCGATCGCGACTACTACGCAGCGCTTTCCGACTATCAGAGCGCGATGTGGACGGTCGGAGCGGTGGATGATCTCGCCAGCGTGATGACGGCTGGTGGTCATGACGATGTCTGGGCTTACCGCTTCGACTGGGACGAGGGCGCGGCCAATCTGCTGGTCGATACCCGCTTCATGCTGGGAGCGGCGCACGCCATGGAAATCCCCTTCGTCTTCAACCGGTTTGAGCTCTTTGGCCGGCTCGACCCCTTCCTGTTCAACGACCGGAATGCCGAAGGCCGGGTGGCGCTGGCCCGTCAGATGGGCCGGCACTGGGCCGACTTCGCCCGTGATGGCGATCCCGGAGGTGGCTGGGAACGCTGGCGGGACGGCGGTGCGCGCATGCGGTTCGACACGCCCGCCGATGACGGTCCGGAACTGGTCACAGGCCGGACCGTGGTGGCCGACCTCGCCGATGCGCTGGCCAGCGATGCGCGTGTGGACAATGCCGAGCGCTGCCGTATCGCCCGGGCGATGGGCGACCGCTTTTTCGGCGACGGCGCGTCGGTCGCCGAACGCCTCGACTGCCCAGACGCCTAGAACAGGCCCTCGATTTCGCCGTCGGGGCCCAAACCAATGCCTTCGGCAGCCGGAACGCGTGGCAGGCCGGGCATGGTCATGATCGATCCGCAGATCGCCACGACGAACCCCGCGCCCGCCGAGAGGCGAACCTCCCGCACGGCGACCGAATGGTGTTCCGGTGCGCCGAGCAGTGTCGGGTCGGTCGAGAAGCTGTACTGGGTCTTGGCCATGCAAACCGGCAAATCGCCGAAGCCTGCCGCTTCCCAGGCTTTCAACTGGTCGCGCACGCTCTGGTCGGCCATCACCTCGTCGGCGCGGTAGATGCGTTTGGCGACCGTCTCGATCTTCTCGAACAGCGACAGGTGGTCCTTGTAGAGCGGGGCGAACTGCGCGGTCCCGGAATCAACGATCTCGACGACGCGGCGGGCGAGGTCTTCAGTGCCTGCTGACCCGTCCGCCCAGTGCCGGCAGACGATGGCTTCGGCCCCGAGTTCCTCGGCATAGGCCTGAACGGTCGCGACCTCGGCGTCGGTGTCGGAGGTGAAATGGTTGATCGCGACCACGGCCGTGACACCGAACTGGCGGACATTCTTGATATGGCGGCCGAGATTGACGCAGCCCTTTTTCAGCGCGGCGACATTCTCTTCGGTCAGCGCGTCCTTCTTGACCCCGCCATTGTATTTCAGTGCCCGGATGGTCGCGACGATAACGACGGCTTTCGGCTTCAGACCGGCCTTGCGGCACTTGATGTCGAAGAATTTCTCCGCGCCCAGATCGGCCCCGAATCCGGCCTCGGTGACGACATAGTCCGCGAGTTTGAGCGCGGTTTTGGTCGCGATCACCGAATTGCAGCCATGGGCGATATTGGCGAACGGGCCGCCATGGATGAAGGCCGGGTTGTTCTCCAGCGTCTGGACGAGGTTGGGCTGCATGGCTTCCTTTAAAAGGACAGTCATCGCGCCGTCGGCCTTGATGTCGCGGCAGGTCACGGCGGACTTGTCGCGCCGGTAGGCGACAATGATGTCACCGAGGCGTTTCTGCAAATCGGCCAGATCCGTGGCGAGGCAGAGGATCGCCATGACTTCGGACGCCACCGTGATGTCGAACCCGGCCTCGGACGGGAAACCGTTGGCGACCCCGCCGAGCGAGGAGACGATTGAGCGCAACGCCCGGTCATTCATGTCGAGCACGCGCCGCCAGACCACGCGCCGCTGATCGATTTCGAGCGCATTGCCCCAGTAGATGTGGTTGTCGATCATCGCCGCGAGCAGATTGTGCGCGCTGGTGATGGCGTGGAAATCACCGGTGAAGTGAAGGTTGATGTCTTCCATCGGCACGACCTGGGCCATGCCGCCACCGGCCGCGCCGCCCTTCATGCCGAAGCACGGACCGAGCGACGGTTCGCGAATGCAGATGGCGGCCTTCTTGCCAATCCGGTTCAGCGCATCACCCAGGCCCACCGTCGTCGTGGTCTTGCCTTCCCCTGCCGGTGTCGGATTGACGGCCGTGACGAGGACCAGTCCACCATCTTTGCGGTCTTTTAGCGAGCCGATGAAAGGTGCCGCGACCTTGGCCTTGTAGGGACCGTATTGCTGCAGGGCCTCGCCGGGAATGTCGAGCTTGGCGGCGATCTCGGTGACCGGTTTCATGGATGCGGCGCGCGCAATCTCGATATCGGATTTCATGTCCGTCGATCCTTCTTGTGTCGGGGGTATCAGGCGGGTGAGGCCAGCCGGTTCACGGCCTCGCGTACCGGTTCGGGCAGGCTGTCCGGTTTCTGATTGGCCAGGGCGATGATCTGGGTGCGCATGCGCGGGTCCCAGAAATTGCGCATGTGTGTGGCGATGCCGGCGACGGTTTCCTCATGGCCGTAGGGCTCGAAGAAATCGGCGATCTGGCGCGCCATGCGAATGAGGTCTTCGTCCCGCATCATTCCGTCCCGGAATTGAAGAGAATGGCATCCTCGCCCGAGCGGCAGGCGAGGGGAAGCCCCAGTTCGCGCGAGAGGTCGAGGGCCAGGCCGGTGGGGGCCGACACGGTGGCCAGAAGGGAGGCGTTGGTGATCGCTGCCTTGCAGACGAGTTCGAAACTGCATCGGCTCGACATGACGATGAAGCCGTTGTCTTCCAGCTGTCCCGAATGGGCGAGTGCCCCGACGAGCTTGTCGAGCGCATTGTGGCGGCCGACATCCTCGCGCACGAGGCTGACCGCCCCGTGCGGTGCGCACCAGGCCGCGGCGTGGACGCTGCGCGTTGCGGCATTGAGAGGTTGGGCGGCGGCGAGGCCGTAGAAGGCTTTCAGGATGGCTGGTTTGCCGGGTAGGGTTCGGTTACAAGACCTGGGAGCTGGCCGCCGTATGGCTTCCGCCAAAGTCTCCAACCCGCACAGCCCGCAACCCGACTGACCGTCGAGCGTGCGGCGGCGGAGCGCTTTACCGGTCAGCGCTTCGCGCGCAATGCGGATGTCGGCCGTGATCCCCTCGGGGTAGGTTTTCAGGGCCAACCCTTCGACCGCGCCGGCATCGGTGATGATCTGTTCGGTCAAGGCGAGGCCGATTGCGAGGTCTTCGAGATCGGCCGGTGTCGCCATCATCACGGTCCAGGCCGTACCGTTGAAACCGATCTCGACCGGGACTTCCTCGGCAATCCCCCAGGAGCCGCCGCCGGGCAGGGCGATGTCGCGCTTCGTGTCGGGGAAAGCGGCCAAGCGCCTACTCGGCCGGTTCGATCTCGGCGCGACGCTCGCGCCGCTCCATCTGCCAGTCCGACGGCATGTTGGCGAGCGTCACCTGAACCGCCGTCACCTTGTATTCGGGGCAGTTGGTCGCCCAGTCCGACAGCTCGGTCGTGACGACATTGGCCCCGGATTCAGGGTGGTGGAAAGTCGTGTAGACCACGCCCTGCGGCATGCGGTCGGAGATGACGGCGCGGATCGTGGTCGCGCCGATCCGGCTGCCGAGCGAAACCAGATCGCCGTCGGAAATACCGCGGATATCGGCATCGTGTGAATGGATTTCCAGCACATCCTCGCCATGCCACATCGAGTTTTTCGTGCGCCGTGTCTGCGCCCCGACATTGTATTGCGACAGGATACGGCCCGTCGTCAGGATCAGCGGATAGCGCCGGTTGGTCTTCTCCTCGGTCGGCACATAGCGGGTCAGCATGAACTGGCCCTTGCCGCGCACGAAGCCGCTGGCGTGCATGACGGGCGTGCCGTCCGGTGTTGCGTCATTGCAGGGCCACTGGATCGACTTGCCGCTATCGAGCTTTTCAAAACTCACGCCCGCGAAGGTCGGGGTCAGAGCCGCGATCTCGTCCATGATTGCCGCGCCGTCCGGCCAGCCCATCTCGTAGCCCATGGCGCGGGCAAGGCGGGCGACTGTCTCCCACTCGTGCATGCCCTGCAGGGGCGGCTTGATCGGGCGGACGCGATTGATGCGCCGCTCGGCATTGGTAAACGTCCCGTCCTTTTCCAGGAAGGACGTGCCGGGGAAAAAGACATGGGCGAAGGCGGCGGTCTCGTTCAGGAAGAGGTCCTGGACGATGACGCACTCCATCGCCTGCAGCGCGGCGGAGACGTGCAGCGTGTTGGGGTCGGACTGGGCGATGTCCTCGCCCTGCACGAAAAGACCTCTGAACGAGCCATCAAGCGCGGCGGCGAACATGTTCGGGATGCGCAGTCCCGGTTCGGGGTCGAGCGAGGCCTGCCAGTGTGCCTCGAACTCGCCGCGTACCGCCGCGTCGGAAATGTGCCGGTAGCCGGGAAGTTCGTGCGGGAAGGAGCCCATGTCGCACGATCCCTGGACGTTGTTCTGACCGCGCAGCGGGTTCACGCCCACACCCTCGCGCCCGATATTCCCGGTCGCCATGGCCAGATTGGCAAGGCCCATCACCATGGACGAGCCTTGCGAATGCTCGGTTACGCCGAGCCCGTAATAGATCGCGCCATTGCCGCCGGTGGCATAGAGCCGTGCCGCCGCGCGAATGTCCTCTGCCGGCACGCCGGTGACATCCTCAAGCGCTTCAGGAGAATTCTCCGCCAGCGCGATGAATTCCTTCCAGCGGTCAAAGGAGGGCGTTTCACAGCGTTCCGCGACAAAGGCCTCGTCAACGAGACCCTCGGTGACAATGGTGTGGGCGATGGCGTTGATCACCGCGACATTCGTGCCGGGGCGCAAGGGCAGGTGGTGGGCCGCCTCGACATGAGGCGAGCGCACCAGGTCGATGCGGCGCGGATCGATGACGATCAGCTTTGCGCCCTGACGCAGGCGGCGCTTCATGCGGCTCGCAAAAACCGGGTGGGCGTCGGTGGGATTGGCCCCGACGACGAGGATCACATCGGCTTTGGCGACGGATTTGAAATCCTGTGTCCCGGCCGAGGTGCCAAACGTGTTCTTCAGCCCGTAGCCGGTCGGTGAATGGCAGACCCGTGCGCAGGTGTCGACATTGTTGTTGTGGAACGCGGCGCGGACCATTTTCTGGACCGCATAGACTTCCTCATTGGTGCAGCGTGAGGAGGTGATCCCACCAATCGCGCCGGTGCCGTGTTCGGTCTGGATCGCTTTGAGACGCTCGGCCGCATAACTGATGGCTTCGTCCCAGCTGACTTCACGCCAGGGGGCATTTGTCGTCTCGCGGATCATCGGTGAAAGGATTCGGTCGGCATGGGTGGCATAGCCCCAGGCAAAGCGCCCCTTCACGCAGGAATGGCCTTCATTTGCGCCGCCATCCTTGTGCGGCGTCATGCGCACGACCTCGTCGCCCTGCAGTTCAGCGCGGAAGGAACACCCGACACCGCAATAGGCGCAGGTGGTGATCACCGAGCGATTGGGCTGGCCGTGACCAAGAATGGTGTTTTCGGTGAGCGTCGCGGTCGGGCAAGCCTGCACACAGGCCCCGCAGGAGACGCATTCGGAGTCGATGAAGGCCTCGCCCGCGCTGGCGGAGACTTTGGAGTCAAAGCCCCGGTCCTCGATGGTCAGGGCGAACGTGCCTTGCACCTCTTCGCAGGCGCGTACACAGCGCGAACAGACGATGCATTTCGCCGGGTCGAAAGTGAAATAGGGGTTGGACGTGTCCTTCTCGGCATCGAGATGACCTTCGCCCTCATAGCCGTAGCGCACTTCGCGCAAACCCACTTCACCGGCGCGGTCCTGCAATTCGCAATCGCCATTTGCGCCACAGGTCAGGCAGTCCAGCGGGTGATCGGAGATGTAGAGCTCCATCACGCCGCGGCGGATGCGTTCCAGACGCTCGGTCTGAGTGGCGATCTTCATCCCCGCCTCGACCGGCGTCGTGCAGGAGGCGGGCGTCCCTTTCCGGCCCTCGATCTCGACGAGGCAGAGGCGGCAAGAGCCGAACGCGTTGAGGCTGTCGGTCGCGCAGAGTTTCGGGATGTCGGTTCCGGCCAGCGCAGCAGCGCGCATCACCGACACGCCCTCGGGCACGTCGTGGCGACGGCCGTCGATCTCGACCGTCACGGTCCGGCCCGTTTCCACGCCGGGCGTCCCGTAATCACGATCCTTCATCACGCTCATGGCCGGTATCCTATCATGGCTTGGCCCCGGTTTCAGCGCGGCGGAAATCTTCCGGGAAATGCTGCATCGCGCTGCGCACCGGCATGGGGGTCAGCCCGCCCATCGCGCAGAGCGAGCCGTCGACCATCACCTCGCAAAGATCATCGAGGAGTTTCAGGTTCTTCTCGACATTGTCTCCGGCGCGGATTTTCGCGACCGTCTCGGCTCCGCGCACCGCGCCGACCCGGCAGGGCGTGCACTTGCCGCAGGATTCCTCGGCGCAGAATTCCATCGCGAACTCGGCCTGGCGGGCCATGTCGACCGTGTCGTTGAAGACGACGATTCCCCCATGGCCGAGCATGGCTCCGGCGCTGGCAAGCGCCTCATAGTCCATTTCCACATCAAGACCGGAAGCCGGGATGTAGGCTCCGAGCGGGCCGCCCACCTGGACTGCACGCACTTTCCGCCCCGACCGTGTGCCGCCGCCATACTCCTCGATCAACTCGCGTAGCGTAACGCCGAAGGCGGTTTCGACGAGGCCGCCCCGCTTGATGTCGCCAGCCAGTTGAAAGGCCTGCGTCCCGCGCGATCTTCCCGTGCCAAGCGCGGCATAGGCGTCCGGTCCTTGTCCGAGAATGTCCGGCACGGCGGCAAGCGAGAGCACGTTGTTGACGACGGTGGGCTGGCCGAAGAGGCCGGCAATGGCGGGGATGGGCGGCTTGGCGCGGACCATGCCGCGCTTGCCCTCAAGGCTGTCGAGCATGGCCGACTCCTCGCCGCAGATATAACTCCCCGCGCCGCGCCTTACGGTCAGATGGAAGTCCCGCCCCGACTCGAGGATGTTCGCGCCGAGCAGGCCCTTGCCTTCCATGGCGTGGATCGCCGCGCGCATGGTGGAGATGGCTTGCGGATATTCGGAGCGGATATAGACGAAGCCTTCTGTCGCGCCGACCGCCATGCCGGCGATGATCATGCCTTCGATGAGGCCGAACGGATCGCTTTCCAGGATCATGCGATCGGCATAGGTGCCGCTGTCGCCCTCATCGGCATTGCAGCAGATGTATTTCTGCTCGGCTTTCGCGCCCAGCACGGTCTTCCACTTGATGCCGGTCGGGAAACCGGCCCCGCCCCGTCCGCGCAAGCCGGAAGCCGTCACCGCCTCGACGATGGATTCCGGTGCCAACTCGGCCGCGGCCTTGAGCCCGGTGAGGCCACCGTGGGCCTCGTAGTCGGCCAGATCGAGCGGATCGGTGACGCCGCAGCGCGCGAAGGTGATGCGGGTCTGCTTTTCGAGGAAAGGAATATTCGCGACCGGTCCGGTGCAGAGCGCGTGCTCGCCGCCGGTCAGGAAACCCACCTTGAACAGGTCAGCAACATCGCCCGGCGCGACCGGGCCATAGCCGACGCGTTCACCAGCAATCTCGACCTCGACCAGTGGTTCCAGCCAGTAGAGCCCGCGAGATCCGGTCCGGGTTATGGCGACATTCGCGCCGCGTGTATCCGCCTCGCGGGAAATGGCCTCGGCGACGGCGTCAGCGCCGACCGAACGCGCCGCGCTGTCTGATGGGACGAAGACGCGGATTGCGTTCACCGGCCACCCCCCTTCACGCGGGCAAGAATGGTGTCGCGGTCGGCCCGTCCGATCAGGTCTCCATCGACCATGGCGGCGGGCGAGAGGGCGCAATTGCCCAGGCAATAAACCGCTTCGAGCGTCACACCGCCGTCAGGCGAGGTCGCCCCGGTGGAACAGCCCAAATCGCGTTCGAGGTCGGCGGCGAGCGCGTCTCCACCGGCGGCCTGACAGGACTCGGCCCGGCAGAGTTTCACCACACAGCGCCCCTGCGGCTCCTCGGTGAAGTCGGTATAGAAGCTGCGTACGCCATGGACTTCGGCGCGGGAGCGGTTGATGGCATGGGCCAGCGTACGCAACGCCGCGTCATCGACACAGCCGAACCGGTGCTGCACGTCGTGCAGCATTTCGATGAGCGCGTCGGGGCGGTTGGCATGGGCCGCCGCAATGGCGCGGACCGCCTCGTCTGCTTCCGATCCGTTCAAGCGCTCACCTCCCGTCAATCGCCCGCAGATTGAAGGAGGAGACCTTAACCCGGATTCAATTTCAACGCACAGGCGACAGGGCGCGATATTTCCGTGATAGTGGAGGCCAGGAACCGGACCAGACTCACGAGGAATACCCATGCGCGAAGCCGTCATCGTCTCCACCGCCCGCACGCCGATCGGCAAGGCCTATCGCGGCGCGTTCAACAACACCCAGGCCCAGGAGCTGGGCGGGCATGTCATCGCCAATGCGGTCAAACGCGCCGGGATCGATGGGGCCGAGGTCGATGACGTGATCATGGGCGCGGCGATGCAGCAGGGCTCGACCTTTCAGAACACGGCGCGGCAATGCCTCATCCGGGGCGGGTTGCCGACGAGTGTCGCGGGCATGACGGTCGACCGGCAGTGCGCCTCGGGCATGATGGCGATCTCGGTCGCGGCCAAGCAGATCATCACCGATGGCATGGCGGTGACGGTCGGCGGCGGGCTGGAATCCATCTCGCTCGTCCAGAACGAGCACATGAATCTCCACCGCGCTTTTGATCCGTGGATCAATGAACACGTCCCCGCGCTCTACATGTCGATGCTGGAAACCGCCGAAATTGTCGCCGACCGCTATGGCATTTCCCGCGAGGCGCAGGACGAATATTCGCTGCAATCCCAGCAGCGCACAGCCGCGGCACAGGCTGCCGGAAAGTTCGATGACGAGATCGTGCCGCTGGCTTCGAAAATGGGCGTGATGGACAAGGAGACGAAGGAAATCTCTATCGTCGATACACTGTTGAAGCAGGACGAGGGCAATCGCGCCGACACGACGCTGGAAGGCCTTTCCGGGCTGCGCACCGTCCACGCTAACGGCCAGAAGGTGAAGGAAGGCAAATACATCACCGCCGGCAATGCGTCCCAGCTGTCCGACGGGGCCTCGGCCTCGGTGCTGATGGAAGCGAAGGAAGCCGAGAAGCGCGGCCTGACGCCGCTCGGGGCGTATCGCGGTATCGCGGTGGCCGGTCTCGACCCGGACGAGATGGGCATCGGCCCGGTCTATGCCGTGCCGAAACTCCTGAAAGCCCACGGGCTGAAGATGGACGATATCGGCCTGTGGGAGCTCAACGAAGCCTTCGCCGTGCAGGTCCTCTACTGCCGGGACAAGCTCGGCATCCCGAACGAGAACCTCAACGTCAATGGCGGCGCGATCTCCATCGGCCACCCCTATGGCATGTCCGGCGCGCGCATGGTCGGCCACGCCCTCATCGAGGGCAAACGCCGCGGCGTGAAATACGTGGTCTGCACGATGTGCGTCGGCGGCGGCATGGGCGCGGCCGGATTGTTCGAGGTTTTATAGGGAAAGTTTACCCTCTCCCTCCAGGGAGAGGGGGCTTTGCGGGCCGATTGCAATTGCAATACCCAAGGGCTGTTCGCCGCTTCCATCATCGGAAACCGGGGTTCCTGCGGAAGCAGGAATCCAGAAAGCTAGCTCTGGATCCCAGCTTTCGCTGGGAACCCGAGGGAGCATTCGACAGCAGTCTTCATACTGAGGTGCTTTCCGCCTGCCCTCGCGAAAGCGGGGGTCAGGAAAGTCTTAAAAGTACGCTGTGCACCGTTTCCCATCCTTCAAGGCTGCTTCGCAGCACCTCAGGATGAGGGATTTCCATTGATTTAAGACCCCTCACATGGGCCCTCTCCCTGGAGGGAGGGGGCACTCGCGTCCCTAAAGCCGCTGTTCGATCCAGTCGGCAAATTTGTTGATCTCCGCCTCGGCTCCGATCTCGTTGACGGTCTCGTGGCGGAAATGGCTGAGAATATTGACGGTGACGTCTTTGAGGCCCTGCCTGCGCAGGCGTTCAGCGAGCGCGGTGACCGCCTTGCCGCCATCGGTCGCGGGGTCGTCTTCCCCGCCGATGAGGTGAAGCGGGAAGTCCTTGCGGATCGGCTTCAGCGCGGCGTTGTCCTGCGCCAGTCCCATGCCGTGCGCGAAATCCTTCCACAGCGAGATCTGCGCCGGCCAGCCGCACAGCGGGTCGGCGACATAGGCATCAACGGCACCAAGGTCGCGTGACAGCCAGCCAAAGGCCGAACGTTCGGCAGAGAAATTCTTGTCCCAGGTCTTGAAGGTCATGCCGTCGATCAGGGTGGCCGGTTTGCGGTCCCCGCCGACGAGCGATTCCAGGCCCAGCACGAATTTGAGGAGGCCGACTGGCCCGGAAAGATTGGCATTCCAGATCGCGGCACCGGCGAGATGTTCGCTCTCACGGAGCACCTGGTTGAAGGCGATGGTTCCGCCCATGGAATGACCCAGCACGAAGAGCGGAACGCCGGGATGGCGCGCGCGCAGATCGGCTTCGACGGCACTGACATCTGTCATCACCTTGTCCCAGCCGCCAGTGTCCGCAAAGCGGCGCGGTGAGCCATCGGGCGCGGTGGTGAAGCCGTGCCCGCGATGGTCATGGGCACAGACATGAATGCCCCGCCCGCTCAGTATCTGCGCAAACTTCCCATAGCGAGCGGCGTGTTCGGCAAGGCCGTGATTGACGTGGAGGAGGGCGCGCAGATTGCCCTGCGCGGGCCGGTCATAGACGTTGAGGCTCGCTCCGCTGGGGCTGTCCAGCGTCCGGCGCTCGAAACCTGATTGAGCCATGTCACTCCCTCCCTCGCGTCGGCACACACGCTAGCGCGTTTCCTCCCGGCAAGGCGAGGCTATAGTCGCGGGCGAAAGGCCGAACCGGGAGGAACAAGGGATGGGCAAGGACGCGCTGCTGGCCATCGATCAGGGAACGACAAGCTCGCGCGCCATCGTGTTTGCGCCCGATGGCACGGTGATCGCCGCCGCGCAGCAGGAATTCGCCCAGATCTACCCCCAGCCGGGCTGGGTTGAGCACGACGCGGACGTGATCTGGGCAACGGTGACGACGACGATCCGGCAGGCGGCGGCGAAAGCGGCCAAGGCCGGTTGGACCATTCGCGCGGCGGGCCTGACCAACCAGCGCGAAACGTCCATCATCTGGGACCGGAAAACCGGGCGACCGATCCATAATGCCATCGTCTGGCAGGACCGGCGTACCGCCGACCGCTGTCGCAACATGCGCGAAGCGGGACATGAAACGCTTGTCGCGGAGAAGACCGGCCTCGTTCTCGATCCCTATTTCTCGGCCACGAAGTTCGCCTGGATTCTCGATGCCGTGGACGCGGCGCGGGACTGGGCGGCGAGAGGCGAGCTCGCCTTTGGCACGGTTGACAGCTTCCTGATCTGGCGGCTCACCGGCGGCGCGGTTCATGCGACTGACGCGACCAATGCCAGCCGGACCTCGCTCTTCGATCTGAAAGCCTCGCGCTGGGACAACGAATTACTCGATCTCTTCGGCGTGCCGGCGTCCGGCCTGCCAGACGTGCGCGACTGCGCCGGAGACTTCGGCACGATCAGCGAGGACATCCTGCCCGGTGGTGTACCCATTCTCGGCGTTGCGGGCGACCAGCAGGCCGCCGCCATCGGTCAGGCCTGTTTCGCGCCGGGCGAAGCGAAATGCACCTATGGCACCGGGGCTTTCCTGCTGCTCAATACGGGACGGAATATGGCGGTGTCCGAGAACCGTCTGTTGTCGACCGTCGCCTACCGGCTGAACGGGGAAACGACATTCGCGCTGGAAGGCTCGGTTCTCTCGGCCGGAGCGACGGTGCAATGGCTGCGCGACGGGCTTGGCCTCATCGGCAAGGCCTCGGAAATCGAGGCGCTGGCGGCCAGTGCCGATCCGGACAGCGGTGTCTATCTCGTTCCGGCCTTCACCGGGCTCGGTGCGCCCTGGTGGGATGCCGAGGCGCGCGGCGCGCTGGTCGGGCTGACGCGAGGAGCAGGCCGTGCCGAGATCGCGCTTGCGGCGCTCGATTCCACCGCGCACCAGACCGGCGACCTCCTCGACGCGATGGCCCGCGACGGTGTTCCGGCGAGCCGGCTCAAGGTCGATGGCGGGATGGCGGGGAATGACCGCTTCCTGCAACGCCTTGCGGACCTCACCGGCGTCGCCGTGACCCGCCCGGTCAACACCGAGTCGACCGCCTGGGGCGCAGCCTTCCTCGCCGGGCTGGGGGCGGGGATGATTGCATCGCTCGAAGAAGGCGCGTCTATGTGGAAAGCCGACCGCTCCTTCTCGCCGGAGCTGGTAGACGAGGCACGGCAGGCCAGCCGGGCGGGTTGGTCAGAAGCGGTCGCGCGAGTGCTCTGCGATCAACCTTCGTCGAAAGCGTAGGGGCTCAAACTCCGCCGCCACGGGTCGGGCTGAAGCGGGCGGTTCATCGGCGGGAAGGCGCGATGGGCACAGGCCGGGCGTTCGCAGATCCGGCAGGCGAGGCCGATTTTCGCCGCGTCGGTTTCCGCCAGTCCATCGGCATAGAGTATGCGCTCGGCGTTCTCCCACTCACAGCCAACGGCGACCGCATATCGGACCGGCGGTTCACCCGGCGCACCAGGCTTGTGAATGGCCCTGACCACCGAGACATAGGCGCTGCCATCGGGCAGTTCGAAGCGCTGGCGCAGGAGGCGTTCGGGCGTGCGGAACGCCTCGTAAAGCGCCCATTTCGGACAGCCGCCGCCTGACCGGGCAAAAGGCAGGACGCCGCCTCCATGGCGTTTGGAAACATTCCCGGCGAGATCGACCCGCACCATGAAAAAGGGCACGCCGCGTTCGCCCTGGCGCTGCAGCGTCGTCAGGCGATGGCAGACCGTCTCGAAACTGGCTTCAAAGCGGCGGCAGAGAAGCTCAATATCGTAGCGGCTGGCTTCAGCCGCCTTCAGGAAAGCCGAGTAGGGCATCAGCAACGCCGCCGCGAAATAGTTGGCGAGGCTGATCCGGTAGAGCGTGCGGGCCTCCTTCGCCGCGAAGCCGGGCCGGTCGGCAAGTTCGTCGATCAACTCACCTTGCTCGAGGAGGGCAATGGCCGTCGCCATCTGGAAGGGGCGGGCTTCCAGCGGCAGGGATTCAGCCAGCATGAGCCGCCGGGCGTGGAAGTCGAGCCGCCGTCTCGTGCCGCCCATGACCGCGTCCTCGAACACCCGCACCACGACGCCATGGGCGTCCTGGAGATGATCTTCCAGCGTGCGATCCCGGTGCCGGGTCACGAGCTTCAACTTGCGCGCCAGGTCCTCGGCAGCGGTTTCGAGTTCGGGGAAATGATTGCGCTGGGCGTCGATGGCATCGCGCACCGCTTCGGGCGCGCCACCGGCACCGACATGCGCACCGCCGGAAATGCGCGACATCATTTCCGCCGCTGCACCGGTCGATTCCCGGTAGGCCTGATGCAGGCGGGTCAGGGCTTCGGCCGCACGCGGCTGGGATTCGGCCAGCTCCGTCAGCTCGATCCGGTCCAGCGCGAGGGCCGACAGGACCGGTTCGGCCGCGGCCTCCTCGAGGTCGGCAACCAGCTGGCGGTCCGAGCCCTCGGCAAAGCCGCGCACATCGATATCGAAGGTGTCGGCGAGCGCGAGCAGGACGCGGGCCGTGATCGGCCGCTGGTTGCGTTCCAGGAGGTTGAGATAGCTCGGCGAGACGCCCAGCGCCTCGGCGGCTTCGGCCTGGGTCAGCCCCTGTTCGCGCCGCAATCGGCGCAGGCGTGCCCCGGCGAAAATCTTCTCCTGCGGTGTCGTCGGTTCCAGCATGTCAATTATTTACAACACGACATCATGACAATTGTAGGAAGTATACACCGACGCCTCTTTCCTTGCCAGAGGCCATGGACGCCTTTGTTTTAAAGGGTCTAGGTCAGGGCAACGGATGGTTCCAACACGGAGGGCGGTCATGACCGGTCACACATTCACTTCCCTGATTCCCGCGGCCGAGGGCCGGTTTGATGGCATCGAGCGCAATTACACCGCCGACGAAGTCGTGGCGCTGCGCGGCTCGCTGCAGATCGAACACACGCTGGCGCGGCACGGGGCGGACAAGCTCTGGTCGCTCCTCAAGACCGAGCCCTACATCAATGCGCTGGGCGCGCTTTCGGGAAACCAGGCCATGCAGATGGTCCGGGCGGGCCTGAAGGCTATCTACCTGTCCGGCTGGCAGGTGGCGGCCGACGCCAACACGGCCGGGTCGATGTATCCCGACCAGTCGCTCTACCCGGCCAACTCCGCGCCGGAACTGGCCAGGAAGATCAACACCACACTGCGCCGCGCCGACCAGATCGAGGTCAGCGAGGGCGGGGCGTCGCGCGACTGGTTCGCGCCGATCGTCGCCGATGCCGAGGCCGGCTTCGGCGGACCGCTTAATTGCTATGAAATCATGCGCGCCTTCATCGAGGCCGGCGTGGCCGGGGTCCATTTCGAGGACCAGGTCGCGGCTGAGAAGAAGTGCGGCCATCTAGGCGGCAAGGTTCTGGTCTCCACCAGCGCCCACGAGCGCAATCTCAACGCGGCGCGCCTGGCGGCGGATGTGGCGGGTGTGCCGACGCTGATCCTGGCACGGACTGATGCGGAATCGGCCACGCTGATCAATTCCGACATCGACGAGCGTGACCACGAGTTCATCGATTTCGAGGCCGGGCGTACGCCGGAAGGCTTCTATCGCCTGAAACCCGGCATGGGCGTCGATCACTGTATCAAGCGCGGTCTCGCCTATGCGAAATATGCCGACCTTCTGTGGTGGGAGACGTCGAAGCCCAATCTCGACGAGGCGCGCCGCTTCGCCGAGGCGATCCAGCGCGAATTCCCGGGCAAGATGATGGCCTATAACTGCTCGCCGTCCTTCAACTGGGAAGCCAATCTCGACAAGGAAACCATCGAGACCTTCCAGCAGGAGTTGGGCGCGATGGGCTACAAATTCCAGTTCGTCACACTTGCCGGTTTCCACCAGCTCAATCACGGCATGTTCCAGCTGGCCTCGGGTTATCGCGACCGCGGCATGGGGGCGTATTCCGAGCTTCAACAGGCCGAGTTCGGTTCAGAGAAAGACGGCTACACGGCCACCCGTCACCAGCGCGAGGTCGGCACCGGCTATTTCGACCGGGTCAACCAGACGCTTTCAGGCGGTCTCGCCTCGACGACGGCGATGGGTGAATCGACCGAGAGCGCGCAGTTCACCGTGGCGGCGGAATAGTCATGACCCATATTTCTCCCAATGGCGTCGAGTTGTGCGGCGCGCTCGAGCCGGGCTACCGGGCGATCCTTGCCCCGCACGCCCTGGCTTTTCTCACCGGCCTGCATCGCCGCTTTGAGCCGCGCCGCCAGGACCTTCTAAAGGCCCGCGCGGAACGGCAAGAGCGTCTTGATGCTGGTGAAATGCCGGACTTCCCGAAGGACACCGCCGACATTCGCGCGTCTGAATGGACGGTGCGTTCAGCGCCGGCTGATCTGAAAGACCGGCGCGTGGAGATCACAGGACCGGTCGACCGGAAAATGGTGGTCAATGCCCTCAATTCCGGCGCGCGCTGTTTCATGGCCGATTTCGAGGATGCGACCTCGCCGAGCTGGACCAATGTCATCGACGGCCAGATCAATCTGCGCGACGCGATCCGCCGCCTCATTGATTTTACCGACGAGAAATCCGGCAAGCGCTATCGCGTGTCGTCGGACGCCGCGACGCTGATCGTGCGGCCGCGCGGCTGGCATCTCGACGAGAAGCACATGCGGGTTAACGGTACGGCCATCTCGGCCTCGCTGTTCGATTTCGGCCTCTATCTCTATCACAATTATGATGCGCTCCGGACGCGCGGGACGGGACCCTATTTCTACCTGCCGAAGCTGGAATCCCGGTTCGAAGCCCGCCTCTGGGCGCTGGTCTTCCAGCACGCCGAGGAGACGCTGGGCCTCGAACGCGGAACCATCCGGGCGACGGTCCTGATCGAGACGCTGCCGGCCGTCTTCGAGCTCGACGAGATTCTCTACGAACTGCGCGACTATTGCGTCGGCCTCAATTGCGGGCGCTGGGACTATATCTTCAGCTATATCAAGCGGCTGCAGGCCCATTCCGACCGCATCCTGCCCGACCGGTCGCAGGTGACGATGACCGTGCCGTTCATGCGCGCCTATTCAAAGCGCGTGATCGGTGTGTGCCACCGGCGCGGCGCGCATGCGATGGGCGGCATGTCGGCCTTCATTCCGGTCTCCGGTGACGAGGCCGCCAACCAAGCGGCCTTCGACCAGGTCCGCGCTGACAAGACGCGCGAAGCCACGGATGGTCATGATGGCACCTGGGTGGCCCACCCCGGAATGGTGGCGCTCGCCCGCGAAGTCTTCGACGAGCACATGCCCGGCCCGAACCAGATCGACAAGCGGCTGGCCGTTACCGGATCGGCGGAACAGCTGATCGCGGTGCCGGAGGGCACGATCACCGAGGCTGGCGCGCGCGCCAATGCCGATGTCGCGATCCGCTATGTAGCGGGTTGGCTCGCCGGGCGCGGTGCGGCTCCGATCAACAATTTGATGGAGGATGCCGCGACGGCCGAGATTGCGCGGGCGCAACTCTGGCAATGGCGCAAGCATGGCGCAAAAACCGATACCGGCATCGCTCTCGACGCGGAATGGATCGGCACGGCGATCGACGAGGCCGAGCAGGCCATCCTCTCCGATGATGGCTATCGCCTGTCGGGTCCGGCAGAGGTCAAACGCGCTGCCAGCCTGGTGCGTGACCTGGTGCTCGCCGATGACTTCGCCGAATTCCTGACCCTGCCGGGATATGACGCGATGACCGAAGGCCTGCAGGTCTCGATGCGTCTGACAGAATTCGACTAGTTCGCTCCAGCGACGGACCGGGAGCGGGAAGGGCAGGACGGGCATTCATGCTAATCCTGCCCTTCCAATTCTGCTTCAGTCTTCCCGGCTCAGTCGCATGCCGCTTGCGGCCGCCCCAGCCAGAACAGTTGCTGACAGCATCGCCGCGAGTGCAAACCAGTAACCGGCCTGTTCCTGAACCCGGATCTGGCGGGCAATCCCCTCCGACATGCCGTAGGAATCCGCCGTGTCGCTTTCGCGGGCCTGACGGACCATTTCGTCTTCAAGCGTGCTGATTCCGTAAAAGCTGGATGCCAATGCCAGCCCTGCTGCAGCGGCCATGACGGCATTCTTCCGCCGCGAGGTCATGACAAATCCCGCGACAAGGCCTGCGGCCAGCAGGATGGCTGCCGCGAGGACTGGCAGAACGGGTGACATGGTCTCGCGTTCCGGCTCGCCGGTATTGATGTCGGCGACTGTGATCTGACCAATGGCGAGATCGAGCCCGGAAGCACGGGCAAAGGTCTCTCCCGAACAGGAAAAAGTGACCCACGGCAAAAGGAATGCGAGTAGAGCGGCGACCTTGGCCGTCTTGGCCAGATTTCCAATCGACATTGGCTAACCCCCTTCTGATGTACTCCTCCGATCCTGCCAATCTGCCGCATTTGCCGTGGGATGTCAGCTTGACGGTCGATTTGTTAGGCCGCGCCGGACTCGACTGACGCTCTCGTAGTTGACCACAATCTGCTTGACCGGCCTCCGGCTGCCCGTGAGGGTGGCAATTGGAAACGGCAAGGGCGGCGACAGATTGCCTGGCCGGAGAGACCGGGGAGGGTCCGTCCATGGAAGATGCCGCGCCAAAGCCGGTCAGCAATTTCTATCGCAATTACGTCGTCGGCGGTCTCTTCGTCATCTACACGTTCAATTTCATTGACCGTCAGATCGTTGCGGTCATGCAGGAACCGATCAAGGCCGAGTTCGGCCTTGCCGACTGGCAGCTCGGTCTTCTGTCCGGCTGGGCCTTTGCTTTCCTTTACGCCATTCTGGGCTTGCCGATCGCCTATCTGGCGGACCGGTCCAATCGCGTCACGATCATCTCGATCTCGCTGGCGGTTTGGAGCGGGTTCACGGCACTCTTCGGCCTGGCCAATTCCTATCTGGCACTGTTCCTGATGCGGGTTGGCGTCGGGATTGGCGAGGCCGGGTGTTCGCCGCCCGCGCACTCACTGATTTCCGATTATGTGCCGCCGCGAAAACGGGCCGGGGCGCTGTCTGTCTATTCACTCGGCATTCCGGTGGGGTCGGTGCTGGGTATTCTCGGCGGCGCTGTCGGATATCGCTGGGTAGCGAATTACTATGCCGAGTTCGGGGCACCGGGCTGGCTCGCCGCAATCGGAGCGGACGAAGCCTGGCGCGTGCCCTTCCTGCTCGTCGGCATTCCCGGGATCATTCTGGCGGTCATTGTCAAACTGACCATCAAGGAACCGCCACGCGGTCCGTTCGACGGAGCTGAAAAGCAGGCGATGCCGTCCGTCGGCAAAGTCTTCGGGACGCTCCTGAAGAAGCCCACCTTCTGGCTCGTGGCGTTCGGGGCAGCGATCGCCTCGCTGGTCGGTTACGGCCTCTTCCCCTGGATCCTCAGCTATTTTGTCCGCCTCTATGCTGGCGAGATGCCCTTGCAGGACGCTGTGGCGGCCGCGGCCATTCCTTATTCCTTTGTCATCGGCGGAGGCGGCTTTATCGGTACGCTGGCGGGTGGCTGGCTGACCGACAGGTTCTCAGGGCAAAGGCTCAGCGCCTACCTGGTGATACCCGGAACGGCGCTGCTGATCTCGCTACCCATCTATTTCGTGTCGATGAGCATTTCTCCCGGGACGATGGCCTTTGTTCTCCTGGGAATTGCGAGTGCGCTCGGTGCGATGTGGTACGGACCGGTCTGGGCCGTAACCCAGAACCTGGTGCCGCCAGGCATGCGCGCCATGGCCCCGGCCATTCTGCTCTTCATCATAAACATTATCGGGCTGGGGATCGGCCCGTTCGCGGTCGGCGCGCTCAGTGACTATTTCACCGCCGAGTACGGCGGCGGTGCATTGCGAATCGCCATATTGGCGATTGCCGCACTGATCGTTCCGGCAGCGGCGCTCTTCCTGATGGGCGCGCGGTCGATCCGCCATGACTGGGAAGCCACCGCGTAGGACGCCGCCATTCATGTCATATCGTGACGCCTTTCATCAGGCCGCCGATGGCCTGCGCCTCGAATACCGTGACTATGTTCCTGCAGCGGCCTCCGGAAAACTGCCGGTCCTGTGCCTGCACGGGTTGACCCGGAATTTGCGCGATTTCGATGATCTCGCGCCTATGATCGCCGGAACCGGTCGGCGCGTGATCACAGTCTCGCAACGCGGCCGCGGCCGGTCTGATCACGATCCCGACCCGTCGCACTACACGCCGGCGCATTATGTCGGCGACATGTTCGGCCTGCTTGATGCGCTTCAGATCCCCGAGGCGGTGTTTATCGGCACATCAATGGGCGGGCTGATGACGATGATCGCCGCGGCGATGGCTCCGGGCCGTGTGGCCGCGGCGGTGCTCAACGACATTGGTCCTGAACTGGACAATGAGGGCCTCGACCGCATCAAGCAGTATGCCGGCCGGTCTGGGCATCATGACAGCTGGGCCGACGCTACCGTCTATGTCCGGACCGTCAATGAACACGCCTTCCCGCTGGAAACGTCTGAAAGCTTCTGGCTTGACTTTGCCCGGCGGACCCATGCGGAAGGTCCGAATGGCGAGATCGTCGCCCTGTGTGATCCGGCCGTCGGCGAGGTCACCCGCGACGCGAGCGCGGCCATGCCGGACCTCTGGCCCTTCTTCGATGCGCTGAAACCGGTGCCGACGCTCCTGATTCGTGGCGGAATCAGTGACTTGCTGTCCAAACAGACTGTTGCAGAAATGCTCCGTCACAATCCGGATATGACGGTTTGCGAGGTGAGTCAGGTCGGCCATGCACCCTTCATGACCGAAACCGAGGCCTGGGGCGCACTGGCCGCGTTTCTCGAGTCTGCCCGTTAGCAAAGTCGAATCCGGCACCGTCCCGAATAACTGTTCGCGCCTTGAGCGTGCCGGAAAAAATCAACTCGCCTGCCGGGCGAATTCGTTAATTTTACCTTAACTCCCCGATAATCCCGCGCTACACTCACTCAGATGATCGATTAATTCATGGGGGGAGTTATCACCATGCTACGCCGTCAATATCTCATGGGGGTTGCTGCGCTTCTGGTTCTGCCGGCTGCGACCGCTGCCGCTGATCAGGAGACCTGGTTCCCGTCGGAACCGCCGGGGCATGCCGCTCCGGGTGAGTGCTATGCGCGCGTCCGCGTCGAGCCGCAGTACGAACCGTTCACCGAGACCGTCGTCACCGGTGACAGCTATGAAAGCTACGATGTCCGTCCGCCGGTCCTCGACCAGACGGTCCGCGAATACATGAGCCGCGAAGCGGGCATGCGCTACATCGTGCACGAGCCGGTCTATGAGACGGTTGTCGAGCAGATCCAGGTCCGTCCGGCCTATGTCGAATATGTCGTCGAGCCTGCGGTGCACGACCAGGTGACCGAGCAGGTCATGGTCCGTGAGCCCCGCCTCGTCTGGCAACGCGGCCGCGTGCCGGGTGCCCAGATGACCCGCTATGACCCGGAAACGGGCGAAGTGTGGTGTCTGATCGAAGAGCCGGGTGAATACCGCACGATCACGCGCAACGTCGTGGTCAGCCCGGCGCGGATTTCGGAAATCGAAGTCCCGGCCGAGTACGCGCAAATTTCGCGCGAAGTTCTCGTGCAGGAAGCGCGGGTCGAGGAAATTCCGATCCCCGCCGAGTACGATTCCTACACCCAGGTCGTCCTGACCCAGCCGTCGCGCGTGGAAAGCCACGTCGTCGAGGGCCGCACCGAGACGATCACGCGCTACCGCCTGGTCGCGTCCGAGCGCTACGAGTGGCGCGTGATGGACTGCGACGAGATCGAACTGCCGTCCTATGACGCGCCGGCGGTCCGCCAGGGCAATGCGCCGATGACCTATGAGCGCCAGAACGATACCGAGTACACCACCCCGGACTGGACGGGTGGAACGCCGGTGTCTTCGGTCGCCACGAGCCGTATCACCGCTCCGGCGGAGATCCGCGCCTCGAATGTCGCCTACCGCAACTAGCGCGCGGCTGACATTTCCTAATCGCCGGATGCTGCTGCATTCGGCCTGACGGCGAGAAAGCCGCCCGGGATCGATCACCGGGCGGCTTTTTCGTGGTTGGACCGGAGCGATGACCGGAGGTCAGGCCGGCGGCATTCTCACGCGGACCGTCGCGTGCGACGTGCGGCCCTCTCGGTCGACGGCCGTCAGCGTGTAGAAGCCGGGTGCCCGGGGGGCCCAGACGGTATCGCCGGCCCCATTGCGCGACAGCGCCACACCGTCAGCGAACCAGCGCACGGAGGTCTCGGCGCGGGCGGACAGGACGAAATCCCGGTCCGGCCCCTCTGACCAGATCTCACCCGCATCGGGCGGGAAAAGAATGTCGGGCGGTTGCGCACCCGGATTGAAGCGGACCAGCGGAGCCGGAGCGGCACCTGTGCGCGGCGTGTCATCGGTTCCCCAGGCCCGCCGGCGTCGCGGGTCTATCGGCGCGGCGCGGTCGAAAATGTCGAAGAGCAGGGGCAGGGCGGCGCTTCGCCCGGTCTCGCCCGGTCTCGGTTGACCGTCGGCGCGCCCGACCCAGACAACAACGGTCAGGCCACCGGACACGCCCGCCGCCCAGGCATCGCGGAATCCGTAGGACGTTCCGGTCTTGAAGGCGATCTGCGGGGCTCCGCGCGTCAGACTGGCCGGCATGCGCCCGCCCGGATGGGGCGCATCACGCAGGACCTGGAGAATATCGCCAGCCGACTGGGCGCTCATGATCCGTCCGTCCGGTGCCTCTGCAAGAGGGGCGCTTTCCAGCCAGCGAAGAGGCCGCGCCTCGCCGCCATCGCCGAGCGCGGCGTAGAGTGTCGCGACTTCGCGCACCGTGAGGCCAACACCGCCCAAGGCGATGGCAAGACCGGCCTCGTCCTCCCCGCCTACCGGGACGCGCGCTTCGGCACCGGCAAACCGCAACGCCGAGGCGAAGCGGCGCGCGCCAACTGAATCGAGGGCATAGACGGCCGGGACATTCAGCGAGTGCTGCAAGGCTGCGGCTATGGTGACATCACCATTGAAGGCGCGGTCGAAATTTTCCGGGCGATAGGACGCGAACCGGCGTGGGGCATCGGCGATTACGGTGTCCGGCGTGGCGACGCCGTCGTCGAAGGCAAGGCCGTAGATGAAAGGTTTGAGGGTCGAGCCGGGCGAACGGGGCCGGTCGGTCAGGTCGATCCAGCCCCCCCCGCGCTGGCGCGAGGCCGAACCGATGGCGGCCCGCACCGCTCTGGTATCGGTTTCCACGACGAGGACGGCAATCTGGACGTCCTCACCGGCCTCGGCGGCGCGTTCGCGGACATAGGCTTCCAGTTCGGTCTGCAGGCTGTAGTCAAGCGTCGTGCGGATTTCGGCTTCACCGTCCGCCCGGCGCACAGCTTCGTCTGCGGCATGCCAGGCGAGTGCGGGGAAGGCAGACCGCTCCGGGATGGGGGCGTCTGCGGCTTCCACCGCCCGGTCCGGAGCGATCAATCCGGCGCTCGCCATCCGGTCCAGCACACGGCGGCGCGAGAGATGGGCATGATCGGGGCGCAGGTCCGGCCGGCGGACTTCGGGCGATTGGGGCAGGGCGACAAGAAGTGCGATCTGGTCCGGCGTCAGCCGGTCGGGTTCGCGCCCGAACCAGGCCCAGGACGCGGCCCGGACGCCTTCGATATTGCCGCCATAAGGCGCGAGCGTGAGGTAGAGTTCGAGAATCTCGTCTTTCGACAGCCGGGCTTCGAGTTGAAGTGCACGCCAGGCCTCGATGATTTTCGAGCCGAGATTACGCGGACGCGGTTCCAGAAGCCGGGCGGTCTGCATGGTCAGGGTCGACGCCCCGGAAACAATTCGCCCGGAGGCCAGCGACGTCGTAGCGGCGCGGATCACGGCGAGCGGATCCACCCCGGTATGGGCGTAAAAGCGCTGGTCCTCCATCGCGATCAGCGTCTCGATGAAGGCTGGATCGACACGGGAGGTCTCGACCGGCAAGCGCCACCGTCCGTCCTCCACCGGAAAGGCCCTGAGCGCCTGCCCGCCGGAATCGGTGACGATGACCGAGCGGGCAATCTCGATGGGCGGCGGGAACAGCCGGTCGAGCACGATCAGCCCGGCTCCCGCCGCCACTAGGGCGGCGAGCGTCAGGCGGACCCAGACCGGCAGGCGCATCATGGTCTCCGGTCAGGACCGGGGACGGATGGTGACCGATCCGGCGGCGCTGCGCGCGCTGACGTCAGGCCGGTACATGTCCTCGGCGACCGCGCCTGGCAGAGCGAAAGTCCCGGGCGTGACGGCCCGCACGACATAGGCGAGCCGCACCGGTTCCTGGTTATAGATGTCAATGGCGGCGACGAAACGGTCGTCCCGGGCTTCGGCCACGTTCGGGACGTCGAGTTCGCCGAGCCAGGCATAGATGCCATCCGGCCCGCCTTCCTCCGGTCCCAGCACGGCTTCGATCTCGAAGCCGGCGGGCAGAAGGTCGGCGATAATCATCGGTGCCCGGCGGACTTCACGGCCCGTCAGCGTGATCGCGACGACGACCCGGTCGCCCTGCGTCACGGCGGTCAGGTCGGCTGGCCGGCCATCGGTGCGGAAGAAGGACTTGGTGACGCTGGCTCCGTCCGCTGCCGGCGGCGGCGCATTGACCGGCGAACCGCGTGCGACCCGGGTCAGCCAGAGCCTTGTATCGGAGGCATTGGTAAAGCTGGCTCCTTCGGCCAGATCCCCGCCATCCATCTCGAAACTGCGACCGGCGACCAAAGGCGAGGCTGCGCCATCGAGCGTGACCTCGACCGTGTCGGTCTCCCCGGCGAGCGCCCGGGCGGCGAGGAGAAGGAAGGCCTTCTCTTGCGTCGTCAGGCGGTCGGGTTCAGGCAGTTCCTCAGCCACGCGTTCGGCAAGGCGTTCGACCAGCGCATCCTCTCCGGCTTCCGCGGCAAGGGCGAGGACACCCGCCATGTCACGGCGGGCTGTCTGATAATAGTCGCCGCGATTGTTGTAGCCCAGCACCGCCTCGGCCTGCTCGAACGCACTGCTGGCCCGGGCCCGGTCGCCGATGAGGGCCAGGGCCGCGCCAACATGGGCGCGCGCAAGCGGGCTTTCAAAACCGGCCATCTGCTGGTCATGCATGTAGCGCAGCTGGGACGCGTCGACCCGCCCGGCGCGAGCCAGCACATACATCGCATAGGCCGAGCTGCGTTCGTTCAGACGCTCCTGCGTATCGCGTTGCCACGGCGCACGGCGGATATTGGTGTCATAGCCACCCGCCCGCCACATCTCCTGCCGGGCAACATGAACCAGCACCTCATAAGCGCGTTCCAGCGCGGCTTCCGGCACGGCATAGCCCTGCTCGGCGGCCCGTGCGAGGAAGTCGGTGGCATAGACGCCGAGCCAGGGATCGGCCCGCCGGTCGCCCATCCGCCACTGTCCGAAGGACCCGTCGAGGCTTTGCCGGTTCAGCAGAGTTTCCACCGCCATGGCAATCCGTGCGCGGGTTTCCGCATCGCTTTCCAGACCCGCGAGAGCCGCCATCTGGTCGGCATAGAGCAGCGGCATGGCCCGGCTGGTCTGCTGTTCGGTGCACCCATAGGGGTAGCGCGAGAGCGATTCATAGAGCGCCGCGGCATCCATCGGAATGGCCGAGAAGGTCAGCTGGACCGCCCCGGACCCGTCAATGAACCCGTCGAGCAGGTTCGGGTCCGGCGTAAAGGCCGCACCGGGTTCGAGTGTCCGGCGCTCGATCCGGCTGACCGGCAGGTAGGGTGAGCGCACCTGGATCGGATAGCTGTGCGAGACCGCAAACCCGTCCGGGCCTTCCACATCGATTTCAATTCCGGAAATGCTTTCCGCGCTGGCCGTCAGGCGAACCGCGCGATCGGCCCGTTCACCGGAGGCGAGATCGACCGAGAATGCGCCTTCAGGCGCGTTCAGCGTGCCTTCGGTTGTGACATCAACGGAATAGCTGCCGCCCCCGCCCTCTACATTGTCGAGCGTCGCGGTCGCGAAGGCCGTGTCGCCCGGTGCGAGAAAGCGCGGCAGGATGAGCTCTGCCGGGACCTCGTCGCGGACCGTCATCGGTTCAGCCGCAGCGCCCAGTGCCGTTTCCGACCAGGCGACTGCCATCAAGCGCAATTCGCCATTGAAGTCGGGAATGTCGAGGGGGATGACCGCGCGTCCATTGGCGTCAAACCGGACCGGGCCGGACCAGAGCGCGACGGTGCGCGTCGGTACGACCGACAGGCCGGCACCGCCAATGGAGTCACCGCCGGAACGAACCGGCGCGGCAGCACCCTGGTTAGGGTCGAGCAGGCGTCCGTAATCGTCATAAAGGTCGACGTCGAGCCGCTTCTGACCAAAGAAATAGTCTGCCGGATCAGGCGACTGGAAATTCGTCAGCAGCAAGATGCCCTCATCGACCGCCGCCAGCGTCAGATACGCGTCGCGGGCCGGACCGTCGCTGGTCACGGTGATGTCGACAGGGCCTCTGGGCCGGGCGATCTCGGGCGCGCCGAGCGTCAGGCCCAGCGTGCGGGCGTCCATGTCGACACTGATATAGCTGACCCCCACGGCGCGGCGCGGGCGCGGCTGGGCGACCGGGTCACGTGGCGTGTAAACGCTGACCATGACATAGGCCCCGGGACCCCAGTCCTCGGTGACGGGCAGGCTGACGCGCGCGCCGCCTTCGGGAATCGAGAGCGTGCGGGTTTCCAGTACGCGGTCGGTTGCGACCACGAGTTCGGCCTGACCCGCGTAAGGAGCGAGGATTGTGATCTGCGCCGTGTCGCCGGCCGCCGGAGCGGTGTCCGGCGTGGTGATGCGGACCCGGTCGGGCGCTTCCACGCCGTCTTCAGGCTGCGAGCCCCAGCCGACCCAGAAACCATGACTGGCCGAGGCATTGCCGTTCTGGTCCTCGAGGACCAGCTGATAATCACCCCAGTCGAGCCGCGGGGTTTCCAGAACCGCGCCCTCTTCAGGAACGCGCAGAATGCCGTCCTCGATGGTCACCACCTGGCGCGACCGGCGCCAGCGCCACGGACCGTCGCCATCGCGATACCAGTCATAGCGGTAGTCGATCCGCAACAAACGCCAGGACACGGCGGCACTCGCCGCGTCACCGGAGGCGTCCACGGCGGCAATGTCAAAGCTGGCCGTCTCGTCGCGCTCGGCCCGGCCTTCGGTCTGGGACCTTATGCCGAGATAAAGCGGGTTCGGGCGGTAGGGGATGCGGACATCGTCGCTGACCGGGCGGCCACCCGGTTCCAGCGCGCTGATCACCGCGCGGATGCGTAAGGGTTCGCTGGCATCGCTGCCCCGGTTTTCCGGGTCGATGACGACGACGGCATTGCCTGCACCGTCAGCCACCGTGTCGGGCAGGTCGAAGGCGATGTCGGTGAAGCTCTCGTCGTGGCGGCCGAAGCTGTAGCCTTCATAGCCGTCGAAGGGCGAGGGATCGACCTGGACACGCGCTTCGCCAGTGACCGGCAGACCGGCACCGGGTGCGCCATAGAGGAAGCGCACCGAGGCTTCGACATTGCGGGTCTCGCCGCCGCGAATGGCGGTCTCGTCGTCAGCCTCGAGATCCAGCGCGATGCGCTGGGGCACGAAATCCTCGACCGAGAAACGCTCGCGGCCGATGACGCCAACACCATCAAGCTCGACTTCAATCCGCCAGATGCCGCGCGCCGCGGCGGTTGAGATCGCGAAGTCATGGGCGACGGACCCGGCCTGCGGCGCGTTGTCGAAACGCGCGCGCTGGGCCTCAATCCCGTTGGGGCCATAAAGGACCAGCGTGCCGGAGCGATCCGTGATCGCGTTCGCCGCGCCGTCGCGGATCAGCGTGTTCGCGTGAACGGTCTCGCCGGGACGGTAGATGCCCCGGTCAAGGTATACATAGGCGTCGGCAAAACGCGGCGCGTCGCGCCCGGCAATATCATGGTCGGTCAGGTCGAGTGGCGAGCGGTCAAGGTCGAGCACGGCGAAGTCGCCATCCTCGCCATAGGCGAGCAGGAGGCGCGGGCGTGCCGCCTCCTCGCCTTGCGTGATCGGCCCGTGAAAGCCGGCATGGCCATCGCCGTCGGTGACTTCGCTGGCCAGGACTTCATTGCTGCGCGCGATCAGGTTGATGCGGACATCAGACTCGGCCTGTGCGGTCTGGATCGAGCGGGCCGTGACGTCGATGCCGGTCGCGCCGACATAGCTGGTCAGGGCGAGATCGGTGATCACGAACCAGCGCTGGGCGCGAGCGGGCTGGCGGCCGGAATCCTCGTCGACAGCATGGTCGGACACTTCGACGAAATAGGCCCCGGCGCGCAGCGTGCCGATGGTCTCGGCGAGCGGGAAAACGGTGACGGAGGGGGCGTTGGCCGGGCCGGGCGTGTCCATCTCGCCTTCCCAGACCGTGACGGCGACCCCGTCGGGGTCTTCCTCGCCATAAAGCCAGTCATATTCGCCCTCACCGGCGGTGAAGCCCTGGCTGATCGAGCGGAAAGCGAGCGCGCGGTCGGTGATGCGGCGTATGCGGATATCGACCGTGTCGACATTGACCGTCTCGATGGGGATGCCGTCGGCTTCGACGCGCGGCAGGATCACACCGGTGCCGGAAAAGCCGACATAGGCGGGACGGTCGCCGAATTCGAAGGGCGCGTCGACATTGGCCGGAAGCGTGCGTCCGTCGGCGGCCGGGAAGCCTTCCAGAAGGGTGATCGCGGGGGCGTCGCCAAAATCAAACCCGCCGATGCAGAGCGACTGGCCCGAGACCGACATCGAGACCGGCATGTCCGGCTCGATGCGGACGTACGGATCGTAATCGGTGTCCGGGTCGAGGGCCTGGGAGAAGACCAGGCAGACGCTGGGCGCGGCGGCGGTGACATCGATGCGGTAACGCACATATTCGAAACGGTCGGGGACTTCCGGTTCTGCGCGGGCCGCATCGGCACTGCGCGACGAGAGCGCGATGCCGCCGTCGCCTCCTGCAGCCTGTTCTCCGCCACCCCCCGAATTGTCGCAGCCAGCAAGGATGACGGACGCGAACAGGGCCATGGCCCCCGCGAAGATGTGGAAACGGCGCATATCGATTTCTCCCCGGTCAGTGGCTCATCATCCCACGTCCGCAAGGAAATTTCACGGTGGTATTTTGAAAAATCCAAGGCCTTGCGAAGGCAGGGAGGGCGGCCCTAGGTTCCAACAACAGAAAAAAAGGAGCGTCCTCGATGCAAGGCAGGGTCGTCGCGATAACCGGTGGGTTTGGAGTTCTGGGCCGTGCCATTGGCACCATGGCCGCCGCGCGCGGTGCGAAGGTCGCGCTGATCGACCGGGCCGAAGCCCCGCGTGGTCTGCCGGACGATGTTCTGGGGCTCGGCAGCGTGGACCTGACCGATTACGCCAGCGCGCAAGGCGCGATGAAGGCCGTCGCGGACCATTTCGGCGGGCTTGACGCGCTCTGCAATATCGCGGGCGGGTTCCGCTGGGAGACGCTGGCTGACGGTGAGCTCGACAGCTGGGATTTTCTCTATCAGATCAATGTGAAGACGGCGGTGACAGCGTCGAAAGCTGCCCTGAAGCTGCTGGAAAACAGCAAGGCGGGGCGTATCGTCAATGTCGGCGCGGCAGGCGCGGTCAAAGCCGGCATGGGCATGGGAGCTTATGCCGCCTCCAAAGCCGGGGTGATGCGCCTGACCGAAGCGCTGGCCGAGGAAACCAAGTCCGGCCCTGTTACGGTCAATGCGGTCCTGCCCTCGATCATCGACACGCCGCAGAACCGGGCCGACATGCCCGATACCGATCCGAAGACCTGGGTCGCGCCAGACGATCTCGCCGAAGTCGTGCTCTTCCTCGCGTCGGAAGCCTCGCGCGCGATGACTGGCGCGCTGGTGCCGGTGACGGGAAAGGTTTGACGCCTACATTCGCGTTTTCAGATCGAAGGCCGGATCAGCGGCTTCTTCCGGCGTCAGGGCCGGTTCGGCCTGCGCGAGGATGCGCCGCGCGGCCATGTGGTCGGCCGGGGCATTGACCGAGTCCGCGCCGATCAGTTTTCCATCGAGGAAATAGAAGATCGAGAAGGCGTCGCTGCCCGGCTGGCGGCGCTCGACATGGGTGTCGAAGCCGTCGGACAGGCCGGCCATTTGCAGCTTCACATCATACTGGTCGGACCAGAACCAGGGCACGGCGGTGTAGGGCGTCGGCGTGCCGGTCAGCGTCTTCGCCAACGCCCGCGCCTGATCGGTGGCGTTCTGCACCGACTCAAGCCGCAAGCGCCGTCCACGCAAGGCGTTGGGATGGAAGGAGACGTCGCCGATGGCATAGATGTCCGGGTCGCTGGTCGTGGCATAGTCATCGGCATCAATCCCGTTCGAACAGGTGATTCCGGCCGCCTCAGCGATCTCCTGGTTGGGAATAACGCCGGCACCGAGGATGACCATGTCAGCGATGAAGACACGGCCATCGTCGAGTTCGACCTCGACCGAGCGGCCCTCACGGTTGAGGTTTGCCACGCGCACGCCATAGACCAGGTCGACGCCCTTGTCCCTGTGCAGCGCGTCGAAGAAGGCCGAGACCGGCGCGCTGACCGCGCGTTGCATCAACCGGTCCATGGCTTCCAGCACCGTGACTGACTTGCCCATTGTCCTTGCAGCGCTGGCGGTTTCGAGACCGATGAAGCCACCACCGATGACGACGACATGGCTGGCACCGGTGAGAGCCGATTTTATAGCGCGCGAGTCCGACAGCGTGCGCAGCGGGTAGACCCGGTCGCCGTCAATGCCGGGGATAGGCGGGGTGCGAACCCGCGTTCCGGTGGCGATGACCAGCTTGTCGTAAGGCAAAGTGCTGCCGTCGCTCAAGGCCACGGTCTTGCCGGTCCGGTTGATGGATAAGGCTGTTACTCCCGTGCGCAAATCGATCTTGCGGTCGGTATAGAAGGCGTCCGGGCGCAGCGGCAGGCGCGCTTCGTCGAACGTGTCCATCAGGAAGGTCTTCGACAGGGGCGGGCGCTGATAAGGCGGATCGGCTTCCTCCCCGACGAGGACAATCGGGCCCTCATGGCCTTCGCGGCGTAGCGAGTCGGCGAGCTGGGCTCCGGCCTGTCCGGCCCCGAGGATAACAATCGTGTCGCTCATGAGGATTCCGCCGCTGCGCCGCTGTTGATCAGGGAGGTAATGCCGGCGTCGTCAAAGCCCGCCTGGGCGAGGATTTCGCGCGTGTCTTCACCGGCAAAGAAGGGACCGCGCCCCGTTTCGGCAGGCGTTTGGGAGAAGCGCGGTGCGGGCGCGGGCTGTACAAAACCGTCACGGGTTTCGAACGTTCTGCGCGCGGTGTTATGGGCGTGAAGAGGGGCTTCCTTCAGGCTCAGGACTGGCGTGACGCAGGCGTCTGTTGCGCTAAAATGCTGCGTCCAGTCGTCGCGTTTTCGCGCAGCAAACCGTGCAGCAAAAACTTCGGTCAGGCGCGGCCAATGTTCGCGGTCATACTGATGCGCGGCTTCGCTGGAGTCGACGCCCAGACCGTCGAGCAGGGCGGCAAAGAATTGCGGCTCGATCGCTCCGACTGCCATGTGGCCGCCATCGGCGGTCACATAGGTCCGGTAGAAAGGGGCAGACCCGTCGAGCAGGTTGGTTTCGCGCCCGTCGCTCCACAGTCCCGAGGCGAGGAGTGAGTGGATGAGGCTCATGATCGCCGCCGAGCCATCGGTCATGGCGGCGTCAACGACCTGGCCTTCACCAGTTTCGCGGGCACGGACCAGCGCGGCGAGCATGCCGACGATCAGGAATAGCGAACCGCCAGCATAGTCGCCCACGAGATTGAGCGGCGGGACGGGCTGATCCTTGCCGCCCATCGTTCCGAGCGCACCGGACAGGGCGATATAGTTGATGTCATGGCCGGCCCGCTGGCTCAAAGGCCCGGTCTGGCCCCAGCCTGTCAGCCGTCCATAGACAAGTTTCGGATTGGCCTTGAGCAGGACGTCCGGACCGAGGCCGAGCCGTTCGGCGACGCCGGGGCGGAAGCCTTCAAAGAACAGGTCGGCACCGGCGGCGAGCTTGCGGACAACGTCAACGGCGTCGGAGTTTTTCAGGTCCAGCACGATGGAGCGCTTGCCGCGCCGGTTGGCGTCCTTGGGGCGTTCAGGCAGGCGGGCTTCCGCGTGCCGGTCGATACTGATCACGTCAGCACCGAGATCGGCGAGAAGCTGTCCGGCCATGGGCGCAGGGCCAATACCGGCGAGTTCGATAACGTTTATGCCGTGGAGCGGACCGCTCATCCTGCCGGGAACTCCAGGCCGTTCGCAGGGTCGAAATTCCAGAACAGCGGCGCGACGGTCCGGACTTCCAGCCGGGCGGCGCAGACATATCCGGTCTTGACCTTGGCGTCGCCGTCAAAGCCGAGCGCGGCGTGGAAATAGCGCAATATGCCGTTCGACGTCACGACCAGAACCGGGCTGTCAACGTGCTGGAGGTCGTGAATGACGGCGAGCGCATTGCCCTTCAGTGTCGCCGCATCCGGCGACCAGTCAGCCCCTTCGGGCCGTTCATTGCGGTCGCGCCAGGCGGCGAGTGCGTCCTCACCCCATTTGGCGATGATGTCGGCGTCGCTACGGCCGCCCCAGGAGCCGTAATCGATCTCCTTCAGGCGATCATCGATCTCTATGTCACCAGAAAAGCCGGTGAGGTTTGCTGCGATCTCGG
Organism: Hyphobacterium marinum; assembly: GCF_036330325.1. Taxonomy (NCBI): domain Bacteria; kingdom Pseudomonadati; phylum Pseudomonadota; class Alphaproteobacteria; order Maricaulales; family Maricaulaceae; genus Hyphobacterium; species Hyphobacterium marinum. Next base: position 690,272 of record NZ_JAZDRO010000001.1, read on the forward strand.
CAGCCTTGCGGGTGCGCTGCAGCGGACCGGAGATGATCGTCGCCGGTTTCTGGCCCGAAGCGACGAGAGCGTGGCCGAGGTCTTCAGCCTGTTTCAGGCCCTTTTTCGCCAGCGGCAGGTCTTCTTGCGCACCGACCCAGACGGCCGTTTCGCCGGGCTCGAACGTGTTGCCGTGGCGGGCGAGGATGAGCAGCGTCACGGGACCAGCTCGCCTTCACGGGCAATGATGGCTTCCACCATGTTCGCGTCATCCGGCGCGTCGACCGACCAGGCCGAGCGGCCGCGATAGTCGGTTTCGACGACGCGGATCGGAATGCCGTTTTCCAGTGCGCGAAGCTGTTCAAGGCTTTCGGCGCGTTCGAGCGGCGACGGTTCCAGCGAAACGATCCGGCGCAACGTCTCGATCCGGTAGCCGTAAAGCCCGATATGCTGCCAGACCGGCGTACCGGCTTCCGGGTGGCGCTGGAAGGGCAAGACGGACTTGGAGAAATAGAGCGCATTCATCGCCCGGTCGAAAACAACGGTCGTGCCGCCGACATCGCCCTTCGCCTTGGTGGCGCGGAAATTGGCCTCGGTCTCTTTGCTCATGCGAACAGCCGGTGTCGCCATCTGCAGCGCGGCGTCCGCGCGCATGGCTTCGGCAACGCTGCCTATGACCCAGGGCGGGGTCAGGACCGCATCTCCCTGCACGTTGATGACGATCTCGGCGTCTGCACCCAGCACATCGGCAGCGGCGAGCGCCCGTTCGGTGCCATTGCGGCAGGTGTCGGGCGTCAGCACGCACTCACCGCCAAACCCGGCGACGGCATCCATGATGCGCTGGTCCTCGGTTGCGACGACGACCCGGTCGACGCCGGGCGCGGCGCTGGCGAGCCGCCAGACGCGCTCGATCATGGTGCGGCCCGCAATCTCGATCAGCGGCTTTCCGGGGAAGCGCGTGGAACCGTAACGGGCGGGGATGACGGCGAGGATGGACATGGGCAACCTTTTGTCCTGCTTGTTCCATAAGCTCTGGCCGATTTCCAGCCCTGCCCTCGGGCCTGCGCTGAGTCGGCTGCCCTTGAGCGCGCCTGCACTGGTAAAATTCAAATGCGGCAAACAGTAATCAGTAATATAATGGTAATATTGACTTGGTCGTTTCCGGTGGTCATTCTCTGCGACGCGTAGTTGAGCACGTTGCAGGTTTCGCTGACGCGTAGTTGCTATGATCAAAGATGCCGCCGAGGTAAGAGGAGACGATGAAAAAACTTAATCTTGCGATATTCACCCTGGCTTTATTCACATGCGCGTCCTGCGCGTCCTACTCCCCAGATTCGGATGCGGCGGTGATGGCCCAGCGCGAAACCGGCGACGCGGCGACCGAAACTGATCCCGAAGCCAGTCCGGGGGATGGCGAAGAGATTGTTTGCTACAACCGTCGCCGAACCGGCAGCCACGTTCGCCGGCGTGTGTGCATGACGCGGAACGTATCGGAACGGGCCGAAGTTGCCGCAGAGCGGGCTTTGGAGCGCGGTGTCCGGGGCCAAGCCTATACAGCGCCGGAAGAATAGGTCACCAAAAGCGCACATTGCGCCCGCGCGGGGACCACTAGCGGAACCCGTATCAGCGCCCGGATCCGGGCCTGGCGGTGACGGTGCAGGAAACATCCCTGGCGGCGTTCCCGGTCGTGCGGATACCGGTCCCGCTGATTGGCGTGAACCCGGCAGGCTTGTATACATGAGTGGACATGAATGGCACCCGGTCTTATGGCCGGGTGTTCGCTTTCCCGCTTTGGCCAGAGTCCGGTACCGAGATGCGCCATTTCCTATCGACCGCCGATTGGAGCCGCACAGAGCTTCAGGCGCTGCTTGACCGTGCCCGTGCACTCAAGGCCGGGGCTTCCTGCGCCTCTTTGCAGGGCCAATCAATCGCGCTGCTATTCTTCAACCCGTCGCTGCGAACCCGGACGTCTTTCGATATCGGAGCACGGCAGCTCGGCGGTCATGCCATTGTGCTCGACGCAAAAGGCGCGACCTGGCCGATGGAATTCTCCGACGGCACGATCATGGATGGCGATGCGGAAGAGCATGTCCGCGAGGCGGCTCGCGTGTTGTCGCGCTATGTCGATCTCATCGCCATTCGCTGCTTTCCGAAATTCGAGAACTGGCAGACCGAACGCGAGGACCCGATGATCACCGCGTTTGCCCGTCACGCGACGGTGCCGGTGATCAACATGGAAACAATCGTCCACCCCTGTCAGGAACTCGCGCTGATGCTGGCGCTGCAGGAACGGCTCGGCAGTGTAAAGGGCAAGACCTTCCTTCTGACCTGGGTGCCGCACCCGAAACCGCTCAATACCGCGGTGGCGAACTCGGCGATCCTGATTGCCTCGAAATTCGGCATGAATGTCCGCATGCTTGTGCCCGATCCGGTCTACAGGCTCGATGACCGCTACATGGATGCCGCCCAGCGCTTTGCCGGCGAAGAGGGCGGTTCGTTCGAGATGACCACCGACGTCGAGGCGGCCTATTCAGGGGCCGATGCAGTCTATGCCAAGAGCTGGGGCGCGCTGCCCTTTTACGGCAACTGGGGCGGCGAGGCACAATACCGGGCCAAGGGCGCGGGCTTCATGATCGACGAAGCGAAAATGGCGATGACCAACAATGCCGTCGTCAGCCACTGCCTGCCCATGCGCCGCAATGTGAAAATCGCCGATGCGGTCGTGGATTCGCCGAACTTCCTCGGGATCGAGGAAGCGGAAAACCGGCTGCATGTGCAAAAGGCGGTGATGGAAGCGCTCTCCCACCAGTCGCGGAGCTAGACGCGCCGATGTCCGGGAAATCCGCCGTCCGCCAGACCATTGTCCAGCTGCTCTCGCACATGCGCGACGGCAAGGAGATCCGCGAGTATCTTCACCGCTTTTCCCAGGTGGACCAGACACGCTTTGCCGTCGTGAAAGTCGGCGGTGCAGTCATCCGCGATGATCTGGAAGGTCTGGCGGCGGCCTTGTCCTTCCTGCAGACGGTCGGCCTCGCGCCGGTCGTCGTTCATGGCGGCGGCCCGCAGCTTGACGAAGCGCTGAGCGCCGCCGGTATTGCCAGCGATAAGGTCAACGGGCTGCGCGTGACGCCCGACGCGGCCATGCCGGTGATCCGGGACGCACTCACCGACGTCAATCTGGCGCTCGTTGATGCCGTTCGCGCCGCCGGTGGCCGGGCGGCCTCCATTCCCTTTGGCGTGTTTCAGGCCGATCTGATGGACGAGGCGGTCTTTGGCCGGGTCGGCGAGCCGACGGGGGTGCGCCGCCGTCTGATCGAGGCGGCCATGCATGGCGGTGAAGCCCCGGTCCTGGCCTGCATTGGCGAGACGCCTGACGGGCGGCCGGTCAATATCAATGCGGACTCCGCCGTGCGGGCTTTGGTGAAAGACCTCCAGCCCTACAAGGTCATTTTCCTGACCGAGACGGGCGGCTTGCTGGATGCTGATGGAGACATGTTGTCGACAGTCAACCTCGCCTCGGAATACGACATGCTGATGGAGGCCGACTGGGTCACCGGCGGAATGCGGGTCAAGATCGCCGAGATCAAGCGCCTGCTCGAAGACTTGCCGCTGTCGAGTTCGGTCTCGATCACCCGGCCTGAAGACCTGGCCAAGGAGCTCTTCACCCACGCGGGCGCGGGAACGCTGGTGCGCCGGGGCGAAAAAATCTTCGAAACCGCCGACAAGGCGGACATTGACGCTGACAAGGTCACCGATTTGATCGCCAAGGCATTCGGTCGTGCGCCAGTTTCCGGGTATTGGGACAATCTCGACCTTGCGTCGGCCTTTATCACGGAACGATATCGTGCCGCGGCACTGGTCACCGAAGTCAGTGGCGCGCCCTATCTCGACAAGTTTGCCGTGCTGGACGATGCGCGCGGGGAGGGCCTCGCCCGCGCGGTCTGGGGCCGGCTGGAAGACCGCTTTCCGCGCCTTTACTGGCGCTCGCGCTGGAACAATCCCATCAACAGCTTCTATTTCGATGCCTGTGCCGGTGCTGTGAAGCGCGGCGACTGGATCGTATTCTGGACCGGAGACGACGCCTTGTCCGACAGCGCCCCCCTGATCGACACCATCGCCGCCCTGCCGGCCACGTTGCAGTCATGACGCTGTCGGTCGGACTTGTCGGTGCGCGCGGCCATACCGGACATGAGCTGCTGCGCCTGATTGCGGCGCGGGATGACATGAGCCTTGCCTTCGCCAGTTCACGGGAGCTGGACGGTCAGCCGGTATCGTCAGTGGCCCCGGAATTCGGCGAGGGGCTTTCCTTCGAAGCCCTCGACGACGAAGCGGTCGCAGCGCGCGGGGCGGATGCCGTTGTACTGGCCCTGCCCAATGGTGCGGCCGCCCCGTTTGTCGAGGCCATCGACCGGTCCGCACCTGACACGTTGATCGTCGATCTCTCGGCCGATTACCGCTTCAATGATGACTGGCGCTATGGTCTGCCCGAGCTGAATGGCCGGGCGTCGCTCAGTGAAGCCCGGCGCATCGCCAATCCGGGCTGCTATGCCACGTGCGGCCAGGTCTCGATTGCGCCGGTGCGCGGACTGCTGGCCGCGCCGGCGCATGTGTTTGGCGTGTCGGGGTATTCGGGGGCGGGGACGACGCCCTCGCGCAAGAACGACACCGAAGCGCTGAAAGACAACCTCATGCCTTATGCCCTGACCGGGCACATCCACGAGGCGGAAATGACGCGGCACCTTTGCCATGAGGTCGTTTTCACGCCGCATGTCGCGGAATTTTTCCGCGGGCTGATCGTGACATCGCACCTGGAGTTCGCACAGCCCGTGTCGTCCGAAGGCGTTCGCGACGCTTTCCGCGGCTTCTATGAAGGCGAAGCCCTGATCGAAATCATGGACCGCACACCCGAGGCTCGGGACGGTGCATTTCAGGACAAGGTTTTGGTCGGCGGGTTCGGGGTCAGCGAGGACGGCTATCGCGGCGTCGTGGTCGCGACGCTCGACAATCTGCTCAAAGGAGCCGCGGTTCAGGCGGTCCAGAATCTCGCCATTGCGTCCGGCCTGCCCGAATACGTGAAGGCCTGACAGGAAAAACCCCGCCGCCGGATTCGGCAGCGGGGCTTTGTCGTTCAGGACGGACCGTCGTCAGTTGCCGTCGTTCTGATTGTTTTCCTGCTCGCGCAGGGCCCGGACGAGGGCTTCCAGATCGCGCTGGGCGCGCTGGGTCGCTTCGGCCAGCTGGGCCTGGGTCTCGGCGTCGAGATCGTCGCCGGAGCCGCCGCCCTCATTGCCGTTGCCATTACCCGAATCCGATCCGGACGGCATGGCCGCAACCTGGGTCGCTGCCGATGTGTCCACGCCATTGTCGGCGTCGACCAGCGGCTGGACCTGCCGCTGGAGCAGGGCGCTGACACGCTCCCCGTCTTCCTCGGTCATGGTCTCGTCGCTGAGCCGTGTCGGGCCGGCACGCTGGGATTCATCCGGAGCCGTTCCGGCCCGTCCCGACAGCAGGACCAGGCGCTGGATCTGGCCTTCGGTTTCCGGTGTTTCGCCATAGACGAGGGCGTAGTCAAAGCCCTGGAGCAGGCGCGCGATGATGTCGTCGAGCGGACCGGTCAGGTCCACCGTGACAGCATTGTCATCGATCAGCCGGTCGGCACCGACAAGCCGGAAACCGGCTTCGGACTGGATCGCAGTCAGCACTTCGCTGAGGCGTTCCCCGTCCGCGCTGACCTGCCAGACGCCTTCAGTCTGGCGGGCTTCGATGTCGGCCCAGGCGGGCGCGGCACCCAGAAGCGCCGAACCCGTCAGGAGGAGTGCTGCGTATCGCAACATGGCTCTGGCCTTTCGCTTCTACGGTGCGGTGCGGACCGCCACCGTGGTTGCGCCACGTTCGGTTACGCCGCCTTCCAGGAAGCGAACAAAGACGCGATTGCGGGCCGGGTCATTGTCAATGGCTGCGCCCGTTCCGCGCACGAAAACCGCAAAGGTCGCCGTATCATCCTGTTCCAGGTTGACGGAGGCCGTCAGTCCGCGCGCACCCGAGCAGGCCCCGGTGGTGGGATTGGTTTGGCAGACTTCGATTTTGTCGATGGCCAGTGTCCGGCCGCCGGTATCCGGCGACACGATGATCGCGCCTGCCGCACCCAGATTGGTCACGGCGACCGAGAATGCCCCCACCATGTTGCCGGTCGTGGGTACTTCGACCCGTCCCGTATTGCCGACCGTCGCGGCCAGGGCGATCACGTCCGGAACGGCGGTTGCCGAGGACGAGAAGGTCAGCGAATTCAGGCCGAGCACGTACTCTGCGGATCGGCGATTGGTGCAGAAGGCTTCGATGAAGAGATCCGTTTCATCGAAATCCGACGCGATCGCATGCTGGCTGTTGTCTGCAAAGGTCGCCGCGCTGGTCACCGTGAAGATGAAGTTCTGGGCACCGCCAGAAGCGATATCGACCGGCGTGTTGGCCGTGCCCGTCAGGGCGTTTGCCGAGGTGGTTGTCTGGTACGAGAACTGGGATCCGCTGGCACCGCCAAGCCGCAGGCCGCAGCCGGTTGCCGTGGTCCCGTTCGCGGCCGGATTGATGATGGTCGCAAAAGCGGTCGCCGCCGTACCGTTCTGAACCGAACGCGTGATCGGCAGAACCGAGGAAACAACCCGCGGGGCAACATCACGGAAATCGGTAATGTTGTTGCCCTGTTCGCGGGCGGCACGGGCGTTGTCCGCGCTGTCGCCTGGCGTGGTGTCATGGGAAATGCCGCAGGAAGCACCCGACGGGCAAAGCGTGATGTCCGGGTTCGAGAAATAGTTCACCCGCGGTTCGCCAGTGGTACTGCCGTAGGACATGATGGTCCGGAACGAGCCATCCACGCGGTGACCGTGTGCGAAATCGCGAACGCCGCTGCCGGCGCTGGAATTCTCGCGGTTGTGGGCAAAGCCGGTGTTGTGGCCGACTTCGTGGGCGAAGGTCTGGTCGGTGCAGTAGCTGTAACCGCCAGAACCGCTCCATTGTGAATCGATCCAGTCGCTGATGATGCCGACGCCAAAGGGCGCGCTGCCAGTGGTGATCGAATCGGAACTTCCGCCAAGGACGTAAGCCACGCCACAGCTGCCATGTTCGGGACGGCGGTATTGGCGAATGATGGTGACGATATCGGCACCCTTGGCATCGCGGATGGTGCGCAGGCCGGACAGGTCATAATCATTGCCGGCGATGCCATCGCCCGCGCCATCCTGGAGGTCGTCGAGAATGCCGGCTCCTACGCCGCTGCCGCTGTTCGGGATCGTTTCGCTGATCACGACCGGCGTCGGTCCGAGGTGGACGAGGCGGGCGCGCATGCCGGTGTCACTATCGATATGGGCCTGGTCAAGCAGGGCGACGAGGAATTGAATGCGGCCACCCAGGGCCATCCCCCAGAGATCGACCATGCTCTGCGTGTAGAAAATGGCGATATCGATCGTGCCATTGGACCCGATAGCCACGGCTTCACCGGTTTCGGGCGCATCACCGTCGTTGTCGGCAATGGGGTCGGCCGGGAAGGTGACATCGGGAACAATGCCGTCATCGCCCCATTCAGGAACCGTGGAGCCTTCGGGATGCTGGAAGATTTCATGGCCGCCATTGCGCGAGGGAACAATGTTCCAGACCCCGTCAGACGTGTTGATCTGGCCGAAGACATAGCCATTGAACTCGGTAATCAGAACCCGGCTGTGGATGTCCTCGCCGGCAATCCGGCCGACCCAGGTCCGCGCGCCCATTTCCATGGTCGCCAGGCGGTCCATCTCGGCGACATAGCCCGGTCCGAAATTGAGATCGATGCGGTCACCGGCCTCCATGTCCATGACCGAGCGGTCCAGGCGTTCGAACTGGGTCGTTTCCGGCCCGCCCTGGTCGTTGGCGATGGTCACGGCCCCGCGGAACATGTCGTCCGCATGACTGGTGCCGCAGAACAGAAGGGCACCAAGTGCCGCCGTGGTAAGGAACTGACGCATGCTGTATCTCCCGAAGAATGCAGGTGCGCGCCTCAAGCGCTGATTTCGTGACCTCGCATCAGCAAGCATAGCGCGTTGGGCAAGAGGGTCCAAGCCGCGATGCCGCCCTTGGGCGAGAAATCTGGCGTCAGAAATGAAAACGGCACCGCCTGCGTCGAGCAGACGGTGCCGTGTTCTTCTCCTGCAGAACGGATCAGGGCGTGGTGCGTACCGCCACGCTGGTCGCGCCGCGTTCCGTTCCGGCAGCTCCGCCTTCGCGGAAGCGCACGAAGACCCGGTTCTGCGCCGGATTGTTGGCAATTTCCGTTCCGTTGCCCCGCACGAAGACGCCGAAAGTCGCCGTATCGTTCTGGTTGATGGTCAGGGTCTGCGTCGCCGCACGTCCGGTGGTGCAGGCCCCCGTTGTCGGATTGGTCTGGCAGATTTCGAACGAGTTGATGCCGTTGATCGTACGCCCACCCGTGTCGGCGGTCACCGTGATGGAAGCACTGGTTCCGACATTGGAAACCGCTACCGAGAAGACACCAACCTGGGTTCCTGCCGTCGGGACTTCCACCCGGCCCGTGTTTCCGACCGTCGCCGCCAGGGCAACAATATCCGCTGGCGCTGCCGCAGACGACGAGAAGGTCAGCGAATTCAGACCCACGGTGTACTCAGCCGAGCGGCGGTTGGTGCAGAACGCTTCAATGTAGAGAACCCGCTCGTCGTTCGTGCTCGGATATCCCGGGATGGCCCCGGTATTGTCCGCGAAATCGGCGGCGCTGGTGACCGAGAACACGAAATTCTGCGATCCGCCGGACGGAATATCGACCGGCGTATTCGCCGTGCCACTCAACACATTCAGCGGCGTCGTCGTCTGATAGCTGAATTGTGCGCCTGTCGAGCCGGCGAGGCGAAGGCCGCAGCCCGTGGCTGTGTTTCCACCGGCTGCCGGGTTGATCACAGTGGCAAAAGCCGTCGCCGCCGTTCCGTTCTGAACCGATCGGGTGACCGGGAGAACCGCCGAAACGACGCGCGGGATCTCCGCACGGAAATTGACAATGTTGAGGCTTTCCTCGCGAGCCGCACGCGCCGTGTTCTCGGTCGCCGATCCGCAGGTCGCATTGTTCCGGCAAACCATGATCTCCGGGTTGGAGAAATAGCTCATCTGCTGCTCGTCCGCCTGACCGCTGGCATAGGACATGATCGTGCGATAGCTGCCCGGGACAATGAAGCCATGCGCGTAATCGCGGACGCCGCTGCCGGCACCGGAATTGTTGCGGTCATGGGCGAAGCCGAGATTGTGGCCGATCTCGTGGGCGAAGGTCACGTCCCCGCACACACCGAAACCGTCATTCAGGTTCGCATCCTCTTCATCAATCCAGTCTGCAGAGACCGAGTAGCCCACGGCGGCGTCGGCAGGGTCAATGCTGTCGTCATTTCCGCCCAGCAGATAGGCCAGACCGGCCGAGCTGAGGCTGCCGCGGCAGCGCTGGATGATACCGACCAGGTCGGCACCATAGGTCGCGCCTGTGTTGCGCAGCGCGGAGAGGTCTTGTGTGACCCCTTGCCCGTCGCCATTCGGGCCAAATCCGGACAGGTTGCCAAGCGTGACAGACTGGTCGGCACTATCCGTTGTCAGGCTGACCGGCTGGAGCTGGACCAGGCGAGCGCGCAGGCCGGTGTCGGAATCGACCAGTGCCTGATCGAGAAGGGCGAACAGGTATTGGATGCGGCCGCCCGTCGACAGGCCCCAAGTATTGGCCATGCTTTCCGAATAGAACAGGGCGATGTCGATCGTGCCGTTTGAACCGACCGCGACGGCCTCGGCCGTTTCGGGCCCGGATGCGGCTCGCGCCTCGGCAATGGCCTGCAAGATGCTGACGCCATTCGGGATAACCGCATCATGCTCGTTCTCGATCATGTAGGCGTTGGCCGGGAATTGCATGATCTGGGGCTGACCCTGGCGGTCGGTAATGATGTGCCAGGTGCCGTCATCGGTCAGGATGCGTCCGAAGACCGTGCCATTGAATTCGGTAATCAGGACCTGGCGGGCCATATCGGAGTCGATGACATCGCCGACCCATACGCGGCCGCCCAGTTCCTGGACGTCGATTCGCCGTAGTTCGGCGACGTAGCCGGTGCCGAAGTTCAGATCGATCTGTTCGCCGGGCTCCATCAGCATGACGCCGGGGTCAAGCCGGTCGAACAGGATGCGCTCGTCACCATTGTCGCTGGCAACAGTCCGGACGCCAGCGAACATGTCGTCCGCAAACGCCGCGGTTCCGAGGCTCAGCGACAGGCCGAGCGCGGTCAGGATACTCTTTTTCATCTACTCCCCCGAAGACTGACCGGCAGCCAACGGGCAGACCGGCTTTGAAATCATCGCCCATGTTAAAGAGTTAACGACGTTTAGGCGAGAAAAATCGGCCAGTCATTTCGGGTATCTATCGTGATCAGAGCGTCACTCAATAACGATATTATATAACAAATACCAGGGCCATTGATGCTGGCCGAGACACTGTTCGGTCATAACGCCTCCGTATGTGCCAGCGGTCCCGCTCATCAAGCCGGTACCACTGGCACGAAGGACTGTAATGAACGCTACGGCGTTGTCTGGACCGCGACGCTGGTGGCACCGCGCGAGGTGGCACCTTCGTTAAACCGGACAAAAACCCGGTCGACGGCCGGATTGAAGGCTATCGCCTGGCCATTCCCGCGGACGAAAATGCCGAAGGTCGCCGTGTCGTTCTGGTTCAACGTCAGCGTCTGTGACGCCGCACGACCCGTGGTGCAGGCCCCGGTTCCGGGGTCGGTGCGGCAAATCTCCAGCGACTGCACGCCGGCGATCGTCCGCCCGCCCAGGTCCGGCGTCGCGGTGATGGAGGCGCTGGTTCCGATATTGGAGACCGCCACCGAGAAGGCCCCGACCATGGTACCGGACTGGGGTACGCTGACCCGTCCGGTATTGCCGACCGTGGCCGCCAGCGCGATGACATCGGCCGGCGCTGCGGCGCTGGACGTAAAGGTCAGCGTGTTCAGCCCGAGTGTGAAATCGGCCGAGCGGCGATTGGTACAGAAGGCTTCGACAAACAGGTTGCGTTCGTCATTGGCCGAGGGTTGGGGCAGACCGGTATTGTCGTCGAACGTCGCTGCGCTGGTGACCGAAAAGACAAAGGTTTGGCTCGCCCCGGCATTGAGATCGACCGGGGTGTTCGCCGTTCCCGTAACCGCATTCGTGTTGGGATCCGTTGTTTGATACGAGAACTGGGCCGGCGTGGCACCGCCCAGCCGCAGGCCGCAGCCCGTGGCCTGACCGCCGGAATTGACCGGGTTGATGATGGTCGCGAATGCCGTCGCGGTCGTCCCGTTCTGCACAGAACGGGTCGTCGGCAGGACCGAGGACACGACACGCGATACTTCGGCGAAGAACAAGGTCACGTCCTTGCTTTCTTCACGCGCGGCGCGGGCATTGTCCGCCGGATCGTTCGTCAGGATACCATCGATCCGGGCCGGTGCGGCGATGCCGCAGGCCGCGTTGTTCGGACACAGAGTGATCGACGGATTGGAGAAGTGCGGCGCTTCCTGCTCATTGCCGATGGTGCGCGGTGCGCCCGGCGGACAAGTACCGCCGCTGGTCGGGTAGGACATGATGGTGATGAAGTTGCAGTCTTCACGGTGACCATTTGCAAAGGTCCGCACACCGGTGCCAATGCCGGAATCTTCCACGTTATGGGCCATGCCCAGATTGTGGCCGACCTCGTGGGCATAGGTGATGTCCGAGCAGAATGTATTGCCGTCGCCGCTAATCCAGTCGCCGGTCACTGAAAAGCCTTGCGGTGCCCAGCTGGCATTGATGTCGCCATTGGTCGAGGGTGCGCCAAGGATATTGGCAATCCCGCATCCCCCATGGCCCGGCCCGGTCCGCTGAATGACGCCGACGAGGTCTGCCCCGTGTGACGTGCGCACATTGCGCAGGGCGCTGAGGTCCTGGGTGATGGTCGGGGCCTCATTGCCCGTGATGCCGGAGATATTGGTCAGCGTCTGGGCCTGGTCGGCATTGTCATCGGTCAACGTCACGGGGCCGTTGAAAACCAGACGGGCGCGCATGCCGGTATCGCTGTCGACCAGTGCCGTGTCCAATACCGCAACGAGGTGGTTGACCCGCGCGCTGGCCGTCATGCCCCAGAGGGCCGAAAAACTCTGCGAATAATAGATCGCCAGATCGAGATTGCCGTTGGAACCGACCGCGACAGCTTCGCCGGTTTCAGGGGCCTGCCGGGCTTCCTCCGGCAGCGCGGCCAGGATGTCCGGCGTGATGTAGACCGTGTCATTCGCCCGGTAAGGCCGGTTGATGTCGGCCGGGATCTGCATGATCCGGTGACCATTGCCCTCCGGGATCATGTACCAGAGTCCATCTTCGGTCTGGACACGACCGAACACGATACCGTTCATCTCGGTGATGATGGCGCGGCTGCGGATTGTTTCACCTGCGATGCGTCCAACCCAGGTCTGGGATCCGAGCGGTTGCACGTCGATGCGGTCGAGTTCGAGCTCGTAGCCGGGACCGAAATTGAGGTCGATCCGTTCGCCGGGCTGCATACGCATCACACCCGTGGCGAGGCGCCCGAATTCGAAAGAGTCCGGTCCGCCGTCATCGGCGGCAATGGTCCGAACACTGGTGAGCATGTCGTCGGCCAGTGCCGCAGGCGACAAGGCGGCAGCCAGAACGGCCGCGCCAAACAGAAAACGCTTCATGATAGTCCTCCCCCCGCCGCAACACTGCGGCTGAATGCAGTAGACCTTATCGCTAATGCCGTGATTAGGCGACCGAAAACGGACCCGGCGGGTTGCAGAGCCGCCCGCCAGAGTCTGTGGGCTACCGGTTGAGCGCCGCTATTGCGCGGTCCGGATCGCCACGCTGGTCCCTCCGACCGGTATATTTGCCGTCGTCCGGAAGTTGACGAAGACCCGGTTTGCGGCCGGGTCACCGGCGATGTTTCCCGCACCGCGCACGAAGATGGCAAAGGTCAGATTCGCTCCGGCTCCGGCGGTCAGCGTCACCGAAGCCGCGCGAGCGGTCAGGCAAATACCGGTGGCCGGATCGGTCCGGCAGATTTCCAGTGCGCCGACGGCTGTCGCCCCGGTGCCCAGCTCGGGTGTGACCGTGACCTCGGCTGACGTGGCGAGATTGACGCTGGCCACCGAAAACGCAGCCGCGCCCGTTGCCGAGGGCAATTCGACAATGCCGTTCCCGGCTGTGGTCGCGGCCAGTGCGACCATGTCGGGCAGGGCCTGGCTGGTGGCGAGATAGCGGAAGGTGTTCACCCCGGTGATGACCGGTGCGGTCCGGCGGTTGGCGCAGCGCGCATCGATCCGCAGATCGGACGGAAAGGTCGTCGCGGCGAGATTGACCGAAATCACATAGCTTTGTGTGCCGCCGGCCGGAATGTCGACCGGGGTGTTTGCGGTACCGGTGACGGCGTTGGTTGCCGGGTCGGTCGTCTGGAATGTGAAGCTGCCGGTGCCGGCACCATGCAGGATCAGCCCGCACCCGGTCGCCGTGCTCCCCGATGCGGCGGGGTTGGCGATGGTGACGAAGGCGGTGGCTGGCTGACCGGCCGGGACGGTTCGGCTGTAGGGCAGGATGGCCGATCTGACAGGGGCGGCCTCGGGGTGCCGGTAGAATTGCACCTGATAGCCCTGGTCGCGCATCGAGCGCGCATTGTCGGTCAGCGCGGTCGTGTTGTCGCTGTTGCTGCCCGGAATGTTCCAGCCGCCCGGGCCGGATCCGCACGGCAGGCCAAGGCAGTTGTTCAAGGACGGGTTGGAGAAGGCCGCTACCCACGTCTCGTTCGACCGGGTCGGCGGCGAGTTCGCCGGACAGGTCAGGTTCGACCGCAGCGAGTCGTAGGCCATGATCGTGCGTAGCGAGCAGTCATAGCGATGCCCGTAGGAGAAGTCGTAGACGCCTGTTCCGCCGGCATTCTCGATATTGTGGGTCGAGCCGAGATTGTGGCCGACCTCGTGGGCAAAGGTCAGGTCGCCGCAATTGGCTCCCGTGCCGTTTGCGTCTGGTCCGTCTCCCACGACGCCGACGCCGAGAATGTGGTCTTCGGACGGGTCAATCACGCCCTCGCCTCCGCCGGGCAGATAGGCGACGCCGCAATAGGTCTGCTGGGCGCGCCAGTAACGCCGCACCATGACCACGATGTCGGCCGCCACGCCGTCGCGGACCGCGAGCAGGCTGGAGAGGTCGCCGTCATTATTGCACTGGAGGCCGAAACTGCCGTCACAGCTTCCAAAGACATCCGCCGATGTTCCGGCATTGCCGAAGCTGGCTCCGGCGACGAGATCGTCGATGGATTCCAGCGTGGAGGTAGTTTCCACCCACGGCACCGGCATGGGCAGCGCCAGGACCAGCCGGGCGCGCAGGCCGGTATCGCTGTCGACGAGGGCCTGGTCGAGCACGTTGACGAGGTGCTGGACCCGCGTGATCACGCCGGTCCCGTACCAGGCCTCCATCCCCGCTGTATAAACGACCGCAATGTCGATCGTACCGTTCGAGCCAACCGGGACGGGCGGCTGATCCGCCGCGTCAGCAGGCCCTGGCGGCAGGGACTCGCGAGCGGCATTTGACAGCTCGGCGGACAGGGTCAGGAGATCGGTATCGGGTTCTTCGGGCGGTGCCCCCATGGGTGAAAATGCCAGCGCGCCCGTGACGGGATCCGGCGCGAGCGACCAGCTGCCATCCGGCGTGATGACCGTACCGAAGGTGGCGCTGCTGCCTTGTGTGAATACGACCGAGTAGCCCGCTCCATGACCGGCGATTTGGCCAAACCAGGTCTGTCCGCCGGCCTGGCCGGTCTCGATCCGGGTCAGGACCGCCTCGTGAACCGTCCCGTCCAGCGGTGGCAGAATGGCCCGGTCGCCGGGCTCCATCGCGTAAAGGGCAGGGCTGACGGCGAGGTGACCGAAGGCGCTGTCGGTCTCGAATATCGGCTGTTGCGCAATTGCGGTCGCCGAGAATGCGCTTGTCAATAGCCCGGCCAGGGCCAGTCGCATGACTGCCATGATGATCTCCCTCAGCTCGGGAGAAGTGTGCGGCGGCGGTCCGAGACGACCAAGGGCCGGAAGGCCAGAGTCACGTCATCGTGACGCGATGTGTCTGACGCCGCTTCTGCCTGTCCCTGCCCGAAATGCCTGCTAATCTGGCCGGGCAGAACGTTTCGGAAGTTTACAAAAGGGCGGGTCATGGGTTTCAGGTTTTTGGTGGTGCTGGCCGCATTTGTCGTGCTGGCTCAAACGGCGAGCGCTGCCCCGGTCGTTCTTCCCGCCGACGAACAGGCCCGGCTTGATGCCGGTGAGCGGATCCGCGTGATCGTCTGGTTTGCCGGACCCGACATCGCGGAATCACAGCCCGAGGGTGGCCGTCCGGAAGACCGCGTCGAGGCGATCAACGACGTTCGCGACGCCGCCATCTACCGGGCGCTGGGTATCCCTGCCGACATTCTGGCCGCTTCGCCCATGCTGGAACCGGGACCGCGGATCGCCCGCGAATTCCGCTATTCACCGGCCGCCGCCATGGTGCTGTCAGCCGAGGAAATCGCGGCTCTGGCCAGTGATCCCGCGGTGCGCCGTATCCAGATTGACGAGATCACGGCACCGTCCCTTGATCAGAGCGTCCCGCTGATCGGCGCAACCAACATGCACAATGCCGGGCAGACCGGGCAGGGCGTCTCGGTTGCCATCCTTGATACCGGTGTGGATCTCCAGCACCCCATGTTTGCCGGACGGATCGCCGGATCGGCCTGCTTCTCGTCATCCTCGCCGGGGCGGGCGAACAGTTTCTGCCCCGGCGGCGGGCCGAGCAATACGACCGATCCCCAGGCGGGCGACAATTGCGAGGAGCGATCGGTCGATGCGGTCAATGGCGGAACGGGCTGCTTCCATGGCACGCACGTCGCCGGGATTGCGGTTGGCGGCGATTTCGTTGATCCGTCAAACGCATCGCGGACGCTGCGGGGCGTCGCGCCGGGTGCGGGCCTCGTTGCCGTGCAGGTCTTTTCCCAATTTTCCAATTCGACTGATTGCGGCACCGATCCGGTCCCGTGCGTACGCAGCTTTACCAGCGACCAGACGGCTGCACTGGAATGGCTCTATGACAACCGGCAATCGCTCAATCTCGCGGCGATCAATCTCAGCCTGGGGGGCGGGCAGCATACCGGTCCCTGCACAGGACACGCGCATGTGACGGTCATCGGACAATTGCGGTCCGCAGGCGTCTCGACGGCCATTGCTTCGGGGAATAACGGGTTCCGCGATTCGGTGAATTCGCCGGGCTGTGTGCCCGACGCGATCACGGTTGGCTCGACGACGAAGGCCGACGCTGTGTCATCCTTCTCCAATTCCAACGGGTTGGTGGATGTCCTGGCACCGGGGTCCTCGATCCGGTCTGCACTGTCGAGTTCCAATGATTCCGGGGTTGGCGGCGCGACGACCGCGTCCGGGACTTCGATGGCGACCCCCCATGTTGCGGGCGCGCTGGCACTGCTGCGGGCGGCCCATCCCAATGCCAGTGTCGATGCCATCGAGTCGGCGCTGGAAGCGACAGGCCTTCCGATTCTGCTGTCATCGAACAATGTCCAGACGCCGCGTATCCGGGTCGATCTCGCGAGTGCGCAACTGACCGCCAACAATGGCGGTGTGCTGGGCAATCTCACCGTGACGCCGCTGCGCGCCTTCAACTCCACGGGGTCGCCTGGCGATGCCAGCAGTTTTGAAACCGCAGACTATACGCTGACCAATAATGGCGGTGCGCCGCTCGACTGGTCGGTGTCTTCCAATGCCACCTATCTGGCTTTCTCAGAAGTCCAGGCGGGGTCGGACGGTCCGGACGCGGCCTTTGCGACAGCGGGCGGCACGCTTGCGGCCGGAGCCAGCACGACCGTTCGGGTCAGCGTCAACGCGGCCGGTCTTGCAGGGGGATACTTCCAGTCCCGTTTCGCCTTCACCGTGACAGGTACGCAGGGGTCGGTGGAAATTGCGGCATCGATATCGGTGACCAGCCCGCCGCCAGGTAATGACAATTTCGCCGATGCGTTTGCGTTGTCGGCGGTATCCACCACGGCCGCATTCAACTCGACCGGTGCGACCAAGGAGAGCGGTGAACCCAGCCATGCCGGCAATGGTGGCGGCGCCTCGGTGTGGTGGTCCTGGACCGCGCCGGTGTCTGGTACGGCCCGGATCCGCACCCAGGGTGCCGACTTCGACACGATGATCGCGGTCTATAGTGGCAATTCACTCGGATCGCTCTCCTCGATCGCGTCCAATGACGACATCAACTATCCGTCCGACACGCAAAGCCAGGTCGAGATCGCGGTGACCGCCGGGACGACCTACCGCATCGCGGTCGATGGCTATGGCGGCGCGGCAGGCAATGCCGAATTGTCCATCCGCTACATCAACACGCCGTCGAATGACGCCGTGGCGTCGGCTACCGTCATCAGTGGCGCGACCGGCTCGGTATCGGGCTCGAACGTCAATGCGACCAAGGCCGGGGGCGAACCGGCCCATGGCGGTGATGCCGGGGGTGCGTCGGTCTGGTATTCTTGGACCGCACCGTCGGCAGGCCAGGCCGTCTTCGACGCCGCGGCATCTTCCTTCACCGCCCTGGTCGGCGTTTACACCAGCCCGGACGGCGGAACGTCGCTCAACTCGGTCGTTCAGGCCAATGGCGCTCCGGCGGCCTTCACGGCCGTGCAGGGCACGACCTATCTGATCGCGGTTGATGGTCTTGCGGGCGCGACCGGACAAGTCAGGCTGGGCTGGACGCTGGGGACGGCGGAAACCCATCGCCTGCGTGCTGCCGTTCTGCCGAATGCGCGTTCGGTCCAGGTCGGCCAGACCGCAACAGCCTTCGCAACGCTGATCAACCCGGCAGGCTTTGCGACCGCCGGCAGCAACTGCCGGATCGAACCCCCGGCAGGGTTCAATGGCGGCTTCTCCTATCGCACGACGGACCCGGCCTCCAATCAGCCGACCGGCACGGCCGATACGCCGGTGGGGATTCCGGCAGGCGGATCACAGAGCTTCGTCTTCTCGATGACGCCGGGAACGCCGCTGAACGGGGTCAGCCTCGCGCCGGTCTTCCGCTGCGACAACGTGCTGTCCGCCAGCCCGGTTCCGGGTGTGAACACGCTGACGCTGACGGCCGCTCCGGCGGCCACGGCGGACGTGATCACACTCGCCGCGACGACATCGGGCAATGGCGTCGCAACGGCGCCGCTCAACGCGGCGACGGCCTTTTCGGTCGCGGCCCTGAATATCGGTGCAGCGGAAACGGTCACGGTCGAACCGGGCTTTGGCAGTGCCAATCTGCCGCTGACGCTCGATATCTGCGAGACCAATCCGGCAACGGGACAATGCCTCGCGGCGCGCGCGCCGTCGGTCAGTGTCAGCTTCGCGACCAACGAGACGCGGACCTTCTCGGTCTTCGTCCGGGGGACGGGAACGCCGGTGGCGCTGTCGCCGGTCGCCAACCGGGTCGTGGTCAGTTTCACCAACCTGTCAGGTGTCTCGGTTGGGGCAACGAGTGTGGCGGTCCAGACCGGGCCCTAGGCCGAAAGATCAGTCTTCAGGCTCGCCAATTGGCAGGCTCCAGCGCTGTCCGTCACGGGTAACGACGATGCCATCCCTGTTGATGGTATCGACACGCCAGCCCTGGACTGTGTCGCCGGCATAGACGCGCCGCGTCTCGGTACCGTCACGCACGGTGGCGGCACCGCGCCCTTCGGGTCCGGTCACGACACCGACCACGATGAAATCGGGCGGGTTGTCGCTGCTTTGTATCGGCGTGACCGGACCATCCGGGATTGTGACGACGGGTTCGGGCTCCGGGCGCCGGTCCGGGCGGAAAAGCGGTCGCTGGGCAATCGCGGCAAAGCTGGAAAAATCGGGCAGGAATGGCCCGGTTTCCTGAGCGATCTCGACCTCGGCAGTGCGCCGCACGGGCTGGGCGATGTCATTCCCGCCTGCTCGCCGCACCTGATCAAGAACGAAAACCACGGCCAGGACGCCCGCCACGCCAAGAAGGATGAGCGTGCGCCGGTTCATGCTGCACCTCCCGGTGCGCGGCGCGCCTCGATGCGGACTTCCAGGCGCAGCTGGCTGTCGGTGTCACCGGCGATCAGGCGGGCCCGCGTGACGATCAGGGCCGGCAGACGGGACTCCAGCGCGTGCAGAAAGCGGGCAAGGCCCTCGATATCCCCTTCGGCGGTGACGTCGATGGTGATCTGCAGCGGGTTGTCGGGGTCTTCCTGGCCAAACCGCACACTGCCGGGCAAGCCGATCCCCGCATCACGGGCCGCTTCGCTGAGGCGGCCTTGCAGGTCGGCGGTCGCTTCGGCCCGGCTGGCACCGGCGATGAGATAGCGGGCGGGGTCAGCGGCGGGCGGCAGGTTCTCGCGGCTTTCGGCGGTGACGATGTCCTGTCCTGTCGCACGCCAGTCGAGCGTCACGGCGGTCAGCAGGACAATGCTACTGATGAAGAGGACCAGTCCGGCCAGAATGGAAAAGGCGCGGCGCGCGTCGGGGCTCATGGCGCGCCTCCCTCGACAATGCGGTGACGGGCAACGATCTGGAAGCGTTCGCGCCCCGTGTCCTCGTCGCGGACGGTGGCGTCGCTGAAGGTCGCGCCGGCAAATTCCGGTGCGGCGTCCAGGGCGCGCAAGGCTGCGGCAGCATCCCAGGCAAGGCCGGTCACACGGACGCTGCCCGCCTCATAACTGAAGCTGGTGACATAGGCTCCGTCGGGCAGGCGGCGGCTGAGGTCGGCGAGCGCAATTGTGACCGAACCGGCAGTCGACTTGGCGCGAGCCTGAACGACGGCGGCCTGTAACGAAGCTTCCAGCGCGGCCGGTGTTTCCAGTGACGCCAGGCGCGGCTGCAATCGCAGGCGCGTGTCGGCGGCAAGCGCCGCCGCGGCGATGAGGCAGACCAGGACCAGGATTGTGCCGAGACGGAAGGCCGAGCGTCCGGTGCCAGGGGCGCGGTGTCCGGGCCGCAAGTCATAGGTCGGCGGCGCAGCCGGGTCGGTGCCTGCGAGATCAACGGCGTTCGGCTGCAGGCCGATCAGGGTCGCCCGGTCGAGCGCGGCTTCCAGCGCGCTGCGCCGGATAATGGCCAATGTGACCTCGATGCGGGATTCCGTACCCGATGCCGTACGGGACTCGATGGCAAAGGCCGTGTTGTCGGCCGGAAGCGGCGACAGGCGCGGCAGGGCCAGTTGGGCCGCATCGCGCAAATGGGCGGAGGCGGCGGCCGGAAACTGGGTGGTCCGGCGAAATCCGAGCGCCTCGGCGAACCGGAGTACGAGCGGGCCGGAATTGGACAGTCCCGCAATCTGTTCACGTGCATCTTCGGCGGAGAGGCCTTCAGGCAGGCTGACGGTTTGTCCCGTGGAGTCCTCATACCGCATGCCGCCGGACTCGACGTGCAGAATGCGCCACCGCCGGGCAAAGACCCGCCCCGCGACCGGGATGCCAGCCGCGGCCTCGTCAATGTCCTCGCGCCAGGCGGATAGCCCGTTGCGCGCGCGTGTCAGCAGCGAGGTCATGCGTCGGACTCCGGCTCCAGCAAGCGGACCGCTGCCCCCAGGGGCAGGGGCGTACGGCCAAGAACATCCATCGCGGCATCCTCGCCGGGCAGCTGGACCGTGACGATCCGCGCCAGTCCCGCACCAGAGGAGGCCGTGACCTCGATGAATAGCGCATATCGCGCACCCGATCCGGGGTCAAACGCACCTGTTTCCGCGATTTCGGGGGGCGGTGCGCCCGTCCGCCGGGCGGCCAGAATCCGGCTGGCATCGCCGCGCGGCAGATCAAGAGCCTCAAGGAGGGTGGGCGGGGCATAGAGGGCGGCAACCTGTTCACCGCCATGGATGGTCAGATAGGGCGCTACCAGCCGGTAGATCTCGGCGTCGACTCCCAGAACGCGGCGGAATTCTTCGACCGCCACAAAAGGCCGGTTGCCGGGCGGGGGCAGGTTTTCCGCCCGGTAGGATGGCGCTTCGGCTCCGTTCTGCCCGCGATCATCATCCTCGTCGCGCCAATCGGGCACGGCACCGGCGACGGTCAGGGCCGCGCGCCGGTCCACACCGACGGCTTCAAGAAGGGCGGCCAGGGTTTCCGGATTGCCACGATTGAGGTCGAACCGGCCAGTTTCGGCCACGGGCCTGACGGTCACCGTGAGGCCATCAAGTTCAAACTCATAAGCCCGACCATCGGGACTCCAGCGATCCGCCTCATCCTCACGCAGCAATCCGGCGGCGGCGCGCGCGGCTCCGGCTTCAATAGCGGCGCGATAGCGCACCTGATCGAGATCAGCCCGGGCCCCGGCGGTCGAGGTCCGTGCCGAGAGGGCTGTCAGGCCTGCCGCGACCGACAGGACGCCCAGAACGGCAACGACAACGAGGAGGGCATAGCCGCGCCGGTTCATTGCGTCACCGAGCCGTTTGGTGGGGCCGCCGGGGCGCTTGTGTCCTCGTCCTCTTCCAGCGGTTCGGCAGCGCGCGGAAGGGCGACAACCAGCGGGGCTGCACCGCCCTCGGCGAATTCGAGCCGGACATGGCTGGGAAAGACATCCTCCCGGCTCCAGGCCGAGAGCCAGACCCCGTCACCGGACGCGTAGGAAAACCGGGGTTCGTCAGCGCTCTGAAACAGGGTCAGTGGTTCACTGCCCTCGGGTGTCTGGTTAAATTCAGCGAGGTCGTAGAGCGCTCGCCGATGCAGCAGCACGGTGAACACCGGGGCGTCGTCTTCGCCGCCCGCCTCGACGAAGATGTCATAGGCATAGAGGCCGGGTGTTGACGGGTAGGCCGGATCGGTTGCGGCAAAGCGGACACCGCTCGCCGTGCCGGAAAACAGGATGGTCTCTTCATTCTCGGTCGTTACGCTGTCCGCGTCCGCGCCGGCTTCCTCTGTTAGTGGAACCAGTCGCTCCAGCCGGGTTCGCAGCGCGCCCAGCGCGGCATTGCGGCTGACGCGGTCGATCTGGGCGGTCTCGATGCGGGCCTGAAAGTCCAGCGAGCGGCGCACGCCTTCGGCGACCACGCCCATGGCGAGCGCGGTCAGCACGAGCGCGATCAGCAACTCGGCGAGGGTGAATCCGCGCCGGTTCATCGCGTTTCTCTGCCTTCGGCAGGAGTTTCGCTGATGACGCGGACGGTACGGCCGGACGGGGTGGTGATCTCGACGTCGATGGTCTCGGTGCCCGGAAAGACGGATGCGGCACGCGTGATCGTCCACGCATAGCCGTTCTCTTCCCCGGTTTCCGCCGCCGCACCGGACACGATGAAGGCATCGGCCAGCGCGCTCGCATGGCTGATCTCTGCCGACAGGCGTTCGCCGCGCGCGGCCCCGGCATAGAGCTCGTAAATACCCGCGAAGCCGACCGCCGCGATGGTCAGGGCGATGATCGCCTCGATCAGGGTGAAGCCCCTACGTTTCATCGTCGGGCAGCTCACGGGCGGCGAGCCCGGTGATCCAGTCGATGCGCAAGTTGAGGGCCGCGTCTCCGGCCGTCAGGCGATAAGTGCCGCCGGTCGAGCCGCCTTCGGGAAAGAAACGCACCCCGGCGAGCGCGCCGTCGAGCTCAGACTCAGCGACGGTGGCTTCGATGGCGAGTGTGTCAGGCAAGTCGATGGTCTCGCCACCCGGTTCGATCCGGGCGATGCGGGCATCGACATCGACGACGAGGACGGTTTCCCGTCCCGCGAGCCTGGCCGAGGTTCGGGCGGTCCGGGCGGCATTGTCGAGCATAGCGACTGCGCTGCGCATCGTGCCGGCGTCGGAGGTGGAAAACAGGCGCGGGGCGACGACGGCCAGCGCCAGGCCGATGATGACGAGGACGACGATCAGCTCGGCGAGCGTGTATCCGGCGCGCGGGCTAACGGATGTCGCGGCTGATATCCGCATCCTCGCCTTCCCCGCCCTCACGCTTGTCGCGTCCGAGCGTGCGGATGACGGCGTGTCCCGGCGATACGAGTTCGTAGATATAGGGCTCACCCCAGGGGTCGAGCGGGACGCCGTTCTCGGCGTTCAGATAGGGTCCGGACCAGCCCGTTGCGCCGGACGGGGCCTGTACCAGCGCGTCCAGTCCGATACCGGAATCGGGATAGCTGCCCACATCGAGCCGGTAGAAGCCGAGCGATGTGGCGAAGCTGGCCATCTGGGTCTCCGCGGTGCGCGAATTGGCCCGGCCCAGCTGGCTGAACAGCATCGGCCCGACAATCGCGGCCAGAAGGCCAAGAATGACCATGACGATGATCAGCTCGGTCAGCGTGTAACCGGCCTTGTGCGGCTCACTCCGGGGCAGGTTTCGCGTCGAGTTCTGGGTCATTCCTTACATCCCGATTTCGTTGACACTGACCAGTGCAGAGAGAATCGACAGGACCATGACGCCGATGACAAGGGCAGTCAGCACAATCACGGCCGGTTCGATGAGGCGGCTGACGGCCTTGGCCCCGTTCTCAAACCGCGTTTCGTAGAAGGTGGCGAGCCGTTCTGCCGCCGCGCCGAGATCGCCGGTCTCCTCACCCACCGAGAGCAGTTCGGCGGCGAGGGCAGGCAGGACATCACTCGCCTCGATCCGGTCGGAAAACCCGCTGCCTGCGCGCACTTCGGCCAGCGCGTCAGAAAGGCGGCGCACCGCCCAGAGATTGCCTGCGGCACGTGCCGAGAGCTGCAGCGCCGGGGCTGCGGAAATGCCGTTGCGCAAGAGCAGGGCCAGCACCCGGCAAAAGCGCGCGGCGATGACGGTGCGCATGGCGTTGCCGACGGCTGGCAGGTTCAGCATCCAGCGGTCAACCCGCTCGCGCATGGCGGGCCGGGCGAGCGTTGCGCGCAGTCCGAGGACCGCCAGCAGAAGGGCAAGGAGCACGAAGGGCCCGTAGGTCACGACTGCGTCAGAGGCGGCGAACACCATCGCAGCCGGGCCCGGCGTCTCGGCACCGATCTGGTCGAGCAGGCTTTCAAAGCGCGGGATCACGAAGACCATGATCACGACGATGGCGAGGAGCGATCCTGTCAGCAGAAAGGCCGGATAATAGAGCGCGCCCTTGATGGACGCTTCCACCGCCTCGCGGCGTTCGCGGGCGTCAGCCAGATCGCTCAGTGCCTGACCCAGAGCGCCGCCGGTCTCGCCGGCCTGGGCGATTTCGGGGAAGGGCGCGGGAAAGATTTCCGGCCGCGCGGCGAAAGCTTCCGAAAGCGCCTTGCCGCCGCGCACATCGTCAAGCAGACCCTCTGCGACGGATTTCAACCTCTTGTCGGCGGCATGCCGGGTCAGCGCCGCCAGTGCCGGTTCGACGCTGAGACCGGCCGCCGTCAGGATGGAGAGTTCACGCGCGACGCGCGTTGCCAGTTTGGCCGAGCCCCGAGGCGCGCGCGGCGCAGCGGCTTCGCGGGCCGGGCGGACGGCGATGGGGGTGAGGCCGCGTGCGCTCGCCGAGGCAGCAGCGGCCTGACTGTCGGCGGCCTCGAGGCGCAGGATTTCCTCGCCGCCATCGGGCTTGATCGCGCGCACGGCAAAGACCGGCATGGCCCTAGAGCCCTCCCAGGACGCGGATCGCTTCTTCGGCGCTGGTGATGCCGGCCTCGATCTTGGCGCGCGCGTCGTCGCGGATGGACGGCATGCGTTGCTTGCGCGCCAGTTTCTCGATCTCGCCGGAGGAGACGCCTTCACGCAAGGAGCTGCCAATCGGCCCGTCGGTTTCAACGAACTCGAAGACACCCGTCCGGCCCTTGTAGCCGGTGCCGTCGCAGGATGCGCAGCCGACGGCCTCCCAGGCTTTGGTGAGGCCTTCAGGCGGGTCGCAGGGCTTGCGGCAATCGGGACAGAGAATGCGCAACAGGCGCTGGGCAATCATCAGGCGCAGGGTCGAGCGCAGGAGCGCCGGGTCGACCCCCATGTCAATCAGGCGCGGAGCGGCACCCGCCGCCGTGTTGGCGTGGACGGTGGCGAGCACGAGGTGACCCGTCAGGGCGGCATTGACCGCAATCTCGGCGGTTTCGCCGTCGCGCAACTCGCCGACCACGATCACATCCGGGTCATGGCGCAGGACCGAGCGCAGCACGTGGGCGAAGGTTAAGCCGATACCCGGATTGACGGCGATCTGGTTGACCCCGTCGATCTGGTATTCGATCGGGTCCTCGATGGAGACCAGCTTGCGCCCGGGGGCATTGAGCCAGTCGAGCGCGCCGGCGAGCGTGGTGGTCTTGCCCGACCCGGTCGGCCCGGACACGAGGATCAGGCCGAAAGGCGCTTCAAGGTGGTGTTGCAGGGCGTCGCGATGGGTCGGTGACAGGCCGACATCGTCAAGCTTCACTTCCGCGTCGCGGTCTTCCAGGAGGCGGATGGTGACGCTTTCGCCGTGGGCGGTCGGCGCGGTTGCGATCCGCAGGTCAAGAGCCCGGCCGGTCACGGCGATGCGGGCGCGTCCGTCCTGCGGGCGGCGGCGCTCGGCGATGTCGAGACCCGCCATGATCTTGATCCGGCTGGCGACGAGACGCGCGAGGTGTTGAGGCGGAGCCGGGCGTTCCTGCAGCACGCCGTCGATGCGGAAGCGCAGGCGCATATGGTCGCGGAAGGGCTCGACATGGACGTCCGAGGCGCGCCGCGCGAGTGCATCGGCAAGAATATCGCTGACCAGCCGCACGACCGGGGCCTCGCTGGCGAGATCCTTCAGACTGTCAGAATCGGTGTCGTCATCGGCATCCGCCGCTGCGTCGAGGCCGCGCTGGGTCTTGCCGTAAAGCCGGGTCTGGGCGGTTTCGATGTCCGTGAAACCGGCGATGACGAGCCGGACCGGTTTGCCCGAGGCCAGCCTGACACCGTCTGCCGGGGCCGGATCGGTCGGGTCGGCGACGGCGAGGACGACTTCGCTGTCCGTTTCCGCGATGGGCAGGGCGACCGTGTTGGTCAGAAAGTCCGGTGCGACACCGCCCGCCTCAACCGGTTCGGCAGGAAAATCGGTGACCGGGACGATATCGAAACCGGTTTGCGCAGCAAGCGCTTCGGCGATGGCCTGATCCGACGCCGTGCCCAGACGCCGCA
Organism: Hyphobacterium marinum; assembly: GCF_036330325.1. NCBI lineage: Bacteria > Pseudomonadati > Pseudomonadota > Alphaproteobacteria > Maricaulales > Maricaulaceae > Hyphobacterium > Hyphobacterium marinum. The sequence goes on from NZ_JAZDRO010000001.1 coordinate 716,335, forward strand.
GCGCCCGCGCCAGCCGTTCTCCTGTCTGGGCGGCGAGCTTGCGCGCGCGTCCGGCATCAGCGGGCGAGAGCCCGGCGACGCGGTCCAGCCAGTCCGGAGCGGCGCGATCATCCATGCGTTACACCACGCGGTTCTTCAGGATCGCGCGCAGATGGCGCACGATCTGGTCGGTATCATAACCGCTGACGCCCTCGATCACCGAATGCCACTCATAGAGCCGCGGCATGCCGATCGGGTTTGAGGTCAGCACCTCACGTTTCAGGAAGGGGAAGCCGTCGACGATCAACTCGTCCCAGAAGAAGTGGCACGGGTTCATTGGCGCACCCGCGTCGGCAAGGTGGAGCATGTGCTGCAAGAGATTGCGCGTGCTTTCAGGCAGGGATTCATCGGCCAGGATTTCTCCCTCGCGGACTGTCCGGGCGAAATTCTCAACGAGCTTTCGGTAGCGCCAGGCCGAGGCACAGGTCAGGCCCGCGCGTTCGAACCGTCCGGTCAGGCCGATTTCCAGCTTGCGGATGACCCAGGATTTCGACTGGACATGTTTCCAGTTCTTCCAGAGCTCGCGCACGGTGTCGTGTTGCAGGGCGGCCTTGTGGAAGAGCATGAAATAGCTCTGCAAATGCCATTTTGTGTCCCAGCTGTCGGTCATGCCCCAGACATCGGCCTTGGCAGGCGTCATGCGTTTCAGGAGGGGTTTGAGCGGCTGGAAGGGCCCGTAAATGCTGTCATTGACGAGGACAAGGCTGTCGAGCGCCTCATAGTCGGGGACCAGCATGACCCCGTCGCGATAGGCTCCGAAATCGTAGCCGCGATTGCGCCGCCAGGCGACGAGCGCGCAATGCTTGCGGGCGAGCGCAATCTGGTCGTCGGGAAATTCCGGGCTGTTGGAGACAAGGATGACCGCGCGGCCTGCGGCCCTGAGTGCCTTCATGTGCTCGATCAGGAAGTCGTGGATGCGGCCCTTGGTGTCCCAGGTGACCAGGACCGCGACATCCTTCGCTCCGGCGAGGTCGTGCTCGCCGGGCCAGCTCGCCTTGACCATGGATTTCGCGCCCATGACCGTGGCGATGGCCAGTGACGTCCACTGGGCCAGATAGTCCTTGCGTTCCCGCTGGTCGAAGACCCAGCGGTACGGCCATTTGATCGGCCTGAGATACCGGCGCAGTGCCACTTGCCTAGTCCTCCCCATCCACGGTCAGGATGTCCTGTAATGTTCAAGGCTTGCAAGACGCGAGCCCAGCGTAGCCACGACCGCGTCATGGTCCGGCCGGTCCGGGTCAATGAGGGCCAGCGCCTTGCCGCGGGCCTTCCAGCTGCGGCCCTCGGCCTCCAGCGCTGAAATCTCGGCAAAGGCGGCCTCGATGGCAGCGTCGCCCGACTGCGGCGTGACCGTCATGCGGTCGCGATAGCCTTCGAAAACCTTGCGTTCGGCCGCGTCACTCATTGCGTGCGCGGCCTGGTCGTACCAGTGCGCGGCCTCCTCGCGGTGCCCGGCCTGTTCAGCGCGCATGCCGAGCGCAGCGGCGGCATAGCCTTGTGATGGCGTCAGCGGTGGCTCTGACTGTGCGCTGGCCAAAAGCTGGGCCTGCACCATCAGGGCGAGCGGTTCGACCGCCTCGCGCCGACCGGTCAGAACCCCATCAGCGAAGACACGCCGCTGGGCTTCCAGCCAGAGATCCTGAGGCAGGCTGGCCGCATCCGGTGTCAGGGCGAGGATTTCGCGCACGGCACGGTCGGGATCTGTCCGGACCGCCAGCATGGCGGCATGCAGCGCGGCGCGGTGACCGGCATCCTCGGTTTCCCGGCAGGCGGCAAACATCGCCTCGAACACCTTGCGCAACGTCTTTGCCGACCGGGTACAGGCCCGGTAAAGCGCCTCGGCCTTGTCGAGATCACCGTCCTGTTCGCGCAGGCGCGCCGCGTAGAACAGGGCGACGGCCAGGTTGAAACAGTGATTGGCGGCGAACTTCCTTATGGCCCTGCCGCGATTTTTCTCCGGCAGGACAAATTTCGGACGGACCGATTGCGGTGCGCCGAGATCGAGCCCGTAATCGCGCCGCCAGCGCGTGGTCAGGTTTTCCAGCGCTTCGCGCGCCTCGTCCCAGGCCCCGGCATGGACGCATTCCTTTAGCAGGCGCACGGCAAAGCCGGCATGCAGGGGCGGGTCCTCGCTCAGCGCGTCACGCCGGGCTTTCAGGTATTGCCGGTAGATCTGGCGATCGGGCCGGGCGGTGAAGTCGACCTCGACAGGCTTGCGGGCCGCAACCGCGTAGAGCGTCTGGTCACGGGCGATGACCGAGACATGCTCCATGCCGGCGCGGCGCAGGGCAATCTCCAGCCCCTTTGCCGAGAAGATCACCAGGTGATGGCCGGCAACGATGATCGGCCGCAGCGCATCGAGGGACGCAGCGGGGTGAACCGCGCCGGCATCCGGCGTGGTGACGATCAGCGCTCCGTCCTTGTCCAGCGCGGACACCAGCGCGGCGAGGAAGGGATCGGGATTGGACACGTGCTCGATCACTTCCGAACTCAGCACCCGGTCGAAGGGGCCGTCGGGCAGCGGGTTGTCTGCGCTGAGATATTCGGGGAGGTGCTTGTGTCCGAGGTCGGCCGCGCCGGTGCGGGCAATGAAAGACGGGTCAATATTGGCCGCCCGCCAACCCAGACCCCGCGCGGCGAAATCGACGGAGAAGCCATAGCCGCCGCCGACCTCGAGATAGGATTTCACCCGTTCCGGTTCCGCCCAGGCGAGCGGGGCGATCATGGCGTCCAGACCGGCCCCGATCTCGACATAGAATTTGCGGGCGATGTCCGCGTCCTTGCGGCTTTCGTATTCGAAGGGCGGTGCGTCGGGGTAATGCAGCGTCCCGCATGGGCCACAGGCATAGAGCGCATAACGCTTGCGCGGTTCGAACGGCGGGGAAGCGTCGAGATGCTTTTCCATGACCGACGTCTCGCCGCAGGCCGGGCAGGTCAGCTCGCGAAAGGCGTCATGGCGCCAGACCACCCAGGGTTCGACCCAGAGCTTCTTGCCCTGCTTCACCGCGGCGGTACGCCGGGGGCGGATGGTGAGTGACGAGACGGCCATGGCTTTCGGAAACGGGTTCTAACCCTTCAGTATCCAAAGGGAAACGCATGCTGGACGATCAGATGCGCCGCGAATATCCCCGCGCACAGTCCCGGACCGAAGGCGATTGCGGTGTCCGGGCCCAGTTTTTCACCCAGAATCGCCTTGATGGCGATGACAATGAGCGTCGCGCCCGCGCCGATGGCGACAATCCAGGGCAGGGCATAGAGGCCGCACCAGGCTCCGCCGGCTGCGAGCAGTTTCGCGTCGCCCAGGCCGAGGCCTTCCCGCTTGCGGATCAGGCGATAAAGCGCACCGATCCCCCACAAGACGCCAAAGCCGAAGATCGCGCCCAGGCTGGCATCGAGAATGGCTGGCGGTCCGGGCATCAGCCACGCGGCGGCCAGCCCTGCCGGGATGAGACCCAGTGTCACCACATCGGGGAGGAGCTGGGTCCGGGCATCGACCAGCGCCCCGAACAGGAGCGTCCAGCCCAACAGGGCCGTGACCGGTGTCGCCCAGCCGTCGGTCAGGACCACCGCCGCCAGCGCGACAGCCAGCGCTCCGGCTTCACCGATGGGATGGCCAGGCCAGATCGCAGTCCCGCAGGAGCGGCACTTGCCACGCTGAATGAAGTAGCTCGCCACCGGGACCAGTTCGGTCAGTCCGAGCACCCGGCCGCAGCCTTCGCATCCTGAACGGGGGCGAAGCAGGACCGACCAGTCAGGCCAGGCCCGGGCTGCCGCGGTGATAAAACTGCCGACGAAAAGCCCGGCGGCGACCAGGAACAGGTCGATGAAACTGCTCACTCGCCCTCGGGCCGCAGCAGCTCCATCCGGTTGCGGATTTCCTCGGTGATCGCGGCGGCGTCTTCATCGGTCGAGACCACGCGCGGGGTGAGGAATATCAGCAATTCGGTCCGGTCGGTCGTGATCTCGGTGGAGCTGAGTGCGTCGCCTATCAGCGGGATGCGCGAGACGCCGGGAATACCGCGCCGGCCCAAATGGCGGCTCTCGTCGATCAGGCCGCCCAGAATGATGGTCTGGCCGGAGCGCACCGACACGGTCGAGGATATCCGCCGGGTCGAAATCGTCGGGGTCAGGTCACCGGTCGAAGCGGTTGTCGACACATTCGAGACTTCCTGGTCGATTTCCAGCGTGACGAGACCGGTCGAGCTGACGCGCGGCGTCACGGTCAGGATCACGCCCGTGTCGCGGAATTCGATATTATTGACGACGGGCGAGTCCGGATTGACGACCGAGTTGGACGTTCGCGTGACGATCGGAACCTCGTCGCCGACCTGGAATTCAGCCGTTTGGTTGTCTAGCACCATGACGGAAGGCGAGGACACGACCGTCAGGTCGGTGACGTTGGACAGCGCATCGATGGCGAGGCGCGCATTCTCGCCGCTTTCCAGAAGGAAGTTGAAGCCGGGGAAAATGCCATTGGCATCGAAACCGCCCGTGCCGAAGCCGCCGCGTCCGCTGTCGGCAACGCCGTCGATACCGTTGGTTTCGAAGAAGAACTGAACGCCATAGCGCAGCGTGTCATTGAGCGAGACTTCGGCGATCAGGGCGTCGATCAGCACCTGGGTCGGGGCCCGGTCGATGGATTCCAGCGCGCGTTGAATAAGGGCCTGCCCGGCCGGATCGGCCAGAACGAGGAGCGCGTTGTTGATCGGGTCAGCAATGACTCGCACCGCACCGTTCGGTCCGGCCGAGGACGAAGCGCCGGCACTTTCGGTGGTGGCGGCCGCAAGATCGGGCGAAACGCCGCCGCTGCCCGAGGAGCGGTCATTGAACAATTGGTTCAAGAGATCGGCCGTGGCTTCGGCTTCGCCATTTTCCAGGAAATAGGTGCGCAGCGTCGTGCCGCCCGGACCGCCGGTGTCGAGCCGGGCCACCCAGCCGCGCACCCGGTCAAGCAAGGCGGGGCTGGCCGCGACGGCGAGAATGGTATTGAGCCGGTCAATGGATTGCAGGCGCAACGCCCCGGCGCTGGCCCCCTCACCGGACGACTGGAACAGGGTCTCGACTTCGCCGACGACATCTTCAGCGGAGGCATTGGCGAGCGGGATCATCGCGACCGACATGCCGGACATCCAGTCGACGTCGAACGCCGCCGCCGCCGACGCGGCATTACGGCGTTCCGGCGCGGTGCCGAGAATAATGAGGAGGTTGCGGGCCGGATCGGCGCGCAGCGCGCCGGGCCGGGTCACGACCGATTCCATCAGCTGGCGCATATTGTTGGCAGACACATAGCGCAGCGGAATGACCGAGACACCCCAGCCGGGGCGGGCAATCTCGGACAGGCCGGCAAGGCCGGACGTCATGGCTTCGCCCGCCGGCATGATCCGGTAGACGCCGTCGGCCTGGACGATGGCGGCGTTATTGACCGCGAGCGCTGCCTCGAACAGGGCCAGGAGCCCGTCGCGGGAGAGCGGGCGCGGGGTCGAGGCGGTGATCCGTCCCTGAACGCGCGGGTCGATCAGATAGGGCTGATCAAGCAGGTCGCCGAGAATGGTCTGCGCGGCTTCATCCACGCGGGCGTCGGCGAAGCTGACGGTATAGGCTCCGCTTTCGAGCTGGCTCGCCTGATTGACCGGCACGGCGATACGCGGAGTCTGGCCGTATTCGACCTGTTCGCGCATGGCCGGGCCGTTGCCGCTTTCAGCGATGGTCTGGGATTCCCGGCCCTGCTGACGCTCGGAGGCCTGGATTTGCTGATTGGTCGGAATCCGTGACAGCGGATTGATCGAGACGTTGCGCGGTCCGGGCGACGCACAGGCCGCGACCAGCGCTGCCGCAAGGAACACGAGCGCTCGCCGCGCGAACGCGTTCAGTACTGTCATCGCACGCACTCCGCGAATTTCCCTCTTGGCCGCACTAAAGCAGAAACCCTGCCAAGCCCCAAGCGGCCATGCAGAGGGGAATGGAAAAATCATCGTTCGCCGCGAAGGGTTTCCGCGTCGATCTCGGACCAGCGCGCTTCATAGGCCTGGGTACGCGCGACCCGGTCATAGCCGCGCGCGCGCCACAGCGTGAAGTGGCGTTCCCGCCCGCCGCCGAGCGGAATCGTGATCTCCCCTGCGGTTTCAAACGACTGGAAGTCATCGCGGATTCGCGGTGTGTCGAGCGGGCGTTCGGAGACGACCAGCACGCGACCCTCATATCCGTCGGGCAGCGGCCAGGTCATGTCGGCGTGGTTGTGGGCCCCGCCATAGCGCTGCCACATGTAGAGAGGCGGCTCGATCGCGCCGCCATAGCGCTGCATCTGGTGGAAGACATTCCGGTCGTCGAAGAGCAGGGCGTCATACCCGGCCCCGTTGGCCGCGTCGGCGATGGCAGTGGCAGAGGTCTCCCACCCGCGAACGCGTTTGAAGGCATTGGCCCAACCCAGATCGTCCGCCAGGCGGGGCTGAAGTGCCATGGCCATGAAGATCAGTCCGGCAGCGGTCGAGACCGCGACCGACCCATAAAGGACATAGCGCCGCCAGGCCGGACCGGAGAGGAGAAAGAACGTGACCAGAACTGTACCCGCGACATAGGAGGCCGCGGCCCAGTTGGCATGGGCGCGGCTGATGAAGGCCTGGGCTGTCACCACCAGAAGGGCGGGCAGGACATAAAGGGCGAGCAGACGCAGCGGGTCGCCGTCGGCTCTCAGTAGACCGCGCAGCGCGCCGAACGCGGCAACCATCAAGATCGGGAACAGGGCCGGACCGAAAACGCCGAGCTGGGCGAGCACGAAGTCTGCCATCTCCGCGAAATGGAACAGGTCCGCGCCCCAGTTCGCATTGTCAGCGGTATGCTGGAGCGTGGCGAAATCATTGGCGGCGTTCCACAACAGGTTGGGCGTGACCAGCGCGATGGCCAGGGCGGTCGCCAAGAGCCCCTTGAGCGAAATCAGCGCGCGGCGCGCAGGCGGGTCCAGCAGAACGGCCAGCCCTGTGCCGACCACGAAATAGATCATGGCGTATTTCGACAGGAAGCCGAGACCGATGCTGAGGCCGAGCGCTGCGGCCGTGCCCAGCCCCGCACCGCCGCGCAGCCGGATCAGGGCATACAGCGCACACGACCAGAACATCATGAGGACGGCGTCGGTCGAGATCACACCCGACGACAGGAAGACCGCCGGCGTCGTCAGATAGACGAGCGCCGCCCAGAATCCGGCGCGGTTCCCGGCGATACGGCGCGTGGTGAGCGCCAGGAAAGTCGCCGTCAGGGCATGGAGGAGGGAGGCCGGCAGGCGTATCGCGAAATCGGACACGCCAAAAATCGCGGTGGAGCTGCCGATCAGCCAGGCGATCATCGGCGGCTTGGAGAAATAGCCCCAGTCAAACTGGTGCGACCACACCCAGTACTGGGATTCATCGGGGTAGAGTTCGACCGGGCTGATCGCGAGCGCAACGATCCTGACGGCCGTCGCAGCAAGGATGAGCAGGGCGGTTGCCTGGGTCCAGCTGACCGGGCCTATCGGGCCGTGCAGGGCGGTGCGGGTCGAGTCGCTCATGGGCGGGTTCACCTCCCTCTGGCAGGTGTCGCAATAAAGTCGCAGCCAGCAGCGATTCAGCAGGTCAAACCCCTGCTCGCCGGTCAGCTACCGGGGGGCTTTCTAACCGTGAATGGCGCGCCTGTCCCCCGATTCCTCCAAGTTATGCAGTGGACTGGCGCGATATGGGCCACCCTTGCCCCTCCGTACACGCAATTGTGGCTTCGCCCGCCGGTCTGGCGCTGTCGTAAAACCTTCACAGACTCGTCACAGAACCGTTTTCGCGCGGGACTAGATGCCGCCCGAGTTCTTGAATGCGGGGCCTTTTGTCCCGTGCGTAGCGGTCGATAGTGGGGGTTCAAACCAGACCATGTCACTCTTCAAAAAATTCTCTTACGGCGCGGCCACGGTCGCCCTTCTCGCCGCGGCTCCCGCTGCGGTCCACGCCCAGGTCACCACGACCGACATTCGCGGCAGCGTGACGGATCCATCCGGCGCGCCGGTGGCCGGTGCGACCATCACGGTCGTTCACGTCCCGACCGCGACGGTGACCTCCACCACGACCGGACCGGGCGGATCGTTCAACACGCGCGGCCTGCGCGCGGGTGGCCCCTACCGTGTGTCCGCCACGGCGAGCGGTTTCCAGGGTGCCGTCATCGAGGACGTCTACACCTCGCTGGGCACGCCGGTTTCCGTTGACATGGTCCTGCAGTCGGGCGCGTCCGACACGATCGTCGTGCTTGGTGACCGCATGGTCGTTGCCGACGTCGCCGTCGGTCCGTCGGCCGTCTTCGACTTCTCCGAGCTGCAAAACTCTCCGGCCGTGAACCGGGACCTGAAGGACATCGTCCGTCTCGACCCGCGCATCTATCTCGACGAGTCGTTCAACGACTCCATCCAGTGCGCCGGCGCACACCCGCGCTTCAACAGCCTGACCGTCGACGGCATCGGCCTGAATGACGGCTTCGGCCTCAACGCCAACGGTTACCCGACCGAGCGCATGCCCTTCCCGTTCGATGCCATTCAGCAGGTGTCGGTCGAGCTGGCTCCGTTCGACGTTCAATATGGCGGCTTCACCGCGTGTAACATCAACGCCGTGACCCGTTCGGGTACCAACGAGATCACCGGCTCGGTCTTCGTCGACTACACCGACGAGCGCCTGCAAGGTAACGACCCGGCTCCGTTCGATGAAATCCGCTACGGCTTCTCGCTGGGCGCGCCGATCATCGAAGACCGTCTCTTCGTTTTCGCGACCTATGAGCGTTTCGAAGGCGTGAACCAGTTTTTCCGCGGCCCGCAAGGCTCCGGTGCCACGGTCGAGATTACCGGCTTCACGCAAGCCGACTATCAGCAGATCCTGACGGCGGCCCAGAACCTCTATGGCTACAACCCGGGTGGTACGCCGTCCTCGTCGCCGTCGATCGACGAGAAATATCTCGTCCGCGTCGACTGGAACATCACCGACAACCACCGCGCCGCGTTCACATACAACTACAATGACGCGCTGAACCTGACGGAATCGGATGGCGACAACAACGAGTTCGAATTCTCGAACCACCTCTACAACCGGGGTGCCGAGCTGCAGGCCTACTCGCTGCAGATCGTTTCGGACTGGACCGACAATCTGTCGACCGACTTCCGCCTGTCCTACAACGATGTCGACTTCACGCAGGCCTCCTCGGGCGGCACTGATTTCGGTGAAGTGCAAATCGCGCACAACGGCAACACGATCTATCTCGGTGCCGACGACTCCCGTCACTCGAACGATCTCGACTACACGGTCCTGAACCTGCGTGCGGCCGGTTCGTACAGCTGGGGTGAGCACTTCTTCACCGCTGGTTACGAGCGCCAGACCTATGACGTGTTCAACCTGTTCGTTCAGCACAGCGAAGGTGAGTACCGCTTCTCGAGCATCGCCAACTTCATTTCCGGCGATGTGGACCGCGTCTATTACGGCAATGCCCGGGGCACCAACAATCCGGCCGATGCCGGCGCGACCTTCGAGTACGACATCAACACGCTGTTCTTCCAGGACGAGTTCCAGGTGCATCCCGATGTCACGCTCACCGCGGGTATCCGCTACGAGTGGTACACCAGCGATGACCGTCCGAACGCCAACGCCAACTTCCTGGCGCGGAACGGCTACTCGAACACCGAGACGTTTGACGGACGCGACCTACTTCAACCGCGCTTCGGCTTCTCCTGGGACGTCAATGATCGCCTCGACATCCGCGGCGGCATTGGCCTCTACTCGGGCGGCAATCCGAATGTGTGGCTGTCGAACAGCTACTCGAATGACGGCCTGACCAATGTGCAGCTGCAATACCGTCCGTCGCGTGGCGAGCTTGGCAACCTGTTCCTCGAGCCCTTCACCCAGGACGAAGGCGGCCAGGGCCGTCCGATCTGGGGCGTGCCGACCGTCATGTACAACGCGGTTGCCAACGGTGCGGCCAACTCGACGGTCAACGCCATCGATCCGAATTTCGAAGTTCCCTCGGAATGGAAATTCGCGATTGGCGGTACCTACGACCTGACCACGCCCTGGTTCGAGAACGACGCCACCATCATGGTCGACGTTCTCTACTCGCAATCGCGTGACGCGGCCGCCGTGGTCGACGCCACGCTCGAGCAGATCGGTACCGCGCCGGACGGCCGCCCGATCTACCGCCGGATCGACCGTTCGGACCCGGATTGCGCGATCAACCCGGCTGGTGCGGCCTGCTCTTCGCGGGGCTTTAACAACGACCTGATCCTGACCAACACCGATGGCGGTCACCAGTTCGTCTTCTCCGCGGCGATCCAGCACGAGTTCACGAACAACATCTCGTGGAGCCTCGGCTACGCCTATGTCGATGCCACCGACACCAGCTCGATGACCTCTTCGGTCGCCTTCTCGAACTGGACCAGCATCGCGACCTCCGACATCAACAACAACCCGGAGGCCACGTCCAACTACGAAATCCCGCACCGCTTCACGATGCGGGCGAGCTGGGAACACGCGTTCTTCGGGGAATACATGACCCGCGCGACGCTGTTCGGTCAGGCCTTCCAGGGCCGTCCGTACTCCTTCGCCTTCGACGGCAGCTCGACGGACATGTTCGGCGACGGTCAGGACTATGTGCACCTGCTCTATGTCCCGCTCGAGAACGACCCGAACGTGGTCTACGCGCCGGGCTTCGACCAGGCGGCCTTCAATGCCTTCATCGCGCAATACGGCCTGACCCGCGGTCAGATCACCGGGCGTAACGAGCAGGAAGGTCAGTGGAGCAACCGCTTCGACGTCCGTCTTGACCAGGAATTCCGGGGCTTCGCTCCGGGCCACATTGCCTCGGCCTTCATCACGGTCGAGAATGTCGGCAACCTGCTCAACGACGACTGGGGTGTGCTCAACCAGGCCAGCTTCCCGCAGCGTGTGGGCGTTGTCGACGCCACCATCAACGGTGCCGGCCAGTACGAGTACCGCCGCTTCTTCTCCCGCTCGCCGGAGCGTGCGGTGGGTGGCGTGTCCTTCTGGAACGTCCGCCTGGGCCTGCGCTACGAGTTCTAGTCGCAGTCTTCCGGACAACCGGACCAAATGAATCGGGGCGGCTCGCAAGAGCCGCCCCTTTTCTTTGCGCTGTCATGTGTCGCAGTCCTGTCGCGCAAACCTGTCAGGACTGGTATCAAGCCCAGTCATTTCCGGGGAGAGTCCAGATGTTGCCGATCAGCCGCCGCCTCGCTTTGAAAACCGCCTTTGCGGCGGCCGCCGCGGGATTTGTTCAACCGTGGCGGGGGACAGCCCTGGCCCAGACAGGTCCGATGCCCGGCGATCCCTTCAGCCTGGGCGTGGCTTCTGGCGACCCGACCCCGGACGGGTTTGTCCTGTGGACGCGGCTGGCCCCCCTGCCGCTGGAGCCGATGGGCGGTCTGGGCGACCAACCCGTGGAAGTCGTCCTGGAAATCGCCGAGGACGAGAATTTCCGCCGCATTGTGCGCACCCAGCGCCTGATGAGCCGGCCTGACCGCGCCCATGCTGTCCATGCCGAGATCTACGGTCTGCCGGCAGGCCGCGAATACTTCTACCGGTTTGGGGCTGGCGGCGCGGACAGCCCGACCGGCCGTACCCGGACGGCACCGGAATTTGGCGCGCCACTGGACCGCCTCCGGGCAGCGTGGATGTCGTGCCAGCATTACGAGCAGGGGTTTTTCACGCCCTATCAGGACATGGTGGCGCAGAACCCGGATATCCTGATCCACACCGGCGACTACATCTATGAGTCCAGCTGGGGGCCGCAGGTCCGCCGTCACCCGGCTCCGGAACCGACCAACCTGGCCGGCTACCGTCTTCATCATGCCGCCTACAAGCTCGACCGGGACTTGCAGGCCGCCCACGCGGCCGCGCCCTGGCTGTTCGTCTGGGACGATCATGAAGTCGACAATGATTATGCGGGCGATATTTCCGAAGAGCCGGGCGTCCCCGAGGATGAATTCCGTCTGCGCCGGATCGCGGCCTATCGCGCCTATTTCGAACACCTGCCCTTGCGCGGCCGTTCGGTGCTCAGCGCGGCCGGGCACATGCGGACCTGGGGATCGTCGGTATGGGGCAACCTTGTCGAGTTCTGGCTGACGGACGGGCGGCAATACCGGTCGCCAGACCCCTGCCCGTCGCCCGAGGACCGGGGCGGCCATCTCGAGCCGCAGTCCTGCCCGGGCATCCAGGATGAAAGCCAGACCTATTTCGGCGCGACCCAGGAAGACTGGCTGCGGCGCAATTTCGGCCGTGGCACGGCGCGCTGGGACGTGCTGGTACAGGCGACCCTGTTCTCACGGCTCAACCAGTCCCTGCCGGACGGCACGCCGGCGGCCTATACCGATGGCTGGGACGGCTTCCCGATCGCCCGCCGACGGATGACCGACATCATCGGCGGACGGAATCCGAACACGATTATCCTTGGCGGCGACATGCATTGCCACTGGGCGTCCAATGTGAAGGCCGACTATTTCGACCCGGACTCGGCGGTCATCGGCTCGGAATTCGTGACCACGTCGATCACATCGCACTCCTATCTCTACAATATTTTCAATGGCATGCTGCCGAACAACCCGCACATCCTGCACATGGATGACCGCCAGCGGGGCTACGGCCTGGCCGATTTCCATCCCGACCGGACCGAGGTGTCGCAACGCGTGGTCGATGGCGTGGCCCGCCGCAGCCAGGGTGCGGCGAGAGATCAGGCTCGCTGGGTTGTCGAGGCCGGACGGCCCGGTCCGCAACGGCTTTGACCACTCCCGCCTGCCGCAATGAAGTGCTAGGAATCGCGGCATGACCTACCGGATTCCCAACGAGTTCGCGCGGCAGGACCGCGTCTTCACCTGCTGGCCGGCAGACGGCGAACTCTGGCTCGAGAATCTCGAGCCGGCGCGCGCCGAATTCGCCGCTTTCCTGAAACTGCTCATGGCACCGGGAGAGCATGGCGAGCGTCTGGCCATCACTGTGCTGGCAGCCAATGGAGAGACCGAAGTCTCGATCCGCGCCGCCATGGGTGATGGCGTCGAAATCCTGCCGGCGCCCTACGGCGATGTCTGGGCGCGTGATACCGGGCCTGTCTTCGCCCTGGATGGCACCACCCGTGTGGCTGTGACATTCCGCTTCAATGGCTGGGGCGGAAAGTACGAATTGCCCGGCGATGACAGGGTGGCTGCCGCCATCGCGGACGCGGCCGGGGCGTTGATCCGGCCCTTCGATCTGGTTGCCGAGGGCGGGGCGCTGGAATTCGATGGTGACGGCACGGTGCTGACCACGCGTCAGTGTCTGCTCAATCCCAATCGCAACCCCGGCAAATCCGAAGCCGAGGTCGAGGCGATCCTGAAAGCCGCGCTCGGCGTGGAAAAAGTGCTCTGGCTGGATGAGGGGCTGAAATTCGACCACACGGACGGGCATATCGACAATGTGGCGCGGTTTGCCGGTCCGGGCCGTGTCGTCTGTCAGGCACCGGCGGGGCCGGACGACCCGCAGGCTGACATTCTCGACCAGTGCGCGGGCGAGCTCGAAGCGATGACCGATGCGCGGGGCCGCAAGCTGGAAGTGCTGCGCATTCCCTCTCCGGGGCGCATCGAGGACGAGGACGGCAATCCCCGGCCCGCGTCGCACATGAACTGGGTCATTGGACCGCGGAACCTTGTCGTGCCAACCTATGGCACGCCCGAGGGCGATGAGGCGGTCACGATCTTGCAGGGAATTTTTCCAACGCGGCAGGTGATTGGAAGCCCGTCTTCGCATATCCTGTCGGGCGGGGGGGCATTTCACTGTGTGACATGCCATGTGCCAAGCGGGGATTAGACATGCGCGTTCAAGCTCTTGTGGTGTTGGGTCTGGCCTTGGCTGCGGCTCCGGCAGCGGAAGGGCAGAACACGGCTGCCATCACGACCGCCGGACCGCAGGTGTCGGGCTATATCAATGCGGCGACCCTGCCGATTCCGGCCAACATGCTCGATGTGCCCGACGAGGCCGACCGCGCCTATCTCGAAACATTCCGCGCGCGTCTCGACGAGGTCATGACCCGCGAGGAGACGGTGGGCCTGGCTGTCGCCGTGCTGGTCCAGGGTGAACCGGTCCTGGTCTATGCCGCCGGTGAAGAAGAGGCCGGAACGGGCCGCCCGATCACGACAGATACGGTTTTCCGGGCGGCATCCGTTTCCAAGGGGATGACCGGGACCCTACTCGCGCTGCTGGAAACGCAGGGCCGGGTCAATCTCAACGACCCCGTACCCAGCGAACTCCTGCCGCTTCCGCGCGGACGCCAGGCGACCGTCGAACAGGTGCTGGCGCAGCGGACCGGCCTGCCGCCCCATACCGGTGACCGGGCCATGGAGCGCGGCGGGAATGTCAGCCAGTTGCGCAGCCGCCTGGGCAGCCAGCGGCCCTCCTGTCGGCCCGGCGAGTGCTACACCTATCAGAATATCGCATTTGGCAGCGTCGAAGTGATTGCTTCCCAGGCTGCCGGGCTCGATTTCGGGACCGCGATGGATACCTATGTGTTCCAGCGGGTCGGGATGAATACGGCCAGCGTCGGTGTCGACGCCCTGCGCCAGAGCGCCAGCTGGGCGCGCCCGCACCGGCGGCGCGATCGTGATGCGCACGGCACCCCCCGGGCGGGGGATCCGGATACGGCTTATGACGCCACGCCGGCCGCGGCTTCGGTCAATGTCTCGCTCAACGACATGATCGCCTGGGCCCGGGCCCAGCTTGGAACGTCCGGGCACCTTCCGGCACCGGTGCTCGAACGGGTCCAGACTTCCTATGGGGACTCGCCGTCACAGACGCGGCGGCTTTACCGCCTCGAGGACCGGATCGAGAATACCGGCTATGGGCTGGGCTGGCGCGTGTATGACTGGAGCGGGCATCGCCTGATCACGCATTCAGGCTATCTGTCCGGCTACGGTGCGCAAATTTACATGGAACCGGCAACCGGATTTGCGTATGTGGCGTTATGGAACCACGACGGTGACGCGCCCTGGTGGCTCTTCCCCACGCTTATGGACTTGCGCACCGGGGACGGGCCGGCGGACTGGCTGGACCTGCTGGACGAGGACTGACGCATCAACATGGCGACGGGAACGATTACCGCCGCGGCTCTCCAGGCCGCGTTCGGTGCCGATATGGATGCCAATATCGCGACCGTGAAGCGATTGGTGCGCGATGCGGCGGCGCAGGGCGCACAAGTCATCCTTCCGCCCGAACTCTTCCAGGGCCCGTATTTCTGCAAGACACAGGAAGAAGACTGGTTCGCCCAAGCCTATCCGGCGATGGAGCATCCGTGCGTGACCGCGCTTCAACCGCTTGCTGCGGAACTCGGGGTCGCCATCCCGGTATCCATTTTCGAGCGTGACGGCCCGCGTTACTACAACTCACTCGTCATGCTCGATGCGGACGGGAAGGCGCTGGGCGTCTACCGCAAGAGCCACATTCCCGACGGTCCGGGCTATCAGGAGAAATACTATTTCCGCCCCGGTGACACCGGCTTCAAGGTCTGGACGACCCGTTTCGGGCGGGTTGGTGTCGGCATCTGCTGGGACCAGTGGTTCCCGGAAACCGCGCGCGCCATGGCGCTGCAGGGCGCGGAAATCCTGATGTATCCGACCGCGATCGGGTCTGAACCCCACGACTCCAGTCTCGACACGGCGGCGCGCTGGCGCCGGGCCATGCAGGGCCACGCGGTGTCCAATGTGATGCCCGTGGTCGCGGCCAACCGGTACGGTGACGAAGACGGGCAGCGCTTTTACGGCACATCCTTCATCTGCGACCACGCCGGCGACATCAAGGGTGAGCTGGGGCGCGAGGACGAGGGCGTGATCGTCGCCGAGTTTGACCGGGGATTCCTGGATCGCCACCGCGCCGCCTGGGGGTTTTTCCGTGACCGGCGGCCCGACCTCTATGGTCCGTATTTCTCATGACCGCGAAAAACTCCCCGCCGAGCCTGACCATCCGCGATGCGACGCAGGATGATATCGACAACATCATCGCGCTCCAGAAGCGCGCCTATCCCGGACTGGAACCGGACTCCCCGGCGATGATCCGCGGGCGTCTCGCCCGGTTCCCGGAAGGTCAGATTGTCATTGAAATGGATGGCGAGATAGCCGGCTGGTGTTCGAGCTTCATGGTCGACGAAGCGTCCGCTTTTGCCGAAGACCAGACGCTGGATCGGATCACCGGGCATGGCTATGGCGCGCGGCACGACCCCAATGGGGACTGGCTCTATGGTGCCGAGGTGGCCGTTGATCCCAATGTTCGCCGGATCCGCATCGGTCAGCGTCTGTACGATGCGCGCCGCCGTCTGTGCGAGGAGCTGGAACTCAAAGGCATCGTCTTTGGCGGGCGTCTGCCGTCGCTGAAGCGCCGCGTCCGGCAGTACGGCACACCCGAAGACTATCTCGACGCCATTCGCGAGAAGAAGGTGCGCGACCCGGTTGCCTCATTCCAGATGCGCATGGGGTTCGAGCCGGTCCGCATTCTGCGGGATTATTATCCCGAGGACCGCGATTCACTCGGTCACGCCATCCTGATGAAATGGCTCAATCCGGCCTATCCGGCCGAGGAGCGGGCCTCGAAATGGCGGCCCGAGCCGAATTCGGTGCGGGTCGCGGCGGTCCAGTTCCAGATGCGCGCGGTCGCGACACTCGAAGAGTTCGAGCACAATGTGGAATACTTCGTCGAAGTCTGCTCGGATTACCGGGCCGATTTCTGCGTCTTCCCGGAAATGTTCACTGTCGCCCTGCTGGCGCTGGAAAAGAAGAAGCTGACGCCGGCGGAATCCATCGCCGCGCTGTCGCGCCATACGCCCTGGTTCCTGAAATTCATGAGCGCGCTGGCCGTTGGCTACAATATCAACATCATCGGCGGCTCTCATCCGACCCGGACCGATGATGGCGAGATCCAGAATGTCGCCTATGTCTTCCTGCGCGACGGCTCGGTCCATGCCCAGGAAAAGATCCACCCGACGCCCAACGAGCGTTTCTGGTGGAATATCAAGGGCGGCGATGCGGTCCGGGCGATCCCGACCGATTGCGGGCCGATCGGCATTCTCATCTGCTATGACGCGGAATTCCCCGAACTCGCCCGCCGCCTGACCGACGAGGGTGCACGCATCCTTTTTGCGCCCTACGCCACAGACGACCGGACCGGGCACCTCCGGGTGCGTTATTGCGCCCATGCCCGGGCCATCGAGAACCAGGTCTATGTCGTCACCGCCGGGAATGTCGGCAACCTGCCGGGCGTCGAAAACATGGACGTCAACTACGCCGAAAGCGCGGTCATCACGCCGTGCGATTTCCCGTTCGCGCGGGATGGACTGGCGGCAGTGGCGACCGAGAATGTCGAGACCATCGCCGTCGCTGATCTGCGCATGGACGATATCGCGTCAGCGCGCCATTCGGGCACGGTCCGCAATCTCAACGACCGGCGGTTTGATCTCTACAAGGTGACGTGGTCAGACCGCAGCTAGGCGGTCTCGGAGGCATCGTCAGAGCCCGGATTGCGGGCCAGCGCTATCAGTAGCGCGAAGGCAACCGCGAGACCGGCGGTGGGCCAGGTGAAGGCGATGGCCTGGTCAATCGCGCCTTGCGAGAAGGCGTAGGCGCTGGCACCGAAGCCAAGGGCCATCAGCGCGAAACCCGTAAGCGTGAAGACAATCCGAAACATCTGGCCTGTCCGTAAATCGACCGGGCAACCCTAACCGATAATCCCTAAGATTCATTTGCCGTGTGGCGTGATTGGGGCCGGGGGCAGGCGGAACAGGGGTTTTACTATCTCCGGCCTCCGTGCGTTCCACCGACATTCGGCATGCATATTCCTGCTCGTTGACTCACCAAACTTTATAAATCAAAGTAATTTTAGTCGAAGCTGAACCAGGAGAATCTCACATGAGCCGAGCGGGCGATCGCATTCATTTCATCATTCGCGCTGCCGGAGCTGCCGTGGCTCTGGCCGCGCTTGTTGCCGGTAGCCATGCGGCCTCGGCCCAGGCCGAGGGAACGGCACCGCCTGGCATTGACCGGCCCGCCGATGCGCTCGACTTCCTGGTAGGCGAATGGGAAGGAACGGGCTGGGCGTTGGGGCCGAATGGCCGGAGGGGCGAATTTGCCGTTTCCGAGTCCATCCGGTCCCGCGCCGGCGGTCATGGCGTGACTTTCGAAGGCCGCGGGACGGCGGCAATTGGCCCCAATGGCGAGACCCGCACAGTCCATGACGCCTTTGCGCTGATCTGGGCCGAGCCGGACGGCGGATACGGCATGCGCACCGTGGTGATGCAGGGCCATACGCTGGAAGTCGTTCCGGAAATCTCTGAAAACCGGATCGTCTGGGGGTTCGAGGCCGGGCCTATGGGCGAGACGCGCTATACCAGCACGGTCACGGACGGGGTCTGGCACGAGGTGGGCGAACGCCGCATGCCCGGCGAGACCGACTGGACGGTCTTCCTCGAGATGACACTGGAGCGGACCGCCGCGCCCTGAACTGCGACCGGCCGGAACGGACGGGCGGGGGGAGCGTTGTCGAACTATCCCGATAACACAGACACAAGGAACTCCCCCATGTCCCGCGAGATTACCGGCAAAACCGTTGCCATTCTGGCCGCCGACGGCTTTGAGGAAAGCGAACTCTTTTCGCCGAAAGAGGCAATCGAGGCCGCTGGCGGCGAAGCCATCATCGTGTCGTTCCAGGAAGGCGAGATCGAGGCCAACCGGCACCGCGAGAAAGGCAAGGCGATCCGCGTCGACCGGACGCTGGAGGATGCCCACGCCTCGGATTTCGATGCGCTGGTGGTTCCCGGCGGTCTGTTTTCGCCGGACGCGCTGCGGGTGAAGTCCGAGGCGACGGGATTTGTCCAGAGCTTCTTCGAGCAGAAAAAGCCGGTCGCCTCGATTTGTCACGGCCCGCAGGTGCTGATCGATGCAGGTGTGGTCTCCGGCCGGACAATGACGGCCATCGAGAACATCCGCGGCGATCTAGAAAATGCCGGGGCGAATGTCGTGGACGAGGCGGTCGTGGTCGATGACGGCCTGGTGACGAGCCGCAACCCGGACGATCTTCCGCAATTCTGCGCCAAGCTGGTCGAGGAAATCTGCGAAGGCAAACATGCCGCGCAAGCCCGCTCAGCCTAGACAGGACGAAACCGAATGGAGGGGCGGTGCCGGGCGACCGGTGCCGCCCCTTTCTTATGCGGGACGGCGGTGACGCATTCCCGCGGGATCGAGTGCGGCAGAATTCCCCGCGCTCAGGTCCGCGCCGGCATGGTATGGACTTCTCCACGAAACAGGAGAAATTCCATGAGCGAACGCAAAATCTCCATCGAGCAACACAGCGGCATTGGCCTCGCCTGGATTGGCGGCTGGCTGTTCTCGATCGGCTATCTTGAGCTGGGCTTCTGGCAGGGGCTGCTCGGTCTCCTGGTCTGGCCCTATTTCATGGGCACGCACTTTGTTCCGGCCGGCTAGAGCAGCGCGCCGGAAATCCCGTCGAAGATGAACTGCGCGGCGAGCGCGGCGAGGATCACGCCGAGAATCCGGGTGATCATCGCGGCCAGCGTGTCGCCCATGATGCGCATCAGCGGACCGACGGCGAGGAACAGAATGAGGCAGACGATCAGGTTGACGGCAAGGCCGGCAAGAATGGTCGCCTGACCGATCAGCGTGCCGCCATCGCCGGACATGAACAGCATGATCGAGGCGATTGCGCCCGGACCGGCGAGCATCGGAATCGCCATGGGGAAGACCGAGATGTCCTCGTGCGAGCCGGGATCGGCCACTTCTTCCTCGGCAAGCTTTTCGGCGCGCTCCTCGCGGCGCTCGGTGCGCTTTTCAAAAATCATGTCGAGCGCGAGAAGGAAAAGCAGAACCCCGCCCGCCGCGCGGAAGGCGTCGAGGCTGATATGCAGCGCGCCCAGCAGCCATTCCCCGCCATAGGCAAAGGCGAGCAGGACGACCGTGGCGATCAGGATCGACTTGATCGCCATCTTGCGCCGGTGCGCGGCGGTGGAGCCTTCGGTCAGACCGGCAAAGATCGGCGCAACGCCGATCGGATCGATGACGACGAAGAAAGTCACGAAGCTGGCAGTCAGGAGGGCGATGTCGATGGCGGGCATGGCAGTCATTCCGGTTTGAGTAGGCCTCGCCGATACCACGGGCACTGGCCCATGGCGACACCGCGTTAAGGCAGGGTGGCTATGCGCCGGCGGGGGTGCCTGATCGGCTTCCCCAGTAAAACACCGGCACGCCCAGCGCGACGAGGACGAGACCCCAGGCGAGGACTTCCAGCCCCGAGCCGAAGATGGCGAATGCTGCATAGAGGCCGGCCAGCGCGGCGAGCGCGGCCCAGCCCTTGGCGGATTTCCAGGAATGGCGGATTTCGGCCGCGACCGAGATGAAGAGCGGGGCGAGGACGGCGAGCGTGCTCATCATCAACAGGAAAGTGAAGGCCCCGACGAGGCCACGCGAATAGTTGAGGACCAGCACGATGGAGCCGAGCGTCGACGCCGCGATCAGCGCGACATAGGGTCCGCCGCCGGGCGTCACGCGGGCGAGGACTTTCGGGGCCAGCCTGTCGAGCGCGACCGCCATCGGGATCTGCCCGCTGGCAAAGACATTGCCGTTGAGGCTGCCGGCGGTCGACACGAGGGCACCGATGGCGATCAGGTGCGGACCCCAGCTGCCAAGGCCCCGGGCCGCCTCGGCGAAGGGCGAGGTCGACTCAACGAGGATTTCGGCGGGAACCAGCATCATCACGGCGGCGGTCGCGGCGAGATAGATGAGCGTCACGGTGATGGTGCCGATGATGACGGCGCGCGGAATGGTTTTCTCCGGGTTTTTCACACTGCCGGCAGGCAGGGTTCCCGCTTCGAGGCCGGCAAAGGCCCACATGGTCAGAAGGGCCGTTGCGGCCAGTACGTGGATGAAGGGCTCTCCGGTCGGGTTGGGCGCGGGGAGATTGTCCGGCGATCCCGCCACTGTGCCGAGGCCTATGATCACGAAGAGCGGGATGAGTTTGAGGACGGTCATGGCGATCTGGACCAGGCCGGCCTCTTTCAGCCCCGCAATATTCACCAGCGTCAGTGTCCAGATCAGCGCCAGCGCGACTCCGGCCTGACCCATGGGTGAGTTGGCCAGCGGCGGGATGAAGACCGTCAGATAGCCGACAAAGGCAATCGCGATGGCCGGGACGGCGATCCAGAGTGAGGCCCAATAGCCCCAGGCCACCAGGAAGCCCGGCAAATCACCGAACGCGTCATGGGCAAAGATATAGGGGCCGCCGGTGCGCCGCGTGCGCGAGGCGAGACGGCCCAGCACCAGCGCCAGCAGGATCGAACCCGCCCCCGTCAGCATCCATCCGGCGAAACTCATCAGGCCATAAGGGGCGAGGACGGCGGGCAGGAGGAAGACGCCGGAGCCGATCATGACCCCGACGGTCAGTGACCAGCAGGTCCAGAAACCCAGCACGCGCTTTTGCGGGCCAAGCACTGGCCCGGTCCCGGTGTCGATGCCGGCCATGATTCCCCCTTTAGCGTGACCGATGATGTCGCTACCGGTGTCGCACAGATTGCGCCGAGCCCACAGATTATTCTCGCGGGCACTTGATCAGTATCAATAATAGCACTAGATTGACGATGTGGCGGCGATGGACAAAATCCTGAAGCAGATGATGGCGGCACCCCAGAATGTGCGCTTTTCCGACCTCGTCGCCGTCTGCAAACACCACTTTGGCGAACCTCGCCAGCAAGGAACAAGTCATCACGTTTACAAAACGCCGTGGCCTGGCGACCCGCGGGTCAACATTCAGAATGGCAAGAACGGCAAGGCGAAACCCTATCAGGTGAAACAGGTGCTCGCCGCGATCAAGAAGCTAAGGGAACAGCGCAAGGAGACGGACGATGGTTGACCATAAGCAATATACCTACCGGGTGATCTGGTCCGAAGACGACGGAGAATTCGTCGCTCTCTGCGCGGAGTTCCCCAGCCTGTCCTTCCTGGCCCCGGAACAATCAGCGGCGCTCGAAGGGCTCGTTGACCTCGTCCGTGATGTGGTGGCCGACATGGCCGCGAATGGCGAAACCGTTCCAGCCCCCCTGACCGGGAAACGCTATAGCGGGAAATTCCAGGTGAGGGTGCCGCCGGAGCAGCATCGCAGCCTGGCGATCAAGGCGGCAGAACAGGGCATCAGCCTGAACCGGCTGGTTTCATCAATGTTGAGCGTGTAGGGGCACGGCGAAAGTGCGTCAGCGGCTAAATGTTTGGATGTTTTCTGTTTGAAGTTATCTCAGTCGTTCGTTTCATTGTTTGTATTAATGATTTTCGACCAGCTCTGAAAATCTGATATCTCAAAGTATTTCATTATTAAGCGATTTGTTTTTTTGTAATCGATTATGATTTTGGTGTTTTTTTGATCTAATTGTTTTCGAAACTCCTTATTTTTTCTTGCAGATATGTATATAAATAAGTATAAATAAGAGATAGTTTCCATATTGTAATTCAATTTAGTTATATCGCTATAATGAAGGTTCAAGAATTGTTGAGCGTCTTTCCACCTTTCAAGTTCCAAGTTTGCGTGAAAACGGGCGACGCTTAGTAAGGTATTATATTTAAAATCAAACTCAAAATTTTCAGATTCTTTCAAGAACGGCAATGGCCCGAATTTCTTATAAAGAGATAACAGGTTCTCGAATTTCTTTTTTTGCGTATTGAAAATCACGTACATATCTCACGTATAATTTTGCTGGCAGAATGGCATTCTCTCAAAAGATTCTGCCAATGCCACAGCGCGGCTTCCTGCGTTGGCGACAGGCGGCCGGGCGTGTAGACGCCCGACGCCAGAGCGCGCTGGACCTGTTCGCAAATGGTGCAGTCCTCCTCCTGCACTTCGGCGGAAAAGGTATCGTCGGCTTCGGCGCGGGCCTCGACACCCGGCGCGTAGTAGAAATCGAACTCGACCTTGCAGCGGTCCGGCCCGTCGGGAACGACGCGGTTGGTCTGCAACCGTCCGGGCAGGATGTTCAGCATCGTGTTCGGCCAGACGAAGACATAGAGCGCGTCGCCCGCAGAATAGGGGCCGGTATCGTCGCCCACCGGCGAGCGCTGGATCGAGGTCCAGTCGTCGAGCGTCACCTCATAGGTCGTGCAGTCGAGAAGGCTGTCCAGTGCCGGGTGAACCGACGGCACGTGATAGCTCTCCAGATAATTGTCGACATAGACTTTCCAGTTGCAGGCGACCTCGTAAACATGGGCGTGGTGATGGGCCATCGCCTCCAGCCCGCAATTGACGATGCGGGCATCGAGCGGGCCGATGACAGTGTCAAAATCCGGTCCGCCGGTTCCGGCGCGCGCGAAGACGAGGCCGCGCCATTCGCGCACCTCGACCGGGTAAAGCGCAATGCCGTCGCGGGTGAAGCCTTCGGCCTCCTGCATCTCCGGCGCGACGCGAAGCTCGCCGTCGAGATTATAGATCCAGCCGTGATAGGCGCAGCGCAGCCGTTTCGCGCCCTTGCCATCGCACGTCGCCAGCGGCCCGGCGCGGTGGCGGCAGACATTGAAAAACCCGTTGAGGCGGCCTTCGTCATTGCGCACGATCAGGACCGGCTTGCCGGCAATGTCGCGCACGATGTGGTCGCCCGGATCGCGCACCGCGCTGGCGGGTGCGATCACCTGCCAGCCGGGTGCAAGAATGTGTTCGAGATCAAAGGCGAGCCGGTCGGCCCCCAGATAATAGTCTGCGGGCAGGGCGCTCGCGTTACGCAGGTCGGGCGGTAAGGGGGGCGTACGGTCGTCCATGCCCGGACGCTAGGCGCGCCCGGGGCCTTGAGCAAGACTTCTGGACTAGGACGCGCTTGCGCCGGCACCGCCGGATGCCTTGCGGCGGCGGTTGCGGCGGCGCTTGGAGGCTCCGCCGCGCGATCCGCCATCGGCGAGCATGCGGGCGAGCCCAGCCTCGGCGCTCTCGCTTCCACCTTGCCCGCCCTGACCGCCTTGCGGACGGGCCGGACGGCGGTTTTGACCGTTGCGGGCCTGGCCATTGCGGTTCTGGGCGTTCTGGTTCTGGGCATTCCGATTTTGGCCGCCCCGGCCGGAGGGGCGTTTTTTCTTCTTCGCCGGTTTCAGGGCGTAGTCGGGCGTGTCGGCGGCCTCTTTGGGCGCCGACAGCGCCTCGCCCTCATATTGGCGGACCGGCAGGCGGTATCCGATCAGCTTCTCGATATCGCGCAGGAGCGGGCGCTCTTCGCCATCACAAAATGCGATCGCCACACCGGTTTCACCGGCACGCGCCGTCCGGCCGATCCGGTGGACATAGGATTCAGGCACGTTCGGCAGGTCGAAATTGATGACGTGGCTGACGCCCTCGATATCGATGCCGCGCGCGGCAATGTCGGTAGCGATCAGCGTCGTCACCTTGCCGGTCTTGAAATTCTCCAGCGTGCGTTCGCGCTGGTTCTGGCTCTTGTTGCCGTGAATGGCCGCGGCGCTGATGCCGGCCTGGCCGAGCTTCTTCACGATCTTGTCCGCGCCGTGCTTGGTGCGCGAGAAGACGATGGCGCGGTCCATGTCCGGCACGCTGAGCGCGGCGGCGAGGGCGGGCAGTTTCTGTGCGCGGTCGACCATGACGACTGACTGGTCGATGGCCTCGATCGGGCGGGACACCGGCGCGACGGAAATCTCTTCCGGGTTGGTCAGGAAGTCCTGCGCCAGGGCGCGGATCTGTTTCGGCATGGTCGCCGAGAGGAGCGCCGTCTGGCGCTGTTTCGGCAGGGCCTGCAGGATGCGGCGGATGGCCGGCAGGAAGCCGAGGTCCATCATCTGGTCGGCTTCGTCGAGGACGACGGTTTTGGTGAAATCGAGCCGGATCGATCCGCTGCCCATCAGGTCGAGCAGGCGGCCGGGCGTGGCGACGAGGAAGTCGGCGCCGCGCGCCATGGCGCGGACCTGCGGTCCGGGCTTCACACCGCCCATGACGACGGCAACACGCGGCAGGACCAGGCGGCCATAGGTTTCAATGCTTTCGGCGATCTGCAAGGCGAGTTCGCGCGTCGGGGCGAGGATGAGCGCCGTGCAGCACTTGCCCGGAGCCTGCTTGCCGTCGGTGTGTACCTTGTGCAGGAGCGGCAGGGTAAAGGCCGCCGTCTTGCCGGTTCCGGTCTGGGCGGTCCCCAGGATGTCGCGGCCCGACAGCATGGCCGGGATCACGGCGGACTGGATCGGCGTCGGCGTCGTATAGCCTTCTTCGGTGACGGCGCGGAGGATGGGCTCGGCGAGGCCGAGCTGGGAAAACTGTTTCAAGTCAAACACTTTCATATGCGCGCGCAGGGCAGGGACGGCGTCATGCCGGACCCCCGCGCGCTGCGGTTTTTCAAAATAGGGAGCTTGCGTAGACCAGCCGCCTGATGGGCGCGCCCGCTGAGATGCGGTCGCTATGGCTTACGGCAAAGGTCGGAAATGAGCCGATGCTCGGTCGTACCGGCCGCTGGTGAGGAAACCTCACCTTCTACGCGCGGCGCTTGAAGACGAGCGCTCCCTTCCATGTTCAGCGGCAAATGGCAAGCGAATTCGCAGAGGCTTCGCGCGGGAACTGGCCCGCCCGCGCGGCGTTTAGAGCGGGTGAGTCATCCGTTTCGCTCCTCGACCCTGTTTGCCACGGCCGCCCGGACCGGCCTGTCGGCGCGTGCTGTCGTCTACTGGCTCGTGGCCGGGCTGATGGTGCGCGCGGCCTGGCGTCCTGGCGCGGACGAAGAAGGATATTCGCCCGGGGACGTGTTCCGGAGCCTGGAGACCCAACCTGCCGGACAAGCCGTACTGCTTGCCATCGGAGCCGGGCTCCTGGTCTATGCGGTCTGGCGCTTCCTGCAGGCCGGGTTCGACGTCCGTGAAAAAGGCGATGACGCGACAGGGATACTGGCCCGGATCGGCATGGTCATGTCCGGTCTGAGCTATGCCGGTGTGGGTGTGGCCGCCATCGCCGTGACCTTCGGCCGGAACCGGGACGGCGGCGCCGGGGCAACCGAAACCATCGCCCACTTCCTCCTGGGCCAGCCGTTCGGCCGGTTTGCCGTGGCGCTGCTGGGGCTGTCACTTCTGGGGATTGGCGGTGCCCAGCTCTGGCGCGCCATCACCGAGCGCTGGCGGCGCGCGCTGGAACTGAACGGCTGGCGAACCCGTCTGGTGCCGGTCATCAATCTGGCGATCGGCGGGCGCGGCCTGTTGTTCGGGCTGGTCGGCCTGTTTCTGCTTCTCGGTGCATGGACCCAGGATCCCGATGATGTGCGCGGACTTTCGGCATCGCTGGGCTGGCTGCGCGACCAGCCCTTCGGGTTCTGGCTCTATGCGGGTGGAGCCTTTGTGATCGGGGGGTATGGGGTCTATTCCGCGACTCAGGCGCGGTGTCTGAAGTTCGATTGCTGAGCGAAGGAAAAAATTCAGACCTCGCGCTTTACCAATCGGTCAATCGGGACCGGGGAGGGTGCCATGTCCATCAAATTTCACGCGGTCATCACGATTGCGGCGCTGACGCTGACCGCCTGCAGTGGCGGGCCGTCCAGCGAAGACGACGCCGGGACTTTGCACCGGGGCAACCGGCTCGAGCCGCTGACGCTTGACCCGCATGTCGCCATCATCATGGACGAGCGCACCATCGTGGCTGACATGTTTGCCGGGCTTTACGAGCCGGGACCGGACGCGCGCCCGCGGCTGGCGCTGGCCGAAAGCGCGGATGTGTCCGATGACGGTCTCGTCTGGACCTTCCACCTGCGCGACGCGAACTGGTCGGACGGACGCCCGATCACGGCGGACGATGTAGTGTTCGGGCTTCAACGCGCACTGGATCCGTTGACCCGCAACCAGTATCCGTCCCCGCTCTTCATGATCGCCAATGCCGAGGCCGCCGCGGCTGGCGAGGTTGCCGTCAGCGAAGTCGGCGCGGCCGCGATCGACGACCGCACGGTCGAAGTCCGGCTGAACTATCCCGCCCCCTATCTGCCCTCGGTGCTGATGTATTGGGGCCAGCCGGTGCCGCGCCATGTGGTCGAGGAGTATGGCGACGCCTGGATCCGGGCCGAGAATATCGTCGTCAGCGGTGCCTTCCGCCTCGTCGAATGGCGGTCGAGCGATTTCATCCACCTGACCGCCAATCCCGAATTCTTCGACGCGGCGAATGTCTGTCTGGAGAATGTCTATTTCTACCCGACGGTGGACACGTCGGCGGCAGAGCGGCGGGTGCGCAATGGCGAGCTCGACCTCAATGTCGAATTCTCGGGCACCAATATGGGCTTCCTGCGCGAGCGCCATGCCGGGACCGTCGAGATCGGACCGGGCCTTTATATCCGCGACATCACCTTCAACACGGCCCGTGCGCCTTTTGACGATGCGCGCGTGCGCCGGGCGCTGTCGATGGCGATCGACCGCCGCTTTATCGCCGATGAAGTGCTGGCCGGGGCCGATGACCCGCTCTTCCGCCTCGTGCCCGAGGGTATCAATGGACGTCTCGACGGGCCGCGCCTGAATTTCGCCGATCAGGACATGACCGCGCGCCGGGAGGAAGCCGCGCGGCTTTTGACCGACGCCGGGTTCGGGCCGGACAATCCGTTCGAAGTCGTGCTCGCCTACCAGCCCGCGGCGGGCTGGCCCCGCATTGCGCCCGTGGTCCAGCAGGATTGGGCCATGATCGCGCCCTGGGTCAGCGCGATCGTCGAAGTCCGGGATTCCCAGATCCACTATGACGCGATGCGCGCGGGTGATTTCGAAGCGGCGACCTCGGCCTGGGTACCCGATTTTGACGACCCCTACGCCTATCTGCTGCAGTATGAGAGCCGGGCTGGGGAGGTGAATTACAGCCGCTGGAGCCATCCGGAATACGACCGGATCGTCGCCGAGGCGCTGGGCACCGCCGACGTCGCGGTGCGCGCGCAGATGCTGGCCGAGGCCGAACAGATTTTCCTCGACAACGCGCCGACCGCGCCCATCTTTGTCGAAAGCACCAAGCAGCTGGTTGGCGAACGGGTCGAGGGCTGGGTCACCAATCCGTTCTCGATCAATCCGAGCCGCTGGCTGTGCGTCAGGAGCGAAACCGAATGAAACACGATGAGCTGAGCCCCGCCGAACAGGACGCGCTCGATGCCGCCGCTTTTCGCCAATTGCTGGCCCATCTCGGGCGGCGGACCGATGTGCAGAATATCGATCTGATGATCCTTGCGGACTTCTGCCGCAACTGCCTGTCGAAATGGTATCGCGCGGCCGCCGAAGAGCGCGGGCTGGATGTTAGCGACGATGACGCGCGGGAACGCGTCTACGGCATGCCTTACGCCGACTGGAAAGCGCAATTCCAGACCCCCGCGACGCCGGAACAACTCGCGGCGATGGAAGGACGAAAAAGGTAGGGCTGGCCTCCCATCCTTCGAGGCCCGCTATCGCGGGCACCTCAGGATGAGGGTTATGAATTGTACGAACCTTCCTCGTGCTGAGGCGCTGCGAAGCAGCCTCGAAGCACGCAGATCAGCCCAGCCCTGATTAAAAATGCCGTTTCCCCGACGAAAGTCGGGGTCCAGTTCTAACCCTCCTGGGTCCCGGCTTCCGCCGGGAAAACAAGATGAGGAAAAGGCTCAAAATGGGCCCGTGGATCCAAGTCCAAGAGCCGAAATTCCAATCCCTGCGTCATGCCCCGATTTATTCGGGGCATCCTTCGCCGATGAGATCACCCGCACAAGGCGGGTGATGACGCGTAAATTTCCTCCTCTCCCTGGAGGGAGAGGTGCCGAGCGAATGCGAGGCGAAGAGGGTGGGAAACGCAAAGGTTGGCCGCTACCCACCCCTTCCGGCCCTTCGGGCCACCTTCCCCATCAAGGGGAAGGACATAGTTGGATCGTATTCCCGGAAAGCAATCGGCCCCGGAACAGTGTCCGGGGCCGTGAGAGCGCTTAGTCCTCGAACATGTCCGCGTAGCGGTGGCGGGGGCGTTTTTTCCATGCGCCGCGATGGTAGACGTCGGAAACGATGATCGGCGCGACCGAGGAGGCTTCCGCGAAGACCATCTGTTCGAGCGCGACATCGACCTTGCCCCACGAGCAGGCCTCTTTCAGCGTCGAGGACGAGCAGGCGCCGTCGCGCACGTCGGCAACGGTGATCTGGACCGCATAGGCGTGCATCGGCACGTCATGGCCGAGGATTTCCGCGCAGACGACCGTGTCCTGGGCAAAATTCTTCGGCACGCCGCCACCGACCATGAACAGGCCCGTCGTGCCGGCCTTGATCTTGATGTCGGTCAGTTCGCGGAAGTCGGCCACGGAGTCGATGGAGACATAGGGCTTGCCCGCCTTCATGCGCTCGACCTGGTGACGCACGAGGCCGAAACCGGCCGAGGAGTCTGAAAAGGCCGGGCAGAAGATCGGTACGCCCTGCTCGTAGCATTCCTGCACGAGAGAGCCTTCCTTTTTCGCGCCGCCTTCGGAGAGCCACTTGCCCATCGCCTTGATGAAAGAGCGTGAGGAGCGCGGACCAGGTTCGAGCGAATCGGTGATGTCGCCGATCGTGTGGTCGCAGGCCTGAAGCTCTTCCTCGTCGATATAGGTGTCGTAGATGCGGTCGATATAGAGATCGCGCAGCACCCGGTCGTCGGGGATTTCGCCCGCCTGGTAGTGCTTGAAGCCGAGGGCTTCGAAAAAGTCCATGTCGACGATGGACGCGCCGGTCGAGACGATGGCGTCGACCATGTTGTTGCGGACCATGTCGCGCCAGACATGCATGCAGCCGCCGGCCGAGGTGGACCCGGCGAGGGTGAGGATCACCGAACAGTCGGGATCGGCCACGGCCTGTTGCAGGATGCGCGCGGCCCGGGCGGCATCGCGCGAGGTGAAGGACATCTTCTCCCACGCATCGATGATCACCCGCCCGTCAAAGGACGCGATGTCGATATGCTCGACCGGATTGGCGAGCAGCTTGGCCTTTTCATTAGAACGCTGGGTCAATTTCTAGCGTCTCCGCATACGAGTCTTGCGCCGCTTGGCGCGGGGGAAAGCCACCACGGAGCTGGCAGCCGCCGGTTCGTGTTCGGGCTTCGCGTCATAAAGGCTCGGCCACGGGAAGTCACGGACGGCGGCGGTCTCGACCGCCCCGAACCCGTTGAACGGGGTGACCATGGCTGTACCGTACGCGCCGAGCATGCCGATCTCGATCCAGTCGCCTTCGCGCACGTCCGAGGGAAGGTCATACGGGCCAGGCATGGAATCGATGGAATCACAGGTCGGGCCGAAGAGACGAAAGGGCGAGCCTTCCGGACCATCGATCCTGACCTCGCCATCCTCGCGCCAGACGCGCATCGGGAAGGGCCATTTGGCATGGGCCGCGTCAAAGAGGCAGCCATAGGCCCCGTCATTGAGATAAAGGGCGTCACCCTTGCGCAGCTCGACCCGGGTGAGGACCGAACAGGCCTCGGCGACCAGCGCCCGGCCCGGCTCGCACCAGAGGTCGGCGTTTTCCAGAACCATCATCTCCTCGAACGCCTCTTCAATGGCATTGACGTAGGAGATCATGGGCGGCGGGGTCAGGCCCGGATAGATGGACGGGAAGCCGCCACCGACATCGACGATATCGACGGTGACGCCCGCGCGCACGATGAGGCGGCTCGCCTCCATCATCGCGGCGCGATAGGCCATCGGGTCCATGCACTGGCTGCCGACATGGAAGCTGACACCCAGCTCCTCGGCATTGGCGCGGGCCTTGCGGATCAGTTCGGGCGCATCAAATGCGCTCGCGCCGAACTTGCCGGCCAGCGCCATGACAGCCCCGGCATTCGACACCGCCAGGCGGATGATGAGCGTCAGGTCGCGCGCGCCTTGCGTCTCGGCGACGATCTTGGCGAGCTCGTCCTCGCAGTCGAGCGCGAAAATCCGCACGCCATAATCGAAATAGGCGCGGCGGATGGCTTCACGGCTCTTGACCGGATGCAGGAAGGCCAGCGTCGCACCGGGACAGCGTTCGGAGACGAGCGCGATCTCGGGCAGCGAGGCGACATCGAAAAAGCGAATGCCGGCCGCATACAGCCCGTCAATCACCCAGGGCGACGGATTGGCTTTGACGGCGTAGAGCGTTTCGCCGGAGAAATGTTCCTGGAACCAGCGGGCCGCTACGGCAAGACGGTCAGGCCGCGCACAGGCGACAGGACCCTCTGAAGGCCGACGGCGGACCAGGTCCAGGGGCGTGTGGTACGTGTCCAACGCACGAGACCCCCTGTTAAGGCAATTAACCCAATCCGGCTTCGTCACCTCCGCCGGGAAAAGCGGATTTAGGGCCGGCGGGCGCGGCTGTAAAGTGAAAAAACGCAAGGGTCCGAACGGGGTTCCCCAAGGCTTTCCAGCCGCCGGTCAGGACAGGGCCGTCCGCTGGCCCTGTCCATGCCTTTTCTAGCGAAACACATGCCGATTGTGAAAGCCACCGGGGGACGTCCCGCGTCGCGGCGCTGTCCGGCGGGAATGATCGGCGGGATTCGCGCCCTGCCGCTCCGGGGCTGAAAACGTGCTGCGATGCGGCAAATGTCCGGAGACGGAATTTCGGCCCGAACGAATTCAAGACACTAGGCCATTTGTGACAGGATTTTCGCGGTTCCTTCACGGCCCCGTCGCCTGTTGGATTCAAAAAATTCACAACTCTTAACCGGCCCGTGCCGCAACAAGCACATCTAAATATAAGCTAATAAATACAATATGATATGCGGAATACAATTCGCCTGAAACGGGAAATTCCGCGAGCCCGATTGTCGAAAGCAGTTACCGCGCTCCGGGCGTCACAGGCCTGTTGCAAATCTCCGTTCTTTTCCGCGCCGATTGGCCGGACCCGTCTGCGGGATTTTCCGGTCTTCCTTGATGTGGACTCGAGCGGGGGATCCCTGATGTCGTTCAATACGCTTTTCCGAAACCTCTTTCTGGCGGGCGCGGCCTGCGCGGCTCTGGGGGCCTGTACCCAGGGTTCCGATATCGCCTCGCCGGGCACGACCAATCCGGGCACGCCTCCGGGCGGCGGCGGTGGTGGCGGCGGCGGGAATGGTGGCACCGCCACCTGCCCGACCGGTTTCACCACGGGCACGGCGGTCGGCAACACGACGACCTGCCTGATCTCCGGCGCGATCCTCACCAATCTGAACCTGCCGCAAGTTGACGGTATCGCCTACCGCATCCAGGGCCGGGTCGATATCGGTTCGGATATCGGCGCAGACGGCAATGCCGCCGGCGGAACCGCCGCGCGCCTGACCATCGCACCGGGCGTTACCCTCTACGGGGAAAGCGGTGCCGACTACATCGTCGTGAACCGCGGCTCGCAGCTGGAAGCCGACGGCACCCAGGCCTCGCCGATCATCTTCACCAGCGCCGACGACATCGCGCGCCGGGCCGACAACGACCCGACCAATGACGATGGCGGTGACAATATCTCCGAGTGGGGCGGCCTCGTCATCCTTGGCCAGGCCCCGATCAACCGTTGCCGCGACGCGGCGACGCCGGGCACGGTCGATTGCGAGAACATCGTCGAAGGTGTGACCAATCCGGACGCGCTTTATGGTGGCAACGACACCGCCGACAATTCGGGTATACTGCGCTACGTCCAGGTCCGGTTCGCCGGCTTCGCGATCAACACGCAGGGCAATGAGCTCAACGGCATCACCTTCGCCGGTGTTGGCAACGGTACGACGGTCGAAAACGTCCAAGTCCACAACAATTCCGACGACGGCGTCGAATTCTTCGGCGGCAACGTCAATGTCCGGAACCTGGTCCTGACCGGCAACGACGACGACTCGATCGACACCGACAATGGCTACCAGGGCAATATCCAGTACGCCATCGTGGTCCAGCGCAATGCCGGCGGCGACAACATCGTTGAAGCCTCTTCGGCGGCTCCGGGCGTGACCCCGCTGTCGAACGCGCAAATCTCCAACTTCACCTTCATTGCCCGCTCGGGTGGCGGTAACGGTTTCCGCCTGAACACAGGTACGGTCGGCCGCTACGTCAACGGCGTGCTCTTCGAACAGGGCGATGAATGCTTCCGCTACCAGGACTCCGCTGGTAACGGCACGCCGGGCTACCAGGGCATCGGTCAGGACCCGAGCTTTGACTCGGTGCTGTTTGACTGCGCCGCCGGTCTGGCGACCGCGAACTCCGAAGCGGGCACGGCAGAGGCTGCCGTTGCGGGTGGTACGAACAATCTGCAAGCCAGCAACTCTCTGGCGGCCCGGTTCTTCCCGGGCCCGGTTGAAGCCGGTGTGACGGCGTTCGACCCGACCACGCTCAACCCCTTCTTCCAGCAGACCTCCTATATCGGTGCCTTCGGCCCGAACGAGACCGAGACCCAGAACTGGGCCGCGGGCTGGACGTTTGCCCTCTTCGCCGATCCGGTTTGCCCGACAGGGACGACCGACTCCGGCTTCGAGATCAACGATGTCACGGT
The DNA here is from genome assembly GCF_036330325.1 of Hyphobacterium marinum. Taxonomy (NCBI): domain Bacteria; kingdom Pseudomonadati; phylum Pseudomonadota; class Alphaproteobacteria; order Maricaulales; family Maricaulaceae; genus Hyphobacterium; species Hyphobacterium marinum. The sequence goes on from NZ_JAZDRO010000001.1 coordinate 749,822, forward strand.
CTGCCGCCTGTCCGGCATCGTGACCTCGGACATCCGTCTGACGCGCGGCAATTTCTACGAGCTCGACGGCCGGGTGGATATCGGCGTCGACGTGGGTGCCGACGGCAATGCCCAGGGCGGGGATCCGGCTTCGATCACGATCGAATCGGGTGTGACGATCTTCGGTGACAGCGGTCAGGACTATCTGGTCGTGAACCGCGGCTCGCAGATCTTCTCCAACGGTACGAGCGCCAATCCGGTGATCTTCACCTCGGAGAATGACGTGACCAACGCAGCCGGTGACCGCACCAATGCGATCAGCGAGTGGGGTGGCCTGGTCATCCTCGGCCGTGCGCCGATCAACCGGTGCCGCGATGCGGCGACGCCGGGTACGGCGGCCTGCGAGAACATCGTCGAAGGCGTGACCAATCCGGACGCGCTCTATGGCGGTGGCATCACGGGCGACTCCAGCGGCTCGATGACCTTCACCCGCGTGCAGTTCGCCGGTTTCGCGATCAACACGCAGGGCAATGAGCTCAACGGCATCACCTTCGGGGGCGTCGGCAACGGCACCACGGCCGAGAATATCCAGGTGCACAACAACTCTGACGATGGCGTCGAATTCTTCGGCGGCAACGTCAATGTCCGCAACCTGGTCCTGACCGGCAACGACGACGACTCCATCGACACCGATAATGGCTACCAGGGGAACATCCAGTTCGCCATCGTGGTCCAGCGTGATGCCGGCGGCGACAACATCGTCGAAGCCTCGTCGGCCGCTCCGGGTGTGACCCCGCTGTCGAACGCAAACGTCGCCAACTTCACCTTCGTGGCCCGCTCGGGCGGCGGTAACGGCTTCCGCCTGAACACCGGTACGGTCGGCCGCTACGTCAACGGCGTGCTGTTCGAGCAGGGTGATGAATGCTTCCGTTACCAGGACTCCGCGGGTAACGGCACGGCCGGCTACCAGGGCGTCGGTCAGGACCCGAGCTTTGACTCGGTGCTGTTCGACTGCACCGCCGGTCTGGCGACCGCGAACTCTGAAGCGGGCACGGCAGAGGCTGCCGTTGCAGGTGGCACGAACAATGTCACCGGTGCGAACTCGCTGTCCGGGACCTTCATCAACGGTGCCAACGAGACGGCGGTCACGGCGTTCGACGTGACGACGCTCGACCCCTGGTTCCAGGCGACCACTTACGCCGGTGCGGTCCAGAACAACGCCGACCGCTGGTGGGCTGGATGGAGCTGCGGCCTGGAAGCCTCGAGCCCCTGCTAACGCGATGGCGGGCCGGCCCCCCTAACCGGGGTCCGGCCTTCCCGTCCCGTCTCACCGAATTCCAGATCAAAGGTTGAAAGCCATGAAACCCGTCACTTCCCTAAGCGGAGTGCTGCTCGCGACGACCATGCTGTTCTCGACAGCCCCCGCGTTCGCGCAGGACGCGGAAGTCGCGGCCGAAGAGACCGGCGACACGATCGTCGTCCGCGGCCGCTTTATTCCCGAACCGCAACGCCAGACCGCGCAGGTCGCCAGCTTCGTCACCCCCGAAGACCTCTTGCGGTCCGGCGACGACAACGCGGCGATCGCCCTGACACGCCTCAGCGGCCTGTCCATCGTGGACGGGCGGTTTGCCTATGTCCGCGGTCTGGGCGATCGCTACTCTGCTGCGCTCCTCAACGGATCGCCGCTGCCCAGCCCGGAGCCGCTGCGCCGGACCGTGCCGCTCGATCTCTTCCCGTCCGACACGCTGGACCGTATCTCGGTCCAGAAGACCTATTCGGCGAATTACTCAGCCGAATTCGGTGGCGGTCTGATCGACCTGCGTACGCTACGCCGCCCGCTGGAAGACTTCCTCAACCTGTCGGTCAGCACCGGTTTCAACACCGAGACCACGGGTGAAGACGGCCTCTTCCACTACGGGTCCGACCAGGACTGGACCGGTTATGACGATGGGCTCCGTGATCTGCCGGCGCCGCTTCAGGCGCTGGTCAACAGCCGCACGACGCTGAGCAGCCAGACCGACGCCCAGATCGAGGCGGCCGGTGAGGCGCTCGTCAATTCGCCGCTGTCGGTCATCCAGACCGGAGAGCTGCGTCCGAACGGGTCCTTCGGGATCGATGGTGGCATGGCGCTCAATGCCGGCGATTTCGAGATCGGAATCATCGGTGCTGCCGGTTACAGTCAGGGCTGGGAAACGCAGCGCGCGACCCGTCAGTTCGTCCTGGGTGACGTGATCGGTAACGATTTCCGTACCACGGAAACGTCCCTGAACATCACCACCAATGCGCTGGGATCGATCTCGGCCGACAATGGCGACCACCTCTTCCAGCTGACCGGTTTCTACGTCCACAACACGTCGAAAGAGAGCCAGATCGACACCGGGCGCGACTTCAACGCCCAGGGCGCGACCGGTGAAATCTACGACGAATCGACGGGCTGGTACGAGCGCGAGCTCGGCATGCTCCAGCTGGCCGGTGAGCACACGTTCGGCAATCTCGAGTTCACCTGGCGCGGTTCCGCCGCCCGGGCGACCCGCGATGCGCCGTACGAGCGGTCACTGCGCCGCTATGTCGATGCGACGGGCCAGATTTCATACGAGGTCGCGAACAGCTACAATGTGCGCTTCTCCGATCTCACCGACGATCTGACGAATGCCGGTGCGGAGCTGCAATACACATTCGATTTTGCCGATGGCCGGGAAGTCGTGCTGATGGCCGGTGCCGACGCGTCGCGCACCGAGCGTGAGTACAACTTCCTCGCCTTCCGCTTCGCAGGCGGGAACTCGCTGCCGCAGGACGTGCGGGTCGCTCGTCCGGACTTCCTGTTCGGGCCGGACAATATCGATCCGAACCGCTTCGTGCTGCAGGAGATCACCACCCCGAACGACAGCTATACGGCGAGCCTTGATGTCGACGCCTTCTTCGTTCAGGCGGACTTCGACATCACCTCCTTCATCCGCGCCACCGCCGGTTTGCGCTACGAGGATGCGACCCAGACGGTCCAGACCTTTGACCGGTTCGGCAATCTCGGTGCCGGTGCCGTGGGCCTGAACAATGACTATGTTCTGCCCGCGCTGACCTTCACCTGGAATTTCGCGGACGATCTTCAGCTGCGCCTCGGGTATTCGGAAACGATTGCCCGTCCGCAGTTCCGCGAGCTGGCCCTGTCGGCCTTCTTCGATCCGGAATCGGAACGCATCTACCGGGGCAATAACGGTCTCGTCGACACCACGATGCGCAATTTCGACGCCCGTCTCGAATACTATATGGGCCGCGACCAGTTCGTGACCGTCGCCGGTTTCTACAAGGAGCTGGAAAACCCGATTGAAGAGGTCCAGTTCTCGACCTCGACCTTCGTGTTCGAGTCCACCTTCATCAACTCGCCGGAAGCCGTCGTGTCCGGTGCCGAGATCGAATACCGGACCTATTTCCAGATGCCGTTCGAGGCGGCCTTCTTCCGGGACCGCGACTGGCGCTTCTCGATCAACTACACCTACACGGCAACCGAGGTGCAGGCCTCGCCGACCGACATGATCTACGATCCGGTCACGCGATCCCTGCGCAGCGCGGCCTTCTTCAACCTTGATGGGTCCGAGCTTCAGGGCTCGCCGGAAAACATCGTCAACGCCCAGTTCGGCTGGGAAAGCGATGATGACCAGCTGACGCTCCTGCTCAACTGGGTCGACGAGCGCATCCTGCAACGGGGTCTCAGCCAGCCGGGCGCGGCCCTGCCGGACGTGATCGAGGATCCGGGCATCCAGCTGGACGTCAACTACCGCCGTGATTTCACTTTTGAGGGTCAGGATTTCACTGTCGCGATCAGCGGCCGGAACCTGCTCCAGGAAGCGCACAGCGAATTTCAGCGCAATCCCACGATCGGGATCACGGACTTCAATACCTATGACCGGGGCACAACCGCCTCGATCAGCCTGACGACGCACTTCTAGAAGACCGGGCGTTGACCGGGGCCGGGGGCTTTTCAGCCTCCGGCTCCGGACCCGTCTTTCCGGGTGCGCGGCTCGCCCGGGCGCTGTCACAGAAGTGACGCGCAGTCTTCACAGAGCTGAAACCGCGGCGTCATCGAAACGACTTTGCACCGTCATAATTTCCGGCCCGGCAAGTGGGACGGAACAGCCGGAATGACCATGACCAGCTTGAAATCATCGGGGTTTGCCGGGCGCATGCGCGCCGGACGGCTGACCGGTGCGTTGGTACTAGCGGCCGAGCTGGTTCTGATCGCCGCAATCGGTCTTATGCTGGCACGCGGGATTTGGCTTGTCGCTTTCGGGGCCGGAGCCGCGGACGTCACGATCGACCCGCCGGCTGTCAGTGCTTCAACCGAGCGGACCGGGGCTCCTTTCCAGCGCCCGGACGGAGACATCCTGTTCGCGGCCCGTAATGCCGGTCCGGTCGTTGAGGCCGAGGCCGCGCCGGAAACCCAGCTCGACATTTCCCTGCATGGCGTACGGCTGAGCAGTGAACCTGCTACCGCGACCGCCATCCTCCGCCCCGGCAGGCTAACTCATTCCAGTTATCGCGTCGGTGACGAGATCGCCGATGGCGTCACCCTGACGGCCATTCACGCTGATCGCGTCACCATCCGCCGCAATGGCGTTTCAGAATCGGTCTTCCTGCGCGAGGACGCGCGGCGTGAGCCGACTTTGATCCGCAGTGAAGGGGGCCGGACCGGCAATCCGGGTCTTGTGCCCGCCATCCGCAATGGACGCCTCGCCGGCTTCGAGATCACCGCCGGTGCCGATCCGGACCTGCTGGCCCGTTCCGGTCTTCAGACCGGTGACCTCGTCACCGCCGTCGATGGTCAGGCGATCACGCCCACAACCGATCTGCCGGGCCTCGCCGCCCGGCTCCGTTCAGCAGACACCGTCCGGCTCGAGGTCGAGCGCGGCGGACGCACACTGACCCTGGAGGCCGAACTGCGATGACGTTTGCCCGTTTCCCCCGCTTGCTGGCCATGGCCGGTTGCGCGGCCCTTCTGGGCCTGACCGGACCGGCGGGCGTGGGCGCGCCGGTCTTTGCCCAGAACAATGTCCTGAATTTCCAGAATGCCGACATTCGGGCGTTCATCGACGATGTGTCGCTGGTCACCGGCTACACCTTCATCGTCGATCCGGAAGTGCGCGGCCAGGTGACGATCACTTCGCAGGTTCCACTCGACGAGGCGGGCGTGTTCGAGGTCTTTCTCGCCACGCTGCGGGTCAATGGCTATGCGGCCGTGCGTACGCGGCCCGGCGTCTACCAGATCCTGCCCGACATCGAAGGTCCCCGGGCCGGCGGGGCGGGCTCGGATGCGAGCTATGTCACCGCCGTGGTCCGTCTCGACCACGCCAGCGCGCGCGGCGCGGTGACGGCCATCCGCCCGATGATGAGCCCGCAATCGGTGATCAACCCGGTCGAAGGCTCCAACGTCCTCGTCATGGTGGATTACGCCGCCAATATCGAGCGCGCCCGCAGCGTTCTGGCCGGTCTCGACCGTGACACGTCGGTCTTCGAAATGGTCGAGATGACCAATGTCTCCGCGACCGACATGGCCGGGATTATCGAGGGCATGCGCGCCCGGACCAGCTCGAATAGCGAGGACGGCATGTTCGGCGTCACGGTCGTGCCGGTGCCATCGTCGAACTCGATCCTGCTGCGCGGCGAGCGCGCCGCCGTCGACCAGATGCGCGACCTGGCCGCGCGCGTCGATGCGGTCAGCCGGTCGAGCCAGGACTATCGCGTCGTCTATCTCAGTCATGCCGACGGGGCGTCGTTGCTGCCGATCCTGGAAAACATTTCCGCCGAGATCGCCGGTGAAAGCGGATCGTCCGGTGAACAGGTCTCGGTGGCCTTCCACCCGGCGACCAACGCGCTGATCATCAATGCGCCGCCCGACGCGCAGCGCCAGATCGAACAGGTCATCCGCCAGCTCGATATCCGGAGGCCGCAAGTGCTGGTCGAGGCGATCATCGTGGAGATTTCCGACAGCGCCTCGCGCGATCTCGGCCTGCAATTCCTGCTGTCCGGCGACGATGACGGCGACGCGCCCTTCGTGATGAGCCGTTACAACAACGCCCGTCCGAACCTTCTGGCCCTGACCGGTGCGCTGACCTTCGCCGAAAATGACGAGGACAGCGCCGCCTCGCCTTCGCTGCGCACCGCGGCGATCAACTCACTGCTGGCCGCGAGCGGGATTACCGCCGGGTTTGGCGGCCAGGACAGCAACGGCAATCTCTTCGGCGTCATCCTCAATGCAGTGCGCGACGACCAGGATTCCAACATCCTGTCGACGCCCTCGATCCTGACGCTCGACAACGAAGAGGCCTCCATCCTCGTCGGCCAGCAGATCCCGATCACGACCGGTGAAACGCTGGGCGCGAACAACACCAATCCCTTCCGTACGATCGAGCGCCAGGATGTCGGCGTGCAGCTGGAAGTGCGTCCGCAGATCAGCGAAGGCGACACGATACGCCTCTTCATCCGCCAGGAAGTGTCGAGCATTTTCGGCCCGGTCAGCGCCAACTCAACCGACCTCATCACCAACAACCGGGAAATCCAGACCACGGTGCTGGCCGACAATGGCGAGATCATCGTGCTCGGCGGCCTCATCCAGCAGGACCAGCAGGACTCGGTCAGCGCGGTGCCCGGTCTCGGTCGCGTTCCCGGCATCGGCCGCCTGTTCCGGTCGGAAGGCACATCGACCGTGCGCACCAATCTGATGGTGTTTATCCGCCCGACCATCATCCGCAGCGCCGAGGATATGCGCGGGGCCACGGGCCGCAGCTATGGCCAGGTCCGCCAGAGCGCGGCGGGTGCGCCGCCGCCAGGACTCAATGATCTCGACGCCATCGCCCGGATGATGATGCCGCCGAGTGAGTCTCCGACCCCATGAATGCCAGTCCGACCCAGACCCCGGACGCCGGACGGATCGCCTATGGCTTTGCCCGCGACAAGGGTATCGCGCTGAAAGGCGGCGACACGCCGGTCTTCCTGATGCGTGAAGGGGCCGATCCGCTCGCCCTGCTCGAGGCGCGGCGTGCGGCGGGTTTTCCTTTCACGGTCGAGGTGCTGGGCCGGGACGCCTATGACAGCGCGCTGACCGATATCTATGCCTATGACGGTCTGGACCGCGATGGCGGGGATGCGGACGACGATACGGAGAGCCTGTCGCGCATCATCGATGAAATTCCGCGCAGTGCCGACCTGCTCGATGCGGCGTCCGACGCGCCGATCATCCGTCTGATCAACGGGCTGATCGCCGAGGCGATCCGCACCCAGGCGTCCGACATCCATGTTGAGCCCTTCGAGGACAAGGTCTCGGTCCGATATCGCATTGACGGCGTGTTGTCAGAGACCGTGACGCTGGCCCCGCGCCTCGCGCCGCTGCTGATCTCGCGCATCAAGGTGATGGCGCGGCTCGACATTGCCGAGAAACGCGTGCCGCAGGACGGCCGCCTGACTTTGACGCTGGGCGGAAAGGGCGTCGACGTGCGTGTCTCGACCCTGCCGTCTCGTTTTGGCGAGCGGGTCGTCCTGCGCCTCCTCGACAATGAAAAGGCGCGCCTGACGCTCGACCAGCTTGGAATGTCGCCCGCGACGCTGGCGAGCTTCCGCAAGGCGCTGTCCCAGCCCAACGGCATCATCCTCGTTACCGGTCCGACCGGGGCGGGCAAGACGACGACGCTCTATGCCGGTCTCAACCTGCTGAATGAAGCAACGCGCAACATCCTGACCGTGGAGGACCCGGTTGAGTATGCGCTGGCCGGTGTTGGCCAGACGCAGGTCAATCCGAAGGTCGGGATGACGTTCGCGACCGGGCTGCGCGCCATCCTGCGCCAGGACCCGGACGTGGTCATGGTCGGGGAAATCCGCGACGGCGAAACGGCGGGTATCGCCGTGCAGGCGAGCCTCACCGGTCACCTCGTGCTTTCGACCGTGCACACCAATTCGGCCGTCGCGGCGATCACGCGCCTGCGCGACATGGGCGTGGAGAGCTTCCTGCTCGGCTCGACTGTCACAGCCATCGTGGCGCAGCGGCTCGTGCGCCGGCTGTGCCCGCATTGCCGCGCGCCCTATGCCGCCGATGCAGCGGAAAAGGCCGCGCTGGGTGTGGCCGAGAGTGATCCGCTGACCCTGTTCCGTGCGCCGGGCTGCGCGTCTTGCAAGGGGCTCGGTTATCAGGGCCGGGTCGGACTTTATGAGATCGTCACGGTGGATTCGACCTTGCGCGGGATGATCCATGGCGATGCCAGCGAGGCCGACATGGCCCGCCACGCCTTCGCCAACAGCCAGACCCTGTTCCAGCACGGTGCTGACCTCGTTCGCGCCGGAACGACAAGCCTTGCCGAATTGCTGCGCGTCAGCCGCGAGGATGGAGAGGGCCATGCCGGCCTTTGAGTACGAAGCCATCGATGCGGCAGGGAAGAAGAGCCGCGGCTATCTGAGTGCGGACTCCGAGATCGCCGCGCGCCGCGAATTGCGCCGCCGCCGTTTGAGCCTGCTCAGCCTTGGTGCCGCCCGGAGTGCAGGCAAAGCCAGGGCGGCTGTCACGGCGTTCGCCCCGAAAGCCCTGCCGTCGCGCGAGCTGATGCTGGTCACGCGCCAGCTGGCGAGCCTGATCGGTGCCGGCATGCCGGTTGAGGAAGCCGTTGGTATGATCGCCGGGCAGGGCGGCGGGCAGGCCACCCGCCGCGTCCTGACCGATGTGCGCGCCCGGATCGTCGAGGGCGAGCGCCTGTCCGAAGCGATGACATCTCACCGCGCGAGTTTCCCCGATGTCTACCGGGCGATGGTCGCGGCGGGCGAGATGTCTGGCGGACTGGCACAGGTGCTCGAACGGCTCGCTGATTACCTGGAAAAATCCCAGGCGCTGAAACGCAAGCTGCAGACCGCGCTCGTCTATCCGGCAGCGTTGAGCGTGACCGCGCTTGTTGTCGTGGGCGTGCTGATGGTCTTCATCGTGCCGCGTATCGCCGAACAGTTCGACGGAACCGGCGTGACGCTGCCCCTGCTGACCCGGACGCTGATCGGTGTATCGGGTTTCCTGCAGATGGCCTGGCCCTTCCTGCTGATCGGAGCGGGTGTCCTCGTCGCTGCTGTCCTGCTTCTCCTGCGTCGCCGGGCGATCCGCGTCCGGCTCGACGCGCTGTTGGCGCGGATGCCGGTTGTCGGCGGAGCGGTCCGCAAGACCGAGTCGGCGCGCTTTGCCCGGACGATGGATGTCCTCCTTGGCTCCGGCGCGATCCTGCCTGATGCGCTAAAGGCCGCACGCGAAGCCGCCGGAAATCACGATTTCCGGTCCCGGGTTGCGGCCATCCTCGCCGATGTCGAGAGCGGGCGGGGCCTTGCCGATGCCATGAAGGCGCGCCGCTGGTTCCCGCCGCTCATGCTCTACATGGTCGCGGCGGGTGAACGCTCGGGCACGCTGGGTGACATGTTCGCCCGCGCCGCTGATCAGCTCGAACAGGATATCGAGGGCGGGATCGTCGTGGCGCTCAGCCTCGTCGAACCGGCCATCATCATCGTCATGGGCGTGATCGTGACGGGCATCGTCCTGTCGATCCTCCTGCCCATCCTTCAACTCAATTCGCTTGCGCTGGGATAGATCATGACCGCCAAAGACACCTCCAGGCCCGAAGACAAACGCGCCGGTTTCTCGCTGCTCGAACTCATGGTCGTGCTGGTGATCATCGGCCTGCTCGCGACCATCGTCGTGATCAACGTCCTGCCCAGCCAGGACCGCGCCATGGTCGAGAAGGCCCGTGCCGATATCGCGACACTGGAACAGGCGGTCGAGCTCTACCGGCTGGAATTGCTGAGCTATCCGTCTACCGAACAGGGGCTGGAAGCGCTGGTGACGGCACCCGCCGATCCGCGCCTGTCGGCCCGTTTCCGCGAGGGCGGTTATATCCGCCGCCTGCCGAACGATCCGTGGGGCAATGCCTATCTCTACCTCCAGCCAGGCGAACACGGAACGGTCGACATCTATTCGCTGGGCCGGGATGGCCGTCCGGGTGGCGAGGGCCAGGACGCCGACATTGGAAACTGGGACGAGTGACGCGGCCGCCGGCCTCCGGAACCGCGGGCTATTCGCTCGTTGAAGTGCTGGTCGTGATGACGCTAATCGCGCTCGTCAGCGGCGGGGTCTGGATCGCTTTCGGTCCGGACAAGCGCCCCGGCGAAGCCGAAGCGGGCCGGCTGGCTGTTGCCCTGATGCGTGCCGAGCAGGAAGCCATCCTGTCGGGCGAGTTTGTCGGGCTGGATATTGAGCCCGGTTCGACGCATTTCCTGCGCTTTCGCGACGGGGAATGGCAGGCCGATCCGTCCATCGCCGGGGGCGGGCTGAGGCTGGATGAGGGACTGTTTCTGCGTCTCGCCGGCGCGGCTGCAACGGAAGCGGAAGGTCCCGATTTGTGGCTCGACCCGACCGGGGCGAGCGATCCCGCGACGTTGCTACTGGACGCTGGTGAGCAGCGCTACCGGATTGAATTTGATGCTGGCCGTGCCCGGGTCGAGGCGGAGGGCTGATGATGCGTGGCGGCTTTTCCCTCATCGAGATGCTGGTGGCTTTGGGAGTCCTCTCCATCGCCGGGCTGGCGCTGATGAACACGACGCGCGAGTCCCTGCGCACCGGTCAGATCCTGGAAGACCGCAGCCTGTCGGCGCTGGCGGCGGAGAATATCCTCAATGCCGAACTCGCGCGGGTCAGCGGCGGTGCGGTTCTGGCCACGAGCGGCGATTACGCGCTCGGCGGGCGAGAATGGGACTGGCGCATCACCGTTACCGCGACCGATGACGCCGATCTCGTGCGGCTTGATCTCCTGTTGAGCGAACCGGAGTCAGGCCGCACGGCGGCTGAACTCACGACTTTCCGGCGCAGGGGCTGACCGGTATGCGCGCAGGGTTTTCCCTTATCGAAGTGCTGGTCGCGACGGCCACCCTCGCCATCGCGGGTCTCCTCGGCGTGGGCATGCTGGCCGGGACGCTATCGAGCCGTGAGGCCCTGACCGAGCGCCAGGCCCAGCTGGCCGATGTGGACACGCTACGCCTCCTGTTGCGCGATGATCTCGGCCAGCTGGCCCTGCGCCCAACCCGCACGTTCGACGGGCGGGCAACACCGATTGTGCTGGCCGGATCAGAGGCGGGTGTAGATGTCTGGGGCGAAGCCGCTCGCGACGGCCAGGTCCTGCTCGCCCTGACCCGGCGGGGCTGGGCCAATCCGGGCGGCATTCGCGCGCGCAGTTCGCTGCAGCGTGTGGAGTACGTCCTGACCGGAGAGGGCCTCGTGCGCCGTGCGACCGGTTTCCCCGATGCCGTCGCGGGCACGCCGCAAAGTGAACGTTTGCTCCTTTCCGGGACGCAATCGGTCGAGCTCGAATTCCTCGTCGGCACGCACTGGCTGGCGCAGGGTGCGGTCTCGCTTGCGCCGGGTGCCGGACCCGTTCCGCGCGCCATGCGGCTGCGTTATGAGATGCCCGGGCTTGGTGAGATCGAACATGTCGTCCTGATCGGAGAGACGGCATGAGGGACGAGACGCGCAAACGCGGAACGGCGCTGATCAGTGCGCTCCTCGTCGTCACGGTTATGTCGGCCGTGGCCGTCGAGATGTTGGGCGACATGCGCGCCGGGATCGAACGCAGCGGCAATGTCGGCGACCGCGACCGGGCCTACTGGTATGCGATGGGCGCGCGTGACTATGCCGACAGCCTGCTCGCCCGGGCAATGGACGACCCCGAGACTGCCATGCGCCCCGATGCGCCCTGGCTTTCCGGTCCGGCGCATTTCCCGATCGAGGGGGGGATGATCACGGCGCGGCTGCGCGACGCGCAGACCTGTTTCAATCTCAACAGCCTCGTTGCGGAAACCGAACCCGGAAACTTTGAAACACGCCCCGAAGTGGTTGAACGGTTTGACGCACTGCTGGTCATGGCGGGTATCCCGCCGGGCGACGCCTCACGGATTGCAGCACAGGCAGCGGACTGGATCGACAGCGATTCCCGGCCTGGCGCGGGCGGGGTGGAAGACAATTTGCTCGCGCGGGCCGACACGCCCTATCTTGCCGCCAACACGCTGATCGTCGAGACCGAGGAATTGCGGGCGCTACCGGCGATGACGCCGGAAATTTTCGCGGCGATTTCGAACCTTGTCTGTGCGCTGCCGCAGGCGGATGACATGCCGCTCAACGTCAATACGCTGCAACTGCAGCAAGCCATGCAGCTGGCCGCACTCTTTCCGGGGCGGTTGTCGCGACTTGATGCGGAGGCGGTCCTCCTGCGGCGGCCGTCGGGCGGTTATGCGCGCGTGGAGGATTTCTGGGCCGATCCGGTGCTCGCGGCGCTGGAACCGGAGGCCGGGGACCTCGCTCGCGTCACCCTCGTTTCGCGCTGGTTCGAAACCGAGATCGTGGTGGCGCTGGGGTCGGCCCGTTACACGCTGGAAGCCCGGGTCGAGGCCGACCAGGCCGGTACGCTCAACCACCACGGTCAACGCTTCGGAGCCCTGTCATGAGTGCGGCCGATCTCATTGTCATGCTTCCACGGGCCGGTCAGACGCAGGTGAAATGGACGTTCCGCGACCGGGCGAGCGGGGAGGTCCTGTCGCGCGGTGATCTGGGCGAGGCCGAACCGCCTCGCGAGCTGGCGGCGCGGGCCATTCTGATTGCGCCCTCAACCGAGATTCTGGTCCGGCGTCTGGACTTGCCCGTGCGCCACGAGTCCGAAGCAAGACGGGCTGCGCCTTTCGCACTGGAGGAGGAACTGGCCTCCGGACTTGAGGAGACGCGTATCGCCGTTGGCCCGCGTCAGCCCGACGGGTCACGTCTGGCCTTTGCCGCCGCTGGATCGTTGGTCGAGCGTTGGCAGACCATCGCCGCACGCGTTGGTGTGCGGCCTGCGGTGCTGGTTCCCGATGCCTGGGCGTTGTCAGCGGACGCAGGCGAGCTGGTCGTCGCGGAATCGGGCCGCGACCTTCTTTTCTTCAACAATACCGGTACCGGTCCGGTCTGCGGGCGGATCGAGGCCGGTTTTGCCGCGACCGTCCTGCCGGCCCTGCTCGGTCAGACCCGCCCCGAGCGGCTGGCGATTACGCCGGGCGTTGATCTGCCGTCCTTTGGGGATAGCGCACCGCAGCTATCCGGGCTGGAGCCGATCGATGCCGGGGCCCGCATCGCTTCGCTGGACCCGTCGGTTCTGCGCATGCTTCCCGCGCTGCTGGGACGTCAGCATGCGGCAGCCACGGACTGGAGCGGGATGATCCGGCCGTTGCGCCGTGTTGCGGCGCTGGCGGCGGCGGCGCTTGCACTGTTCGTGGCCGTGTCTGTAGGCGAAGGCGCGTATCTGCGGGCGCAGAGCGATGTGATCGATGTACGCGCTGAAGACGCCTTCCGTGCGGCCTTCCCGGATGTCGAGAGGGTGGTCAATCTTGATGCCCAGCTGCGTCAGCGGGCCGGTGCGGCGTCGGGTTCCGAGGCATCCGTGTTCCTGCAACTGGCCGGCGCGCTGAGTACGACGCTGGCCGACGGCGGTGACATACAGGTCGAGGCGCTGCGCTTTGATGGTACGCGCGGTGAGCTTGGTGTGACCGCGACCTATCCGGACTTTGCCAGTTTCGAGGCCTTGAGCCGCCGGGCCGAGGCCAATGGTCTCGTCATCGAGGATGGCGGCGCGCGCCAGGCCGGTGGCGTACTGACCGGTGACTTCATAGTGAGGCAGAGATGAGCGCGCGGCGGATCGACATGACGTCCTGGTGGCAGGGCCGCACGGGCCGCGAGCAGGGCTTGCTGGCGGGACTAGCTCTCGTGCTGGGCGTGCTCGTCCTCTGGTACGGCATTATCGCGCCGGTCGTTGGTTGGCGCGACACATCCCGCGCCCGCTACGAAGTCTCGGCGGAGCGTTATCTCCACGTCACGGCAGAACTGGCGCGGATCGAGGGCAGCGCGGAGGCGCACGCCGTCCAGACCTATGACCGGCCCTTGCGTACGGTCGCGGGTGAACGGGCAGCCGCGCACGGTTTGGCGATCAGCCGTGTGCTGCCCGATGGTGATGGCCAGCTCAATCTCTGGATCGAGGCCGCGCCCGCCGGGTCACTGACCGACTGGCTTTCCGATCTCGACCGCAATCACGCGGTCCGGGTCGAACGCCTGACGCTGGACCGCCGGGCCGACCGGCTGGTCAACGCCCAGATCGTGCTGCGGCGGGAGGTCCGGTGATGGGTACAGGACTGCGAATCGCCGCGCTCGTGGTCGCGCTTCTGGCCGGTCTGATCGCCTTTCTGCCCATGCGCGCGGCTCTCGCCATGGCCGGGGTGGATACCGGCGGCGCGGTCTATGGACCGGTCTGGAATGCGCGACTCTACAACACGCGAATCGATACCTGGTCGGTGGACAGTGTCGAGGCCGGTCTGTCGCCTGCGGCGCTGCTGACCGGACGTGTCAGCCTCGACTGGCAGGCTATTGATCCCGGTATTCAGGGGGGCGGTCGCTATGTGCAGACGCTGTCGGGCCGGAGCGAACTGAGCGGCACGCGGCTGATCCTCTCGCCCGGATTTCTTGCGCCGGGCCTGTCCGGCATTCTGGCACCGGACGACATCGTGGTTATCCAGATTGACCAGGCCAGGTGGCAGGACGGGCAATGCCTGTCCGCCGACGGATCGGTTCGCAGTGATGCGCTTTACACTCTTGGCCAACGCCTGGACGCCGACCTGCCACCGCTCGACGGGACCCTGTCCTGCGAAGACGGGGTGCTGACCGCCGCGCTTGCCGGGGCCGCGTCAGACGGTGAGGTGCGGATTGCCGTCACGCTGGATGGCCGGGTCTATGGCTGGCGTGCCGGGGTTCGGACCGGCGACCCGAACGTGGAAGGTGTCTTGCGCACGGCCGGATTTAACGCCGAGGATGGCGGCTGGATGTTGAGCGGAAACGGGATCGTGCAGCCATGACGGGCCGGGTGATGGCAGTCCTGAGTCTGGTCGCCGTATGCCTCGCGGGCGGTGCGGATGCACAGGAGGCAAACGCGGGGCTGCCGCCGCAATCCATATATCCGGGCGATTGTGGTGTTTTCTTCTGGACGCGGGCCGAGCCGAACGCCTTCATCGCCTTTGCCAATCGCACGCGTGGCGATGCGCGGATCTGGCTTGACGGGGCCATCGTCGATTTCACCGTGCCGGTTTCTGCAACGCCGGAGGGGCGGGTCGGCGAACAGATTGCCTATACGATTCCTGCTGCGGGTGCGCGGCTGGAAGGCGAGATCACCGAACAGCGTGGCGATGAATTCGTGCTGTCGCGCGCCTTCCTGCGCCAGACCCTGGCTGACGGATCTGAACCCGTGACGCCGCTCGTGGGACTGGCCGCCTGCCGGATCCCGTCTGCACCGTAGCGGACGCTTGTCACAAAACCGTTGCACGGCTAGGCCAGAACACAGCGGGGACGATCAGCAGGGCCTGACTGAAGATGACCGAAGCCATTCCGGCGCTCGAAATACACGACGCGACGAAGACTTACGGACCGATGCGCGCGATTTCCAACGTGTCGCTCTCGGTGGAGCGGGGCGAAATGGTTGCCCTTATCGGGCCATCCGGCTCCGGTAAATCGACCTTGCTCCGCGCGGCCAGCGGGCTGGTCGTTGCCGATACCTCGTCTGGGCCGATCCGGATTTTCGGTGACCGGGTTCAGGAAGCGGGCAAGCTGTCGCGCGGCGTGCGCCGGGCGCGCTCGCAGGTCGGTTTCATCTTCCAGCAGTTCAACCTGGTCAAACGTATCTCGCTTTACGCCAATGTGCTCCTCGGCGCGCTCGGGCGCATGCCCGGCTGGAAAGGCGCGCTGGGGCGATTCTCGACCGAGGATCGCAAGAAGGCGATGGAGGCGCTCGAGCGTGTCGGCGTGATCGAACATGCCGGCAAGCGGGCGTCTGATCTGTCCGGCGGCCAGCAGCAGCGCGGCGCGATTGCCCGGGCCATGGTCCAGGGTGCTCAGGCCATTTTCGCCGACGAGCCGATTGCATCGCTCGACCCGGTCTCGGCGCGCAACGTCATGCAGCTTCTGTCCGAGCTCAACAGCCAGGACGGCATCACGGTCGTGGTGACGCTCCACCAGGTCGACTATGCGCTTAAATACTGCGAGCGGGCCGTCGCGTTGAAAGACGGGCATGTCATCTATGACGGACCGACCAGCGGACTGACCCGAACCCGTCTCATCGAGATTTATGGCGACGAATATATCGGCGTTCTGGACGAGGAAGGAGCCACATCATGATCGCGCGCCTGTTTGCCGCGATCGCGGCCGCCCTGACCTTTGCCACCGCCGCGCCGGCCCAGCAGCCCGGCGACGAGATCGTGTTCGGCGTGGTCGCCACCGAGCAATCGGAAAACGTGCTCGCCCTGTGGGAGCCCTTCGTCGAGGACATGCGCCGGGACACCGGCTATGACATCCAGCTGCGTTCGGCGAGCGATTATGCCGGTGTCATCGAGGCCATGCGCGCCGACCAGGTGCAGATTGCCTGGCTGACCAATGCCTCGGGGCTGGAAGCCTCACGCCGCGCCAATGCCGAAGTGTTCGCGAAATTCATCTATCCGGACGGCCAACTTGGCTACCGATCGATCATCATCGTGCCGGACGATTCGCCGATCCAGTCGCTCGAGGACCTGCTCGCCTGCGACCAGAGCGTCAATTTCGGTCTCGGCGATCCGCTCTCGACATCGGGGACGCTGGTCCCCCAAGCCTACATCTTCGCGGCGCGCGGCATTGATCCGCAGACCTGTTTCAACCAGGTCACCAACGCCAGTCACGAGCAGAACCTTCTGGCCGTCGCCAACCGCCAGCTCGACGCGGCGACGAATAACACCACGAATATTGAACGCCTTCAGCGCACGCGGCCGGACGTTCTCGAACGCGTCCGCACGGTCTGGCGTTCGCCGCTGATCCAGACCGACCCGATCATGTGGCGTCTGGACCTGTCACCGGAATCCAAGCGCGCCATCATGGAATTCTTCCTGACCTATGGCTGGCGCGGCGACGCCGAACAGCGTGCCCATGAACAATCCGTCCTGCGCGAACTGGAAATGGGCGGTTTCCTGCCGGCGACCAATGACCATTTCCTGCCGATCACGCGGCTGGAGCTGATCCGCGACCTCGCGGCGGCCCAGTCCGACCCCGACCTGACCGAGGAGGAGCGCGCGCTCCGGGTCGGGGAGGTCAATGCCGAGCTCGACGAACTCGAGACGCGGGAACGCGTCGTCGCGATGGCGCAGCTCTCGACCGATATCGAACAGGCGCGCGCCCGCATGGTCGCGGACCCCGAGGGCGATCAGGCCCAGGTCTCCGAACTCGTCGATACTTTCCTGCAGGATCAGCCCCGCAATGTGCAGGCTGCCCGCATCGACCGGCGCGCGGAGACCGGCCAGTGGACGCGCGGCTTCATCGGTCTCGGTGCCGGCCTGCTCCTGTTTGCGGTGATGTTCTTCGGCTCGATGCCGCCGAAACATTCGCCCGCGCGCCTGATGTCCGACCGCATCATCGATGCGGCGATCTGGGGCGGTTTCTTCGGTCTGCTGGTCTGGAGTTTCTGGCCCGCAGAAGTGTTCAAGATCCCGCTGCTGGCGGAAAATGCCGGCCGGATGGGCGAATACCTCGCCGGTTTCGCGCGGCCTGATTTCACCGACTGGCAGCTCTATCTCCATCAGATCGTGGTGACGATCCAGATCGCCCTGTGGGGGACATTCTTCGCCGTCATTCTGGCGATCCCGCTGGGACTGCTCGGTGCATCGAACATCGCGCCGAACTGGATCCGGGTTCCGGTTCGCTGGGTGATGGACGGGCTCAGAGCGATCAACGAACTCGTCGTTGCGGCGGTCTTCGTCGCGGCGGTGGGTCTCGGGCCGTTCGCCGGTGTGCTCGCGCTGGCCTTCCATACGGCAGGTGTGCTGGGCAAGCTGTTCTCCGAAGCGGTGGAATCCATTGAAGAGGGCCCGGTCGAGGGCGTACGCGCCACCGGGGCCGGTCCGCTCAACGAAGTGACTTGGGCTGTCATCCCGCAGGTGATTCCGCTGTGGGCGTCGTTTGCGCTTTACCGCTTCGAGTCGAACACGCGTTCGGCGACGATTCTCGGCCTTATCGGCGCGGGCGGTATCGGCCAGGTGCTGATCGAGAACATCCGCTCCTTCCAGTACGGCAAGACGGCGGTGATCATCGGCATCATCATCATTGCGGTGACGCTGGTCGATGCGTTGAGCCAGGTGCTGAGAAAGCGCCTGATCTAGGTACAGGGAACGGGAAAGCGCCGTCACAAAAGCTTCGGCGATCTGTCACATTCACAAAAGCTTTGCGAAAGCGTCACAGGGGTGCCGCCGAAGCGTCATATCGGCGCGTCCGAACCGTCGTCATTCCGTCGTGTGACTGTCACACGGGGCCGGGGGCGACCGCCATACGGACGCTTGCCATGTTTCGCCTGCCTACGCTTTCCGCTCCGATTTTCACTGCTCTTGTGATGGCTGCCCCGGCGGCTGCGGATGATTTCACCATGGAGCCGCGCGGCCGGATCTTTCTCGACTTCGCCCAGGTCGACGAGAGCTTCCCGGGCCGGAACCGTGACACATCGGACATGGAAGTGCGGACAGCCCGGCTTGGCGTGCAGGGCGGCTGGGATGAATTCCGCTATGTGGCGGAAGTTGATTTCGCAGGGAACCGCCTGACGCTGAAGGATGTCAATGTCAGCTGGTCGGGCGACGGTTTCACGATCCGCGCCGGGCATTTCAAGACGCCCAACTCGATCGAACACCTGACGTCCGGCCGGTTCACCACCTTCATGGAACGCCAGCAGGCCAATGACGCCTTCCGCTATGGCCGCCGCCTGGGGGTGCAGGTGTCACGCAGCGGCTCCAACTATTCGCTCGCCGCAGGGGCGTTCGCGGGCAGCGTCGGTTCGGGCGCGACCGGGTTTGACATGTCGGATGGAACGGTCCTCGCGGCGCGCGCGACCTTCGTACCGATCCGGACTGAAACGCGTATCCTGCATCTTGGTGCGCATGTCCGCGCCTTCAACGAGGGCGGTGACGGCAACGAGACGCTGCGGGTCCGGGCGCGCCCTGGCGTTCACCTGGCGGACCGCTATGTCGACGCCCGCCCGGCGGCGAACAACTCGACGCTCGCCGGTCTGGAAGCCGCCTATATCGACCGGCGTTTCCATGCCTTGCTCGAAGTCGGCCGGGAAGATGCCGATGAAGGCGGTGACTTCACGTCCTGGTCGGCGAGTGCAGGCTGGTTCATCACGGGCGAACAGCGAAATTACAGCGTCTCAAGCGGTGCCTTTGGCCGGACCGATGTGCTTGATCCGGTGACCGAAGGCGGCCAGGGCGCATTCGAGATCGCGGCGCGCTTCGATCAGCTGGATGCCGGGCCGGGCGGCGAGCAGACCACCACCACGCTGGGGCTGAACTGGTATGCCACCGATCATGCCCGGGTCATGCTCAACCTCGTCCATGCCGAGGCTGATGGCGCGGGGGCCCGTTTCGGTGCGGGTGATTTCGACGGCATCCAGGCCCGCCTGCAATTCGACTGGTAATAAAAAATTCACACGCAGAGAGGGCCCGCCGGGCGTATGCGGTGGGCCAGCGGATCTATCAACGCACACGGATCAACCAAGGGACGCCATGATCATGAAACAGTATCTGGGACTTTCGCTTTTCGCGCTCGCCCTCGCGGCCTGCTCTGACACGGCCGAGGTTGCGACGAACACCGACACCGGCAACGACACCGGCGCGGACCTGTCGTCCGATGCTCCGGCCGATGCCAATGCCAATCTGGTCGACCGTCCGATCCGCATCGTCGGATCCTCGACCGTTTTCCCCTTCACGACGGCAACGGCGGAAAGCTTCGGCGCGCGCACCAGTTTCGCGACGCCGGTCGTCGAATCGACCGGCACGGGCGGCGGCATGCGCCTGTTCTGCAATGGCGCGGGTACCGCGCACCCCGACATCACGGGGGCCTCGCGCCGCATGCGGGCTAGCGAGTACAATCAGTGCCAGGCCAATGGCGTGACCGAGATCACCGAAATCCCGATCGGGTTCGACGGCATTGTCTTTGCCAACACGATGACCGGCCCGGAACTCGACATCTCCCGCGACCAGATCTGGCTCGCGCTTGCTGCGCACGTGCCGGGCGAGGACTGCGCCATGGTCGAGAACCCGTATGAGAGCTGGTCGGACATTGATCCGACACTCCCGTCCGAACGCATCGAGGTGTTCGGCCCGCCGCCGACCTCGGGCACACGCGATGCCTTTGTCGAGCTGGGCATGGAAGCCGGTGCCGAACTGGTTGCCGAAGCCACCGGTTGCGAAATCAGCGACGAGCATGCCGCACGCATCCGCGAGGACGGGGCCTGGATCGATGCCGGCGAGAACGACAACGCCATCGTCCAGACGCTGGTCAATACGCCGACCGCTTTTGGCGTGTTCGGCTATTCCTTCCTGGCGCAGAATTCCGACCGCATCCAGGGCGGCCGCGTTGATGGCGTGATGCCTGAGTTCGACGAGATTGCGTCGGGCAATTACCCGATTTCGCGCTCGCTCTTCGTCTATGTGAAGAACCAGAATGTCGGCGTGACGCCCGGTATCGAGGCCTATGTCACCGAGCTGACGTCCGAAGATGCCTGGGGCGAATTCGGCTATCTGGCCGATCGCGGCCTCATCCCGGCCCCGGAAGCCCGGCGCATGGAAATCGCCGAACGTGCCCGCAGCCTGACCCCGATGGATGGTGCACCGGAGCACTAAGACAAAGTACTCGCGCCTTTATTTCCACCCCACCCCGGCCCTCCCCTCAAGGGGAGGGAGGTAAAAGCGCTAAACTCCCTCCCCCTCTGGGGGAGCGTAGGGGTGGGGGCATCCTGGCCCCCTCAACCCCTAAAACAGCGGCTTCTTTTCCGGGCGGCCGAGGCGGCGAATGCGCCGCCAGATGCGCCGGCGTTCCGGCTTGGGCTGGGGTTTGAGATTGCGCACGAACTCTTCTGCGCAGGACCGCCAGGAGAAGCCTTCGGCATATTCGCGGCAACGCTCGCGGTCCATCTCCAGCGATTTCAGGCAGGCTTCCTTCAGATCGTCGCTGGCCCAGCCGGCTCCGGTTCCCGGAATGAG
Organism: Hyphobacterium marinum; assembly: GCF_036330325.1. Taxonomy (NCBI): domain Bacteria; kingdom Pseudomonadati; phylum Pseudomonadota; class Alphaproteobacteria; order Maricaulales; family Maricaulaceae; genus Hyphobacterium; species Hyphobacterium marinum. The sequence continues at coordinate 770,912 of NZ_JAZDRO010000001.1, forward strand.
GTCTTTCGGTCCCGGTGCCAGGAAGCCCGCGACCGGTGTACCGCAGGCCATGGCTTCGAGGATCACCAGGCCGAACGTGTCGGTAAGGCTGGGGAAGACGAAGACATCGGCATCGGCAAAGTGGCGGGCGAGGTCTTCGCCCGATTTCGAGCCGAGGAAGTGCACGTCCGGATATTTCTTCTTCAGCTCTTCGAGCTGCGGTCCGGGCCCGACCACGACTTTCGAGCCGGGCAGGTCCAGTTCGAGGAAAGCCTCGATATTCTTTTCCACCGCGACCCGGCCGACATAGAGGAAGACCGGACCGGGCAGATCCTTGAACAGGCCGCCATCAATGCTGCGCCGGGACGGATGGAAAAGCTCGGTATCCACCCCGCGAGCCCAGGCGGTGATGTTTTTAAAGCCGCGTTTGGCGAGGTCGTCGCGCATGGAGGGCGTCGCCACCATCAAGCGCCCGCCCGCATTGTGGAACCAGCGCATGAAGGCATAGCCCGCCGCGAGCGGAATGAAGGGGAAGCGTGCGTTCACGTATTCGGGAAACTTGGTGTGGTAGCTGGTCGAGAAGGGTAGCTTCCAGTCGAGGCACACCTTGCGGGCCGCGAGACCCAGAGTGCCCTCGGTCGAGATATGAATGGCTTCGGGTTCAAAGGCCTTGAAGCGCTCCTCGATATCCTTCTTGGCCCCCATGGCGAGCTGGATTTCGGGATAGGTCGGCAATGGCCAGGTCTTGTAGCCGAGACCGGGATGGATGACCTCGACATCATGGCCCATCGCCCGGCATTCCTCGACCGTTCGCGACAGCGTGCGCACCACGCCATTGACCTGGGGTTCCCAGGCGTCGGTGACCAGCATGATGCGCTGGGGGCGGTCCTCGGCCTCGGCGGAATCGCTTTCCGGCGCGGCGGATTCGGGGGTCGTGTTCTCTGTCATGCCGCCTGAATAGACCATTTGGCTTGCGGCGCGAAGCATCCCGGTGCAGGAGGCCTTGCGCGCGGTGATTTCGCACACCATTCTCCGCCGCGTTTTACATCGAGCCGCCCCCCATTTCACGAAGGAGCGTTGGGCATGTCCGAGACGGCAGGGTCAGTGGTGAACTGGGATGCGCTCGATTCGGGCAAGTTCGCGAATGAGACCGAAGCGGCCCGGGCACTTGCCGACCTGACGGGGCTGGACAGTGCGGCCCGCGACACGATCCGTGACGCCGCCGTCGATCTCGTGGTCCGGGCGCGCCAGTCCAAGCGCAAGCGCGGCTTGATGGAATCCTTCCTCCAGGAATTCGGCCTGTCGAACAAGGAAGGCCTGGCGCTGATGTGCCTGGCTGAAGCCCTGCTTCGCGTACCGGATGCCGACACCGCCGACCAGCTGATCGCCGAGAAAATCTCCTCCGGCGACTGGAATGACCATATGGGCCGGTCGGAAAGCTGGCTGGTCAATGCCTCGACGCTCGGCCTGATGCTGACGGGCTCGCTGGTCGATGTCGAAGGCGCGGCACGGAAGGACCCTGGCGAATATTTCCGCAAGCTGGCCCATCGTCTCGGCGAGCCGGTCATCCGCGCCGCCGTCATGCAGGCGATGCGGATACTGGGTGAACAATTCGTCCTCGGGCGGACGATCAAGGAAGCCATCAAGCGCGGCCGCAAGACGAAAGGCGCGCTCTTCTCCTTTGATATGCTCGGCGAGGGGGCCCGTACCGCCGCGGACGCGGCGCGCTATCACAAGCGTTATATGGATGCGATCGCGGAAGTGGGCCGCCAGCGCGGCGACGGTCCGATCGAGGCCGTTGATTCGGTCTCGGTGAAGCTGTCAGCCCTTCACCCGCGCTATCATGCGGTCAAGGAATCGCGGATTTTCGCCGAGCTTTATCCAAAGGTTCTCGAACAGGCCAAAGCCGCAAAGGCCGCCGATATCGGCCTGTGCCTCGACGCCGAGGAATCGGACCGGCTCATCCTTTCGCTGAAACTGCTCGACCGGCTGGCCCGCGAACCCGAGCTGGAAGGCTGGAACGGGCTGGGTCTGGCCGTGCAGGCCTATCAGAAACGGTGTTCGGCGGTTCTGCGCGGCCTTATCGATCTGGGGCAGGCGACCGGGCGGCGTTTCTTCGTGCGCCTGGTGAAGGGCGCGTACTGGGACACCGAGATCAAGTTCGCCCAGCAACAGGGCTGGCCGGACTTCCCGGTCTGGTCGACCAAGCCCGCGACCGATCTCAATTATCTCGCCTGTGCCCGGCTGATGCTGTCGGCCCCGGATACCATCTATTCCCAGTTTGCGACCCACAACGCCCACTCGCTCGCCGCCGTGCGCCATATCGCGGCCGAGGCGGGTGTGACGACTTACGAGTTCCAGCGCCTGCACGGCATGGGCGAGCCGCTGTATGCGGCAGCGGACGAGGCTTTCGAGGCGGGTCCGGTCCGCGTCTATGCGCCTGTCGGCAGCCATGAGGACCTTCTGCCCTACCTGGTGCGCCGCCTCCTGGAGAACGGGGCGAATACGTCGTTTGTTCACTCGTTTCTTGATGACGACGTGCCGCCCCAGGACGTGGCGCGCGGGCCGTTTGACGGGGCGGACACGATTGACCGGCATCCGTTCATCGCGCCGCCGCCGAAACTCTATGGTGACCGCCGCCGCAATGCCGCCGGTGTGGATTTGTCCCAGACCAGTGTGCGGGAACGGTTGAAACAGGCCGTCGCCGCATTCGACACCGGCACACGAATCGCCGCCGGTCCGATCATCTCCGGCAAAGCGCGCTCCGGCCCCTTGACCGACGTGCTCGACCCGGCCCGCCATGACCGCGTCATCGGCACGGTGGTCGAAGCGGACGCCGCCATGATCGACGAGGCCTATGCCGCAGCGAAAGCCGCCCAGAAGGACTGGGACCGGCGCGGCGGCCCGGCGCGCGCCGAAATCCTGCGCGCCATGGCCGACATCCTCGAGGACAACACCGACCGGCTGATCGCGCTGATGGCGCGCGAGGCGGGCAAGACGCTCAATGACGGCGTCGCCGAGGTGCGCGAGGCGGTCGATTTCTGCCGTTACTATGCCGCCGAAGCGGAGGCGAAATTCGCCACCATGGACCGGTTGCCCGGACCGGCGGGCGAGACCAACCATCTCGGCATGCACGGCCGCGGCGTCTTCGTCTGCGTCAGCCCGTGGAATTTCCCGCTGGCGATCTTTACCGGCCAAGTCGCAGCCGCTTTGGCCGCGGGCAATACCGTCCTTGCCAAGCCGGCAGAACAGACCTCGCTCATCGCCTTTGAAACCGTCCAGCTCTTCTTCAAGGCCGGGCTGCCGGTCGATGTGCTGCATCTCCTGACCGGACCAGGTTCGAGCGTGGGGTCGATGCTGACCTCGGATGACCGGGTGGCCGGGGCCGCCTTTACCGGCTCGACCGAAACCGCGCGGCGGATCAACCGCTCGCTTGCGGCAACCAATGGCGCGATCCCGGTCCTGATCGCCGAAACCGGCGGCATGAACGGGATGTTCGTTGATACCTCCGCACTCAAGGAGCAGGTGATCGACGATGCAATTCTGTCGGCCTTCGGCTCGGCCGGGCAGCGCTGTTCGGCGCTGCGGGTCCTGTTTCTGCCCGAGGATACGGCCGATGACTTTATCGAGGGCATATCCGGCGCGATGGACGAGCTGGCGCTCGGCGACCCGGCGGATGCCTTTACCGATGTTGGCCCGATCATCGATGTTGCCGCGCGCGAGACGCTCGACCAGCACATGGCGCGCATGCGCGAGCATGCGAAAGTCATCAAGCAGGTCGACCCCGGCGAATACCGCGAACAGGGGTCGTTCTTCGGCCCGGCACTGATCGAACTGCCGTCACTGGACCTGCTCGACGGCGAGAAGTTCGGGCCGATTCTCCACGTGATCCGCTACAAGCGGAAAGACATGGCGAAAATGGCGCAGCAACTCGCCGACAAGGGGTATGGGCTGACGCTCGGCATTCACACCCGGGTCGCGGCCTTCCAGAGCGCGGTGATGGGCTGTGTGCCGGCCGGCAATGTCTATGTGAACCGGAACATGACCGGTGCGGTCGTCGGGGTGCAACCCTTCGGCGGCGAGGGACTGTCCGGCACCGGACCCAAGGCCGGCGGTCCCCACTACCTCGCCCGTTTCGCGGCGGAGCGCGTGGTGACAGTGAATATCGCGGCCCAGGGTGGCGACCCAGAATTGCTGAACCTGTAGCTGTTGGACTCGGTCCCGATTCCGCGCCGTTCACGGAGCTTAATTTTTATCATCAAGCCAGACAGGCGATTAGGGATTCATTAACCAAAAAATCCGGTTTTTGCGCTTGAGGGGCGTTGACCCCCGCGGCGACCTTAAGCACTATATGTTGGGTCGGCTGGAGGCAGCAGACACATCATAAAGGGATTTCCGAGTTCGCGGCGCGAGGGTGCGTTTCCCGCGCGACAGGAATGCTGTGCCGCGACGCGGGGGGAGATACGAGTTCATGACGCCTATCGATTCAGCTGCGAGCGCCGTCGAATCCATGTCTGGTGCGGCTCCGGAACGGTCCCGCCGTGGCAAGCCGAAAGCGCCTGCCGGCCGTCATCTCAAACTGGTGGAGAAGGTCCGGACCGATCCGTCCCGCGACGACCTCCTGACCGATTTCGGCAAGAAGACGCTCGTCGACCGCTACCTGCTTCCTGGTGAATCCTACCAGGACATGTTCGCGCGCGTGTCCACGGCCTATTCCGACAATCCCGAACACGCGCAGCGCCTGTATGACTACATGTCGAACCTCTGGTTCATGCCGGCGACGCCCGTCCTGTCGAATGGTGGCGCATCGCGCGGCCTGCCGATTTCCTGCTTCCTCAACTCTGTCGGTGATTCGCTCGACGACATCGTCGGTTCGTGGAACGAGAATGTCTGGCTGGCGTCCAATGGCGGCGGCATTGGCACATATTGGGGCGGCGTACGGTCCATCGGCGAGAAGATCGGCGAGAACGGCCAGACCAGCGGCATCATTCCCTTCATCCGGGTGATGGACTCGCTGACGCTGGCGATTTCCCAGGGCTCGCTTCGGCGCGGATCGGCGGCAGTCTATCTCGATATTCACCACCCGGAAATCGAGGAATTCCTCGAAATCCGGAAAGCGTCGGGCGACTTCAACCGCAAGAGCCTCAATCTCCACCACGGCATCAACATCACCGACGCCTTCATGGAAGCGGTGCGCGATGATGCCGAATTCGACCTGATATCACCGAAATCGGGCGAGGCGGTCCGCTCGATCAATGCGCGCAAGCTGTGGCAGAAAATCCTGGAGCTGCGCCTGCAGACCGGCGAGCCCTATGTCATCTTCTCCGACACGGTGAACAATGCGCTCCCGGCGCACCAGCGCAAGCTGGGTCTGAAAGTGCGCCAGTCCAACCTGTGCTCGGAAATCATGCTGCCGACGGGCCTCGATTCGAATGGCCGCGACCGCACGGCGGTATGCTGCCTGTCCTCGCTCAACGCAGAGAAATTCCTCGAGTGGAAGGACGATCCGGTTTTCATCGAGGACATCTTCCGTTTCCTCGACAATGTGCTTCAGGACTTCATCGATCGCGCGCCGGCTGAAATGGACCGCGCCGTCTATTCCGCCCTGCGTGAGCGCTCGGTGGGTCTCGGACTGATGGGCTTCCACAGCTTCCTGCAGGCCCAGAACGCGCCGTTTGAATCGGCGATGGCCAAGTCCTGGAATCTGAAGATGTTCAAGCATATCCGGACCCAGGCCGATGCGGCATCAGTCCGGCTAGCCGAAGAGCGCGGGGCTTGCCCGGACGCGGAAGCGGCGGGCGTGAAGGCCCGCTTCTCGCACAAGCTGGCGATTGCGCCGACGGCGTCGATCTCGATCATCTGCGGTGGAACCTCGGCGGGCATCGAGCCGATCCCGGCCAATTACTATGTCCACAAGACGCTGTCGGGCTCCTTCCCGGTCAAGAATGCGCAGTTGAAGGCGCTGCTGGCGGACAAGGGCGAGGATACGCCGGAAACCTGGGCGTCCATTCTCGAGCATGAAGGCTCGGTCCAGCACCTCGACTGCCTCGATGAATACGAGAAGGCGCTGTTCAAGACCGCGTTCGAGATCGATCAGCGGTGGGTGATCGAACATGCTGCAGACCGCACGCCCTTTGTGTGCCAGTCGCAGTCGCTCAACATCTTCCTGCCGGGCGATGTCGATAAGTGGGACCTCCACATGCTGCACTGGACAGCTTGGGAGAAGGGCGTGAAGTCGCTCTATTACTGCCGGTCCAAGTCCATTCAGCGTGCGGGCTTTGCCAATGCGACGGAAAAGTCCGGCGTCGAGGCGTCGATGGCGGCGGCGGCCCCGACCGACTATGAAGAATGCCTTGCCTGTCAATGAGTTAGCGGTTGTCCGTGACTCAAAAGCGACAGATTCAGGCTTTTCTAACCCTGCAATGCGAACGCAATTCTTTTCGGCGTGTGGAACCGAATGACCTGTGCTAGGGTTATATTCGCAACGCTGCAGGGGAGTTAGCGGATGCGCCGTTTTAAGTTGAGACGCCACGTTTATGCGGGCACGGTCGCCATGGCCGGTGTGCTGGGTGGAATGGTCTCGCCGGGCTGGACGATGGACGCCAACTGGAGTCCGTCCCAGGCCATTCTCGCTCCCCTGATGTCCGAATACTCCGCACCGGCCCAGCCGACCGCGCAGCCTGAGGCCGAACAACTGGCAATCAGCGCGATGGACGGCCGGCGGCATGAAACCGGGGCCATTTCCGCCTTTGCCGGTGAGCGCGTCTCCCGGGCCATGGTCAATGATACCTCGGCGATCGAGGTGCGGGTCTATAATCCAGGCTCCGACCAGCTGGCCGGGAGGCTCTATCGGATACGGTCGGACAGCGACCCGGTCGTGATTCAACCCGAACAGGAAGGCCGCTCCAGCGTTGCCGTCGATTATGTCGCGCGGTTTGACTCACCGGGCGCTGGAGATGAGCTGGACCTGGCCTTCATTCCGCGGGCCGGCGTCAGCTTCGGTCCCGACGGTTCGGCGGCTGGTGCGGGTGCGCAGGTTCGCATCGGTCAGTATTTCGACGAGGCCGGTGACGGCCGTCCGTCCTGGTATGCCTTTGCCGGAGCCGAGCGCCGCGCGGTGCTCTATGATCCGGCGCAAGGGTTCGACCTGACTGACGCGATGACCTACGAAAACTACACCGTCGTTGGTGATGTTCAGGCCGGCGTGGCCATGCGCTTGGGCGATGTCGATCTCTCGCTCGCCTATGTTCGCCGCGAAACCAAATACACCGCTGGTGCCTCGGGCTTTAATGAGCACGAGGACTTCGCGGCGGTTTCGCTCACGCGGACCTGGTAGAGCTTCTCTCCAGCGCGTCTGACAGGTCGCGCCACAGATCCTCGACATCCTCCAGCCCGACCGACAGGCGGACCAGCCCGTCAGCGATACCCGCCTGCGCGCGGTCCGCAGGGCTCATCGCGGCGTGGGTCATCAGCGACGGGATTGAGACAAGGCTCTCCGTGCCACCCAGAGACTGGGCGAGCGTGAAGAGGTCCAGATCCTGGACGAAAGCGTTCGGGCACAAGCCACCCACCAACTCCATACTGATCAAAGGACCGAAGCCCGACTGCTGCTCAGCCGCGAGGGCATGACCCTTGTGTGCGGTTAGGCCGGGATAATCCACGCGCGTGACCGACGGATGTGCGTCGAGCCGTATGGCGAGGTCCAGTGCTGATGCGCTTTGTGCCTTTGCCCGCAGCGCCAGCGTGCGCAGGCCCCGCGTTGCCAGAAAGGCATCAAATGCGCCGCCACCGACTCCGGCCGCATTCACCCACCAGGCAAAACGCTCCATCCGTGTTGCATCGCGCGCGGCGACAAAGCCGCCCACCATGTCAGAATGACCATTAAGGAGTTTGGTTGCTGACCCCACGACGATATCAGCGCCGAGATCGAGCGGTCTCTGTTGCGCGCCTGTGAGGACGGTATTGTCGACCACGCTGACGGCACCGGCCTCGCGGGTGAGCGCGCAGACGGCGGCGATATCGGTGATTCGCAGGCGCGGGTTTGACGGTGTCTCGATGAAGACGAGTGCGGCGGGCCGGGAGAGCGCTTCTTGCGCCGCTGCCACGTTTGTCAGATCGACATAATTGATGGTGAAACGTCGGCCCTCCGCGCGGGCATCCAACAAACGCCGTGTGCCGCCATAGACGTCATGTCCGCAGACGATGCGCGACCCGGCCGGCAGATCGTTGAGGAGCAGGTCGATCGCGGCCATGCCCGAGGCCGTGACGCAGGCTCCGGCAGCGCCTTCGAGCTTTGCGATTGCCTCTTCCAGAAGCGCCCGCCCGGGATTGGCGGTGCGGGCATAGTCGAACGCACCGGCGGTACCGGCCTCTTCCCTGCGCCAGGCCGAGGTAAGGTGAACCGGCGCGGTGACCGCCCCGCCGGGGTCGCAATTAATGCCGGTCCGGGCGAGGTGTGTCGCGGACGACCAGCTCATGCGAAAGCCCTGGCAAGGAAGGCATTCACGGCATCGACCTCCTTCAGGAAGCCATCATGGCCATAGAGACTCGGACGAAATTCGAGTGCCGCGCCCGGAAGCTGGCTTGCGGTCCATTCGACATCACAGGGCGGAACGAGCTGGTCACTGTCGAAGCCCAGGAGCCAGGCCGGGGCGGTAATGCACGTGAAGTCGATCTCCACCTGGTCCATGGAATGAGAGAGGGCGAGGAAGCGTTTTGCGCTCGTCCGCGCAGCATAGGTCTCGCCGTGATGGGCAAGCCAGGCCCCGATGCCCCGGGCTTCACGGCTCGCCGGGTCAGGGTCCCGGAAGCGCTCGGCGAATTCCTCGGGTGTGCGATAGGTGGTCATGGCGAGACGTCTTGCGAGATCGACGCCGCGGGCTTCGTCACCGGCCGCAACACCGGCTCGGACGATGCCGCGCTGAACCGAGCGCCAGGCCTGCGCCATCGGATGGACCCGCCCTGCTGCCGCGATGAGGACGAGCTTGGTCACCCGGTCTGGAAAAGCGCTGGCGAGTTCCAGCGCAATGGCTCCTCCATAGGACGCGCCGACCACGGCAAAGCGATCGAGCCCGGCCGCATTCGCCAGGGCCACGATGGCGCGGGCCTGGTCGGCGAGCGTCGGGAAGGGCGAGACCTCCTCGCCGAGAAAATCGGCTCCGAGCAAGGCGAAGCGGTTCGGGGTCAAGGCACCGTCATGGTCGGCGACACCGGGCCACCAGCCTTGTCTGTCCGCATCACCGAGTAGATGTTTGCCCGCCGAAACGCCGCCCAGCACGACCACGCCGGGCCGGGTCGTCTCGCCATGCAGGCGTCCGAGCGCCTGGACGTGCGTGCCGCCCGTCAACTCCACACTGACAGCGTGGTCTTCAATCCGTACAGTCATCGCCAGTGCCCGGACAGGACGCGGCGGACGTCGCCAAGCACGCTGGCGGATGTCGGTCCCCGTCCGGCCCCTTTTCCCGAGAGGATGAGCGGCGGACGCGAGGGGCTGGTCAGGATCACGACATTCTCCTCCCTGCGGGCGCGGGCCAGCGGATCGTCAAGACGGACCGCTTCGAGCGTTACGCTGGCATGGAGACCGGTATCGGTCCGGTCAAGCCGCGCGACCTGGCGCAGGCGTACCCCCGCCTGGGCGGCGCGCAGGGCCGCACCGGCGGGAAGGTCACGGATTGACTGGACCGGAATGGCATCCGGATCGAGGTCCACATCCCAGGCTGTGCGGGCGATCAGGACCAGCTTCGCCGCCGCATCGAGCCCGTCGAGATCGGCAGACGGGTCCGCCTCGGCAAACCCCGCCTGCTGCGCGGCGGGTACCGCCTCGTCCAGCGATCCGCCGTCTGCCAGCCGGTCGAGGACGAAATTCGACGTGCCATTAAGGACGGCCCGTACCGAAGCCGGGGGGTGACCGGAGACTTGCAGGCGTTCGATGGATTCAAGAACCGGGACACCGCCCCCCACCGCCGCCGAACAGGCAAAGGCGGTATTCTGGGCGCGTGCGCGGCGGACGAGGTCGGGACGACGCGCGACGGCGGCCTTGTTGGCGGTGACGACATGGGCGCTAATTCCGACCGCCCAGTCCAGTGCAGCCTCGGCGAGCGGGCCGCCGGGCAGAGTCTCGATCACGATGTGGGGGTGAAGGGCCTGGATGTCTTGCAGGCGCGAAAAGACCGGCGTGTTCGGTCCGACACCGTCGCGACGGGTCCGGGTCAGAACACCGCTCAAGGAGAGGCCTTGGGGCAGGGCGGCGGCGACACCGCCACCAACCGTGCCGCAGCCCAGCAGAACGGCGCGCAACGGAACGGCCCGGGCCGGGCGGACAGGATCAAGGAGTGTGGAGCTGGCAGACATAGCGGTGGTGTCTCCGTCGGGCAGAAAAAAGCGGGACGGACCAAGACGCGCCGAAGGCCTGCGGGGACGGGCATCGCGCATGACGGGCGGTCGAGTCCGCCCCGGGGAGAGTGGGGCGGGCTCCAGTCAGGCACCCGTCATCGCTTCGCTTTAGCCGCACTTGTTCCGCGCCCGCAAGCTGAAGCTCAAATCGGCGCACATCACGATATAAACATGTCTTTATATGTTGTCGAGGGCAAAATTGCTGCGCGAGCTTGTGGGAAAACCCGGCACGGATACACACAAGGTCTGGACCTTAAGCCGGGTTTAACCCCAATATGTGGTAAATGGCGGTTGGCCAGCCCGCACCGCCCACAGACAGCGAACTTTCAGGGGAATCACCCATGTCCGATACCGGAAAGACCGGCCTTCTGACCGCCAGTCACGCCTACAAACCCTTCCGCTATCCGTGGGCTTACGAGTTCTGGAAGAAGCAGCAGCAGGTCCACTGGATGCCGGAAGAAGTTCCGCTCGGTGAGGACTGCAAGGACTGGGCGACCAAGCTCAATGACCAGGAACGCAACCTGCTGACCCAGATTTTCCGCTTCTTCACGCAGTCCGACGTGGAAGTGAATGACAATTACATGGAGCGCTATGCGCGCGTGTTCAAACCGACCGAGATCAAGATGATGCTCTCGGCGTTTTCGAACATGGAAACCATCCACATCGCCGCCTATGCGCTGCTGCTCGAAACCATCGGCATGCCCGACCATGAATTCTCGGCCTTCATGGAATACGAGGCGATGCGCGACAAGCACGACTACATGCAGCGTTTCGGCGTCGAGACGGAAGGCGACATCCTGCGCACGGTGGCGATGTTCGGGGCCTTCACCGAGGGCCTGCAGCTGTTCGCGTCGTTCGCGATGCTGATGAATTTCCCGCGCTTCAACAAGATGAAGGGGATGGGCCAGATCGTCTCCTGGTCGGTGCGCGACGAGAGCCTGCACTGCGAAGGCATGATCAAGCTGTTCCACGAATTCTCGCGCGAGACCGGTGCGCTGACGCAATCGGTCAAGGACGACATCGTCGAAAATTGCCGCACGGTCGTGAGCCTGGAAGACAAGTTCATCGACCTTGCCTTCGAGATGGGTGATGTCGAAGGCATGACGCCGGAGGACATCAAGTCCTACATCCGCTACATCGCGGACTGGCGGCTGAAACAGCTCGAGCTGCCTGCCCTTTACGGGGCCAAGAAACACCCCCTGCCGTGGCTGACCGAGATCCTGAACGGAGTCGAGCATGCCAATTTCTTCGAAACCCGTGCGACGGAATACTCCAAGGGTGCGACGAAGGGCGACTGGCACGGGGCGGACGGTGTCTGGGCGAGCTTCGACAAGGCACGGTCGAAAGCGGCCAATTCGCTTCCGGCGGAATAGGCAGGGACGCAAAAGCTTCTCTGGACGCGGGAACGAATCCGTCGCAATAAGCAGGCGATGGACGTGAGATTTGAAACTGCCGCCTCGCCATCCGATGCCGTCGACCGGCTGGAACGGCTCTACGAAGCGGCGGCCCAGCGCCTTCGCGATGCCCTGAAAGCCTATATCGAGGACGGCGTTTCGCCCGACCCCAAGGCGCGCGCCGCCGGGGCCTTTGCCTATCCTGAACTGCGGGTTCACTACCAGACAGACGGGTCACCGCCGCCGGTCAGCCGCGCCTTCGGCAAGTTTTCCGAACCCGGCACCTACACCGCTGCGATCACCCAGCCCGCGCTCTACCGTGACTATCTGCTCGAGCAGCTGACCCTTCTCGACAGCCAGTATCCGATCACGATCGAGACCGGCCCGTCGCGTGAGGAGATCGCCTTCTCCTACGTGCTCGACGGCTCGGAGGACATTGACCTCGACGCGGCTGTTCCGGCCGATCTCGTCCGGCATTTCCCTTACGCCGATCTCGCCGGTGTCGATGACGCGGTCCCGAATGGCGAGCGCAGCCCGGTCCCCGGCGAGCCACGCCCGCTCGGGCTCTTTGATGCGCCGCGCGTGGACTACTCGCTGCAGCGCCTGCGGCACTATACCGGCGCTCCGTACGAGGACGTGCAGCAATTCATCCTCTTCACCAATTATCACCGCTATGTCGACGCCTTCGTGGCCTGGGCGATCCGCCAGCTGAAGGAAGACAACGAATACGAATCGCTGTCCGCGGCCGGGTTCGTGACGGTCGATGCCAACACCCCCAATCCGCGTGCGGCGGTCGAGGGTGCGCCCTGGCGGCGCTTCCAGATGCCGGCCTATCACCTCAAGGCTCCCGGCGGGCGCGGCATCACGCTGGTGAATATCGGCGTTGGTCCATCGAACGCGAAGACGATCACCGACCACCTCGCGGTACTGCGCCCGCAATGCTGGCTGATGATCGGTCATTGCGGCGGATTGCGGCATTCCCAGCGCCTGGGCGATTATGTGCTCGCCCACGCCTACCTGCGTTATGACCGTGTCCTGGACCGCGACCTACCACTGGAAATTCCGGTGCCGGCCATTGCCGAAATCCAGATCGCGCTCGCCGACGCGGTCCGCACCGTCACGGGCGAGAAGAAAGACGAGCTCAAACGCCGCCTGAGGACCGGAACGGTCGCGACCTATGCCGACCGGAACTGGGAGCTGCGATATGCCGGCGAGGCGCGCCGGATCAATCAATCCCGCGCCATCGCGGTCGACATGGAATCTGCGACTATCGCAGCGAATGGTTTCCGCCTGCGCGTGCCCTATGGGACGCTGCTGTGCGTGTCCGACAAGCCGCTGCATGGCGAGCTGAAACTGCCGGGTGCGGCCAATTTGTTCTACCAGCGCTCGGTCAGCGAACACCTGATGGCGGGGATCGAGACAATCGAGATCCTCAAGCGCGACGACGCCTCGGCCCTGCATTCACGCAAGCTGCGCAGCTTCGACGAACCGCCTTTCCGGTAGGAACCGTCAGTTTTCGCAGCAAAGGTCACCCCGTGCCTTCGGAGAACCGCGAATAGCCGCAATGCGCCTTACTGGCTTGCCCTTGCGGGGCGGTCATCGTAGCAAGCCAAGCATGAGCCGTGTGATCCCCTTTGAAGGCATCCGCAACTTCCGCCATTTCGGGGGTTATTCGGGCCGTGACGGACGGAAATTGCGTGAGGGCCTGTATCGTTCGGGGCATTTCAGCCGGGCGACCGAGGCGGACCGCAAGGCGTTGGCCGACCTCAATATCACCCATGTCACCGATTTGCGCCGCCCCCAGGAGCGCGAGCGCGAACCGTCGAACTGGGCCGAGGAATCGGGCGTTTATGTGCTGGAGTCCGATATCGCCGGGCACAGGGAGCCGCCCCATCTCGCCTTTCTGCGCGAGGGCGATCTGAGCCTGTCGGGAATCCGCGACTTCATGCTGTCGACCTATCGCCGGCTGCCGACCGATCCGGGCAACAAGAAAGTGTTTGCCGCCGGTCTGAGAGCGCTCGGCGAGGTGGGGACGCAAGGCTTTGTCGTCCATTGTGCGGCGGGCAAGGACCGGACCGGGATTTTCTGTGCGCTGGCGCAGAGCCTGGTGGGCGTCGGACGTGACGCGATCAATGACGATTACCTGATGACCAATATCGCGGTGGACTATGACCGCGTGGTTCCCGAGGTCGCCGCCGGTATCGAGGCCAATTACGGCCGCCGCATCCCGGATACGGAAATGCGGCTCTTTCTCGGTGTGGACGCGGACTATCTCGACCAGGCGTTTGGCGTGATCGGCGACCCGCGCACCTATATGCGCGACGAGCTGGGCCTGAGCGAGGACGAACTCGACGCGATCGAAAGGCGGTTGCTGGTCCCGTGAACGCGGCCACCAAGCTGGCGCGTTCAGGCGCGCTGACCCTGGACTGGATCGACCCTGCGACCGCATTTGCGGCCCTGGAATCCGAACCCTTCTCACTGCTGCTGCATGGCGGAGCCGAGCCGTCCCGCATCTATGCCTTCCCGCAGGCGCGGATCGAGACCGACATCCCGCGCGGCGGTTTTGACCGGTTTGCACAAGAGATACGCTCTAGCCTGGCTACCGGCTGCGAGGCCGCCGGTCTGTTTGCCTATGAGTGCGGCGGCGCGTTCGAGGCGGTGCCGCGCGCGGGGGGAAGCCGTTGGCCGGATGCCGCCTTCGGTCTTTATCCGGCCTGGGCCGAGTTCGATCCGGCGGCCCGCACGGTCACGGTCTATGGGCGGCCCGATGCGGCCAGTACGCTGGCCGGTGCGCTGTCCGGAGGTATCGCATCTCCTGTCGTGACACCCGGTCCGGCGACATGGTCGGCCCGCTGGAGCCGCGAACGATACCTGGATTCCTGTGATCGCATCATCGGCCATGTCCGCGCGGGCGACATCTACCAGGCCAACCTTTCGCAGGGCTTTGATGTCGACCTGGGCACCGGCGATACGCCTTGGGCGGCGTTCCGCCGGCTCATCGCCGCCAGTCCCGCGCCCCGCAGCGCCTATTTCCGGCTCGATGCGGATCGGGTGGTGATGACGAACTCGCCCGAGACTTTCCTGACGCTCCGCGATGGACAGCTCGTCTCACGTCCGATCAAGGGAACGCGCCCGCGCGGGTCCACGCCTGAGGCCGACCGCGCCGCAGCCGGGGCGCTGTCCCGCAGCGCAAAGGACCGGGCGGAAAACCTGATGATTGTCGATCTTGTCCGCCATGATCTCGCACGGGTCTGCGAGGCCGGCAGTGTGCGCGTCCCGGTCCTGTGTGAACCGGTTCCGTATGCCAATGTCCATCACCTTGTCTCGACCGTCGCGGGGCAACTCAGACCCGGCCTCGACGCCCTGGATGCCATCGCGGCCGCTTTTCCACCGGGGTCGATTACCGGCGCGCCGAAAATCCGCGCCATGGAGATCATCGCTGCCGAGGAGGGCGAGGCGCGCGGACCCTATTGCGGCACCCTGGGGTGGATCGGCGCGGGCGGTGCGGCGATGGACCTCAATGTGATGATCCGAACCGCTGCACTGCACCGGGACGGGCAAAGCTGGACAGCCGGTATCCGGTCCGGGGGGGCGATCACGATCGGCTCGGACCCCGCCGACGAGTATGACGAGACACTGGCCAAGGCCTCGGCGCTGCGACAGGCGTTCGCGCCATGACTGTCCGCGTCCTTGATCGCGGACGCTGGCGGGACTTCCGTCCCGGCGACCTCCCGCCTGACGACAGGGGGCTGGCGCTGGGTGACGGCGTGTTCGAAACCTTCAGGGCGAGCGCGGGCGGGATCAGGCGATCCGACGCGCATGCAGACCGCCTGGCGGCGGCCTGTGAAGCGCTGGACCTGCCCATGCCGGACTGGTCGGATATCGTTTCCGAATCACGGCGTCTGGCCGCTGCAGGGTCCCACATCATGCGGGTGACGCTCACCCGCGGATCCGGACCGCGCGGCCTGGCGCCCATACCGGACGCGAGCGGCCTGGTCATGCTGACCGGCAGCCCGTGGAGCCCGTCTCGGAAGAGCCTGGTCCTGCATCTCTCCTCCCTGCGTCGATCGCCAGACAGCCTGTCTGCGCGGCACAAGACAATCAGCTATGCCGACAACGCCGCGGCGCGACGGGAAGCGGACGCTGCCGGAGCCGGCATGGCACTCCTGCTGACGAGCTCAGGGGCGGTTTCCGGCGCAGATTGCGCCAATGTCTTCGCCCTGCGTGGCGGCGTGTTGCGAACGCCGTCCACGGCTTGCGCAATCCGGCCTGGTGTCACGCGGGAGGTGGTCCTCGGCCTGGCGCGGGAGGCGGGTCTGGCTGTCGAAGAGGGCGATTATGCGCCGGACGACTTTCTCGATGCCGATGCGCTCTTCGTCACCAATGCGGCGATGGGAATCGTTGCCGTCTCACAGTGTGGCAGCCGGCATTTCGATACAGGGCAGGCCGGCTTGGCGGCCTTGCAACAGGCGGAAGCCGGCTAACCGCGGCTGACCACCAGCGACTGGCGCGGACGCAGGTAGAAGGTCTCGTCGATATCATATTGCCCGAGGCCGATTTCGGCGAAGGGAGCGTCGTAAAGATAATTGACCTCGACCATGATCACCGACCGCCCCGGAAACAGGATACCGCCCGGCGTGGCAACGGCGGAGCCGGGAGCCAGGGGTGTCATGCCTGACGCATCGCTCCAGTCGACTTCGACATCCCCGGTCAAATTCATCGACACGCTGGTAATCCGGACCGAGAAACGCGCCGGGTCGTTGGGCGCGATGATGGCCGCACCCGCATTGAGGATGTTTTCCATCTCGTCATCGGTGACGACGTCGTCCTGGGCCACCAGGTCGGCCAGCGCGCTGGCTGCGGCGGTCACCTTGCGGTCAACGGACAGCGCGAGGCTGACTTCCATCATGCCGAGATAGAACAGAACCATGACAGGCGCGATGAGGGCGAATTCGACCGCCGAAACGCCACTCTGGTCACCGGACGCCCGGCGCAGGAAGGATCGAAGCGCGGGTATCATTCGTTGAAAGGCTCGTTGCGGAACACGGTCGCAGCCGTAATCAGGCGGCGGTTGTCCGACATGTTGGAGAGCTGGCCGGCGAAATTCGGCAGGAAGAGCGGCCAGCTGTAATAGACGCGAACCAGGACAATGTCGCCGGCGTCGCCAGGATCGAAACCCATGTTGCCGGCATTCATATTGCCCTCGCTATCGAGAGGCGCGGTCGGCGTGATTGCGTCGAAATCCTCGAATACGGCGACTTCGAATGCCATGCGGTCACAATCGGCGACAACGGCAATCCGGTTGCAGACTTCGGTCTGGAAAGTGGCCGCGTTGCCACCGCCATTCTGAAGCTGTCCGGTGCGGATGAGGCGCGCCGATTCCAGAACAGCATTCTCGATCACGGTCGACGCGAAGAAGACCGCCGCTACTTCGATCAGCGCCATCAGGAAAAAGAAGAAGGGACCGGCAATCAGCGCAAATTCCACCGCGGTCGAGCCGCGGCGGTTTCGCCTGAAATTCTTGATGAAGCCATGCTTGCGCATGATCTGCCCCTTCTGCCGTCCGGGACAGATTGCACGCATCGCACTTAAACCTGCGTAAAAGGGCGTGGTGAACGCGGTGTTACTCGTCGCTTCCGCCAGCCAGGGCATCGCTGCCTTCCGACGCCGCCACCGCGTCCTGGGCAAGCTGGATACGGGTCTGCTGCTGGCTGGTCACCCGATCAAATGTATCCGCGTCGTCGCCGACGGCGGCCACGGCGTCACAACCCTGGCCGCAGGCATAGGTCGTGCGGTTCATTCCGCGCTGGACGACGACCTGGCCGCGCCGGGCCGAGCCGACAACAATATCGTCTGCGAAGATCACGCGGCCGCGCCGGTCGAGCGCAATGATATTCGTGCGGCCCGCCATCTTCCCGGTGACGATCAGGGTCGAGCGGTCATGGATGACCGCGTCGGCGATGGCCGGATTACCGATAATGATGGTCGCGGCGGGAGCCGGGAGCCGGACCACGTCGGCATGCTCCACATCGACATAGCGGTCGTCAGCCCAAGCCGGGGCCGCGGTGGCGATGAGAGCTGCGAGCAAGAGGGCGCGCATGGGCGTGTCTCCGGTACAAGAATACGAGCCACAGCAAACGCCCTGCGCGTGAAGACTTTCTAAACGAAGAGAGTGGGATGCGCTGGACCGGACTCTATAGTGTAGATAGGTCCATTCTCAGGCCGGAAACCGGGCATTTCCTGTAAACCAATAATTAAGCATGGCTTTTTACCGGATCGAAACGCTCACCGTGTTTTATTCACGTTGCTCGGGAGAGGTCGGGACTGACTTGAACTCCCAAGAGTGGATGTGTGGCTAGCTAACACGGGGAGTAAACCCATGAAATTCGTTTCACGCTTCTTCAAAGACGAGTCTGGCGCGACCGCGATCGAATACGGTCTGATTGCCGCCCTGATCGCCGTTGTCATCATCGGTGCCGTGACGGCGCTGGGTACCGGCGTTCGCGACAACATGCAGACGGTTGCCGACGCGATCTAATCGCGACGACAAGACTTTCGTCTACGCGACAAGGGCCGCCCGGAAACGGGCGGCCCTTTTCCGTTTCCGGTGCGCTTTTCCCGCGCGCGCCAACCAGACGTTAAGCCTGTTTGGCTAGACAGTCGGTTCGATGCCTTGCTGGAGTGATCCATGACCGCCACGATGATCCCGGTTCTTGCCTTTGCCTTCCTGATGACGCTCGCCGCCCTGAAGGATGCGATGAGCTTCACCATCCCGAACTGGCTCTCGGGCGCGGTCGCGCTAGTCTTTCCTCTGGCCGCGGCCCTCATGGGAATTGGCTGGGCCGAGTTCGGTCTTCACCTCGCGGTGGGTGTCGGCGCGCTGGTTCTCGGGATGGCGCTTTATGCACCAGGCTGGATCGGTGGCGGCGATGCCAAGCTGATCGCCGCGGCCGCGCTGTGGTTTGGCTGGCCGGACGCTGTCATCTTCCTGGGAAAGTCTGCACTGATGGGCGGTGCCCTCGCTGTGACGCTCCTGATGCTGCGCCGGATCGTGCCCGCGACGCGTTTGTCGGCGGGATGGGTGGCACGGACGCCCCTCGCCGAAGGCGCACCGGCTCCCTACGGAATTGCGCTCGCAGCCGGTGCACTTTGGACCCTGCCGGGCAGCGCGTTGTTAACCACTGTTGGCCTCTGAAGGCTATCTGTCTGGGATTTCACAGGACTTCCCCGGCATTCGGGTCGCAGTGTTAACGCGCCCTTGAGAAATTCCGCGTCTCCTGCCGCTTGAACACGTGCGTGCCAAGGGGATTCGCGCCAATGAACGCCGCCCGAATTTTAATACTCGTCGCCGCCGGTGTCGCGGCCATTGCCGCGGCCTATTTCGTCTATCGGTCATCGTCGGGCAGTCAGCCGCAAGCTGTTGTCGAACAAAGGGAAGTCGCGCCTACCGTCCGGGTTCTGTCGGCCCGGAATGACCTGGTCACCGGGTCCCGGGTGGCGGCCAGCGATCTCTACTGGCAGGCCTGGCCGGAGGAAGCGGTGAGCCCCGCGCACATCGTCGAATCACGCAATGCCGATGCGGCGGAAACCTATGCTGGCGCGATCGTGCGTGCCGATATCGCCCAGGGCGAGCCGATTTCGCCCAATCGTCTGATCGCGACGGGCGATGCCAGCTTCATGTCCGCCATGCTCGGCCCGGGCATGCGCGCGGTCGCCGTACCGATTTCAGCCGAGACAGGGGCGGGGGGATTCATCCTGCCCAATGACCGCGTCGATGTGATCGTGACATTCGAAGCCGAAGCCGAGGGAAATTCGCGCCGCCGCTTCTTTGTCGCCGAAACGGTCGTGGAAAATGCCCGCGTCCTGGCCATCGACCAGGCCATTGGCGGCGAGGACGAGGATGCGGTGGTCGGCTCGACCGCGACACTGGAACTCGCGCCGGACCAGGCCCGTGCCGTCGCGCTGGCCGTGGCGCGCGGTGACATTTCACTGATGTTGCGCAGCCTGTCTGATGGGGCCGGCGGGCCACGTCTGGCGGCCTTGCCGCAGCGGCGCGATGAGCCGTCGGAGCGCGAGGTGCGCGATTTCGAGGACGATACCATCCAGGTCTATCGCTACGGCCAGGGACGTCAGGTCGCCCTGCAGGGCGATTGATGGGGGGCGCAATGAAATTCAGGACCGGAATAGCCGCGCTTCTGGCGCTCTGCGTGACGGGCGCACCCGCCATGGCGCAGGGCGAGCAGAGCTCGACCATGCAGGTTCACATCACCGCGCCGGGCAATGGTCCGGCCGCGCAGACTCTGAACCTGCCCTTCAGCAAGGCGGCGGTCATCCACCTGCCGGTCGATGCCGCGGATGTTCTCGTGACCAATCCGGAAATCGCCGACGCCGTGATTCGTACATCGCGCCGGGCCTATATCCTGGGTCAGGGCATCGGCCAGACCAATGTGTTCATCTTTGGTGCGAATGGCGAACTCATCGTCGATCTCGATATCCGTGTCGAGCGCGACATGCGCGCCCTGCAAACCTCGATCGACCGCTTTTTCCCGGATTCACGAATTCAGGTCGAGGCGATGAACAATCACATCGTCCTGTCCGGGAGCGCGCCGAGCGCATCGGCTGCGGACGGCGCGCTGCAACTGGCGCGGCGCTGGGTCGACAACCCGGAGAACGTCCTGTCCATGATCGCGGTCGAAGGCCGCCAGCAGGTGATGCTGCAGGTCCGCATCGTGGAAATGCAGCGCACCATCGTGCGCCAGCTGGGGATCAATCTGTCTGCTGCGGCCCAACTCGACGACCTCGCGGTGTCGGTGGCGACCGAACAGCAATTCTCGCTGGTTGGCCGGGCGCTGTCGGGGCTGAGCTCGAACCTGACCTATACCAATACCGGAGGCGGTGACATTTCCTCGGTCAGCGGGCTGGTCCAGGCCCTGGAGCGCGTCGGACTGGTGCGCACGCTTGCCGAACCCAATCTGACCGCGATCTCTGGTGAGTCCGCGAATTTCCTCGCCGGTGGCGGAGAGTTCCCGGTGCCGACGGGCCGAGACCGCGACGGCAATATCATCATTGAATACAAGCAGTTCGGTGTCGGCCTCGGCTTCACCCCCATGGTGTTGTCCGAAGGCCGGATTTCGCTGCGGATCTCGACCGAGGTGTCGAACCTCTCCAGCCAGGGCGCGCTGGAGCTGGGGGCCTCACAGGTCACCGACGACCAGGGCAATGTGATCGGAACCGTGCCGGGCGTGACTATCCCTGCGCTCAACGTGACGCGCGCCGAAACGACAGTGGAATTGCCGTCCGGCGGCAGTCTCGTTCTCGCCGGCCTGATCCAGGAAGAGACGCGCCAGAATCTCGACGGTGTGCCGGGCGTTCAGAACGTACCGGTCCTGGGCGCACTGTTCCGGTCGCGCGATTTCGAAAACCAGGAGACCGAGCTGGTCGTCATCGTGACGCCGTATCTCGTCGATCCGACCAATGCCGGAAACCTGCAGACGCCGGCTGACGGTTTTGCCACGGCGAGCGAGATCGAAACTTTCTTCTTCGGCCACATCAACCGTGTCTATGCGGTCCCCGGTGCCCATACGAACGGGCAGTCCTGGTCGGGCCCCATCGGCTTCCTGTTCGATTAGAGGAGCAAGATCCAATGCTGAAACAGTCACTTGTTCTTGCTGCGGCCGCCATCGCCCTTGCGGGCTGCTACACCATGCCCGAGGACCGCGCCGGTGCCTGGCCGCGTGCCGAGGTCCGCCAGGAGACGGCGCGCATGGATCTCCAGGTCAGCGCCGAAGAGGGCGGGATCGCCTGGGCGCAGATGGGGACGTTTTCCCAATTCGTCAATTTCTACAAATCCAATGGCCATGGTCCGTTCGTGCTGAGCTATCCGGACCGGTCGACCAATTCCCGGGTAACGGCCGCCGCGCTTCAGGAAGCGCGCGCCTTCCTCGACAGCCAGGGTATCGCGCCGCAACGCATCGCCGAAGGCGAGTACGATGCGCAGGGCCAGCCCAATGCGCCGCTGATCGTCAGCTTCATGCACTACGCCGCCGGCGTTCCCGAGGAATGCGCGCTGATGGAGTGGGAAAACGTGGCCATGGAAGTCGACAACCGCGCCCAGCCGCGTTTCGGCTGCTTCATGGCGGCGAACATGGCCGCGATGATCGGCGATCCCTACGACCTTGTCGGCCCG
This sequence comes from Hyphobacterium marinum, assembly GCF_036330325.1. Taxonomy (NCBI): domain Bacteria; kingdom Pseudomonadati; phylum Pseudomonadota; class Alphaproteobacteria; order Maricaulales; family Maricaulaceae; genus Hyphobacterium; species Hyphobacterium marinum. The sequence continues at coordinate 792,863 of NZ_JAZDRO010000001.1, forward strand.
ACCGAGACCGCGCCGCGCGATGCCGGCCGGATCGGTGTGCAGATGGACGCCTGGCGCGCTGGCGAGCGCACCGGTGCGACACGCGGTGATGACGAAAGCGGAACAGTTTCGACGGCGGTGGACTAAGCGGAAACGAAAACAACAATGGCCGAATCGCACGCATATGAAGATGACTTCCTGGACGGGGATGACGAATTCCTCGATCCCAGTGAAGTCGAACGCCGCATGTTGGGTACGCCGCAGGAACCGGCAATTGCCGAGGACGACGGCTATGGTGAAACCGCGTTCGAACCGCCCGCGCGCAAGCCGTTCGGAGCCAGTTCGGGCGGCCGTGAGGCCGACCCGGTCGAGGCGGATGAATTCGCCGACGCGTTTTCGGGCACTGCCGAGGCCGACGCCTGGGCCGAGACTCCGGCTCCGGCTGGCCAGTCCCAGCGCCGGTTTGATCCGAGTGATTACGAATTTGACGAGCCGGCCGCGCCTGCTCCGGTGGACGCCTATCTGGGCGAGGTCGATGGCGAAGCGCCCGAACAACCCATTCCCCGGATCACGATCGCTGCGTTCTGCGAGCGGCCCGAGACCGGTGCGCTGATCCACAACGCAGCCGGTGACCGCCGACTGGCGAAGGCCCATGTCGAGGTGGAGCTGGGCGGATTGCCTGCGGCCATCGAGCGATATCACGATGCCTCCACACCCAATCTCCTGATTGTCGAGACCGGCATGCGCGGGCAGGGCCTGTTCGATCAGCTCGAAGAGCTGGCCGGGGTCTGCGACGCCGAGACCAAGGTCATCATCGTTGGCGCGGCCAACGACATCTCGCTCTATCGCGAGCTGATGAAGCGGGGCGTGAGCGAGTATCTGGTGCCGCCGATGACGCCGCTGCACCTCATCCGGACGATATCGAACCTCTATCTCGATCCTGAACAACCCTTTGCGGGCAAGACGGTTGCCTTCGTCGGGGCCAAGGGCGGAGTAGGTGCCTCCACCGTGGCGCACAATACCGCCTGGTCGGTGTCGGAAAGCGCGCAATCCGATTGTGTTCTTGTCGATCTCGACCTGTCGTTCGGAACAGCAGGTCTTGATTTCAACCAGGACCCTGCCCAGACGCTGGGCGATGCGCTGTCCGAGCCCGACCGTCTGGACGATGCACTTTTGGACCGCCTTCTGGTGCGCTGCACCGAGCGGCTGACGCTGTTCTCCGCGCCCGCGACGCTCGACAAGGACTGGGATTTCTCCCCCGACGCCTACGAGATGGTGCTCGACAAGGTGCGCCGCCAGGCACCGTTCATTGCGCTCGACCTGCCGCATACCTGGTCTCCCTGGGTACGCTCGACGCTTCTGTCGGCGGACCAGGTCGTGGTCACGGTCGCGCCCGATCTTGCCTCTCTGCGCAATGCCAAGAATCTGTTCGACCTGGTGGCGTCTGCCCGTCCCAATGACGAACCACCGAAGGTCGTGGTCAACATGGCCGGTGTCCCGAAACGCCCCGAAATCCCGGTGAAGGATTTTGCCGAGGCATTGGGAACGCCGCCCGCGCTGGTCCTGCCGTTCGAGCCGCAACTCTTTGGCAAGGCAGCCAATAACGGTCAGATGATCGCCGAGGTCGACCCGAAATCGAAGGCGGCGGAAGGGTTTGGCTATCTCGCCTCACTTCTGTCGGGCCGGGTCGCCCCGGTGCGCAAGAAGTCCCTCGTTTCCAAACTGTTCGGGAGGTAGGAGCCGGGCATGTTCGGTAAACGCGATGGAGTCACGGTTCCCAAGCCGGCAACGCTGACCGAACCGGTTCAGCGCGCAGAACCGGCCCAACCGCGTCCGGCTGCGCCGTCTGCGCAGAAGCCAGCGGCGAAGCCCGAGGCGAAATCAGCTGCTCCGGCTGCGCCGCAAAGCGCACCCAAGGCTCCGAAACTGCGTGAGAAAGCCCCGGTAAAACCCGCAGCCACGCCTGCGGCGAGCGGGCGCAGCGAACAGTACTACGCGATCAAGACGACGATCTTCAACGCGCTGATCGACACGATCGATCTGGGGGCGCTGTCGCGTCTGGACACCGAAACCGCGGCCGAAGAAATCCGCGACATCGTCACCGAGATCATCTCGATCAAGAATGTCGCCATGTCCATCGCCGAGCAGGAACAGCTGCTCCAGGACATCTGCAACGACGTTCTCGGCTATGGCCCGCTGGAACCTTTGCTGGCCCGCGACGACATCGCCGACATCATGGTCAATGGTGCAGGCGACGTCTTCATCGAAGTCGGCGGCAAGGTCGAGAAGACCAATATCCGTTTCCGCGACAACGGCCAGCTGATGAATATCTGTCAGCGCATTGTCAGCCAGGTTGGCCGCCGGGTCGACGAGGCCAGCCCGATCTGCGACGCCCGTCTGGCGGACGGGTCCCGGGTCAACGTCATCGCGCCGCCGCTGGCACTCGATGGGCCGACCCTGACCATCCGGAAGTTCAAGAAAGATAAGTTGACGATGAACGATCTCGTCAACTTCGGCTCGATCACGCCAGAGGGCGGGCGCGTGCTCGCCGTCATCGGTGCGTCGCGGTGTAACGTCCTCATCTCCGGCGGTACCGGTTCGGGTAAAACGACGCTCCTGAACTGCATGACCGGCTTCATCGAGGAAGACGAACGGATCATCACTTGCGAGGACGCGGCGGAACTCCAGCTGCAGCAGCCGCACGTCGTCCGTCTGGAAACACGCCCGCCGAACCTGGAAGGCACGGGCGAGATCACCATGCGCGATCTCGTGAAGAACTGCCTTCGGATGCGTCCCGAACGCATCATCGTCGGCGAGGTGCGTGGACCCGAGGCCTTCGACCTGCTTCAGGCGATGAATACCGGCCATGACGGTTCGATGGGCACGCTGCACGCCAACAGCCCGCGCGAAGCGCTCTCGCGGATTGAATCCATGATCACGATGGGTGGCTACAACCTGCCCTCAAAGACGATCCGCGAGATGATCGCGGGCTCGATCGATGTCGTGGTGCAGGCCGCGCGCATGCGCGACGGTACCCGCAAGATTACGCATATCAGCGAAGTGGTCGGTATGGAGGGTGACGTCATCGTCACCCAGGACCTGATGCTCTACGAAATCGACGGCGAGGACGCTCAAGGCAAGATCACCGGCAAGCACGTCTCAACCGGCATTGCCCGTCCGAAATTCTGGGATCGTGCGCGCTATTACGGCCTTGAACGCGAGCTGGCCAATGCCCTCGACGCTGCGGAGGGCTGACCGCCATGGACGGGAATATCAGCCTCATTGCCGCTGCACTCGCCGCCTTTATTGCGGTTGCTGGTGTCGGCTGGGTCGCAGCCGGTGCCATGGGCGACGGCCGCAAGGCGAACCGGCGCAAGGCCATCGCGGTCGGCGATCCGCTGGCGCGCGGCAAGCGCCAGGCTTCGGCGCTTGACCAAAGTGCGCAGCGCCGCCGCCAGGTCCAGGAATCGCTCAAGGACATCGAGGAACGCCAGCGCAATGCGCGCAAGAAGGCGGTCACACTGAAAAGCCGGATCGAGCAGGCCGGCTTCAGTTTCAAGCCGACCGCGTTCTGGATCGGGTCGGGCGTCCTCGCGGTTGTCGCCTTTGCCGTCGCGATGATCACGGGTCAAAGCCTGCTGGTTTCGGCCGGGATCACGATTGCGGCCGGTCTGGGCGTGCCGCGCTGGTTCCTGGGCATGAAGGTCAGCGGCCGGCAGAAGAAATTCACCGCCGAATTTGCCAATGCGCTCGACATCATCGTGCGCGGCGTAAAGTCCGGCCTGCCGCTGAATGAATGCCTGAAAGTCATCGCGCGCGAGACTCCCGACCCTGTGGGGTCAGAATTTGCCAAGCTGGTGGAAGCCCAATCGGTCGGCGTGTCGCTGGAAGACGGCATCAAGAAGATGTGCGAGCGCATGCCGCTGCCCGAACTCAACTTCTTCGCTACCGTCTTGACCATCCAGCAGAAGACCGGTGGCAACCTCGCCGAAGCGCTGGCCAATCTCTCCGCCGTCCTGCGGGCCCGCAAGATGATGCGCGAGAAAATCAGCGCGCTGTCGTCCGAAGCCAAGGCGTCGGCCATGATCATTGGCGCGCTGCCACCGGGCGTTCTGGCCATCGTCTATTTCACGACCCCGTCCTACATGACCGCGATGTTCGTCGAGCCCAAGGGTCAGCTGATGCTGCTCGGCGGTGCCATGTGGATGGGCATCGGCATCCTGATGATGCGCGGCATGATCAACTTCAAACACTAGGGAGGCGGTGCGCGCACCATGGACAGCATCGCCGAACTGATCATCAACCCGCAATTCCTGTGGGCCGCCGTCGCGGCGCTGGCCGTGTTCGCGACCATCGTGACGCTGACCGCACCGTCCATGGGGGCGAACAAGCTCGACAAGCGTATCCAGTCCGTCCGCAACCGGCGCGAGGAATTGCGCCGGAAATCGCGGGAAGCGATGGAGCAGGCGCACGGCTCGAAACTGCGCGCCAAGGAAAAGAAGGGCGTAATGAAGGGGGTGGTCGAAAGCCTGAACCTTCAGAAACTCTTTGAAGATCCCGAGCTGAAGGACAAGCTGACCCAGGCCGGTTTCCGGGGAAACGGGCCGGTGACGACCTTCTACTTCTTCCGGTTGGCTGCGCCGATCCTGCTGCTGGCCGGGGCGAGCGCCTACCTGTTCTACGTCAATGATTTCGGCCTGCCGACAATCACCCGGGCCTGTGCGGCCCTGGGGCTGGGCATGCTCGGCTATTACGCGCCGAACCTGTATCTGAAAAACGCTGCGGCCAAGCGCCAGCAATCCATCATGACGGCTTTTCCAGATGCGCTCGACCTGATGCTGATCTGCGTGGAAGCGGGGATGTCGATAGAGGCGGCCTTCCAGAAAGTCTCCACTGAAATCGGGTCGCAGTCGATCGAGCTGGCCGAGGAATTGTCCCTGACGACCGCCGAGCTCTCCTATCTCCAGGACCGGCGTACGGCTTATGAGAATCTGGCGCGCCGGACCAATCATCCCGGTGTGAAGGCTGTCGCGACTGCGCTGATCCAGGCCGAGCGCTACGGTACCCCCCTGGGGCAGGCCTTGCGCGTCATGGCAAAGGAAAACCGCGACATGCGCCTCGCCAACGCTGAAAAGAAGGCTGCGGCCCTGCCGGCGAAACTGACCGTGCCGATGATCGTGTTTTTCCTGCCGGTACTGTTCGTTGTCATTCTCGGTCCGGCGATCATGCGTTACCAAAGCATGTGATACGGATTATATCCGTCAAACCTGCAGAAACCGGGTAAGCGATGATGTTGGGACGCAAGCGCGATGAGCGCCGCCGCGAGCAAGCCGAAATGGCTGGCCGTGCCGCCGATGAGGCGGTGGCCGCTCTTGCGCGCGACGATATCGACGCGGCCCGGAACGAGCTGACGGCAGCACCCAAGAAACTCGATTTCGCCGAGGTCGGCTGGAAAGTGGCCCTTGCCCAGGCGCTGATTGATCTCAAGGCTGGCAAGACCAAGGCCGGCGTGCAGGGGCTGGAGCGGATATGCGAGCGTCTCGACCAGACTGACCTTTCCAGGGACGACAAGGGCTATCTGCGCTTGTTCTGTCTCTACCGGGCAAGCGAGGCGACAAAGGATGGCAAGGCGCCGGCCTCCCTGCGCGCCCAGGTCGAGGATTTCCGCTTTGACCGTACGATGATCACGCCGTCGCTGATGCAGCGGTTTCCGCTCAAGAAGATCGAGGACAAGCCGGTCGCGGCACCGCCCAAGCCGAAAGGCGCGGGCGATGCGATTGATCTCTAGGGCAAGTGTGAGCGACTAGCGCGCGCCGTCATCGCCTCGGATCGCGTCCCAGCGCCGCTGGCTGGTCAGCATCGAGCGGACATAGGCGAGATTGGCTTCGGCAACCCGTGGCGACACGTCGACCCGCGCCATGGATTCGGCTTCCTCAAACCGGCCCTGCAGGGCAATCACCAGTGCCAGGTTTTGCCGCACGGTGGCGTCAGCACCGGGCCGGGCGATGGCTTCACGCAACAGGCGTTCGGCCTCTTCCGGCTCGCCGGCCATGGCGTGTGACAGGGCAAGGTTGGACAGGATGGACGCTTCACCCGGGGCCAGCGTCATCGCGGTGCGGAAGCGGGCGCGGGCCTGGTCGCGCATGTTCGCGGACTCGTAGGCGACGCCGAGCGCGTTCTGGATGCGCCAGTCATTGGGGCGCAGCGCATCGGCGCGCACCAGCGGCTCAATGGCGGCCGTGCCGCGGCCATCGGCCGTCAACGCTGCACCATAGGCGTAGAGAATATCCGGATCGGCGGGGAACAGCGCCATGGACTGGCGTGCGGTTTCAGCAGCCTGGCGCGCACTGCCGAGGCGGCGCAGCACCGTGGACAGTTCCAGCGCGGCCTCGCGGTCGGCGGGGTTGAGTTCATGGGCCTCGGCCCAGAATGCGGCCTGGGTCAGAAGGTCCTGGGTCCGGATGGCCTGGCGTTCGGCCTGGGTTGCCGGGACGATGGTGGCCCGCGCGGTCAGGTCGGCGGCCATTTCCTCCTCGGCCGCCGTGCGCGAGGTGGCACAACCGGTCACCAACAGGGCCAGGGCCGGGGCGGCGAGAAGCAGGGTTCTGGAATAGCTGCGGCGCATGACAAAGTCCTCCGCGATTCGCATCGCACGGCTTGATCCTCTCGCCGGGCCGTCAAGAATGCCTTAACAACTGGTTCAAACCAGTCATCTCGATGAACAGGGAGTTGCCGCGTGGCCCAGACTTTTGCCGAGTCCGCCCAATCCGCTCGCACATTGCTCACCGTCCGTGCAGACAGTCGCGATGCGGATCTGTCGTCTCTGACCGAAGCGGCCCGGGCGTTCGTCTCGCGCACCGGATTCAAGGGCGGGGCTGGGGAGATGCTGGTCCTGCCCGAGGGAAGTGGCGTGGACGCGATCATTGGTTTGGGCAAGGGCGAAGACCCGCTCGCCTTTGGTTCTGCGCCCTACTATCTCGAGGCCTGCGACTGGCAGATTACCGGCCTGCCCGCCACGCTCGATCCGACCCAGGTCATGGTCGCGTGGGCAATGGGGGCGTACAAGTTCGATCGTTACAAGGCGGCCCCGCGGGCACCGGCACGCCTGGCCGCACCGGAAGGTGCGGACATTGCCGAGGCTGCACGCCTCGCCCGATCGATCCGGCTGGCCCGCGACATGGTCAACACGCCGGCCGAGGACATGGGGCCGGACGGCATACAGACGACCGTCGAAGCCGTGGCCGACGAGTTCGGTGCGACCGTTCGCGTGACCAAGGGCGACCAGCTTCTGAAGGACAATTACCCGATGATCCACGCGGTCGGGCGGGCCGCGGAACAGGAGCCCCGCCTGATCGAGATGGAATGGGGCGACGAGGCCCATCCGCGCGTCGCGCTGATCGGCAAGGGCGTGGCATTCGACAGCGGCGGGCTCGACATCAAGCCGGCCGCAGGGATGCGCCTGATGAAGAAGGACATGGGCGGTGCGGCCAATGCGCTGGCGCTGGCCCGGCTGATCATGGACGCGAAACTGCCCGTGCGCCTGCACCTGCTGATCTCGGCGGTCGAGAACGCGATTTCCGGCAACGCCTTCCGCCCCGGCGACATCCTCGATTCACGCGCCGGCCTGACGGTGGAGATCGACAATACCGACGCTGAAGGCCGCCTCGTTCTGGGTGATGCGCTCGCGCGTGCCACGGAGGAAGACGTCGATCTCGTGCTCGACTTTGCGACACTGACCGGCGCGGCGCGGATCGCGCTGGGACCGGAGCTCGCACCCTTCTATACCGACGACGAATCCCTGGCCGAGGCTATCAACCAAGGGGCAGTCGCGGCGCACGACCCGGTCTGGCGCATGCCGCTGTGGGACGGGTATGACGCCCAGCTCGACGGGACGATCTCGGATCTGAAGAATACGGGCGACGGTCCCTTCGCCGGGTCGGTGACGGCCGCGCTCTTCCTGCGCCGTTTCGTGAAGGGCAAGCGCTGGGCGCATTTCGATATTTTCGCCTGGAATCCCAAGGACAAGCCCGGTCGTCCGATGGGCGGCGAAATGCTGGGATCCCGCGCTGCCTGGTCGGCCCTCAAATCCCTCTATGGCAAGGGTTGAGGCCATGGGTGTGCATCAGGTCATCACCGGCGTGGCGGCGCTGCGGCGCGAACCGCGTGCCGATGGCCCGCTCGATACCCAGCTTCTGTTCGGCGAGACGTTTGTCGTCGATGAGGCGCGCCGCGGGTGGCTGCATGGCCGCGCCGAAATGGACGGGTATGAGGGCTGGGTCGCAGACACCGACCTGACCCCGGACGTCAGTCCCGCCAGTCATCGCGTCCGGGCCTTGCGCACCTATGTCTATTCCAGACCCGACCTGAAATCGGAACCGGTCCACCTGATCTCGATGAATGCCCGCGTCGAAGCCGGCGAACGCGACGGAAACTATCTGCAGGTCCAGGGCGGGGGTTGGGTGCATCAGCGCCATCTCGCGGCGCTGAATGCCTTCGAACCGGATTTCGTGGCCGTGGCCGAGCGCTTTGCCGGCACGCCCTATCTGTGGGGCGGCCGGGACAGCCGGGGGCTGGATTGCTCAGGGCTGGTACAAACCGCCTTCGCTGCGGCCGGCATGCCGGTGCCCCGCGATTCCGGTGACCAGGAAACGTTTTTCGCGGAACGCTGGGACAGGGTCGATCCGGCGTCACGCAAACAGCGCGGTGATCTCGTCTTCTGGCCGGGCCATGTCGGCATCATGGTTGATGAGACGGGCCTGCTTCATGCCAATGCCGGATACATGGAGACGATGGTCGAACCGATCGACGATGCGGTGGCCCGCATCATGCCGGGCGAAGGTCCGGTGCGAACCCTGGTTCGCCGGACCTTGCCCTAGCCGTCTCGATTTCGCTTATTCCTCGCCGTCGCCTTCGGGGGCGGCGGTGGTTTCCGTTTCGGTCGGGTCGACCGCGGTCGGTTCGTCCTCGCTGTTCTCGATGACCGGCGTATCGCCGGCGTCAAGGACGGCATCATCGGTCGCCGTGGCTTCGCCGGTCGCGTCGTCCATGCCGGTGTCTTCCGTCGCGTCGCCCTCTTCGGTCACAGCGTCCTCTTCAGCCGGAAGCGGTTCGGGGAAGGCCGGCGCACCGGGCGTGATTTGGGCGAGATAGGCCAGGAGGTTGGCGCGGTCCTCGTCATTGCGGATACCGGCAAAGGACATCGCGGTTCCCGGCACTTCGGCGCGCGGATTGGCGATGAAATGGTCGAGGTTTTCATAGGTCCAGGCCTGACCGTAATCGGCCATGGCGGACGAATAGTTGAACCCGGCAACAGCAGCGGCCATGCGGCCGACAATTCCGTGAAGGTTGGGGCCCTGCATGGTGCCGCCCCCGGCTTCAAACGTGTGGCAGGACGTGCAGCGGCGCGCAACGCGCTCACCGGCAGACGCGTCGGCGCTGGCGAGCAGAAGGCCCAGGTCATAGACCTCTTCAACAATATCGCCGCCATTCTCGCCGCCCTGGATCGCGGCCAGGTCGACCGGATAGGAGAAGCTCTCCGTATCGGTTTCGGTATGGAACAGGATCTCGGTCACCCAGCCGATCAACAATACAGCCAGGACCAGCCCGATCACGGCACCCGCAACTTTATTCCAGAAGAGTTCGCCCATTACCGTCCCCAGGTGATGTCAGTCGATTGCGCGTGTATTTGGCACGCACACAGCATGCAGGCAACCGCGTAGCGCGCCTGCCCGTTTGACGGTTCACATAGCCTGCATCGCGCGCGCGCGTCCAGCGGCGAACCGTCGCGCCCCTGCTTGCCACATCGTGGCCTCATTTGCGCCCGGTTGCGGTCAAAACGCGTTGCGCGGCTGCATCAACAACAGTCGTCCGGCAGAAAAAGCAGGAACCTGTGAATGTTCCCCCTTGTTGCGGACCCAGGACACGCCCAGCTTGTCCCGCGACGAAGGGCAGAAGAACCCTTCGCCTGGTTGATTAACTTGTACACGGAAAGGGGCATTGTCATGCTTCGTACTCTCCTCACTGCTTCGGTCGCTGCGGCGGCTTTCACGGGTATCGCTGCCGCTGACGCGGGCGATTTCCGCTTCTCCGGCGGCTACACCTATGTCGATATCGAAGATCTCGAATTCGACGCGGTTTCGCTGCGCGGCGGCTATGACTTCACCGACTTCATCGGTGTCGAAGGTCAGCTCGACATCGGCTTGGGCGAAGAAACGGTCCGCGTTGGCGCGACGAATGTCGACGTCAGCCTCGACTACGCCTTCGGCGGTTATGTCGTGGGCCGTGCTCCGATTGCCGAGAACGCCAACCTGTTCGGCCGCATTGGCTACGTGACGGCGCAAGCCGACGCGTCGGCAGCCGGCGTGACCTTCTCGGACGATGACGACGGCTTCGCCTATGGCGTTGGCGGCGAGTGGTTCTTCGACGGCCGCAATGGCGTGCGCGTCGACTACACCCGCATCGACTTCGACAATGCGGACGCTGCTGACACGTTCGGCATCTCCTACGTCTACCGTTTCGGCGCGCGCTAAGCGCACCGGACGGATGTGACCGCCCTTCCGGGGCGGCCACACAAAGGATCAGGCCCCGTCATCATGGCGGGGTCTTTTCTTTTTGCGACGTCAGGATGCGGACTGGCTCCAGACTTCCAGGAGCCGCCGGGCGATCGCGATCTTCGGCGGCACATCCACGTCCGGATGCTCACCGGCCAGCATGGCGCGGGCTTCGTCCCGGGTGAACCAGCGCGCGGTTTCCAGCTCGGCCTCGTCGATGGTCAGTTCGGTCTGGATAGCCGGTGCGATCAGCCCGATCATCAACGAGGATGGAAACGGCCAGGGCTGGGACGCGACATAGCGCACGGCACCGGTATCGATGCGGACACCAGCTTCCTCGTGCAGTTCGCGGGCGCACGCTTCCTCGATCGTTTCACCGATCTCCATGAACCCGGCCAGCGCCGACCACATGCGCGGCGGCCAGGCCGCCTGCCGTCCGAGCAGGCAGCGATCGCCATCAGTGGCCAGCATGATCACGACCGGGTCGGTGCGGGGAAAATGCTCGGAATTGCACGGGTCGCAGATCCGCTTCTGCCCGCCTGCGGCCTGCCGGGTTGCCTCCCCGCACGCGGAACAATAGCGATGCCGCGCCCGCCACAGCAGGAGCGATCGCGCCTGCGCGAAGATCGCCGTTTCCGCCAGTTCCAGCCGCATTGCCGCTGCGCGCGGATCGGAAAAGCGGTTGTCGTCAAAGGGCTCGCCCTCGGCCGCGCAATCGGCTGCGAACAGGGGCAATTCATCCTGCAGGCCCAGAAATACGGGCTCGCCCTGCATTTCGAAGGCAGGGTCGGCCATGTCCAGACGGACCAGGCGGCCGTCCGGGGAAATCAGCGGCTCGCCATTCTTCAGGACGATGCGCCGGGCCTCCGGTGATTGCATCAGCCGGACGATCTCGGCGTCGTCACGGCGCAGGGCTTCGGCGCGGTCGAGGGGGGATCCGGAGAAGGCGAGCGGGGGAAATTGCCGTGTCATGGCCGGGCTCCTCGTCGTGACGATGACGGCTGTTCAGGGGATAGGCCCGCGACGGGGTCTTGCCAAGCGCGGTTGCGGACTGGCTCGCGACTTCGCACACTCGGGTGCGGAACAGGGGTGAGCAGACCAATGAAGCGCCTGATGGCTCTGATTTTTCTGTGCCTGACCGGAGGGACGACCTCCGGCCTTGCCCAGACGGGCACAGCGGAAGCCCCGGCCTGGACCGGTCCGCAGGCGGGCGACGCCCTCTATCAATTGACCAGCGCCGTGGCTGACGCGGGTGCCCACGGGCTCAACCCGTTCGACTATGCCCTGCTTGACCTGATTGCGCTGGATCCAAGGTACTCCGACCCCGATGCCGACCGGCTGGCGACCGATACCTATCTCTCCCTTGCGCGCGATCTCCTGCAGGGCCGCGTTGCCGTGGATGATCCGGTGCGCTGGCCGTTTGCCCCGCGCCAACGCGATCTGGATGCCTGGCTGATCGAGGCGCTGGAGACCGGGACGGTCGCAGACAGTCTCGACGCACTGGCCCCGCAAATGCCGGACTACCGGGTCTTGCAGACCGCCCTGCTGAACCTGGTACACGATGGTGCCGGGGGCACTCCCGTCCTGATCGGGCCGGGCGAGGCGCTGGAAGCCGGCATGTCCGGGGAGCGCGTGGATGCGTTGCGCGGGCGTCTGGAAACTCTCGGCTATCTCGCACCGCGGGAGTTCGGTGAGCCGGCTGACGCCACGCACTCGGCGGTCGTCTTCGACGACGCCATGACCGAAGCGGTGCAGGCGGTTCAGCGCGACGCCCATCTGGAAGCCGACGGAATCGCCGGCGAGGACACGATTGAGTGGCTCGATACGCCCGACGCGGTCCGCGTTGCGCAGTTAAGGGTCAATCTCGAGCGTCTGCGCTGGCTGCCGGACGATCTCGGCGCGCGTCATATCCGGGTCAATCTGCCGGATTTCCGGTTGCAGGTGTTCGAGGGCGGGGTCGCGGTGCGCAGCCATGACGTGATAGTCGGGCGGCGTTCGCGGGCCTCGCCGGTCCTGACTGCAACGCTCACCCACATTATCGCCAACCCGTGGTGGGAGACGCCCCATTCGCTGGCGGTGAGGGACGAACTCCCTCTGTTCCGGCGCGATCCGGGTGCGGTTCAACGCCTCGGCTTTCAGGTCATCGACCGGGCCACTGGCGATGTGGTCGATGCGAGCGGCATCGACTGGGCAGCGGTCAGCGCATCCGACTTTCCCTACCGGCTGCGTCAGGCTCCGGGCCCTTTGAATGCGCTGGGGCAGGTCAAGCTGATCTTCCCCAATCCGCACAACACCTATCTGCACGACACGCCGTCGCGCGCCCTGTTCGAGCGGCCCGAACGCGCCTTCTCGTCGGGATGCGTCCGGGTCCGCGATCCCGTTGCCCTGGCGCAATGGGCGAGCGAGGTCGGAGGAGGTCTGGACGCGGCGGGCGTGCGGGCCGCCATCGATAGCGGGCGGGAAACCCGGATCGATATCGCAACGCCGGTCCGGGTCCATTTTCTCTATCTCACGGCATTTGCCGGAGAGGGTGGCCGCGCCGTCTTCGTACCGGATCTCTATGGGCGTGATGCGGCCGTCCTGGCTGCACTGGATGCCGCGAACGACCGTGTCATACCGGCGATTGTCGAGCCCGAAACAAGCATCGGTTGCCCGGCCCTGCCCTGACGGGCGCTGTTCGGTGTGGCGATCTGTCCCGCATCTGATCATTGCGATTGAGAATGAATCGCATATTGTGTCCGACTCATTCGGGAGAGGAGCAAGCGAGACATGTTGGCGTCCATGGCAATGACAGGCTGCGAGGATCGGTCCGTCCAGACAGGTCCGGCTGATCTGGCCGCGCGGGACTGGCTGGAAACGCAAGTGCGCGTGGTCGGATACTGGCGCGACCTGCTGGTGGAGAGTGGCGGGGACGGTTCGCTGATCGCCGCGCTCGACGAACATGCGGCCTTCCTGCAGGCCGCTGTCATGGGCCGGGTCTGAGGTTGCGCGACAGACAGGCGCGGAAGCGCTAGACTGCCTCTTCAATGCCGGATCGACCGGGGGAGGGGACGATGCGCGCCATGCTGATTGGACTGCTGGTCCTCGTACTTCTCGTGCTAGGGCGGTTCGGCGCGGTGGTCATTCCGGCATCGGGCATGATGGCGGATCTCGAACCGCGCCTCACAGACCAATGCGAGCGTCTCGACATCGCCCCTGGAACCGAGGATGTGACCATCGATCCGGTATCCGGTCTCGCCTTTGTCTCCACCGACGACCGGCGCACGGGGGAGCGCGGAGCAATCTACTCCTTCGATCCTGAAGACCCGGCCATCCTGCGCGAAGTTTCGGGCGCGATGCCGGACGAATTTCATCCCCATGGTATCAGCCTGTGGACGGGCCGGACCGGCGCGCAACGCCTGTTCGTTGTGAATCATACCGGGGATGGCCGTCACGCGATCGAGATTTTCGATGTCGGCGATGAGGGCAGGCTCACGCATGCCGAGACTGTACGGCATTCGGCGCTGATCTCTCCCAATGACGTGCTGGCCGTTGGCCCGCGTCAGTTCTACGCAACCAATGACCGGCGCTACACGGACGGGCTGATGGGCTCGCTGGAGGCCTATTTCGCCCTGCCGCTGGCTAGCGTCTCCTATTACGACGGCGAGACCGGGCGTATCGCCGCAGAGCGGCTGGCCTACGCCAACGGCATCAATATGTCGGCGGACGGGCGGACCGTCTATGTCGCGGAAATCCTGGGACGGGGCGTACGGGTTTACCGGCGCGATCCGGCGACGGGCGATCTCGAGCGGCTGCGCGATATCTCCGTCCCGACCGCGCCGGACAATATCGAGATTGCCGAGGACGGTGCGTTGTGGATTGGCGGTCATCCGCGCGTGTTCGACTTTGTCGCGCATGCCGACGACGTTGCTCAAACCGCGCCGTCCCACGTGATCCGGGTCGACCCGGATACCGGTGAGGTGGAGACGGTGCTGATGGACACGGAAGGCCGGATCAATGCCTCCAGCGTCGCGGCCGTGACGGGCAACACGCTGATCGTGGGCGCGGTGTTCGATGGCCACGTCCTGATCTGCCCGCTCGACGGGAGCGACAGCTAGGGCAGGTTGCGCCGGCGCGCCTCGGCCCGTGGTGAAAAACGCGTGATGAAGTCCGGTCCGTCCAGGGCCGTGCGGGCCCCGGCATTTCCATTCAGCCAGGCTTCGAAGAAGAGCGTGGTCGCCGCTGCGACGTCGGCTTGGATGGCTGGATAAATTTCCGGTGTGGGCTGGCCGGGCCGAGTCCGGCCGCCAAATACCGAGTGATCGCCGCCGTCGAAGATCAGCAGGTATTGCGGAGCCGGCCCCATCGATTCGAAGGCTTCCAGCCGGTCTTCGGGTGTGGCGTCACCGTCCATGGGACTGGAATCCTCCGTGCCGGTCAGGTGCAGGACCGGTTCGGCGATTCCCTCATAGACGGCACCGCCGCGTGTGCGCCGGTTGCCGGGCGGAGGCGAGAGGGCCGCTCCGGCGATGAGACGCGGATCATCGAGCTCGAGGCGCGCGATCGCGCCATAGTCGCGCCCGAGAGCGGCCATCACCGTGTGGGCTCCATAGGAATGACCGGCGATGCCCATCCGGGCCGGGTCCGCAGGCAGGTCACCGGACTCCGCCAGTGCCTCTATCCGGTCGAGTACGAAGGGGATATCCTCGAACCGGTTGCGGGCCGCGCGGGGGCTTCGCGCGGCCCGCCTCAGCGCCGTCATGACTTCGGTCCGGGGGAGACCCTGCCAGACGGACTGATCGGTTCCGGGGTGCTGGACGAAAACGCCGACAAAACCCCAACTTGCCCAATGACGGCCCAGATAGGGCGCGGCATCGCGGCTACCGCCCAGACCGTGGGAAAAGACAATCACCGGGAAGGGACCGTCGCCCGCCGGGCGGTAGATCGTGACCGGCACGTCCCGACCACGAGCCGCGTCGGTCCAGATGTCCTGTTCAATCGCAATGTCGAATGGCCCGGGCGCGTCCCGGCTGGAAGCTCCGGTCTGGGCCAGCGCTGTGGCACCTGCGAAGAGGACAAGCAGCAGGGCAGACATGAGGCGCATGACCATCTCCGTCGCGGCGCGTTGCAGACTTGAACGGCCGGGCCTGCCCGATTCCGTCGCTGCAGAAACGGAACTTCGCCGGTCGGGGTCACGTTTGTCAGGCAGAACCCGCCAAACCGGAGACCGCTGCCACCATGACGCGCCGCGCCGCCAAACCCCTGTTGATCGCGGCCGCCATTTTGGCCGGGGTGTCGGTGCTGACGCTGATCACGCTGTTCGCAGTGGCGATTTACCTGTCCGATCCGGAGCGCGCGACACCGTTTATTCGCGCTCAGATCGACCAGCGAACCGAAAGTGCTGTCACGCTCGAGGCCGGCTGGATCAGTCCGGGATGGCGGCCGGTCCTGCATTTACGCAATCTGGAACTCGAGGAGCGCGGCCGGGCCGAGGTGCTCGATGCGCAACTCAACCCGGTTGGATGGATGTTCGGGTCGCGCATTGTTCCAGCCGTTCACATCACCAATGCCGCCTGGACCATACGGCGCGGCACCGGTGGCCGGGGTGTGCCCTCCATCCTCACCCATGTTGCCCGCGCGGACCTCACACAGGTCCGGCTCGACGTCATCCACCCCAGCCGGCCCGCCTCGGTCGTGGTGATCGAACAGGCCGAGGGTGATTTGCGGTCCGGCGACTTCACGCTCTGGGCCACCGGCGGCCAGGCGCGGATAACCGTGACCGGCCAGGCAGACGGTTTGTCGCTCGCCGGGTTCGACGGAGAGCTGGAACTAGCAGGTGAAAACTTCGCTGATTTTGCCGATCTGATGGGGTTGGCGGCGGCCGATACGCCGCCCTACGCGCTGACCGGACGGCTTTTGCGGGACGGGGAGGTCTGGCGGCTCGATCCCTTCGACGGCACGGTCGGCGACTCCGACCTGGCCGGCTGGATGGAAGCCGATTTTTCCGCCGAGCGCCCGATGCTGCGCGCGGACCTGGTCTCGCAAAGCCTCGATTTCGATGATCTCGGCGTCATCATCGGCGCGCCGTCTGATGTCGCCTCGGGTACGGAAAATGACCGTCAGGCAGACGCCAATGCCGCCTATGCGGCCAGTGCGCGCCTGATACCGGACGCCAAGCTCGACTTTGACCGGATTCGGGCTGCCGATGCGGAAGTCCGCTTCCGTGCCGAGAGCGTGCAGGCCGGGCCGTTGCCGCTGGATGAGCTCGCGTTCAGCCTGACACTGGACCGGTCGGTTCTCACGCTCGACCCGGTCATTTTCCGGACGCCACTCGGCGGGCGGCTGCGCGCGACCCTGCAGATCGATGCGACACGCGACCCGGTAGAAAGCCATCTCGAAGGCATGCTGGAGAATTTCGACATGCGCGACATTGCCGGCGGCGCGCTGGCGCGCGGGCGGCTGGCGAGCCGCTTTGACCTCCGGCTCCGCAGTTCCTCGCTGCGGGCCGCCTTCCGCCTGTCGAATGGCGAGATCATCCTGACGACGTCTGCGGACAGCCAGTTGCGCCATCTCGCGGTGGAAGGGTCCGCGCTCGATCTCGGCGAAGTCCTGTTGCTCATCTTCACCGAAGAAGCGGACGATCCCGATTTCATTCCGATCAACTGCGCGGTTGCGCGGATCAGCGTGGAGGAGGGGATTGCCCGCGCAGACCCGATCCTCCTCGACACGCCGGACAGTCTCATCCGGATGAACGGGACGATCTCGCTGCATGACGAGATTATCGATCTCGGCGTGGAAACCGATGCCAAGGATGTGTCCTGGGGCAATCTCCTGGGCGGGGTCCAGATCGGGGGGACGCTGCGCGACCCGGCGGTCAATATCAACGCGACGGCGAGCCTGTTGCAGGGCGGGGTCGCCGCCCTTCTGTCGGGCGTGGCGGGGCCCCTCGGGGCGATTCCCTTTGCCGATCTGGGTGTGGGCGAAAATGCGCCCTGTCAAAGCCTGGCGGGACCCGGCGAAGGTCCGAGCGAAGGCGGCTGATCACTCGACCGGGCGTTCGGGATCGAGCAGGTCCTGCTCGCCGGTTTCGGCGCGTTCCTCGGCGACTTTCTTCTCGATGTGATTGTCCGGGCTGACATCCAGATTGGCCGCGTCGAGCCCGGCTGGCTCGCTATCGGTTTTCAGCGGTCTGACAGGTCCTGACCCGGTCTTCATGCTGGACGAGCCGGACGAGGTGACTTCAAGAGAGGCGTCCTGTCCCACGGCAATCGGGGCCTGATCAAAGCGCAGGCGGTAGATCGGCTCGGGCAGGGTGAAGCCATGCTCTTCGATCACCGTTTTGGCAGCGCGGATGGCGAGGCTTCGTGCCTTGGCGAAATCGGTGTCGCGCTGGTTCACCCAGGCCATGAAACACAGGACGATGTTGGAATCGCCGACTTCCTCGATGATCGCGACGGGTTCGGGGTCGGCAAGCACGAAATCGAGGGCGCGGATGGCATCCAGCCCGACTTTCATCGCCTCGACCGGATCATCCTCGGCGTCGACGCCCAGCTTGAATTCGAAGCGCCGTTCGGGATTGCGGGTGTAATTCAGGATCACGCCTTTGAAGACGTCCGAATTCGGGATGCGGAGATGATTGCCGTCGAGCGTCATCAGGACGGTGGCGCGCGAGGTCAGACGGATCACCACACCCTCATGATCGTTGATTTTCACCCGCTCATTGGCCCGGAAGGGCTGACGCAGGGAGAGCATGATCGAGGCGATGTAATTTTCGATCGTGTCGCGGACCGCAAAACCGATTGCAAGTCCGAGAAGGCCCGCCCCGCCGGCGAAAGTGCCCAGCAGCGCGGTGGCCCCAAGGATACTCAGCGCCATGATGACGGCCAGGAAGAGGGCGGCGACGCGAACAATCTGGGATATCAGTTCGGCGATGAAGGGGTTGGGTGTGAGCCGGTTCCACAGTCCCGACCATCCGGCCAGCAGCCAGCCGCCAACAGCGATAAACAGGAAGGTTCCGAGCGCCACAAGATAGACGGGCCAGGCGCGCAGGATGCGGTCAGTTCCGGCTTCGAGGTCATCGAAAATCTGGCCGACATTGTTTTCCACGGTGACGACGCGTTCGATGGACTCCTCCACCGTGACAACACCGGTCAGGCGCGACGCGAGCCGAACGGCGCGCTCCGCGGCGGCATCATTGGCGACCTCACCGGACAGCGTGACGACGCCCTCGCGGACCTCGACCGTGACGCCGGAGAGGGCCGGTATTTCGGAGAAAATGCCGCGTATGCGTTCCGCGATACCGGCATCGGCGGCGGGATCGCGCTCGGCCTCGATCTCCCGCGTCTCGAGCCCTTCGGGGTCGGTGTCCTGAGCGAAGACGGGCGTGCCAAGGATCAGCAGGGCGGCGAGAAAGAGAAGGCGCATCACAGCGGTCACGGGCGTTCGGGGTCCTGTCGAAACTGGGGCTGACGTGGCGCAAGGCTAGGCGGGCCAAGCCAAAACGCCAAGCCGGACCAAGGGTTCCTGATAAAACTTAGCCAATCGACGAAGTTTTTGCTTGCGCCGCCGGTCGATCTGTAGAAACTTAGCAATATGGCTAAGTATGATCCTGACCTCTCGCGCCTCTTCCATGCGCTGGCTGACCCGACGCGGCGGTCGATCCTGACGCGGCTCGCCGAGACGCCGGCCCCGGTGTCAGACCTTGCCGAACCGACGGGGCTGAAGCTGCCGACGGTGATGCGCCATCTGGCTGTCCTCGAGGAGAGCGGTCTGATCGCGACCACCAAGCAGGGGCGAATCCGCATTTGCGCGATTGTCCCCGAAGCCTTCGAGCCGGCCCGGACCTGGCTCGATGATCAGCGTGAGATCTGGGAAGGCCGGCTCGACCGGCTGGACGACTACGTGATGAAAATGATGAAGGACCGTCAAAAATGATGCCTGACCTCGACCCGAACACCGATCTGAGTTTCACCCGCACCCTGGCCGTTCCGCGGTCACTGGTCTGGGAGTGCTGGACCCGGCCCGAACACATCCCGCACTTCTTCGTCCCCGCGCCGCACACGGTGACGGCGGTCGACATCGATCTGCGCGTCGGCGGACGGTTCAATACCGTTTTCAATGTCGACGGCAACGAGATGGACAACAAGGGCGTCTATCTGGACGTCGTGGCAGAAGAAAAGCTGGTCTTTACCGACGCCTATACGGAAGGGTGGAAGCCCGCGCCCGAGCCGTTCATGACGGCGATCCTGTTGCTCGCGGACGCGGCAGGGGGCGGGACGACCTACACGGCGATTGCGCGCCACCGGAACCCCGATACCCGCAAGTCACATGAAGACATGGGCTTCCATGATGGCTGGGGCACGGTCGCAACCCAGCTGGAGGCCTATGCGAAGGGCCTGAAGAAATGAGCGACCGTATTGCCACGCTGACCTTTGAACGGGACATCGCCGCGCCGCCAGACGCTGTCTGGGCGGCGTGGACGGCTCCCGCCGCGCGGGCGATCTGGGCGTCACCCGCACCGTCCGTGACGGTGGAGTTTCTGGAAGCCGACACGCGGGTTGGCGGTCGGGAAATCTCACTCTGCAAAGTTGAAGGTCAGCCCGACATTCGCTGTGAAATCAGCTGGCTGGTGCTGGAGGCGCAAAAGCTCAGCGTGAATGCCGAAGTCATCTCCTGCGAAGGCAAAACCCAGTCAGTGTCCCTTGTCACGGCGACCGTCACCGGCGACGACGCGCGCAGCCGCCTCAGCGTGACCGTCCAGCTCTCGTCGCTCGCGGCGGACATGGAGGCCGGCTACCGCGAGGGCTTCAATGCTGGGCTCGACAATCTTGCCGGCGTGGCCGAGCGGACAATGATCCTGCAGCGGACAATCCGCGCTCCGCGCTCGGCAGTATGGGGCGCATGGGTCAATCCGGAAACCCTGCCGCAATGGTGGGGCCCCGACGGGTTTTCCTGCCGGACGTCGCGGATCGACCTGAAGAGTGGCGGGGAGTGGCTGTTCGACATGATCGGGCCCGATGGCACGGTCTTCCCGAACCATCACCGCTATCATGACATCAGGCCGGAAAGCCGGCTCGGCTACACGCTCTACGCAGGCGAGAACGGACCCAAACATGCCGATGCCTGGGCCAGTTTCGAGGAAGACGACGGCGCAACGCGCGTGACGCTGGGCATGGTGTTCGCCACCGTTTCCGAATTCGAAGAGGCGAAGGGCTTCGGCGCGATCGAACTTGGCCACCAGACGCTGGGCAAGCTGGACCGGTTCGTCACGGCGGAGTGAATCTGGCACCGACTGACTCCGCCGCCTTGCACATCGGGGCCGGAGCCGCGATATTCAGCCCCGGAAGGCTGGC
Source organism: Hyphobacterium marinum (assembly GCF_036330325.1). NCBI lineage: Bacteria > Pseudomonadati > Pseudomonadota > Alphaproteobacteria > Maricaulales > Maricaulaceae > Hyphobacterium > Hyphobacterium marinum. Next base: position 813,723 of record NZ_JAZDRO010000001.1, read on the forward strand.
GCGGACGGAGCCCTCGCCAACCCGGTCAGGTCCGGAAGGAAGCAGCCGTAACGAGTTTCGCTCCGGGTCGCTGTCCAGTCTTCCACTTTCACGCTCCCGGCGCTGCGATACACTGGCGAGGTCATGGACGATTCTCCCAACGATATGCCGGTTGATGCGGATGGCCCCGGACTGGGGCTGGATCTGCCTGAAGACGATGCCGGCTATCAGGTTCTGGCACGCAAATACCGCCCCGCCCGTTTCGAGGACCTGATCGGTCAGGAGGCCATGGTCCGCACGCTGACCAATGCGTTCGAGTCCGGGCGCATCGCCCATGCCTACATGCTCACCGGCGTGCGCGGGATCGGCAAGACGACGACCGCGCGCCTCATCGCCCGCGCCCTCAATTACGAGACGGACAGCGCTGACGCGCCGTCGATCACGCTCGACCCGTCCGGCGTGCATTGCGATGCCATCGCCCGCTCGGCCCATGTCGACGTGATGGAAATGGACGCCGCCTCGCGCACCGGTGTCGGCGATATCCGCGAAATCCTCGAAGGCGTGCGCTATGCGCCTGTGTCGGCCCGCTTCAAGGTCTACATCATCGACGAAGTCCACATGCTGTCCACGGCGGCGTTCAATGCGCTGTTGAAGACGCTCGAAGAGCCGCCGGCGCATGTGAAATTCATCTTCGCGACGACCGAAATCCGGAAAGTGCCGGTGACGGTGCTCTCGCGCTGCCAGCGGTTTGACCTGAAACGTATCGACCGCGACGTGCTGGCTGCCCATCTCGGGCGGATTGCCAAAAAGGAAAAGGCCGAGGTCGAGGCCGAAGGGCTCGCCCTTATTGCGCGCGCGGCCGAAGGCTCGGTGCGCGACGGCCTCTCCCTGCTCGATCAGGCCATCGTCCAGGGTGGCGAGGATGGCGGCGCGGTCACTGCGCTGCAGGTCCGCGACATGCTGGGCCTTGCCGACCGGGCGCGCGTGCTCGACCTGCTCGAAGCCGCGCTGGGGGCAGATTATGAGACTGCGCTCAAGGAACTCGATGGGCTTTACGATGCAGGGGCGGACCCGTCGGTGATCGCCCGCGATTGCCTGGATTACATCCACGCCGCGACGCGCCTGAAGGCCGCCGGTCCCAAAGCCGATCTCGGTGAACCGAAGGACGTGGTCGAACGCCTGCAGGCGATCTCGGAACGCTACACGCTCGCCCAGCTGACCCGGCTGTGGAAAATCCTGCTGACGGGCCTCGACGACATCCGCCTGTCGCCCGACCCGCTGACGGGTGCGGAAATGACGCTGTTGCGCCTCGGTTCGGCGGCCAATCTGCCTTCGCCGGAAGATGCCGCGCGGATGCTGGCCGGGCAGGGCAGTTCCGCGCCCCCAGCACCGGCGAAACCGGCCCCCGAGCCCGCACCGGAACCAACGCCGTCGGCGCAATCTTCGAACGAGATGCGGGAGGCGGAGGAGGATGGCCGCCCTTTCGCGGATGAGGATATCGCGTCTGAAGGCCCGTCCCAGGCCGAACCTTCACCGGGTCCGGAGACATTCGAGGCGCTGGTCGCGCTGATCGCCGAACGCCGGGATATTGCGCTCAAATCCGATGTCGAGCGCTATGTGCGTCTGGTCTCGTTCAAGCCCGGGCGGATCGTGTTCGAACCGGCCAAGGGCGCACCCGGCGACATCGCGCCGCGCCTGACGAAACGCCTGCTGGAATGGACGGGCGCAACCTGGGGCGCGCTGGCGACAACGGATTCACGCGGCGGGGAGACGATCGCCGAAAAACGCCGCCGTGAACATCGCGAGACGCTGGAAGCTGCCGCCCGCGAACCCGGTGTGGCCGAAGCGCTCTCGCTTTTCCCCGGCGCGGAAGTCGTCGAAGTACGCAATGCGGCGGACGAGGATGACATGACCAACCCCGACCAGACAGCGGAGCAACGCCGATGACCGATTTCATGAAGATCATGAAGCAGGCCAAGGAACTCCAGTCAAAAATGGGCGAGGCGCAGGCCCGCCTGGAGTCCGAGGAAGTGACCGGCGAATCCGGGGCTGGCCTCGTCACGGTGACGATGACGGCCAAGGGCGAAATGCGCCGCCTGTCGATCGACCCCAGCATTCTGGTGCCGAGCGAGGTGACGGTCGTGGAAGACCTGATCATCGCCGCGCACAATGATGCGCGCCGCCGCGCCGAAGACGTGCAGAAGAAAATCATGGCCGAGGCCGCGGGCGGCCTGCAATTGCCGCCGGGCATGCCCTCGCCTTTCGGCGGCTGATGCGGGAGTCTGGTCCGGTCTGATTCGCCTGCCGGGGAGGGCCGGAAGAATGAACGCGTCCATTGCCGGCCCCGAAATCGAACGGCTGATCCAGCTCCTGTCGAAACTGCCCGGCCTCGGGCCGCGCTCGGCGCGCCGGGCCGTCCTGCACCTCCTGAAGAAACGCGAGGCGCTGATGGGCCCGCTGGCTGAGGCGCTCGCCGATGCAGCAGAGAAGATTTCCACCTGTTCGACCTGTGGCAATGTCGACGTCACCGATCCGTGCGCGATCTGCGCCGCACCGCGCCGCGACCCGGCCTCGATCTGTGTGGTCGAGACCGTCGGCGATCTCTGGGCGCTGGAACGGGCGAATGCGTTTCGCGGCCGGTATCACGTTCTGGGCGGAACGCTGTCGGCACTCGACGGTGTTCGTCCGGAAGACCTCAACATGGCCGGGCTGTTCGAGCGCGCCTCAGCGCCGGAGGTGACCGAGATCGTTCTGGCGCTGAACGCCACGGTCGATGGTCAGACGACAGCGCATTATCTGGCCGATCGCCTTGCCGGAATTGATGTTCAGATTACCTCACTGGCACGAGGCGTTCCCGTGGGAGGCGAGCTTGACTATCTCGATGATGGCACATTGGCGGCGGCCTTTCGAAGCCGCCGGCCGACCTAGCGCGCCAATCACCATCTTGGGCTGGCCAGTATCTCATGTTAGGATTGCAATTGTGAAAGGTGCGGCAATGCGTTGCCGCAAATGGCGCCGTTGAATTCGGGACCGGAAAACGACGGAAAACTGGCGGAGAGCGTCTATCGCCCTCCGGACCACAGTGTCGTGTTTATCTTCTCGGTCAGCCTGTTCATCGCCTGCCTCATCGCCGGTGCGGTTCTGGCGGTCAAACCCATCGATGTCTCGGTCTTCGGAGCCAGCGTGCTGGTGCCGGTCGGCACGTTTGCCTTTGCCCTGACCTTCACCGCCACGGACGTGGTCAGTGAAGTCTGGGGACGGCGTTCGGCACTGACCCTGGTCTTTGTTGGTCTCGCCATTCGCTTTCTGGTTTTGCTGCTCTTCGTGATGGGCATGGCCGTTGATGACCGGGTGCCCTGGGTCAACCAGGCGTCGATCTGGAGCGATGAGAATGATCGCGCCTTTGAATTCGTCCTGTCAGGCGTGAACCGTGCCAATATCGCCGGCATGGCGGCGTTCGGTGTGTCAGCGGTCACCGACGTGTTGATCTACCACTTTTTCAAGACGCGGGATTTGGGGAAGAACCGGCTCTGGGTCCGTAACAATGTCTCCACCATCATCGCGCAGATCGTGAACTCGATGGTTTTCATCCTGGTCGCGTTCGGCGGTGCGGTGGCGTTGGCCAGCCTTGCCAGCCTGATCATCGGGCAGGTGTTGTTCAAGGCGGCGACGGCCATCCTCGATACGCCGCTCGTCTATCTCCTGCGCAATATCGCGACGCGCCGGAAATTGCTCGACTTTACCGGCTAGTTCGCCGCTTCCGGTTCAAGACGATAGAGCCCGCCTTCGGCCTCGTCTGTGAGGATGTAAAGATATCCATCCGGACCTTCGCGCACGTCGCGGATGCGCGCGCCGAGGTCTTCAAGGAGGACGGTTTCGCCGACGAGGCGTCCGTCTTCCAGATCCAGCCGGCGCAAGTCCTGACTGGCCAGTCCGCCAACAAACAGGTCACCGGCCCAGTCCGGAAAGGTCTGCCCGGAATGAAACGCCATGCCGGAGGGCGCGATGGAGGGCGTCCAGAACCAGTCCGGCCCGGTAAAGCCGTCGCCGTCCTCATGGTCAGGAATCTGCCCGCCCGAATAGCGATTGCCGTTTGACCGTTCCGGCCAGCCATAGTTGCCTCCTGGCGACAGCCGGTTGACTTCGTCGCCCCCCGCCGGGCCGTGTTCATTGAGCCAGATCTCGCCGGTTTCAGGATGGACGGTGAGGCCCTGTGGATTTCGGTGGCCGATTGTCCAGATGGCCGCATCGCCAGTTTCGGCAAAGGGATTTCCGGGGGCCGGATTGCCCTCATCGTCGAGACGCAGGACAGACCCCAGCTGGCTGGCCGGGTCCTGGGCCTCGTCGCGGCGGGAAAAGCCCTCGCCGACGGTCAGCAAAAGGAAACCATCCGGCGTGAACGCCATGCGCCCGCCAAAATGATGACGCCCCGACTTCAGCGGATCGACAGTGAAAATGCGCTCGACGTCTTCGAGCGTCGTATTGTCTGCGCTCAGCCGGGCGCGCGTGATCGCGGTCGCGTTGGCTCCGCGCGACCCGGCGGCATGGCCGAGATAGACAAGGCGGTTATCGGCGAAGTCCGGATGCAGGACCACGTCAAACAGGCCGGCCTGATCGCCGGCGAAGACTTCTGGAACATTCGCGACCGGGGTGTCGGCCAGTTCTCCTTCGGGATCAACGAGGCGCAGTCGCCCGGCGCGCTCGGTCACCAGCATGCCGCCCTCGGGCAGAAAGGCGAGGCTCCACGGGTGTTCGAGGCCCGTCGCTACCGGGACGGCGTCGACACCGTCTTCGGCCTGGGCCGTGCAGGCGGTCAGGGCGAAGGCGAAGATGGGGATCAGTCGGGACAGCACGCGCGGGTCTCCTCAGGCGGTAACCCACTTTAGGCCAAGCCAACGGAAAGTTCGACGGATCAGGCCGCGTGGGGTTCAGTGCGCAATGAGCGCGCGAGCGTAGCGAGGCGCGGACCGAATTCCGGCTCGAACGCGCTGACCTGGGCCCAGCGCCGGCGCAACCGTGCGGGCAGGTCTGCCATCGGCTGCGGCAGGACACGGGCGCACTGCTCGGCGGTTTCCCAGCCCCGGATCGCGAAGGCGGCGAGGCCCGGTGCCAGCGCGCGCCCGGCCTCGAGGGGCACTTCGTAAGACGCGTAATATTTCTTGTAATGCCCGCCATCGCGACCGAGATCCATGCGCGCAATGCCCAGCTCGCCAGCGTGTTCGGCAATCGCATGTATCAGGAGGAGGCCGGGTGAAAACTTGGCAAAGGCCGGATCGTAGGCCGGGAACCAGGAATGGTAGACATCTCCGGCCTTCAGGCCGGTTTCCACGGCGGCCAGGTGATCACCGAAATAGAGCGCGGCCGTCAGTGTGCCAAAGGGCGAACCCTCGCGGCGGCCGAGATTGCGCAGCAATTGCCGCGCCCAGGGCACGGACAGGACGTCGAGCTTTCCGGTGGCGCGGTATTGCGCGCTCTTCCAGGCTGCGAGCGTGTGGAAGTGATGACCGCCCGGATCGCCCAGGACGACGCGCATGGCACCAAATGCCTGTTCAGCCTTGCGGCGGCGGCGGTCGAGCTTGCGGAAGTGATCGCGGTGGAGGGCGCGCTGGGCATCGAAGTAGGCGTCCGCTCCTAGCGACAGATCACAGATCGCTGAGCCATTGCGTTCCCGGAACAGGCCGGACAGCCCGGCGCTCGGCCGGTACCAGTTGTCATAGACGAGGGCGCAAGCGCCACTGTCGTAGAGAATTTCGGCCGGGTCGAGCTTCACGCCCGGCGCAGACACAATCCCCTGATAATCCGACATGGGTGCACCGACGGGACGGATCGCACCGCCCTTCGGGGCATGATGCGCGAAATATCCGGCGATGGAGGCACCGTCGCGAATAACCGCGACGCTGACGTCATTGCGAACCTCGTCGACTGCGGCTGCAAAGTCGTGCAGCAGATAGGGGCTGACAAGTTCACCCTGCGGCGCAGCCCAGGCGTTCCAGCGCTGGACATCGGCCTCGGTCAATTCCCGAATCGGAACATTCGTGACAGGCATGGTCAGGCAACTCCCGAAATTCAGCCCTGTCGCAGCAAGCCGCGGGCCGTTTGGTTAACAGGGTTAGCGGCGGGTTAATTCCGGTGCGGTTGCGGGTGTGCGTTTCGGTTTCGTTCCGGTAATCTAGTGCCTTCGCGAGTCGGGACGGGACAGGGAAATCATGGGCCAGGAAATGCTGCTGATGGGGGCCGGGACGGTCGTTCTGGTCGTGGTCCTGGCCGGCCTGATGGTCTATGTCGCGCGCCTGCATCGCCGCCTGGGCGAGGCCGAACGCCGGAGTGCGTTGGCCGAGCAGGCGGAACGCGATATCGCCAGCCTGCGCGATGAGCTGAAAGCCGCCAACACGGCTCGTGAAAGCGCCGAGCGGAACCACGCCGCGCTGAAAGCGTCTTCGGACGCGGCCGAGCGCCACCACGCCGAGAAGCTGGCTGAGCTGGAAAAGGCCCGCAAGGATCTCACCGAGAGTTTCAAGCTGACGGCGAACGAGGTCCTCAAGGCCAGCGGTGCGGAACTGAACGAGCAAAGCGCGAAAAACCTGCAGACCCTGCTCAACCCGTTGCGCGAACAATTGGGCGAATTTCAGAAGCGCGTCATCGACGATGCCAAGGAACGAACGGGGCAGACCAGTGCGCTGCACCAGCTCGTCGATACGCTGCACAAGAATGCCGTCCAGATCTCCCAGGACGCGACCAATCTCACCAATGCGCTCAAGTCCTCGTCCAAGGTGCGCGGCGACTGGGGCGAACTGGTGCTGGAGCGCATCCTGTCGCGGGCGGGGCTGCGTGAAGGCGAGGAGTTCGAGACCCAGTCCCACGAGACCGATGCGGAGGGGCGGCGGCTGCGGCCCGATATCGTCGTCAACATGCCGGGCGGGCACCGGCTGGTGATCGACTCCAAGGTCAGCCTCAACGCCTTCGAAGCGTGCGTAAATGCCGAGACCGAAGAGCAGCGGGCGGCCTTCCTCAAGCAGCACATCGCCTCGGTGCGGACGCATGTAAAGTCGCTGGGCGAGAAGGACTATGCCGCGCTCTATGACGGGGTCGACTTCACCCTGATGTTCATCCCGCTGGAAGGCGCGGCGGTGTTGGCCCTGCAAAATGACCACGAGCTTGTCGCCTATGCGCTGGACCGGGGTGTGATGATCGCCTCACCGACCAACCTCACCATGGCCATGCGCACGGTGCAGAATCTCTGGACGATCGAGCGCCAGAACCAGAACGCCCAGGCGATCGCCGAACGGGCCGGCCTGCTCTACGACAAGCTGGTCGGATTCGTGGAGGAACTCGACAAGGTCGGCCAGCGCATCGATCAGGCGCACGGGGCCTGGGCGACCGCGAAGGAACGCCTGGTGACCGGGCGCGGCAATGTCATTCGCCAGACCGAAATGCTTAAAGCGCTTGGCGCGAAAACCAAGAAGGCGCTGCCCGATGGCTATCGCGATGCCGCCGATGATGACGATGACGCGCCGCTGATTGAGGGACCGGACGAAGACAGCCCGTCTTGAACCTCCGCCGCGCCCGGCATACTTAGAGACCATGGCTGTACGCGAGATCATCACTGTCCCGGACCCGCGCCTGAAAGAGGTCTCCAAACCCGTCGACCGGGTGGACGAGGATTTGCGGAACCTGATGGATGACATGCTCGACAGCATGTACGCCGCCGACGGGATCGGGCTCGCCGCGATCCAGATCGGCGTACCCAAGCGCGTCATCGTCATGGATCTCGACTGGGGCAAGGGCGAGCGCAATCCGCGCTATTTCGTCAATCCGGAAATCCTCGACGCGTCGGGCGACCTCGCGCCCTACGAGGAGGGCTGCCTCTCGGTGCCGACCGTCTATGACGAAGTTGAACGCCCGACCTTCGTGAAGCTGCGCTATCTCGATTACAACGGGAAACAGGTCGAGGAGACCGCTGAAGGCATGTATGCGGTCTGCATCCAGCACGAGATGGACCATCTCGAAGGCGTGCTTTTCATCGACCATCTCTCGCGCCTGAAACGCCAGCGCGCGGTGCAGAAGGTCAAGAAGCTCGAAAAGCAGAAAGAGCTGGCCGAGTAGTGGGCCGCAAAGGGTTTCTGATCGGAGGCGCGCTTGTGGCGCTCCTTCTGGTCCAGGCCCTCGTCATTTTTCTCTGGCTCCACAACCGTCCCGCCGCCGTCTGCGAACGTGAAGGCGGGCGCTGGAACGCCACCTTCCAGGGCTGCGAGACGATCCGCGAGGCCTCACCGACCTCGTCCGCATGAGCGCGCCGTCACGCGTCCGCCTGCGGCCTGCAACCGAGACCGATATTCCCGACCTTGAACGCTGGGACCGCGAGCCGCACGTCCTCGCCTGCATGGGCAAGGAAGCCGAGGAAGGCCCCGCCGACTGGCACGCCGAACTTGCCTTTTATGCCCAGTGCGGTGAGGTACTGATCGCGGAGCTTGATGACCGGTCCATCGGCGTACTCCAGATCATCGATCCCAATCGCGATCCGTCGCAATACTGGGGCGAGATGGCCCCCGGCTACCGGGCCATCGATATCTGGATCGGGGAAGCGGACCTCCTGGGGCAGGGCCACGGCACGGCGATGATGCGCCAGGCCCTGGCGCGCTGCTTTGCCGTGCCGGAGGTCGAGGCGGTTCTGATTGATCCACTGGAGAGTAATACCGATGCGATCCGCTTCTACCGGCGGCTCGGCTTTCGCGATGTCGGCCCGCGTCGCTTTGACGAGGACGACTGCCTGGTCCTGAAATTCGACCGGGCCGATTTTGGCTAGTTCCGGCTTGACCGGCAGGCGCGCGTATCGCTTAGCTGACAGCCATGAAACTCTGGCTTCCGCTTCTGGCCGTCGGCGCTCTGGCGCTCCCGGCCTGCTCGTCCGGCGACACCGCCGAAACCGGCCTCTTCGAGGCGCTCTCGGCCCATTGCGGCAACTCCTATGAAGGCCGTGTCGAGAGTGATGACCCGCGCGACGCCGATTGGGTCTCGCAGCGCCTTGTCATTGAATTCCGCGAATGCTCGGACGACACGATCCGCATCCCGCTTCATGTCGGCGAGGATCATTCGCGCACCTGGGTCGTCTCGCGGACCGAAAACGGCCTCCGCCTGAAACACGACCATCGCCACGAGGACGGCAGCGAGGATGTACTGACCCAGTATGGCGGCGACACCGAAGGTCCGGTCACGGGACTGCGTGCCGAGTTTCCCGCCGACGACTTCAGCCGCGATCTCTTCGAGCGTGAAGGCATTCCGGTCAGCATGGACAATGTCTGGTCTCTGACCCTGACCGAGGAAACACTGACCTATGCGCTCGACCGCCCCGACCGGCATTTCGAGGCGGTCTTCAACCTGACCGAGACCGTCGATACCCCGCCGCCGCCCTGGGGCGCTGAGGGGTAGCGGTTACTACGAAACGCCGCGTCATTCCCCGGCTAGTCCGGGGAATCCTAGTGGTTCCAGAGATGCCCCGCATGAAGCGGGGCATGACGCCTGTCATTTGCGCCCTTGATCTTTGACGCGCCGCGCGCTCAAACCCGGCCATGACCTTGCGCCTTGCCTTCATGGGTACGCCCGAATTCGCCGCCGCCTCTCTCGCCGAGATCGCGGCCGCCGGCCATGACGTCGCGCGCGTCTATACCCAGCCGCCCCGCCGGCGTGGACGCGGACAGGCCGAGCAAAAGACACCGGTCCATGTGCTGGCTGAACAGTTCGGTATCCCCGTCGAGACGCCCGAGCGCTTCCGGGACGCGGATGTCATCGCGAATTTCCAGGCGCTTGATCTCGATGCGGCGATTGTCGTCGCCTATGGCCAGATTCTGACACAGGAAGCGCTTGACGCACCGCGCCTGGGGTGTCTCAACCTCCACGCCTCGCTCCTGCCGCGCTGGCGCGGTGCGGCCCCGATCCAGCGCGCCATCATGGCGGGTGATGAACGCACCGGCGTGCAGATCATGCAGATGGAGGCGGGGCTCGATACCGGGCCAATCCTGCTGTCCGAAACCGTCGCGATCCACCCGAACGACACCGCCGGCAAGCTGCACGACCGGCTGATGGCGGTCGGGGCGCAGATGTGGCCGCGCGCGCTCGCCGCGCTCGAACGCGGATCGCTGGAAGCGGTGGCCCAGTCTGACGACGGCGCGACCTACGCGAAGAAAATCACATCGGAAGAAGCCCGCATCGACTGGTCGAAACCGGCCGGCGAAGTCAGCGACCATATCCGCGGACTGTCACCGTTTCCGGGGGCCTGGTTCGAGCTCGCCACCGAGAAGGGCAAGGTCCGCGTCAAAGTCCTTTTCGCTGAACCGGAACGCGGCGACGGCGAGCCGGGTGAAGTCCTCGATGACGGGCTCCTCGTCGCCTGCGGGCGCGGCGCGGTGCGCCTCACCCGCCTGCAGCGCGAGGGCAAGGCGGCGATGGACGCGGACGATTTCCTCAGAGGAAATGCGGTCAGCAAGGGCGTCGTGTTATGACATCCAGCTCGCCGCTTTCCCTCCCCTTGAGGGGAGGGTCAGGGTGGGGTGAGACAGGCTGGATTGCCCCCACCCCAACCCTCCCTCGGTGGGGGAGGGTGTAGACATGCCCCGCTACAAGCTTACGCTGGAATATGATGGATCGCCCTTCGCGGGCTGGCAACGCCAGGCCGATGCGCCCTCGGTGCAGGGCGCGATTGAGGCGGCGGCGGAACGACTCGACGAAGCCCCGGTGACGGTCCAGGGCGCGGGGCGCACCGATGCCGGAGTTCACGCGCTGGGCCAGGTCGCCCATCTTGATCTGGTCAAGGATTTGCCGACCGACACGGTCCGTGATGCGCTGAACCATCATCTGCGTGCCGACCCGGTGGCCGTGCTGGATGCCGAGCGTGTCGGCGAGGATTTCCATGCCCGCTATTCGGCGACGGCCCGGCATTATCTCTACCGGCTGATCGACCGGCGTCCTCCGCTGACGCTCCTGAAAGGCCAGGTCTGGCGCATTCCAGTACCGCTCGATGTCGCCGCCATGCACGACGCGGCGCAATGCCTTGTCGGCCTGCACGATTTTTCCACCTTCCGCGACGCGCAATGCCAGTCGGACTCGCCGGTCAAGACGCTCGACGCGATTGCCGTTGAGCGCGTGGGGGAGGAGATTCACCTGACCTGTTCGGCGCGGTCCTTCCTGCACCGGCAGGTGCGGTCTTTTACCGGTTCGCTGGTCGAGGTCGGATGGGGCAAGTGGTCGGCCCGGGACTTCCGCGATGTGCTCGAAGCCGCCGACCGTTCGCGCTGCGGCCCGGTGGCACCGCCCGACGGGCTCTACCTGACCCGGGTCGACTATCCGGCGAGCGCGTAGGCAATCGCCGTTGCGGCGATCAGATCGATGACGATGTGGAGCGCCGCAGCCCCGGCACCCGCGCCCCAGCTTAGGCCGAGCGTGGCCGTCGCCACCCGCCAATGCACGATCAGCAGGATGAAGCGCATCGGGATGGCGAGGAAGAACCACAGCGCCTCGGGCGGCATCAGCCCCGCGAGATAGATGATGACCAGCGCGGCCTGGAAGGCGATGAGCGCGAACACCGTCCAGTTATGGACGACGAGCCACAGGCCATACGGTCCCTTGCGTGAAAACAGGGTTGCGGCGAGCGCTGCCGAGACCGGAAAGAGCAGCCAGATACGCGCGAAATCAGCCGCAAGATAGGCAGGCGGGAAGCCGGGGTGCGCCTGACCGGCATCCTGGATCATGTAGACGATACCGATCTGGATGAGCGCATAGAGCGGCAGGGTCGGGATCACCGCCCGGAAGCTGCGCGCGACGCCCTCATAACTGACATCGAAACAGCCGCGCCATCCGTCCTGAAACAGAAAGAGCCGTTTCAGACCTGCAAAGGCATAAACGGCGTCGCGGATGAACGTGTTCATTTCCCCGTCCCGGCGAAAAAGCCGGCAATGACACGGGCATAGATGCGCGTCAGCGTGTCGATATCGGCCGCCGGCACGCGCTCGTCGATCTGGTGCATGGTCGCGCCAACCAAGCCGAATTCACAGACCGGGGCATAGTTGCGGATAAAGCGCGCATCAGACGTGCCGCCCCCGGTCGTCAGCGCCGGACGGCGGCCGGTCTCGGCCTCAGCGGCATCTTGTAAGAGGGTGACGAAGCCGCCCGGTTTCGACAGGAAAGCCTCGCCCGTCACGGCCAGGTTGAGATCAATTTTTCCGGCATAGCCCAGCCCGACGGCCTTGGCCTCGTCCTCGATCCAGCGTTTGAGATCGTCGCCCTTGTGGGCGGTGTTGAACCGGATGTTGAATTGCGCGGTGGCCTTGCCCGGGATGACATTGTGGGCGGTATTGCCGACATCGACGGAGGTCACTTCCAGATTGCTCGGCTGGAAATGCGGCGCGCCGGTGTCGAGTTCGCGCGTCAGCAACCGGTCTAGCAGCTGCAGGAGGACGGGCACCGGATTGGCAGCGAGCTCCGGATAGGCGACATGGCCCTGGCGGCCGGTCACGGTGATGACACCATTCAGGCTGCCGCGCCGCCCGATCTTGATGGTTTCCCCCAGATGATTGGGATTGGTCGGTTCACCGACGAGGACCTGGTCGAAGCGCTCACCGGCGGCGTGAACCGCCTCCATCAGCCTGACCGTGCCGTCGAGCGCCGGGCCTTCCTCGTCGCCGGTGATGAGGAAGGCGATGGAGCCCGGCGGATCGCCCTGCTCGGCCTTGTACTGACCGACCGCCGCGGCAAAGGCTGCGATCGCGCCCTTCATGTCCGCCGCGCCGCGCCCCCACAGAATGCCGTCCTTCAGGTCGCCGGAAAAGGGCGCGCGCGTCCAGCTGGCCTCGTCGCCTGTCGGGACGACATCGGTGTGCCCGGCAAAGGCGAGGACCGGGCCTTCAGTGCCCAGCCTTGCATAGAGATTGTCGACCTCGCCGAACGGGTAACGTGTACAGGCGAAGCCCAGCTTCTCCAGCGCCGCGGCGAGCACATCCATCGCGGTGCCGTCATCGGGCGTGACGGACGGGGCGCGAATGAGGTCGCGGGCAAGGTCGACGGCGTTTGTCATTCCTGTGGAGTCGCTCATCAGTTTGCTGAAACGGGATCAGATTTCAGACTATACATAAGGCATTGGCGAGGCCTTGCGACAAGGAGAATGACGCGATGGTGAAAGCGGTTGCATCCGACCTGCCCGAACAGACCGGGTCGCGATACCCGTCGCCCCATGACGAACCGTGTCAGGCACGGGTGTGGCAGGCGCTCGGCGCGCCGTTTGGCCTCACGCAGTTCGGGGTCAATCTGTTGCGCCTGAAGCCCGGTGTCTGGTCGTCGCAGCGCCACTGGCACAGCCATGAGGACGAGCTGATCTACATGCTCGAAGGCGAGGCGGTGCTGGTCACGGATGCGGGCGAGGAGGTCATGCTCCCCGGCGATGTCGCGGGCTTCAAGGCCGGCGTGAAGGACGGGCACTGCCTGCAGAACCGGTCCGATGCCGACGCGGTGATGCTGGTCGTCGGTAGCCGTGATGACCGCGACCACGGCGAATACCCGGACATCGACATGAAATTCTGGCCGGGACGCTATTCCGCTCCGGCGCGCTGGACCCGCAAGGACGGGAGTGAGTTCTAGGTCCGCAGGAGCTCGTTGATCGCGGTCTTGGCGCGGGTCTTTTCATCGACCCGCTTGACGATCACGGCGCAGGCGAGCGACGGGCCGCCCTTCGGATCGGGCAGCGAACCGGGGACGACGACCGCATAGGCCGGGACTTCGCCATAGAGGATCTCGCCGCTGGCGCGGTCGACGATCTTGGTCGAGGCCGAGATGAAGACGCCCATGGCGAGCACCGCGCCTTCGCGGACGATCACGCCCTCAACGACTTCGGAACGCGCACCGATGAAGGCGTTGTCCTCGATAATGGTCGGGTTGGCTTGCAAGGGTTCGAGCACGCCGCCAATCCCCGCCCCGGCCGAGACATGGACGTCCTTGCCGATCTGCGCGCACGACCCGATGGAAGCCCAGGTGTCGATCATCGCGCCCTCGCCGACATGGGCCCCGATATTGACGTAGGAGGGCATCAGCACAGCGCCCTTCGAGATGTGCGCACCCCGGCGCACAGCGCAGGGCGGGACAGCGCGGAAACCGGCGGCCTCGAAATTCTCTGCCGTCCAGCCGTCGAATTTCGACGGCACCTTGTCCCACCACACGCCCTGACCCGGTCCGCCTTGGATGAGGCCCATCGGGTTGAGGCGGAAGGAGAGGAGGACGGCTTTTTTGAGCCATTGATGGACGGTCCACTCACCATCCTCTCCGCGCGAGGCGACCCGGGCCTCGCCGCTGTCGAGCAGGGCAATGGCGGCATCGACCGCACGCGCGGTTTCTCTGTCCTTGGAGGACAATTCGGCGCGATTGTCCCAGGCCGTTTCGATGATGGATTTCAGGCTGTTACGGTCTGTGGTCATCGGCGGATTCCTGAAGCGGTGCGCGCCTCGCCCAGAAAGGTCTTCAGGCAGTCGGCAGCGAAATGGACATGGTCGGGATGTTCGCCGGGGCCGGCGCTTTCCTCGTCGCGAGGGCCCGGTTTGGCCCGGATGAGGATGGTGGTCCAGCCCAGTTCGTGCGCGGTTTTCAGATTGCGCACCGAGTCTTCGAAGAAGGAGGCTTCTGCCGGGCGAATGGCGAAGCGGCTGGAGAAACGCTCGAACCCGGCCATCAGTGGCTTGGGCTGGAAACCAGCGGCCTCGACGTCAAAGAGATCATCAAAACAGTCGGATAGGCCCAACCGCCCGCAGACATTCTCGGCGTGTTTCATCGATCCGTTGGTATAGACATAGCGCTTGCCGGGCAGGGCGCGGATGCGGTCCGCGAGGACCGGGTCCGGGTCGATCACGTCGAGGTCGATATCGTGGACGAAATCGAGAAACTCCCGCCCGTCGCCGATCTGGTTATTGGCCATCAGCCCGTTGAGCGTCGTGCCGTGTTCGCGCCAATACGTCTTCTGGACGATGCGGGCTTCGTCGCGAGGCAGTCGTAAGGTACGCGCGACATAGTCGGTCATTCGCGCATCGACCTGGCTCATGATCGCCGCGTCGGACGGATAGAGCGTGTGGTCGAGATCAAACACCCAGGTCGTGACGTGGGAGAGATCGGGGCCGGTTTCTGGCGCGCTCATTCCTCGTCCCCGCCATCGCGCAATTCGGGGATAGGGGCGGGCTCGGCGTCGAAGTCCTCCGGTCCGAAGGTCAGCGTGGCGCTGCCCTCGACCGGCTCGGGAATCTGTCTGAAAGCCGCCTGGGCGTATCCGCGCTCGGCGCACTGGTCCCGGCCTTCGGAGAGGAAACGCGAGGGCGCAACGCAAAAGACTTCCACACCGCCCGACAGGGGGCGATTGCCTTCGGTCAGCTCGGCATAGACATGGATGGCGCGCGTGGTCAGGCGCTCGGCAACCACCCGGGCGCAGGCCCCCGGTTCGAGACGCCACCAGCCGCGTGATTCCCAGGCGTCATTGCGCTGGCGGGCGATGACGGCCGCGGCGGCTTCGCCGGTTTCATTGCAGAGTGTCAGCCCGGTCGTGGCGTTGCGGCGCAGGGCGGCAGCCTCCAGCGCGTCAATCAGTTCGGGGCGTTCCGGGACACGCGGCAGGCCGGCATTGCGCACAAAGGCGGCAATGGCCGCCGTCGTCCGGCGTCCCGCGACACCGTCGATGGCACGGATGTCAGCCCCGGTCGCCTGGAGCAGGCGCTGGACACCGGCCTCCTCGGCACGATCGCCGAACCCGGCCGGCTCGACGAGGACGGTGCGTTGGCGGTGCTCGCCGCGGAGAATGGCAAAACCGCGCTGTTCGAGCCCCAGGGCCTCGCAATCGGTGACGCCCTCGGCAGAGAAATCCGATGGACCGACGCAGAGCGGGATGTCGCCGCGCCATTCGCGCACGCCGCCAAGATAGGCCGCGCTGGAGCGCGCATAGAGGAGGAGCGGTTCACCCGATTCGGCCGGGATGTCCGGGCCTGCCCGGACACATTCTCCCGGGCGGACGCGGGTCCAGCCTTCCACGGCGATCTCGTCGTTCGAGCGCCAGCCGAGCGCGGCTTCGACGATATAGCTCGTCTCGTTGCAGATTTCCGCGGCACGGGCGGCTGGCAGGGCAAGCAGCCAGAAGGCGAGGATGGCAATGACGCGGATCATGCCTGCCATTCTAGCTGCCAAATTCAGGCGTCAACACGGCAATTGCACCGCGCAGCTCGGCAATCCCGTCACCCTTGGCCGAGGAGGTGGCGATGATGTCAGGGAAAGCCGCCGGGCGGCGGGATATCTTTGCCGCGACACCGGCGAGGCATTTCTCGATCTCGGCGGGCTTGAGCTTGTCGGTCTTGGTCAGGACTATCTGGTAGCTGACCGCGGCAACGTCGAATTCCTTCATCACCGCATCGTCATTGGCTTTGAAGCCGTGCCGGGAATCAATCAGGAGATAGACCCGCTTCAGATTCGGGCGGCCCTTGAGGAAATTCTGGGTCAGCCGCGTCCAGCGCTCGGCTTCCTTCTTCGGGGCCTTGGCAAAGCCATAGCCGGGAAGGTCGACGAGTCGAATCTTGCCGTCGAGGTCAAAGAAGTTGAGCTCGCGCGTCCGGCCCGGTTCACCCGAGGCGCGGGCGAGCTGTTTCTGGCGGGCGAGTGCATTGATCAGGCTGGACTTGCCGACATTCGACCGCCCCGCGAAAGCGACTTCGGGCAGGTCGGTCGGCGGCAAGTCATCCAGCTTCACCGCCCCGCGCAGGAAGGTGACGGGGCGGGAAAACAGCTGCCGTCCGGCGGCAAGGGCGTCGGTACCGTCCCCGGTCAGCTCTCGGACTCCTTGGCCCCGCCGGTCAGGCGTTTGACCAGCTTGTCGAACTGCGTCTCCACGCCCTGGCGGCGCATGATGATGTATTGCTGCAGCACCGACAGGAAGTTGTTCCACGCCCAGTAGATCACCAGGCCGGCCGCGAACGGTGCGAGGATGATGGTGAACATGATCGGCATGAAGGCGAAGATGCGCGCCTGCATCTTGTCGGGCGGCGGCGGGTTCAGCGCCTGCTGGGCCCACATCGTGACGCCCATGATCAGCGGCCAGGCACCAATGGCCAGGAAGCCGCCCAGGACCGGCCAGCCGGACGGGTCGAAGGGCAGGGCTCCGAAGAGATTCCACATATTCGTGGGGTCCGGGGCCGACAGGTCCTGGATCCAGCCCGGGAAGGGCTGGTGACGCAGTTCCAGCGTGACAAAAATCGTCTTGTAGAGCGCGTAGAAGACCGGGATCTGCAACAATATAGGCAGACAACCGGCGAGCGGATTGACCTTTTCACGCTGGTAGAGCGCGATGATTTCCTGCTGCTGCTTCTGCTTGTCGTCGGCATGGCGCTCGCGGATCTCGGTCATCTTCGGCTGCAGGTTCTTCATCTTCGCCATCGAGACATAGGCCCGGTTGGCAATGGGGAAGAAGAGCAGCTTGACCAGAACTGTCACGGCCAAGATGGCGAAGCCGAAGCCGTAGGCACCGCCAAATACGCCCGCGAGCGTGTGCAGAAGCCAGAAATAGGGCCGGGTCAGGAACCAGAACATGCCCCAGTCAATCGCCATGTCGAAACGCTGGATGCCGAGGTCTTCCTCGTAGGCCTGCAGCACGTCGGCCCGTTTCGCCCCGGCAAAGACACGCGATTGCGACGTCGTCGTCTCGCCCGGTGCCAGCTCGAGCGGCTGGGTCTGGTAGCTGGTCTGGAAGACGTCATCGCCCTGGCGCTCAATGCGCTGGATGGTGGCTTCGAACTCGACCGACTGGTCGGGGATGACAGCGGTCATCCAGTATTTGCCGGTAATGCCGACCCAGCCGCCCACGCCATCGCGTTCGACCGGATCGTCGGCATCGACATTGTCGTACTTGCGGTCAGTCAGGCTGCCGCCGACCATGGCGATCGGGCCTTCATGCAGGATGAAGAAATTCGACAGGTCCGGCGGTTCGCCCAGCTGGCGCACACGGCCATAGCGCGACAGGGTCGCGGCGGCCGAACCGGTATTGGTCACCGTGTCGGTTACGGTGAACATGTAATTCTCGTCGATTTCGATGCGGCGGCGGAAGGTTAGCCCGTCCGAACCGGCATATTCGAGAACGACCGGCGTATCCGGGGTCAGGCGATTGCCTTCCGCGAGCGTCCAGGTCGTTGTCGCGCCGGGAACGTCGCGCGGACCGTTGGCACCGGCCGCCCAGCCATCATCGGCGAAATAGGCATGCTCGCTGCCACGCGGATTGAGCAGGACGACGGGCGAATCGTCCTCGATCGTTGTGCGGTGGCGCAACAGGCGCAGATCGTCGAACCGCGTTCCGGTCAGCGAAAAGGATCCGGCTACGGATGGCGCATCGATTTCAATCCGGGTTTCACTGGCCAGCGCCGTATCGCGATCGACCGCGACCTCGCTGACTGTCGTGTCAACACCACCGGTTGCGGCGATCTCGGCTTGTTGGGCCTCCAGTTCGGCGCGCTGGCGGCGGGCCGCCGGCTCCAGAACCAGGAATTGATAGATGAACATCACGCCGATCGCGATGGCGATCGCAATGATCATATTCTTGTTATCGCCCATGGGCGCCCGGCCTCGTGTCTTGTGGTTCGTCGGTGCGCCCGCCGGATGCGGGCCGCGCGAGGGTTAACAGTGCGCTTTTCACATCGTCAAGCAGATGCGGCCAGTCGCGTGCGCCCGTCGTGGCGCGGGCGATGAATACATAGTCGACACCGGCCTGTCCGTAGAGGGGCAATAGCAGCCGTGCCGCCTCGCGCAGGCGGCGCTTGGCGCGGTTGCGTTGGACTGCGCCGCCGATCTTTTTCGTGGCGGTAAATCCCGCGCGGCAGGAGTCAGCAGGCGCAAGGCCGGAACGGGCCTGCAGAACAAGGCCGGGACGAACCGCCTTTTTGCCTTTTGCGGCATGCAGGAATTCGCGGCGCACCGTTAGGCGGCCGACGGGAATGCCCTGTTTTTCCGTGGGTGTCAGGCTGACAGCCGCTTGCGGCCCTTGGCGCGGCGGCGGGACAGAACCTGACGGCCAGCCTTGGTGGCCATGCGCGCGCGGAAACCGTGCCGGCGAGCGCGGACAAGGTTGGACGGTTGGAATGTACGTTTCACGGGCGCGCTCCATCAGGCGTATTCGTAAGCGAGGCGCGGTCCATACGCGCTTCACTGCCCCCGCGTCAAGACCGATATGCGCCTTGCCGCCACACCCCGGACAAGCTAAGCGCGACGGGTGTGACGGACCATGACTGAATTAAAGTCGTCTCCACGTCCCGGAACGGGTGCGGCCGCGGCGCTGCGCGCGGCCCGGCGGGCGCTTCTGGAAAGCCTTCCCGGGCGGTTGCTGCTGTTCATCATCGTGTTCGCGATGATCGCCCAGCTGATCATTTTCCTGCCACTAGCGACGGCCTTCCGGAACAACTGGATCGCGGAACGCGCACAGGCCGCCCATATTGCCGCCCTGTCGGCCGACGTGGCGGGCGGCGCGGCCCCCAGTGATGCCGTCGTCCGCCAGCTTCTGACCGGCGCAGATGCCGTCGCCGTGGCGCGGTTTACCGAGGGCCGCAACGAGCTGGTCCTCTATGGCGGGCCGGTCGACGGCCCGCTGGTGACCCTCGACCGGCGCAGCGCGAACTGGGCGGGGGACGTGGCCGAAACCGCCGGGACATTCTTCGCGCCGTCCGGGCGCTATCTGCGGATCATCGCCGAGCCGCGCAGCGCACCCGGCGACGTGATGGACGTGATCGTCCCCGAAGCCCCGCTGAAGCGCGAACTGGCGGCCTATTCTGCCGGCCTGTTCTGGTTGTCGGCCTTCATCGCGGTCGTCACCGGCGCGCTCATCTATGTGACGCTCTTCTATCTCTTCGTCCGGCCGATGCGGAAGCTGACGCGGGCGATGGCGCGCTTCCAGAAAGATCCGGAAAACCCGGCTCGCACCATCCGTCCTTCGGGACGGAGCGACGAGATCGGCACCGCCGAGATTGCGCTCGCCGAGCTTCAGACCGATGTGCGCCAGGCCCTGAAGCAGCGCGAGCGGCTGGCCTCGCTCGGGGCCGCTGTGGCGAAAATCAATCACGACCTCCGGAATGTGCTGGCCAGTGCGCAGCTGGTGTCAGACCGGCTGGCGGCATCCGATGAACCCGCGACGCGGAAGATGGGCGAACGGCTGGTCCGCGCCATCGGACGGGGCATCCGCCTGTGCGAGGAGACGCTGCGCTTTGGACGCAGCGAGGAACGCCCGCCCGAGAAACGCGCCCTGTCACTGCGCCTCTCGCTGGAGGAAGCCGCTGCCGATGCCATGGCGGCGGAAGGCAGTGCGGTCTGGGTCAATGAGGTCGAGGCTGATCTGACGGTTCAGGCTGACCCCGACCAGGTCCACCGCATCTTCCTCAACCTCTTCCGTAATGCGCTCCAGGCGATGGACGGGCTGGGCGAGCCGGGCCGGCTGACGGTTGGTGCCCGGCGCGAGGGTGAAGCGGTCCGGATCGAGGTCGCCGATACCGGCACGGGTGTGCCCGACAAGGTTCGCGAACACCTGTTTGAACCCTTCTCCGGCTCGGCGCGGCGCGACGGCACAGGGCTGGGCCTTGCTACCGCGCGCGAACTCGCCCGCGCCCATGGCGGTGATGTCGAACTGGTCTCAACCGGGCCCGGCGGGACGGTGTTTGCCGTCAGATTGGAGGGGTAGACATTGCTTCGCGTCATCACCCGCTTTGTGCGAGTGATCTCCTGTTTCGAGATGCCCCGAATAATTCGGGGCATGACGCTAATGGGAGCATCCTCCTTCCCCTTGATGGGGAAAGCCAGCCCTCGACTGGATCGGGGGTGGCTGACGCGCAGCGTCAGACGGAAGGGGTGGGTCACTCTTGACGTCTTCGTATCCCACCCTCTCCGCCCGCTTCGCGGACACCTCTCCCATCAAGGGAGAGGAGGGGATGGCGTTTTCTATAACGAGTATATCTTCCTCATCCTTAGGTGCCCGCAAAGCGGGCCTCGAAGGATGGGACACGAATTACTCCAGCTGCCCAACAACACCCTCGCGCCGCGGATCGGCTCCGCCGTCAAGCGTGCCGTCGTCCAGCCGGCGGATGGCATGGAGGCCGGAGTTTTCGGAGCGGTTGGCGTCGAGCTGGAAGCCCTTGTCCGCCAGCGCCTCGAGTAGTTCGGCCGGATAGGTCTCCTCGACCCGCACGACATCGCCGCGCGCGACGACGTTCGGCAGTTCGATCGCGGCCTGGGGCGTCAGCCCCCAGTCGATGACGCCAACAATCGTCTTGGCAACATAGGCGATGATGGATGATCCGCCCGGCGAGCCGACACCCATGTAGAATTCGCCCTCGCCGTCGAGAATGATCGTGGGCGACATCGAGGAGCGCGGCACCTTGCCTGAACCCGGTGCGTTGGGATGAAGCCTGCCGTCCTCATCGCGCGGATCGAAGTTGAAGTCGGTCATCTGGTTATTGAGGAAAAACCCGCCCGCCATCCGGTTCGACCCGAAGAGGAATTCGACCGTCGCCGTCATTGAGACGACATTTCCGTGCGCATCGACGATAACGAAATGGCTGGTCCCGGGTATGTCCGGCTCGCCGGCCGGGACATGGGGGATGGCCGTGTCGCGGTCGATCAGGGCCGCGCGGGCGGCGATATAGTCCTCGTCGAGCAGGGCACCGGGCGTCACGGTCATCGCTTCGGGTGCGGCGACATAGGCGTCGCGGTCAGCATAGGCGAGGCGGCTTGCCTCGATGAAGCGCCGCCAGCCCTCTTCCGTCTCCGGTCCGGTCGCCGCCATGTCATAGGGTTCGAGAAGCCCGAGGATCTGGTTGAGGGCGATCCCGCCCGAGGCTGGGGGCGGGGCGCTGCACACGTCATAGCCGCGATAGTCCCGGCAGATCGCCGCGCGCCGGACCGGCGTGTAGGCCGCAAGATCATCGAGCGTCATCGCGCCGGGCACATCACCGGCCCCGACGGCCGCCACGATCTCGGCCGCCAGCGGGCCTTCATAGAAATTGCGCCAGTCCGCCGCGATGAGGCGCAGGCTCTCTGCATAGTCCGGATTGGCAAGGACATGGCCGACGGGGAAAGCATTGCCATTTTCGTCAAAGAAATAGGCGCCGCTCGCCGGCAAGTCCTCGATGGGGCCAATCTGTTGCGCGCGCAGGATCAGCGAGTGCAGGCGCGGGCTGATCGCGAACCCGTCCTCGGCCAAGCGTTCCGCGAAGGTGAAATTCTCGGCCCAGTCGCGCGCGCCGTGATCTTCATGGGCCATGGCGAGCATGGCGATGACACCCGGCACACCGACCGCGCGCCCGCTGGTCCACGCAGTGAGGAAGGGCAGGGGCTCGCCCTCTTCGTCCAGCCAAAGCGTCTCGTCAGCGGCCATCGGCGCGCGTTCGCGCCCGTCATAGACGGTGATCTCGCCGGTTGCCGCATCGCGGTAGAGCATGAAGGCCCCGCCGCCGAGGCCACTCGATTGCGGCTCGACGAGGCTCAAGACCGTCTGGACCGCGATGGCCGCGTCCATCGCATTGCCGCCATTGCGCAGGGCATCGAGACCGGCCTCGACCGCGTGCGGGTTGGCCGCCGCGACCATGGCTGTGTGTTCGGTCGCCGCGCCAGTCGGTGTGGGCGCAAGGGCCTCCTGAACCGCGCAGGCCGGGGCACCGGCGAGAAGGAAAAGAAGGCCGAGCCGGGAAAGGAAAGTCCGCATGTCTTGACGCTTGCTGGTAACGGAAGGGACAGTCACCATAACGTGGCGCGCGCGAAGGAAAAGAGGGCGAAGATGGCGGCTCCCGGACGGACGAATTCACTCCTCGACGTGGACGGGATCGCAGTCGGTCAGGCCCATGACGCGACCGTGCGCACCGGTGTGACGGTGATCCTGCCCGAGACCCGAGCCGTCTGTAGCGCCGATGTGCGCGGTGGCGGGCCGGGCACGCGCGAGACCGACGCCCTCCAGCCCCACACGCTGGTCGATGCGGTCGACGCGGTCGTGCTGTCGGGCGGCTCGTCCTGGGGGCTGGGTGCGGCCGACGCCGTGGCCGCCGCGCTGGGTGCGCGCGGGCGCGGGTTTTCCATGCAGAACAAGCCGGGCGTGCCGGTCTCGCCGGTCGTGCCGTCGGCCATTCTCTATGATCTCACCAATGGCGGGGCGAAGGACTGGGGCGAGGCCCCGCCCTATGCACGGCTGGGGCGCGAAGCGCTCGACGCGTGTGGCGAACCCCTGTCGCTGGGCCGCGCCGGGGCCGGATATGGCGCGCTGGCGGGCAGTCTTCCCGGCGGGATCGGGTCGGCGAGTATCGTGACGGCAGACGGTTATACGGTCGCGGCCATCGTGGCGGTCAATTCGGTGGGATCGGTGCGTATTCCGGGCCGCGAGGCCTATTGGGCCCATGCGCTGGAAATTGGCGGTGAGTTCGGTGGCTACCGGCCGGAGGGCGGCGCATTCGACGCCGAGGACTGGGGCGACGCCAAGCTCAATCCCAACCCCGGCGAGAACACGACCGTGGCCCTGGTGGCGACCGACGCGGTCCTCACCTCAGCAGACGCCAAACGCTTGGCGATCATGGCGCAGACGGGCCTCGTACGCGCGATCCGGCCGGTTCACACGCCCTTTGACGGGGACACGGTTTTCGCGATGTCGACAGGGAAGAAACCGCTCGCCGACCCGGCTCCGCTGACCCTCACTCGGCTGGGCTCACTGGCTGCGGACTGCCTCGCCCGCGCTATCGCGCGCGGCGTCCACGAGGCGGCCTGCAGCGAGGTGTAAAAGGCGGCGTAACGCGCTCTTGCCAAGCCGGTATCACGCGGCTAGGTTCCGCGCCTTCCCGCCGGGGCCTTGGCCCTTAATGGCGGGCCGATACGGCAGGCACCGGTAGCTCAGCTGGATAGAGCACCAGACTACGAATCTGGGGGTCGGGAGTTCGAATCTTCCCCGGTGCGCCATTCTTTTCAATGGGATAGACGAAATCGCCCAGGGCCGAAATCGCGCTTTGGCACCAGCTTGGCACCACGCGCGCGCGAGACCTGCGTGACTGCGGGGAACCAACGCTGCGCTGGCGACCCTGGCGGACGGCGATGGAACGCTAAGACGCCTGGCCAATGGCTCTCAGAAGTTCGTCATAATCTTTGATCTTCTTGAACTGAATCTCTGGCGCGATGTCGCGGAAGTATCGTTCGGCGCTGTCTGTATTGTGAAGCTCGGCCAGCCTTAACTGCTCTTTGGTCGTGTCGCCTTTGGTTTCAGCGACAAAATAGATTTGCCGTTCGCCGGCGAATTCCAAGGCGATGGCCCAGTCGGGGTTGTAGGGGCCACCGGGTGTCGGGATCGTGAAGCCCCTGGGAAGCTTGGCGTAGACGATGACCTCTTCGGCGGCCTCGAGTTCACTGGAGAAATCGCGCTCATTCTTCGAGTCGACGGCGACGTAGTTGTAGACGTGCTTGCTGGTCTCTAGAGCGTCTTCAAGCGGAATCTCTTGCCGGTCAGTCTCGAAGATCGAGACGTCATAGGTCTGCCCGGTTTTTTCGTATCGAAGCGACTCAATCGCCAATGCGACCTTCTCCCGGCGGATCAACTCGGCGACTTTGCGCAGGAACATCTCCGGGTTCTGCCCGAACATCGCGAACGTGTTTGCGTTAATGCCCGTCAGAATACGCCCGGTGGTCTGCCGTGTCAGCCGTGCCAGCGATGCCAGTTGGCCGATCAGGTCAAATCGAACAGTGCTGTCGACGGCATCCTCATAAGTCTCGGACCGGGTCCGTTCCTCGCGGAATGCGGAGCGGCTGCGAATGTTTTCCACGCCGATACCCGTGCCGAGTTCCGCGCCGGTCACGATAATCCTCTGGCGATCAACCGAAAGGTCTTTGTCCAGGCGGGCAACTGCACGCGTGATCAGCGACTCGGTGTCGAAATCGGTGAAATAGACCGCCTGCTTGTTGATCTGGTTCCAAAGCTCGAGAAAAGCTTCTTTCTCAAGATTTTTCCGGCGCACCTCCGGCATGACCATCTTGCGGGCATTGCCGGTCATCCGGCGCAGCGCGGTTTCGTCGAACACGGTATCAACCAGGGCCACAAACTCGGCGGCATGCTCTTGCAGCGCATAGGGGAAGTTTTCCCATATGGCCTGCGCCTCCTCCGACGCTTCGCTGAGCTTGCCCGATGCTCCGGCGGCAATGGCCTCGGCAATGGTGTCGCGGTCCTCGTGCCACTTTGCCGTGATATGCCGGGCGGGATCGATATAGCGTTCGCCGATCAACCAGTATTCGAGTTCTGACGCTTGAGCCTGTGTGACGTCGTGCGCACCGGTTGGCGTCGTGATGGACAGGGTCTGGAAGTAGGCGGCGGTCGCTTCCCGCGGACGGCCTTTGAGCGCGTCGGCCATCTCGTCCTGAAGGGCCTTGGCAAAGTCTTCGTAGCTTTCCGAGGCGATGACGGTCAGGACATTGATCTGGTGGACAATGCTCTTGTCATCGGTCCGGTGGCCGTTTGCATCGACGCTGATGCGCAGTCCGCGCCCGACCTCTTGCCGCTTGCCGATTTCATGGTCGGACTGTTTGAGCGTGCAGATCGTGAAGACATTCGGATTGTCCCAGCCTTCGCGCAGGGCGGAGTGCGAAAAGATGAAGCGCACCGGCTCGTCCAGAGACAGCAGGCGGCCCTTGTTCTTCAGGATCAGGTCGTAGGAGGACTCGTCCTTCGCCTCGCCTTTCTCGTCGCCAGTCTTGTTGACCGACGGATCGACCATGCGGCCCTTCTTGTCGATCGAGAAATAGCCGTCATGAACCTGCTCGGGCCGGTCGCGCTTCACATAGGCGAGCCAGGCCTGATCAGTCGTGTCGAGTTCCGCCAGCTCATTGAGGGCGCGCTGATATTCTTCCTCGAACATCTGCGCGTAGAGGCCGTTCTGTTTCTCGCCGTCCTCGCCGTAGATGCGGTACTTCGCGACCTCGTCGATAAAGAACAGCGAGAGCACCTTGATCCCGCGCGCATGCAGCAGACGCTCGCGATCGAAATGGGCGCGAATGGTTTCGCGGATCTGCACGCGGCGCACGGCGTTTTCGCTGGTGTCACCGGTGACGCGGCCTTCTTCCAGCAGCTCGCCGTTGGTGAATTCGACTGTGCGCTGTGTCACGTCGATGTTGGAAACGGTGTAGCCCGCATATTCAGCCAGCCCGCCGGATTTCTCTTCCAGCCTGTCACCATCGCGCAGCCACACCGGTTTGCGTTTGACCTGCCCGCCCTTGAGGCCATGCTCGATCATCACCCGCGCTTCAGGCTTGCGGCCATCGGTGAAGGTGCGGAAGCCCGAAAGGTAGAGATAACCGTCGAGCCCCGGCAAGCCCTTGGTGGTCACGCCTTTGACCTGGATTTTTTTCACCAGCTTGCGGTTATAGGCATCCAGCGCGTCGAGCCGGTGGACGAGGTTGTAGCGCGTCTTGTGTGTCGCCGAAAAACGCAGTGCCAGTGGCGACTGGAAGTGCGTCATCGCGGCCTGCGTCTTCGCCCCCTCCATCCGCTGAGGTTCGTCGAGGATCAGGATCGGGCGGTTTCCAGCAATCACATCGATTGGACGGCGGCTCTGAAAGCTGTCGGGCGTGTCAAAGATGATTCGCCCCGCTCCGCGCCCGGTATCGGCGGCGCGCACATCGGCGGTGAAGGCCTGTGTGTTGATGATCATGCAGTGCAGCCCGCCATCCTCGCTGAACGCGGTAAGCTTGTTGAGCTGGCTGCTGCTGTAGACGAAGTGCCGGATCTTGTGGCCGTAGAGCGAATGGAACCAGCCCTCGGTATCCTCCAGCGTCTTCTTCACCCCTTCGCGGATCGCGATGCTCGGCACGATGATGATGAATTTCGACCAGCCATACTCTGCGAAGAGCCGGTACATGGTGTCGATATAGACATAGGTCTTGCCGGTACCGGTCTCCATCTCGACATCGAGATTGACCGGCGCGGCCTTGCTCTTCGCCAGTTCGCCGGAGGGCGGCAGGTGCTGCGCCATCTGCACCTTGCGGATATTCTCGAGCAGGTCTGCATCGGAAAGTTTGAGCGGCGCATTGCGCAGCCCTTCCTCGAACAGGCTCGTTTGCGCCGCGGCATCGCCCATTCCACTAATTTGGCCCGGATCGATCTGGTATTGGACGCCCTCGATACGCGGCTGACCGGCAAAGCAATCGACCACGGCCTGCGTGGCCTTGGCCTGGTAATCGAGCGGCTTGAAAATCTGCTGGGTCATGCGCTCAGAGCACCCGCACCTGGGTGTCGGGCGCGCGCTGCTTCAGGCGGCTGTGAACATTTTCCTTGGCCGCATCGCTGGCAAAGCCATCGTCGCGGAAGAGGACGCGCAAGGGGGTAAGCTCGGCCATGGCGTCGGCCAGTTCGGTGTCGATTCCGGCACTCTTTCCATTTGGTCCGCTGCCGCCGGGCTGTGCAAAACAAGCGATCAGTGCCGCGCCTTTGCCGGTGCCGTCTTCGGGGGCATCGACCAGCCAGACTGTGCGCCCGGCCAGCTCGCGTTGCTCGATCGGCAGCGTGATATCGACGCCCCAGCGCAGCAGTGCACCGAACAGCAAATCCTCTTCACTGCGGTCGTCCTTGATATGACTGACCATGCCGAGGAGCGCTTCCTGCGTGGCCTCCTTGGGCGTGACACTGGTGTCGACAAAATTGCCGCTATCGGTCCGGAAAGCACGGAAGCCGGTGTCTAGTTTGCCGGCAAGTTCAGGAGTCTCTTTGATGATTTTCTTGCCCGCGCGGCGGATGCGTTCTCGGGTCACTTCTGCAATTGTTGCATAGCCATGCTCCCGCGCTTCTTGCCGGTCTGATACAATTTCATCTATCTGGATAGTGAAGCATCGATGTCGGGTACTTTGCTCGTAATTGTAAGCCGAAATTGCATGGGCCAAAGACCCTGACCCTGCAAACAGGTCGACAACGATCTCGCTATCCGCGCCTGTCAAGGCAATCTCAAGCAGTTTCTTTAGAAAGGCAGTTGGCTTAGGGAAAGGAAAAATTCGAGCGTCGCCAAACAAATCGATGACCTCATTGGTGCCATGTTGAGTGTAGACGTCGTCAATGATCGAGAACGGCTTGCCGGTTCGTTGAGTGCCATCTCGATCTCGTAAATACTGTTTTGTATGGACTGACCAGCCGCCAGATCGATCTTTGACAAACTCCAATTCACCATACCTTAGTGCATCTTCCACACGC
Organism: Hyphobacterium marinum; assembly: GCF_036330325.1. Taxonomy (NCBI): domain Bacteria; kingdom Pseudomonadati; phylum Pseudomonadota; class Alphaproteobacteria; order Maricaulales; family Maricaulaceae; genus Hyphobacterium; species Hyphobacterium marinum. The sequence continues at coordinate 841,930 of NZ_JAZDRO010000001.1, forward strand.
TCTTTCGACCAGAGCCATTGTCGTTTGGGCGTGATCAACTCGCCATCTGGGCCGGGTATCGGGAACACAAGATTTGGCCGGGCCCCCATACTCTTTGTCGCCTCAAGGGGGTGAGTCCTGTACGGGCCACGAGAAGAAAAGTTATCATCTTTCGATTTGTAGTAACGTTTGATGCTTTCCTCAGTAAGCGGGATTTGAAAGTTATCTAGAGTCTCGATATCTTTTGCAAAAACAAGAACATACTCGTGGAGTGTGATAAGGTGCTTTTCTTTGGCTCCTCCGCCGTAACGCTTCTTCCAGACCATTTGATCAACGAAGTTTTCTTCGCCAAAAATTTCATCCGCAATCTGCCGGAGCTTCGACTGTTCGTTATCATCGATGCTGATAAAGATCAGCCCATCGGAGGAAAGTAAGTTTCTAGCCAACCTAAGGCGGGAATAGATCATCGTCATCCAATCGGAATGAAAACGACCATTCGAAGAAGGGTTCGAGACCAGCTTTCCCAGCTCACTAGATCGCTGCTCGCTGCCTTCACTAAACTGTGCTTCGCTGACAGCAAAATCATCGTCGTAAACGAAGTCGCTACCCGTGTTGTACGGCGGGTCGATGTAGATCATCTTCACCTTGCCGAGATAGGTCTCCTGCAACAGCTTCAGTGCGTCGAGATTGTCGCCTTCGATGAAGAGGTTGCGCGTGGTGTCGAAGTCCACGCTTTCCTCGCGCATCGGGCGCAGCGTCTTGTCGATCGGCGTGTTCGCAGTGAGCAGCGCCTGGCGCTTGCCCGGCCAATCGAGCCGGTAGCGTTCCGCCGGGCCTTCGACCAGATAATCCGACAGCGCCTGACGCAACAGGTCGAAATCGACCATCGGCGCATCCTCGCGCGAGCCTTCCGTGCGGCATTCGGGGAACAGTTCGAGCAGGCGCTCGATATTCTGCCTTGTCAGGTCGGGGGTGGAGGCGTCGAGTTTCTCGATGGTCATGATGTCTTCTTCAGTCCTTGGCGGTCAGCGCTTTCAACGCGGCCTGGGCGGCGCGTAATTCGCGGTTGATCTCGGTCTTGCGGGCAAAGTCCCCCGTCCGGCGCAATATCAGTTGCAGCCGCTCGACAGCTTTGCCCTGTGTGGCGATCTGGCTCAAGCGTTCCGCCTGCGCGCGCAAGGATTCTCCTGCGCGGGCACCATGCGGCCAGAGCGAGCGGAGGAGCCCGGCATAGAGCCCCTTCAGGCTAGCCGCCTGCGGCAATGGCGCGCGAGGTTCCAAATCCGCAACCCATGCCCCGCGCCAATGCTCGAGCGTCACCGCCTGAGACTTGTCCGCCTCGCTGCGCCGCTTGTAGGCCGCCGCCAGCATCACCTCATCCCCATCGGGCGCATGGCGCACCAGTTCGAACAGGATCGGGTGCGGAATGGCCTTGTCGATATGGGCCAGCACACGGTCGTCGAGCCGGTCGCCGCGCAGGTGCAGGCGGAACACCTCGATTTCGTCGACGCCACCCGATGGCGGCAGGTTCACGCTGCGCACGAACAGTTTGAACGCCCAGTCAATCCGCTGGACCTGCGCGTCATAGAGCGCGCGGATTGCTTTGCCGCCGCCGGCCTGCCGGAACAGCCGGTCGCGCGCGATGCGGCTCTCGACCGTCGCCGCTTGGGGCCAGGCGAAGAGCGTGCTCATGCCTCTGTGTCACGGACGACCAGGAAGGCGATCAGTTCGAAATCGTCGATCCCGGCGACCTCGCCAATCAGCGCCGTGGTCGGCCCGCTTGCAAACAGGCTGTCGATGTCGCGCCCTTCCTTCTCCTCGATCATTGAGCGGATCGCCGCGTTCAGCAGGTCGGAATAGGTCTCCATCCGCCGCCCGTCCTCGGTCTCCCGGTTGAAGGGTTCATAAAGCGCGGGGTCTGGCTCGGTGCGGCCCCGTGCGGCAGCCCGGAGCATGTCGAGCGCGTGCTTGGGGTCGGTGTGGCGCACGACCGCCTCGCCGTTTGCCTTCACATAGACGAGGTAAAAGGGATGCAGCCTATTGTGCTGTTTCAGCTCGGCCTCGGCATCGAGATTGCGCAGGCAGAAGATGACACCGGGCGGCAGTTTGGGCCCGGCCGGGACGATAGCATGCATTCCGAGCGGCGCATCATCGAGACTGCCGTTTTCGCGCACCCAGCTGACCAGATCCATGCGGAAGTCGTTGAGGCCGAGGTCGGTAATGCCGACGCCCTGGCGAAGGTCTTCGAGGTCGACGACCTCCTCCTGCATCCGGCGAAGCTGCTCGCGGCGGTATATGACATCGTTCTCGCGCGCGGTCAGCGGGTTGTCATCGCCGGTCGCGGTGACGTCGGCGATAATCATGCGGCCTTCGACGCGATCCTTGAGATTGATGTAGTCGTCGAGCTCGATATCGGGCCAGTAGCTGACGAGCTGGATGCGGGCATTCTTGCTGCCGATACGGTCGACGCGGCCGAAACGCTGGATGATCCGGACCGGGTTCCAGTGGATGTCGTAATTCACCACCATGTCGCAGTCCTGAAGGTTCTGGCCCTCGGAAATACAGTCGGTGGCGATGACGATGTCGATCTCGCGCGTTTCCGTCTTCAGCCGCTCGATCTGCGCCTTCTTTTTCGCGACCGGCGAGAAGAGGGTGAGCACGGCATTGAAATCGAGGCCCTGGCCAAGCGTGGACTTCGGCCCGCCCGAACCGGTGACCAGTGCCGAATGCCGCCCGTCCTTTTCGGCCACGAGCGCGGCGATCTGGTCGTAAAGATACTCGGCGGTGTCGGCGAAGGCGGTGAATATCAGCAGCTTGCCATTGCCTTCGTTTATCGGCTGCTCGCGCTTGCGCAGGACAAAGTCGATCAGGTGCTGAAGCTTCTTGTCGTGTTCAGGGCCGACACGCTCCATTCCGGTGAGCAGCCCGTCGATCAGCGCGAGATCGCCTTCGAGGTCCCGGCGGTAGGAGACGAGGTCCATGTCTTCGAACGCGACCCGGACATGCCCGCGCTCCAGCTCGGTGGGGACGTCATCTTCATCATCGGGCCGTTCGACTTCGTAGGCGAAGGCCGCGCCGCCGCCGCGCTCGAATTGTTCAATCGCCTTCAGCGTCGCCCGGTGTGTGTCGGCCAGGCGGGACAGGGTCAGCCGGAAGGCCTGAACCGAACTTTCCAGCCGTTTGAGCAGGTTTGCCCGCATCAGCGCCCGGATCGAGCTTTCGCGGTCGGTGCCTTTAAGGACGTTCGTTTCGGTTGCGGTATCGTATTGCGAATACTTGTCCTTGCGGCTCGGCTGCACGTAGGTCAGCGGTGCATAGACCGCGAGCTCGAGCTTGCTCAGGTCGTTGTAGATGTCGTCGAAAGTTGGAACGCCTGGCCTGTCGGTGAGTGCTGGCCGGAACGAGACGGGTTTGAGCCGTTCGGGGAAGCCGCCGATTTCCTCGGTGTCGTAATAGGTCGTGATATGCCGCCGCGACCGGGCGATCGTCACACTGTCGAGGAGGTCGAAAAAGGCAAAGTCCAACCGGTCGAGAATGGCCTGGGGCGTTCGCTCATGAAGCGGCAGCTCTTCCCACTCATTGAAGGCGCGCTGCGCTTGCCGGAAAATTTCCTCGATCGTCTGGTTCGCGCCGAGTTTTTCTGCAAACGCCTTGCTGTCCCCCTCATAGGCCAGAGCAAGCTGGTTTTTAAGGTCGGCAAACCGGTTGTTCACGGGCGTGGCCGACAGCATCAGCACCTTGGTCTTCACCCCCGCGCGAATGACTCGGTTCAGCAGCGCCCGGTATCGCGTCTCGGCCTCGCCCTGCGCCAAGGTGGCGTCGTCGTTCCGGAAGTTGTGGGATTCGTCGATGACGATGAGGTCGTAATTGCCCCAATTCACCTGATCGAGCGGCATGCCCATCGAGTAGCCGCTGGTTCGCAGCAGGTCGGTGTGCGCGAGCACATCGTAGTTCAGCCGGTCCTCGGCCAGGATATTGGTGGTCAGGTTCTTGTTGTAGGTGTGCCAGTTGTCGGCGAGTTTCTTGGGGCAGAGGACAAGGACCGACTTGTTGCGAAGCTCGTAGTATTTGATGACCGCGAGCGCCGTGAACGTCTTACCCAGGCCGACGCTGTCCGCCAGAATGCATCCATTGAACGTCTCGAGCTTGTTGATCAGGCCAAGCGCGGCATCCTGCTGAAATCTGTAAAGCGTGTTCCAGACTTTCGTCTCACGGAAGCCCGTTCGATCATTCGGCAGCAGGTCTTCATTGATGTCTTCCAGAAACGTCCGGAAGATGACCGAGAGCATCAAATGGTAAATGCGGGCAGGCGAATTTTCAGCGTAGACCTGTTCGAGTTGCCGGCAGAGCGCGTCCGTCACGTCCTCAAGCCGTTCTGGGTCGCTCCAGAGTTGATCAAACAGACCGCCGTATCGGGCGACAGCCGCGTCGTCCGTGGTCTTGTTGATCATGGTCAGATTGCCCGGCTGATATCCCAGGTCGGCAGTCGTGAAGCCATGAAGGCTCGTGTAGACCGTGCTCGAAGACGCGCCGTTTGCGCATAGGAACGAGGGAATTGGATCTTTCGGATTCGCCTTGAACTTGCCTTTCGCCCGTATCCAGTCAGCACACTGACGCGCCAGCGCGCGCGTCGTCATCTTGTTGCGAAGTCTTATTTCGAAGGGAGTTCCGGCAAGGTCCCGGCGGTTCATCACCGGCGGAATGATGAACTCGCGATGCTGGTTTTTGCTGGCTTCGCGATCCGTCACAAACGACGGTCCCGTAAAGATAAACTCGAAGCTCTCCAGGTTTTGCAATTGCTGCTCAAGCGCCGCGAACGCGTGAATGGAGAATGATGCTGCCGAGACTTTGACCGTCTGCTTGCCTTCAAGCTCCGATTGCAGATCGTCGCCAAAGAGCGAGCTGATATTGTCGAGTATCTCCATCCTATCCTTGAAGCCTGAAATCCGGTTTCAGGCAACCGGCGGGCCGGTTCGAAAGAGCGAGCAGCCGCGGGGATCGCGGCCGATTTCCACCGGCGGAAGCTTGAAGCCGAAGGCCCCACCGTCCTTGCCGTCTCTCTGTGTCACGACGCGAGTTTTTCTCGGATGTCCGCCCCTTCCCAAAACCGACTCGAAGACCGGCGCACTACCTGTTAGGGTTTAGTTAACTGGATTTACATTCGGCGAGTGGGGAGGGGCTTCAGGATGCGCGTGTGTGGTCGTTTGGCCAGGTCGATGGCTGTGCCAGTACTTGCGGCGGCATGGGGCATGTTTGCGTTCACCGGTGCGGCCGCTGCTCAGGGTAATTCTGCGCCGGATGCGGTGGATGACACGTCCAGGATCGGCATTAATTCGCAAAATCGAATTACCCGGGAAAGTACGGGTGACACTCAGGATTTCCTCTACATTACAGAGGAGGTTGAGGGCGGGTTCGTTGCGGTCTGGGCTGATACTGGGGCTGGCTCAAATGACCCGTCCGATCATTCTTACTTCCATGGGCAATTTGACAGCGGAGGAGCCGTCACAGAGGGGCCCCGGTCACTCGTCGAACATCTCGCACACGATCTCTCGTTAGGGCGAGACCTAGGCATATCGCAAAACCTGATCGTAGGGCGGAACGCCGGTAGCGGCGATACAACGGTCTTCAAACTCGGCGGTGAAGATTTCGGAACCTGGCCGATCATGCTCAACCATGCCGGCCAATCCCCTACGATTACGGGGCTTACCAATGGCCATATTGTCGTGGCCCACAGCCGGGAAAACGGGCTGATCTTTATCGAGGCGCGAAACCGGGACGGCTGGAACCAAACAGAGGTGCCGCGTCAACCGTCGAGCGGAGCGATATTCGATAATAGCGACTTTGCTTCAGGCAGCGCGGAGCAGACGAATCCTCACCTTGAAGCCCTGACTACAGGAAATTATGCCGTGGCCTGGGAGCAGTCGCTGTTTAGCGGTGCCGACCTGATAAGCCGCACGGGAATTGTTCGCTTCATCGGATTTGATCACGACCCCGTAACCAATCAAGTCTCTGTTTTCAGTGGAAATTCATTTGTTGAATTGTTCCCGGATGTCTCCGAAACCGCCTCCGGCTCGGTTGTCGTCTGGCAAAGTTCTGCTGGATCCGAGACCGACCTAAATGAAGTGTCGATCAGCTTTCAGCGTTTCAACGCCATAGAGGAAATGATCGGGCCCATTGTTACTGTGGTGAACAACGCCTGTGGTGCGGCATTGCATCCACGCGTCGCAGCCGTCGGGGAATTGGGGTTTGTTGTTTCCTGGCGATCAATGGATGGCGTGGAGGACTGTACCGTCGTACCGGGCATTTATTTTCAAGTATTTGATCTGGAAGGCGTGCCGCTCGGGCCAGTCATTTCGATCGATCAGGACGCATCGGACACCTATCAATATCTTGAAGCATGGCCGGACCCGCCTGCTCTGGCTGCCCGGAACGGAGGGGTTGTTCTCGGGCATACCAGTGACTTTTCAACCCATTTCGATCTGATCGATATTGATCTGGCTCAAGCGAATTCTACGACGGTAATTCCCATACTCGCCAACGACACTGACGCCGACAACGACCCTCTGACGATCACGGCGATCAATGGCGAGGCGGTGACTGCTGCGGCGGGTGCCGGACTGTCCGGAATTTCGTCGAATGCGGTGACGCTGCCGTCCGGAGCAGGTGTTTCATTGGCGGACGGTGGTGTCCTCTATGATCCGACTACGGCCGGATTCGCGGCGGCCCTGCCTGCTGGGGTCACCGCCGATGACACATTCACTTACACCATCAGCGATGGCGCGCTGACCGACACGGCCAGTGTCACAGTTACCGTGACCGGTGTGAACGATGCGCCGGTTCTGACTGCTCCCGCTTCGATGACGATTGAGGAAGACACGTCGGACAATCCTGTCGCCGGCATTTCAATCGCGGACCCTGACACAGGCGATACGCTGACGGTGTCCATCACGGCGAGCTCAACCGTTTCGTTCGGCACGACCACAGGGCTCGTCTTCACAGAAGGCGACGGCACCGACGATGCCACGATGACATTCTCGGGCACGCTGGCCGCCGTGAATACTGCGCTGGCGGGTCTGACCTATTCACCATCGCCAAACGCATCTGGTGCCGGCTCGATTTCCATCACAATCACGGACAGCGACGCCGGGACCGACAACGGCACGATCGCGGTCACCATCGACAATGTGAATGATGCCCCGGATGCGGTGGATGACGAGTTCTCGCGTACAGCTGTAGAGCCGCTATCGGGTTCATCGATAGCAACGTCCGGTGCCAGTGAATTCCTAGATGATCCGGCGATAACAACTCTGTCGGATGGCACCGCGGATGTTGTTGCGTATACTGACCGAGTTACGGAATGGGCAGCGCTTACAATTGTTTCACGCGATGGTGGCGTTCTAGAGTCGCCGATCCGCTTAAGCGGTGAAAACGCCAAACATCCCGATCTCGTAGCACTGCCAGGCGGTGGCGTCGCAGCGGCCTGGGTTTCGTCACCCGGACAGCTTCGCGTTCAGTTTTTCGACAACGATCTTACACCAGGCAACGAACATGTCGTGACACCGGCTGGCGGGGCAAGTGCGCCGTCTATCGCTGCCTTGACCGACGAATCGGTCGTCGTGGTTTGGCATGACGGCGATATCTGGGCTCAGATTTACGACCAGACTGATGGGCCTCTTGGCTCGCCTGTAAGCGTCAATACGACAACCTCGGGAGACCAGACCGACGCCGCAGTTGTTGTAAATGATAGTGGTACGATTTCTGTAACCTGGACTGATGGAAGTGCTTCCGGAACTGATTTGTCCGGTACTGCGATAAGGGCAAGAGTTTTTGATTCTGACCTTCTGCCGCTGACCGGCGAGGTCATCATCAACTCAACTACAGACGATGACCAATATGAGCCGCGGTTGGCAGCCCTTTCGGGTGGTCAGCTTGTTTTCGTCTGGACCGATAAGAGTGGTTCAGTCAGCGTTGATGACCGTTGGTCGGTTCGCTGCCAACTCATGTCAGCGAACCTGGTGCCCATAGGCGACGAATTTGTTGTCAATCAAACGATACCTGGCTTTCAGTACGAGCCGGACGTCGCTCGGCTCAGCAATGGGGGATTTATCGTTTCTTGGACCGAGGAGTCCGCCGTTCACTGGGAAATTTTCGCGCGCCGGTTTTCCGATTCGGGCGAACCACTCGGCAATGAGTTTCAAGTTTCGGATTCTGGTGAATACGCAGCCTACCAATCAGAGATTACCGGCTTGGCTGGAAATGGGTTTGCAGTCACGTGGATATGGGAGCCCAACGGAGCGAGGTCATCAACATTTCATAGGTCGTTTGTCGCCCCACAGATTTCCGCCGGAAGCAGCGCTCTTCTCCCCGTCCTCGCCAATGACACCGACGCCGACGACGACCCGCTGACGATCACGGCGATCAATGGCGAGGCGGTGACCGCTGCGGCGGGTGCCGGCCTGTCCGGGACCACGTCGAATGCGGTCACGCTGCCGTCCGGAGCAGGTGCGGCGCTGGCTGAGGGTGGGATCCTCTATGACCCGACAACGGCCGGCTTCGCGGCGGCTCTGCCCGCCGGTGCGACCGCGGACGACACCTTCACCTACACGATCAGCGATGGTGCGCTCACTGATACGGCCAACGTGACCGTCACCGTAACCGGCGTGAATGACGCGCCGACGGCCGACGACGACACGCTGAATGTGCTCCAGGACGATGGCGCAGCAGACGTGACGGCCACACTGCTGGCTGGCGACAGCGACCCGGACACCGGCGAGACGGCTTTGCTGGCGATTTCCGCCATCGATGACACCGGCACGACCGGCAACGTGACGCTGAATGCCGGCGCGGTCAGCTATTCCCCGAATGGCCAGTTTGCCAGCCTGCCCGCCGGTGCGACGGCTGCGGACAGTTTCGATTACACGGTCTCCGACCCCAGCGGGGCAAGCGACGCGGCCACGGTGAGCGTCACCGTGACCGGCACGAATGACGCCCCGGTCGCGGCCAACGATGCCCTGGCAACGACCAGCACGGTCAGTCTCGACGGCAATCTCTTCGCCGATAACGGATCCGGGGCCGACAGCGATGTCGATAACGGCGACAGCTTCACCGTTACCGCCGTCAATGGTGTGCCGGGCGATGTCGGCAGCGAGATCACGCTCGCCTCGGGCGCTCTCCTGACGGTGAATAGCAACGGCACCGTTGCCTACGACCCGAACGGGGCCTTTGCCCTCGCCCCCGGCGCGACGGCGCAGGACAATTTCACCTATACGATTGCCGACGGCCCGGGTGCGACGTCCAGCGCGACCGTGACCGTGACCGTCACCGGCAATACGCCGCCGGACGCGGTGGATGATGTTTTTGTTCGATTGAGTAACTACGTCTCAAGTACCCGCGAACTACCGCAAGGCTCACCCTATTCAGAATTTCCCCATGTGTCTGCGAACGCCTCTGGGAGATACATCGTCGCTTGGATAACAACACTGGACGATGGCCAAGAGGTTAGGGCAAGAGTTTTTAACGCCGCCAACGCAGCAGTTTCTGATGAAATTGTGATCGGTTCTGGAGCAACTCGTTCAGAGAACAGCGTTGCAGTTCGTGCGACCGTTTCGGGAGATTTTATTGTCAGTTGGCTTAGCAATGCTGCAGCAGAGGGCGCGCGCGGCCAGATCGTTGGCGATATTCAGGCCCAGCGTGTCAGTGATTCAGGCGAGTTGATTGGACCCCAATTTCCGACATCATCGGTCGGTTCAGGGATTCAATTCGCGCCAACGCTCGCGGCATTGAGCGGCGGGGGATTCGTCGTTGGTTGGCTTGAACCTAATAACGACACTCAAGTGAATAACGATTCCAGAGCGAAGGCACGCGTCTTCGACGGGCTTGGAAATCCGCTAACAGCGGACTTTGAAATTGCCGCTGATGTCGACGATCGCGGATTGGTGCTGCATGAGCTCCCCGCGAACTCATTTGTCGCAGCATACACTATCTCCGGCTCTATGTTTGGATCTGTTGTTCGCCGATATGACGCCACAGGGTCTGTGATTGGCAATGACATCAATTATGAAGCAAGTCTCGCTTCAAGGCCGGTGGATATTGAGATTATAAACAATGAAAGAATATTTATTCTAAATCGTGGCGGCCCTGCGGGCGGGATTTTTCTTACCTACGTAGATGTCCCCATAGACTTCGAGGGGACTACAGAGTCGCAGGAAATCGGGGATTCAGGGTCACTCGCCAGGTCTCTGACTCAAGATGCAGCAAGAGCGCAGGTAGAATTAGTTGGTGGAAATATACTAATAATCCTGCAAACATTTAGCGATAGTGCAAATAGTTTGTATGGCACTTTCTTGACCGGCCCCTATGCATTGAGCCCATTGTTAATCCGAGCGGGAATCAGTGATTCATTGGTTCTAGAATATTTTGCGGAATCCTCCGCGCTGTCTGACGGTCGGTTGGTAAGCGTCTTCCATGCGTTTCAGCAGGGAAATTCGCAACGAAGTGTTTTTGGATCCGTGACACAGCGCCAACCCTTTTGGCCAAATCAGATGTATCCGCTCCCCGTCCTCGCCAACGACACCGACGTCGACAACGACCCGCTGACGATCACGTCCGTCAATGGCACACCGATCTCGGCGGCTAGCCTCCCGGCCGAGTGGCGCGTGCCGCTCGCTGCGCCGGCGACGGGTCCCGTGACCTTGCCATCCGGTTCGGTGGTGTCACTGGGCGACGGCGTGCTCGACTACGATCCAACCGCCGCGGGCTTTGCGATTGCCTTGCCCGATGGCGTGACCGGCGACGACACTTTCACTTACACGATCAGCGACGGGGCCGCGACCGACACGGCCAATGTGACGGTGACGCTGACCGGCGTGAATGATGCACCGAGCGCTGATGCGGATGCCCTGACCGCTGACGAGGACGACGCGCCCACCGACGTGACGGCGGCCCTGCTGGACGGCGATACAGATCCAGACACGGGAGAAACGGCGCAGCTGGTCGTCTCGGCCATTGATACCGGTGGTACACAGGGCCTAGCCGCCATCAATGCCGGGGTGGTGACCTACACGCCCAATGGCGCGTTCGAGGCCCTGGCCGCGGGTCAGACGGCCAGTGACAGCTTTGGCTATACCGTCAGCGACCCGGGCGGGCTGACCGCGTCAGCGACCGCAACAGTCACCGTCCAGGGCGAGAATGATCCGCCGATTGCGGATGCCGATGCCCTGACTTTCGGGGAGGAAGAGGCCGGCCGCGATGTCACGGCGACATTGCTCGATGGTGATAGTGATCCCGACAATGGCGAAACGGCGCAGCTGGCCGTCACGGCGGTCGACACGACGCTGACATTGGGCCGCGTAACCCTGGCCGATGGCGTGGTCACCTATGACCCCAATGGCGCGTTCAATGCGCTCGCCCAGGGGCAGTCCGCCAACGACCGGTTCGACTACACGATCAGCGACCCGCATGGCGCGACGGCGACGGCCACCGCCACGGTGACGATCAACGGGTTCAACGGTTATGCGCTGACCGTATCCACGTCGGGCCTGGGAGCCGGGACGGTGACCAGCCTGCCGCTCGGCATCAATTGCGGGGGCGGGGGCGGGTGTACGGCCTTGTTCACACAGAACACCGATGTCGCACTGTCGGCCCTTGTCGCACCGGGCACTACATTTGATGGGTGGAGCGGCGATTGCCTCGACCCGAACCAGCCGCTTTGCGTCGTGCGCATGACCGGGAACCGGTCTGTCTCCGCCCGCTTCTCGCTGACGACCGTTCCGGAAGGTCGCATCGTTGCGGCGACCCTTCCCGGGGCCCGCTCCGGCTTCGTCGGCGGTACTGACATCACCGTCTTCATGTCGGTCGTCAGCCGGGCGACGACGCCCGCACAGGCCTGCCGCGTCACCGCGCCGAATGATGCGCCCTTCACGCTGACCTACCGGCAGATCAACGCCCAGAACGAGGCGGTTGGCGACGCCAATCCGCTCTTCGACCTGGCCAATGGCGGCGGGATCAATTTCGTCCTTGCGCTGACACCAAGCCAGGCGACACCGGCTGCGGGCTATCTCTTCCAGCCTCAGATCGCCTGCGAGAATGCCGATCTTGCGCCCATTGAAGGCGTGAACTCGGTGCTGGTGTCGATCGGGGCCGCGCCCGTTCCCGATATTCTGTCGATTGGCGCAACACCATCGGCCGATGGCGTTGTTCGCATTCCGGAGACCGGCAACCGGATCAACTTCCTGTCGGCGGCGGCGGTCAATATCGGTGTGGGTGACGGCTCAGCCGGAGCCAACGAGGCAACCGTGACGGCTTCGGTCGATACCGGGGCAGCGAGCCTGCCGGTCACGCTGGAAGTGTGTGAGACCGCGCCCACGGGCGGGTGCATCACCCCGCGCGGCGAGACCGAGGTCACAAGCGTCTTTGCGCAGAATGCGGCAAAGTTCTTCGCGGTCTTCGTCCGGGCCAATGGCGAGGAAACCGTGCCGTTCAATCCGGCCAGTGCGCGGGTCTTCCTGCGCTTTGCCGATGCCAGTGGCGCGATCCGGTCAGTGACCAGTGCGGCGATTTCCGCCCCGGCCCCGGCGAACGCCCCGGCCGATGCGGCGAGCCTGACCGGGCGCTGGAGCGTGCTGGTGCGCCAGCCAAGCGGCGAATGGCCGAGCCTGCGACGCGGGTCGCTTCATGTCTTCGAGGACGGTACGGCGATCCTGGATGACGGGCGTACGCCGCGGACGCTGACCTTGGCAGCGTCGGGTGCGGCGAACGACAATGAAGCGGTCAGCTTCCGGATCGGTAACGGAATCGGCACGGCAAGGGCTGATGGCAATATCCGCCTTGGCGATCCGTTGGCCGATCAGCCCGGCGCGTTCTGGGGGATACGCGAGACCGGTCTTGGCGGGACGATTCAGCCGGGCCGGTTCGGCGACAACGTCGTCCTGACCACGGGTGGTGGCCTGTCCGGTAGTCATGGTGGCTGTGCCTTCACCGGTCAGGTTTCGATGCGGACCGGCACCGGCTCGGTCACGCTGCGCGACTGCGCGCAAGCGGGCGATTATCGGGCGGCGCTCAGCGCTGCCGGCACTGCTGCGGGCCACGACACGCTGACCATCGCCAATGACCGGTGGGGCAGCCGCCTCGAGGCAGTGGGAAGCAACGGGCGATGACGCTGTTCTTTTCCCCGGTGCGCCATTCCCTCTAAACTGCGGTAAAGAACCCCATCCCGCTCTCCACAGCCACAGCCAACCCCGTCACGATAACGAGGCCAGCGAAGATCGTGTTGAGGAGTTTGCGGCGTTCCGAGAGCTTGCGGCCGGCCCAGCTGCCGAAGAGGCCGCCGATCGCACCGCCCAGGATGAAGAAGCCGGCGATGCGCCAGTCGACGAGGCCGGAAAGGGCGTAGCTGGTCGCGGTGGTCGAGCCGAAAGCGGTGATCGACAGGAGTGAGGAACCGATGGCGTTCATCAGCGTCATGCCGGTCGCCGCGATGAGGCCCGGCACGACGAGGAAGCCGCCGCCAATCCCGAAGAAGCCGGAAAGTCCGCCGACAGCGAGTCCCGACGCGGAGAGTTTCGCCGCCGTGACGGGTGTGAGGCGGACATCGCCTTCCCCGCCTTCCTTGCGGCGGAGCATCGAGAGGCCAACCCCGATCATCAGGAGGCCGAAAAGGCCGATGAGAGCCTCGCCATCGACGATCTTGCCGAGTGCCGCCCCGCCCGCCGCGCCGGCGATCCCGGCGGCGGCGAAAACGGACGCACAGGCCCATTTCACGTTTCCGGCGCGGGCATGGTTGATGAGGTTGAGAAAGGCGCTCGCCGCCACGGCCACGGCGCTGGTGCCGATGGCGAGGTGGGGCGAGCCGACCCGGACCACATAGACGAGCAGAGGGACGGCGAGGATGGAGCCCCCACCGCCGACGAGGCCGAGCGTAAAGCCGACGAGGCCGCCGGAAGCGACAGAGAGTATGTCCTGCATGGGCGTGTCCTCGCCGGAGCTCAGATTTTAAGCGGTCAGCGCGCGGTTCCAGGGCATGACGCGCAGGAGGTGGGCCATGCCGCACCATCCGCTGATTCCGGCGAAGGCCAGACCCGCGCCGACGAAGGCTGAAAGGCCGAAGAAGCCCGGGTGGACCGCAAAGCCGAGGCCGACGCCGATAAGGACCAGCGCACCGGCCGTGATCTGGACCTGTCGCATCAGTTCGAGCGGCTGTTTCGCGTCCTTTTCCACCGGCAGGCCGGCCTTCTTCCAGGCGTCGATCCCGCCTTCCAGGATAAAGGCTTCGCAGGGCGCGCCCTCGGCGAGCTTGCCGGCATTGGCCGCCGTGCGCATGCCGGACCGGCAATGGAAGATCGCATAGCGCGCGTTGGCGGGCAGGGGTTCGCTTCCGCCATCAAGCGGACGGTGGGACGCGCCCGGGATGCGCTCGCGGGCGTGTTCGTCACCGGCGCGGATGTCGATGAGGACGCCACCGTCCTTCATCAGTTCGGCGGCCTTTTGCGGGGTGATGGTCTGGATCGTGGTCATGGGGGAGGTCTCCGTTCGTCAGCCCCGGTCTTCAGGGCAGAAAATGTCTTTCAGGGTTTCGAGCAGTTTCGCCGCCCTCGGGTCGGTGAGGCGGTAGTAGACGCGCAGCCCGTCCTTGCGGGGGGCGGCCAGGCCGTCCTCGCGCAGGCGGGCGAGATGCTGGGAGAGGGCCGATTGCGACAGGCCCGTCACCTCGGCGAGCTCTCCGACCGGCGTTTCACCCCCGGCGAGGCGGCAGAGGATGAGCAGGCGCTTCTCATTGCCGATCATGGCGAGCAGGCGTGCGGCCTCACCGGCCTGGGCCTGGAGTTTCGCGATGCCGGGATCAATCAGCGTGGTCATGGTGCGTCAGTCCGTCGTCAGTAAATTAGTTGACACTAAATTAGTAACCACTAAATGATTGGTCAAGAGGCCGGATGCAGATTTCCGGCAGACACGGAGATTGACCCATGACGACGATCAACAACCCGCAAGTCCATGCCTTCTTCCACGACGCTACCAACACGGTGACATATCTGGTGCACGCGCCGGGCGGGCGCGACGCCATCCTGATCGACCCGGTCTTGGACTACGACCACCGCTCCGGGCGGCTGGGGACCCAATCAGTCGACGCCGTGATGGCGGCCGCGAAGGCGCGCGGCCTCACCATCGTCCAGATTCTGGAAACTCACGCGCACGCCGACCATTTGTCGGGCGCGCCCGTTGTGAAAGCGCGCACCGGCGCTCCGGTCGGGATCGGAGAGCATATCCGTGACGTGCAGGGGATTTTTCGACCCGTGTTCGGCGCGGACGATGTGTCCGGCACAGGTGCCGAATTCGATCGCCTGTTCGCCGATGGCGAAAGATTCGAGGCGGCGGGCCTGACGATCGAGGTGATCCACACGCCCGGCCACACGCCGGCCTGTGTCAGCTATCATATCGGTGACGCGGTCTTCGTCGGTGATACGCTGTTCATGCCCGACTACGGCACGGCCCGCGCGGACTTCCCCGGCGGCGATGCAGCGACACTCTACCGGTCGATCCACAAACTCCTGGCCTTGCCGGACGAGACACGGCTCTTCATGTGCCACGACTATCTGCCCGAGGGCCGCGACAGCTACGCCTGGGAAACGACCGTCGCCGAGGAGAAGGCCCGCAACATCCATGTCGGGGGCGGGGTCAGTGAGGCGGACTTCGTGGCGATGCGCCAGGGACGTGACGCGACACTGGCCGCGCCAGTCCTGCTTTTGCCCTCCATCCAGACCAATATCCGCGCGGGTCATCTGCCGCCGGCAGACCTGGACGGGGCGCGCCGGCTGCGGATCCCCCTGCGCGGTGCTGAAACGATCGAGGGCGTCTAGCTGCCTGCGGAAATGGCCTGCATGATCAGACCGGTGATGTAGGCCCCGTAGGTCCCGACGATATAACCCAGCACAGCAAGCAGGACACCAACCGGGGCCAGCGAAGGGTGGAAGGCCGAGGCCACGACCGGGGCCGAGGCCGCACCGCCGATATTGGCCTGGCTGCCCACCGCCATGAAGAACATCGGTGCGCGGATCAGGATCGCCATGCCAATCAGCAGGCCGGCGTGGATCAGCACCCAGAACAGGCCAATGAGGAAGTACTCCGGGTTGGAGAAGATCGCCGTGATGTCCATGCGCATGCCGATGGTCGCGACCAGGATGTAGATGAAAACCCGGCCGACCTTCATCGCGCCGGCGGCCTGCATCTTGCGGACCGGCGTGAAGGATAGAATGACCCCGGCCACGGTCGCTACGACGATCAGCCAGAAAAAGCCGCTGGTCAGGCTGTAGCGCGCCAGACCTGGCGCGTTCTCGGCGATCCAGGGACCAATCGTATCGGCGGCTATGTGGCCAAGCGCTGTCATGCCGAAAGCAATGGCGCCCATATACATGTAATCGCTCAACGTGGCCGCACGGGCGTGATCGCGTTCATAGGCTTCGGCTTTCTCCCGCAAGGTGGCGATGGCCGAGACGTCCGATTTCAGACGGCGGTCGATGGGACCCGGATTGGCGGCGATGAACAGCAGGATCGCCATCCAGACATTGGCCACGATGATGTCGACCGCGATCCAGGCGGAAAACACGTCGGAATCCACATTGAAAATTTCGTAGATCGCGGTCTGGTTTGCGCCCCCGCCGATCCAGCTGCCGGCCACGGTCGCCATGCCGCGCCAAACCGCTTCGGGACTGTCGGCACCAGCAACGATGCCGGGGTCGACCATCGAGGCGACGAAGAGAGCCAGCGGTCCGCCAATCATCACACCCACCGTGCCGGTGAAGAACATGATCAGTGCCTTCGGTCCCAGGCGGAAAGTGGCGGGCAGGTCCGCCGATGCCGTCAGAAGGACCAGAGCGGCGGGCAGGAGATAGCGCGAGGCGACAAAATAGAGGTCGGACTGGTCCGGGTCGAACAGACCGAAAGTCGTGAACAGGGATGGCAGGAAATAGCAGAGCAGTAGGGGCGGGAAGATCCGGTAGAAGCCTTTGAAGAAACCGCGCTCAAAGGAGGAAGTCCAGAAGACAAGTCCCAGCAGGATGGCGAGTATGCCGAAGACGACAGCGTCATTCGTGATCGGCCCAAACCCCAGAGCGTCCATGTTCTATTCCCCGCAGCCGCCATGGATCATGGCGGCGGCAGACTTCCTGCTCGTGACGGGAATGGCAAGGCTTGGAAACCTATTTGATCTCGGAGAGCATGCGGCTGAGATAGCGCTGGTATTCCGTCGTTGGCTTGGAATCGACCAGCTTGGCGAACTGGTCGCGGTCGATGAAGCCCTTGCGGAAGGCGATTTCTTCGGGGCAGGCGACTTTCAGACCGGTGCGTTCCTCGACTACCTTGATGAATTGTCCCGCCTCGAACAGGTCGGCATGGGTGCCACCGTCGAGCCAGGCCACGCCGCGTCCGATCGTGATCACGTTCAGATCGCCGCGCTCGAGATAGGCGCGGTTGACGTCGGTGATTTCCAGCTCGCCCCGGCCCGATGGTTTGAGCGACCAGGCAATGTCGAGCACGTCAGGATCGTAGAAATAGATGCCCGGCACGGCGAAATTCGATTTGGGATGCTTCGGCTTCTCTTCCAACGAGACGGCCTTGCCGTCCTTGCCGAGTTCAACGACGCCGAAGGCCGTGGGGTCGGCAACTTCATAGCCGAAGATCGTCGCGCCGGAGGTCTGCTTGGTGGCTTCCTCGATACGTTTCGACAGGCCGTCGCCGTAAAAGATGTTGTCGCCCAGGATCAGCGCGACGCGGTGGCCCTGAAGCTCGTTCGCAGCGACCCGGAATCCTTCGGCGATACCGCCGGGCTTGTCCTGCGCCACATAGGTAAAATTGATGCCCCAGTTGGAGCCCGAGTTCAGCAGCGCCTTGATCTGGGGGATGGAGTCCGGTGTCGAGACGACGACGAAATCCTTCAGCCCGCCCAGCATCAGCGTGGTGAGCGGATAGTAGATCATCGGCTTGTCGAAAACCGGCAGCAGGTGCTTGTTGACCGCGTGGGTCAGCGGATACAGGCGGCTGCCCGTGCCGCCGGCCAGGATCAGGCCTTTCCAGGGTGCTGCCGTCACGATGCCTCTCCCGTTGCGGTTTGACCGAGACCGAGGCGCGCAAGCTCGGACGGATTGCGCGTCAGCCAGTCTCCATGGGACAGATACCAATGCACGGTTCGCGCCATCCCCTCTTCAAAGGATGTCGCCGGTGTCCAGCCGAGGGCCGACCGGGCGCGGGAGGCATCGACCGCGTAACGCAGATCGTGCCCGGGGCGGTCAGTAACGAAGGAAATCTGGCTGGCATAGGACTGGCCGTCGGCGCGGGGGCGGGCCTCGTCCAGACGGGCACACAGGCTGTGAACGAGGTCGATGTTCCGGCGCTCGGCATTGCCGCCGAAATTGTACTTTCCGCCCGGCTTGCCGGTCGTGGCCGCCGCGATCAGGCCGGAGACATGATCGTCCACAAACAACCAGTCGCGGACATTCTCGCCCTTGCCGTAAACGGGAATGGGTTCACCGCCCAGCGCCTTGCGGATGACGGTCGGGATCAGCTTCTCGGGATGCTGGAACGGACCGTAATTGTTCGAGCAATTGGTGATGACGACGGGCAGGCCGAAGGTCTCGTGCCAGGCCCGGGCGAGATGGTCGGCCCCGGCCTTGGAGGCGGCATAGGGGCTGTTGGGCGCGTAGGGCGTGTCCTCTGTGAAGGCCGGATCATCGAAGCCAAGCGAACCATAGACCTCGTCGGTCGAGACATGGATGAAGCGGAAGGCGGCCCTGCCGTCCGCGTCCATCCGGTCATGCCAGGCCCGCGCCGCCTGCAGCATCACGCCGGTGCCGTTGAGATTGGTCCGGATGAAGGCGTCGGGGCCGTCAATAGAGCGGTCGACATGGCTTTCCGCCGCAAGGTGGAAAATCACGTCCGGTCGGAAAGCGGACACCGAAGCGGTCACGGCATCGGCATCGGCGACATCACCACGTTGGAACTGGTAGGTATCAGAACCGGAAACGGGCTCGACGGCGCGCAAATCGCCTGCATAGGTCAGCAGGTCGAAATTGAGAACAGTGTGACCCTCGGCCACAAGCCGCCGGACCAGGGCCGAGCCGATAAAGCCCGCCCCGCCTGTAACCATTGCGCGCATGCTGCGCCCCCGAAACAAATATCAGTCCCGACAGGGACAAGCAGAGCCCGACACTGATTGCAAGCCGCAAAAGCAAATGGCCCGGCTTGTTCAACCGGGCCATTCACTTTCAATGCCGTTTTCCGGTTCCTACCAGATGCTCACGCGCTGGTCGGGCGGCAGGTAGAGGTCATCGTCCTCGGTGACGTTGAAGGCCTCATACCAGTCGTTCATGTTCCGGACCACGCCGTTGACGCGGTACTGGTTCGGGCTGTGGACGCCGGTAATCAGGCGGTTGCGCATCGAGTCCTCGGTGCGGATGCCGCGCCAGACTTGGGCCCAGGCCATGAAGAAGCGCTGCTCAGGCGTGTAGCCGTTGATGTCCTCGCCACCGCCATTGTCTTCCAGATACATGCGATAGGCGTGCAGGGCGATGGACAGGCCGCCCAGGTCACCAATGTTTTCGCCCATCGTCTGGTCACCGCGGACACAGTCGCCTTCGACCGGGCAGAAGCCGCTGTATTGCTCCTGCAGGACGGATGTCCGCTCCTCGAACTGTCCGCGGGCAAATTCCGTCCACCAGTTTCGCTGCAGGCCGGTGCCATCGGAACGGCTGCCCTGGTCGTCAAAACCGTGACCCATTTCGTGACCGATCACGCCGCCGATGGCTCCGAAATTCACGGCCATGTCGGCATTCGGATCGAAGAAGGGCGGCTGGAGGATTGCCGCCGGGAAGACGATCTCGTTGCGCTGGGACGAGTAGTAGGCGTTGACCGTCTGCGGGCTCATGAACCATTCCCACTGGCGGATCGGACCGCCGAGGCGAGACCGCGAGTCGGCATGGTTCCAGTCGCGGACCGCGTGCGAGTTGGCGATCAGCTGGCCCGGCTCCACGTCAATGGTCGAATAGTCCCGCCATTGCGTCGGATAACCGATCTTCGGAATGAAGGCCTCGAGCTTGGCAAAGGCCTCGGCCCGGGTCTCGTCATCCATCCATTCCAGGGTTTCCAGACGGTCAGCGAAGGCGCGGCGGAGATACTCCACCAGTTCGGTCATCTGGTCGCGGTATTCGGGCGGGAAGTATTCGTCGACATAGACCTGACCGATCAGCTCGCCGAGCTGGCCGTTCACATACTGCACGGCCCGCAATTCGCGCGGACGCTGTTCCTCGGTGCCATTCAGGCGGCGGCCATAGAATTCAAAGCTGGCATCGTCATAGGCGGACGGCAGCATCGCGGTGTGGTTGTCGATGTAATGGAAGGCCAGATAGGAGCGGAAGGTCTCGACCGGCGTCTCCGAGAAGAGCGTGGCGAGACTTTGCACCGCGGTGTCATTGTTGACGATGATTTCTTCCTGGCCTTCGGTGCCGTCTTCCTCGAGGAAAGCCATCCAGTTGAAGCCGGGCGCGAACTCGGTGAGTTCCTCGACCGTCATCAGATTGTAGTTGGCGATCCGGTCGCGAGCCTGGGCGCGCGTCCAGTGGATTTCCGCGATGGCCGTTTCGAGCGCGAGGATGTCCTCGGCGCGTTGGCGGCCATTGTCGATTCCGGCCCGGTCAAACACACCGGCGATATAGGCCACATAGGCTTCGCGATGGCCCGGGAAGGGCTCGTCGTCGCGCAGGTAGAAATCGCGGTTCGGCAGCCCCAGGCCCGCCTGGCCGGTCGAGATGACGTAGCGGGTCGGATCACCCGGGTCGATCGACACGCCGAGGCCAAACATCGAAATGTGCGACGGACGCCCGAACCAGCGGGCGACGTCCTCGTGCGTCTCGGCGGCCATGACGCCGTCTATCTGGTCCTGGATCGGGGTCAGGCCCAATTCCTCGATCCGGTCGGTATTGAGGAAATCGTTATAGAGCGTGCCGATCTGGTATTCGGCCGTGCCCGGCGCGGGATCGGTTGCCGCTGCCCGCTGAATGATGCCTTCGACGCGTTCCTCGGTCTGCAGGAAGAGCTCGGTAAACCCGTTCAGGCTCGAAAAGCCCGGCGGATATTCCGCCGTGTTGATCCAGCCTTCGTTGACATAGCGGAAGAAGTCGTCGCCCGGATCCACTGACTGGGAGACGTGCTGGGTCTCAACGCCCCACTCGCCGAGTGTGGCTTCAGCGGTCTCGGTGGGCGACGTGGTTTCGTCCGTCATCGCGGCGTCACCGCCGCCGGTCTCGGTATTGTCTTCCGTAGCCGGAGATTCGGTTTGCGGGCCGCAGCCTGCAATCAGTGCGGCCGCCGCCACACTCAGCCAGAAGCGTTTCATGGAAGTCCCTCCCAGAAGGTCGATTAATTCAATTTGGGAGGCAAGGTAGCGGTCTGTCCCGTACTGACAACTGAACAATATGTTAATTGGTGCAATCCGGCGTCCATGAAAACGGCCCGGCATTCCCGCCGGGCCGTCATCCGTCTGTCTTCAAATACCCGGACTACCAGATGTCGATGCGATCTTCTGGCGGCAGGTAGAGGTCGTCGGTTTCGTCGACGTCGAAGGCCTCGTACCAATCGTCCATGTTTCTCACAATCCCGTTGACGCGGTACTGCGCCGGGCTGTGCTCGTCTGTCAGGACGAGGTTGCGCATGTAGCCGTCGGTCATCAGCGTCCGCCAGACCTGGCCCCAGGACAGGAAGAAACGCTGTTCAGGCGTGAAGCCGTCGATGACCCGGCCAGTCTCGCCATTGTCCGCGGCATAGAGGCGATAGGCATGGAGCGCCATCGAGAGGCCGCCCAGATCGCCGATATTCTCGCCGAGTGTCAGCTCGCCATTCACATTGATGCCTTCCAGCGGCGAGAAGCCGTCATACTGGCTGACCAGTGCGCTGGTGCGTTCCTCAAATCCGGCACGGGAGGTGTCGGTCCACCAGTTGCGCAGATAGCCGTCGGCATCAAAACGCGAACCATCATCGTCGAAGCCATGGCCGATTTCGTGACCGATCACGCCGCCGATGGCGCCAAAATTGACCGCGGCGTCAGCCTCCGGATCAAAGAAGGGGGCCTGCAGAATGGCCGCCGGGAAAACGATCTCGTTGCGGGTGGAGGAATAATAGGCATTCACCGTTTGCGGGCTCATGCCCCATTCCCAGTCGCGAACCGGACCACCCAGCCGGGAGCGGGAGTCATTCCAGTACCAGTCCTGGATACGGTGCATGTTGCCGATGAGATCGTCGGGACGGACCTCGAGATCGGAGAAGTCGCGCCACACGTCCGGATAGCCGATCTTGACGTTGAAGGACGCGAGCTTGCGCTGGGCCTGTTCCCGGGTTTCCGCGTCCATCCAATCCAGCGTCTCGATCCGCTCGGCGAGGGCCCGGCGCAGGTAATTCACCAGTTCTTCCATCTGGGCCTTGTCGGATTCGGGGAAGTGCCGCTCGACATAGATGCGGCCGACCTGTTCGCCGAGATTGTTGTTGACCTGCTGGATGGCCCGCAAATCCCGGGCGCGCTGTTCCGGCACGCCGTTCAGGGTCTGGCTGTAGAAGGCGAAACTGGCCTCGTCGAACGCAGCCGGCAGATAAGTCGTGTGGTTGTCGATGTAGTGGAAGGCGAGATAGTCAGTCCAGGTTTCGACCGGCGTTTCGGCGAACAGCGCGGCCATCGCCGTAATCGCCGTCGTCTCGTCGACATTGAGGTCTTCGATATGGCCCACACCCGAGGCTTCGAAGAAGGCATCCCAGTTGAAACCCGGAGCCAGGGCTTCCAGACCGGCCCGATCCATTGGGTTGTTGGTCAGGACCGAGTCCTGGGCGTCTGCTGGTTCCCAGTGGACTTCAGCCATTGCCGCTTCCAGCGCGTAGATGCGGTCCGCGCGCGCCGCGCCATCATCATATCCGGCCAGCTCGAAAATCTGCGCGATATAGGCGCGGTAGGCGTCCTGGTAGCCCTGGAATTCCTCGTCGTCGCGCAAATAGTAGTCGCGGCCCGGCAGACCCAGACCGCTCTGGGTCAGGTTCAGCCGGTAGGCGTCAGGATTGTTGGGATCGAGATTGATGTAGAAGCTCACAAAAGACGGCGCGAATGAGCCCGCAAACGCTGCCGCAATGGCATCCCGGTCGTCCAGCGCGAGGAAGGCATCGACATCGGCCCGGATCGGATCGAGGCCGGCGGCTTCAATGGCCGCGGTATCCATGTAGCTGGCATACAGGTCGCGAACCTGTTGTTCGGGCGAGCCTTGTGCGGCGTTTGCGACGCTGCTCATGTCCGCGATGATGTCCGCCACGCGGGATTCCGAGAGCAGGTAGAGTTCCAGGAAAGCCCCGTTGGCCGGGAAACCGGCGGGCATGCCGGCGGATTCCAGCCAGCCTTCATTGACATAACGGAAGAAATCGTCGCCCGGATCGACCGTGGACGAGATGTGCTGGGTCTCGATGCCCCACGCGCCAAGCGTGGCGTCCTGGGCGGCGGAATAGCCCGCAAGCGCCGCTGCCAGGACGAGCCCGGCGGCACCGGATTTTAGAATGCGTTTCATGATGTAGCCCCATAGGATTGGTGTCGGGGCAAGGATCGCCGGGCGCGGCTTCAGGCAAGATGATCGCCGGGTTAAACGGCAGAAATATTCAAATGGGGCGTGGTGGTGCCGAATGGAAAACGGCCCGGCGATGCACACCGGGCCGTCTCCTGTTCTGACTGGCGGGACAATGCCTACCAGATGCCGACGCGCTCTTCCGGCGGCAGGTAGAGCTGGTCGTCCTCGGTCACGCCGAAAGCTTCGTACCAGGGGTCGAGATTCCGCACGACGCCATTGGTCCGGTATTGCGACGGGCTGTGCGGGTCGGTGACCAGGCGCTGACGCAGATTGTCCTCACGGTAGAGGCGGCGCCAGACCTGTGCCCAGGCCAGGAAGAAGCGCTGGTCGCCGGTCATGCCGTCAAGCTCGGGTGCAACACCATCACAGCAGGCATCGAGATGGCGGTGATAGGCCGAGTAGGCCATCTGCAGTCCGCCGAGATCGCCAATATTCTCGCCCATGGTGAAGGTACCATTCACAAACATGCCCTCGATCGGGGAGTAGGTGTCGTACTGTGCGCCGAGCGCGCCGGAGCGCTGTTCAAAAGCCTCGTTGGTCTCAACCGACCACCAGTTGCGAATACGGCCCGCCTCATCGAACTGGCGGCCCTGGTCATCGAAGCCATGGCCGATTTCGTGACCGATCACCGCGCCGATCGCGCCGTAATTGATGGCCGCATCGGCATTCGGATCGAAGAAGGGCGGCTGAAGGATGCCGGCCGGGAAGGTGATCTGGTTCATCAACGGGTTGTAGGACGCGTTGACCGTTTGCGGCGGATAGGGCCACTGGCCACGATCGACCGGGCCCTGCAGGTCTTCAAGCTGGTCGTTCCAGTTGAACTCGTTGATCCGCACCAGATTGCCGAACAGGTCATCGGCCTGGATTTCGAGGTCCGAATAATCCGTCCACTCGTCCGGATATCCGATCCGCGGCTCGAAGGTGGAGAGTTTGAGGAGGGCTTGCTCGCGCGTCTCCTCATCCATCCATTCGAGATTTTGCAGGCGTTCCTCGAAAGCTGCGATCAGGTTGGCGACGAGGTCTTCCATCTGGTCTTTCGACGAGGCCGGGAAGTGACGCTCGACATAGACCTGACCGACTGCCTCACCGAGTGATCCGCCGACGAGATTGACGCCGCGGCGGTCACGCGGGCGCTGCTCCTCGGTGCCGTTCAGCGTGCGGCCATAGAGGTTGAAGCTGGCCTGGTCGAAGGCGGCCGGCAGGGCATTGGTGTTGTTGTTGAGGATGTGGAAGGTCATGTAATCCTGCCACACATCGACCGGCGTGTCGGCGAAGATCTGGCCGGCACCCTCGATCGCGCTGGGTTGCGCAACGAGATAGGACTCGACGCTGCCCAGACCCAGCGAGGTCAGGCCTTCGGTCAGGTTCAGCGACGGGGCCAGCGCAGACAGCTGGTCGAGCGGCATCGGATTGTAGATTTCCTGGATGTTGCGGCTGCGTTCCTGGGTCCAGTGGACTTCGGCGATGCGCACTTCCAGGTCCATGATCGCGTTGGCTTTTTCCTCGCCGCCATCGATGCCGGCCAGATCAAATATCTCTGCGATATAGGCACGGTAGGCGTCCCGGTATTCCTCGAAGCGCTCTTCTTCGTTCAGGTAGAAATCACGGTCCGGAAGACCCAGCCCGCCCTGGCCGACAAAGACCGTGTAGCGGGTCGTGTCTGCCGGATCGGGAATGATGCCCGCGCCAAAAGGCGACTGGTGATGCAGGGTGGCGAACAGGGCCGCGACGTCGTCATGGGTCTCGGCCGCCGCGATCTCGTCCAGCCAGGGCTGGATCGGCTCCAGGCCGCGCGCCTCGATCGTGTCGGTATCCATCCAGCTGGCATAGAGATCGCCGACCTTCTGCTCGACCGTGCCTTGCGCCGGGCTGGCAGAGGCGAGATCGACGATGATGTCCTGAACATGCTGCTCGGCCTCAAGCGCAAGCTCGGTGAACATGCCGTAATTCGACAGATCGCCAGGGATTTCCGTGGAGTCGAGCCAGGCACCGTTGGCGTAGCGGAAGAAGTCGTCACCGGGGTCAACCGACGCATCCATGCCGGCGGTATCAAAACCCCAAGCTCCGAGTTCGGCAGCGGCAACCTCCTGGTTGCCATCATCGGTCATGCTGTCCTGCTGGACGGCATCATCGGTCATCGCCGTATCGTCGCCGGCGGGTTCACCGCACCCGGCAAGAAGCGCCAGGCAGGCACCGCCCAATAGCCACTTTTTCATCGACTTGAACTCCGTTTGTGATTTCGCGGAACGGCAGTCCTCCCCGCCGCCCGCATCTGGAAAATTTCCTGACATTAACCTATCGGAAGGGTGAGAAAATTCAATTCACATGACCAGTCGCAGCCCGGGACAAGTCCGCGCGGAATCCCGCATGAAAAAAGGGCCCGGCGTGTGCCGGACCCTTCTTCAGCGGTCAGTGGGAGGATCGCTGGTCTACCAGACCTTCACCCGGTCTTCGGGGGGCAGGTAGAGCTGGTCGTCCTCGGTCACGTCAAACGCCGCGTACCAGGCGTCCAGATTGCGCACGATTCCGTTGGTCCGATATTCGGACGGGCTGTGCGGATCGGAGACGATGCGCTGGCGCAGATTGTTCTCGCGGTAGTGCCGGCGCCAGACCTGGGCCCAGGCCAGGAAGAAGCGCTGGTCGCCGGTCAGACCATTGAGCACGGGGGCTTCCCCGTCGCAGCAGGCATCGAGATGGCGGTGATAGGCGTCATAGGCCATCTGCAGACCGCCGAGATCGCCGATATTCTCACCCAGTGTGAAGCGCCCATTCACATTGACGCCCTCCAGAGGTGAGAAACCGTCGAACTGGGCCACCAGTTCATCGGTCAGTTCCCGAAAGCGGGTGTCGGAGTCTTCCGTCCACCAGCTCATCTGGGCCCCGACGGCATCGTAATTGCGGCCGCTGTCATCGAAGCCGTGACCGATCTCGTGGCCAATCACGCCGCCAATGGCCCCGTAATTGATCGCCGCATCGGCGTTCGGGTCGAAGAAGGGAGCCTGGAGGATCCCCGCCGGGAAGAAGATCAGGTTTTCCGTCGGCCGGTAGGAGGCATTGACGGTCTGGGGCGGATAGCTCCACTCGCCGCGCTCGACCGGTCGGTCGAGATCGGCGAGGTTTTCATCCCACTGCCACTGGTCGATCCGCATCATGTTGCCGAAATAGTCGTCGGCGCGGATCTCGATGGAGGAGTAGTCCTCCCATTCCTCCGGATAGCCGATCCGGGGCAGGAAGCCTTCGAGTTTGACCAGCGCCTGGGCGCGGGTTTCGTCGTCCATCCAGTCGAGGTTTTCCAGCCGGATCGCAAAGGCGTCGATCAGGTTCTGGACGAGGTCGTCCATCTGGTCCTTGCTCGATTGCGGGAAGTGGCGTTCGACATATATCTGGCCAACCGCCTCGCCGAGATTGCCATTGACGACATTGACGCCGCGCAGGTGACGCGGGCGCTGTTCCTCGATTCCATTGAGTGTGCGCGAATAGAAATCGAACTGGGCGGCATCGAAGTCCGCCGTCAGCCGCCCGGCATAGTCGCTGAGGAAGTGGAAAGTCAGATAGTCCCGCCAGGTCTCGACCGGAACGTCACCGACCAGGGCCGCGAGCTCAACCAGCGCACCTTCCTGACGGAATTGATAGCCGTCGCGGATGCCGACGCCGCGGGCCTCGAACAAGCCGCGCCAGTCGAAATCGGGCGCGAGAGCTTCAATCTCCTCGATGGTCAGCTCGTTGTTGAGCGCTACCGGGTCCCGGTTCTGCTCACGCGTGTAGTGGGCTTCGGCGATACGGGTTTCGAGGTCGAGAATGTCCTGCGCCCGGCTGGAACCGTTCTCGATCCCGGCGAGTGTGAAGAGTGTCTCGATATAGCCGAGGAAGGCGGTCCGGACCTCTGCCATCTGCTCGGACTCGGTGTCGAGATAATAGTCCCGGTCCGGCAGGCTCAGCCCGCTCTGCACGACATAGGGAATGCGCGTGCGCGGGCTGTTGACGTCGGTACCAACGAAGACCGCGATAGGCGTGTCGTATTGCAGCGTCGCGAACGCCTCGATCACGTCGGCGTGGGTTTCGATGGCAGCGAGATCGGCGAGCCAGGGCTGGATCGGTTCCAGGCCGCGCGCCTCGATGGCGTCGGCATCCATCCAGCTGGCGTAGAGATCGCCGACCTGTTGCTCGACACTGCCCTCGGGCGCATCCATTTCCGACACGTCGGTGATGATCTGGAGGATTTGTTCCTCGCCCCGGTCAATGAGGACGTGGAACATGCCGTAGTTGGACCGATCGGAGGGAATCGCGGTCCGGTCGAGCCAGCCGCCATTGGCGTAGCGGTAAAAGTCGTCACCGGGATCGACACTGCGGTCCATCCCGGTCAGGTCAAATCCCCACTCGCCAATTTCCGGGGCGGCAACGGCCATGTCCTGCTGGCCGGTGCCCGCAGATCCGATGTCGGCGGTTTCAACGTTGGTGTCGGTACCGACGGCGGTATCGGCGTTATCGGTTTCCGTTGGCGAACAGCCCGCCAGAATGAGGGCGGACACCCCGCCCATCAGCCAGTATTTCATCCTTGATTCCTCCCTTGGCATGATGCCGCGCCGTCCGTCTGAAGCGGGCGTTCGCGGCTGCGATTGCGGAAGGCTACAACGCGGAATAATTCAAATCTCACAAAAGTTTGGGGGGAGGTGCGGTCATCGCACCTCCCCCCAGCGTGTTGAATTACCGGCGTGTTGCCTTCCGCCTATTCCGCCGGCTGGATCGTGCCGACATCCACTTCCGGACGGCCATCGTCGGTCTCGTGATAGGTCGAGCCGATGCCCGGCTGGCGCTTGCCCGTATAGAGCCCAACCACGCCCCGCTTGATATCCACGCCGATGGCATACATCGCCGGGACCAGCAGAAGTGTCAGGAACAGGGCGAACACGACGGCAAAGCCGAGCGCGACGACCATGGGTTTCAGGAATTGCGCCTGGGTCGAGGTTTCCGCCATCATCGGCAGGATGCCGAGGAAGGTCGTCACCGAGGTCAGGATGATCGGGCGGAAGCGTTGCACGCCCGCATCGATCAGCGCCTGGAAGGCCCCGACACCGTTGGCCCGCAGCCGGTTCACGAAGTCCACAAGCACCAGGTTGTCGTTGATAACGACGCCTGCCGCCGCACCGACCCCGAAGTAGGAGAAGAGCGCGAAAGGCATTCCGAAGAACAGGTGCCCGAAGATCGCACCGGCAAGGGCGAAGGGGATGGCGATCATGATCAACAAAGGCTGGGCGTAGGATTTGAAGGCGACAGCCAGCAGGATGTAGATGCCGACCAGCACCAGCAGGACCAGGCGGACCAGCTCGGCCATGAACTGGGCCTCACCCTCGGCCTGGCCCGTTTCGACCCGGCTGACATTGGGGTGACGTTGCTCCCAGTCCGGCCAGAAGTCCGCTTCCAGGCTGGACGACACTTCACCGCGGGCCGCCGGATCGGTCAGTTCGGCACTGACCGAGATGGTGCGCATGCGGTCGCGGCGGTTGATCCGGTTCAGACCCGGCGCGAATTCCACATCGGCCACGGCGGAGAGGGGCACTTCCCGCCCGTCCGCGGTGCGGATGCGGAAATTGCGCAGCGTGTCGAGCGAACGCCGGTCATCGGTCGGGAAGCGCACCATGACGCGCACGTCCTGGCCGTTGCGCGGCAGGCGCATGACTTCCTCGCCATAGAAGGCCTGACGGACCTGGCGGGTGACATCCGCAAGCGTGATGCCCAGAGCCTGTGCGTCGGGACGCAACGAGAATTGCAGCTCTTCTGCGGAGGACTGAAGATTGTCCACGACGTCATAGAGCGTGTCGTAGGAGCGCAGCTGGGTCTTCAGCTCGTCGGCGGCCAGACGCAGCTCGTCGAGGTTCGGACCGGAGATGGCAAAGCGCATGCCGCCACCGCCATCATTGATGGTCGTGTCCAGGCGCACTTCCTCGGCATCCGGGATCGGTCCCAGGAATTCGCGAATGGTCTGGGCCACGTCGCGGGTCGCAAGACCACCGGGGCGGTCTTCCGGCTCGGCCAGCGTGATCCAGGCGCGGACACGGCCGTCAGTGGCCAGCGTCGAGCGGCTTTCGATCATGTCGACTTCGCCGGGGAATTGCTCGCGATAGTATTCCTGGGCCTCGTGCTCGGCTTCTTCAAGCTGGACACGGACCTGCTCGGTGCGCTGCCAGGGCGTGCCTTCGGCGAGCTGGATGTTGACCTGGATGGTCTCGTTTTCGATCTCGGGCATGAAGACCGACCCGACCCGGTTGGTCGCCTGCAGCATGATTGCGACCGCGAAGATGCCGATGAAGAAGATCAGCGTGGAATAGCGCCGCTGAACCGCGAATACGGCGGCGTGGCGGTACACATTCCGCGCGAACCAGATCATCGAGTCCGCGATGGCCTTCTGCAGCTTCAGAAGCGGCCCGAAGAAACCGTCCATGCGTTCCGGCTTCATGTGGTTGAGGTGGGCCGGAAGGATGAGCAGGGATTCGATCAGCGAGAAGCTGAGCGCCGCGATCACGACGAGCGAGATCTGGCGGGTGAACTGCACTTCCGGGCCGGACAGCATCATCCAGGGCGCGAACATCAGGATGGTGGTGATGACCGCGAAGACGACGGGTTTGACGACCATCTGCGTGCCGACAACAGCTGCCGTCAGGCCGGTTTCGCCGCGCTCCACCCTGTTGTGTATGTTCTCCCCGACAATGATGGCGTCATCGACCACGATCCCGATCACGATCAGGAAGGCGAACAGCGACAGCATGTTCAGGGTCACACCGAACATCGGCAGCAGGAGAAGCGAGCCGAGGAAGGCGACGATGATCCCGACAGTGACCCAGAAGGCCACGATGGGGCGCAGGAACAGGACCAGGGCGATCAGCACGAAGAGCGATCCCCAAAGGGCGGAGCCCGCAATCGTGTTCATCCGCGCCTCATAGGCTTCCGAATTGTCCCACCAGGACGACAGCGAGACGCCCTGGGGCAGGTCGGCGCGCTTGCGCTCGAGATAGTCATGCACACCGTTCGCGGTCGTGACGACGTCCATGTTCTCGCTGGTCTCGACGACGACGAGCGCCATCGGTTCACCGTTGAACGTGCCGACGAGATTGGCGTCGACGAAGCCGTCGACGACATTGGCGATATCGCTGACGCGGATCGTGCCGCCTTCCGCCGTCTGGCGGACGATGATGTTGTTGAAGTCGTCCTCGTTGTCAGCCAGCTGACGTGCGGTCAGCGAGACATCGCCGATATCGGTCCGGACCTGGCCGGCTGACGCGTTGAGCGAGGAGTTGCGCAGCGCGCGCGCGACCTGGTCGAAGGTCAGATTGTAGCGGCGCAGGGCCGTCTCATCGATTTCGATCGAGACTTCTTCGCCGAGTGTCGCCCAGACATTGACCAGCGACGCCCCGGGGACCTGGGCAGCCACTTCGTCGCGGATTTCCCGCGCAATGCGTTGCAGGTCGCGCCGCGGGATATTGCCGTGAACCGCAAATCCCACGACCTGGTCCTGATTGCGCCACTGGCTGACGATCGGCCGGAACGCCGAGGGCGGCAGGTTATTGACCGAGTTCACCTGCTGCTCGATCTGGTTGATGAAGGTCTGCATGTCGACGCTGCGCGTGCCTTCGATATTGATAAAGGCGTTACCCTCGCGGGCGGTCGAGGTGATCGTCTCGATCCCGTCAATCGAGGACACCGCTTCCTCGATGCGGACGACGATCTGCTCTTCCATCTCCTGGGGCGAGGCACCCGGCCAGGCGACCGAAACCGTTGCGCCGGAGAAGGCGGCGGTCGGGAAGACCTCCCGGTTCATCGAGAGGTAGCCCATGATGCCGCCGAGGATGGCGACGAGCATCAACAAGTTGGCGGCGACAGAATTCTGGGCCCACCAGGCGACGATGCCCTTGAATTCCTTTTCCTGGTGCACTTCGTTCGGATCGGTCATCGCCACCTCCTTCGATGGTCGTCAGTCTGACTAGTCGGCGCTGGCTACGGTCGAGGCTTCGTCGCCTTCCGCAGCCGTGTCGGCGTCTTCGCCGTCTTCACCTTCATCTTCTTCGTTGTCGTTCGCGCCGGTTTCGATGACGGCCGAGAGCGCGTCGATCACTTCACCAGACTGGTCGAACGTGCGGATCCGCATGCCGTCGCTGGCCGCCCGGATGGGCGAGGTGATCACCATGTCGGTCTCATCGACACCACCAGAGACTATCAGTTGCTGGGGGTTCGACGTGATCACATTGACGTGTCGCACAGCCAGCGTGCCGCCCTCTTGGGCCACATAGACCTCGTCGGATCCCCGTAGGGCCGAGCGCGGCAGGACGTAGGCATCGCTGACGGTACGGCCCGTGATCGCGGCATCCACGAACAGGCCCACCGGCAGGGGCGACCCGTTTTCCTCGGCCGCGGCACCATAGGGGTCGTTGATCTGGACGATGCCGTAGAGCACGCGGGTTTGCGGGTCGATGGCGCTGTCGGTGCGAACCAGGTGGCCGGTCCATTCGCGCAGCTGACCAGCGAGCACGGCCGAAAGCGTCACTTCCGGGGCCTGAGCCGGGTCGGCGGCCTGGTAGGCTACCGGAATGTTCAGCATGGACAGCTGGTCATCGGTCAGCGGCAGGCGAACCTGGACAACATCGGTCGAGAAAACCTGACCGAGGCGCGTACCGGGCGTCACATACTGGCCGAGATCGGCGCCCTTGGTGCGGACACGTCCGTCAAAGGGTGCAGATACACGGGTCCGGGCCAGGTTCAGATTGGCTTCCTGGAGCTGGGCGTTGGCGGCCGCCAGACCAGCGCGGGCCTGGGCCAGCTGCGGTTCGCGAAGGGTGAGGGCAGAGGCCTCCCCTTCGCCAAGCTCCGCCCATTCATCGGCGGCGAGTTCGGCTTCGGCTTCTTCACGGACGAGAAGCTGACGGGCCTGGGCGACCTGGGACTGGGCCCGGGTCACGGCCAGCCGGTAGTCGGCATCGTCGATCTGGATGAGGGTTTCACCGGCCTCGAAGAAGCCGCCCTCGATGAAGTTCGGATTGACGTAGACGATGCGGCCGGAAACCTGCGGCACCAGATCGATCTGGGTGCGCGGGCTGACCTCGCCTTGCGTCGCCACGGTGAGTTGGACATCGGTCCGTTCAACCGGCGCGGCAAAAACCGCCACGGGCCGGGGCTGGGGATTGGCCCGTTCCGGCTGGGGCGCGCTGGCGACCAGCACAAAAATCGCTGCGGCAAACCCCGCGATGAGGAGCAGGGGAAGCCCGAACAGCAGGCCGCGTCCAAGGGATTTATTCATGACGGTCTCCTAACCTTCCGTCGCGACGGTCGGCGTCGTGCGGTAATTGCCGGCAATGGCGAGATACAGATCGACGCGGTTCGTGGCGCGTTCGCGCCGGGCGCTGATCAGGAAGCTTTCCGCGCTGATACGCCGGCTCTGCGCGTCGAGCAGTTCGAAAATGGTGGCCACGCCCGAAGTGTACTGGCGCAGGACAAGGGCTTCGGCTTCGGCGGCTTCTTCAGCGGCCGCTGTAAGCGCTTCGACCCGGTCGGCGAGGGCAGCATCGGCGTGAATGGCGTCCTCGGCCTCGCGCCAAGCGGTCAGCACCGTGCTGGCGTATACGGCCAACTGGGTCCGGGCGGCGGCTTCGGCCCGGTCACGTTCGGCGCGCAGGGCACCGCCGGAAAAGATCGGAGCCGTCAGCCCGCCAATTAGCGAGCCGATCACGGCATCGGAGTCGATGAGGTCTCCCAGATCCGGAGCGGACGCATCAAGCGAGCCCGTCAGGGTCAGGCGCGGCAGCAGGGCGCGGCGCGCCTCGGAAGCGCGGAGCCCGGCTGATGCCAGGCGGGCTTCCGCTGCCTGCACGTCCGGACGGCGGGCGAGAAGATCCCCCGGTGCGCCGACACCCGCCAGCGCCGGAAGTTCCGGCAGGTCGCTGTCGTGGGGCAGGCTGGCATCGGGATAACGCCCGAGCAGGATTTCGAGGCTGCGCGCGGCCGCCGCTTCGGTGCGCAGGCGCGAGGCGAGCGCGGCCCGGCTGGACGCCAGGGCGCTGCGTGCGGTGCGGACATCGGACGATCGCGACACACCGCGCTGAAAGCGGCGATCGACGAGCGACAGGGATTGTTCCTTGGTCTCGACATCGAAGGCGGCCAGTTCACTCTGCAGCCGCGCCTCGATCAGGAAGAACCAGGCCTTGGCGACCGAACCGGCGACCGACAGGCGCGCCCCTTCAAGGTCGGCCTGTGACGCTTCGGCATCGGCGACACCGGCCAGCGCGCGATCGGTCAGACGCCCCCAGACATCCGCTTCCCAGGAGACGCTGGCTCCGAGCGAATAGGTCGTGGAACTGCCCGCATTGGCTTCGCGCTGCGTCACGCCGCCATCCGCCGAGATCGACGGCATCCGGCCCGCATTGGCGCTGCGTGCACTGGCACGGGCTCCTTCATAACGGGCGACGGCAGCGGCAATCGAATAGTTCGCAGCGTCCGCTTCGGCGACCAGGCTTTCAAGGACCGGATCGTTGAATGTCACGACCCAGTCGTCGAGCCGGTCGGCGGGCAGCGCAGGTGCGGCCGCCCATACCGGAGCGGCTGAAAGGCCAGCGTCACGGGCTTGATACAGCGGCGCGCTTGCGCACGACGTCGTCAACAGGGCCGTAGTGGCCAGGAGTACTAGATGTTTCGGCATACCTCGTCCTTGATGCCGCGGTCCCTCAATTCGGATGCACCCTATTTTCGGTTTTCTGAATGTCAACAAATTTTTATCGAAAAACGCTAAATCCATAGCGAATGCCGTGAAAAGCTTCGCGATTTTCGAGATGGATTGGCGTCAATCTCCACAAACCGGCACCGAAGGGATGGCTTCGCGTCCGGCGCATCCCCGTGTCATAAGGGCGCGCCATACGCTATGGGCTGCTTTCCGGCGAGTGAACTTTGAGC
Source organism: Hyphobacterium marinum (assembly GCF_036330325.1). Classification (NCBI taxonomy): domain Bacteria; kingdom Pseudomonadati; phylum Pseudomonadota; class Alphaproteobacteria; order Maricaulales; family Maricaulaceae; genus Hyphobacterium; species Hyphobacterium marinum. Next base: position 876,474 of record NZ_JAZDRO010000001.1, read on the forward strand.
AACAATCATGATCCCGAGGGCCAGATGGCCCGATTGCGCAGACGCGACGTAATCGCTTTTTCGGCGCTCGCGGCCGTCGTTCTGCTGGTCCTGGCGACGCTGGGGCCCCTGCATTTCTGGGAAGCCGTCGCGGGCATGGCGGCCTTCGCTGCCCTGGGCGGCATCTATTATCTCCTGGTCAGCGTGCCGGTCTCGGAGGCCCAGGTCGACCGGGCCGCGCTGGCGGAAGCCGAAGCTGTCCGCCGGGCCGGTGAACTGGCGCGGGCGACGCTCAACCGGCTGCCCTTCCCGGTGACGCTGATCGGTCCGGGTGGCCGAATAGAGGAAGCCAATCCGGCCGCACGGGATTTCCTGGGCCTGGGCAGTGAAGGGGGGCTTTTGTCCGCCGCCCTGCGGCAGCCGAAAGTGCTGGAATCGGTCAGCGCGGCGCTACGCGGCGAGAGCGGCCCGGCGGTGGAGTACTCAACTTTTGCCCCCATCGAGAGCCATGTCCGGGCCCATGTCATCGCCTTGAAAATCGACGAGGACGGACCATTTCCCTGGCGGGCGCTCCTGGTGCTGGCCGACGAGACCTCGATCAAGCGCGCCGAACGCATGCGCGCCGACTTCCTGGCCAATGCCAGCCACGAATTGCGGACGCCGCTGGCTTCGCTCGCGGGCTTTATCGAGACGCTTCGCGGTCATGCGCGGGAGGATATCGCGGCGCGCGACAAGTTTCTGGCCATCATGGGTGACCAGACCGAGCGGATGCGCCGCCTGATTAACGACCTGCTGTCGCTCAGCCGGGTCGAAATGGATGAACATGTCGCGCCCAGCGGGCAGGTCGACCTGGCGTCCATTGCCGGCGACACGGCAGATGCGCTCGCGCCCCTGCTGAAAGAAAAAGCCATCCGGCTGGAGGTGGATGCCCCCCATCCGGCGTTGGCCATCGGAGAGCGCGACCAGATCGTCGAAGTCGCCCAGAATCTCCTGGAGAACGCGATCAAGTACACGCCGCGTGAAGGACGGATCGTGATCGAGGTTCGCAGTGACCTGACCCGGGACGCGTGTGAGAAACCGGTGATGGACTCGAGCGAACGATCCGGGCGGCTTGCCATCGCATCCCCGCCGGGAAGAACGGGCCGTCGTTATTCGGTGCTGCGCGTGCGGGACGAAGGTACCGGAATCGAACGGCGTCATCTGCCCCGGCTGTCAGAGCGGTTCTACCGTGTCGACGGGCAGAAGAGCGGACCCAAGGAAGGCACGGGCCTTGGGCTGGCAATCGTGAAGCATATCGTCACCCGTCACCGGGGTGGTTTCCTGGTCGAAAGCGAGCCGGGGAAAGGCACTGTCTTTACTCTGGTCCTGCCCATGCTGGCCGCTCAGGAGAGCGCCACACGCGGCTAGCGACAACCGCGTCACAGAATTGCTTCTGCCGCTGTCATCAAACTGTCGTTTGACTGTCATAAAGCCGCGGCAGGTGGCCGTGTAGACGCAGGCCCGGATACCGGGGCGCGAGTCGTTTCCGGCACAGTTTCACGCGGGCCGGGGGTCGCAACATCTCATGTCGGTAAGTGCCATTACGGCCCTGACATTGCTGGTTCTTGTATCGGCCGGATTCTATCTGGGCCGGACCCGTGCCGTTGCGTCGGCTTCGGGAAAACCGGCTTCGCTGCATTCGCTGCCGAATTACCATGGCTATTTCCTGGCGATTTGGACCGCTGTTCCCGCTCTCCTGGTCCTGGGCCTGTGCGCGGTTTTCTCTGGTTCGATCCAGTCGGCTGTATCCGCCTTGCCGGCGGCGAATATCCTGCTACTGGCGGGTCCGCCGGTGGCGGCCCTGATTGCCGGTCTGGCGGGGCTGCAGATTGCCCGCGGACGAATCGCGCAGCGATTCCGTGCCCGCAATCACGTCGAACGCTTTATCGGCCTGATCCTGCTCTTGAGCTCCGTGATCGCGATCCTGACCACGGTGGGCATCGTCCTGTCGCTCCTGTTTGAAAGCCTGCGCTTCTTTGAAGCCATCAACTGGCAGATCCAGGATTTCCTGTTCGGGCTGCAATGGAGCCCGCAAATCGCCATCCGCGAGGACCAGGTCGGTCAGACCGGGGCGTTCGGAGCCGTGCCGCTTTTCGCCGGGACGGCGATGATCACCGTGATCGCGATGCTGATCGCCGCGCCGGTCGGCCTGTTCGCGGCCATCTACCTGTCCGAATACGCCGGACCCGCCACGCGCCGGACCGTCAAGCCGATCCTGGAAATCCTCGCGGGTATTCCGACCGTGGTTTACGGCTTTTTCGCCCTGCTGACGGTTGGACCGGCGATCCGGGCCGCCGCGACTTTCATCGGTGTCGATGGGGCCGTGACGCAAAGCGCGCTGTCGGCCGGTCTGGTTATGGGCGTGATGATCATCCCCTTCGTGTCGTCCCTGTCCGACGATGTCATCAACGCCGTCCCGCAATCATTGCGCGACGGGGCCTATGCGATGGGCGCGACCAAGTCGGAAACCGTGCGCCAGGTCATCCTGCCCGCCGCGCTGCCCGGCATTGTCGGTGCGCTGTTGCTGGCCGTCAGCCGCGCGGTCGGGGAGACGATGATCGTCGTCATGGCCGCCGGGCAGGGGGCCAATCTGACAGCCAACCCGTTCGAATCGGTGACCACGATCACGGTGCAGATCGTGATGCTGCTGACCGGCGACCAGGAATTCGACAGCCCCAAGACCCTCTCCGCGTTCGCGCTGGGCCTGGTGCTGTTCGCTTTCACCCTTGCGCTGAACGTCATCGCCCTCCGGGTCGTGCAGAAATACCGGGAAAAGTATGACTGACGCGACCAGTATCCGCGAAGCGGTGGAACGCCGCCTGGCCAAGCGCTATCGCGCCGAGGCCCGATTCCGGTCGTTCGGGATCGCGGCAATCTGTTTTGCGATTGCTGTGCTTCTGCTCCTGCTGGGTTCGATCGGCTACCAGTCGATCTCGGCCTTCACGGTGAACGAATTGTCCCTGCCGGTGACGCTGGAGCGCGAACGCGTCGATCCGCGCGGCGATGGCAGTCCGGAATCGCTGCGTGCGGGCTCCTACAACGGGATTCTCCAGGACGCGCTGCGCGAACAATTCCCCTCCGTCACGGAGCGGGCCCAGTTGCGGGAACTGTTCGCGCTCTACACGCCGCTCAATGCCGCTCGCCTGCTCAACGAGGTGGCCGAGAATCCGGGGCTGGTGGGCCAGACGATCTATTTCGACATGCCGATTTCCGACCATGCCGATCTTTATCTGCAAGGCCGGATCACGGACTCCGTACGCGCCGAACAGAGTGTCGCCGCCAGTCCGTCCGGAGTGTCAGGAGAGGTGTCCATCCGGACTGATGAGCCGGCCTTCGCCAGCCTGATGGCGGCCGCCCAGAATGACCTTACTGAGCGCGCCGAGGCGCTGGAGCGGCGTGCGAGCCGTTACCGCAATCGCGCGGAAGGCATGGATGCGGGCAGTGCCGCTGAACGCCTGATCTCCGATGCCGCTACCGCCGAGGCACAAGCTGAAGTGCTCCGCGCCAGCGCAGCTTCCGCGCTGGAAGAGACCTCGTTGTCGAGTGATCTGCAAAGCCGGCTGGTCGAGATCAATGGCGGTGTGGTCAAGGTCGAGACCATTTCCCAAGGCGGCCGTGTCGCCACCGGCCGGGCGCTGTTGCCACTCGTCTCGGCCGATGCTGCGAACAGCTGGACGATCCGGACGATCGAGGTGCCGGAAACCGAACGCCGCTTCTCTGACGCGCAAATCGTGTGGACCGACGCATTGGCCGACGCCGGTCTCGTGACCGAGCGTTTCAACACCTATCTCTTCACCAATGCCGACTCGCGCGAACCGGAGCTTGCCGGGGTGCAGGGCGCGTTGATCGGGTCGATCCTGACCATGTTCGTGACGATGCTGCTGGCGGTTCCCATCGGGGTGTTCACCGCGATTTACCTCGAAGAGTTTGCGCCGAAGAACAAGCTGACCGATCTGATCGAGGTCAACATAAACAATCTCGCCGCGGTACCCTCCATTGTCTTTGGTCTGCTGGGCCTGGCGGTCTTCATCAACTTTTTCGGCCTGCCGCGTTCGGCCCCGCTGGTCGGCGGCATGGTGCTGGCGCTGATGACGCTGCCGACGGTGATCATTTCCTCACGCGCGGCGCTGAAGGCCGTTCCGCCCTCGATCCGGGAGGCGGCGCTCGGTGTCGGTGCGTCACGGACCCAGACCGTGTTTCACCACGTGCTGCCACTGGCCTTGCCGGGTATCCTGACCGGGTCGATCATCGGCCTCGCCCAGGCGCTGGGGGAAACCGCGCCGCTGTTGATGATCGGCATGGTCGCCTTCATCGCTGACGCGCCCAGCCTTGCGCCGGGCGGGCTGACCGAGCCGGCGACGGTGATGCCGGTCCAGATCTATCTGTGGTCCGATGGGGCCGAGCGCGCCTTCGAGGCCCGCACCGCGGCGGCGATCATCGTCCTGCTCGCGCTGATGATTGCCTTCAATGCGCTGGCCGTCTTCCTGCGGCGGCGCTTCGAGAAACGATGGTAGGATGAAAGACGTGACCGAGAAAATTCAGACCGTCTATCACGCGAACCAGCCCGCCAATCCGAAAGTGGCGCTTGACGGGGTCGATGTGTTCTACGGCCCGAAACAGGCCGTATTCGGCGTGACGATGGGCATTCCGGACCGTTCGGTGACGGCGTTCATCGGCCCGTCGGGCTGTGGCAAGTCGACCGTGCTTCGCACAATCAACCGGATGAACGACACGATCGACATCGCCCGTGTCACCGGCTCGGTGAAGATCGACGGCGAAGAAGTCAACGCCAAGGATGTCGACCCGGTCATCCTGCGCGCCCGGGTCGGCATGGTGTTCCAGAAGCCGAACCCGTTTCCGAAATCCATCTATGACAACATTGCCTACGGGCCGCGCATCCACGGCCTCGCATCGTCCAAGTCCGAGCTCGACGACATTGTCGAGACCAGCCTGAAAAAGGCCGGGCTCTGGAACGAGGTCTCGGACCGGCTCGACCAGCCCGGCACCGGCCTGTCCGGCGGTCAGCAGCAACGCCTCGTCATAGCACGGGCCATTGCGGTTTCGCCGGAAGTCATCCTGATGGACGAGCCCTGCTCGGCGCTGGACCCGATCGCGACGGCCAAGATCGAGGAGCTGATCGACGAGCTGCGCGAGAATTACTGCATCATCATCGTCACGCACTCGATGGCCCAGGCCGCCCGGGTGTCACAGCACACCGCCTTCTTCCACCTCGGTGATCTCGTCGAATACGGCGGCACCGAAGAGATTTTCACCAATCCGCACGACCAGCGGACGCAAGACTACATCACCGGCCGCTTCGGCTAGCGGCCACCAACCCGGGGCCTTCTGGAGGGCTCGATCGCATGAATGTGCAACCGCATACCGTCAAGGCTTTCGGCGAGGAGCTGAACCAGCTGTCGAGTGATGTCGCGCGCATGGGCGGGCTCGCCGAGGCGCTCGTGGCCGATTGCATCCAAGCCGTGGTCCGGCGTGATGGCGACCTGGCCGCCTCGATCATCGACCGCGACAAGCAGGTCGACGTAATGGAGCGCGAGATCGAAAAGCGGGTCATCCGCATCATCGCGCTGCGCCAGCCCATGGCGACCGATCTGCGCGCGACCATCGCGGCTTACCGGATCAGCCATGATCTCGAACGCATTGGTGACCTCGCCAAGAACATCGCCCGGCGGACCCATGTCCTCAATGAATCCGAGCCCGTCGTGCTGACGCGCGGGGTGGAGCGGATGGGCAAGCTGGTCGTGGGCCACCTTCACGATACGCTCAATGCCTATTCGTCGGGCGCAGTAGACGAGGCCGTGACGGCCTGGCGCGCCGACGAGGAAGTCGACGAGCATTACAACAGCCTGTTCCGCGAGCTTCTGACCTACATGATGGAAGACCCGCGCATGATCTCGTCGAGCACGCAGATGCTGTTCGTGGCGAAAAATCTCGAGCGCATTGGCGACCACTGCACCAACATCGCTGAAATGGTTCACTACCTTGTCACCGGGGAAGAGCTGCACCGTGCGCCGCCCGTCCCCAAGTCCGATCTTTCGGACCCAGCCTAGAGGAAGACCGGTATGCAACCTCATATTCTGGTCGTTGAAGACGAGGACGCCCTGTCCACCCTGTTGCAGTACAACCTTGAAAAGGAAGGCTTCAAGGTCTCCGTCGCCGGTGATGGCGAAGAGGCCATGATGCTGGTCGATGAGGCGATGCCCGACATCGTCCTGGTCGACTGGATGCTGCCGAAAGTCTCCGGGATCGAGGTTTGCCGCCGTCTGCGCGGCCGCCATGAATCGCGCAATGTGCCGATCATCATGCTGACGGCGCGCGGCGAGGAGGGTGACCGGGTGCGCGGTCTCGATACCGGCGCAGACGACTATATCGTCAAGCCGTTCTCGATGGTGGAACTCTTCGCCCGCATTCGCGCGGTGATGCGGCGTATCCGTCCGGGCCTCGCCGACGACAAGGTTCGCTGCGGCGACATCGTCATCGACCGTGTCGCCCACCGGGTGAAGCGCGGCGATACGGAAATTCATCTCGGCCCGACCGAATTCCGCCTGCTCGATTATCTTATGCAGCACCCGGGACGCGTCTTCTCGCGCGAACAGCTGCTCGACGCGGTCTGGGGCTCGGACGTCTATGTCGAGGCGCGAACCGTCGACGTGCATATCGGCCGGCTGCGCAAGGCGCTCAATGAAAGTGCGTCCGGTGATCCGATCCGCACCGTCCGCTCGGCGGGCTATGCCCTCGACGTGGAAACCGCGTCCGCCTGACCGTCACCTGTCATCAGACAAAAAGACGGGCGGCTCCGTGAAGGAACCGCCCGTTCAGGTGTCAAGCTCGTAAAGTCTTGTAAAGCCTAGAAATTCACCCGGCGCGTCGCGGCGATGGCATCGAGCGCGGCATTGGCGTCCGAGGTGCGGCGGCGGCGCTTCTGTTGCGGCTGATAGGCCAGCTGGGCGTGGGCCTCGCAATAGGCGGCTCCGGGATCGGAGCGGCGGCCGCAGAAGCGGAAATCGCCGGTTGCCGGATCACCGATCGGCCATTTGCACATCGAGTCCTTCAGGGTCAGGACCGTCGCGAATTCGCCATTGGGCAGCGGGGCCGGCTCGAGCGACTTTGTTTTCGGGGCCGGTGCGGGCTCGGTCCGGGCGGTCACGCGCGGCTTGGCCGGCTGTGACGGGGCACGGGTCCGGGCCGGGGTCGCGGCAGGGCGGCGTGCCGGGCGCGAGGGCGCGGCGCGCCCCGAGAGGCCGAGGCGGTGGACCTTGCCGATCACCGCATTGCGGGTGACACCGCCGAGCTGCTTGGCGATCTGGCTGGCCGACTGGCCCTCTGCCCAGAGTTTCTTCAATTCCTCGACGCGTTCGTCAGTCCAGGCCATGTCGTCTCTCCCTACCGGGTTTGCCCCTGATCCATACCAGCCTTGGTGTGCCTGTATGGCCCAACCGCTATATATGGTGTCTGTTGCTAGATACAGTACTCAGCGAGCGCCGGACCACAAGATGCGCGCACTGATTCGCCTGTGGAAAGCTGATTCGGATTGCAGCAGGGACTGCGCGACAGGGTCTCGCGCGGCGTGCCGGTTCGTGCTAGCCCGGCGCTCATGACGACGTTCCAGACCTCCGCTGAACCGCCCGCCCCGCGCCAGATCGGCTCCGTCAACTGGCTGGGCTTCTGGACACTTTACAAGAAGGAAGTCCGGCGCTTCCTGAAGGTAACGTTCCAGACCGTCGCCGTCCCGGTGTCGATGTCGCTGCTCTACATGCTGTTGTTCGCGGTCGTGTTCGCATCGCGCCGCGGCGATGTGCAGGGCGTGCCCTATATTGAATTCCTGGCACCCGGCCTGATCCTGATGGGCGTTCTGAACAACGCCTTCGCCAATTCCTCGTCATCGATCCTGGTGTCGAAGGTGCAGGGCAATGCCGTTGATTTCCTGATGCCGCCGCTGTCGGCGGCCGAACTGGCCGCCGGCTTCATCCTCGGCGCGGCAACGCGCGGATTTGGAGTCGGCATCGCGACGGCGGCCGTGCTGGTCTGGTTCATCGATCTGATGCCGGCCCATTTGTGGGCCATCATCTATTTCGGGGTCAGCGCCTCGCTGATGCTCGGAATGCTGGGCGTGATTGGAGGCATCTGGGCGGAGAAGTTTGACCATATCGCGGTCGTGACCTTTTTCATCACGCCGCTGACCTTCCTGTCAGGAACCTTCTATTCGGTCAGCGTTCTGCCCGAGCCTTTCGAGACGCTGAGCCACTTCAATCCCTTCTTCTACATGATTGACGGCTTCCGCTACGGCTTCACCGGCGAGGCCGACGGCAATGTGATGATCGGGGTTGTTTCGACGCTCGCGATCAATGCCGTGCTGATGACGATCTGCTATCTGATCCTGAAATCGGGTTGGCGCTTGAAGAGCTAGGCCCGTGCGCCTAGACCGGCCCCAACCCGCCACACCCGACTGGAGAGACCCATGCCCGCCCCGCTGATGGACACTTATTCCCCGCCTGATCTCGTTTTTGAAAAGGGGGAGGGCGTCTATCTCTACACCGCCGCGGGCGACCGTTATCTCGACTTCATCTCGGGTATCGCGGTCAACGCGCTGGGTCATGCGCATCCCAAGGCGGTCGCTGCGCTGAAAGCGCAGGCGGACAAGATCTGGCACCTGTCGAACATGTTCCAGGTGCCGGGACAGAAAGTGCTGGCCGACAAGCTGACCGGCGCGACTTTCGCTGACCGGGTCTTCTTCACCAATTCCGGTGCCGAGGCGGTGGAATGCGCGCTGAAAACGGCGCGCCACTATTTCTTCAACAAGGGCGAGCCGCACCGCTACCGGATTATCACCTTTGCCGGGGCCTTCCACGGCCGCACTTATGGCGCGATCAATGCCGGCGGCAATCCGAAATATCTCGAAGGTTTCGGCCCGGCGATGGAAGGTTTCGACCAGGTGCCGTTCGGGGACATGGACGCGGTCAAGGCCGCGATCACCGAAGAAACCGCGGCCATCCTGATCGAACCGGTTCAGGGCGAGGGCGGCGTGCGCGCCGTGGCGGACGCCGACTTGCGCCAGCTGCGGTCGCTGTGTGACGAACACGGTCTTCTGCTGATCTATGACGAGGTGCAGTGCGGGGCCGGCCGTACAGGCAAGCTTTTTGCCCACGAATGGGCTGGCAGCGCCCAGCCCGACATCATGGCCGTGGCCAAGGGTATTGGCGGCGGCTTCCCCATGGGCGCGTGCCTGGCGACCGAAGAGGCTGGCAATCACATGGTCGTTGGTACGCACGGATCGACTTTTGGCGGCAATCCGCTCGCCATGGCCGTCGGTAATGTCGTCTTTGACGAGCTGTCCGCGCCGGGCTTCATGGACCAGGTCGTCGAGACCGGGAATTATCTTGGCCAGCAGTTGCAAGGCCTCGCCGACCGGCATTCCGGCATCGTCGAGGAAGTCCGCGGCCGCGGCCTCCTTCTCGGGCTGAAGCTGAATGACAGCGTCGTCAACAAGCAGGTCGCCGGGCTGGCCCGCGACCGGGGCCTCCTGATCGGCGCGGCGGGCGACAATGTCGCGCGCATGGCTCCGCCGCTCATCATCACGCGCGAACATGCCCATGAAGCGATCGAGAAGCTGGACGACGCGCTGACGGAAGCCGCCAAGGGCTGACGCCGATGACGGATCTGCCGACAGGCGGGCCGGACGGTGCGGACAACGCCGTCGCGGCCTTCCAGCTTGAAAACCGCGCCGTGCGCGGCCGGGTCACGCGTCTGGGCCACACGCTCGACCTGATCCTTTCCGCGCATGACTATCCGCTACCCGTGGCCCGCCTTCTGGGTGAGGCGGTGATGATCGCGGTACTGGTCGGGGATTCGCTGAAGTTCGACGGTCGCCTGATCATTCAGGCCAATGGCGACGGCCCGGTGCGCTTTGTGGTCGCCGAATGGGTGGCCGGCGAGGGCGTACGCGGGTTTGCACAGCTCGATCCTGACGCCGTAATCGCCGACGATGCGGATGTCGCCGCGATGCTGGGGCAGGGCGCGTTTGCGATGACCATTGATCCTGGCGGCGACATGGACCGCTATCAGGGCGTGGTCGCGCTGGAAGGCCGCACTCTGGCCGAATGTGCCGAAGGCTATTTCGCCCAGTCCGAACAGACACCGACCCGCTTGCGGATTGCGGTTGGCGAGATCGTGACGCCCGGCGCGCCCCATCACTGGCGCGGCGGCGGGGCGCTGATCCAGCAGATCGCGGGCGACGAGGCGCGCGGATCCGCCGAAGATGACTGGGATCATGCCCGTGCCCTCTTCGACACGCTGACCGATATCGAACTGGCTGACCCCGACATCTCCAGTGCCGATCTACTCTATCGCCTGTTCCACGAGGAAGGGGTGCGGCTGCACCCTGCGACAGGTGTGGAGCGGCGGTGTCCGTGTACGCGTCAGCGATTGCTCGGCGTGCTCGCCAGCTTCGAAGATGATGGTCCGGACGACGCCGACATGGCCGTCATCACCTGCGAATATTGCAACCGGCCATTCGAATTTTCCAAAGCGGACATCGACGCGGTCCGGTCAGCTGCGCCAGAAGCGGGGCGTGAGGAAGACCAGGACGGTTAGCACTTCCAGCCGCCCGATCAGCATGTTGGCGGTCATCACCCATTTGGCGGCATCCGGCAGGGGCGCGAACGTGCCTGCCGGACCGATGATGTGCCCGAGACCCGGGCCGACATTGCCCAGCGTTGCTGCCGCACCGGACAGCGCCGTGACGGTGTCGAGACCCATCGCGCCCAGGATGGCGGCGCTGATGATAAAGACGGCGATAAACGCAAACAGGAAGCCCAGCACCGAATAGACGGTCGCATCGGGGACGGCCTTGCCGCCATAGTTCATGGGCGCGATGGCGTGGGGGTGAACCAGCGTCAGGATGTAGCGCCGTATGGCGAGCAGGGCGATCTGGTAGCGGAAAATCTTGATCGAACAGGTTGTCGAGCCGGCACAGCCGCCTGCGAACATCAGCACGAAGAAGGCGGCCTGTGTCGCCGGCCCCCAGACGGCGAAATCGGTCGAGGCGTAGCCCGTGCCGGTGATGATCGACACGGCGTTGAATGCGGCGAACCGCCAGGCCGCCTCCGGGCCGTGCACGCCGGTGACCATGAGGACAATTGTCAGGATCGCGACGGCGGCGATCACCAGGGCAAAGAAACCGCGTACTTGCGGGTCGGCAAAGAGCGGCCCCGGCTTGCCGCGTGCTGCCAGCAGGTAAAGTACGAAGGGCAGGGCGGAGAGCAGCATGAAGACCAGCGCCACCAGATCTGCCCCTTCGTTCAGGAAGGCTCCGAGCGAGGCGTCGCGGGTCGAATACCCGCCCGTGGCAACCGTCGTCATGGCGTGGGCGATGGCGTCAAACGTGTTCAGCCCGACAATGCCGTAGCAGATGGCGCAGGCGAGCGTCAGAACGAGATAGATGACAGACAGGGCTGCGGCGATCTCGGCGGCCCGTGGCAGGATTTTTTCCGAATTGTCCGAGGATTCGAGGCGGAAAAGCTGCATCCCGCCGACACCGAGCAGCGGCCAGACCGCCATCGCGGTCACGATGATGCCAATCCCCCCAATCCATTGCAGGATGGCGCGCCACATCAGGACGCCGCGCGGCATGTCGTCGAGCCCGGTCAGCACGGTCGCACCGGTCGTGGTCAGGCCGGACATGGCTTCGAAAAAGGCGTTGGTCCAGTCCAGCTCGAGACCGGCAAAGCGCAGCGGGATGGCGGCGACCACGGCCAGAACGGCCCAGGACCCGCCGGTGAGGACAAACCCAGCCCGCGCGGAGAGGTTCGTGGCTTCGCCGCGCGTCGCCAGCGACAGGGCTCCACCGAGGGCCGTCCCGGTCAGGGCACAGATCAGGAAGGCGCGCGCGCTGTCGACATTGCCATCAGCCGCGTCCAGCCAGAACGGGACGAGCATCGCGACCGACAGGGCCGCGATCATGATGCCGAGCACGAGAAAAACCGGGCGGGCCGACCGGATCATGAGGCGCGTGCGCGTGCGTGTTTAATGGATCGATCCGCGATCATAGGGGCTGTCGAGCGAGAAGGCGGGAATGGCCGCGTCGAAACAGCCTCCGCCATCGCGCCGCATCTCGTAAACGCCGGACATGAATCCGGACGGGGTGGCGAGCGGAGCACCCGAGGTATAGCGGAAACGCTCACCGGGACGGAGAATCGGTTGTTCGCCGACCACGCCGGGTCCGCGCACGACTTCGGTCTTTCCCGAGGAATCCATGATCGACCAGCTGCGGGAAATCAGCTGCAGCGTATCCTCGCCGCGATTCTCGATCTCGACGGTGTAAGCCCAGACAAAGCGTGAGGTTTCCGGATCGGACTCGTCTTCGAGATAGTCCGGCTCGACGCGGATCAGAACGCCATTGGTTTCGCACTCATACATCGCACCGCTCCTGCCCGTACGCGGGGTGTTGGCGCAATCATCCGGCACCCGGCGCTTTGGCTCAAGCCTTTTTGCGGCTGGGCAACAGGCCATGGCTGGACAGGGAGCGTGGCAACAGGCGAGTTTGGTGGCCATTCGAGTCGAGCCGATTCACCCCGGAGCCTGCATGCCCCAGACGGGAATTCTCCCCGATCACCAGATCCAGACCCTGTGGGACGAGGGCGCGATCTCCGCCGCCATCGTGCCGGTCCGGGACCAGATCCAGCCCGCCAGTGCGGACTTGCGGCTGGGTCTTCGCGCCTACCGTTTGCGGGCGAGCTTCCTGCCGGGACCGGAGAGGACGGTGGCGGATTGTCTCGAGGGCAGCGATCTGGTCATGCACACGCTCGACCTCAGCGAAGGTGCGGTACTGGAAACGGGCTGCGTCTATCTCGTCCCCCTGCAGGAGGCGCTCGCGCTGCCCGGTGACATCAGCGCGGCGATGAACCCGAAAAGTTCAACCGGCCGGCTCGACGTGTTCACGCGTGTGATCTGCGACCGGTCGGCGGCTTTCGACCAGGCTCCGGCGGGCTATGAGGGGCCGCTGTATGTCGAGATCTGTCCGCGGACGTTCTCTATTCTCGTGCGTCCCGGTGACCGCCTTGTCCAGGTCCGTTTCCGGTCTGGCGAACGCGCTCCGACGCGGGACTTGACCGTCAGTGTCGACCTGCAAACGGCCGATGGCCCGGTCGGCTACCGTGCGCGCCGTTTTTCCGGCGTCGTGGACCTTGCCGGTGTCGGCGCGCATGACCCGGCCAATTACTGGGAGCCGATCCATGCGCCGGGTGGACGGCTGGTGCTGGATCCGGGCGAATTCTACATACTCGCCTCCCGCGAGGCGGTGGAAATCCCGATGACCGAGGCGGCGGAAATGGCGCCGATCGCCCCCGAGATTGGCGAGTTCCGTGCCCATTATGCCGGTTTTTTCGACCCCGGTTTCGGACTGGCGGAAGCCGGGGGGACAGGCGGGCGAGCGGTCCTCGAGGTGCGTGGCCGGGATGTGCCCTTCCTGATCGAGCATGGCCAGCCTGTCGCCCGGCTGGTCTTCGAACCCATGACGGACCAGCCGTCACGGCCCTACGGAGCGGCCGGATCCCACTATCAGGCGCAGAAGCTCAAGCTTGCAAAACATTTCCGCTAACGCGGAAATAGAGCATATTTCTGCGAACCCTTCTTGATAAAGGCGGATAGCTACCGGCAAGATGCCGGTAACGCTTTATTCATGAGGGGCCAATGATGCGTATCGCGACTTTCCTGTCGGCCATAGCCGCCGCCTGCCTGCTTTTTGCCAGTCCCGCGCTATCCCAATCGCCGCCGCCGGTGGACGCCTATGCGGCCAACACCGCCATCTCGTCGGTAGACATTTCACCGAACGGCCAGCGCCTGGCGATGCTGGCTTCGGTCGAGGGCGGCGAGCGGCGTGCGATCGTGACCGGACTCGATGGCTCGGGTGCGACGGTCCTCTCGCTATCCGATGAAGTCGGGATCGCGCCGACCGGCCTGAACTGGTTGAGCGACGACTATCTGATAGTCGATTTCGCGCAGCGCCGCCGTCCCCCGGGCGGTGGCCCGATCCGGAATATCCCGCGCCGCTACATCATGCGTGCGGATGGCGGAAACAGCTATGAAATTCCGGCGTCGTCGCAGGTGGTACGGTACATGCCCGAAGACCCCGAGCATGTGCTGATGCTGCTGCCGGTGGTCCGCGATGACCGTGATTCCATCATGGCCCGCCGCGGTGCGGCCGATGGTGTCTCGCTGGCGCTGGGCCTGTTCCGGCATAACCTGGCCCGCAACAGCCGAAACCGGCTGGCCGTTGGTGAATCCACCACGGCATCGATCCTGGTCGATGACGACTATGATCCGGTCATCAGGTATGACCTCGACACCCGTGCCCGCCGTATCGAGATTTTCATCCAGGATGGCGGCTGGCAATCGGTGTACCGCGAAGACTATGAAGAAGAACGCTACGGCCGCGGCGGCCGCAACCGCCGGATATTTACGCCGGCCGGGACGCCGTCTGGTCTCGTAGGCGAGGGTCCGGCCTACTACACGTCCGGTTATGATGCGGACCGCAACATGACGGTTGGCTATCAATTCAATCCGGTCACCGGTGAACGGACACCGCTGGGGATTGATACCGGCGGCGCCGATTTCGGCGGCTATCTGACCGACTGGCGCAATGGCCGGGTGATTGGCGCGGTCTGGGACGCCGACGTGCGCACCTATCATTATTTCGACGAACCCTGGGCCAGCCTGCAGGCACAGCTGGAAGGGGCTTTCCCGGGCAGCCGCGTGGCCATGGTCAGCTGGGACCAGTCCGGAAACAACATCATCGTCTCGCGCCGCCTGGGCGGATCGTCGGGGGCCTATTACCTGTTCAATCGGTCTGCCGGAAGCGTCAGCCTGATCGGGCGTATGCGTCCGGGTATTCCCGACAACTGGGTCGGCGATGTCATTCCGGTCGAGTATCAGGCCCGCGACGGCCTGACGATTCCGGCCTATGTGACCCTGCCGCCGAACCGCGACCTGGCGGATCTGCCGCTTGTTGTCATGCCGCATGGCGGGCCGCAGTCGCGGGACTACTACGATTTCGACGAGTGGGCGCAGCTGCTGGCTTCGCGCGGCTATGTGGTGATCCAGCCGCAATTCCGCGGGTCGGAAGGCTTTGGCCGTGACTTCATTTTCCGCGGCCACGGCGAATGGGGCCGGGCGATGCAGAACGACCTGTCTGATGCCATCGGCTATCTGGCGGGGCAGGGCATCGTCGATCCGGACCGTGTCTGTATCTTCGGTTGGAGTTATGGCGGTTACGCGGCCCTGGCCGGCGCAACCCTGACCCCGGAACTCTACCGCTGTGTGGTCGCGGGGGCCCCGGTGGCCGACGTGACCGCGATGATGGAGTGGGCGGAAGACACCAATGGCAGCGGGACGGTTGATTACTGGACCGAATATGTTGGCGACTGGCGGCGTGAGCGCGAACGGATGATCGCCATTTCGCCGACCGATCAGGTCGAAAATGTCCGGGCTCCGATCTTCCTGGTTCATGGGACCGAGGACACGATTGTCCCGATCGAGCAGGCCGAGCTGATGGCCGAAGCGCTTGAGCGGGCCGGCAAGACCTATGAATACCTGCCGGTGGAGGATGGACCCCACGTGTCGGTCCTGATGACGCCGGAACAAAAACAGGCGTTCTATACACGGCTCCTCGATTTCCTGGACCGGCATAACCCGGCCGATTGAGTAAACGGAAGCGCCCGCCGGATCGACCGGCGGGCGTTTTTCATCAGACCTGGGGAGGTGACGATGAAAACGCTGGCAACACTTCTGGCTGCACTGGTCCTGACAGGTCTGGCATTGCCATCCGCGGCGGCGCAAAACCTGGAGGTCGTCGAAGCCTACGCCACGCCGCCCGGCGTCAGCAATGTCCGCATTTCTCCCAGCGGTACGCGGCTGCTGATGGTCACAGGCGGTGTTGAGGATGGCGTTGTTATCGTCACGACGCTCGACGGCAGCCAGTCCAATGCCATCAGTCTGAATGGCGAGCCCTTCTATTCGATCGACTGGCTCAATGACGACTACTTCCTGATTATCTTCGCGCAACGCCGCCACGTGAATTCCGGCGGGGACCGGGCTGATGTCGGCCGGCTCCTGGGTGTGCGGTTTGACGGGGCCCACCGATACGAGTTGAGCCAGTACATGTTCGGTATTGAATCCCAGGCGTTCGACGACCCGGAGCATGTTTACATGCTCGGCTGGCACGTCTCGGACAGTGTGGAGAGCGGTATCGGATTCGCAAACCGGCGTAATGCGGTCGGCGGAGCGATGGGCATTTTCCAGCTCGATATCGCGACCGGAAACACGCACCTCGTTCAGCGCGGGACGCCCGATGTCAGTGACTATTTCCTCGGCCCGGACAGCCGCGCGACGGTGCAGGTCCGGTTCGACCGCGAAGACCAGCAAATCCGGATCCGTCACCGCCCGACCGGGCAGACGCAGTGGCGCTTCGTCTATCAGGAGCGGCTGGAACGGGTTTTCCGGGGGCGCGACAGCTGGGAATATCTCGGGACGATGCCCTCGCCGATGGGGATCGATCCGACCGGCCGCTACCTCTATTTTCACTACCGTGGCGCCAGCGGCCGCCGGGAAGTGTCGCGCTTTGACATGGAGACGCGCGAAGTCGTCGGCCCGGTCTATGCCTCACCCATCGCCGACGTCCGTTCGTCGGTCCGGGACCGCCGCACGAATGCCATCGTCGGCATTGCCTGGAATGAGGGCCGCGAGGTCTATGAGTGGATCGATCCCGAATTCGGGCAGGTCTACAATCAGGTCCAGTCTGCCTTCCCCGACAGCGAGATCGACATCGTCAATTATGACGGTGCTTTCAACCGCATCGTCATTCACCGCGAGGCGGGGGGATCGTCCGGGGCCTATTATCTGCTCGACCGTGGTGCGGGAACCTTGCGCCTGATTTCCCGAACCCGGCCGCTGTTGCCCGATTCCGAGGTCAATCCGGTCGAGGTGATCACCTACCGGTCTCGCGACGGCCTGGACATCATGGCCTATCTCACCCTGCCGCATGACCGGCCGCACCGGAATCTACCGCTGGTCGTACTGCCCCATGGCGGACCGGAAGCCCGGGACTATTACGGGTTTGACGACTGGGCACAGATGCTGGCCGGAGAAGGGTATGCGGTCGTACAGCCGCAATTCCGCGGCTCGGAAGGGTTCGGCTACAACTTCATTGTCGCCGGGCACGGGCAATGGGGCCGGGCGATGCAGGATGACCTGACCGACGCGGTCCGGCACCTGGCGAACACCGGGGTCGTCGATGACGACCGGGTCTGCATTTTCGGCTGGAGCTATGGCGGGTATGCGACGCTGGCCGGTGCCGTGTTCACGCCGGACGTCTATCGTTGCGCCATCGCGGGGGCGGGGATCGGCGATCTCTACCAGATGATGCAGGAGGAGGAAGAACAGTTCCGCGGCTCGTCCCTGCCGTACTGGACGATGGTGCTGGGTGCGGACTACCGAACCAATCGCGAGGGGCTTTACGCCATTTCGCCGGCCCGTCACGTCGATGAACGCACCGTCCCGACGCTTATCATCCACGGCAATGACGAGCTGATCGTCAATTATGCCCAGGCCGAGACCATGGCCGCCGCGCTGGAAGCCGGCGGCATCCCCCACGAGTTGATCACGATCGAGGGCGGGGTGCACCATTCCTACCGGATGACAACCGAGCAGAAGCGGCTGATGTATTCCAACCTGCTGCGCTGGCTGGAAACCTATAACCCGGCGGACTGAGAGCGGGCAGGATGGTAAAAATAGCCGCCGTTCGCGCTTGGCGCGGCCTGCGGTTCGCGTATGATCTGCGCCTGCGCAGGCGGGTGTAGCTCAATGGTAGAGCAGGAGCTTCCCAAGCTTAAGACGAGGGTTCGATTCCCTTCACCCGCTCCAATCCGCCGTGCTCAGGGACGCCGTCCGAACAGGCCGCGCAGGATGTCTTCGGACCGGCCGAGCGGATTGCGCCGGAAGCCGCGTTCCTCTTCGCCGACATAGTGAAAGACGCCGTCGAGTGCCCGTGTCACGGCGAAGTCGGTCACCTCGCCCCGCAGGCCGGTGGCGAGCGAATTTCCGCGCGAGCGCCCGAACAGGCGGCCAATACCTGACCGGTTATCCGAGACCAGCGAAGCCGCGCTGTCGAGCGCCGCATAGGCCCCAGACTGCGCCAGCGTGGTTTCCATGGGCGGACGCAACAGGCGTCCCAGCGGGGCGGCCGTTTCCCGCTCGAGATAATCGGTTGCCGCCGTATCGCCGCCGCGCAAAATGCCGATCCCGTCCGAGAGGCTGAGATTGCCGATAGCGCCGGTCACCAGATCGCGAGCCGCCGGCATGACGCTTTCCGCCGCCCGGTTCATGCGCAATTCGAGGTCGTCAAGCGGTCCGGCGAGACCGAGCGGCTGAAGGCGGCGCTGGGTCGTCCCCAGGATGCCGGGCAGCGGTATCCGGACAATCGAGTCTGCGAAAAAACCGTTGTGCCGCCCGAGCCGGTCAGTCGCCGCCCGTGTTGCGGCAGTCAGCATCTGGCGGATACCCGAGGCGCTATCGAGCTGGGCAAAGGCAGAGGGTGCAACGCCGAGGGCTGCCAGTGTTGCAAGGACGTGGCGGCGTGTGGGCATGGTGAAAGTCCGTTGTTTTCTGGCGATGGGAGATAGCCTAACCGATTGTTGTCAAACAGGCGACCGGTCGTCCCCGGGCCGGCAAGAACCGAAAAGCATTAGGCTTTCCCGGTCATCGCGTTAAGGTGAGTATGGTGGACCTGGGGGGACTGCATGAATATCGGGAATTTCAGTGAGATCGTGACGGCGGTTGCCAGCGTTGTCATGGCTCTGTCGGTCGTGATTGCTGCAATTCAGCTTCGCATCAGCCGGGAAAACTGGGTCACTGAAAACAAGCGGCTGAAAAAGCAGGCCGCGATCGATGCCGCGAAAATCTACATCGACAACAAGCGGCCAGAGACCGATCTGATGCTGCAATTCGTGAACAATGCCTGCCACATCAACAGCCGTATCATTCAGGACATCGAGAAATTCCATGTGCCACAGCTACCCGTGGCCTTGCTCGACGATGTGCGCGGCTGCGTCGAATTCTATGATCGCGATGCCGTTGGCGGATTGGGTGAAAATGACGGCTTGATCACCGGCCTCAATCCTAAGCACATCATTCAGCTGCGTTGGCTGATGATTGATTATCTCAACACACTGGAGACCGTACTGGTTTACTGGTGGCAAGGAACGGCCAATGAAGCCCTGCTCGAGCACGAGTTTTCTTTCCTGCGGTCGGAGTCCGACAGTGCCCGCCCTGTCCGGCATCTCGTCGAGGCCTTCGGGGAAAACAATTTTCCTGCAATCAACGCTTTTCTCAAGGCGGGAGCCCGGCGACAGGCTCCCGAACCGGAATTTCACTGACACCGGCAGCTAGAACCGCGCCACGCCGCGCCCGGTTTCGATCCCGAAGAGATTGACGACATGGGCCGCGAGTAGAATCACGAATACACCGGCGGTCAGGGCGATGATCGTCCAGGGTATGAGGCGCGGACCCTTTGCCGGATCGGGAGCGGCTTTCGTACGCCAGGCCGCGAAGGCGAAGACCAACGTGCCCGCCGCCATGAGCGCAATCGTGAGTTCGAGGGACATGGCAGGTCCGGGGCCGCTGAAAATCCGTGTTCGGTCTTGGCCCAGAAATAGGGCTTCACCCGTAACTCCCGCAAGGCGCAAAACGCGGCGATGGTCTGCAGGGGCCAGTAGAGCGGCATGCGCGCGAGGTCGACAAGCCGGACCGGTATGCCCGCGCGCAACGCGCCACTCGCGGCGCACGCCATCGCGGCACCATACCCGGTGGCCAGCAGGGCCAGGCCTGTGACGGGCAGGTGGCCGGCGGCGAGCCCATAGGCAATCATCACGAGGCAATAGACGGCGGCCGGACCGTGCAGCAGGGCCGACAGGACGGTGGCTCCCAACGTCAGGTTCAGACCCGCGACCGCACGCAGCCCCGCCGCAGACGCCAGCCTGCGCGGGTCGCGCATATGCACGGCCCAGGTCTGGGCGTGTCCTTTCAGCCAGCGCGTACGCTGTTGCAGCCAGGGCCGGAGGCGTTCGGGGGCCTCCTCCATCGTCATCGGGGCGATGACGTCACTGCGATAGCCGTGCGCGGCGAGCCGGAAGCCCAGGTCCGCGTCCTCGGTGACATTGTGCGGGTCCCAGCCCCCGACGGTTTCCAGCGCCGCGCGGTCGAAGTGATTGCTGGTCCCTCCCAGGGGCAAGGGCAGGCCGAGCCGCACAAGCAAGGGCAGGATGGCGTGAAATTGCGCGGCGTATTCGAGGGCAAACTGGCGGGTCAGCCAGTTGCGAGGCGCATTGTACCAGTTCAGCGGAGCCTGCAGGCAGGCGAGACGGGGGCCGGCGGCGGCAAAGGCTTCCGCGGCCGCGCGCAACTGGCCGGGCGCAGGGCTGTCCTCGGCATCATAGACGGTCACGATACGGCCGAGCGCAAAGCGCAGCGCATAGTTGAGCGCGCGCGGCTTGGTGCGCGGATGGCCCGGCGGCACGCAAACCGTCTCGAACCGGTGACGCAGCTGCAGGCTTCGCGCCGCGGCCAGCGTTTCGGAGTCATCGGCTTCGACCACGATCTTGATGTCGAGCTTGAGGGCCGGGTAATCGATCCGTGACAGGCTTCGCAGGAGCTGGGGCAGGACCCGGGCCTCGCGATAGACCGGTGCGAGTATCGTGATGACGGGCAAGTCGCGGTCGGCCAGCTCGCGGCGCGGGGCCCATTGGGGTGGCAGAATTGCTGCGGTTCCGCGCAGGGCGACCAGGCAGGCCAGCAGGACCAGGCCGAGCGTGGCAAGCCCCTGTAGGGCGAGCGGGGACCCGGCCGCAACAAGGCCACACCAGATCAATGGAGACGCGAGCGCAATCCGTTGCCTCAGGGGAAAGCCGGTCGCTGCCGACGCGTCAGGCTGCCGCCGCAACAGTCCGTTGGCCGCATCGTCTGCCCAGTGCGCGCGGAGCGCAAGGCCTTGCGAACCGGCAGCAAAACTCCGTCCACCGTCGTCCATGCCGGAACGCCGCCTCCCCATTCACCAGTGGCCGGGGACAATACCGGCAGAGGTTGTAAAAAGCGAATCAGAACCCGTGGCGCGAAGGGTCAGCCTTTGGGATTGTGGATTGCGACCAGGCCGGCCCGGCCCAGTCCGGGACCGTCGACGGTAAATACCGTGACGGCCGACGTGGGGTAGCCATCGGGCATGCGATGGCCCGCACCAGCATCGAAGGCCAGGTCCAGGGCGAGCGTGCCGATTCCCGGATTGTGGCCCACGAGCAGGACGCAGTCGGTTTCAGCGAGGGCTTCGGCGGCGGCTCGGCGCAGGAAGTCAGGTGAGGCGTGGTATAGCGCCATTGGACTGTGACGCGGCGGATCCCCGATCAGCGGGCTCATTGCCTGAAAGGTTTGCAGCGTCCGCGCTGACGGAGAGACCAGCGCCAGGCCAATGGCGATCCCGCTGGTGGCAACGGCTTCGCCAGCCTGGCGCGCATCCTCGAGCCCGCGCGGAGTCAGGCCCCGTTCGAAGTCGTCGTCCGCGTCCATCCGGTCGATGGCCTTGGCGTGGCGGACGAGAATGAGGTGGGCCATGGGCGGATCTCGGATTAAAAAGCGGAAAATCGTAACGCTGGAGGGTTGAACACGGTGCCTCTTACCGCCACCTGTCTACCGCGCTAGCATCTTATGCCCCCCGCTTCAAAGGAGAGAATGATGGGTCTGCTTCTCGGCGATACCGCCCCCGACTTTCAGGCTGAGACCAATGAAGGTCCGATCAGCTTCCACGACTGGATTGGAAAGGACTGGGTGATCTTCTTCTCCCACCCGGCCGACTACACGCCGGTGTGCACGACCGAGCTGGGCTTCACCGCCAAGCTGAAGGACGAATTCGCCAAGCGGGGCGCGAAAGCCATCGCGCTCTCCGTCGACAGCGTTGAGGACCACAAGGGCTGGATCAAGGACATCGAGGAGACGCAGGGCGTCGCGATGAATTTCCCGATCATCGCCGACGTCGACCAGAAGGTCTCCGACCTCTATTCGATGATCCACCCCAATGCGAACGCCAAGGTCACGGTGCGCTCGGTCTTCGTGATCGACCCGGACAAGAAGATCCGCGCCATGATCGTCTATCCGCCGAGCGCTGGCCGGAACTTCAATGAAGTCCTGCGCCTGCTCGATTCGCTGCAGCTGACCGATGGCTACAAGGTCGCCACCCCGGTGAACTGGGAAGACGGCGATGACGTGATCGTGGTGCCGACGCTTTCGGATGAAGAGGCCGACAAGCTCTTCCCGAAGGGCTACAAGAAGATCAAACCCTATCTGCGCACGACGCCCCAGCCGAACAAATAGGCAATGGGCACCTTCGCGGAACGAGACAGGGAGGCGGGAAACCGCCTCCCTTTTTCTTTGGGCGAATATTTAATCCAGCGTGCGGCGATAGCGGGTCAGCGCAAGCGTGGCGATAACGCCAAAGATCACCGCCAGCGGCCAGAGATCATTCCAGACATCGGACAGCCCTGCGCCTTTCAGCATGATTTCACGCACCGCGCGGATGAAATGCGTTGTCGGGATCGCCTCGCCGATCGTGCGGGCCCAGGTCGGCATGCCGTCGAAAGGGAACATGAAACCGGACAGGAGGATGGACGGCAGGAAGACGAAAAACGTCATCTGCATCGCCTGCATCTGGGTCCGCGCCAGTGTCGAAAACAGGAAGCCGAGCGACAGGTTCACGAGGATGAAGAGGCTGACCGCCAGGAGAAAGGCGAGCGGGTTGCCCAGAAAGGGCACGCCGAACAGGAAGCGCGCCGCGGCCAGCATCAAGACGACCTGGATGAAGCCGACCAGCACATAGGGTGCGATCTTGCCGGCCATCACCTCCAGCGGGCGGGTCGGCGTGGCGAGCAGGGTTTCCAGCGTTCCGCGTTCGGCCTCCTTGGTCAGGGCCATCGAGGTCATCATCGCCATCGTCATGGTCAGGATCACCCCCAGAAGGCCCGGAACGATATTCATCGCCGTGCGGCCTGCGGGGTTGTAGCGGCGGTGGATGACGGTCTCGACCGGTGGCGCGCGGGCTTCGCCGGTCACGGTTTCGACCGCTCTGAGCACGATTTGCGGGAACGCCCCGGTGCCGGCCCCGGCGGCGACGGGGTCGGACGCATCCACATCCAGGAGGACCTGCGGCCGGTCACCGCGCGCCAGATCACGTTCGAAATTGGCCGGGATGACGACGGTGAAGATCACCTCGCTATTGGTCAGCGCGCGGTCGGTTCCCGCCTGGCTGTCGACCTGGCCGACAATTTCGAAATAGTCCGAAGCCTCCATCGCCTGGACGATGGCGCGGGTCGCTGGCCCGCTGTCGCCCGCCTCGATCAGCGTCGGCAAATGACGCGGATCGGTGTTGATCGCGTAGCCGAACAACAACAGCTGGACGAGCGGGATGCCGACCATCATCGCGAAGGTCAGCCGGTCGCGCCGCATCTGCACGAATTCCTTCGAGAGGATCGCGCCAATGCGGGAGAAAGTGGCCGACACGCCCATGTCAGAAATTGTCCTTCGCGCCGGTCATCAGCCAGATGAAGGCTTCTTCCAGGCCCGTCTTGGCTTCGCTGACGTCGAAATCGGGGTCGTCCCGCCAGGGCCCGATGGCGCGCTCCAGCGCTGGCCTGTCGCGGCCACTGACATGGAGCGCCGAGCCGAAGCGGGCGATCTGGTCGACGCCGGGCGCAGCGGCAAGCGCGTCATAGACCGGGGTCAGCCCCTTGCCCTCGATCCGCCAGGTGGTGAGACCGACCTCTTTGGGGATGTCGGCGGCGGGCGCGTCGATCAGTTTCCGCCCATAGGCGATGAAAGCGATGAAGTCGCACTGCACCGCCTCGTCCATGTAGTGGGTCGAGACCAGCACCGTGACGCCCTCGCGGGCAAGGCGGCGGATGCGGTCCCAGAAATCGCGGCGGGCTTTGGGGTCGACGCCTGCGGTCGGTTCATCAAGCAGAAGCAGGCCCGGGGAATGGATCGAGGCCGCCGCGAGCGCGAGGCGCTGTTTCCAGCCGCCGGAAAGCTGGCCAGCAAGCTGTTTCGCGCGCGGGGCCAGATCGTATTCCTCCAGCACCGCATCGACCTTGGCCTTGCGATTGGGGAGGGCGTGAAGCCGGGCCATGAAGTCGAGATTTTCCCGGACGGTCAGGTCTTCATAGAGCGAGAAACGCTGGGTCATATAGCCGACCCGCGCCTTGATCTCGCGAGCCTCGCGCATGATGTCGTATCCGAGCGCCGTACCGCCGCCCGCGTCGGCTTTTAACAGGCCGCACATCATCCGGATCGTCGTGGTCTTGCCTGACCCGTTCGGGCCCAGAAAGCCGTAGATCGAGCCCTTCGGGACCTGCATCGAAAACCCGTCGACGACGGTCTTGTCGCCGAAGCGCTTGGTCAGGCCGTGAACATCGATAACGGCGTCTGTCATGGCGTGGCGCGAGCCCGCAGCGGCGTTCCGGGCGGCGGCGGATCGCCGGCAAAACGCACTTCGGCGCGGTAGAGCAGTCGGTGGCGCTCATTGTCGGAATAGAGGATGGGCGCGGTAAATTCCGGCTCACCGGCGATGAAGACGATCTCGCCGTCCATCGACTCCGGACAGCCGTCACAGGAAAGGGTCAGGGACGATCCGACCCGCAATTGCCCGAGGCCTTCCTCGGGCAGGAAGATGAGGCCGTGGACCGCGCCCTCGGCGAGGAAACGCAGCACCGGCGCGGACGGTCCGGCGAGTTCGCCTTCATAGCGCAGCTGGCGTTCGATGCGCCCGTCCGACGGAGCGGCAACCTGACGCCGGGCGAGCTGATCTCGTGCGCGGTCCAGTTCGGCCTCGGCGGCGGCGATGTTGGCGGCGAGTGCGCGCAACTGGTTCTCGCGGGCGGGCAGCTGGGCCAGCGTCAGACGTTCGCGCAGCTCGCCAACGCGCGCATTGGCGCTGGCGGCGGCGGCCTCGGCATCGTCGAGCCGGGCGCGCGGAATGATGCCGCGTCCGAAGAGCTCACGGGCGCGAGCGAGGTCTTCACCGGCCTGCGTCTGTGTGGCGCGGGCTTGAGCGAGCTGGTCGCGTGCGGCGGCGATTTCCGGTTCGCGCCCGCCGGCGGCGGCATCGTCGAATTGCGCTTCAGCGGCAGCGAGGCGGGCCTCAGCGGCGCTGACCGCAAGTGTTTCCGCTGTATCATTGACCCGGAAGAGCAGCGTGCCGGCCGCGACGGTATGGCCTTCGCCGGCGAGCACTTCGGTGATCGTTCCGGGCGTTTCAGGCGCGAGCAGGCGGTAGTCGCCCTCGGCATAGCCATAGAGCGTATCATCGGGGGCGTCGCTGCACGCGGCGAGTGCGAGACAGGCGAAAAAGACCAGCAACCGTTTCATATTTCCTGTCCCTCCCGGGGCTTGAGGCCGTTTAAAACAATGTCGGCGATCGCTCCGGCCATGTCGGCGGGATCGGTGTCCGGGTCGTCCTCGGCCTGAAAGACCGTGGTCAGCAGCATGTGGGCGATGACCGGACCGGCGAAGGCGCGCATCGCCGCCTCGGCCTCGACAGGACGGAATACGCCTTTTGCCACACCGGCTTCGAGCAGGGCCCGCATGGTGCGCCGCCCGGTATCGATGACATGGGCGCGGTAGTGTGCGGCCAGCTCGGGGAAGCGCTGGGCTTCAGCCAGGACGAGGCGCGGGGCCGCCGACACGTTCTGGTCCGTCATGGTGGTGAGGATCATCGTCAGTACGGCGCGGTACGCCGCTTCGGGGTCAGCCGCGCCACCGGAAGCGACAAGGCGTTCACTGGCGCTCGCCAACGCACCGGCTGAGCGCTCGACCAGCGCGTTCAGCATCGCGTCCTTGGATGAAAAATAGAGATAGATGGCCCCCTTGGAGAGGCCCGCGCGTGCCGCGATGTCCTCTACCCGCGCGGCGGCAAAACCGTTCTCGGTGAAGACGGCGAGCGCAGCGTCGAGGATTTCCTCGGGCCGGGCTTCGGGACGGCGGCGTTTGGCGGGGGTGCGGCTCATGATTCCATACTAACTGACCAGTCAGTCAGTAACAAGATGGAGCGGGTGACTTCATGGGCTGAAGACGTTGTCATCCCGGCCGGGCCGCCTGGCGGCCGGAGCCGGGACCCTGAACATGTGGCTCCCGGTTTCAGGTCCCGGATCGGCTTCGCCGTCCGGGATGACAACTTTCAGAGCGCGGCCAGCCTGGATCCCTGCTTTCGCCGGAAAAACCCGGACTCTCCACTCTGTCACCACAGTTTCGACGCCTCCCGAAATCGGCGTCAGCCGATGTCCGGGATCCAGATTGCCGGGGCTGGACCCCGGTCCTGGCTCCGCCAGACCGGGGCACGTCAGATGGCATTTCCATCCGCCCCGGACCCCGTTCCGGGGCCGGCCGGTTGGTGACAGGTTTGGCGCGGGTGACGCTCGTGTAAGAGCTTTAACTGCTAGGTGCTTCCTGCGACTCCGGTAGGTCCCGGCATCCGCGCCGGCGCGGGGCCGGGACGGTCTAAAACTCTGAAGACAAGGGGCGTGCCTTCGGGAACACGCCCCCGAGCTTGTGCCCTTCGACAAGCTTGACGTCCTCACCGGCACACCAAATCGGCCCAAATCGCCTACCAGGGGTTCAAACCGCGGCCCATATCGGGTGCAATGGCGGTTCGCAGCGCCATTTCGAGGGGAGATGTCATGACCGCAGCACAAGCGGCCAACGGAAATTTTCGGCCCGGCACATACCGGCTGAGCCTGGTCAGCCCGGTTGTCACCGAGCATTTTCTGGTCACGTCGCGACGAGCCAGCGCCTATCGCGCGCGCCAGGGCGAGGCGGCGGCCAAGCTGCAAAAGGCGGTGAAGGACAGCTATGACGTCCTCATTCCCGAAACCCCGCACGAGCCGCCCGCGGCCTCGCGTGGCGATCATTCCCGGCCCGTCGGATGGACAGACTTTGGCGGTCAGCCACGCACGCCCTACGCCTTTCTGCGCCTGGCTGCACGCGACTGTTCCGACCGTTTCGAAAAGGACGGGCTGACGGCGCGCTGTGTCGGGCGCTGGTACAATATCCACGATTTCGGCGCGCTGGTGTTTTGCTGGACGTTTGATATCGACGCCCCTGAGGGTGCCAGCACCAGGGCGCTGCGCAGCTTTGCCGACTGGCTCGCCGACGTGGCTCTGCCAGACAAGGTCTCGGAGGAGGCCCGCGACATCACCGAGCGGGTGAACAAGGCCCTGCCGGCCATGACCGACAAGCGGGTGCGCGACCAGATCGAGCATCTCGACGATGCGACCGAATGGGACTTCAAGCCGGTCTCGGTCCACCGGGTGTGGAATTTCGACCCGCAGGAAACCCCCGAAGGCGGGTTTGCGGCGCTGCGCCCGCTCGTCGAGGTGTCCACCGCGGACGGTTTCCAGCCGGTCGAGGTTGGCCCCGGCGCGCTGGCCTATGCGGGCTATATGAATTCGGTCCTGGTCGCGTCCGGCGAGGCGCGCGAACGCTATTCACCCGTGCCGCTGATCGCCTATTACGGCTATGCCTATGCGACCATGCTGCTGCTCGATGAACGGCTGTTTTTCGCTTCGGAGCGTTTCCTGAGCAAGACCACGAATTCCAACGGCGGGACGTTAAAGGGCGCAAAGGCCCGGCAGATGCGCGAGCGTCTGAACATCTTCCGCGACATGACGACCTTTTTCCTGCACCGCCATCATGACGAGCTCGGCGTTATCAAGCCGTTTGAACGCCAGTTGTGGAGTCAGCTCATGTCGAGCTGGCGGTTCGAAGCGCTGGCGACCGATCTCGAGCACAAGCGCGACTTCCTCAACGAAATCTATGACCAGGCCGCCCAGCGTGCGCAGGAGCGCCTGGCGATGATCACCAATGTGGTGTTTGGCGTGCTCACCTCGCTGACCCTGATCTCGGTGATCGGGGACCTCGCCTGGTTCTTCCGGGGCGATGTCGGGGAAACCCTTGTCGACAATGAACCCTGGCGCTGGATCTGGGCCGGTTCCGCGCTCGCGGCCACCGGACTGGGCGTGATGATCGTCTATCTCACGCGGTCGAAAAACATGTGATGGCGGCCGGTACGGTCACTGCGCTGGGCGTTCAGGGGCTCGGCCTTGCCGGCTTCGCGCTGATCCTTGCCTCGACGCGGGCGCGGACCAAGCGCACCTTCCTGGTACTGGATGCGGGTGGGGTGGCGCTCGTCGCGGCGCACTATCTGGCGCTGGGCCAGATCGCCGGGGCGGCCTATTCGCTCCTTTATGGTGTCATGGATGTCGCGGCGCTTTACCTGCGGGGGACCCGGGCGCGGTTTCTGCCGATCGGGGCGCTGGTCTTCATTGCCGGCGGCTGGATCGTGTCGGGTCTGGCCCCGCTCGCCGCGCTTGCCGCCGCCGGGTCCGCTCTGGCTGTGCTGGGCCGGTTCGCGCGCGGACTGACCCGCACGCTCCTCTTCGTGGCGGCCAGCACGACCTTCTGGGGGCTCTATGGCGTCTTCGCCGGCTCCTGGCCGCAGATCGCCTTTTCCACCGCCTATGGCGTTCTGGCGCTCTGGCGTGTCGGGCGGGTGGTGTACCGGCTGCGGCGGCGGGGGAACGCCCCCTCCCATTGACGCAACACTCAGCCCGGCCTAACTCGCGCTGGTCCCGGGGGCATGGCAGAGTGCCTTGCCCGGACCCTTAAACCGCTACACGAGACGGACTTCTCCCATGACCACCGCCGCATCGCTCGCCGCAGACGCCAAGGCCTGGCCCTTCGAACT
This sequence comes from Hyphobacterium marinum, assembly GCF_036330325.1. Lineage (NCBI taxonomy): Bacteria > Pseudomonadati > Pseudomonadota > Alphaproteobacteria > Maricaulales > Maricaulaceae > Hyphobacterium > Hyphobacterium marinum. The sequence goes on from NZ_JAZDRO010000001.1 coordinate 905,332, forward strand.
CGCGCGCGCGGTCCTCAAACGGTTGGAAAAGTCCGGCATGCAGGGCGGGGCGGTGATCTTCGAGACAGGCTACGGCCCGTCCGGCCTGCCGCATATGGGCACGTTCGGCGAGGTCGCCCGCACCTCGATGGTGCGCCACGCCTTCCGCGTGCTGACCGATGATGCCTATCCGACCAAGCTGATTTGCTTTTCCGACGACATGGACGGCATGCGCAAGGTGCCGACCAATGTGCCGGAACAGGAGATGCTGCACCAGCATATGGGTAAGCCGCTGACCGATGTGCCCGACCCGTTCGGGACCCATGACGGCTTTGCCCAGCACAATAATGCGCGTCTGCGTGCATTTCTCGACGGGTTCGGCTTTGACTACGAATTCCTGTCCGCGACGGAGTGTTATCGCTCGGGCCGGTTTGATGACGTGCTGCTGCGGGCGCTGGAAAAATTCGACGACATCATGGGCGTTATGCTGCCGACGCTGGGCGAGGAGAGGCGCAAGACCTACTCGCCCTTCCTGCCGATCTCGCCGACGACGGGCCGCGTGCTTTACGTGCCGATGAAGGCGACCGATGCCAAGGCCGGGACGATCACGTTCGAGGACGAGGACGGCAGTGACGTGACGATGCCGGTGACCGGCGGGCATACCAAGCTGCAGTGGAAGCCCGATTTCGGCATGCGCTGGGCTGCGCTTGGCGTCGATTTCGAGATGTTCGGCAAGGACCACCAGACCAATGCGCCGATCTATTCGCGCATCTGCAAGATCCTCGGCGTCGAGCCGCCCGTGCAATACGTTTATGAGCTCTTCCTCGACGCGGTCGGTGAGAAGATTTCCAAGTCAAAAGGCAATGGCCTCTCGGTCGAGGAATGGCTGCGCTATGGCACGCCGGAAAGCCTGTCGCTTTATAATTTCGCCAAGCCGCGCGTCGCCAAGCGGCTGCATTTCGACGTCATCCCCAAGGCGGTCGACGAGTATTACCAGCACCTCGCCGCCTTTTCCGGACAGGACGCGGCCAAGCAGCTGGAAAACCCGGTCTGGCACATCCATGACGGCCATCCGCCGGCCGACGTGCCGCCGATCAGCTTTGCGATCCTGTTGAACATCGCCTCGGTGGCGAGTGCGAAGGACAAGGCCACGCTCTGGGGCTTCATCTCGAAGTACGCGAAGGGCGCGACGCCGGAAAGCCATCCGGTCCTCGACGGGCTCGCGGAACGCGCGGTCGCCTACTACGAGGACTTTATCGAGCCGGAGAAATCCTACCGCCCGGCCAATGATCTCGAACGCGCCGCGATGGAAGATCTCAAGGCCCGGCTCGCCGCACTTGATCCGGCCGAGAAGGACGCAGAAACCATCCAGAACGAGGTCTATGCGGCGGGCAAGGCCCAGTCCTTCGACAATCTGCGCGACTGGTTCACTGGTCTCTATGAAGTGCTGCTGGGGCAGAGCCAGGGGCCGCGCTTTGGCGGCTTCGTGGCGATTTACGGCATCCCGGAAACCATTACGCTGATCGACAGCGCGCTGGCCGGTGAGCTGGCCTCCTAGTCCGAAATTTTACACTCCATGTAAAAAATACTGGACACGATGATTGCGCCCTCCTATATCCGGATGTGTCAAACATATTGAACATGAGGTCAGGAGAGATTGACATGAGTTTCCACGAGAAGAGCAATATCGCCATGCTCCTCATCATGCTGGGCGTGTACGGTGTTTATTTCGGCGGTGCGGTGCTGGGCATCCTCACGGCGGACGTGCCGCCCGAGGAAGCGCTGGCTGCGACCAACGCCACGATGATCATCACGGTCGTCGCGGTCGTCGGTCTCGCTATCGTCGCGCACATCCTGATCGCCATCATGAAGCCATCAGAAGCCGACGACAGCCGCGATGAGCGCGACAAGCTGATCGAGATGCGTGGCGACCAGCGCGGCGGCGTGATCCAGAGCGTGGTCTCGCTCGGCGCACTGGCGCTGGCCATGCTGGGTCAGCCGGTCTGGCTGGTTGCCAATGCGATCCTGGCCGGACTGGTTGCCGGCGAACTCGTCAAGGCGGTGTCGAAGCTGATCGACTACCGCCGGGGGGTGTAAGGGCGATGGCCAAACCGACAAAAATCACCAACGACATCCGCCGGCTTCGCTTCGAAGCCGGTGAGATGACCCAGGCCGAACTGGCCGAGAAGACCGGCGTGACGCGCCAGACCATCATCGCCATCGAGCAAGGGCGGTATTCGCCCTCGCTCGAAGTGGCGTTCCTGATCGCCCGGGCGTTCGGCGTGCCGCTGGATGCGGTCTTTCAATACCCGGACTGACGGGCCTCCCGGCGCGGTATCAGGCCGCGTCGGGATAACGTCCGAAATGTGTGCTCAGCGCATAGCGCAGGCGCGGGTCGGGTTCGGCAAAGGCTTCCGGGCTGGGAAGCGCCGGGGCTTCGCGCAACGTCTCGACAGGCACGTTAAGGACACAGCGGTCCGTGGCCGGATCAAAGCTCAGCGTTTCCCACGGCACGGCATAGAGGCGCTCGCCGATCTCGCTGGGGCGGTCCAGCGCGATGAGGACGTAGAGCACCTTGCCGGACGCGGCTCCGACAGCGACATCTTCGAGAACGCCCAGCTTGCGGCCGGACGGGCTGACGATGTCGATTCCATGCAGGGAGGTGGCGGTGAAGGTTCGGGGGAGGATGGACATGGCGGCGGTCCTTTCTGGAGTCGCATGACCGGTTCTTTGTCGGGGCAACTGACCTGCCCGAGGGTAGAACGCCGCTGATTCCATGATGGTTCCGTGACCCAATCATGTCCGGATTATGATTGTTTGCCTGCCATGCAGTCGAGTTGAGGACTGCTCTACTGACTGGCCCAGACCACACGGGCCATCCAGGCCAGTTCACTCACCCTGATCCGCCGGTCTTCATAGTCCGGATTGAAAGACCGCAAGATGATGTGGTCGGGGCGCAGCACGGATAATTCCTTGACCATGACCTCCCCGGCGAGCGTCTTGACGACAACCCGATCGCCACGACGCGGGCTTTCATTGGGGGCCACCACGATCCTGTCGCCCGGGCGGAACACCGGCAGCATGGACTCGCCCGAAATTTCCAGCGCATAGGCGTGGGTGTCCTCGACGCCTGGGAAGGTCACCTCCTGCCAACCCTGGCCGACTGGGAAGCCGGCATCGTCGAAGAATCCGTCAGCCCCTGCCTGGGCAAAGCCGATCAGGGGTACGCTGCGCCCGATGGCGGCACCGGTTGCCAGCGCGGCAAAATCCTCAAAGGTGACACGCACGGCCGCCAGTGCCTTGGCGAGGCTCTCGGTCGACGGCCAGCGCAGGCGGGATCCCCGGTCGATGACTCGCTTTGACGGATTGAACGTCGTCGGGTCCAGTCCGGCGCAGCGTGCGAGACCTGACGGCGTCAATCCGGCGCGCGCCGCCAGGCGATCAACACCGGTCCAGACCTGGGCGTGGGTCAGCATGCAACCCCTCCGCTAATTAGTGCATACTGCTACCATAAAGGAAATAATTCCTCTCTGCCAAGGTCCCGTTGCCAGTGCGTGCGGCTTGCGCCGTGACAGCGGCGGGGCTACCCAGATTGATATGCGCTCTGACCCGCCCCCGCTTGTCTACCGCCTTGCCGTGCCATCCCGCTGGGCCGAAGCAATGCAGGCTGGCAAGTTCACGGGCGAAGCTGATGATGCGCGCGACGGATTCATCCATTTCTCGACGGCCGATCAATTGCCCGGCACGTTGGAAAAGCACTATTCGGGCCATGACCGCCTCGCGCTTGTGGAAGTCCCGGTCAGCGAATTGGGCGACGCTCTGAAATGGGAAACCTCGCGCGGGGGCGATCTGTTCCCCCATCTCTATGGCGATCTGCCAATGCTGGCCGTGGCGACAGTTCGCCTGATCCGGCGTGGCGAGGATGGTGAATGGACGCTGCCGAGCGAGATTTTCGAATGAGCCAGCTGGACGATCTGGGAATGAAAGTTCTGCGCGCGCTTCCGCCTGAAGCCGCGCATACGGCCAGCCTTCTGGCGCTGCGCGCAGGTCTGGGACCGCGCGACCGCGATGTCCGTGATCCGATCCTGCAAACGCGCCTTGCCGGCATAGACCTGCCGAACCCGGTGGGGCTGGCGGCCGGCTATGACAAGAATGCGCAGGTGCCGGATGCGCTTCTGGCGATGGGCTTCGGCTTTGTGGAATGCGGCGCTGTCACTCCGCGCCCGCAACCGGGCAATCCCAAACCGCGCCTGTTCCGCCTGACGCCGGATCAGGCGGTGATCAACCGGATGGGGTTCAATAATGACGGGCTGGCGCAGATCGCCACACGGCTGCGGGCCCGTACCGGAAAACCCGGTGTCGTCGGGATCAATCTCGGGGCCAACAAAGCGAGCGAGGACAGGGCCGCCGACTATGTCGAGTCCATCCGGGCGCTCTCCGGGTCGGTCAGCTTCTTCACGGTCAATATCTCCTCGCCCAACACGCCGGGCCTGCGCGCCCTGCAATCGAAGGCGGCTCTCGACGCTCTGCTCAAGCGGGTCCGTGCGGCGAAAGCGACTGCACCGGTCTTCCTGAAAGTCGCGCCCGACCTCACCGATGCCGATCTCGCCGACATCGTGGTTTCGGCCACCGAGTGGAAGATCGATGCGCTGATCGTGTCCAACACGACAATTGACCGGCCTGAAACCCTGCGCAGTGCGGACCGCGGCCAGGCGGGCGGCCTGTCCGGGCGGCCCCTGTTCGAGCGCTCAACGGCGCTGCTGCGCGATTTCGCGAAAGCCGCACCCGGCTTGCCTCTGATTGGTGTGGGCGGGGTCGAGGATGCGGCGACGGCGTATGCGAAGATCCGGGCTGGCGCGAGCGCGATCCAGCTCTACTCCGCGCTGGTCTACAAGGGGCCGGGACTGGTCCCGCAGATCAAGCGCGGCCTGGCCGAGCGTCTGAAGGCGGACGGGTTCACGTCGGTGTCCCAGGCTGTCGGCGCGGGTCTCTAGCACGACCGTGTCATCCCGGACGCGAAGCGATCCGGAACCGGCCGACTCCCCCACCCCAACCCTCCCCCGAGGGGGAGGGAGTCTTGGCGCTAATCCCTCCCCTTTCAGGGGAGGGCAAGGGTGGGGTGAAAACTGGCGTTTCCCGTATTTGGATACCCCGCATAAAGCGGGGTATGACGCCGCCAAATCGCACCCTTACGACAACCGTTTCTCCAGCGCCGGATACTGCACGGCCAGCGCGCTGGCCCGCGCGAGATAATAGATCAGGAACGCCATCCAGACGCCGTGATTGGCGTAAAGCGGGGCGAGCACGAAATCCGCGGCGAGATAGACCAGCACGGCTGCGATGGCAGCGTTGCGCAACATCGCGCCGCGCGTCGCGCCAATGAAGATACCGTCGAAGATCCACGCCATTGCGCCCAGGAAGGGCACTGCTGCGCAGTAGGGCAGGAAGGTGATCGCCGCCGTCCGGGCGGTCTCATCGGCGATGACGAGCGTCAGCGCCTCGTCGCCCCAGGCCCAGGTCAGAACCGCAAAGACCGCCCCCATGGCCAGCGCCTGTTCGGACGCAAAGCGCAGCGCGCGCCGCAGGGCGGCGACGGACTTGCGCCCGAAGGCGCGACCGGCTTCGGTTTCCGCAACGAAGGCGAAGGCATCAAGCACGAAGGCCCAGACGGTGATGACCTGCAACAGGACGTGGTTGCCGGCGAGCGCGGCCGTGCCCTGTCGCGCCCCGGCATTGGCGAACCAGGTGAAGCCGATGATCATCGTCCAGGTGCGCAGCATCAGGTTCAGGTTGACGTCGACGAGCTGTTTCAGCGCCTCGCGGTCGAGCAGCGCGGCGCGGGTGAAGACCGCGTCCCGCCAGCCGCCGCGTGCCGCGACAATGCGCAGGATGAAGACGAGACCAACGGCGAGGCCGGTCCATTCCGCGATTGCGGTCGCAGCACCCACGCCGCCCGGCCCATAGCCGAGGCCCAGCACGAACCAGATATCAAGGACGATATTCACGGCGCTGATGACGGCGTGGATGATCAGGGTCTCGGTCGAGCGTCCGAGACCGATGAGGAAACCGGTCAGGGCGAAAACGCCAAATGCGCCGGGGGCACCCCACGAGCGGGCGAAGAAATAGGCCGCGCCTTTCGCTTCCACGCCCGGCTCTCCCTGCAGGATGGCAAAGCCGAGCGATGCGACCGGGCCGCGCAGGAGCAGGACAGCAAGGCCGATCAGTCCGGCGAGCACGAGCGCACGGACGAGCGAGCGCTGAACTTCGGTTTCATTGCCCGCACCGTCGGCTTGCGCGGTCAGGCCGGTCGTGCCCATGCGCAGGAAGTAGAAGCTCCAATAGAGGATGTTGAACAGTGCTGCGCCGAGCGCCACCCCGCCGAGATCGCCGGCATCGCCCGAGAGCCCGAGGACGAAGGTGTCGACTACGCCGGCCAGCGGCACCGCCGCATTGGCGAAGACCAGCGGCCAGGCGCGCAACAGCACGTCCTTGCGGGTGAGGGCGACGGGATCCATGGCACGAGCGCGTATCCCGCGCCCGGAGGCGACGCAAGGCGAATCCGTCCTATATGATGGGCCGAAGCAAGATCGCGAGAAAAAAAGGCCCGCCCATGATCCGCAGCTATGCCGCATTCGAACCCAAGGGAACGCTCAAACCCCACGAATTCGATCCCGGTCCGCTGCCTGCCGCCGAGGTGGAGATCGCAGTGGAAACCTGTGGCCTCTGCCACTCGGACCTCTCCCTCATCAATGACGATTGGGGGATGAGCGAATATCCGCTGGTTCCGGGTCACGAGATCATCGGCCGCGTTGTCGAAACCGGGGCGGGTGTCACGCACCTCTCCAAAGGTCAGCGCGTGGGTGTGGGCTGGTTCGCCCATTCCTGCCTGACCTGTCAGCACTGCATGAGCGGCGATCACAATATGTGCGGGCAGGCGAGCGGTGTCGCGGCGTCCTGGAACGGGCGCACGGGCGGTTTCGCTGACCGGGTCCGGTCACAGGCGGCCTGGGCGGTGCCGTTGCCTGAAGGCGTGGACGCCGAGAAGGCCGGGCCGCTCTTCTGCGGCGGGATCACCGTCTTCAATCCGCTGGTCCAGTACGGCATTCGACCCACGGACCGCGTCGGGGTAATCGGGATTGGCGGGCTGGGCCATCTGGCGCTGAAATTCCTGAAAGCCTGGGGCTGCGAGGTGACGGCGTTTACGTCGTCTGACAGCAAGGCGGATGAGGCGCGCGGCTTTGGCGCGCACCGGGTGGTCAACAGCCGTGACAAGGCGGCGCTGAAGGCTGAAGCCGGGCGCTATGACCTGGTCCTCTCGACCGTCAACGTGCCGCTGGAATGGTCGAGCTATATGGCGGCCCTCGCCCCGCGCGGCCGGCTTCACATGGTCGGCGCGGTGCTCGACCCGATGGAGATTTCCGCCTTTTCGCTGATCGGCAAGCAGAAGGATGTGTCCGGCACGTCAGTCGGCGCACCGTCGACCATCGCGACCATGCTCGACTTCTGTGCCCGCCACGGCATTACCGCCCAGACCGAGCACATGAAGATGTCGCTGGTGAACGAGGCCATCGCTCATCTCGAGGCCGGCAAGGCGCGCTACCGCATCGTGCTGGAGAACGACTTCTAGCCAAACGATGAGCCGCCTGCCGATCGTCCATCACCCGGCCTATACCGCGACGGCTCTGCCGCCGCGCCACCGCTTTCCGATGAGCAAGTACGAAGGGCTGGCCGCGCTTCTGGTCCAGGAAGGACTGGTTGCCGGGATGGAGGGCTATCACGAACCCATCGCCGCTCCGGCAAGCTGGCTGGAGATGGGTCATGACGCCCGCTATGTCGCGGCTGTTCTTGATGGCACGCTCACCGACGCCGAGCAGCGCAAGATCGGTTTCAAGGTGACTGAGTCCATTGCCCTGCGCTCGCGCATGTCGGTCTCTGGCACGCTGCTGGCCGCGCGGCTTGCGCTGGAACATGGTCTCGCGGCCAACACGGCGGGCGGCAGCCACCATGCCCGGCCGGGCGAGGGGGCGGGCTTCTGCGTCTTCAACGATGTGGGTATCACCGCTTCGATCCTGCTGGCCGAAGGGGTGGTCTCGTCCATTCTTGTCCTTGATCTCGATGTCCACCAAGGCGACGGCACGGCGCGGATTTTCGAGAACGAACCGCGCGTCTTTACCTGCTCGATCCATTGCGAGCAGAACTGGCCGCGCCGCAAGGCGGTGAGTGATCTCGACATTGGTCTGGAGAAAGGCACGGGCGACGAGGCCTATCTTGCGGTGCTCGCCGACACGTTTCCCGCGCTTCTGAACACGGTGAAGCCGGACCTCGTGTTCTACAATGCCGGGGTCGATCCCCATGCGAATGACCGGCTCGGCCTGCTTTCACTGAGCGATGAAGGACTGGCGCGGCGCGAAGCCTATGTCGCCCAGACCGCGCTCGCGGCTGGTGTGCCGCTCTGCGGCGTGATCGGCGGAGGCTATGGCGAGGACCCGATGGAGGTCGCCGCCCGCCACGCCGTGATGTTCCGGGAATTTGCCGCGCTTATGTGAGACTGCACGCTCCGTTCGCGCATTTGCGGCGCGGCCGGTAGGGGGCGAGGAAACGGTAGATCGCGTCAAGCGGCTTTCGGATCGGCCAGGGCCGTGTGATCGCGGCGAGCCAGCCCATGCCGGGGCAGCGTTCCCAGATAGCGATGAAGGCGTCCCAACCGGTCAAGAGCGTCCCGTCCTGGAGGCGCAAATGCAGCGCATCCAGCGCGGCCTGCCGGTCAACGTCGCCGGGAATGTCGCCATTCACGTCTTCAAGGATGACCCGCCCCTGTCCGCGGCGCTCATAGAGTTTCATCTCGTGAACGCACAAGGGACACGCACCGTCATAATAGGCAATGACCGGATCGGTTTTCATGGGAAGGAGAATAGGGCGGCCGGCGGTATCGGCCATGCGGCAATCTTGCACAGCAATACATTACGGATGGGGCGTCTGCCCATCGCAATCCGGAACCCGATCCCGGGTCAGCCTGTTTCCGTTCGTGAAAGGGGCCTGTGATGTATCTCGAAAAAATCAAAACCGATGGCCTGTCCCACTTGTCCTACATTCTCGGTTCAGACGGGCAGGCGGCCGTGATCGATCCCCGGCGGGACTGTGACATCTATCTGGAGCGTGCCCGTGCCCGGGGACTGGAAATCACCCACATTTTTGAAACCCACCGGAACGAAGACCTGATCTCCGGGGCTCCCGCGCTGGCCGCCCAGTGTGACGCGAAAATCCTGCACGGCTACGACCCCAAAGCCCCGGTCGCCTATGCCGACACTGCCCGCGAAGGGGACCGGTTTTCAATCGGGCAATTGCGCCTCGAGATCCTCGAGACGCCCGGTCACACCGATGACCATATCGCCATCGTCATTCACGATACCGCCCACGATGATGGCGCGGTGGGGGTATTTACGGGCGATGCCCTGTTCGTCGGTGATGTGGGCCGCACCGACTTCTATCCTGACCGAGCGGAGGAGGTAGCCGGCCTGTTATTCGATAGCCTGCGGAAAATTCTCGCATTGGGGGACCAGGCCATCATCTACCCGGCCCACGGGGCCGGATCGGTCTGTGGTTCGGCCATGGCGGAACGGGAGTTTTCCACCGTCGGTCACGAGCGGCAGAACAATCCGAAACTGCAGATCGCCGAACGGGACGCATTCGTTCGGGAGAAGCTTGGCGAAGTGCATTACCAGCCGCCCTATTTCCGGCTGATGGAGCGGGCAAATGTCGAGGGTTGGCCGGCCGCTCCGCGTGTCCTGGCTCCGCGGCCGCTGACTCTCGACAGGCTGGACGCTGTCGATTGCGATGTGCGTGTGGACGTCCGAGATCCCGAGAGTTTCGCGGCCGGTCATCTTCCCGGATGCGTGTGCCTGCCCAAGGACATGATTCCGGCTTTTGCCGGTTGGTTCATCAAGGAAGGCCAGCGTGTTGCCCTGATCGCCAATACCGAGACGGACTTGCGGGTGGCGATGGCCCATCTGGTCCGGATGGGGCTGGACGACGTGGTTGGCGGCTATAGTAGCGTCATTAACGCCATCGCGGCGGGTCATGACTTCCGGTCATTGCCAACCATTGGCACCGAACAGGTCCGCGAGCGGCTTGAGGACAACCGGGACACGTGGACACTTCTCGACGTCCGTGCAGCGGACGAGGTGAAGGAGAACCGGATCGAGGGGGCGGCCCACATCTATGCTGGCGAGCTCAACGAGGCGTGGACCGATCTCGATCCCGGCCGGGCCTATACCGTGATGTGTGCGAGCGGAAAACGAGCTACGATTGCAGCCAGTTGGCTGGCCTCGAAAGGCTTTGGCTCTGTCGATATCTATCTCGGTTCGATGGGAGCCTGGACGGCCGCTCAAGACTAGCGAATGCCGAAACGTTCAACCCGCCGGCTTGATCAGGAAGTGGCCGTGCAGGCTGGCGACCGGCGCGTCACGGCGGCCCTGCCAGGCCTCGGCGCGGATATTCGCGACGCGGGCACCGGCCCGGCCGATGAAGGCGCGGGCGTAGACGTCCTCGGGCCGTGCGGGACGGAGATAGTCCACGGCCACGTCGATGGGTTTGGGCAGGCGAGCGAGCGGCTGGGAGGCCAGCAGGGTCGCCGAGGCGATGACTTCGAGAAAGGCCCCGACTGCACCGCCATGCAGTGCGGGAACAAGCGGATTGCCGACGAGATGTTCCGCGTACGGCAGGACGCCGGTCAGCTCGTCACCCTTGCGTTCGAAGCGGATGCCGAACTTGGCAACATAAGGTGCAGCCAGGAGTGTCTCGATCAGGGCTTCGCTCATGACATCTGCCCCGTTTCGATGGCCTTGCGGGCCTTGGCGGCCGCTTCGCTGGACGGACGTGTCACCATGAAGGCGGCCTGGGCACTGGCGACGGGATCAGACTCGTCCCCGTCATGGGCAATGGCCCGGACAAAGGCGATCAGCCCGTGGGCGCGGACGCATTCGGCCTCGGCGACGACGTCCTTGCCCGGTTCGGCGGGACGCATGTAGTCGATCCGCAGATCCAGCGTGGCGGGCGTGTCATTGGCACCCAGTCCGGAAAAGGCGGCAATACCGCAAGCATGGTCGAGCAGAGCTGTCACCACGCCGCCGTGCAGGACGCCGGTCTCGGGGTCGCCGACGAGGTCTGTGCGGTAAGGTGCACGCATCTGGGCATTGCCCGGCCCAAGGCCTTCGAGCGTGAAGCCAAGCGCCATGGCGTGCGGCGAACCGTCCACGAGCAGCGGTGCGAGGCGGTTCAACAATTCCTGGAGGCTTTCGGCCATGGGCGGGATGTCCTGTCGGCGGGCGATATACCCTACCTAGCCCCGCTGCGTGCGGTGTGCCAGTGCGCGCGGACAGCCGGTTTCCGTCAGAGGTTTTTCAGGCGGCGCTGCACCACGGTTTCAAGACCGCGGACGACCGCTTCACCGGTCGCGTCACCGCGATATTTGGCCCGGATCAGCTGGATGATGGCCGCGCGGTGCATCTCGATCACCTCGTCATCGGACGGGGTAAACACCTCCAGCGCCCCAAGATAGCGGTTGAGCGAGACGACGACCCGGCGCGTCAGCGGGCAGCCTTCCGGGGCAACTTCCTCGGCCAGAGCAACGACCGCGTTGCGGGCGGCCGAGAGAGGATCGACGCGACCGGCCCGAACATCTGCCCCGCGCTTGAAGGGCAGGTTGGCGTCCCGCTTCCGCCGGCGGCGGTCAGGACCGTTGAACCGTGTCGACTGGACAAAGGCGCGCGGCTCTTTCGAGCTGGAATCGGCGCGCTGGACAATTGTCGTGGCCGGGATCGGCTTCAGGAGATAGTCGGTCGCGCCCGCATCGCGTGCCAGCTGAATGTCGCGGCGGCGCTGGCGATTTGTCAGCACGATCAAGTGGGCGGCACGGACCTCGTGGTCTTCCTGCTCGCGGACCTGGCGAATAAATTCGAGCTCGCGCCGGTCTTCGTCGAACGGCGACCAGTCTGCGAAGATCAGTCCGGGGCGCTCCGAGACAGCAGCGGCGAGGGCCTCCTTCGGGTCCGCGGTGGAGATAACGGGCGCGGCGGTATGGTCGCGTAGCACGCCAGTCAGGAGGCGGCGCATAAGCGAACCCTGTTCCAGCACGATGGCGGGACGATCACGCCAGCTATCGACGCTATCGCGCTCCAGAATGTGCAATGCCGCCGACGAACCCATATCGCCCCTCCTTTGCGTGGGAACGGGTAATACGGTAAATGGCAAGCAATTTCATGCAGAAAGCGGATTTAGGCTAAACGTTTTCCTAACGCGACCGCTTGTTGAAGGCGCTGATGATCCGCCAGACGATCCAGATCGGAACCACCAGTATTGCGCCCAGGATCAGGTAATCGATTGACCAGCGGACCAGATCCGCAGACAGGTCAATGAACTCGCCCCAGGCTTCATAGATCGTTCCGAAAAAATCGACCCACAGGCGGCGAGGGTCGACCCGGAAAGCGGCGAGCACCAAACCGGCGATTATGCTTAAGAGCACAAGCCGGATCAGGTCGCCGGGCGTAACCCTAACGAGACGCTCGATGAAGGAACGCGGGCGCTGGGTGGGCATTTCGCTGGACGTATCGTTGCGCGGTTCTGTCATGGGGCCGATCGTCTTTCCCTATCATGGCGCAAAAAGGGCCAATCCGCCGCTTTAGGCGTCCTTGTGGATTTCCACCTGGTGGGGGTAGGGGATTTCAATGTCGTTGCGGTCAAAGGCCTGTTTGACCTGCTTCCACATTTCCCACTTGATCACCCAGTGATCGGCCGTCGCGGCCCAGACACGGGCGCTGATGTCGATCGAGGATGCGCCGTGACCGACCACCACAACAACAGGTTCCGGGTCGGCATGCACGCGTTCATCGGCCGTTATCACGTCGCGGATGACGCTGATCGCCTTGTCGATGTCGTCGTCGTAGGAGATCGAGAACGTCCAGTCGATGCGCCGGGTCGGGTTGGCCGTGTAGTTCATGATCACCTGACCCCAGGACTGGGCGTTGGGGACGATCACCTTCACGCCATCGACCATGGCCAGCTCGGTGGTGAAGAGATTGATGTCCTTCACCGTTCCGGACGTTCCGGCGATGTCGACGAAGTCGCCGAACTTGTAGGGACGGAAGAAGACGATCATCACGCCGGCGGCGACATTCGACAGCGTTCCCTGCAAGGCGAGGCCAATGGCCAGGGCGGCAGCACCGATGGCGGCGACCAGGGACGTGGTCTCGACGCCAAACCGGTTCAGTACGGCGATGAAGACGATGACCAGGATGCCATAGCGCACGAGGTCGGAGAAAAAGGCGGCAATCGTTTCGTCGATCCGGTCGCTCTTGAGCATCAAGCGTTTGACGTTGCGCTTGATCAGGCCAGCAACAAGATAGCCCACGATCAGGATCAGCAGGGCCAGCGCGACATTGACCGCGCCGCGGGTCCCGGTCTGGACCAGTTGCGTGATCAGCTCTTCGTTGAAGATGGATTCCATGTTCATCGGCGGTCCCGAACGGCAGAAGTGATAGTCAGCTCTGGTCCGCTAGCTAGCATTCCCGGGCCCTGAGTCAAACCGGACTAGGGACGGGCCTGGCCATCCGGGAGCGGATATATGTCGACGCTGTCAATCAGTGTTCCGGGCCGATATTGAGCGGTCTCGAAGTGTTCAGCGCCTGTCGACAGGTCATAGAAGCCGGCGAACTGTTCCACTTCATCGCGTGACGGGGTGAACAGCCAGTTCTCCGGTGCGTGGGCGAAGCGGATGAATTCGCGGGATTCATTCGCATAGCTGAAGGACAATGTGGCCGGACCCAGAACCGCCTCGGCGTCGGCCAGGCTGACACCGGGGCCGATCCCGTCCGGCGTCCGGAAACGCGGGTCAGCGGTCGTCAGATAGGCAATCCCATGATCATCGGTCAGGCTCTCGGTCATGTACACGACGGCGCAGACGGACGGCGTCTCTTCTCCGGTGGTGCATAGCGCCGACAGGTCGACCATGAAGTCGGGGTCGAACTCCAGCCCTGTATCGCCGGCCGCGCTACGGAATTCGCCAATCGTCATGCCAGCGCGGTACGGGCCGAGACCGTCCAGTGTGATGCGATGGGCGGGATCAACAGAATTCGCGTCGCGCTGCAGAGCGGTATCGGCGGCGGCTTCCGCGATGTGCCCGAGGGCCGCATCGTCGCTTTGTTCGGGAGCACAGGAAGCCAGGACGAACCCGGCCGCCAAAAGTCGTGAAATCGTCATTTCACCCTTCGCCCTCTCAGGCCGACATTGTCAGACCAGATGCCGGAAGACGGTGTCGTTCCGGCTGAAAAACCCTGAGGCAAGCCATGTTCTGCCCCGTCCCTGTGCCCGGATTTTACGGCACATTTCCACGAGCGAAAAGTGCGCGCCAATTCGGACGGTATTTGCTTGGCTTACCGGCACAACACGCGAGGCGATACCCGCCGCGCTAGCCGGCGGCCGTGACCGCGACAACGCCGGCGGTAGCCGCGACAACAGCCGCCTGCTGGGCCGCGAAAATGGCGGACAAGTCGCGAGCGGCCGCGCCGGGCGTCTTCCGGCCGGTCATCGCCACAGCGAGACGCAGAACGAGGCGGCCAGCCGCCATGCCCTGCGGTTTCGGTTTCAGCGCACGGATCGCGGTATTGGCTTCGACAAGGGCGTCGCCTGCGGCCGATCCATCATCAACCTGCGCGGCCAGAATGGCGAGGCCTGACAGCCCGGTGTGGCGGACAAGTCCCTTTTCGGACCGGGCAGCGATGCTCAGGGCCGTCCAGGTCTTGGCGAAACGCATGGGCGACGGATCGGCCAGGGCAACCTCGTAAACGGCCTTGTTGACCTGCCCTTTGGGGACGCCGGCCCCCAGCATGGCGTCGCGCGCCTTGCCGAGACGTGCCTCGGCGGTCTCAGGCGTCTCGCCATCGGCCGCCATGATGGCTGCATAGGCTTCCTCGGCTGCGGCATCGCGGCGCCACCAGGGGGCGGCGATAGCTTCGAGTATGTCGAAGAACATCCCTGTTTGGGCGGGACTGCCGCCGGCAGCGGTCAATGTCAGGGCTGTACAGGATCCATCCAGTGACAGACGCCGGCCGCCCCGCGCCTTGCGGGTCTCCTTCAGTGCGGCATGGGTTTCGGCATAGGCACCGGCGTCCCGATTGACCGCAGCAAGGGCGGCCCCATAGACGATCCGCATCGGTTTTGACGGGTGCGACCAGCGGGACACACAGGCATCCAGCGCATCGCGTTCACGCAGGGCCCTGCGCACCGTGGTGGCCACATCGCTGTCCGCATCCAGCGCGGCGGCAGCGGCAAAGCGCGCCGACAAACGCTCGGATCGTTTCACAGCTTCAATAAATACCGATTCCAGGGCCTGGAACCGTTCAATCACGGCATGCGCCATGATGGGACTCCCTCGCGTCTCATGCCCCCAAGCATGACGTCCATTATGCGCCGGCGCGGGAAATTCGTCAGGGGGACGCTTTCGCGCTGCGTTCCCCCCTCGCCGAACCGCACTCGCCCCTGTCGAGCGGCCGGAAGGCGCACTAGTCTAGTCGTGATGGCCCCGCCCGCACGTCTTCCCGACCGTTTCGAACGCTGGTTTGCCGCACGTGGCTGGCGCGCCCGTGACCACCAGCTCGAAATGCTGGATGCGGCGCGGGCAGGTGAACACGCATTGCTGATCGCGCCGACCGGGGGCGGCAAGACACTGGGCGGATTTCTGCCAAGCCTGGTGGATCTCGCCGAAATGATCGACCCGGAGGACCCGCGTCGTCCTCACGCCCTGCACACGCTCTACCTGTCGCCGCTGAAAGCGCTGTCGGTGGACGTGGCGCGCAACCTGATGGTCCCGGTCGAGGAGATGGGGCTGGGCCTCAGGATCGAGACGCGGACAGGGGACACGCCTCCATCGAAGAAGAAGCGCCAGCGCGAACGCCCGCCGGACATATTGCTGACAACGCCCGAACAGCTTGCCCTGTTCGTCGCCTCGCCCAATGCCTCGACCTTCTTTGCCGATCTCAAGCGCGTCGTCATCGACGAGATCCACGCGCTGGCCCCGCAGAAGCGCGGCGATCTGTTGAGTCTGGGTCTTGCCACTCTGGCGCAATGGGCTCCGCAGGCGCGCCGGGCGGGCCTATCGGCCACCGTCGCTGACGAGGGCGGGTTGGCACGCTGGCTCGCGCCGCAAGCCGGGCCTCATGCCAAATTCGCGCGGCTGGTTCGCGGCGGGCCGGGACCCCGCCCGCAGGTCGAAATCCTCGACAGTGCGGAACGCATTCCCTGGGCCGGGCATTCGGGCCGCCACGCGCTCGCCGAAGTCTATGAACGAATCAAGGGGGCGCGCACGGCCCTCGTCTTCGTCAACACGCGGGCCCAGGCCGAATTCACCTTCCAGGAACTCTGGCGGATGAATGACGAGGGCCTGCCCATCGCGCTGCACCATGGCTCGCTCGCACCCGAACAACGCCGAAAGGTCGAGGCGGCGATGGCGGCGGGCAAGCTGAAAGGCGTGGTCTGTACCTCCACGCTCGACCTCGGGATCGACTGGGGCGATGTCGATCTCGTCATCCAGATGGGGGCTCCCAAGGGCTCGGCGCGTCTGATCCAGCGGCTTGGCCGGTCCAACCACAGGCTCGACGAACCGTCCAAGGCCCTGCTCGCGCCGACCAATCGTTTCGAACATCTTGAGTGCACCGCCGCCGCCGAGGCCGTGGCCGAGAACGCGCTTGATGGCGAGCCCTTGAAGGCCGGGGCGCTCGATGTCCTTGCCCAGCACGTCATGGGCCGGGCCTGTGGTGATCCGTTCGAGTCCGATGCGCTCTTTGAGGAAGTCACCAGTGCGGCCCCCTATGCCGACCTGGTCCGTTCCGACTTTGACCGCGTACTCGATCTCGCCGCGACGGGCGGCTATGCGCTGGCGAGCTATGATCGTTTCCGGCGCATGGTGAGAGGCAAGGACGGGCTGTGGCGCGCCCGTGATGCCCGCACGGCCCAGCGCCACCGCTTGAATGTCGGCACGATTGTGGAGTCCGACATGATCCATGTCCGGCTGGGCAGCGGACGCGCCGGCCGCCGTCTCGGACAGATTGAGGACTGGTTCATTGGCCAGCTGACGCCGGGCGACACCTTTCTTTTCGCGGGGCAGATCCTCCGGTTCGAAGGCCTGTCGGAAACCGACGCGATCGTCTCGCGGGCCAGTGCGGACTCGCCGAAAATCCCGTCCTATCAGGGCGGCAAATTCCCGCTCTCGACCTATCTCGCCGCGCGGGTTCGCGACCTGGCGCAGGACCGGTCGAAATGGGGGGCGCTGCCCGGTCAGGTGCGCGACTGGCTCGACCTTCAATCCCTGAAGTCGCGCCTGCCCGGCTCGGATGAGCTTCTGGTGGAGACTTTCCCGCGCGCAGCGAAATTCTATCTCGTCTGTTACCCGTTCGAGGGGCGGTTGGCGCACCAGACGCTGGGCATGCTGCTGACGCGCCGCCTCGAACGCCTGCGCATGCGGCCTATGGGCTTTGTCGCCAATGAATATGCGCTCGCCGTTTGGGGGCTGCGCGATCTCTCCGGCGTCGATATGGATGCGCTCTTCGACGAGGACATGCTCGGCGATGACCTCGATGCCTGGCTCGCTGAAAGTCCGCTGATGAAGCGAACCTTCAAGACCTGCGCGATCATCGCCGGGCTTATCGAACGCCGCTTTCCGGGGCAGGAGAAGACGGCACGGCAGGTCAGCTTCTCTGCTGACCTCATCTATGACGTCCTGCGCCAGCATGACGCAGATCACGTCCTGCTGCAGGCGGCCTGGGCCGATGCCGCTACCGGATTGATGGATGTACGCCGGCTGGGTCAGGCGCTCGCCCGCGTGAAGGGGCGGATCGTGACCGAACACCTCGCCCGAGTCTCGCCGCTGGCCGTGCCGGTCATGCTGGAGATCGGGCGCGAGCCGGTTTATGGCGAGGGGCATGAGTCGATTCTGGCCGACGCGTCGGACGACCTGATCAGCGAGGCGATGACACCGTGAGCGCGATGACAGCCCGCAAGAATGAACCGGTCTGGGCTCTCCATGGCGAGGCGGTCACGCCTGACTTGACCGGTGCGCTGTTCCTGCCCGTCCATCGCACGCTGATTGTCGCCGACCTGCATTTCGAGAAAGGCTCGTCCTACGCGGAACGCGGCCAAATGCTGCCGCCCTACGACACGCGCGCGACGCTGTTGAAGCTATCTGCCGCCATTGCGCGGCACCGCCCGGAAACGGTCGTTGCACTGGGCGACAGTTTCCACGATCTGCGCGCGGACGGGCGTATGGATGATAGCGATGCGGACATGCTGGCCCGGCTGGTGCGTGATGTAAGCCGCTGGGTCTGGATCGAGGGCAATCACGACCCCGAGCCGCCCGCCCGCTTCGGCGGAGAGGTCCGGCCTGTTCTCGAACTCGGCACTCTGACCCTGCGCCATGAACCGACCGAGGGCAACGCACCGGGCGAGATTGCCGGTCACCTGCATCCGTGTGCCCGGGTCAGCGGGAATGGCCGGTCGGTGCGGGCGCGCTGTTTCGCAACGGATGGACGGCGAATGGTATTGCCGTCTTTCGGCGCTTTTACCGGGGGTCTCAGTGTCCGCGACGCAGCATTCACCCGCGTCTTCGGATCGTGCCCGGATGGGTGGATTATCGGGCGAACCAGTATATATGCAGTCCAATCAAAACGAATTGCCAACTGAATTGACCGAGACCGGGTCGGGACCGGTTGTCTGGAGACGTCCATGTTGAAGCTGTTCGGCAATCGCCGCGCCTCTCGTGTGCACGCGCGGGCGCCGGTTCTGATTCTGGCAACGTCCTCAATCAATCACGACGTTGATCGGGCCTGTAACGGCCGGGCAAATGTCGGCGTGGTCAACCCGGTGGCCCTGTTTGGTCTCGATGGCATCGTCTCGACGATCAAGGCGTTTTGGGCCAAGACGGCCAGCCTGCCGGGAAGCCGTGTGAATGCCTGAGGTCACGCGAACATCTGCACCCGATCCGGAACAGGTCCTTCTTCTAACCGAACAATTCGGCCAGATCGGATTCTGGCGGGTTGATATCACCAATCAGAGCGTTTTCTGGTCTGACCAGGTCTTCGAGATCCATGGTGTAGACCCGTCCGAAGGCGAACCGCCGCTTTCCGACGCCATCAGCTTCTATCATCCCGATGATGTCGGGATGGTTCAGCAGGCCGTCGACGAGGCATCGAAATCGGGCAAGCCGTTTGAATTCCACGGCGCGCGTATCGTCCGTCCGGACGGCACGGAACGCTACGTCTATTCCAAGGGCCAGTGCCGGACCGATGAAGACGGCAACACCACCGAGATTTACGGCATATTCCAGGATGTCTCCGAACAGGTTGCGCGGGACCGGGCCCTGCGCGATGCGCAGGCGCGCATGGAGCTGGTCGTGCAGGCCGGGCTCGGGATCTGGGAATACGAGGTGGCGAGTGATTCCGTTCTTGTCTCGGTCGAGCTTGGCCGCATTCTGGGCATGGCTCACACAGAACCGCGCCGATTGCCGCTGTCCGAATTCCTGAAAGGTGTGCCGGACGATGAACGCGAAAGACTTCGCGCCCACCTCTTCGACCATATCGCGGGCAAGGCCGACTACCGCATTGAACACCGCGCCTACCGCCAGGATGGCAGCGTAATCTGGCTGCGTTCGCTTGGCCGCGCCGAGCGGGATTCCGACGGCAAGGCTGTCAGGGTCGCCGGATCGGTCGAGGATATCACACCGATCCGCGAAGCGACCGAGGCGTTAAAGGAAGCCAACAGCCGCTTTGACCTCGCGGTGCGCGGCGCATCGGTCGGCATCTGGGAAATCGAACTGCCCAGCGGTCGCATGTTCGTGTCCGACCGGTTGAAGGAACTGGTGGGAACACCCGTCCTCAAGAGTGAAGACGCGGACCGGTATGTCTGGAAGATCGATACCTTCCTGTCGAATATCCATCCGGAAGACCGCGACCGCGTCCGGCAGGCGATTGACGATCACCTGACTTCAGGCACGGTGTTCGAGCAGCAGTATCGCTATCGCCATACGGCGACCGGTGAATTTGTTCATGCCCTGATACGCGGTCAGGCCGAATGGGATGAAGCCGGCCGGCCGATCCGCATGGCCGGCTCCCTTGAGGATGTGTCCGTGCGGGTCGCACACGAAGAAGCGCTGCGAGCCAGCGAGGAACGATTCAAGCTGGCTGCCGAAGGGGCGTCGGTTGGAATCTGGGACTGGATCGAAATCGGGAGCGACCCGGAATACTGGTCGCCTCTCTTCTACCGGCTGCTGGGCCTTGAACCGGGCGAAATCGAACCCTCACTCGAGGGGTTTGGCGAGCTCTTGCATCCCGATGATACGGAAAAGACCTTCGCGGCCGTTGATGCCCACTTCAAGGATGGCAAACCCTTCCATCTCGAATACCGGCTGCGCCACAAGACCAAGGGCTACCGATGGTTCCTCGGATCGGGCCAGGCGGCCTTTGACGAGGACGGCAATCCGGTCCGGATGGTCGGGTCCATCCAGGATATTCACGCCCGCAAAGTCGCCGAACAGCGCCTGGTTACCGCCAATCGCGATCTTGAACAGTTTGCATCGGTCGCTTCGCATGACCTGCAGGAGCCGTTGCGCAAGGTGGCGCAATTCTCGACGCTGCTGGAACGGGAATACGCCGATGTGCTGTCGGGCAATGGCGAAACCTATCTCCATTTCCTGATCGATGGTGCGAATCGGATGAGCCGGCTGGTCAATGACCTGTTGACCTACGCCCGCATGGGCGAAACGGCCCTGTCGATCGAAACCGTAAATGTGGCCGAGATGGTCGCTGACCTGCGCGCGGACCTGTCGGAATCCATCCGGGAGTCCGGTGCCCGTGTCACGGTCTCTGCCGGTGCAGAAATCGAGGCTGACAGGGAATTGTTGCGGCGGGTCCTTCTCAATCTCATTTCCAACGCCATCAAGTACCGCAGCGAAGCCGTTCCGGAGATCAGGGTTTCCGTTCAGCAGGATGGACTCACCAGTGAGCTGGCCGTGTCAGACAATGGCATGGGATTTGACCCGGAACAGGCGGAAGCGATTTTCGAAATATTCCGCCGGCTTCACCGCAAGGAAACCCATGCCGGAACCGGGCTGGGGCTCGCGATCTGCAAGCGGATCGCCGACATGCACGACGGCACGATCCGGGCCGAAAGCGTACCCGGCAAGGGCTCGCGCTTCATCCTGTCACTTCCCCGGCTCAATGCCGCCCGGACTGGTTCCGCAGCATAGCTCAGCTGCACCCGGCCTGTCCCGGTCAACGAATGGGAAACCCGTTGTGCCTAGAAGGGTCCCATCTGGATACGGACAAGCGAGGCCGGGTCTGCCCGGCAGACATGGGATGGGTACAGTGAAAAAATCGGACTGGAAAACGGTTCTTCTGGTCGAGGACGATGACGGCGATGCCTTCCTCGCCGCGCGGGCTTTCGAGAAATTCGATGACGAGATTTTCCTCGCGCGCGTGACCGGCGGACAGGACGCGATCCAGTATGTCCGCGGCGAAGGGGCGTTTGCCGAGCGGCCGGAGCCGCGCTGCATCATTCTCGA
This sequence comes from Hyphobacterium marinum, assembly GCF_036330325.1. Taxonomy (NCBI): domain Bacteria; kingdom Pseudomonadati; phylum Pseudomonadota; class Alphaproteobacteria; order Maricaulales; family Maricaulaceae; genus Hyphobacterium; species Hyphobacterium marinum. Next base: position 926,912 of record NZ_JAZDRO010000001.1, read on the forward strand.
TCTGGCCATGGCCAATGGCGACGGCGTCTGGGTTCTGCAGCGGCTTGCCGAACGGCGCGGCCGGTCTATCCCGGTCGTGGTGATGAGCGGCGCTGCCGACCAGATCGCGGCGACCCGCGACTTTCCTTTCGTCGTGTGCGCGGTTGAAAAACCGTCCTGTCAGGAAGACTACAAGGATTTGCTCGCGGTGATTGGCCGGCTCGTCCGCGCTGCCTGTGCAACCGCGGCCTGATAGGTTCTAGCGCCTATTGAACACCGCCGCCGCGCCCCATCCGAAAAGGAGGGCGAGGGCGACGGCGGTGAGGCCGTAGAGGACCGAATTCTCGTAGGCGAAGTCATAGATCAGACGCTCGATCCCGGCCTTGCGGACTTCCAGAGTCGCCGAGCGCGAGGCGACTGCCACCCCGTCGCGGAACAGATAAACGTCGGCAACATAGTCGCCGATAGGGGTACGCGGCGGCAGTTTCACCACCGCCCGGAACAGGCCGCCATCGAGGATTTCCACGCCCTGCGCCGTCTCGGCAAACAGGCCTTCGGTGCGCCGCGTCCGGGCAATGGCGGCGCGGTATTCGGCAACTTCCTCGCCAATTGCGCTGACGGTGACCTCCACGCCGAACCGGGTTTCCCGCGTCTCGGTATCCGGCGCTGACAGACGCAGATGATCAAGCCCGATGCCGCTGCGCCTCAGCGCAGAAAAGGATCCGAGTTCGCTCAGCGGGCGGGTCGAGGCGACGGCATAATAGCCCGGCACGTCCTCGAAGCGGACGGGCGCGCGGTTGATCCAGATCCCGAAGGTGCGTGCCTTGCGCATGACGCGCAGATCGCTCGCCGGCCCCCGCACCACGACGACAATGTCGTCGCCCTCTTCGACGCCGCGCGCGGCCCCGAACAGGATGAGTTCAGCACCGGAGAAATCGGAACGGATTTCAACCGTTTCCTGGGTCAGGGCGGCCATGATCTCCGGCTCCTGCGCGGCGGCGGGCGTCGCCTGCAGCATCAGGGCGAGAAAGGGGATCAGGCCGGTCATGACCCGGCCCCGCCGCTTGGCATGATGGCGAACATCTCGCTGGGCGTGGCGATCAGGTCCCAACCCAGTTTCAGGCAGACGCTGACGACCATCACGGCCAGGATGGCGCGCAGGTTTTCCGCGCTGATCCGGCGGCCCGCCCGCGCGCCGAGCTGGGCACCGACAACGCCGCCGACGATGAGAGACAGTGCGAGCACGATGTCGACCGTCTGGTTTTGCGCTGCCTGCAGGAAAGTGGTCAGGGCGGTCACGAAGAGAATCTGGAACAGGGACGTGCCGACGACCACGCTGGTTGGCATGCGCAGCAGATAGATCATTGCCGGCACCATGACGAAGCCACCGCCCACGCCCATGATGGCCGACAGCGTCCCGACAAAGAAGCCGATGACGATGGGCGGAATGACCGACAGGTAGAGCCCCGACGCGGGGAAACGTGTCTTGAAGGGCAGGGCGTCAATCCAGTTGCGTTTCCGGTGTGCGGTCCGTCTCGCGATCGTCCCGCCGCGGCGCTTGCGCAGGATGGCCGTGACGCTTTCGACGAACATCAGCCCGCCGATGACACCCAGGAAACCGACATAGCAGAGCGAAATGATGAGATCGATCTGTCCCAGGCTGCGCAACAGACCGAACAGCTGGACCCCGGCGACAGAGCCGGCGGCACCACCGGCCAGCAGCAGCCAGCCCATTTTCAGGTCGATGGTCTTGCGCCGCCAGTGCGCGATAGCCCCCGATGCAGACGACGCGACCACCTGGTTGGCAACCGTTGGCACGGCGACCGCTGGCGGAATCCCGATGAAGATAAGGAGCGGCGTCATCAGAAAGCCGCCGCCCACACCAAACATGCCCGAGAGGAATCCGATGAATGTCCCCAGCCCCAGGAGGAGGATGAGGTTCACGGAGACTTCGGCGATGGGCAGATATATCTGCATCGCCCGCGCCGATCAGCGGCGGGGGGTCGAACGCTCGAGGCGGTCGATCAGTGCGGAGTCGATCCGTCCGTTCGGGGACAGGCCTTCGGACTCCTGGAAGGCGACAATGGCTTCGCGGGTGGCAGGACCCGGCTGGCCGTCAACCGGTCCGGGGTCGTATCCGAGCGAGGTCAGCAGGCTCTGGGCGCGGCGGACGAGATTGACGGGCGGTCCGGCTGGCGCAGCGGCCGCGGTTTCGGTCCAGTTGCGCGGAGCATAGTCGCCGTTGATCTCGGCATCCATCGGGCGCGGGGTGAAGCTCGCCACCACGGCATCGGCCTGGGACCGCGTGGCCGGATCGAGTGTCGGCGCGAGGGTCTGGGCACGTGTCCGTGACCCGTCATCGCCGCCTGCGGCCGCGATCGAATACCAGGCATAGGCATCACCCGGGCTTTGCTCGACGCCCAGCCCCTGTTCGAACAGAAGCGCGAGATTGAACTGGGAATCGCCGAGCCCCATCAGCGCGGCTTCCTCGAACCAGTGCGCGGCCTGGGTATAGTCCTGGGGCGCGCCCGAACCGGTCGCGTACATGATCCCCAGGTTGTGCATGGCGCGGCGGTGTCCGGCATCGGCGGCTTGCTGGGTGAAACGGCGCGCGGCTTCCAGATCGGCCGGAACGCCTTCACCGCGTTCCAGGAGTTTCGAATAGCGGTATTGGGCGGCAGGGACACCTTGCTCGGCGGCGCGGCGGATCAGGACGGCAGCGCCTTCCGCGTCGCCCGACGCGAGCCGCTCCATGCCCAGGAGGTAGCGCGCGACCGGATCACCGGCTGCGGCCGCGTCCTGCATTGTCACACTGCGTGCTGGCGGCACGTCCAGCGAGGCGCTCTGGTTGGACGGAGCATCCTCGGCCGTGGCGGCCGGTGGCGTCTCGATCACCGGACTTGCGTCGGCGCTCTGAGCCGGCGCGGTGTCGGCCGCCCCGCCGGCGTTGATCTCTTCCGGGGCCGCCAATGCCGGATCTGTGGCGGCGTCTGGTGACGATGTGCCGGTCGTTGCGGGCGGGGTTGTGTCCGGCTCTCCGGTTTGCGCGGTCTGCCCGGAGAGCGGATCAAGGGCCGAGACATCTATCGCTTCGGCCGGTTCTCCACTGCGCGACATGCCGTCAAAAATCAGGACGCCGGCGGCCATAGCGATGGCAATGAAGCCGAGCACGCTCATGGCGATGACGAGATTGCGGCCCCTGCCGCCGCTGGCGGCTGGCTGGCCGTAGGCTGGATGCCCGGTCTCGTACCCTGCCCGGCGGCGCGCTTCGGCGAGGAAGTCCGCGTCCGCCGTTGCGCCAATGCGGGCGGAGGGGCGCTGTTGTTCGGCCTGCGGGCGGCGATACTGGGCGCGGGCTTCAGCGACCGGCTGGATCTGTTCATCGCGAACGGCTTGAGCGCGCGCCTGTGGCTGGCGGGGCTGCGGCTGACGCGGCTGGGACAATTCGGCCCGGGGATGCTCACTCGCCGGTGCCGCGCTCTCGGACACGATGAAGGGATCGTCGTCCTCGTCCTCGATATCAAACCCGACCGGCGTTTCGGCTTCCGGCGGTGGTTGCAGCGGGGTGTCGAAGTCCGGCAGGTCTTCGACGGGTGCCGGGGCCGGGGTCTCGGCCGCCTTCGGCGAAGCGGCTTCGGGCGCGTTCCGGGTTTCGATCGCTTCGAGCCGGTCGGCGAGCGCGTTCATCGCGCGCTGGACGGGGGACAGCGCTTCCTCGGTTTCGGCGCGCGCCGCGCTGAGCCGCTCCTGGACACCGGAAAGGGCGGCTTCGATGCGTTGCGCGGTGCGTTCCTCGGACTGGCGCAGGCGTTCAGCGAGGTCGTCCTCGCGCGCGGGCTGGGCCTTGAGTTGTTCCACGGCCGCGGCCATGCGCTGGCTGGCGGCTTCGACAGCCTCCGCGCTTCTGTTCTCGGCCTGGCTGACGCGATCAGCGAGCGACTGGCCGAGGCGGGCGACTTCCTCGCCGATGCGCTTGACCGACGAGCGGTTCTCTTCACGGACCTGATCGAGCCGGCGGTCCATGTCCCGTTCGGCTCGGGCATCCCGGGCGGATTCGCCGGTCTTGCGTTCCAGCTCGGCGAAACGGTCATCCATCACGCGGGCGAGGCGCGTGATTTCCATGCCGATCCGGGACAGCGATTCCGAATGGCCGGTTTCTGCACCGGCGAGGCGGCGCTCGGCAGATTGCAGCGCTTTTTCCAGCCGTTCGACGCGGGATTCTGAGGCGACGGATTCCAGCTCCCGGGCGAACTGGGCGCGGGTGTCGGCGACGATGCGCGCCAAATCATTTGAAAGCTCGTCGAAGCGGCGGTCGAAATCCCCGCCGCTATTGGTCAGGGCGCGGGCCTCGAGCTGGCGCAGGCGCGTGTCGAGCCGCGCCATGGCTTCGTCGAGCGCGCCGGCGGCATCGTTGGTCAGGTTTTCAGCAGCATCGACGCGGCGGCGCAGCCGTTCCAGCGCGCCATGCAGGCCATAAAGCGCTTCGCCGGTCTTGCGGTCACGGTCAGCGGTTCGCTGGGCATCCTGCCCCACCGATGCCGTGCGGTGTTCGATCTCGGCCAGACGCTGTGTCAGCGTCTTCGTCGCGCTTTCGGCGGCTTCGGCGGCCTTGCGGGCCAGCCCTTCGGTTTCGTCGAGCCGCAGGCCGGTCTCGGTCTCGGTCTGGTAGAGTCGGGACGCAAGCTTTCCAAAAGCGGTCTCGAAGGCCTTTACCGTTTCGGGCGACATCGCACCCTCGGCTTCTTCGAGGGATTTGACGCGCTGGGCCAGCGTCTCGGCGGACTTCTGCGCGCGCTCGATCGCGGCGCGGGTTTCCTGGGTTTCGTTAGAGAACCGTCCGGAGGTCGACTCCAGCCGCCGGGCGAGGGCGGCGACGGACTGGCCGACATTCATGAGCGTGGACGTGGATTTCTCTTCAGAGGACTCGATGCGTTCGGTCAAACGTTCGACCATGCCGCGCAAGGCATCTTCGCCGGGGTCTTGCGCGGTATGTCCAAAGCCCGGGAAGCCTTCCAGATTGCGTTCCCAGCGGGGATTGTCGGGGTCGGCTTCGGGGCTGCCATCGTCAAGAATGACGCGGTTCAGCCACTCGCCAAGCGTCATCCCCTCGCGCCGTGCCGCCGATTTGGCGCGCGAGCGGGCGCGGGGATCAATTCCCTTCACGCTCCACGGTGCCCCCGACGACATACGAATCACACTCCCCGCCTTTGGACAGACCGTATCGAGCGGTTAATTTAGTGTAAACCAGCCGCCCGGACGCTATATCTTGTGTTTCCACAGGATTGCGCGCCGAAAGGATGCGGCTGCCGCGTCTGTCACATCGGTTAATGACGGCTGCTCCGGTTAACGTGTGGTAAAGCATGTGCGCCACACGCCGGAAAAAGCCGTTTTCTACCGGGGATTAGTCCCTAGTCGAGCGGCAGGAAAAAATCCGGAGCCAACCCTCTCAGCCGGTCTTCCAGAATGTAGGTCTGGGCCAGCAGCGGCTGGAACGGGTCTTCGTCGATCACGCGCCCCAGGTCGAAGAGTGACCAGGCCGCCCGGCGGTCCCCTGTCGTCAGCAGGAGTTGGCCCAGGTGCCAGTAGGCCGCCGGGGCCGCCGGATCATTCTCCAGGGCGGTGGCCAGCATGGCGAAGGGGTCCGCGTCCTCGGGCGGTTCGCCGCCGCTGGCGGTCCAGGCGATGACTTCGTTTGCCGCGATGATGTTGGCGGCTGCACCCGCATAGCCGCCCATGTCGAGATAGGGCGCGACACCTTCATAGGCGGCCGCATGACGGCTGGTCGCGATGGCGGCGATGCCGTCGAAAAAGCCTTCGAACTCCGCATTGCCCAGGCCTGCCGAGACGATCCGGCTGGCGATGGCGCAGCTGGGGCGTTCGGTCGTCTGGGGCGAACAGGCCGTGGAATGCGCGCTTTCCTGATAAGCGGCGAGATAGGCGGCCGGGTAGTTGCCAGCATCAAGATAGGCTTCGGCCTCGGCGACGATGGCCGCGGTGTGATCGGTATCGGCGCTGGCGAGGGCCTGTTCGAAGGCAGGCACGACGCGCGCGGTGATGACCGCCCGGCCGCCGAATTCGGCAGAAAGATCCTCAGGGAGCGGGAAGGTGGCCGGTGCGTCCTCGATCCGTTCGAGGGTCCAGATTTCCCGGCGGCCGTCCGGGCTGGCCGGGCTGACGACGACCAGCTCGAACCGGGCCGGGATGGTGTCCAGCCCGTCCATGGCGCTCAAGGCGTCGGGATGCAGCGGCAGGGCATGACGCATCCAGCGGCGGAAGACCGGCATGTGGGCCTCCAGCGCCGCCGCTTCGGGGGTGTCGGTCGTGGCCGAAACGGGGCCGGGCATATCGGTGTCGTCGACCGCGGCGGTCTCGGTTGTTTCCGTGTCCGCGTCTGTGTCTTCCTCGCTGTCATCACCGCGCAGCAAGTCGAGCAAGGGATCGTCCTCCGCTTCCGGAGTGTCATCGCCATCCGTCCCGGATTCGGCGTCGCCAGCAGGCTCCAGTTCGAGGACGACCTCGCTGGCGGCGTCTTCGGCCGCCTCGGCGGCGTCCGGCGTCACGAAGGCGAAGACCACCACGCCGTCGCGGCTCACCCGTTCCATGCCATTCGACGTTTCGCGGGAAAGCGTCACCGGTGTGCGGCGCAGCCCCATGGCCGCTTCCAGCCAGAAGCGGTCGAAACTCTGCTCAGGGCCAAAGGGAATGTCGTCAAGCGTGCCGCCCTGCGACAGGCCGAAATAGGTGTCGAGCCGCTGGCGGATCTCGCCGTAGAAGGATTCATTGCGCATCGTGCGGGCTTCGAGGTCGAGCGCGATGCGGCGGTTATGTGCGAAGTCGTAGAGGATCGGCGCGTCGCCACCGGGATCAAACGCGAAGTCCGGCCCCAGCGTCACGACGCGCTCGGACTCGCCGTCGATATCCGTGCCGTCCATTTCCTCGCGGCGGACTGACCAAATGAGGCGGGCGACCTGGCCGTCCTCGATCTCGCGCGCCGGGTATTCCGCAGCCGTCAGGTGCGGACCGGCAAGAATCTCGGGCGTGGCAATCCGCGTCTGCTCAACAGCAACGTCGGCGGTCTCTTGTCCGTCACCGTCGGCCGAGGCGCCTTCCCCGCTCTCGTCAGTTTCGCCGCTTTCGGTGGCATCTTCGCCGCTATCGTCCGCCACATCCTCAGCCTCATCGGGGAAGGGGATGGTGACGCCCGGTATGGCTCCGGCCTGGGCGGCCAGAGCGAGGGCGGCGATCAGTCCGGTCAATAGACGCATGGGAGGGCTCGCTGGCTGAGTGATCGGGTTCGGGCGGCCATTGAACAGCCGATTGAGGCGAAGGAAGGGCGGCTGATGGCCCGGCGTCAACTCCTGTTTTCCACAGGAATGGCGAGAAAATCAGCGCCGCGTCATAAAATTTACGTTGACGTTCGCGTAAAGATTATTCACGCTGGGAGCATGATCAAGCCGGTTCCGCCCGACGCTGAATTCACCATCCGCGACCTCGCCGCCGAGTTCGATGTTACGGCGCGCACGCTGCGCTTCTACGAGCAGAAAGGCCTCCTCGCGCCGAAGCGGCGTGGCGCGGCCCGCATCTATTCCGCGGCCGACCGGGCACGCCTGCTGGTGATTTTGCGCGGCAAGCGGGTCGGATTTTCGCTCGATGAGATTCGCGAGATGCTCGAGCTGGAAGCCATTACCAGCCGCGACACGCACGCGCTCGAACAGACGCTCGCCCGCTTCCGCAAGCGGATCGAGGCGTTGCAGCTCCAGCGTGAAGACATCGAGGCGGCCATCGCCGAGCTCGAAGGCGGGTGCCAGTGGATGGAAGAGCATCTCGCCGACCGCGAACCGAGCGACGACATCAAGCATCGCGCCCGCGCCTTTGAGGCACTGGCGGCCGCCCGCATGAATCCCTGGACCGGGGCTGCCCCGGAAACCGCCTGACCTGAACGCCTTTCCCGAGAACGGAGCCCCGCCATGCCGAGCTATTCCGCCCCGACCCGCGACTACAAATTCCTGCTTCACGAAGTGCTGAACCTGTCGCAGTACGAAAGCCTGCCGGGTTTTTCCGAAGCGAGCCCGGACGTGGTCGACGCCATCCTGGAAGAGGGTGCGAAGATCGCGGAAAACGTGCTGGCTCCGCTCAATCGCATTGGCGACGAGCAGGGCTGCACGCGCAGCGATGATGGCTCGGTCAAGACGCCGGACGGGTTCAAGGACGCCTACCAGCAATTCGCCGAAGGCGGCTGGATGGGCCTCTCCCACGATCCCGAATATGGGGGTCAGGGCCTGCCGCATACGCTCGGTCTCGCCGTTGGCGAGATGACGTCAGCGGCCAACATGGCGTTCGCCATGTATCCGGGCCTGACCGGCGGCGCGACGCAGGCCCTGCTTGCAGGCGGATCGGAAGAACAGAAGAACACCTATCTGCCGAAAATGATCACCGGCGAGTGGACCGGGACGATGAATTTGACCGAGCCGCATTGCGGCACGGACCTCGGTCTTTTGCGTACCAAGGCGGTCCCGAATGGCGACGGTTCCTACGCCATTACCGGTCAGAAGATCTGGATCTCGTCCGGCGAGCACGACCTCTCTGGCAATATCATTCACCTGGTGCTGGCCCGGATCGAGGGCGCGCCGGACGGCGTGAAGGGCATCTCGCTCTTCGTGGTGCCAAAATACATTCTCGATGACGATGGCAATCCGGGCGAGCGCAACACGCTCCAGTGCGGCGGGCTGGAAGAGAAGATGGGCATTCACGGCAATGCCACCTGCGTCATGAATTATGACGGCGCGAAGGGCTGGCTCGTCGGCGAGGAGAACAAGGGCCTCAAGGTCATGTTCGTGATGATGAACGAGGCCCGGCTCGGTGTCGGCCTGCAGGGCCTGGCCGTGGCTGAAGTCGCCTATCAGAACTCGCTGGCGTTCGCGAAAGACCGGCTGCAGGGCCGCGCCCTGACGGGACCGAAAAACCCCAATGGTCCGGCCGACCCGATCATCGTCCATCCGGACGTGCGCCGCATGCTGATGGACCAGAAGAGCTTCATCGAAGCGGCGCGCTGCTTCGTCTCCTGGACCGCGCTGCAGGGCGATCTCGAACACAAATCAGACGATGCCGCGACGCGCGAACGGGCCGGCGACTACATGGCGCTGCTGACCCCCATCGTGAAAGCCTATCTGACCGACAAGGGTTTCCTCTCGGTCTCCAACGGGCTGCAGGTGTTCGGCGGGTCGGGCTATGTCGAGGAATGGGGGATGAGCCAGTTCCTGCGCGATGCCCGCATTACCCTCATCTACGAAGGCACAAACGGTATTCAGGCGCTCGACCTCGTCGGCCGCAAGCTGGCGATGAACGGGATGCGCCCGATCTCCACCTTCTTTGCCGAGATCGACGCGCTGGTCGCCGAAGGCGGGCCCGATGCGGTGAAGCCCTATCTCGAGGCGCTGGCCGCGACCAAGGCACAGCTGAAGGAAGGCACCGACTGGCTGGTCGAGAACGGGCTGAAGAATTTCGATCATGCCGGCGCGGCGAGCCATGACTATCTCCAGCTTTTCGGACTGACCTGCCTCACTCTGATGTGGACGCTGATGGCCAAGACCGCCGCACCGAAAGCGGGCGAAGCGTTCTACGACAACAAGCTGGCCACCGGCCGCTACTTCCTCGACCGCTGGGTACCGGAAGGCCCGATGCACCTGGCCAAGATGAAGGCCGGTGCCGATTCCATGATGGCGCTCGACGCGGAGGCGATGTGATGCAGGTTGATCCTCTCAATGTTCCCAAACCGGCTTGGCTCGACCAGGAAGACGTGAACATGTTCGACCACGCGGTGCGTGGCTTCATCGAAAAGGAATGCAAGCCGCACGGTGACCGCTGGGAAAAGTCCGGCATGGTCGACCGCGAGGTCTGGAACAAGGCCGGTGATGCCGGAATTCTCGTCCCGGCCTGCCCGGAGGAATATGGCGGTGCGGGTGGTGACTGGCGTCACGATTACGCCTTCCACATGGCGGTCGCGGAAATGGGCGTTGATGGCTGGGGTGCGTCGCTGCACAACTCCATCGTCGCGCCCTATATCTGGCACTATGGCTCGGAAGAGCAGAAGAAGAAATGGCTGCCGAAAATGGTGTCGGGCGAGTATGTCGGGGCAATTGCCATGTCCGAGCCTGCCGCCGGCTCAGACCTGCAGGGCACCAAGACCACCGCAAAGCGCGACGGCAATGGCTACCGCATCAACGGGTCGAAGACCTTCATCACCAATGGCGGCACGGCGAATTTCATCATTGTCGTGGCCAAGACCGACCCCGACGCCGGCCACAAGGGCGTGTCGCTCTTCTGTATCGAGACTGACGGGCTGGAAGGCTTCCGGCGCGGCAAGCTGCTCGACAAGGTGGGCCTGAAAGGCCAGGACACGGCCGAGCTTTTCTTCGACGACATGTTCGTCCCGGCTGATGCGCTGCTGGGTCCCGAAGAGGGCCAGGGCTTTATCCAGCTGATGCAGCAATTGCCTCAGGAACGCCTGCAGATCGCCGTGCAGGGTGTCGGCATGATGAAACGCGCGCTCGCCGAAACCATCGCCTACGTGAAAGAGCGCCACGCCTTCGGCAAGCCGATCATCGGATTCCAGAATACCCAGTTCAAACTGGCGGAGCTGAAGACCCAGGCCACCATCGCAGAAGTGTTCGTCCAGCACTGTTCCGACCTGCTCATCAAGGGCGAGCTCGACGCGGGCACGGCCTCGATGGCGAAATACTGGGTCTCGGATATCCAGTGCATGCTGGTCGATGAATGCGTCCAGCTGCATGGCGGCTATGGCTTCATGAACGAGTATCCCATCGCCCGCATGTGGCGCGACAGCCGCGTCCAGCGCATCTATGGCGGCACGAACGAGATCATGAAACTGCTCATCGCCCGGACGCTTTGATGTTTTGTCCCCCCTCCGTCCCGAAACCGCCGCTGCGCGGGGTCCGGGACACCTCCCCCGTGAACGGGGGAGGAAAACCGTATTGAACGGGAGCACCTCCACATGACCGACGCCTATATCTATGATGCCGTGCGCACCCCGCGCGGGAAGGGCAAGAAGAACGGCTCTCTGCACGAGATCACCGCGCTTCAGCTTGCCACCCAGCAGCTTGAGGCCATCCGCGACCGGAACGGCATCGACACCGCCCATATCGACGATGTGGTGCTGGGCTGCGTGTCGCCGGTGGGCGAGCAGGGGGCCGATATCGCCCGCGCGGCGGTGATCAACGCCAACTACGCGGAAAGCACAGCCGGCTTCCAGGTCAACCGCTTCTGCGCGTCGGGCCTGGAAGCGTGCAATATCGCGGCGGCCAAGGTGATGACCGGTGAGGCCGGCATGGCGATCGGCGGCGGCGTGGAATCGATGAGCCGGGTGCCGATGGGCTCCGATGGCGGGGCGATGGTCGCCGACCCGGAAATGGGCTTTGACCACTACTTTGTGCCGCAGGGCGTGGGCGCGGATCTGATCGCGACCAAGTACGGCTATTCGCGCGACGATGTGGACGCCTATGCGGTGGAAAGCCAGAAGCGCGCGGCGAAAGCCTGGGAGGAGGGTCGATTCAAGAAGTCGGTCGTGGCGGTCAAGAACCAGCTCGGTCTCGACCAGCTCACCCATGACGAGCTGATGCGGCCGGACACCGACATGCAGTCGCTGGCTTCGCTGAACCCGGCCTTCAAGGACCTCTCGGCCTTTGTTGGTTTCGACGCGGTGGCGATCCAGAAATACCCTGAAGTGGAGAAGATCAATTTCGTCCACCATGCTGGCAATTCCTCCGGTATCGTCGACGGAGCCTCGGCGGTGCTGATCGGTTCCAAGGAGATGGGCGAGAAGCTGGGCCTCAAACCCCGCGCCCGCATCCGGTCGATGGCCTCGATTGGGTCGGAACCGACCATCATGCTGACCGGCCCGGCCCCGAGCGCGCGCAAGGCGCTGGAAAAAGCCGGCATGTCCGCGGGCGATATCGACCTCTACGAGATGAACGAGGCCTTCGCCGCCGTGGTGCTGCGCTTCATGGATGATCTCGGCGTCCCGCACGACAAGACCAACGTCAATGGCGGAGCCATCGCCATGGGCCATCCGCTCGGCGCAACCGGCGCGATCATCCTCGGCACGCTGCTGGATGAACTCGAACGCACCGGCAAGAGTACCGGTCTCGCCACGCTCTGCGTCGGCGGCGGTATGGGGACGGCCACAATCATCGAGCGGGTGTGATCTTGTCCTCGCCCTTCGGGGCCGCTTTGCGGCACCTCAGGGTGAGGACGCAAAAACACCCCTCATCCTGAGGTGCGAGCCCGGACACAAGTCCGGGAGAGCCTCGAAGGATAAAGGAAGGCAGATATGAGCGACGACGAACAGAAACCTGCCCCGCAAATGAATATGGCGGCCGGCCTCCCCATCGGAATCGGCACCGGGATTGCCATCGGTGTCGGCGTCGGTGTGGCGCTCGACAATCTCGCCCTTGGTATTGGTATGGGCATCGCGATTGGCGTCGCGCTTGCGCCGGCCTTTGGCCTCGCCATGAATGCTCAGAAGAACAATCGAGGTGATAGAGATACGGATACAGGGGAAGGCGGATCCTGAGTCACATGCCCTTTATGTACGCCACATATTCCTCATCCGGCTCGAACATGGCCGCCAGCCGGCGCAACAGCACCATCGCAAGCTCGAGCGCCTGTAGTGGATCTTCGCCAAATATGTCGCGGTCAACAAGCACGTCACCGTCATCTTCGATCCACACACCACATGCCGCAGCATCGCTGCCATCCCAATCACGAACCTCGATCCGGAAGCGGACGGCATCAGGCGCGGACCCTACACGCCGGGTGCTATACGCGGCTCCGGAAATGACCGGGCACTCGAATTTCGTCATCCCGATTTCCTCCTGAAACAGGACATATGACCATGAAACACTTCACGCTTGAAACCGATTCCGACGGCATTGCGCTGGTCACCTTCGACAGCCCGGGCCGGTCGATGAATGTCCTCTCCGGCGAGGTGATGGACGAGCTGTCCGAAATCACGACGAAGATTTCATCCGACGACGCCATCAAGGGCGCGGTCATCACCTCGGGCAAGCAGGGCAGTTTCTGCGCCGGGGCGGACCTTTCAGAACTGGGCGGCGGCATGGCCGATCTCGCCAGCCTTCCCGAAGACGAAGCCAAGCAGAAACTGTTCGACATCGCCTTCCGCCTCAACGCGACGCTGCGGGCGCTGGAAACCTGCGGCAAGCCCGTCGCGGCGGCGATCAATGGTATCGCGCTGGGTGGCGGGTTCGAGGTCACGCTCGCCTGTCACTACCGCGTCATGGCCGACCATCCGAAAGCCAAGCTGGGCCTGCCGGAAGCCATGGTCGGCGTGCTGCCGGGCGGCGGAGGGACGCAGCGCCTGCCGCGCCTCATTGGCGTGATGAATGCCGCGCCGGTCATGCTGCAGGGCAAGCAGCTCGATGGCGCAACCGCCAAGATGCAGGGCGCGATCCACGAGGTTGCTCCGCTCGACCAGATCGTCACCAAGGCGAAAGAGCTGGTGAAAGCCGATCCAATGGGCGCGAAACAGCCCTGGGACCAGGACAAGTTCCGCATCCCCGGCGGTGCGGTCTATTCGCCCGGCGGTATGCAGGTCTTTGGTGCCGCGAGCCCGATGCTCAGGAAGGAAACCTACGGGAATTACCCGGCCCAGCGCTACATCCTGTCCTGCGTCTATGAGGGTCTGCAGGTGCCGATCGACGCGGGCCTCAGGATCGAGAGCCGGTATTTCACCAAGCTGCTGATGCGGCCCGAAAGCCGAAACATGATCCGCTCGATCTTCCTGTCGAAACAGGCGCTCGACAAGGGTCAGGGTCGCCCTGCCGGCCAAAAGGGCGAGGACGTCAAACGCATCGCCGTCATCGGTGCCGGCTTCATGGGCGCGGGCATTGCGACCGTCTCGGCGCAGGCCGGGATCGAGGTCGTGCTGATCGATGTCGACCAGGCCGGAGCCGACAAGGGCAAGCAGCACGCGGTCGACTATTTCGCCAAGGGGGTGAAGCGCGGAAAGCTGAGTGAAGAGAAAGCCACCAAGCTGGCTGACCTGATCACGCCGACAGCCGATTACAGCCTCCTGAAAGACGTCGATCTGGTCGTTGAGGCCGTGTTCGAGAATTCCGAACTCAAGCACAAGATCACGAAGATGGCCGAAGAGCACATGCCCGAGGACGCCATCTTCGGGTCGAACACCTCAACCATTCCGATCACCTCGCTGGCCGAAGCCTCCTCGCGGCCGGAACAGTTTGTCGGCATCCACTTCTTCTCGCCGGTCGAGAAGATGATGCTGGTCGAAATCATCCACGGTGAGAAGACAGGTGACCGCGCCCTGTCGCGCGCCGTCGATTTTGTCACCAAGATCAAGAAGACGCCGATCATCGTGTCGGACACGCGCGGCTTCTATTGCAATCGCTGCGTGATGCGCTTTGCCGAGCAGGGCATGGCGATGCTGTCGGAGGGCTATGCCCCCGCCCTCATCGAGAATGGCGCGCGCATGGCCGGCATGCCGATGGGCCCGATGGAGCTGATGGACATGACCGCCATCGATCTGGGGTGGAAAATCCAGCAACAGACCAAGAAGGATCTCGGCGACGCCTATGTGCCGTCGAAATCCGACCCGATCATCGACACGATGTACGAGCTCGGCCGCTATGGCCAGAAGACCAAGAAGGGCTTCTACGATTACGGCGAAGGCCGGGAGAAATCCCTGTGGCCGGAGCTCGACCAGTTCGCACTCGACGGCGTTCTGGAAGACCAGCCGAGCGTGCAGCTGATCAAGGAGCGTATCCTCTTCGCCCAGGCCATCGAGGCGGCCCGCACGATGGAAGAGGGCGTCGTGAAGGACCCGCGCGAAGCCGATGTCGGCTCGATCCTCGCCTGGGGTTTTGCGCCCTATACCGGTGGGGTGCTTTCCTACATCGACACGATCGGGGCGAAGAAATTCGTCGCTCGCGCCGACCAGCTTGCCGCCGACTTTGGCAAGCCGTTCGAAGTGCCCGCGCTCCTGCGTGACATGGCGTCGAAAGGCGAGACCTTCTATGGCCGTTTCGGCGGAGAAACCAAGGCGGCATAGCCCATCTCTGACGCTTCCCGGAATCGGTCAAAGACCGATGTCCGAGACACAAGATTCTCTGTCTGGACCCCGGTCTTGGCGTCGCCAAACCGGGGAGCGTCGTGGGAAACTTCAGAAACGGATCTCTGCCCCGGCCACCGTGCCGGGGCCTGCCGGTTTGTGCAGGACCTGGAACTCGCGGTGACGCTCTATGACCGCGGCACCGTAGCTATTCTTCCTGAAGCCGCAGTTGGTCCCGGCACGGTGGCCGGGACAGAAGTTTATCAAATCAGAAGAGCGAGTTTCCCCGACGAAAGTCGGGGTCCAGCTTGTTTCTGGATCCCGGCGTCCGCCGGGAAAACTGAATTGAAGTGCGAACTGCCCTCCTTCCCCTGGAGGGGGAAGCTGGCTGACGCGAACGCGTCAGACAGAAGGGGTGGGTCACTCCACGCGTATGCGCTTCCCACCCTCTCCGTCCGCTTCGCGGACACCTCTCCCATCAAGGGAGAGGAGAGGGGGGCGCATACCTACGGGAACATCCGCACACCCTGACGCGTTCTCCTCCCAATAGGGCCGTTGCCCTGCACAGGAGGACCCGCCATGGACCGCCAACAGAAGCACCACATTCCCGACGCGCCGCCGGAGACTGACGAGTCCGAGGCTTACGACCCGGAAAAATACGCGTCGCGCCGTGACCAGTCGCGTCCTGATCGCGGCCTCGGCTTCGTGCCGGTCGACGAGGCGATTCACCAGGGCGAACTGTTCGGCGAGGCTGTCGAGACTGCGGCCCGTGACCGCCAGACAGCGGCTGGTGAAGGTGCGGAAATGGCCGGTGAGAATTCGGATACGGAAACGGAGGCGGCGATGAAAGAGACGATCGGCAAGAAGCGGGAAAAATCGAAATATGACGATCCCGCGCCCGAGGATCACGACAATGAAGATGTCGAAGAGGCGCTGAAGGAAACCTTCCCGGCGTCTGACCCTGCTTCGTATTCGCCCGGCACGGCGACCCCGTCCAACATCAAGGACAAGGACAAGAAAAAATCGTCCTGACCGGTTCGGTCACCTGACACGAATGTGAGCACTAATGCCCCCTCCTGATGCTAGAACGGCGTTCAGGAGGGACCCATCATGCGATTTTTCGTGACGTTGGCGGCGGCACTTGGTCTGGCCTGTGCCCAAGGCCATGCCCAGGAGGACAGGCCAGACCTGTTCGCGCTGATCGGCGCGGGGGATGTCGAGGGCTTTACCGCCGCGCTCGACGCCGGAGCCGCCATCAATGTCCGCCAGGACACCGGGCTCGAAGCCACGCCATTGATGTGGGCGACCGGAGTCGACAATCCCGTATTTGTGGACACCCTGATCGCGGCGGGTGCCGAGATCGATACCCGCGACGCGATGGGGGATCCGGCCATCAACTGGGCGGCCTATTATGGCCGACTCCCGGCTATCTCCGCCCTGCTTGATGCCGGGGCCGATACCGACCTGACCGGACACGGGACGCCGGTGGAGATCGTGATGCGGCGCGGACATCAGGCCGCGCTGGCGATCCTGATTGATCACCGCAATGAACGCCCTGACCGGCATGCGGCGGAAGCCGCACTCGAAGCCGCCGTGATGGCAGGCGATACCGGCACGATCACCGCGCTCGCGAACTACGTGGACGTCGCGTCGGCTCGCGACTGGGCTGGCCGTCCGGTCCTGCAATCGGCGGCGCGGGCCGGACAAGGCGAGGCTGTCAGGGCACTGATCGAGGCGGGTGCCGATCCGGACGCCCGGGACCGGATCGGGTTTACCGCCCTGCATGAAGCCGCGCGCGAAGGACGAACCGGGGCGGTGGCCGCTCTGCTGGCGGCCGGAGCCGATCCCAATGCGCGCAGCGAACCCAGCGGGCTGTCACTGACACCGCTTCACATGGCGGCGACCGCCAACCAGGTGGACGCACTTCGCCTTCTTCTGGACGCTGGTGCCGACCCTGATGTGACCGGGACAATGGGCGCGACGCCGCTTCTGTGGGCAACCTTCGAGGGGGCGCGGGAGGCAGCACTGGCTCTCGTCGAAGCCGGCGCGGATACGTCCATCGCCGGCAATTTCGGCGATACGGCGCGAGCCGTCGCTGAAGCGCGGGAGTGGGATGATGTCGTAGCCGCGATCGACGCGGCAGAGATCGACTAGGCTGGGTATCCACTCATTCGCCCCCACGTTCGTGTCCCAAGCCTGTTGCCAAGTTCAGGGGGCCTGTTTTCGATGGAACAAGCTCGCAGATTCTGATAAATTCCTCCAGGTTGCGAACGGAGGCATTACATGAATTTGCGTGTATTGGTGGCAACCATGCTCTCGGCTGCGGCAGCCTCGCTGTCATCTGCCTGGGGGCAGGCGGCGCATGTCCATTCCTTCCTGCCGTCCGCGCGGTCGACCGGGATCGATTCTCCCGTGACTTTTTTTCTGGCCGTGGCCAATTCCGGCGACAGTGCGCTCTCGGGCTGTTCGATCGCGCCGGAGCGATTCGCCAGCACAATTCCAACGCCCGCCTTTCTCGACGTCATCGAGCGAGACGCCAGTGGCGCGCTGATCGACGGGACACGGTTCCAGCCCTTTACCCTCGATGTCGGCCAAACGCGCCATTTCCTTGTCAGCCTGCAGGGAAGCCGGGGCGATGCCGACAATCCGTTCTTTCAGACCAGCGATGTCGTCAGCTATAACGACCGGGTTCGCATCGTCTGTACCGATGCCGCCTCATCCTCGATTGTCGAAACAACGCGTAACGCTGCGTCACGCATGACTTATCTGGGATTTGCCGATCGGGAGCCGCCAGACCTGATCTCGATCATGGCCACCCCGTCAGGTGATGGGGTCATTCGCATTGACCCGGCCACGGGTCGCGGGGTGGCGTCGGTCGCGGCCGTCAATATCGGTGCGCCGGCGGATTTCGAGCTTACGGCCGATTCCATCGGAGAAGTTGGCATCCGGGCTTGCCGCTCAGACGCAAGCGGACTCTGTCTGGAACCGCGCAGCGACGTTCTCATTTTCCATCTCGATCGCGATGAAACCGCATACTTCAGCATCGTCGTGGATGACCGGGCTGGTAGCCGTATTCCCTTTGCGCCTGACGTCGCCCGTTTGAACATAAACTTCCAGGAAGTCACGGAGGTCGACCGGGGGGCGTTTGCCGCAACCTCCGCCGCGTTGGTCGATAGCGGTCCGGCGCTTTCCGCGTCACAGCTCACCGGGCAATGGCGAAGCGGGAACCGGATCTCGGACCGGAGCCTCATCCTGTTGTCGGATAACCGATACGCGGTTTTTGGAATTGCTACCGATGCCGGCTCGATTTCGACCTCGTTGGTTCAGACCGGAACATATCGGGTTGTATCCGAAGGCAGCGGCTTTCGAATTACCGGTACTGCAGACGCTGCTTTCGGTGTCGCCACGCCGGGCCTGGACGCCACGGTGCGCGCCGACGGGCTGATGCGCTTTACGGTCGGCACCGCCGTCAACGTATATCGTGCAGCGCTCACCGACAGCGATTTTCCTGCTACCGTTTCCGGTGAGTTTCGGGCCTCTTCCATTCGCCAGAATTCGGGGACGGGCGGTGATCCGGCGCTGCCTACATTGACCCTGTCTCCGGATGGCACGGTGACGGGCCGGTTTGTCGAGGATCGCCGACTTTATGAGGACTTCGGCGTCAGTTGCGGTATATCCGGTAGCTTGTCCGGGACAGTGGAACTGACCCAGTGCAACAATCCCGGAACGCATCGGGCCTTCCTCTACCCGATCGAGGATTCCCGGGATTCCAGCAAAATCGTTGCGGCCTATCTGCGTCTGGAAAGCGCCCGCAGCACCCATCACATCTACCTGTTCTCCACCGACCTGCCCGAGTGACGCAGGCCGCCCTTAACGCGATTTCATGCGTTGAATTTATCGGCTCCGCGCTAGCCTCACCGTCAGGTTTTGACTGACTTCGGGGAGAAAGATGGGCGACTGGATAAAGAGCGACCGGGAAACAAACGCACGCCTGAGCCGGCTCGACGAGGGCGGCGAACTTCCCATCCCGACGCGGATTGTCTCGAACGGCGAATACACGCCGCCGCCGCAGAGCGACGCCCAGCGGAAGGTCGAAGCCGCGCTCTGTGACCTCGCCGACCGTTTCGCGCCTAAGCGGGGACTCGACCGGCGGGGCTTTCTGAAGTCCTCTTTCGGCATGGCCGCGGCCTTCGGGGCGCTGAATTCGGTGTTCGGCACCAGCTATGCCGTGGCCCAGGACGAGATGATCGACGACGGCGCGGCGGCGGAATGGGCCGCCCGGCACGCCAGCCAGTTCATCTTCGACGGCCACCTCCACTTCGTCCATGATGACTATGCTTGGCCGGGGATACTGGGCTTTCGCAATGCTGCCCGCTTCATGCAGGCTGACGGCATTCCGCAGCGCGACCCGACCTTCGAGGACGTGAAGTTCGAGAATTTCGCCAAAGAGGTCTATTTCGACTCCGACACCACGGTGGGGATCATCTCCACCGCGACGTCGGACGATCCGGCCCGTGAATTCCTAACGAATGCTCATATTTCCCGGGATGTCGCGCGCCTCAATTCCGCGGCCGGCTCGCGCCGCCTCCTGGGGCATGCGTCCTTCCATCCGGGAAAGCCGGGCTGGCTCGACGATCTCGACGAGGCGATCGAGGTTCACCGTCCGGCTAGCTGGAAAGGCTATACGGTGGGCGATCCGCTCAGCCCGATGTCGCAAGCGCCCTGGCGGCTGGATGACGAGGAACTGGTCTATCCGGCCTATGAGCGCATGGTCGCGGCAGGGATCACCAATGTCTGCATTCACAAGGGGCTGATGCCGGCTGATTATGCCACGCGCATGCCGGACCTCTGGCCTTATGCGACGGTCGACGATGTCGGCAAGGCGGCGCAGGACTGGCCGCAGCTCAATTTCATCATCTACCACGCCGCCCTGCGCCCTGTGGTATTGTTCGACCCCGGTTTCGTCGCCGCGTTTGAGGAGACCGGCCGCATGGAATGGGCGAGCGATCTCGCCGACATTCCCGAGCGTTTCGGCGTGACCAATGTCTATGCCGATGTCGGCACGAGTTTCGGGCAGGGGGCGATTACCCAGCCGCGTCTCGCCGCCGCACTGATGTCGCTTCTGGTGAAAGGCATGGGCGAAGACCGGGTTTTGTGGGGCTCTGACGCCGTGTGGTGGGGTTCACCGCAATGGCAGATCGAGGCTTTCCGCCGGATCGAGGTCGATGAGGATTTGCAGGAACGCTTCGGCCTGCCTGCGCTCGGGCCGTCGGACGGGCCGCTGAAGACGAGGATATTCGGGACGAATTCGGCCGATCTCTATGGCTTCTCTGCCGCCGAGCGTACCGTCGCCCACTATGCCGGCGACCGGCTCTCGCAGCACAAGGCGCAATATCTCGCCGAGGGCCGCGACCCGTCGAACGCCTATTACGGCTTCATCCAGCCGGACTAGGCCGCAAGCGCCGGAAAGCGCCAGACATCCATGGCGAGCGCGCCATGCGTCCAGCCGGCATGGAGCGCTTCACCGCCACCGCCGGACGCCGCGAGCGCCGCAATCAGCGGGCGGAAATGTTCCGGCGTCGGATGATTGCGCGCGGCATGCGGCGCGCTTCGCCAGTCCAGGATGGCCGAAAGGTCTCCTGCCACAAGCTTTGGCCGCGCCCACTCTGCGAAGGATTCCGCTTCGGCCAGGGGAGGCGCATCTTCAGGTGCGCCGAGCGCATCACGAAGCGAATGGGTGAGCGAGCCCGAGAAGACGAGTTGGTGCCCCTCACGCGCCAACGGCGCGAGTGCAGCGCCAAGCTCAGCCGAGGCGTGATCCTGTGACTGCCGTGGTGGCAGCGAAACCTGGATGACGGGTGCTTGGGGCTGCGGGCGAAGCAGGGCGAGCGGGACCCAGACGCCGTGATCAAGACCGCGGTTCGCATCCGTTTCTGCGCTGATCCCCACTGCTTTCAAGCGTGCGGCGATGTGGACCGCAAGCTCGGGACTGCCGTTCGCCGTATACTGGTAACGTGCCAGAACCTCACCGAAACCGGCGAAGTCATGTATCGTTGAGGGCCGAGACGAGGCCGTCACCTTCACCGGACCGCTTTCCCAGTGGGCGGACACCACGATCCACGATGCTGGTTCGGCCATGCGCGAACCGAATTTCGTGAGGAAAGCCCGCGCCTGCGAGCGCCCCGTAAGCAGGCTGGGTGCGCCATGGGATAGAAAGAGGGGATTGCGGACAGTCATGATGCTGCTTTCAGTGGGGCTTGCACCGGGCGGGAAAATCGCACCATGACAGAAGGCGAAATCGGAATTAATACCTTCGATCACGTATGACAATTTCCGAAACGGAATGATATGGACCGTATCGACGCGCTTCGCCTGTTTGCCACCGTCGCCGAGCTTGGCAGCTTCACCAAGGCCGCCGAGCGCGAGGGGATTACGCCCGGCGCGGCGTCGAAGCAGATTACGGCGCTGGAAAGCCGTTTGCAGGCCCGGTTGCTGGAACGGACGACACGGTCTGTCCGGCTGACCGATGCCGGTGAAGCCCTGCTCGACCGGCTGAAGCCCTGGCTGTCGGAATACGAGTCGCTGGAGAACGGGCTGGCGGATGACAATGCCGCACCGGCGGGCCTGTTGCGTATCTCCGCCCCGGTCGATTTCGGCGCGCGGCGCCTGATCGGCCCGGTTTCGGAGTTCATGAAAAAATGGCCGGAGGTCGAGGTTCGCTTGTCATTGTCCGACCGCATGATCGACCTCGTGGACGAAGGTTTCGATCTGGCTGTGCGGATGGGCAACCTGCCCGATTCAACCCTGATCGCGAAACGGCTGGCCCGGGCCTGTCTCGTTGCCATTGCGTCACCGGAGTATCTGGAAAACGCGCCGCCTTTGACCGGTCCTGCGGACCTTGCCAACCATGACTGCATTATCGACCGGAACAAGCCGACGCCGCTGTCCTGGAAGTTCACCCGCGATGGTGAAAGCGAAGAGGCCCGGATCAACGGGCGGCTGACTCTGAATGGTGCCACTGCGGCGGTCGAGGCGGCGGCCGCCGGGATGGGGATTGCCTGTCCGCCTTACTGGGCCGCGCGGGAGGCGCTGGACGAGGGCCGCGTGGTCAAGGTGTTGCCCTTCTGGGAGCCGGACCATCGCGATCTCTGGGCGGTTTATCCGTCCAATCGCTATCTGGCCCAGCGCGTGCGCCTGTTTGTCGATCACCTGGCCGCGTCATTCAGTGATCAGGTCTGACCCTGTTCCTACCAGAACCACCGTCCGCGCCCGACCAATGTCCAGGCCATGAAATTCCGCACCAGCGGAACCCGGCAAAGCGGTCCGAACAGGATGTTGCGCAGCCGGGCGACCAGTTGCGACGAGCCCTGGAAGACCGGCGTTAACGCCCATGACATCCAGACATAGAAGCGCGCCGTTTTCTTTCGCTCGCTCTCAAACGCGGCCAGTGACACAGCGGCCGGCCGTTCCGGCTCGATGCTGTCTGCCAGCGCAACGGCATCGCCCAGCGCCAGATTGGCTCCCTGACCCAGCTGGGGGCTGGTGCCGTGGGCCGCATCGCCGATCAGGACAACGCGGCCGCGCCGCCAGTTCGGGCAGCGGACATCGCGATAGGTCGCCGGGGTGAAGGTGTCGAGGCTCTCCACGCCGTCGAACAATTCTGCAGCCTCCGGCCAGAAACCGGCGACCTGGGCGCGAAACGCGGTCAGGCCTGCGTCGCGCCACCGCTGGAACCCATCCCCGCGCAGGGACCAGAAAAAGCTGACGGACGGGGTGCCGTCCGCCCGTGCCGGGTCTCGGCCAACCGGCAGGACGCCAATCATCACCCGGCAGTCGTCATAGACCTGGGCCAGATTGCGCGCCTGCGTCCAGCGACCGTCCCGGTCGGGACGGACGGCCCAGACCGCGCCCCACGGGTAGATGGGGGCACGTGCCGCAGGCGAGACGAGCGAGCGCAATACCGATTGCGCGCCGTCACTGACCACGACCAGATCAAAGGGTCCGCAGTGTTCGCCCGTCTCCAATGTCAGGCAGGGCCGCTCCCAGTCCGAAATGCCGGCGACGCTGGCACCGGTCCGGAAGCGGATGCCAGAGTCCTGAGCAGCTTCCAACAGGGTATCAAACAGGCTGGCGCGATGGATTCCGATACCGTGGTCGGCCTTCCGGCCATAGGCATAGCGAAGGTCGAGGATCGTTCGTCCGTCTGGCGAGACGCCATGCAGACGATCGATGCGGGCTCCGGCAGCCGCGATGGGCTCCTGCAGCCCCAGCCGGTCGAGCGCTTCGAGCCCGGAGGGTTGAAGGAGGAGGCCGGCACCGAGCGGCTGCGGCTGCTCAAACCGTTCAAAAATCTCGACGGAATGCCCCTGTCTCGCCAATGCGATGGCGCTCGCCATGCCGCCGATCCCGCATCCGGCGACGGCGATCCTCATGCGGCTTTAGCGGTGCAGGCCGCATCGTGGAGGGGCAGAAGCAGGTGCTTGTTCAGCCACGCGACAACCGGCACGGCCACGCCGTCGCCGGTCAGCCGGTAGGCCTGTGTCGGAATTCCGGGCAGGGGATAGCTGTCGGGAAGGCCCATAAGGCGCGCCGTTTCGCGCGGTGATAGCAGCCGGGCGCGTAGCCGTCCGTTCTCGATAACGGCGAGGATTTGCCGGCTTGATCCGCCACCAGGTGTGCGCAGGCAACCGGCCACGCCGTCGAACCGGATTTCGGCCCGCTGGAGACGTTGACCGTCCCGCGTCCGGGTTCGCCGGTAGATCGTTCCGATAGTGCGCTGGCCCGAAGCAAGGGCGGCGTCGAGGCGGGCGCGGTTGACGGAGTCCATCTGCGCGACAAGCCGGTCGGTTTTCCCGGGTGCCAGCCAGGGGGTCGCGGGCGTATCCGGTTCGAGAAGGTCGGCGAGTTCGACCGTCCGCCCGGGTGGTACAGGCAGGGACCAGTCGATCCAGTTGCCCCGAACCCGTTCGGGCAGCGCGTCCCGTGCCGCATTCACGCGCCGGTTCTCCGCCCCGGTTGGTCCGGTCAGCGGGCCAGGTATCGCCCGATCTGCCCGGACCGCGATCACAAAGAGGCGGGGCCGCGACTGGGGCAGGAAATCCGCGGCATCGAGAACCACCGCACCGAACCGGTAACCGGCGGTGCCCAGGGCGTCACACAGCGTCGCGAAATCCCGGCCATCGTTGGAGGTCAGCAGACCGGTGACATTCTCGATCACGACCAGGGGGGGTGGCCGGCCATCCGCACACAGGCCTTCCATCAGACGCCAGAAGGCAAAGAACGCGCCGGAGCGGGACGCCGCGAGGCCTTCGCGCCGGCCTGCCAGCGACAGGTCCTGACAGGGCGGCGAGGCCCAGACGAGATCGGCCAGGCCGGGTAGATCGCCGATGCGCAGGTCCGCGATGTTGCGTGTGTCGGGCCGGTGGCCAAACGCGGCATGGTAGGCGTCGGCTTTGCCGTCATCGAAATCATTGGCGAAACGGCAGTCCCAGCCCGTCCCGAGGCCCAGGCGTGCCATGCCGCCGCCAGCAAAGAATTCGTACAGGACCGGGCGGCAATCGCGAGTCATGACGGGCATGCTAGCCGGTTTTCCACACTTGTGCGCTGATCCGTTCTGACGCGGCCGCGGCGGCTGTGGAAAACACCGTGAACAGGGCGTGGATAGGCGCTAGCCCGGAACAGGCTTCCACCATCGCAGGAAAGTGACGGTCGCGTCCTCCAGCACCGCGGCCGGCGGCAATTCGCCATCCGGGCCGGCATAGGGCGACGGGTCAAACCAGTAACCCAATTGCGGATTGGCAGGGTCCGTGCAGACGACCAGACCCGAGAGGGCTTCCATGCCGGGCAAGCAGTCGTCCGCCGAAAAGCCGCTATCGGCAAAGCGGCCGCCGATATCGATGCGCGGATTGTCGACCAGTCCGGCTGCGTGAAGAGTGACCTCGCCGATCGTGCCCGGTGGAAAGGCTTCCGCGACCTCGGCGACCGGTGCCGAGCCGTTCGCAGTGCGGAGGAGAAAGACGGTATAATCAAGACCCTCACTACTGCGGGTCGCCGTATCAATTTCGTATCCGGGGGCCAGGCTGGCGATCGTGGACGCGTCGAACGGGGTATCGCCGCGAAACGGGCCAATGGCGTCCTCCGATACTGTCCACAGTGTACTTGTCCCGGCACCGGCCGGGTCGGATGCACGGGCCTCTCCGTCTTGTCCGCGCTCGGCGGGCGCACAGGCCACGACCAGAAACAGCGCGCCAAGCAGGTGATTTGGAAATGGCTTCATGGCATAATCTCCCAAGCGGGGATGCTAGGACGAATTCGGGGGGCATCATGAAACATATAATTGCGCTCGTCATTGGCGGGGTGAGCCTGACCGCCTGCGCGGCGACCACGACAACCGCGGGCCTGCCGGCAGCCGGTAGGCTGGGTAGCACGGCATTCGACTATGCGCCCGTGCGCCCCGAGACCGAGGACATGGCCCGCTTTGGCTACAGCCTGTCAGGGATGACGAATGGCTGGAATGGCGAAATGCGGTTCGAAAGCGAGGGGGGCGGACTGGCCGTCGACCTGGTGATGGATCGCGGCGGTGAACGCACCGCCGCCGCGCTGGACATTGCCATGCCCTATCTCGAAAACGGCGTCCGCCGCTTTACCGGGCAAACCGAGTCCGGTGACCCGGTCGAAGTCGTCCTGCAGGCCGGCCCGTGTCTCGACCCGGGCAGTGCGCGTCACCAGACCCATTTTGCCACCGTTTCTGTGGGCAGCGAACGGTACGACGGATGCGCGCGCGAGGAGGCCGCAACGGACCGCTGGACCAATTATATCGCCAGCTATCTGCCGGCGATTGACACCTGCCTCTATGAAATGCGCAACCAGGCCGAACACGTCACGCTGGCCTATCCCGTGGCCAGTTCGACCGGCGTAAGGCTGGGCAACCGCCTGGGCCAGCGCTGGGAATGCGTGACGCGGCAGGGCAACCAGGCCGTGAATGCCATGCGTACGCTTGAAGCCGGTGATGTTATGGAAGGCGAGAATGACCCGATTTTCGTCCGTGGCGAAATGCCGATGGCCGGTGAAGGCTGCTATGTCTACGAGTCGGTTCGTACAGCGGACGGTGAACTGATCGGTGCGTTCGGTTTTGACGCCTGCAGCGCCCCGACTGGTCCGATGGGTTAACCGGGTTTTTACGCGGCGCAGCCCAAGGGCGGTGACATGCGCACCGCCCTCGCCACTCTCATCGTCAGCCTACTCGCCGCAACCCCTGTTGACGCCGATGTCCGCGATATCCGGTTTCAGGAATCCGGGGAGGGCGGGCTCGTCGCGATCAGCTTTTCACAAGCACCGCGGTCGGTGACCGTGACGCCGGATGCACGGGGCGCGGCCATTCTCTTTGAAGGCGTGCAGGCCGACGGTTTCACGCTTGACCCGGTCGCCAATCCGCTTCTGGCACAGGTCGCGCTGACCCGACTCGAGCACGGCGTCGTCCTGCGCCTCGATGCTGCCGGCGCAGCCTGGAGCGATGTTGTCGCGCGCGCGTCCGGCGATGGAGCCATTGTTCGGATCACGCTGCGCGGGACGGGCAGCACGCCCTCGCTGCCCGAAAGCCGGATCCGGACAGTTGCCGAGATGGCACCGACGCCGGAGGGGAACGCGGCGTCTGAAAACACCGAAACACAAAATGCGCACGACGAAGTCTCGGCGGATGCTGTGATGCCCGAAGCGCCGGCCGAAGCCGGGCCTGTGGACCCGCCGCTCAACGTCACGGACACCAATCCGGAAAGCCGCGTCGAGACCGGGCCGGTGGTGGGCGGTACTCCGTCGCCGATCTCAACCCTGGCACCGGCAGGGTGTGCGCTGACAGCGGCTGCGGTGGAAGCAGACGGATGGGATCTGGACGCGTTGACGGCCCACAGCGCCTGCCTCGCAGACGAGGGCCGGGGCGAGGAGGCACGGCCCCTTCTCGAACGCGTTCTGGCGTTTGAACCGTCCCGGTTCGATGCCGCGCTCATGCTGGCGGAAATCACCGAAGACAGCGGAGAACGCTCAGCCGCGCAGGCTCTCTTCGAACAGGCCGCGGAAGCCGCCCGTACCGATGGCCAGGCCGCGGCGGCACGGGCCCGCGCCCGGGCGCTGGCGGCGCAGACCGATAACTAACCGGCGAGATCTTTGCGGCAGACGGCCCTGAGAGCCGACAACCGCTCGTCCTCCATCTTGCGGATGCGCCGTGCTTTCAGGTCGAGCATGGCCGCGACGCCTTCCGTGGTCCACCAGGGCTGGCCAGAGACGGGGTCGAGGACCCAGTGGACCAGCCGCCGGACATTCGGATTGGCCTCGACCAGTCCCGACCGGATGACGAACAAATCGCCGGCTCGCGGCCGTCCTCGTGCCCGGATTCGTCCTTCCAGTAGTGCCCCACCGAGGGATTCACCATTTCCGGATTGGCTGTCCCATTCCTCGGGAAAGGCTTCGCGGAAATGAATGACGGAGTCCGAGACCTTCGCCAACAGGCCTTCAGGGCGCAGGAAACCGAAGACATCGCAGTCGGCGGGCGAGAAGGCTCCACGTCCGATTTCGGTCAACCCGATTTGATCTGCAGCTTTGAGGGACACATTCGGCCGTCCCGGGTGAGGCGGAAGGCCGCGCGGGGAACAGGGCTCGGGCGGGCTGATCAGTACCTGCCGGGCCATGTCGGCAAACCGGGATGGCCATGGAAACACCTGACCTGACGTAGGCACGGCGTGGTCGAGCCGGAGCGTCAGCCCGGCTGCAGGCCGTCCGTCGCCGTGTTCCATGACCAGGGCGGCCTGGCAGCTGTTCTCGTCGAGGGACGTAAAGCCGCCACGGATCACCAGGGGGGCGCCCGGCCGCGCCTCAGCGAGAAAATTGATATGGACTTCGCGGAGCAGGAGTGTCGCCGTCGCCCCGCCGCGGAACGGGGCGGTCATGCCTGCGCCCTGGGCGAGGTGGGCCACGGCCTCCATCGCCTTGGCGAGGTAGAATTTTACATTGAGGTGGCCGAGCTCATCGCATTCCCACGCGTTGGCATTGCCGCGCCACAGATCGCGCATCACCGTCTCCTGCAGTCAGGACCCGAGCCGAACAATGCCTGTTTCGGTTTCCCGGCGATTAATGCGCGCAGCGCTCGCAGCGGCCGTAATGCTCGACCACGGAGTGATCAATCATGAAGCCTTCCGGGGCGTCTGCCGGTGTGGGCGCGCCGTGGCGTTCTTCCACATTGCCGCAATCGCCGCAGATATAGAGCTCGGCATTGCCGTCATCGTGGCTGTGGCCGCAGGCGACGAAGGCGTTGAGCGCTTCCACCTTGTGCGCCAGCCCTGCATTCATGAGAAAATCGAGCGCCCGGTAAATCGTCGGCGGCTTCGCCTTGTTGCCCGGCTCGTCGAGCTGGGCGAGAAGGTCATAGGCCTTGATCGGTCCCTTGGCCTTCAGCAGGAGCCCCAGGACGCGCCGGCGCAGCGGCGTCAGCTGTTCGCCCCGCCGCGCGCAATGCGCCGCAGCGTCGCTGAGTTTCTTTTCCATGGAATCGGCGTGCGTCATGGCGGTCAGTCTACTCCGGACGGCGACAAAAAATCGACCTTTGCCTGCTGTGTCCCGATCATATGGGACGGGAGCCTGCCCGGCACCAGCTTTCAGTCAGCAGACGAGACGGGCGGAATCGCAGCGGCCTGACCTGTTCCGGCGCGGCTTTTGCACAAGGTGCGCGCACACATTGTGAGGCGCTTGGTCATGGGGTATCAAGCGCCCGTCTTGAAATCGAAGGGGTGCCTGACATGGCCGACGCCGCTCCGGAACAACCGCGTCTCAGCGGACAGGTTCCGCTCTACAGAAATCCGCAGCCGCTGAACCGCGAGACCCACAAGTCCTATGGACTCAAGGCTCCGAAAAAGCCGTACGAATTCCTGCGCGAAGCGCATTTCGTGCCCGCCATTGTGGGTGAATTCGGTATCGCTGCGGGCAGCTTCCCGGTCATCTTTGTTGGTGAGAAGCGCGTGCCGGTCGTGGTGATGGGCCTGCGTCAGGGAGAAAATTTGTTCGTGACGGAAGACGGCCAGTTCGATCCGAACTTCATGCTGCCGGCCTTTATCCGCCGCTATCCCTTCGTCAGCGCGTCCAATGGTGCCGACAAGCCGGCCACCTTCTGTGTCGATATCGACGCGGACTCGGTGACCGACAAGAATCCTGAAATTCCGTTCTTCGATGAAAACGGTGAGCCGACCCAGGTCATCAACCAGGCCATCGAATTCGTCAGCGCCTTCGAACAGGACGCCCGGACGACGGAACTCTTCGTTCAGCGCCTGATGGATCTCGACCTGTTCGAGCGCAAGGAAATCTCGGTCGCCGACAAGGCCGATCCGACCAAGCAACAAAAGATCGCCGAATATTTCGGCATCGACGAGAAGAAGCTCCTCGCGCTGCCATCCGAAACGGTGATGGAACTGCGCGATGCGGGTCATCTGGGCGCAATCTACGCCCACCTCGTGTCGCTGGCGCGCTGGGATCGCATCATCCAGCTCGGCCTTGGCATGACCAATGACGATCCGATTGCCCCGCCCAAAACCAAGGCGAAGGCCAAGAAATAACCTTCCTCTCCGGAAGGCCATCCCATTGCAGGACGCCGGCGTGGATATTCCGCGCCGGCGTTTTGCTGTCACGACTGCGCGAGTGTGTTCGACATTCCCGCCACGCGCCTATATTCCCGATCAAACAGCGGCGACGCCGCACGGCCCCGGGATGACTGCATGCTCTTCGCGCGCCTACTGACACTCCTGACCGTCCTGATTGCGTTCCCGGTACAGGCCGGAGCCCAGTCGGCCTTTCTGTCAGACGAGCGCATGGTCGAGGCTTCGCTCGTCACGTCCCGCGATACCGTCCAGCCCGGCGACCGTTTTCATGTTGGTCTGCGGCTGGAAATCACCGATGGTTGGCACACCTACTGGCGCAATCCGGGCGATTCCGGTGAACCCACGCGGATTGAATGGCAGCTGCCCGACGGTTTCCAGGCGGGCGAGATCGTGTGGCCGGCACCGGAGGTTTTTCCTTTCGGGCCCCTGACCAATTACGGCTATGCCTATGAAGTCGTCCTGCCGGTTGAAATCACTGTCAGCCCGGATGTAACGCCCGGTTTTCACACGCTGACAGGGTCAGCGACATGGCTGGTCTGTGAGGAAATCTGCATTCCAGAGGGCGCTGCGATTGAAGCATACGTAACGGTCGGAGATGCGCCCGAGGTCAACCGCCGGGGCACGGCGCTGATCGAACGCGCCCTCTCACAAGCTCCCGGCGGCGAGGATGGTCCCGTCGCCGGGCTGCGCCGGACGGGTGAGCGCCTGCTTCTGACGGTCGCGACGCCCGACGATGGCGTGATAACGGGCGAAATCCGCAATTTGCGTTACTTCCCCTATTCGGGCCGGCTGATCGACCATTCCGCTGAACAGGCCTGGGCGCTGGAGGCGGAGGGACTCGCGGTCGATCTTCAGGCCCGTGACGGGACGGTCGATACGGGCGACGGTGCGGGCGTTCTGACCTTCGAGACCAGGCTTGACGGACGCTGGCAGCGCCGGGCGATCGAAGTGCAGCCCGAGGCCGGTGCCCGCCTGTTTCGCCCCTCTGGCGATGCTTTCGCCCGGACCGCACCGGTTCCGTTCAATGCCGGTACTTTCGCGGTTTCGATCGTCCTCGCTTTCCTGGGTGGCCTGGTCCTGAATTTGATGCCGTGCGTTTTCCCGGTGCTGTCGATCAAGGCGCTGGGCTTTGTCGAGCGCGCCCATGCTGATCGCAGTGAGTTGCGCCGCCATGGCCTGATCTTCCTCGGTGGTGTGCTCGCGGCCTTTGTCGGTCTTGCCGTGACCCTGGTGGTTCTGAAGTCGTTGGGTCAGCCCATTGGCTGGGGCTTCCAGTTGCAGTCGCCGCTTATCGTCGGACTGCTGGCGCTTCTTTTTTCGGCTATCGGGTTCAATCTGCTCGGCCTGTTCGAAGTTGGCACCCGCCTTCAGTCGGCGGGGTCGCGATGGGCCAATATGGACGGCGATGCCGGAGCGTTCATGACCGGGCTGCTCGCTGTCGTCGTGGCTGCGCCCTGCATCGGTCCTTTCGCCGCTGGCGCGCTCAGCCTCGCCCTCGTTCAGCCTGCGCCGGTGATGATCGCGGTGTCGGCAGCGATGGGACTCGGCCTCGCCGCCCCCTATGTCCTCCTCAGCTTCCAGCCGGGCCTGCTGCGCCGCCTGCCGAAGCCCGGCATGTGGATGGTGCGGTTCAAACAGGTCCTGGCCTTCCCGATGTTCGGCGCGGCGATCTGGCTGGTCTGGGTCGCGTCCGTACAGACCGGGCCGACCGGGCTGCTCTGGCTGCTGGGGGCCATTCTCGCGCTCGGCTTCGTGGTCTGGTCGCTGGGGCTGAACGGGATGGCACGGCGGGTCTCGGCCGTACTCGGGTTGCTGGTCATGATCGCGGCGGTCGTCATGGCCGGACAGGCACGCGCGGACCAGGAGCTGACGGCGGAATCCTGGTCACCGGCCCGGGTCGCCGAATTGCGGGCCGAAGGCCGGCCGGTCTTCGTGGAATTCACGGCGGCCTGGTGTGTGTCCTGCCAGTTCAACAAGCAGACGACGCTCAACAGCCGCACGGTACGCGAAGCCTTTGACGCAAACGGTGTCGCGGTTCTGGTCGCCGACTGGACCAATCGCGACGACACGATCGCGGACGCGATCCGGGGTCACGGTGCCGCCGGCGTACCGCTCTATGTGATGTATCCGGCCGATGGTGGAGAGCCCGTCATCCTGCCGCCGATCCTGTCGACATCCATCATTGTCGACGCCATCGGGGCCGCGGTGAACTAGTCGAGGGATTCGACCGGGCAGGAGGGCGGAACACCGTCTGCTTCCTCGACATCCGGATCGTCAGCGAGGGGCGCGATCTCCTCGGCCTGCGCAAAGAGATAGACATAGTCGCGATAGATGCGGGCCAGTTCCGCGCCGCTATGGCTGGTTTCCAGATCAGCAATGCGGTCCTGCGCATCGCCGGACATGCCCCGGAAGATACAGCGCAAATCCTGTGGCCCGCCCGACGCTTCTATCCGGTGCGAGAGCATGGCCGAGGCGGTGGCAAACTCGCTGACATCGGTCAGGAACGGATCGTCCTGGCCGATCGGGGGGATGCTCGCGCCCGGCATGGCGGTGTAGGTCTCGGCACGGCTTTCGGCTTCAGACCGCAGGCGTCCGGCGGTTTCGGCCAGCTCGCTGCCCGGTCCGGCAAAGGCGGGGGCCGTCATCGAGACAGCCGTCAGGGCCACCAATAGATTCCGCATGACACTCCATCCTCAAGCCGCGCGTCCCTCTCCTTGCGGCGACGCAAGAACCGGGCCGTGCTTGATCGCCGTTCCGGCGCGCGCTAAGCGCGGTGCGGGAACTCATCAAGGCCGCCCCATCATGGACTCATCTCGTGAACAAGCCTTTGACGCTTTGCAACGCCTCGCGGCGGACGAAGGTTCACGCGATGCGCGCGCCTTCTTCAGCGAAGAGACCGATCGCGTAGCCGCCTTCACGGTTCGGGCCGCCGGGCTGACAGCGGATTTCTCCAAACAGGCCGTCTCATCGACCGCCCGTGATCGTCTTGTCGATGCTGCCCGCGCCAGCGGACTGGCTGACGCGATGACGGCACTTGCCGGCGGTCAGCCGATCAATGTCACAGAAAAACGGGCCGCCTCGCACATGGCGCTGCGCGGCACAGGCGGTGACGTTGCAGGGATCCGCGCCGCCGAGGCGGAACTGTCCCGCGTGTTCGATTTTGCGGCCGCGATCCGGTCGGGCGCGCATACAGGCGCGACCGGCAAGCCGATCCGTACCATCCTGCATATCGGTATCGGCGGGTCCGACCTGGGGCCTCGGCTCGTCTACAAGGCGCTTATGACCGGGCGTGATGGCCCGCAAATACGCTTTCTGGCCAGTCCCGACCCTGGCACACTCTCCCGTGTCACGCGCGAGCTCGACCCCGAAGAAACACTGGTCTTCATCGTATCTAAATCCTTCGGGACGGCGGAAACCCGCGCCAATGCGCTCGCGGCAAAGGCCTGGCTTGAAGCGGGCCTTGGCGGACGCGATCCGGCTCCGCATCTGGCGGCCGCATCCGCGTCGCCGGGCGCGGCGGCCGAATTCGGTGTGCCCCGCGAAGCGGTTTTCGACATGTGGGACTGGGTCGGCGGGCGTTATTCGCTGTGGTCCTCGGTCTCGTTTTCGGTGATCTGCGCGCTGGGACCGGACCGGTTTAGAGAGTTGCTGGCCGGGGCGGCAGAACTAGACCGGCATTTTCTGGAGGCGTCCTGGGACCGGAATCTCCCGGTCCTGATGGGGCTGGTGGCCTACTGGAACCGCGCTTGTCTCAATCGCGCCAGTCAGGCCGTGGTGCCCTATGCCGCGCCGTTGGCCCTTTTGCCGGCCTGGCTGCAGCAATTGTCGATGGAATCGCTGGGCAAACGGGTCACGCCGTCAGGAGCCCCCGTTCCCGGCGAAACCGGCGCGGTGATCTGGGGCGCGGAAGGCCCCAATGGTCAGCACGCCTTCTTCCAGTTGCTTCACCAGGGGACGTCGATCATTCCGGCGGACCTGATCGCGGTTATCGGCCGCGATGGTCCGGAAGCCCACAATCGCATGATGCTGGCCAACGCGCTGGCCCAGGCCGAAGCCCTTCTCAAAGGCCGGACCGCCGCCGAGGCCAGGGACGAGTTGCTGGCCAAGGGGACTGGCGAGGACGAGGCGGACCGGCTCGCGCCCCACCTGGAGATGCCGGGCGGGCGGCCGACCAGCTTCATTGCGCTCGACCGGCTCGATGCGCACTGTGTCGGCGCGCTTCTGGCGCTCTACGAACACGCTGTTTTCGTCCAGAGCGTGCTCTATCGCGTGAACGCTTTCGACCAGTATGGCGTCGAACTCGGCAAGACACTGGCGAGCGCGCTGGAAACCGAACTTGAAACCGGGGCCACCGGCGCGCATGACCCCTCCACGCAAGCCTGGCTCGACCGGCTCAGGAAACAATCCCGGTAGGCTCTGGCCGATCCGCAGGAATGGAGTGAGATGATGAGCGGCAAGAAGGCTTTCCGCCCCAAGGCGAGACGCCCGCGCGGCTTTGAAGACAAGCCGGCGTCTGTCCTGCGCGCTGAACGCCGCCTGATCGAGGCGGCGGTGAAGGTCTATGAGGCTTGGGGGTTTGATCCGCTCCAGACCCCGGCCTTCGAATATGCCGACGCGTTGGGAAAATTCCTGCCTGACGAGGAACGCCCCAATGAAGGCGTCTTCGCGCTGGAGGACGACGACAACCAGTGGATGGCGCTGCGCTATGACCTGACCGCCCCGCTGGCGCGCTATGCGGCGGAAAATTTCCAGGACCTCGTCAAGCCCTTCCGCCGCTACCAGTTCGGCGATGTCTGGCGTAACGAAAAGCCCGGGCCGGGCCGGTTCCGGCAATTCATCCAGTGCGATGCCGACACGGTCGGTGCCGCCAGCCCTGCCGCCGATGCGGAAATGATCGCGCTGGCCGCTGAAGTGATGCGGGGCGTCGGCCTTGCCGATGGCGAGTACGTGATCCGGGTCAATGACCGGCGCTTGCTGGACGGCGTGCTCGACCGGATCGGGGCGGACAGTCCCGAAACGCGAGGCCGGATACTTCGCGCTGCCGATAAGCTCGACCGGTTGGGACGCGACGGTGTGGCCGATCTTCTCGGCAAGGGCCGCAAGGACGAGTCCGGCGACTTCACCGAAGGGGCAGGGCTCGATACCGCCGGAACGGATGCGGTGCTCGCCTTTCTTGATGCCACCGGCGGATCGCGCGCCGAGGTCATTAACCGCCTGGACGGGATTGTCGGCGGCACGCAATCCGGTGCCGCCGGACTGGCTGCGCTGAGCGATATTCACGATGCGCTGGCAGCGCTCGGCGTCGGCGAGGACCGGGCGGTTTTCGATCCTTCCATCGTGCGCGGCCTGGGTTATTACACCGGACCGGTGTTCGAAGCCGAGCTTCTGGCCACGGCGACTTATGACGACGGTCAACCGATTCAGTTCGGGTCGGTCGGTGGCGGCGGGCGCTATGATGACCTCGTCTCGCGCTTTACCGGTCAGGCAGTGCCAGCAACCGGGTATTCCTTTGGCGTGACCCGGTTTGCCACGGCGCTGGCAGCGCTCGGGCGGATCGATGGCGATGATGCCCGTCCGTTTGTGATCGTCCTGAATGTCGAGAAGGACCAGATCGCCACCTATCTCGGCATGGCCGCCGAATTGCGCGCTGCAGGTCTGCGCGCCGAAGCCTTCCTCGGTGGTGGAAACATGGGCAAGCAGCTGAAATACGCTGACCGCCGTGAGGCCGACTTTGCCGTCATCGTGGGCGGGGACGAGCGCGAGGCCGGTACAGTCACCATCAAGGATCTCAAGCGCGGCGCGGATGTCGCTGCCGGGATCGCGGATCATGGGCGTTATCTCGAGGCCCAGAAACAGGAAGCCCAGTTCACCGTGCCGCGCGCAGGCCTGGCCGACGCGATCCTGAAGCGGGTTAACAATAACGTGTAAGGCGGGATTGTGGCACTTGACGTCCCCCTGCCGAGTCGCCAAGGTGAAGTTCTGGACAGGACCTGACCGGCATGTCCCTGGTGCTTCGGGGAGGAGCACCTCAATCGACCAACCAAATTTAACGGGCCGGCTTTCGCCGGCCCGCTTTTTTTTCACCGAACCGGCAAGCCGGTCCTAGTAGTAACCGCCCCGGACCGGCTGGTCGTTCGACCGTTCGGCACGCGGCGTGTTGTCGCCGTCACCGGATGTGGTCGCACAGGCCGTTGCGGCGGCTCCCATGACCAGGATGGCAAGGGCGGTGAAAAGAGCTTTGATGCGCATGGAGAGCTCCCCTTCTGGTACGCGTTGAAGCCCCCCAACGAATATATGCAGTCTTGCCTGCCGGGTGCCGCGCCCCTGCGGCTCCCGGCTGACCCTTCCACAGCTCAGTCGTCTTCGTCGTCAGAGCTGAATTCCCAGACCTGGACGT
Source organism: Hyphobacterium marinum (assembly GCF_036330325.1). Lineage (NCBI taxonomy): Bacteria > Pseudomonadati > Pseudomonadota > Alphaproteobacteria > Maricaulales > Maricaulaceae > Hyphobacterium > Hyphobacterium marinum. The sequence continues at coordinate 963,027 of NZ_JAZDRO010000001.1, forward strand.
CGCCGTCGCCGTCATCGACTTCGATGACGACATTGCGGCGCGAGCGGACTTCCATTTCCGTTTCGCCGCCATCGACATCGCGGAAGACCATGACGCGGCGCTCATCGTCTCCGTCATCGTCGCGGAAGAAGTAGGCGTGGCCATCGTCTTCGCCGCCTTCCAGCTCTTCAAGCTGCATGCGGTTCAGCCATTCGGTCCGCTCGTCGCCTTCCAGTTCCCGGTCGTCGAGCCAGACACGGCTTTCACCATTCTCGCGCTCGATCCGGATATTGTTCGCACCGGCTTCCCGCAGGCGTTCTTCCAGCATGCGCGCGCGTTCTGCATGGCGGCCCGCACGCGCGGCCTCACGCTCGGCGCGCGCCATATCACGGGCCGCGTCGCGTTCCACGCGCCGCATCTCGATCCGGCGATTGCGCATTTCGTCACGGGCTTCGCGCATTTCCCAGCGCACTTCGCGCATGGCTTCGCGAACTTCCTCGCGGGCTTCACGCATGGCCTCACGCACTTCCTCGCGTTCGGCCTCGGTCAACTCGCGGCGCTCACCGTTCTCGATGATCCAGTGACCGCCGTCGGCATGTTCGATTTCCAGTTCGGCCAGGGCTTCTTCCATGGCCCGGCGCGCTGTCTCATGCGCTTCGCGGACCGTTTCGTGATTGGCCATTTCCATGGCCCGCTCAATGTCCGCCTCAGCGCGGGCCAAGTCATCTGCGCCCATGCGCCAGATGAAATGACGTTCCCCGCCGGAGCGGATCTGCACATCGTCGCCATCAATCGTGATGGTGTGATTGCCATCGAGTTCATGCCGGTCACCGTCGATGAAGACGGCCCCGTCGCGGATCTCGATCCGCTGGCCATTGACGATGATGACGCTTTCTCCGTCATCAGATTCGACGTGGATGGAGGCGTGCCCTTCGTCGCCCATGACATGGACGGTTGAATCGGCCGCGGTGCTGACCGCACAGGCGGTGCTGGCAAAGGCCATGCCGGTGACGGAGGCCAGAAGCAGTGCTTTCATTGGAAGTCCCTCTTTTCCATTCTCGACGCTGATCCTTGCAGCAGGCGGCTTACCGTCTTCGTTCGGCGTCCTGAATCTTTTGTCATGCGTTCGCCTGTCCGGGGAAAGGGGCGGCGCGCGGCCCTTTGTTGGGGTTAGGGCATGATCGGATAGACGATGCCGGCCGCGCGCCGCGGGGGAAGGGGCCTGATCGTGAGCCAGACACCACGATCAGCTAAGGCCCTTGAGGATTACCGTGACGTCGAGAGCAGATGACGGTTTGGCAAGCCCGTGGCCACTTGCCATGATGGGCGCGAGGGATGTGCAAGGCGGGACCGGACCATGAACAGACGTGATCTCCTGGGCGGCGTGACCGCGAGCGGACTGCTGGCTGCGCTGCCGGCGACCGCATGCGGGGCTTTTCAGTCGCCTCCGCTGGCCGAGCGGGCGGGGCGGATGCTGCTTCTTGGCTTCATCGGCGATAATCCCGATACCGAAGGCGCGGACATCGTTGCCGGCCATCTCGCGGCCGGGCGGATCGGCGGGGTTCTGTTCCTCAGGCACAATGTGCGTTCGCGTGAGGGTGTGGAAGCGCTGGCCGCGCGTTTTCGCGCGATCCGTCCCGATGCCTGGCTGGCGCTCGACCAGGAGGGCGGCGCGGTCCAGCGGCTCTCGGGTGATCTGGGGTACACGCCGATCCCGCGCGCGCAGAACATTGCGCAAAGCCACAGTGTCGAGGAGGCCCGCGCGCTCTATGCCGCGGCTGCGGCTGAGTTCCGCGCGGCGGGCTTCACGATGAACCTCGCCCCCATTGCCGACGTGCAGTACGACGCCAACAGCGTCATCGGGCGCTGGGGACGCGGCTATGGCACGGACGGGGACACGATCGCGGCCTATGCGGGGGCCTTCATCGACGCATTCGAGAACGCTGGCGTGGCCTGCTCGATCAAGCATTTCCCCGGACATGGCCGCTCGAACGGCGACAGCCATGAAGGCTTTGTCGACATGACCCATACCTGGCAGGAGAGCGAGCTCGACCCGTTCCGCCAGCTGATCGATAACGGACGCGCGCATCTGATCATGGGCGGGCATTTGATCCATCGCGGGCTTGATCCGTCCGGCGACCCGGTGACGGTCTCCCGGCCGATCCTGCACGATCTCCTGCGCCGCGACATGGGCTATGAGGGCGCGCTCATCACCGATGATCTCGACATGGGCGCGATCCGCGAGAATTTCGATCAGCGCGAGGCGGTGATCCGCTCGGTCATCGCTGGCAATGACATGGTGATGATGTCCAACTCCGCCGCGCCGGACCCGGAACTGCCGCAGAAATTTGCGCGGTGGATCGGGGAAGCCGTCGACGAGGGCCGTCTCAGCGAGGGCCGGATCGACCGGTCTATAGCCCGTCTCGACTGCCTGCGGGCGGTGGTGGAGTGAGCCCACAACAGGCGCTGTTGGCCGCCCTGCAGTTGTGAGTCAGCGTGTCCCGACACGATTTTGCTTTTGCCCGACACGAATTCTGTCACTCTTGGCGGCAAGAGACCCCATGTGTTCTGAGCCATGCGAAACCAACGCCCCACCCGACGTGATCCGAAGAAGACCGTTTCGATAGAAGCCCGGGTCAGTGAGGAAGAAAAGCGCGCCTTTACCCAGGCTTGCCGTGCCGCCAACAGACCGGTCAGTCAGGTGCTGCGCGGTCTGATGGGTGTGTTCGTTTCGCTCCACTCCATCAGACAATGGATCTCAACGACCATGACATTCCTGCTATTTCGACCCCTGCGCACGGCGTTCGCCTCGATCAGCGCCGCCGCCATGCTTGCCACCGGCGTCTTCCTCGTCCCGAGTGCCTCGGCGGATATCCGCATGGCCTACCAGGTCAATCTCGACGACGGTATCGGACGCATCGTTTCGGAAGGCGTTACCAGCGTCAGCAGCGGCAACGGCGTGTCCGAACCTGTCGCTGACACGCTGGGCGAAACCGTTCGCTACAGCATCACGGCACAGCCCTGTGGTTCTGACGCCGGGCCGTCCTGCCCTGCGGGCGCGGCCCATGTCGTGATCAGTCTCTGGGATAATCTCGCCGGGGCTGGCTGGACAGAGACCGACCGCGGGATCGTCACCGCGACCTCCGGTGAAACGCGGTTTGAAGAACAACTGGGTGAGGGCCGGTCGATTACGGTGATCTTCTCCGTTCTGCCGCAGTCCTGAGCCGGACCACATGACATGAAAAAGGGCGGCCCGTGTGGGCCGCCCTTCCTCATTCGTGTAAGCGGGTTGGGTGTGGACCTAGAAGTCCATGCCGCCCATGCCGCCCATTCCACCCATGTCCGGGGCGCCGCCACCGGCGCTTTCCTTCTTGGGCTTCTCGGCGACGGCCGCTTCGGTCGTGATCAGGAGGCCGGCGATGGAGGCCGCATCCTGAAGCGCGTGACGGACGACCTTGGCCGGGTCGATGACGCCAAACTCGAGCATGTCGCCATACTCTTCGGTCTGGGCGTTGTAGCCGAAGGTCGCGCTGTCGTTCTCGAGGATCTTGCCGACCACGATCGAGCCTTCCACGCCGGCATTCTCGGCGATCTGGCGGATCGGGGCTTGCAGGGCGCGCATGATGATGCCGATGCCCTGGGTCTGGTCCTCGTTTTCACCTTTCAGGCCGTCGAGGCCCTTGATGGCTTTCAGGAGCGCGACACCGCCGCCCGCGACAATGCCTTCTTCCACCGCGGCGCGGGTGGCGTTGAGGGCGTCGTCGACGCGGTCCTTCTTCTCTTTCACTTCGGTCTCGGTGGCACCGCCGACCTTGATGACCGCAACACCGCCGGCCAGCTTGGCCAGACGTTCCTGCAGCTTCTCGCGGTCGTAGTCCGAGGTCGTGTCCTCGATCTGCTTGCGAATCTGGGAGACGCGGCCCTCGATGGCGTCCTTCTCACCGGCACCGTCGACGATCGTGGTGTCGTCCTTGGTGATGGTGACCTTCTTGGCCGTGCCGAGCATGTCGAGCGTGACATTTTCCAGCTTGATGCCGAGGTCTTCGGAGATGACCTGACCGCCGGTCAGCGTGGCGATGTCTTCCAGCATGGCCTTGCGGCGGTCGCCGAAGCCCGGAGCCTTCACCGCAGCGATCTTCAGGCCACCGCGCAGCTTGTTTACCACGAGGGTGGCCAGCGCTTCGCCTTCGACGTCTTCGGCGATGATCAGCAGCGGACGCGAGGACTGAACCACCGATTCCAGGATCGGCAGCATCGCTTGCAGCGAGGAGAGCTTCTTCTCGAACAGCAGGATGTAGGGGTCTTCCAGCGACGCCATCATCTTGTCGGCATCGGTGATGAAGTAAGGCGACAGGTAGCCGCGGTCGAACTGCATGCCCTCGACGACGTCGAGCTCGGTTTCGAGGGATTTGGCTTCCTCGACCGTGATCACGCCTTCATTGCCGACCTTTTCCATCGCTTTCGCGATCATGTCGCCGATTTCCTTTTCGCCATTGGCGGAAATCGTGCCGACCTGGGCAATCTCGCCCGAGCCCTTGATCGGGGTCGAGGAGGCCTTGATCGATTCAACGACGTTGGAGACGGCCTTGTCGATGCCGCGCTTCAGGTCCATCGGGTTCATGCCGGCGGCAACCGACTTCATGCCTTCGCGCACGATGGCCTGGGCCAGGACCGTGGCCGTGGTGGTGCCGTCACCGGCTTCGTCATTGGTGCGCGAGGCGACTTCACGGATGAGCTGGGCACCCATGTTCTCGAACTTGTCGGTGAGTTCGATTTCCTTGGCGACGGAGACACCGTCCTTGGTGGTGCGCGGCGCGCCGAAGGATTTCTCGATCACGACATTGCGGCCTTTCGGGCCGAGCGTGACCTTCACCGCGTTGGCGAGGGTGTCGACACCCTTGAGCATGCGCTCACGGGCGTCAGAGCCGAATTTTACGTCTTTGGCAGCCATAGTGTTTCGTTCCGTTCCGGATGTGTTGTTCTAGGGAAGTGAAGGGAGCGGTGTGACCGCGATCAGCCTTCGAGAATGCCGAGGATGTCGGATTCCTTCATGATCAGCAGCTCGTCGCCATCGACCGTGACTTCGGTTCCCGACCATTTGCCGAACAGGATGCGGTCGCCGGTCTTCACGTCGAGCGCGCGAACCGAACCGTCGTCCTTGATGGCTCCGCCGCCCACGGCGACGACTTCGCCTTCCTGAGGCTTTTCCTTGGCGGTATCGGGAATGATGATTCCGCCCTTGGTCTTGGCTTCTTCCTCGACGCGCTTCACGAGCACGCGGTCATGGAGAGGACGAAATTTCATGGTGTTTCACCCATTTGATGGTTGTGATTGATCCCGTGCAGAGCGGTCCGGATCGCGTTGGCACTCACCAGGCCCGACTGCTAACAGCCGCGCAGATAGGGCCGGGGGAGAGGGCCGTCAAGGGTGCGCTGCCAAAGAATTCGGGCTTTGGGAGAAACTAATTGTTGCACTTGCGCGTTAGGCCCTACAATCCCTCGCGCGGGGGAAGAGACCCGAAGGAGATTTCTGGCCATGAAACGCCAAATGCTGATTATCGCCGCCGGTGCCATGCTGGCGACCGCTTGCACCACGACTGACCCGGTGACGGGCGAGACCTATGCCAACAATACCGGGCGCGGTGTCATTGCCGGCGCTCTGGCCGGTGCGGCGCTGGGCTATCTGACCAATACCAGTGATTCCGAGGAAGGCCGTACCAACGCGCTGATCGGCGCAGGTGTCGGCGCGCTCGCCGGGGGTGCCATCGGCAACTACATGGACCGCCAGGAACGCGAAATGCGCGAAGCGCTGCGTGATTCAGGCGTCGGCGTGCGCCGCGAAGGCAATGATCTGAAGCTGATCATGCCGGGCGACGTGACCTTCGACACCAATTCGTCGGAAATCCAGCCGCGCTTCTATGAGGTCCTGAATGACGTCAGCGACGTGCTGAACCAGTATCCGGCGACCTATGTCGACGTCATCGGTCACGCCGACTCGACCGGCGCGGCGGACTATAACCAGCGCCTGTCAGAACAGCGTGCCCAGTCCGTGGCCGGCTATCTGATTGCCCAACGCGTGATGCGTGACCGATTCTATGTCGGCGGGATGGGTGAAACCTCTCCCATCGCCTCGAACGACACGCCGGCCGGGCGGGCCCAGAACCGCCGGGTCGAAATCGTGATCCGGCCGCACACCACGTCCTAGGACGACCCACACGACTGCCAATCGCTGGCGGCGCATCCCGATCGCGGGGTGCGCCGTCTTCGTATCCGGACCGGAATCGTTAACGATCTGAAAACACCCCCTCCGCGAGTCTGCTATCAGGCGGGTCAGGACTGATTCGCGACAGACGGGGGCGGGATGCCGCGCGCAACAGACATTCTGATCGTGCTGACCTACGCCATGATCGCGGTCGTGGCCGCGCTGGCCTTTGACCGGTTCGGCCTGATGTCGACCAGCTTTGCCTGGCTGATGGGGGCGTTCGTCTTCCTCATCGCCGGGCAGGCCCATAGTGCCGCGGCACGGTCGATCGAGCGCAAGACGTTCGAGCAGGAAATTCACGAATTGCAGGCCGCCAATCTTTCGATCATCGAAGAGATGGAAGCGGCCCAGGCGCGCATCGAGACCATCGCCGGAGCGATCCGCGCCGAAGCGGTGGAACGCGAAGCCGCCCTGACCAACGAGGTCAAGGTGCTCGAAGACCTCGTGCGGCGCATGGGGGCGGTGCCGCCCTCACAGCGTGGTGCCACGATTGCGCCCGACGCCACCGGTGACATCGACATCGAGGTCGTACGCGACGCGCTCGAGCAGAACCGGGTCGATCTCTATCTCCAGCCGGTGGTATCGCTGCCCCAGCGCAAGACTTACTTTTACGAGAGCTATACGCGCCTGCGCGACGCCAAGGGCGCGATTATCGCGCCGGCGGTGTTCATCCGCGCTGCGGAGGAGGCGGGCCTCGTCGGCGAGGTGGATAATCTTCTGCTCTTCCGTTGCATCCAGATCGTACGCCGCCTGACCAAGTCGGACCGGCGGATCGGCATTTTCTGCAATCTCTCGCTTCGCTCGCTGACCGACGAGACGTTCTTCCCGGCCTTCCTCGACTTCATGCGGCGCAATTCCGATCTCGCCGGATCGCTGATCTTCGAGATTTCGCAGAACGCCTTTGACGAGCGCTCGCCGGCGGCAGCGCGCAACATGGCGCGCCTGGCCGATTACGGCTTCCGCTTCTCCATCGACCAGGTCCGCAATCTCGATATTGACCTCGCCGAGATGCAACGCGCCGGTATCCGCTTCGCCAAGGTGGAAGGCCAGCGCCTGATCGAGGCGGTTCGCACTGGCGAGCAGATCGCCCAGATCGAGGCCGGGGCCATCCGGCCCGAAGACATTGCCGGCCTGTTCGCGCGTTATGGCGTCGACCTGATCGCCGAGAAGATCGAGAGCGAATCCACCGTGGTGGAAATCCTCGATATCGATGTGGCCTATGCGCAGGGTCACCTCTTCGGCGAGCCGCGCCCGGTGAAAGAGGAAATCCTCGAAACCACTGCCGACTCGGTCCGCCTCGCCAGCTGACTCGCGTCACGGCTTGCATCGTCCGCGCCGCCGCCGCACAAGGCGGCCCATGCAAATCATCGACGGCTTCTCCGAAATCTCTGACCGCTACGATGCCATCCTGTGCGATGTGTGGGGCGTCATCCGCGACGGTCACCGCCTGTTGCCCGAGGCGATGGACGCGCTGGCCCGCTTTCGCGCAGACGGCGGCACGGTCGTACTGGTCTCCAATGCGCCGCGCCCGGCGGACGATCTCGCCCGCCAGCTCGCCGCGATGGGAGCCGGCACGGATAGCTGGGACGGGATTGTCACGTCCGGCGACACGACACGGGCGGCGCTGAAGGAGCGCGCGCCCGGCCCGGTTTTCCGGCTGGGACCGGACGAGCGCGACGAAGCCCTGTTTGAAGGGCTGGAGCTCGATTTCGTAGCGCTCGAGGCGGCGAGTTTCGTGGCCTGCACCGGGCTGGTGGATGATCTCAACGAGGATCCGGGTGACTATATCGGTCTGCTTGAAACCATGAAGGCGCGTGACCTGGAATTGGTCTGCGCCAATCCGGATATTGTCGTGCAGTGGGGTGATCGCCTGGTCTGGTGTGCCGGGGCGTTGGCCCGGATGTACGAGAAAATGGGCGGCCGGACGATTGTCTCGGGCAAGCCGCATGCGCCGATTTATGACCTCGCCGAAGCGGCGCTTGCCGAAATGGGGTTTGATGGCGGGCGGGATCGCATCCTCGCTATTGGCGACGGGCCGGAGACCGATCTTGCCGGTGCCGCGGGGCGGGGCATCGATGCCCTGTTCATCGCGGGCGGTATTCTCGGTGAATCGCTGGACGACGCGGGCCTGTCCGAGGCCGGACTAGAGGCCGCGCTGGACGAATACGGCGTGCTGTCCCGATGGGCGGCGCAGTCGCTGCGCTGGTCGTGACTGGACAATACGGGGCCAACTCCGCTTAAACCGGCAGCAGACACTGCGAGGAGCGCCACACCCCATGTCCCACCAGGAGCCCATTCCGCTCGAGGATATCCAGATCGGTCAGTCCGCCGAGATGACGCGGCATGTCGATGACGCGACGGTGCGCGCCTTTGCCGAAGTGTCAGGCGATTTCAATCCGCTCCATCTCGACGAGGATTATGCGCGGCGGACCCCCTTCCGGGGACGCATCGCACATGGTGCGCTGATCGCCTCCTTCCTGTCCGGTGTTCTGGGCAACCAGCTGCCGGGGCCGGGCGCGATCTTCGTGCGCATGGATATCGGCTTTCAGCGTCCGGTACGGATCGGCGACACGCTGGTTGCGAAGGCCACGGTCAAGGCCATCGACATGAAGACGCGCATCGTCACCATGGACTGCGCATGCACGGTCGGGGACGACATCGCGATGACGGCGGTGGCGACCGTGATGGTCCGGACGCGCCGCCGCAAGACTGCAGGCTGATCGCAGCCCGATGGACGTCCTGCGCGGCGACACCCGACCCGGAGATTTACGGCCCAGTGTCCTGGCCCTGGGGAATTTTGACGGTGTCCACCGCGGGCACCGTGCCTTGCTGGATGAGGCGCTTGATCGCGCTCGAACATCCGGGCTCGCTACGGCTGTCGCGGTCTTCGAGCCGCACCCGCGCCGTTTCTTCCAGCCGGACGCACCGCCGTTCCGCCTGATGAGTGATGACCGGCGCAACGCCATCTTCGCGGAGATGGGGTTTGACCGCCTGCATGTCCTGACGTTCGATGCGGACATGGCGGCGCGCACGCCGAAGGCTTTTGTCGCCGACATCCTCAATGATCGCATTGCCGCCCGCGAAGTCGTCGTCGGTGCTGACTTCCGGTTCGGTAAGGGCCGGGCCGGGGATTTCGCCGCGCTGGCTGAACTGGCCAGAGCGCGGGGGATGACCGCTCATGCCGCCGGTCTCGTCGAAGCGGGCGGGGAGAAGATTTCCTCCAGCGCTATTCGCAATGCGGTGGCCGGTGGGGACATGAACGCTACCGAAGCGTGGCTGGGGCGGCCCTTCATTCTTGATGGTGTGGTCGAAGAGGGCGACCGGCGCGGGCGGACGATTGGTTTTCCTACGGCCAATGTCGCGCTGGGCGACTTCGTGCGTCCGGCTCATGGCGTCTACGCGGTGAGTGTCAGGCGTCCGGGCGACACGCAGGACATGGCGGGGGTCGCCAATGTTGGTGTCCGGCCCACGGTCGATGGCAAGCAGGAGCGGCTGGAGGTTCACCTCTTCGATTTTGCGGGTGACCTCTACGGCCAGACACTCGCCGTGTCCTTTCATGATCACTTGCGGGGCGAAAAGAAATTCGACGGGCTCGATGCCCTCAAAAACCAGATTGCGCGCGACTGCGAAGCGGCCCGGGCCGTGCTGGCCGCGCGAGAGTCTGGACCCGCCTGACCGGCTCTGTTAGAGCCTCAACCCATGGTCCACACTGCCTTGTCCATACGATTCACGCGCCGAATTAGCGGCCCGGCCCGTGCGGTCTAGTGACCGACGCGGGGCCGGGATGTTCCGCCCTGACCCTTTGACGCGACTATTTTTCAAGGACCCGAACTGATGACGGACTCAAGCGCCGAGACCGGACGCGACTATCGCGAAACGCTTTTCCTGCCGCAGACCGAATTTCCGATGCGCGCCGGCCTTCCCAAACAGGAACCGCTCTGGCTGGAACGCTGGGCGAAGCTCGACATTTATGGCCGTCTGCGCGCGAAGGCCGAAGGCCGCCCGCGCTTCGAGCTGCATGACGGCCCGCCTTACGCCAACGGTCATATCCATATCGGTACGGCGATGAACAAGATCCTGAAGGATTTTGTCGTCCGTTCGCGCCAGATGCTGGGCCATGATGCGCCCTATATGCCCGGCTGGGACTGCCACGGCCTGCCCATCGAGTGGAAAGTCGAACAGAATTACCGCGCCAAGGGCAGGTCCAAGGACGATGTGCCGAAACGCGAATTCCGCGCCGAGTGCCGCGCCTATGCCGGTGAGTGGCTGGATGTACAGCGCACTGAATTCCAGCGCCTTGGCGTGCAGGGTGAGTGGGACAGTCCTTACACCACGATGGCCTATGCCAGCGAGGCGGCCATCGTCAGCGAATTCCTGAAATTCGTGGACAATGGCCTCGTCTATCGCGGCTCCATGCCGGTGATGTGGTCGCCGGTCGAACAGACAGCCCTGGCCGAAGCCGAGGTCGAATACCACGACAAGGTTTCCACCACGATCCATGTCCGCTTCCCCTTGCGCGGGGTGAAGAAAGACGGCTCGGCGATCCCCGGCGCGCTGACCGGCGCACACGTGGTCATCTGGACGACCACGCCCTGGACCATTCCCGGCAACAAGGCGATCTGCTTCTCGCCGACCATCTCCTACGGGGCCTACAAGGTGCTGGCCGCCGATGCAGAAGGCTTCACCCCCTGGGCGCGCCCCGGCGATCTCCTGATCGTCGCCGATGCCCTGTGGGAGCAGACCGCGGCGGCGGGCAATATCGTAAAGTTCGAGCGCGTGTGCGACGTCGATCCGGACGGGTTCGTCTGTTCCCATCCCTTCTCGCGGCTCGACACTTATTGGGACTATCCGGTCCCGCTGCTCGCCGGAGACCATGTCACCGACGAGGACGGCACCGGCTTCGTCCACACCGCGCCGGGCCATGGCGCAGAGGACTACATCGCCTGGATGGGCGCGAAGGAATGGCATCGCGGTGAGGCCATCCCCCACACGGTGGGCGAGGACGGGGCGTTCCTGCCCCACATCCCGCGCTTTGCCGGGCTGGAAATCGTGCGGACCTCCGGCAAGAAGACCGGGCAGGACGGTCCGGCCAACGGTGCCGTGATCGAGGCGCTGATCGAAGCCGGGCTTCTGCTCGCGCGCGGGCGGATGGAGCACAGCTATCCGCACTCCTGGCGGTCGAAAGCCCCGGTCATCTTCCGCAATACGCCGCAATGGTTCGTGGCAATGGACAAGCCGTTCGGCGACGGCAAGACGCTGCGCGAACGTGCGCTCGCGTCCATCGACGCGACCGACTGGACACCGAAAACGGCGCTCAACCGGATCCGGGCGATGGTCGAAGGGCGTCCCGACTGGCTGATCAGCCGCCAGCGCGCCTGGGGTGTGCCGCTGACCATTTTCGTGAACAGCGATACCGGCGACATTCTCAATGACGCAGCAGTCAATGAGCGCGTTCGCGCCGCCGTGGCCGAAGAAGGGGCGGATGCCTGGTTCGACCGGCCGGCGTCCGAATTCCTCGGCGACGGCTATAGTCCCGACGAATGGGAAAAGGTCACCGACATCCTTGATGTCTGGTTTGATTCAGGCTGCACGCATGCCTTCGCCATCGAGAACAACCCGGCGCACAAATGGCCGGCGGATGTCTATCTTGAAGGCTCGGACCAGCACCGCGGCTGGTTCCAGTCTTCACTGCTGGAATCCTGCGGCACGCGTGGTCGCGCGCCCTACGAGGCGGTCGTCACCCACGGCTTCGTCATGGCCGAGGACGGCCGGAAAATGTCAAAATCGCTGGGCAATGTGATCGCACCCGACCAGGTCGCCAACCAGTATGGCGCGGAAATCCTGCGCCTGTGGGCCTCGTCGCAGGATTTCACGGCCGATCTGCGTATCGGTGATGCGATCATCGGCACCAGTGTCGATGCCTATCGCAAGCTGCGCAACACGGTGCGTTATCTCCTGGGCGCGCTCGACGGGTTCGAGGATGCGGAACGCCTGCCGGTTGCCGAGATGCCGTCGCTGGAGCGCTGGGTGCTGCACCGGCTGTCCGAGCTCGATGCGACCGTGCGGGAAGGCTATGCCGCCTACGACTTCAAGAAAGTCTATGGCGCACTGTTCAATTTCTGCATCGTCGATCTCTCGGCCTTCTATCTCGATGTGCGCAAGGACAGCCTCTATTGCGACCGGCCGGATTCGGTGCGCCGCCGCGCCTGCCGCACGGTGATGGATGCCATCTTCGACCGGCTGACGGCCTGGCTCGCGCCGATCCTGCCTTTCACCATGGAAGAGGCCTGGCTGTCGCGCTTCCCGTCAGACGACGGGTCGGTTCACCTGCGCGATTTCCCGGAAACGCCCGCGGAGTGGCGGGATACAGACCGCGCGGCGCGCTGGTCGGTCATCCGCCGCCTGCGCCGCGTCGTGACCGGTGCGCTGGAGGTTGAACGCCGCGAGAAGCGGATCGGGTCGAGTCTGGAAGCCGCGCCGGTCGTCCATGTCGCCGACCCGGCGTACCGGGCTGCGATGGAGGCCGAAGCGCCGGGCGAGGTCGATGACTTCCTTGCCGAGATCGCCATCACCAGCGCAGCACAGCTTGTTGAGGGCGAGGCTCCTTCCGGCGCTCATTGTCTTGAGGACGTGGCTGATATCGGCGTGGTCGTAAACCGCGCCAAAGGCCGGAAATGTGCGCGGTCGTGGAAAATCTCTCCCGATGTGGGGAGTGATGCCCGCTACCCGGACGTGACGGCCCGCGATGCCGATGCCGTCGCCTGGTGGGATGCACAGCACGGGAAGGGGAATTGAGGCCATGTTTCGACGCCGTACTTCTGTGGGGATCCAGCTCGCCGGTTTCGGCACCGCCCTGCTGATCTTCATCGCCGACCAGCTGTCGAAATTCTGGGTCTTGCGGATTGTCGATCTCGATGGTCCGGACTCCGGCGGCCGGATCGAGGTTCTGCCGTTCTTCGATTTGACCATGGTGTGGAATGTCGGGATCAGCTTCGGTCTGTTCCCGGCCTCCAACCTTATCCAGCGGATTGTCTTTATCGCCTTCTCCGTGGCGGTGTCGGCCTATCTCGGATCCTGGGTGTGGCGCTCGACCCGCCGGCTTCAGGCCATCGCCTGCGGCATGATTATCGGCGGTGCGCTCGGCAATGCGCTCGACCGGGTGCTGCACGGAGCGGTCGCGGATTTCCTCGACTTCTCCGGGCTTTATTTTCCGTGGGTTTTCAATGTCGCCGATGCGGCGATATCGGTCGGTGTTGTGATGTTGCTGCTCGACTTCTTCGTCAATGGCGACAAGGCAAAGTGAAGGCCGGGCTGGCCTAGCGCATCGGCCTTGTCTAAAAGAAGCGTCCAAACACCCGATGGGAGCGTTCCTCATGCGTCAGCGCGCAATCCTTTTCACCGTCTGTGCCGCCGCCATGGCCGTCTCGGCTTGCTCTGGCGTGCGTCAGGCGCTGGGTGCGGAGAAAGTCACGCCGGACGAGTTCCGCGTGGTCACTATCGCGCCGTTGACCGTTCCGCCGGAATACAATCTGCGTCCGCCGCGTCCGGGTGAGCCTCGCCCCGAAGAAATCTATCCCGATCAGGCTGCGCGCGCCGCACTGCTGGGATCGACCGGCAATTTCGAGGGCAGCGACGGCGAAGCCCTGCTGATCGCTCAGGCGGGTGGCGGCGAAGCTGATCCGTTCATCCGGGCGATCATTGACGGCGAGGCCGGCGGCGTTGTGCACAAGACGCGCACCTTCTCCGACCAGATCCTGTTCTGGCGTGGCGAAGGCAGCATGGGCATTGCCAGCGACCAGACGCCGCTCGATGCGGACGCGGAAGCCGAACGCCTGGCCCGTGACACGGCCCGTGCCGATGCCCTGACGGGCGGCGGTCAGGTCGAAATCGAGCGTGATCGCGGCGGAATCGGCAAGCTTCCCGGCCTCTAGGCGGTTTTCCAGACTTTCACCGATCAGGGCGGTGCAGGGATGCCTGCACCGCTCTTTTCAATTCATCCATAACCGGGAGTGCTTCGGCCATGCCGCAGATCATAACGATCTTCGTCACCGTGTTTCTCGCCGAACTTGGCGACAAGACCCAGTTGGCAACAGTGCTCTTCGCGGCCGACCGGCAGACCACACCGGCGCTGGTTTTTCTGGCCGCAGCAGGCGCGCTGGTGGCGTCCACGGCACTTGCTGTTTTGCTGGGAACGGCGGCAGAGCGGTATCTGACCATGATCCCGCTAAAGCTGATCGCCGGGATCGGCTTCGTGCTGGTTGGCGGCTGGACCATTGTCGATCACTTCCGAAGCGCGGCCGGCGCTTGACCGACTCGGCCTGCATCCCGACCTTGCCGGTATGACCGCCATTCGCCGCCTGTCACCTGGAACCATCAACCGCATCGCCGCTGGCGAGGTGGTCGAACGCCCGGCTTCCGTCGTGAAGGAGCTGGTCGATAATGCGCTCGATGCGGGTGCGCGGGCGATCTCCGTCAGCGTCGAGGGCGGGGGCCTGAACCGCATCCTGATCGATGATGATGGTTCCGGCATGGACGCCGCAGGTCTTGCGCTGTCGGTGGAACGCCATGCGACCTCGAAACTGCCGGTCAGCGATAATGGCGAGGATGATCTTCTGCACATCGCCACGCTGGGGTTTCGCGGCGAGGCCCTGCCCTCGATCGGATCGGTGGCGCGCCTGACGATCACGACCCAGACCCATGACGATGAAACGGCCTGGAGCCTGACCGTCGATGGCGGACAAATGGGGGAGGTAAAGCCCGCCGCCGGCCGGGGCCGTCCGGGCACGCGGGTGGATGTGCGGGATCTCTTTCACGCGACACCAGCGCGGCTCAAATTCATGAAAAGCGAGCGGGCCGAGGCCAATGCCATCGCCGACAATGTCCGGCGTCAGGCGCTGTCGCGGCCCGACGTGGCGTTTGAGCTGATCATTGATGGACGGTCCCGCCTGAATGTCGCGGCGGAAATGCTGGACGGACCGGATGGCCGCAAGGCGCGGATGGCCGACATTCTCGGGCGCGATTTCGGCGACAACGCGCTGGAGGTCGACAGCGAGCGCGAGGACATCACCGTGTCTGGTTTCGCCTCCCTTCCGACCTTCAATCGCGGTTCGGCGATGCACCAGTATCTCTTCGTCAATGGCCGCCCGGTGCGCGACAAGCTGCTGGGCGGTGCTGTGCGCGGGGCCTACCAGGATTTCCTGGCGCGCGACCGTCACCCGGTCGTGGCGCTGTTCGTCGATGCGCCCTCCGGCCTCGTCGACGTCAATGTTCACCCCGCCAAGACCGAAGTCCGCTTCCGCGATGCGGGGCTGGTGCGCGGCCTGATCGTCGGGGCGCTGCGCCATGCGCTGGCCGGTGCCGGGCACCGGGCGTCGACGACCGTGTCGGGCTTTGCGCTGGGACGCGCACGGGCGGAGGGTGCGGCTGCGGGGACGCAAAGCGCGATGCAGGCCGGTTGGGGCAATCCGGCACTGGGCGGGTCATCGCGGCCGCCGGAGCCGGGGCAGGGATTTGGGCCTGGCCTCTCGGCGCGTGTTGAGCCCGAATACCGGGCCGAAGGTGTTGCGGACGCCGGCTCGCAGTCTGCGCCTCCCATCGACAGCCCACTCGGCGTGGCGCGGGCGCAACTGCATGAGACCTATGTCGTTGCCCAGACGGCGGACGGCATGGTCATCGTGGATCAGCATGCCGCCCATGAGCGGCTTGTCTACGAACGCATGAAAGCCATGATGGCGGGGCAGGGGGTTGCCCGGCAGACCCTGCTGGTACCCGAGATCATTGACCTCGACGAGGCCGAAGCCCGCCGCATCCTCGACCGTGCGAGCGAGCTGTCCGAAATGGGGCTGGTCGTCGAAGCCTTCGGGACCGGCGCGGTCGCCGTTCGGGAAGTCCCGGCGCTTCTGGGCAAGCTCGACGTGCAGGGGCTGATCCGCGATCTCGCCGATGATCTCGCCGAGTATGACGACGCACTGTCCCTGAAAGAGAAATTCGAAGACGTGGTCGGGACCATGGCCTGTCATGGCTCGGTGCGGGCCGGGAGACGACTGACGGGCGAGGAAATGAATGCGCTGCTGAGGGAGATGGAGGCGACGCCCCATTCCGGCCAGTGCAATCACGGGCGTCCGACCTATGTCGAGCTGAAGCTGAAAGACATCGAACGCCTGTTCGGCAGGCGATAGAAGCACACCAAAAGGTTGTGTGTTGGCTGCCTGCAGCCCGATTCAGATTTGATTTATTCCTTAACCTTACCGTTCACGTAAAGCGCACTGCGCCCGTGACCCGTTTCCTCGTTTTCCGGAGTGCCCGTACATGGTTCACAAATTCTTCCCGGTGGCCGCGATTCTGGGCATCGTGATGGTTGTTACCGCGCCCGTCGCCGCCTTTATCCTTAACCAGGGTCATAGCGAGGAGCGGGCCGCCGCAGCCCGTGAAATCGCCATGCGGCTTTCCATGATCAACAACGAGATCCAGCGTGAGCGCGCCTTCATGACCGCGTTCGGATATGCCGGCGTCGAGGACGAAGGCGTTCATCGCGAAATGTCCGCGACGGATGACTATCGTGACCTGCTGCTGCCGGAAATCGCACGCCTGACAGCCCCGGAAGCGATACTGGGGCAACACAGGGATACGCTGGCGACGATTGAACCGGCGCTTGACCGGCTCATCGACATCCGTGAGACGGCGCGAGCGGGCGATCAGCCGGGTCTCGAGACATTTGCGGCCTATTCGGATGTCGCAGACATACTGACGGGTGCCACCGTCGCACTACATGGCGAGTTGGCGATATCTCGTCACCAGAAAGTCGTGGAATCCCAGTTGCTTGTGCTGATCGAGCATCTCGCCCGGGAGCGCGGCTACGGGCTCGCCGCGATGACAGGGGCAATCCCCGAAGGCGATCTTGTGCGTGCACGCCAGGCCAATCTCGCGGCGCTGGACCAGATTCAGGCCGAACTGGAAGCGGCTTACGACGAGAGCGAATTTGGTGAACTCCTCGTTCCCTTCCTCGTGGACGTAACGCAGGTCACCAGACCCCGAGATCCCGGGCAAAGTGAAGCCGAGGCCGCGCACAACTGGTTCAGCGACATGTCGGCCCATATCGATGCGGTCCGGCTGCTCTATACGCGTCTTCTGGCGCGGGGTGAGGCCGGAACAGCCTGATCAGGCCGCTTTCAGGAACAGCACTTTCGCCGCGCCGTAGTCGCGGATATCGAGGGTTTCCCAACCGGGCGTGTCGGGCGTTTCATCCCGTCCGGTCTCGAGCACGGCCAGCGCGCCGGGCTTCATCCAGTTGCCGTCCTTGAGGATGTTGAGCGATTTCGGTCCCAGGTCCTGCCCGTAGGGCGGATCAAGGAAGGCGATGTCGAAGGGCGGGCCAACGCCGGCCGGCTTCTCGCCGAGCGCGGTCGCGTCACGGCGGTGGATGCGGGTATTGCCGAAAAGCTGGAATTTTTCCGCATTCGTCCGGATCGCGCCGCGCGCGGGCGAGGCCGTTTCCACGAAGAGGCAGAAGGCGGCACCCCGGCTCATGGCCTCAAAGCCCAGCGCGCCCGATCCGGCAAACAGGTCGATGACGCGTGCGCCTTCAAGTTCAGGAGCCCACGCGGCGTGGGCGAGCACGTTGAACACCGCTTCGCGCGCGCGGTCCGACGTAGGGCGGGTGTCGCGCCCTTCGGGCGTCGCCAGCGGGCGGCCCTTGAAGCGTCCGGAAACGATCCTCATGCGGATTTCAGCAAATGGCCGCACTGGTCCTGCAGCACGCGCTCGGGCACGGACTTGACCTCGCCCGTGGCCAGCTGACCCAGTTGGAACGGGCCATAGGCGATGCGGATAAGCCGGTTCACCTTCAGGCCGACCGCGTCGAGGGCCTTGCGGACTTCGCGATTCTTGCCTTCCTTCAGCGCCACATTCAGCCAGACATTCGATCCGGTGGCCCGTTCGACCTCGGCCTCGATGGGGCCGTAGGACACGCCATCAACCGTCACGCCGGCGCGCAGGCGCGCCAGCGCCGCTTCATCGACACTGCCGAAGGCGCGGGCCCGGTACCGCCGTGTCCAGGCCGTTGTCGGCAATTCCAGCGCGCGGGACAGCTCGCCGTCATTGGTGAGTAGCAACAGGCCTTCCGAGGTCAGGTCGAGGCGACCGACCGAGATCACCCGGCCGAGGGATTTGGGCAATTTGTCAAAGACGGTCTCACGCCCCTCCGGGTCCTTGTGGGTGGTCACCAGTCCGGAGGGCTTGTGATAGCGCCAGAGCTTGGTCTTCTCGGCGGCCCCGACGGGCTTGCCATCGACCGTGATCGTATCGCGGTCAGTCACCTTGAAGGCCGGTGTCTTGAGAAGCTTGCCATTCACGGTGACGCGTCCGGCCTCGATCATGCGCTCGGCCTCGCGCCGGCTCGCCACGCCGGAGCGGGCGAGGCGTTTGGCGATGCGTTCTGAATTGTCGTCCTGATCGGTCAAGGCTTGACCCCCGGCTTGGCGCGTCCTACCGCCCGGATATGGGCACGGATCGCGAGACGGCGTTTATGCGGTTGGCACTGGGGCAGGCGCAAGCCGCAGCTGCCGCAGGCGAGACACCGGTTGGGGCGATCATCGTCGATCCGACGAGCGATACCGTCGTTGTCGCCGCCCACAACACACCCATCGCCGCCCATGATCCGACTGCCCATGCCGAGATCGCTGCCATCCGCGCAGCCGGGAAGACGCTCGGCAATTACCGGCTGACCGGCCTGGAACTCTATGTCACGCTCGAACCCTGCGCGATGTGCGCGGGCGCGATCAGCCAGGCCCGCATCGGGCGGCTGATTTTCGGGGCGAGCGATCCGAAGGGCGGGGCGGTGATCCACGGTCCGAAATTTTTCGACCAGCCGACCTGCCACTGGCGTCCCGATGTTATCCATGGCCTGCTTTGGGAGGAGAGTTCGGCGCTGCTGAAGGACTTCTTCCGGGCGCGCCGCAAGGGGAAAAGCGAGGGGCGTTAGCCCCGGCTTTACATTATTCAGGTCGCTGCTGGATTCGAATAGTCCGCAAGACGGTCGTCCAGCCCGTCGCGGACCGCCGGCCATTCGTCCTTCAGGACCGAGAACCAGACCGTGTCACGCAGATCACCGCGCCAGGTGCGCATCTGGCGGCGCAGCGTGCCTTCGTATTTCGCCCCCATTTTCAACATTGCGCCCTGCGAGCGCTTGTTGAGGCCATGGGTCTTCAATTCGGCCCGTTCGGCTCCGCAGTCGAAGAGGCGCCCGAGGAGGAGATGCTTGCAGGCCGGATTGACCTCGGTGGCGCGGGCCGATGCCGTGTACCAGGTCCAGCCGATCTCGGCGCGGGCATTGGTCGGTGAAATGACCAGATAGGCGCTGTGGCCAACCGCTTCGCCGGTCCGCTTTCGCCAGACGACATGGCTGATCTGGCTGCCGTCCGCTTGGGTTTTCAGCATCAGGGAGAACCAGTCATCGAAATACGGGCCATAACCGCGCAACGTCATCAACGACCAGATGTCCTCGTCCGCCGCGAGGGGGCGCAGGATTTCCCGGTGGCGTTCCTCCATCGGTTCGAGGCAGACGAAGTCGTTTTCGAGGACTTGGGGCGTGAGATTCATGGCGGTTGCACCCGGTATCAGGCGAGCAGGACCAGCCCCCGTATCACATAGATCGCGCCAATCCCCGTCACGATCCATTTCGTCGCATTTCTGAACTGCACGTCGCTCATCAGGTGGAGAACCCGTGCGCCAAGCGTGGTTCCGAAAGTCGCCAGTGGTGCCGCAGCCAGCAGCCAGAGTGGCTGCGGCACGGCCCCGGCGGCGAGCGCGGGCGCGATGTAATAGGCAATCTTTACGCCATGACTGATCACCTGCGTCGCGGCCTTGGTCGAAACGATCATGCGCCGGTCGACGCCCTCGGCGACGAAGAAGATGTCGAGCAGGGGGCCTGATACGCCGGCAACGACGTTGAGCCCGGTCACAGAAAATCCGCACACGACCGCATGCACCGGCTTGCGGGCATCCAGTTCGAGTCGCTTTTTCGGGATCCAGATCAGGGCGGGGACCAGCCCCAGCACGATGAACAGCCAGGCTTCAGGCAGCTGGATGGTCAGCGAGAAGAGTAGGGCGAAGGCGGCGGCCGACCCGGCGATATAGATGGCGATGACGCGCCAGTCGATCCATCGGCGAAGCAGGACGGCGCGCCAGCCGTTGGCGACGCTCTGCACCGTGCCGTGGACGACCATGGCCCCGGCGACAGGCAGGACGAGGACCAGGACCCCCATCAGCATCAGCCCGCCAGCCATGCCGAATATCCCGGAGATGAAGGACGTGATCAGCGTCGCCAATAAAATCACAGGCCAGATCACGCGAATCGCCTCCCCTTTTCTCAAACCCCGCTATAGTGGGCCGGATACGGGAAGGGGACTCAACTCATGGATTTTGCCTATTCGCCGCGGTGCCAGGAATATCTCGACAAGCTGCGCGCTTTCATGGACGCACGCGTTTATCCGAATGAATCGACCTATGCTGAGCAGCTGGCCGGATTCGGATCAAACCGCTGGCAGGTCATTCCGATCATCGAGGAGCTGAAGGAACAGGCGAAGAAAGCGGGCCTGTGGAATCTCTTCCTGCCGGATTCGGACCAGGGCGCAGGCCTCTCCAATCTCGACTATGCGCCGCTCGCCGAGGAGATGGGCCGGGCGCTGTGGTCTTCGGAAGTGTTCAACTGTTCCGCGCCCGATACCGGGAATATGGAAGTCCTGACCCGCTACGGCACGAAGGAGCAGCAGGACAAATGGCTGAAGCCCTTGCTCGCCGGTGAGATCCGCTCTGCCTTCCTGATGACCGAACCGGATGTGGCCTCGTCGGATGCGACCAATATCCAGTGCGCGATCCGGCGTGATGGCGACGACTATGTGATCAACGGCCGCAAATGGTGGTCGTCCGGTGCGGGCGATCCGCGCTGCAAGATCTACATCCTGATGGGCAAGACCGATCCGGATGCAGAGAAGCACCGGCAGCAGTCGATGATCCTCGTGCCGGCCGACACGCCGGGCGTGACCGTCAAACGCCACCTGCCGGTCTTCGGCTATGACGATGCGCCCCATGGCCATATGGAGGTCGAGCTGAAGGATGTCCGCGTCCCGGCATCGAACATGCTGCTGGGTGAAGGCCGGGGCTTCGAGATCGCGCAAGGCCGGCTCGGGCCGGGCCGTATCCATCACTGCATGCGCACGATTGGCGCGGCGGAGCGGGCGCTGGAGCTGATGGTCCGCCGGTCAATGAGCCGGGTCGCCTTCGGCAAGCGCATTGCCGACCAGTCGGTCTGGCATCACCGCATCGCCCAGGCCCGCATCGATATCGAGAAGACGCGTCTTCTGACGCTGAAAGCCGCCTGGATGATGGACACGGTGGGCAACAAGGTCGCCCAGAAGGAAATCGCCATGATCAAGGTGGCCGCGCCGCAGATGGCGCTGAAAGTCATTGACGACGCGATACAGGTGTTCGGTGGGGCGGGTGTATCGGCCGATACGCCGCTGGCCCACTCCTTTGCGGGCATCCGCACCTTGCGCCTGGCCGATGGGCCTGATGAGGTGCACGAGCGCGCCATTGCCCGGATGGAGATGAAGCGCCTGTCGAACGAAGGCTGATCAACACGGGTCTTGGGGGAGAGACATGGATTTCATCACGATTTTCGCCGCTGCGGCCGCCGTCCTCGGTGTCGTGCTGGGAGCGGGCGCGCTGATTTCGCCGGAATGGGCGTCGCGCTTCGTCCGGCTGAAAGCCGACCCGGCCCAGCCGGACGGCTATGCCGAGTTTCGCGCCACGTTCGGCGGGGTGTTTCTCCTGTTGCACCTCGCCTTTATCGCCGCGCTCTATCTTGACGCCGGACTGATCGGCGCGTCCGGCGTGCTTTGTGCGGGTTGGGCGGGGGCGGCAGGCGGACGGTTGTTGTCCCTGCTGCTGGATGGCGCGAAGCGCGTGCGCACGCAGCACAATGTCATCTCGCTGGTGGTCGAGATCATTGCCGCGATTGCCTTCGCTCTGCCCGTGGTCCGTTTCGTCACGGCGACGGCGTACTAGCCGCCGGCCCGCTCGGCAAACGTCCAGGCATAGTCGGCCATGGGTTCAACCATGGCTCCGTATTCCTGCGCTTTGGCGTTGGACGCATTGCCCAGTGTCGAGCGGTGATAGACGCCCTGCACGATCGCGGCGAGGCGGAAGAGATTGTAGGCGAAATAGAAGTCGAGCTTTGGCAGGCTCTCGCGTCCCGTCCGGCGGCAATAGGCGGCGACATAGCTGGCCTCTGACGGGATGTTCAGCGCATCGAGATCAACACCCAGGAATCCGTTCCGGATTTCCTTGGGCGTCCGCCATTGCATGAGCTGATAGGTGAAATCAGCAAGCGGATCGCCGAGCGTGGACAGCTCCCAGTCGAGAACAGCGACGACTTTTGCCTCGTTCGGGGCAAAGATCATGTTGTCGAGCCGGAAATCACCATGAACGATGGCGGACCGGTCTTGGGCCGGGGCGGCATCGGGCAGCCAGTCGATCAGCCGGTCCATGGACGCAATGGCCCGCGTTTCGGATGCCTTGTACTGTTTCGACCAGCGCGCGATCTGGCGCGGGATATAGGCGTCCGGCTTGCCGTAGTCGCCCAGGCCCAGCACCTCCGGATCAAAGGCATGCAGCGCGGCGAGCGTCGCGTTCATGGCGTCATAAATGGCCGCGCGTTCCTCACGGTCCACATCGGGCAGCATCGGGTCCCAGAAAATCCGGCCCTCGACGAAATCCATGACATAGAACGCTGTGCCCAGAACGTCCGGGTCTTCGCAGAGGCCATGCATGACGGGGACGGGGAAGCCTGCTTCGCCGAGTGCCTTCATCACGCGGTATTCGCGATCGACCGCGTGGGCAGAGGGCAGGAGTTTTCCCGGTGGCTTGCGGCGCAGCACATAGGACCGCCCGCCCGCCTCGACCCGGTAGGTCGGATTGGACTGGCCGCCCTTGAACTGGCGTACGGTGAGGTCGCCGTCTGCGCCCCCGACATTATCCGCCATCCAGGCGCGCAGCGCGGCCTCGTCGAATTTCAGCGCGTCGGCGACCGGCTTGGTGCCGGAAAAGCTCTCGTCGATATCGCTCATTGGTTCTTGTGGACCTGTCCGCCCTGCATCACGAAGTCTACGTCGAGCAGCGCGCTGACATCTTCCCACGGGTTTTCATCCGTCGCGATGATGTCGGCGAACTTGCCCGGTTCGATCGTACCGATGGCGTCGGCCATCTGGATGTGTTCCGAAGCGGTCACCGTGGCGCTGACGATGGCCTCCATCGGCGTCAGCCCCGCTTCGACCAGCAGCGGAAATTCGCGCGCATTGTCGCCGTGACGCGAGACGCCGCTATCGGTGCCAAAGGCTATCTGCACGCCTCCAGTATGGGCGCGGCGCGCCATGTCGAGCATCTGGGGGCCGACCTCGATGGACTTTTGCCGGACTTCCGGTGTCATCCAGTTTGCGGTTTCCGCGATTTCCGCAACGGTCGCGCCAGCCAGAAGCGTGGGCACGAGATACACGCCATTATCGCGGAACAGGCGGATGGATTCGTCGTCGAGATAGGAGCCATGTTCGATCGAATGCACACCGGCGCGGATAGCTGAATTGATGCCGCCGACCCCGTGCGCATGGGCTGTCACATAGCGGCCCATCATGCGCGCCGCTTCCATGATGGACTCCAGCTCGTCATCGAAGAATTGTTGTTCGGTTCCGGCCGCGGTTTGCGACAGCACACCACCGGTTGCCGTGATCTTGATCAGGTCGACGCGGGCACGGATCAACTCGCGGACCGCGCGGCGGCAGTCGGCCGGTCCGTTGCAGGCGCTCTCGCTGCCGATCAGGTGGAGAATGTCCTGGTTGTAGCCGTTGGCGTCGCCGTGTCCGCCGGTCGGCGTGACCGCCGGACCGGAGACGCGCATGCGCGGGCCAATCACATCGCCGTCACGCACCGCATCACGCAGGGCGACGATCGCTTCCAGTTCGCCACCGACATCCTGCACGCTGGTAAAGCCGGCCATCAGCGTCGAGCGAGCATTGCGCACACCGTCGAGCGCCCAGTCGGCGCTGGAGAAGGTGACATTCTGCAGCCGCCGGTTCGGATTGAGTTCGGAGAGCAGGTGGACGTGACTGTCGATCAGGCCCGGAAGCACGTACTGGCTGGACAGATCAATGACAGTCGCACCGTCGATCTCGACATAGCCGTCCTCGATCCGGTCGATCCGCTCGCCCCTGATGACGATGCTTTGCTCGGCTTCGGGCGCTTCGCCCGGGACGGCCAGCAACCAGCCGGCATGAATGACGATGACGGCTTCATCGGTATCCTGAGCGCCCGTGCTGGCAGTCAGCAGCAGGGCCGCCGCAGCGGCAACAAGAGAACGGATCATGGAACAGGCCTCCCCAGGCGGTGTGGTCGTTTCGGATATGCTAGCGCCTAGCTGCGGGCGCGCCACCCTATATCGCGGCGGCAGAACCCTTCCGGCCAGTCAATGGCGTTCACGCCCTCATAGGCGCGGGTGATGGCGTCGCCGATATCCTCGCCAAGGGCCGTGACGTTCAGCACCCGTCCGCCATTGGCGAGGATGGCCCCGTCCGGCCCGGCTTTGGTCCCGGCATGGAAGACGGTGACGCCGTCAATGGCGTCGGCGGCGTCGAGATTGCCGATCTCGCTGCCTTTCTCGTAACTGCCGGGATAGCCCTTCGCGGCCATGACGACCGTCACGGCGGGGCGATCATCCCAGTCGATCGGGGGCAGGGCCCCAAGCGTTCCGGCGGCGCAGGCTTTCAGATAGGGCACGATGTCGCTCTGCATCCGCGCCATGATGATCTGGCATTCCGGGTCGCCGAAACGGACATTGAACTCGATCAGTTTTGGCCCGTCCGGCCCGATCATCAGCCCGGCATAGAGCACACCGCGATAGGGTGCGCCGGCCTCGGCCATGACTTCCAGCGCCGGATTGACGATCTCGCGCATGGTGCGGTCGATCATGTCCTGCGGCGCGGCGGGTGTCGGAGAATAGGCTCCCATGCCGCCGGTATTGGGTCCCTCATCGCCGTCATGGGCGCGCTTGTGGTCCTGGGCGGCGACCAGCGGGACGGCGGTCTTGCCGTCGCACAGCGCGAAGACTGAGGCCTCCACCCCGTGCAGGAATTCCTCGATCACGAGGGTTTTCGATGCCTCGCCGAACTTGCCTGACAGCATGTCGTCGATCTCGGCGTCAGCCTCTGCGCGATCCTCAGTGATGACGACGCCCTTGCCGGCGGCCAGGCCATCGGCTTTCAGCACATAGGGCGGGGCGAGGGTGGCGAGGAAGTCCTTCGCGGCCTTGGGATCGGTGAAGGCTCCGTAACGTGCGGTCGGGATGCGGCCCTTGGCACAGACCGCCTTGGTGAAGGCTTTCGAGGACTCCAGGCGAGCACCGGACGCATCGGGGCCGAAGGCCGGGATACCGGCTTCGGCCAGACGGTCGACAAGACCATTGGCCAGCGGGTCTTCCGGGCCGACCACGACGAGATCGAACTGTCCGGATTTCGCCAGGGACACCAGACCCTCGATATCGTCGGCCTTGACCGACTCCAGCCGGGCGACCTTGGCGATCCCGGCATTGCCGGGCGTGCAGACAATTTCGTCGACGAGCGGGCTCTGGGCGATTTTCCAGCACAGGGCGTGTTCACGCCCGCCCGATCCGATCACGAGAACCTTCATCGCCCCCGACTCCCTTGGCTTCCAGCGTCGCGCCAAGGGCTAGACCATGCCCGGGCGAAACGCGAGTCCGTGACGGCGGCATTGCAGACGGCCTCCGCCGCGCCTACCAAGGGACCATGGCGAACGATGCGTCGAACACACCGGAATACTCCGTCTCTGAACTGGCCCATGCCCTCAAACGCACGGTCGAGGACAGCTATGGCCATGTCCGCGTACGCGGTGAGCTCGGCCGGGTGATCACGGCCAAGTCCGGCCATGTCTATCTCGACCTCAAGGACGAACGCGCGGTCATCGACGGGGTGATGTGGAAGGGCAATGCCGCCCGTCTGAGTTTTCGCCCGGAAGAGGGGCTGGAAGTCGTCGCCGAAGGCAAGCTCTCGACCTATCCGGGGCGATCAAAATACCAGATCATCATCGACCGGATGGAACCCGCCGGGGCCGGGGCGCTGATGGCGCTACTCGAAGCACGGAAGAAGGCGCTCGCCGCCGAGGGCCTGTTCGCCGCTGAACGCAAGCGGGACATTCCCTTTCTGCCCGAGGTCATTGGCGTCGTTACTTCGCCGACCGGGGCCGTGATTCGCGACATTCTCCACCGGATTTCGGACCGCTTCCCCCGCCATGTCCTGCTCTGGCCGGTGCTGGTGCAGGGCGACAAGGCGGCCGAACAGATCGCAGCAGCGATCGAGGGCTTCAACGCCCTGCCCGAAGGTGGGAGCGTGCCCCGCCCGGACGTGCTGATCGTGGCGCGCGGTGGGGGGTCGATCGAGGACCTCTGGGCCTTCAACGAGGAAATCGTCGTGCGCGCCGCGGCGGCGTCAGACATTCCGCTTGTCTCGGCGGTGGGACACGAGACCGACACGACGCTGATCGACTTTGCCTCTGACCGCCGTGCGCCAACCCCGACCGGGGCGGCCGAAATGGCGGTGCCGGTCCGGGCCGAACTGATGGCGTCCCTGGGCGCCGAAAGCGAACGCCTGACGCGGTCCCTGATGCGCCATATCGACCGGCGGCGTGCCGATTTCCGGTCTGCTGCGCGTGCCCTACCGCGTCCCGAAGGACTGCTCGGCCCTCTGCGCCAGCGGCTCGACCATGCCGGTGAACGGCTGGGGCCAACCCTGACCTCCGGCCTGCAGCGCCGCCGGGATCGGCTGACCGCCGTGCTGGGCGGATTGCGTCCGGCTGCGCTCAAACGCGACCTCGCCGAGAAGCAGCGCCGTGTGGCACTCGCCGGCGAGCGTTTCGGTCAAGCCGGACGGCGAGCAATTGACCGTCAGGGACGCGACCTCGCGGCGCTGGGGGCAAGGCTCTCCGCGCTCAGTCATGCTTCCGTGTTGAAGAGGGGATTTGCACTCGTACGCGACGATGCCGGAACACTCGTCAGAACTTCCGGATCACTGCAGTCAGGCCAAGCTGTCGAGATCGAGTTTGCCGACGGGCGCAAGTCTGCCCGGATTGACGGTGCGGCCGGTTCAGCTCCCGCTCCGAAACGCAAGCCGAAGCCCCGCAAACCTGACAGTGGCGGGCAGGGACAGTTGTTCTGAACGGTTTTCGGGCCGGATGACGCGTGCTAGACGGAGGCCATGAACACGCCCTTTGAAGACGATTTTTCCGGCGAAGCCCAGCTCGAATACGGCGACGCGGATTTCATGATCCTGAAGCCGGGTGCCTATGTGGTTTGCGCGGTGACCGGCGACAAGATTCCGCTGAATGACCTGCGCTACTGGAGCGCGGTGCGTCAGGAAGCCTATCGCGACGCCTATGCCTCGGTTCAGCAGTGGCGCGAGACGCACAAGGATCCGGCCCAATGATCGCGGCTTTTCTGCTGGGATTGGCGATTCAGGGCAGTGCCGCTGCCGATCCGATCGGCGACCTGCTGACGGCGGACGCGACCATGGCAGAAGCCACCGAGCCGGGCGAATCCACGCTGGGCATGGAGTGTGTCGGCCCCTTCATCCAGGGTGCGACAATCATCTGCCGCGCCGCGCCGGGCACAGTGATTGCTCTGGGTGACCAGAGCGCAACGGCGGACGCGGAGGGCTGGGCCATTCTCGGTCTCGACCGCGATGCCGGTCCGGAAGTCGTGATGCGTGCCGATCTGGCGGGCGGCACGCGGATCGAGACGACCCATGCCGTCGAGCAACGCGAATACGACATTCAGCGGATCGAGGGCGTGCCCCAGAACACGGTGACACCGCCGGAAGAAGCCCTGGTCCGTATCCGCGAACAGTCCCGCCAGAAAGCTGCCGCCTATACATCGCGCTGGGACGGGAATGGTTTCGCGGGCGGGTTCATCCCGCCGGCTGACGGCATCATCACGGGGGTCTACGGGTCGCAGCGCTATTACAATGGCGAGCCGCGCCGCCCGCACTACGGGCTCGACTACGCCAATGATGCCGGCACACCGGTCGTGGCGGTTGCGGACGGGATCGTTACGCTGGCTGATGACGATATGTATTACGAGGGTGGCCTCATCTTCATCGACCACGGGCAAGGCTTTACCAGCGCCTTCCTGCATCTGAGCGAGGTTGATGTGGAAGTCGGCCAGATCGTTCGTCAGGGCGACCGGATCGGGTCCATTGGTGCAGGCGGAAGAGCGACCGGGGCCCATGTCGACTGGCGCATCAAGTGGCGTAACCGCTATATCGATCCGGCGCTGGCGCTTGAACTCGACTTGTCGGCTTTGCGGTAGATCGCCTTGTCCCAGCGGCGGTGGACCCAGAACCACTGCTCCGGGGCCTCCACAATCCGGTCCTCGATGAAGGCGTTGATCTTCGCCACTGTCTCGACAACGGCTGCGGCCTTGTCCGGA
This sequence comes from Hyphobacterium marinum, assembly GCF_036330325.1. NCBI lineage: Bacteria > Pseudomonadati > Pseudomonadota > Alphaproteobacteria > Maricaulales > Maricaulaceae > Hyphobacterium > Hyphobacterium marinum. The sequence goes on from NZ_JAZDRO010000001.1 coordinate 991,807, forward strand.
TTCTCGCTCGGCGTGATCGGCGGATAGAAGGTCATGCGGAAGCGCGCGCCTTCGAGGCGCCGTGTGATTACCGGAATAATCGGCGCGCCGACCCGCATGGCGAGCTTGGTCGGTCCCGGGGCCGTCATGGCATCAAAGCCAAAGAAGGGCGCGGCAACGCCATCATTCATCTTCTGATCGTTCATCAGCGCAACGGATGTTCCCTTGCGCAGCGCCGCGATCAGCGCCTTGGCCCCGTCGCTGCCCTTCGCGGTCAGCAGGCGAATGCCGTATTCGTGTCGCGAGTCCAGAATACGCTTGTCGATCAGTGGGTTATTGGCGTGGCGGTAGGTGATGTTGAGATCGAGCCCGGTCCAGGCGAGCGCGGCCCCCATCACTTCCCAGTTGGAAAAATGCCCGCTGATGACGATCGCGGCTTCGCCATTGCGCATCCCCTCGACATGTTCGAGCCCCTCGATCTCGACGCGTTCGAGGACTTTCTCGCCGGCGAATTCGGCCATGTGCGGGGTCTCGCCCAGCATGCGGCCGAACCCGTCCCACATGCGCGAGAGCAGGCGGTCGATCTCCGGCTTCTTCGCGTCGGGGAAGGCGCGCTGCATGTTCACGCGCGCGACATGGTGGGTCGAGGTCAACGGACCGATGAAGCGCAGGATCGCCCCGCCCATGGTGCTGGCCCGGTCGAGCGGGAACAGCCGGAAGAAGCCGTTATAGGCGTCCCAGATCAGCGCTTCGGCGCGCCAGCCGATTTTCTGCCAGATCGACACGCTCATGACGTCTTGTCCTCTAGCTGTTCGGCCTTGGCAGCGTCCATGGCGTCGAGCAACAAAGCCTTGAATCGTTCCGGCTCGCGAAAGGCGGCGCGTACCGGCCAGGCAGTGATGGCGGTGCGGTACTCGGCTGGAATGCGGACCCAGTCCTTTTCCGTGGTGACCAGTGACGCGCCGTGACCATCGGCAAGGTCACGCAGTTCGGCCAGCTCGCGCGGACTGTAGGGATGATGGTCGGAAAAACCGCGCGTCTCGGCGACCTGCCCCCCGGCGGCGGTCAGTGAATCGAAGAATTTCTGCGGGCGGCCAATCCCCGCAAAGGCGACCAGCTTTTCTTGCGGCGGCGGTGAAACCGGTTCCAGCCAAGCGGTCAGGACCGGAATTTCCAGCTCATCGAGATCAAGAGCGCGCAGGTCCGGTTCGGTCTCTCCATCCGGCATCATGACAATGACGGCCTGGGCACGGGCCAGACCGGCGGCGACGGGCTCGCGCAGGGGGCCGGCCGGAAAGACGCGGCCATTTCCCCAACCGGCTTCGCCATCGACCACGAGAATGGAGAAGTCCTTTCCAAGGCGCGGATTCTGGTAGCCGTCATCGAGCACGATCGCCTTCGCGCCGGCGACACCGGCCTGACGCGCGCCGAAAACCCGGTCGCGGCTGATCCAGGTCGGTGCCACACGCGCCAGAAGCCGCGGCTCGTCGCCGGTATCTTCCGCGGTCTGGCGGTCGGGGTCGACCCGCACTGGGCCGGTCAGCGATCCGCCATAGCCCCGTGTCACGGAATGGGCGGTAATCTTCCGTTCGTTGAAGGTTTCCAGCGCGGCGATGGCGATGGGTGTCTTTCCCGTACCGCCCAGCGTCAGATTGCCAATACAGACGACAAAGGGTGGAACCTCTACCGGGACAGTTCGGGCGATCCTGCGCGCGCCGGCCCATTCATAGATTCGCGACAGCGGGGTAAAGGCGGCCTGGGCGACGCTGCCCAGCGCACCGGCCTTGCCGCCGGACCAGAAGCGGGGCGGCTTCACGACAGGCTCCCGGCGAAGATCGGCCGAATCGCGGACATCGTTATTTTGAGCGCGCCGCCCGACGCGACGGTGAGAGCCTTGGTCACGGCGTCAGCCTGCGGCCCCTTGCCCGACCAGATCGCATCAACGGCATCGGCGATGGCCTCGGCATCGCTGGCGAAAATCGCGGCGTCGTGTTGGCGATAGGCGGCATAAACATCGTCGAAGCTGGCGGTGAACGGGCCGGAGATGATGCTCGCACCGGCCTTGCTGGCCTCAATGGGATTGTGACCGCCAATGCCGTCGATCAGGCTGCCGCCGATCAGCGCGGCGGGGGCCAGCCCATACCAGAGCGGCATTTCACCGAGCGTGTCGGCCAGCCAGACCGTCGAGTCCGCGTCGGGCACCTCGCCGGATGACCGGCGGGCCATCGTAAATCCACCAGCTGTGATTTGCGCCGCAAGCGCATCGCCACGTTCAGGATGGCGCGGCGCAAGGATCAGCAAAGGCCGGTCATGGCGGTCGGCAAGCGTTTGGTGGGCCGCGAGCACGACTGTCTCCTCGCCCTCATGCGTGCTGGCGGCGAGCCAGATGTTCCGGCCCGCCAGCGCGGTTCGCAGAGCTGTCAGTTCACTCTGATCGGCGAGGAGGGCCGGCGCATCGAGCTTGAGATTTCCCGCGAGCGGAATCTCGGTGTCGAGGATTTTCGTCAGGCCGTCGGCGGTACGCCGGTCGGCGGCCCCGATCCACGAATAGGCCGACAAAAGCGCCTGGCCGCTGGTTTTCCAGCGCAGCCAGCGGGCCAGCGAACCGTCATTCATCCTGGCATTGACCAGCACCATGGGAATGCCGCGCGCCTGTGTTTCGAGGATCAGGTTGGGCCAGATTTCAGACTCGGCGAAAACCGCCGCATCGGGCCGCCAGTGTTTGAGGAAGCGCCGCACCGGGCCGGGGCGGTCGATGGGCAGGAATTGGTGGATGACGCCCTCTGGTGCGCGGCGCGCAACCAGATCGGCCGAGGTCAGCGTCCCGGTCGTCACCAGCACATTGACCGCGCCGCGTTCGGCGCGGATGGCGTCGATCAGGGTGAGAAGGATGAGGGATTCCCCGACGCTGGCCCCATGCATCCAGACCAATGGGCCGTCAGGCCGTGCCTTCGAGTAGCGGCCAAAACGCTCGCCCAGCCGTCCGGCATCTTCCTTGCCGTGATCGGCGCGCGATCGCAGCATCAGGGCCGCCACCGGGCCCAACGCCCAGGTCAGCGCCCGGTAGGCGTAGAGCATGAGGGGCAGGCTCACCCCGCCGCTCCCGCCAGGTTTTTCGGTTCGGCCGGTTCAATGACCGGGCCGCCGCAGGCTTCGTCGGCTTCGCGGGTCGCCTCGTTGAGGCGGCGTTCGAGTTCAAGGCGCAGCGATTCCATTTCCGCCGGGCTGGCGTCGGCGGGCACGTGCAGGGCCTCCTTCCAGACCACGACGCCGCGCCCGAACGGGTAGGGCAGGATGAAACGGTCCCAGGACTTGGCGACCATCTTGTTGGTCACCGACCAGGAAAAGATCATCACCGGCGCGCCGGTCGCCTTGGCCAGGCGCAGCGCCCCGGCGCTGGCGCGCATGCGCGGCCCGCGCGGCCCGTCAATGGTCAGGCCCATGCAGCCGCCCGCCTCGACGGTCCGGCTCATCGCCCGGAAAGCGGTCATGCCGCCCTTGCCCTTGTCTTTCTTGGCGTTGCGGGAGGAACCGCGCACGACGCCAATGTTCAGCGTGCGGGCGAAACGGGCGATGAACTCGCCCTCCCGCGAGCGCGAGATCAGCATGTGGGGCGTCTGCCGGGCGGTCATGTCCCAACCGACAAAGGACAGCCCGATGCGCGAATGCCAGAAGGCGGCGACGATTCCGGTGCCACCTTGCGTGACCGCATCGAGATGTTCGCGGCCGCGCTGGTCCCAGCGTTTCGTGCCGGCGCACAGGCGCATGTAGTTGGCGAGGCACCAGGCCGCGGCAATCTGGATGGGCGCAGACCGGATAAGGGCTTTCAGCATGGTGAGCCTTGCTGGCGCATTTCCGGCGCTCCGGTCAAGCTGCGCGCGCGGTTGCGCCCCGCCGCCCGTCCGCCTAAACCCGCGCGAAAGCCCTGGACGAGACGATGAGTTACGACCTTTCCGATCCCGATGACCGGCACCGCGCGTGGAGCGACTATCTGTGGAAGGACCATGGCGTGTTGCGCCTGCGCTTCCACAACATGCACCCGATTGGCGACAAGGGCATGTGGCGGGCCAACCAGCCGTCGCCGAACCGGGTAAAATGGCTGGCCGAGCAGGGTTTCAAGACCATTCTCAATCTTCGCGGAACCCAGCCGGGCCGCCATTATTACGACCTGGAACGCGATGCCTGCGAGCGTCATGGCATCACCATGATCGACCTGCCCTGGGGGTCGCGCGAAGCGCCCTATGTGGAGCGGATCGAAAATCTCGTGAAGACGTTCGAGACGATCGAATATCCTGCGATGATGCACTGCAAGTCGGGTGCGGACCGGGCGGGTATCGTCGCGGTGATCTACGCCATCACCCAGCTGAACTGGCCGTTCGAACAGGCCATCGAGCACCTGTCGGGCAAGTATCTTCACGTGAAGCAGGGCAAGACGGGCATGCTCGACTACTTCTTCGACCAGTACCGTCAGGCGAATGCCGCCGAGCCCATCGACTTCATGGACTGGGTACGCACGAAATATGACCGCCAGGCCATTCATGACGGTTTCATGGGGTCGTGGTGGGGCAATCTGCTCACCGAGAAACTGCTGCGCCGCGAATAGCGGTCAGGTCGCGAACTGAAGCTTGCTGAGGCGGGCATAGAGGCCGTCGCGGGCGATCAGATCGTCATGCCGGCCGTCCTCCACGATACGGCCATCCTCCAGCACACAGATCCGGTCGGCATCGCGCACGGTGGCGAGCCGGTGGGCGATGACCAAAGTCGTGCGGCCCTTCGCCAGCCTTTTCAGCGCCTCCTGCACGCGGGCTTCAGCCTCGGCGTCGAGCGCACTGGTCGCTTCATCCAGCAACAGGATGGGCGCATCTTTCAGAATGGCACGGGCGATGGCGATGCGCTGGCGCTGTCCGCCCGACAGTTTGCCGCCGCGCGGGCCGACGGGCGTGTCATAGCCCTGGGGCAGGGCGGTGATGAAGTCGTGCGCATCAGCAGCCTTGGCCGCGTCGATGATCTCGGCGTCGCTGGCGTCCAGGCGTCCGAAGGCGATGTTGGCGCGGATCGAGTCGTCAAACAGCGTGACGTCCTGGCTGACGAGAGCAACCGCGTCACGCACAGATTTGACGGTAGCCTTGCTGATGTCCTGGCCGTCGATCCGGACCGAGCCGGCGACCGGATCATAAAGCCGCGGAATAAGATTGAGGATGGTCGTCTTGCCCGAACCTGACGGGCCGACGAAGGCGATGGTCTCGCCCGACTTCGCCGTAACATTGATATCGTGGAGGGCTGTGGCCCCGTCACCATAGGCGAACTCGACGTCTTCGAGGACGACTTCGGCCTTCAGGATATTCAGCGGTTTGGCGTCCGGCGATTCCAATACCGTGTCCGGTTCATCGATCAAGGCAAAGGCGCGGTTGAGGACGGCCATGCCTTCCTGGGCGACAGCGCTCAGCGTGCCGATGGCGCGAACCGCCGGGGCCATCATGGCAATGGCGGTCAGAAAGCCCAAAATATCGGCGATGCTGGTCGCTCCCTGCGATATCCGCCAGCCGCCGACGGCCAGAACACCGGCAAGGGCCGCTCCGCCCACGATTTCGAGGATCGGATCGACCCGCGCTTTTGATGCGGTAAGCGACAAGGCCAGGCGGAAACGGTCGAGAAAGGCATGCCTGGAGCGTTCTGTCTCGTAGTCTTCCAGCCGGTAGGTTTTCACCATGCGCGCACCGGAAAAGCTCTCATCAAGGAAGCTTGTCACCTCGCCCATCTGGGTCTGGGCCTCGGTTGAGGTCCGGCGCAGCATCTTGCCGATCCGGATGACGGGCAGGGCGGCGATTGGGTAGATGACAAGGACCAGGATCGCGAGCATCCAGTCGAAATAGAACATTGCCGCAATGGTACCGGCGACGGTCAGCGTGTCGCGCAGGAGGTTGTTCGCGGCGCGAACCAGCGCCTCGCGCATCAGCGTGATGTCATTGGTGAAGCGGGAAACGAGGTTGCCGACGGGCTCGCGAACCAGCCGGGCGAAATCGGCGCGGACAAGGCGGACATACATCGCTTCCTGCAAGTCCTGCATGACTTTCAGGGCGAGGCGGTTGGTCTGTAGGGTCTGGAGATAAAGCGACAGGCCACGAATGGCGGAAATCGCGATGATGACGATGGGCGCGAGCCAGACCACGCGGGCGTCCTCGCGTTCGATCAGGCTGAATGCCCACTGCACCATGAAGGCGTAGGACGAGGCCGCCGCCGCGGTCAGAGCCGAGAGCACGACCGCGACCGTCACCAGCCGCCAGCGCGGCGCGAGATACTCCCGCCACAGCCGGGCCAATAGCGTCGAGGCAGGCGTGTCGGTCTCGCTCAAACCCTCTCCTTTCGCGGACCCGGCGCGTCAGTGCTCGTGGGTGTCGTCATTCGCCGGGTCGAGCAGGCGGTGCGCATGGATAATGAAATAGCGCATGTGGGCGTTGTCGACGGTCGACTGCGCGGCCGACTTCCAGGCCTTGCGGGCATCCTCGTAGGACCCGAAGGCACCGACGAAGTCGATATTCGACAAGTCTTTGAATTCATGGGCCTTCGGGCCGACATTTGCCAGTTCGCCGCCGATGACGATGTGGAGGAGTTGTTTGCCGGTCGCAGTGTCAGACATGGCGGTATTTCTCAGCCTTGTTGTTGGGTGTGCCTAGCTAGTGTGCGAGGCGCTCTCTTAGCAAGGCGTGAAGGTGCGGGCCAGCCGCAAGCGGTGGACTCTTGCGCACACTTTGAAGTCCGTAACTATAGCTGTCACCGTCCGTGTTGGTCAGGATGCCACCGGCTTCCTCGACCAGCAGCTGACCGGCGGCAAGATCCCAGTCCGACTTCGGGCGTGGCGAGACCGCGCCGTCGTATTCGCCACTGGCGACCAGCGCCAGCCGGTAGGCGATGGAATTTCTTCGTTCGATGGACGCGCTGTCCGCCAGGGATTTGCGGAAATAGTCCGTGTCGCCCAGCAGGCGGGCACCGGCAATCCTCGCATGCCCGGTTACCTGGGTCTGCTTACCATTCTTCCACGCTCCCGATCCGCGCGCTGCGGAAAACATCTCGTCGGTGAGCGGGTTATAGACGGCGGCGGCAATCGGCAGGCCCGCCTCCACGACCGCTAGCGAGACGGTGAAATGCGGGCGGCGGCGGATGAAGGCGCGGGTACCGTCCATCGGGTCTACGACGAATACGCGGGTCTTTTCCAGGCGCGAGCCGTCGTCCTCGGTTTCCTCGGACAGCCACCCGTAACCGGGTCGCGCGGCGAGCAGCGTGTCACGCAAGGCGGTCTCTGCCGCGATGTCGGCTTCGGTCACCGGATTGTTGCGGGATTTCTCCCAGACCTCGGCACCCTCGTGATAGAAGCGCGCAAGAATGTCCCCCGCCGCGCGAGCAGCGCTGTCCAGCAGATCACGGTCGGCGTCAGGACCCGCCAACGGAGAGGCCGTCCACGAAAATGCTCGGCGCATTGACCGAGCCCCGGAAGAGCAGGTCATCCGCGGGCTGCAGCCGGGCGAAGATGGCGTTGAGATCGCCCGCGACGGTGATTTCGCTGACCGGGTGGTCGATTTCGCCCTTCGCGATGCGGAAACCGGAGACGCCGACCGACCAGGAACCGGTATTGGGATTGAGCGACGGGCCGAACATCTCGGTGACCAGAAGGCCCTCGTCGATCCCGGCGATCATGTCCGCGCGCGTCGTCTTGCCGGCGTCCATGTGCAGATTGCTCGGACCGGCACCCGGCGGACCGCCCAGGCTCCGCGAGGCGTAGCCATTGGCTTCCAGCCCCAGCTGACGGGCGGCAGCGCAGTTGAGGAACCAGGTCGTCAGCCGGCCATCCTCGATGACGGCGCGCTTCCGGGTCGCGACGCCTTCACCGTCGAAAGGCTGGGAGCCGAACCCCCACGGCCGGTGGGGGTCGTCGATAACGTGAATGCCCTCGGCGAAGACTTTTTCGCCCATCTTGTCGCGCAGGAAGGAGACACCGCGCGCCACAGCCGGGCCGCTGATCGCGCCGCAGAGGGCCGACAGGAAGGCGGTCGAGACGCGGCGGTCAAAGATGACCGGGCGGGGGCCGGATTTAAGGCGCTGCGGCCCCAGCCGCGCCACCGTGCGCTCTCCGGCTTCGGTGCCGACGTCGGTGATGTCGCGCAGATCGGCAAGGCGGCGTGCACTGGTCATCGCGTAGTCGCGTTCCATCGCGCCGTTCTTCGCCGCGATGACGCTAATGCCATAGCCGCAGCTGGACTTGCGCCAGGCCCCGGAAAACCCGTTCGACGACGCCGCCCCGACCGCGCCTTCACCGGTCGAGGCAAAGGCTGATTCCGTCATCGTGACGCCCGGCACACCGCGGGCCGCCGTCTCGATGTCACACGCCAGCTTTTCCAGCGTCTCCGGTGTCCAGTCGCTGGCTTCGTAAAGGTCGAGGGCAGGATAGTCCGTCGCCAGCTGCCCGGGATCGGCGAGGCCCGCATAGGGGTCTTCAGGGGCGGCCTTCGCCATGGCGACGGCGCGTTCAATCGCGGCCTGGCTGCCGTCCAGAGACAGGTCCGAGAAGGTCACGCCGGCCTGGCGCTTGCCGGCAAAGACGCGAATGCCCGCGTCCCGGCTTTCGGACCGTTCCACGTCTTCCAGCTTGCCGTCGCGGACGGATAATTCCAGCGAACGCGATTCCACGATCGCAGCTTCGGCGGCATCTGCCCCGGCCTTCAGGGCGCGGGACATCAGGTCCTGCGCGAGGGCTTCAAGGGCAGTCGGATCGGGGCTTTGCGTATCAGAGCTCATGGCGGGTTTGGTAACGCCCGCCCTGGCCCTGCGCAACGCTGCCTCACACGGTGACGGCGAAATAGATAAGCGCCACACCCATGACCAGATAGCTGGCATAGGTGATGAGCGAACCCATGAAGCGGCCCGGTCCGGGCCGCCCGCCCGTGCACATCGCATAGGCATGGGCGGCCCGCGCCAGTGTGAAGAGCAGGCCAAAAGTGTGGATAAGGAAGGCTGACGCTCCCATCAGGGCCAGCACGACCAGGCCAACAAGCGCGCCGGGGATCCATTCCGCCGCATTGCCGTGAGCCCGTACCCGGGCATTCATACCGGGATTGCCGCCATCCCCCATCGAGACGGCATTCTTGCGCCGCCCCATGCTGACGTGAAAGCCGAGGATGACCAGGATCAGCAGGTTCAGGCCAGTATAGAGACCGGCAGCGTCAAGCGCGCTCATTGTGGGGCGATCCTACTGATTGTGGCCTTCGGCCGCGCAGGTCGTGGCCGAATTGACCATGAACATGCCTGCCTGAGAGGCTTCCTGCATCGTCATTTCACCGCGGAGGCGCGCGGCTTCCTGGGTGTTCTCGGTCAGCGTCGCCAGGAGGAAGTCGCGGCTGCGGTCGGTCAGATTGGCCGTGGAGTGGCGGCTGATGCAGCGGCACATGTCTTCATTCATGTTCGAGGCCGACAGGCAGGCGGCGGTGAATTCGGGGTCCTCGCGGCCTTCTTCCATCGTATCGCGGCCGAGAATCCGGTCGCGTGCGGCGGCATAGTCCTCATTGGTCATGGCTTCGTCGCCATTCCCGCCTTCGCCGCCGCTTTCGTCCGACGTGCCGTCGGAGAACTCGACCTCGCCATTGATGGCTTCGGGCGTTTCAGGATCAGTGGTGTCGTTGCCACCGCTGCAGGCTGCCAGTGCCAGCGCGGCCGTCAGGGCCGTCAGGTGTGTCAGTTTCATCGTGTTCCTCCCCGGTCACGTGTGTTGAGCCGGAAACACTAGCGCGTGCGGCGAAGGGAGGGAACGCCCAATCTATCGGGCAGGAAGGGCGGCGGCCTCTTTGAGGGCTTCGGCCAGTGTCTCCGGGGCTGCTGCGCCGGGCAGGGCCAGCTGACCGTTGAAGACGAAGGTCGGCACGCCCGTCACGCCCAGCCGGCGGAAGAAATTCGCCTCGTCGCGAACTGCGGCCGCATCCCGGTCACCGGGCAGGAGGTCGGTCAGCACCGCTTCGTCCAGCCCGGCTTCGGTGCCGATCCGGGCCAGTACGCCCGGGTCGCCGATATTCTCGAGTTTCGAAAAATAGGCTTCAAAGAGGGCATCGGCCACGCGGTCGGCAACGGCCGCATCCTGCCCCCGCGCCCAGCGCATCAGGCGATGGGCGTCGAGCGTGGACGGCCGGTGTTCGATCTCGTCAAAGCGGAATTCAATCCCGGCCCCCGGTGCGGCGGCTTCGAGATGGTCGCGCATTTTCTGCCAGACCTCGCGGTTCGAGCCGTCGAATTTCGCTTTCATATAGGCCTTGTAGGGCTTGCCCTCGCGCGGCAGGGCGGGGTCGAGCTCATAGGGCCGCCAGACAGTAACCGCCTTGATCTCCGGCACTTGTTTCTGGGCAGCCAGCCAGTTGCGATGACCCAGCCAGCACCACGGACAGACGAAGTCCGAGACGAAATCGACCTGGACCGGACCCGCCTTACTGGACATGGGCGGGCATCAGCGGCAGGCACACACCCAGACCGGCCTGGATCACGACGCCGGCGGACACCTGTTCTTCAGGTTCGAGCGTGCCGAAAATGGCTTCCGATTCCTCGCGGGCCGCGTTCCAGTCCTCGATGAGCGCATTGTCCTGCAAGGCACCCTGACTGCCCAAAGCCATCGCCCGGAACAGATCGTCGCCGGTATTTTCCTCGATCTCGCCAGCGAGACAGGCGCAGAACTCGCTGTATTCGACCGAATTGCCGCCCTGGTTGGCCGCCTGCTGGATGCGGCAGGAATGGGCCATGAAGCCCCGCAACGTGTCGGTATCAGTGGGCAGGGCGGATGTCTGGAGGGCCGCAAGGGCAAGAAGACTGGCAATCATTGGCGGCGCTCCCGGGGCGTCTGGTCCTGGCACCAGCTTGCCGGTTCGCGCCCGTGCCGGTCAATCACCGGGCTCAGACAAGAATGTCGAGCAGGCGGTCTTCCATGTCTGCAGCGGTCCGCGCGACAGACGCGGCGGCGGCGTGCGCGGCCTTGGCCGACTTCATCTCCACGGCGGACCGCGCCATGTCGGCAGCATCAACGCCGGGATTGGCGACCGCGCGCGCCGCGCCGATGACCCGGTTCTGGGCCGCAACCATGCCGGCAAGGGCCGTGGGATAAAGCGCGTTCATCAGGTCAGTTTGCCCGCCCGGCCCATTGTGCGCGAGCGAAAGCCGGGGATGGGGTTAAGGGGGCGTGAATTACCAATCCTGCCCCGTTCCCCCGATAAACGCCGGGTACCGGCCTCAGGCCGCAGATTTGATCTCGACGAGTTCGAGGGCGAACTGCAGATCCTGCCCCGCCAGCGGGTGATTGCCATCGGCCGTGACGCTGTCTTCGCCGACCGCGGTGATGGTCAGCTGTACGGTCGAGCCGTCCGGTTGCTGGGCCCCCAGGGCCATGCCCGGCTGCGGCGTCATTTCCGGGGGCAGCTTGGCGCGGGGAATCTCGATGATCATCTCGTCGCGCCGGGGCCCGAACGCATTCTCGGAGCTCACCAGCGCCTGGGTTTCGTTGCCGACTTCCATGCCGTCGAGCGCGGCTTCCACTTCGGGAAAAATCTCGGCCTTGCCAATGGTGAGGGAAATGGGCGCATTCTCTTCGGTCTTGCCGACAATGGTGCCGTCAGAGGTGCGGACGATATAATTGACAAGGACGGTGTCGCCCTTCTTTGCGGTTTGCATGAAACAGTCCTGATGGGAGTGAACAGATCGGGCGCGGGCTCGCGCGGTGCGGCGGAGATATCCGCCTGTGAGCCGCATGGGTCGCAATCTGACGGGCGAAAGTCAAATGGGTCCACCCTCTCCCCTCGGGGGAGGGGATTGGGGTGAGGGGCCAATGTCCAGATCACCAGCCTCTCGCTCCTCCGCCTCACGCTGGGCGTTCACCGCATCCCTGATCGCCTCGTCGCGCGGATAGTTCTGGAAACCGTATCCGGGCGCGCCGGGCTTGGTTGTTTCCACGGGATCGTCCAGCGGACGCAGGCATTCACTCTGCTCCACCGCGTCTGGCGCACAGAGCGGCGGCACCGGCTTGGGCGGAGCGTCCTGCAGGAGGACGGCGAGAAGAACGATCAGCATGGGCGCACACTTGCCGCCCGGCATGGCGGCTTTGTGGCCAGGGAACACAAACTAATCTTGCGGTCCCGGCCACCGTGCCGGGACCTACTCCCGGTCGAAATAAGGGTCTGTATCCGAGACGATTTCAAACCAGAGATAATTCCAGCCCGTACGACACCCTTTCGATCAGGTTGTGTATTGTGCAAGCAGTGCGGGGTCGATTTGAATATCTCTGAACTATTGAAATTACTAGTTGGTTTGCAACCCGGAAATTCCGAACAGGACTAAAAAAAGTCCGATGCAAAAAGAAATTGCTGATATAACAGCCATCCCAAAACCGATGTAGCGAACAATTAAATGGATGGCAGACCAAAATATTGGATGGCTGTAGCCTAGTGATTGGGGTAGTTTTTCAGAATCCTTCATTTCCTTTAAATCGCTTACATCTAATGCCGTTCGTTCTCGGGGCTTTTGAAATAATATCCGCCCCCAGAGGGTGAACGGGGTCAAACCGGAAAAGACCAGACCAACTGAAAAAGCGACAAAAGCAGGAAATACAAGGCTTGCTACTTCGGCCATCGGCGAATCGGAAGAAGTTAGGAATGCTCCCAGCGACACAAGGGCCGCCGCATTTCCGATAAGCAAATTTGTGAAAATGCGCCGAAACCAAAATTGCGCATCCTCGGACATAGCCTTATCATCATCGCCCGATGTGAGGTATCGTTCGGCATTCTTTCTGATTGCGGAGTACATGATAAAATATAGCATTTCTGTCGGAGCGGAGCTCAGTTTTGGTCGATGTAATTAATGCTGGTTTTCCTACAAACTTATTCCGAATGGAAGTGGGGGAGATAGGAATACTTGAGAATCCGCACATTGGCGGTCGCTGTTTGGCTTTTAGAGCGAACGCAAGCGGAGGGAACAACAATGTTCCCATAGGAATCATCATCGGAAAATTCCGTGATGGCGATAGGAACCCGCGTCCCTATTGGGTTCATGCCAATGAGCTAGATGATGGTTGGGGATCCGAAGAAGTCATTGTATTTCCGAAAGCGAAGATTCGCGTGGACATAAATTCATTAGTTTTTGTGAACAAATCCCAAAAAAATATTTCTGATTCTGCAATATACATGGCCGGCAATCGGGGGTTTTTGAAGGCATTACCTATCAAAATCACTGGGGATCGAGGTAATTTCTTACTTTCTGGTCGGCTTCTTCAAAGAGATTTGCCCGGTCCGTCGGTCGCTTATGAAAGCTGGTCGGTGATCGTTAACACGAGTGAAATAGGTACAAGCGAAGAAATACTATTTAAAACCTAAAGCCCCAACCGTCCCCACATCTCATCGACCCGCTTCTTCGTCGCGTCGTCCATGTCGAGCTTGTCGCCCCATTCGCGGTCCGTTTCGCCGGGCAGTTTGTTGGTCGCGTCGAGACCGATTTTCGAGCCGACGCCGGAAACCGGCGAGGCGAAATCGAGATAGTCGATGGGCGTGTTCTCGATCACGGTGATGTCGCGCGCCGGATCCATGCGGGTCGAGACCGCCCACATCACGTCTTTCCAGTCGCGCGCGTCGATATCGTCGTCCACCACGATCACCCACTTGGTGTAGGTGAACTGGCGCAGATAGGACCACACGCCCATCATCACGCGCTTGGCGTGACCGGCATAGGCCTTCTTCATCGACACGACGGCGATGCGATAGCTGCACCCTTCCGGCGGCAGCCAGAAATCGACGACTTCGGGAAATTGCTGCTGGAAGAGGGGGATGAAGACCTCGTTCAAGGCCTCGCCGAGCACGCTCGGCTCATCGGGCGGGCGACCGGTATAGGTCGAGAGATAAATCGGGTCTTTGCGCATCGTGATGGCGCTGATCTCGAAGACGGGGAAGCGCTCGACCGAATTGTAATAGCCGGTGTGATCGCCATAGGGGCCTTCCGGCCCGTCCTCGTCGAGAAGGACATGGCCCTCGATGACGATTTCGGCCTCGGCCGGCACGCGCAAGGGGACCGTCTTGCAGTCGACGAGGTCGACCTTCTTGCCCCGCAGCAGCCCCGCGAACTGGTATTCCGACAGCGTGTCGGGGACCGGGGTGACGGCGGCGAGGATGGTGCCCGGATCGGCCCCCAGAACGGCGGCGGCGGGCAGGGGCTCGGGTTTCTTGTCCTTCCAGCGCTGATAGTGCTGGGCGCCGCCGCGATGCTTCAGCCAGCGCATCAGCGTGCGCGTCTTCGAGAGTTTCTGCATCCGGTAGATGCCGAGATTGTAGTCGTCGCGCTTGTCGCCGCCCGGGCCTTTCGTGACGACGAGCGGCCAGGTGATGAGCGGAGCCGGCTCGCCCGGCCAGCAGGTCTGGATCGGCAGGCGGTCGAGATCGATGTCGTCACCGGTCAGGACCACGTCCTGACAGGGCGCTTTCTTGACATGGCCGGGGCGCATGGAGAGGACCTGTTTGGCCACCGGCAGCAGGGCGACGGCGTCCTTCAACCCCTTGGGCGGCTCGGGCTGGCGCAGGAAGGCGAGAAGGTCGCCGACCGCGCGTAATTCCTTGGCCGTGCGCCGCGCCGCGCCACCGAGCGTCACCCCGCGCGCCACACGCTCCACCGTGCCGAAAAGATTGACCAGCACGGGCATTTCCGCGCGCTCGCCTTTCTCGTTGACGACATTCTCGAAGAGCAGGGCCGGGCCGCCCGCGGCCAGAACGCGGCGGTGAATCTCGGTCATCTCCAGCTCGGTTGAGACCGGCTCGGTGATCCGTTTCAGGTCGCCGTCAGCTTCGAGCTCGGCCAGGAAATCGCGCAAGGAGGTATAGGCCATGAAGTACTGCCCGTTCGTGCGTGTGCGTCGGGAGCCAATGTGCGGCTTTGCGGGGGGAAGTCCAGCCGGTGCCGGTGTGACGAATGGGCCTGAACTGTGGACCGAGCCGAACCGGACGCCGCCTCACCCGTTAGAAAGGCAATGTCGATTGTCTATCAGATCCTGGGCGGCCTGCTGATTCTGGGCGGAATACCGCTGTTCTGGACGCCGGTCCCGGTCGGGCTGGTGATGATCGCGGTGGGCCTGTCCCTGATCATCGCAAACTCCGATGCCGCGCGGGAATGGATCCGGACCTGGCGGTCAAAACATGCCCGGTTTGACCGCTGGCTGAAGAAAGCCGAGCGGATAATCCCGCACCCGTTCGACCGCATACTGGAAGAGACCGACGCGTCCCGGCGCGGTTAGCCTCGCCTTGCCGCGACAACCGAGGCAGCCAGTTCCTGCGCGCGGGTCTGGACGCCATTAGTCGCGCCCATGCGGATGATGACGAGGTCCTCGGACGGGATGACGAAGCCGTACTGGCCCTGAAAGCCCTGCGCGTTGAAGGCATCGTCCGGCAGGCGGACTTCCGGCGTGCGGGCATTGGGAATCCAGAAGCCCATGCCATAGATGCCGCCCGAACCTTCGGTCGGTGTCGAAACGATCTCCGCCCAGTTCTCGGGGATGAATTGTTCGCCGTTCACAATGCCGCCGGTCGTGTAGGGCATCAGCAGGCGCGCCCAGTCATGAGCGGTCATGTAGAGATAGGACGAGCCCTGAAACGTGCCCGAATTGTCCGGCTCCAGAATGGCCGTACGGATACCGAGCGGCTCGAACAGCTCATCGCGGATGGCCCGCGTCTGTTCTTCCAGCGTATCGCCCATCAGGCGCTGCATGGTCGCGGTCGCCAGGATCGTGTCACCGGACATGTACTGCCAGTGCGCGCCGGGCGGGTGCAGGCGCTCGCGGGTCGCGGAAAACGCGACCATGTCGGGCTCGGTCATCAGCATGTCGGAATTGGGATCGAAGCCGTTATTGAGCTCGGCCACGGCCCGCCCGCCGGTCATGCGCAACAGGTCCTCGATGGTCGTGGCCTGCGCATCCGCGTCATCTGTTCGCTCGGCCAGACCGGCGACCTGGCCGGCCTCGGTGATATCCAGCCGGCCCTGCTGCGTCAGAACGCCGGCCAGTGTCGCCATCGCCGACTTGGTCATCGACCAGCCATGCAGGCGCGTGGTGCGGTCCGCGCCATTGCCATAGCGTTCCGCGACCAGACGCCCCTGATGGAAAACGGCCACGGCCATCGTGTTGCGCGGGTCGTCCTCGCCCCCGAAGGCCGCGTCAACGGCCGCCGAGAGGGTCTCCGTGTCGAAATTGGCGTCGCGGTGGGACATATCGAGATCGAAATAGTCCGGCTCGTCTTCCCATGGGACGGTCAGGTCCGCATCGAAGAGGGCAGGACGATGAACCAGCGTACAGCCCAGCCCGTCGCGCCACACCGCGGTCGCGCCCCACAGGCCGAGCGCGCTGGCGCGGACGGTGCGGGCTTCCTCATCGATATCGGCCGACATGACCGTGCCGGCATCGCCCAGCAGCGGGTCGAGATACATCGCGCGGGCCCGGTCGGGATCGAGGCCCGAGACCCAGGTCAGTGAACAGGTCTGTTTGGCGACGATGCCCGTTCCGGCCGGAATGTAGATCTGTCCCAGGGCTGACAGGTTGAGCGCCGCTACGCCGGCAACGATCAGCGCGGCGAGCCCGCCGCCAACCCAGATGAGTGCGCGTTGCATGTTCGTCTCCCCTTCGCGGTCAGTGTCGCGCGGCGAGGGGAGAGGTCAAGCGGGGGGATTCTACATTCGGTCCTTGGACTTGATCCAAGGACCGAACCAGAGCGATGCGAGGCCCGATAACCATGCAATGCCCCCCACCCCGACCCTCCCCCGGTGGGGGAGGGAGAGGCGCCGTCCTCATTCCCTCCCCTTGAGGGGAGGGTCAGGGTGGGGTGGGAAGCGTCGGCTTAGCCTTGGTGAAATACTGCCCGTCAGCCTGTAAAGTATGCAGTGCTCAGGACGTCACGCCAGCAGATCAGCGTGGTCGGGATGCTTCTCGAACCAGTGCGCGACATAGGAGCAGGCGGGGCGGATTTTCACCTTTTCCTTGCGGGCCGCAGCGACCAGTGCCTCGACCAGTTCCCCGGCGATGCCCCGCCCGCCATAGGCTTCGGGGACCCGCGTGGAATCCGCGCTCCAGACTCCCTCCCGTTTCGAATAGACTAGGGCCGCCTCGGCATGGTCGGGCAGGATGATGAAGAAGCGGCCGCGTGTGCCGTCGTCCTGGCGGTGAATATCATGGGCCATGCTGGGGTCTCCGGTTTTGGGAAAGCGGTCAGGTTGGAAACGGGCGACGCCTGATCGGGTTGCAAGGCCCGCTGCATTTGCTGTCACGCGGTCAGGGCCCGGGACTTCAGGGCTTCATAGGCGGGACGGCAGGCGGCGACGACCGGCTCGAGCGTCTCGGGCAGGAAATGGGGACTGTCCCGCGGCGGTGCAAACCCGGTCGAGGCTTCGACCCGTTCATACCACCAGGGAGCCCAGACACCGTCGCTCTCGCGCCGTCCGGCCGGCCAGCTCAGCATGCCTGTGTCGAACGCCACATCCAGCGCCGCGCAGAGCGCGCGCAAAATCCCCTCGGGATTGGCGAGAACGTCATGGCCGTCCACGACCGGCCAGTCCTGACCGGTCAGCGCGCGGGCCGTTTCGTAGAGCTCCAGCTGGCGCGCGGTGCCAAGATCGGCCTCGGTCGCATTGCCCGCCGTGGCCGCAAAACTCGCCGCGACATGGGCCGGATCCCGGATCAGGAAGGCGTGCCGGCACTCCGCCATCCAGTCGAGCGGCACGCCGGGCAGCATGTGCTGGCACATATGCTTCTGGAAGAAGAGGGGTGAGCCGTCCGGCGCATCGCCGGCGCAACGCGCGGCAATCTCCCCGGCATCCGTGGGTACGGCGTCCACGATCGTCTCGCGGCCCGGATGGTCGAGCCCGGTCTCGACGAGATAGGGGCCGTAGAAGGGCTCGTCCCAGACCGCGCAGTCGGCCCGGTTCTCCCAGGCCCGCATCATGGCCGTGGAGATATTCCGGGGTCCGGACCAGAAGCACAGGCGAATGGTCACGCCGTACTCGCCTTCACCCGATCGCGATAGAGGCCCTGCAGACGCTCCACCATCGGCCCGCGGTCGTCACGGATGGTCCGGCCATCGACGCTGCGTACGGGGACGAGTCCGGCGAAGGTGCCGGTGATGAAGGCCTCGTCCGCGCCATAGACATCGTGGAGCGAAAAATTCTTCTGGCGGATCGGGATGCCGCTGGCTTCGCACAGCTCGATCACCACGCCCCGCGTGACACCGCCGAGGCAATAATCCCCGGTCGAGGTCCACACCTCGCCCTTCCGCACGATGAAGAAATGGGTGGAGTTGCAGGTCGCCACGAAGCCGTGCGGGTCGAGCATCAGGGCCTCGTCGGCCCCGGCCTTGGTGGCCTGGATGCAGGCCATGATGCAATTGAGTTTGGAATGGGAGTTGAGCTTGGGGTCCTGCACATCGGAATAGCCGCGCCGGACATGGGCGGTGAACAGGGTCACGCCCCGTTTGGCGACGTCCGGGTCAGGCGTCTTCCACTCTGGCAGGATGACGATTGTCGCCGGGCCAATCGTCACGCGCGGATCCTGGTAGGGCGTGGCCTTCAACCCGCGCGTGACCATCAGGCGGATATGAACGCCTTCACCGGCGAGCATGTCATTGGCCGCAAGCGTATCGCGGAGCGCTTCAGTCAGTTCCGCTTTGCTCAGACCGATATCGAAATCGAGCGTCTTTGCGCCGTCGTAGAGCCGGTCCAGATGCCGGTCGAGAAAGGCGATATGGCCGTCATGAACGCGCAAGCCTTCCCAGACGCCGTCGCCGAGGACAAAGCCGGAATCGAGTACAGAGACCGTCGCCTCGGCGCGGGGTTTAAGCGTCCCGTTGATCCAGACCTTCACGTCCGCATTGCGCGGATCGTCAGTGTAGGAATGTGCGCCCTTGCCCATTTTTGGCGGTCCCTAGAATTTCGAGAAGTCGGGCTTGCGCCTTTCCATGAAGGCGGTCGCGGCCTCGGCAAATTCGGGCGATTGCAGCATGTCTGCGAAAATGCCGCCCTCGCGCACGATCCGGTCACTGACCGTTTCGGGTTCGGCCGTCATCAGGGCCTTGGCCTGGCGCAGCGCGCCGGGGGATTTCGCCGCCAGGCTTTCCGCGCGCTTGCGGACTTCGCCCGGCAGGTCGTTGGCGCTGAAGACATCGGAAATTAGGCCGGTTTCCTTGGCCCTTGCGGCACCCCAGCTGTCGCCGAGCAGCAGGAGTTCGGATGCGGGCGATCGTCCCAGCCGGGCCGGGAAGAACAGGCTGGAGGCATATTCCGGGGCCAGGGCCAGATCGACAAATGGCGTCTGGAAGATCGCGCGGTCTGACGCATAGGCGAGGTCGCAATGCATCAGGAGGGTCGTGCCAATACCGACCGCGACGCCATCGACTTCCGCGATGACGGGCTTTTTCGCCGTCAGCAGTGCCCGCATGAAGCGTTCGACCGGCGGAGTCTCGGCCGCGCCGATATGCGGCGGGGCCTCCATGAAATCCATCAGGTCGTTGCCAGCGGTAAAGACGCCGTCCTGACCGCCGAGGATATAGATGCGGACGGCGTTGTCCGTGTCACCGCTCTCGAGTGCCTCGGCCGCGGCGGTGTACATGGCGCGCGTCAGCGCATTCTTCTTGTCCGGCCGGTTGAAGCGGATGGTGCGGATGCCGCCTTCGTCAGCGACGGTCACATGCTCGGTCATGTCTCGATATCCGTTGTGGCGATCAGGGTCAGCGCATCATGGAGGGAATCGGCGGCGTCCTCGCCGAGTTTCTCCTCCAGTGCTGCATTCATGTCTTTCAGGATTGTATCGGCGGCCAGACCGGCTTTCCGGCCTTTCGCCGTCAGCGCGACGACCGCGCCGCGCCGGTCGCCGGGGTCGGTCTTCTTCCCGACGAGACCGGCCTTGACCATGCGGTCGACGAGACCGGTCACGGCGGGCGGATTCAAGGAAAGAACCTCGCTGATCGCGCCCATCCGGCGCTCGCCGCGGCGCAACAGCAGAAACAGGACGGCGGCCTGCGCCGCGCTGATGCCGGCCTCGGATTTCAGGCGCAGATCAGCGGCGCGGTTCAGACGCCGCGCGGCGATTTCGGTCAGAAGGAAAAGCCGCCGGTCGACGGCGCGTGCCTTGGCCATGGCCGAATCCCTACGACATTTCCTTCATGCCCGAAAGAAAAAGCCGGGCGACATTCACTTTTCCTTCTGCAGAAGGACTATGGCCGAACGCCTGTTTCTTCTGCGTCATGCCCCACTTTATGCGGGGCATCCCTGTTCTGATGGAGCCCGTTTTCCCACCCCACCCTGACCCTCCCCTCAAGGGGAGGGGAAAGTACAGGAATCCTCTCCCTCCCGGGGAGGTGTTAGCGTCGGCACTCCCTCCCCCCTGTGGGGGAGGGCCGGGGTGGGGCATCATGGCTATTTGGGATTCCCCGGACATGCCGGGGAATGACGCGGAAAGTGCGGCTGAAGGACTTTCCTCCCCCGTGAACGGGGGAGGAAACTGAACGCGCTATGCTTATTCGCCCGCCATTGGCACGTCCTCAAGTTGAGGCAGGGCCGTGACCTGGTCCTCGATCTGTTCGAGATCGCCCACGATGACGAGAATGACTTCGTCGGTATCGAGATAGGTGTTGGCGACCCGGGTGATATCCTCATTCGTGACGCTGAGAATGTTGGTCACATAGGTGTCGAGATAGTCATCCGGCAGGCCATAGAGGTCGCGATAGGCGACCTGTCCGATGAGCCCGCCCGTCGAAGCGTTCTGCAGGATGAACAGGCCCGACAACCATGTCCGCATGCCGTCGCCTTCTTCCGCGCCGATTGGCTCGATCTGCAGCCGGGCGATTTCGCCGAAGGTTTCGGCCAGGGCCGCTCCGGTAACGCTGGTCGTAACGTCCGCGTTGAAGGTCCAGTAGCCACCGGCTCCCGGCCGGGTCGTGATGCCCGAGCCCGGCGAGTAGGTATAGCCGTGTTCTTCGCGCAGATTTGACGTCAGCCGCGAGGTAAAGGATCCGCCCAGAATGGCATTCATCACCACAAGAGCCGGGTAATCGGCGTGGTCGGGACCCACGGCGTCGAAACCGACCCGCAGGGTCGATTGCGGTGCGCCGGGCCGGTCGATGAGCTGCATCACCGGCCCCGGGTTGGGCGCAACGGCGACTGCTTCGTCGGCTGCGCCTTCCGGCCAGTCACCGAAAGCGTCACGGATCGCGGATTCCATCGCGGCCTGGTCGAAACGGCCCGCGACATAGATCCGGGTTCGCTGAGCCGAGTAATTGGCGTCGTAGAAACGCCGGATGTCATCCAGCGTGTAGCTTTCCAGCTCTTCCGTGGTCGGCAAGGTGTGGCCGTAAGGGTGGTCAGTTCCGTAAAGCAGCTCCGCATAGGCCTCGTTGGCGACGGGCCCCGGCTGGGACCGGGAGACCGAGACGTTGCGAATCAGGTTTCTGCGCACGCGTTCGAGTTCGGATTCCGGGAAATCCGGACGCCGGATCATGTCGGCGAGAAGTCCGACGGCCTGCGGACCGAATTCGGCCAGGACGTTGGTCGAGAATGTCGTGGTATGAAGACCGACACCGACATTGAGGTCACCGCCCATCGAGGCCGCTTCCAGCGCGATCTCGTCGGACGGGCGCCCCGCGGAGCCTTCCTCGATCATCGCCCCGGTCAGATCGGCCAGCCAGGTCATGTCGCCATCGTCGAGATTACCGGCGCGAACGTGCACCTGGATGTTCGCCTTCGGCGCGAGGCCGAAGGGGATAAAGGTCACGTCGATCCCGTTATCGAGCCGGAAGCTCTGCGTGTCGGGCAGTTCGAAGGGTTCGGGCTCGCCGATGGCCGGCTGGGGTGATTGCGCCAGCACGGCGGGTGAGGCGAGAAGGGCCGCCGAGGCGGCCATGGTGAAAAATAGCGTTTTCATCATTCCGTCTCCGTCTCGTCCGCATCGTCTTCAACAGGTCGCACAACCAGGACCGAGCGATTGGTCGGACGCAGGTATTCCTGGGCCGTGGCCAGGACCAGTTCAGGCGTGACCTGGTCAAAGCCCGCCTCGATCCGGTTGATCCGGCTCGGGTCGTCGTCGAACAGGGCGAAGGACGCCAGAAGGTCGATCAGGCCAAAGCGCGTGCCGGAATCGACGATGCCGTAGAATTGCGAGCGCAGCTTAGTGATCGACCGGTCGAGCTGCTCCTGGGTGATCTCTTCGGTCCGCAGTTGTTCGATGACCTCGTCGACCGTGGCCATGATGGTGTCGCGGTCGTACTGAGCGTCATGGATCATGCCCACGCTCCACAGCATCGGGCCATTGTAGTTGTACATGTTGCCTAGGAGGTTGATGCCGCCAAACACGCCGGAGGCATAGCCTTCCTCATTGATGAGGCGCTGGTTCAAGAGGCTGTCATCGCCCTGGACCAGAAGCTGATCGAGCACCGCCATGGCGTAGTATTCCGGGCTGCCGCGTTCGGGCATGTGATAGGCAAATCCGAGCGCCGGCTGCGGTGCCAGCGGATCGTCGATTGTGCCAAACTTTTCCTCGGTCTGACGCGGCTCGGAAATGTCGAGTGGCGGCAGGGCCGGGCCGGGTTCGATGGTACCGAAATGCTCGACAATCCAGGCCATGGTCTCGTCGTACTCGATGTCGCCGACGACGGCGATGACGGCATTGTTTACCGAGTAATACGTGTCGAAGAAGCTCTGCACGTCTTCCAGTGATGCCGCGTCGAGGTCGGCCAGATCGCCATAGAAATTGTGGGCGTTATGCCAGTTCTCGTTCGCCAGCATGGGCAGGTCGATCCAGATCCAGCCGCCATAGGGCTGGTTGATCACGTTGACGAAAACCTCGTTGCGGACGACGCCGCGCTGGGCGTCGAGATTTTCCTGGTCGATGATCGGGCGGGCCATGCGGTCGGCCTCGGCCCAGATGATCGCTTCGAGCGCGTTGTTCGGGACGACTTCGAAATAGTTGGTGAAGTCATACCGGGTGGAACCGTTTTGCACGCCGCCGGCATTGTAGATGAGGTTGGTCATCGTGCCGCCGGGCAGGTTTTCCGAGCCTTCAAACATCAGGTGCTCGAACAGGTGGGCAAAACCGGTACGGCCCTGGGGCTCAACGCGGAATCCGACGCCGTAGTAAACGGCTACCGTCGCGGTCGGTACGGACGTGTCGCGGGACATCACGACCCGGAGGCCATTGTCCAGCGTCTCGTAGCGGACATCGACCTGGATACCCTGCTCGCGGGTGGTACTGCCGTCATCTCCGTTCGGATCGACAGCTTCAACCAGCTCCCCGGAGGAATTTTCCCCGCAGGCGGCGAGCGCCAACGCGCCAGCCAGGGCAAGAAGCCATTTCATCATGCTCTCGTCTCCCAATTTGCCCCGGTGCAGCCTCGGCCAACACCGTTTCAGTGTAATCTCGCCATGCCTGCGGCGTACCGTCAAATAATGCATGCGAGAAATAATGCGCCGGTAAGAAGAAGTCCCGTGATCTGGTTCGATTTGAACACCGCGAGACACGCTGCACCCTTGTCCGGATCGGTGCGCCGGATCTGGTCGAAGAGGTAGTAGGCGTAGAGCGCGAACAGGCCGACAAACCACGGCGTTGGACCCTGAACCAGGATAGCCGCTGCGGCCAACAGGGCGGCGGCGAGATAGAAGCCCCACAGCCAGGCGTGAAGGCCGCCTTGCAGTGCGCGCGCGGTTGACCGGACGCCCACCAGCGCATCGTCCTCCATGTCCTGGCAGGCGTAGATCGTGTCGTAGCCCAGCGTCCAGAAAAAGCCGGAGACATAGAGCAGCACGGCGGCTGTATCGATACCGCCGGTGACGGCGGCGTAGGCCACGAGAATCCCCCAGTTGAAGGTCAGACCGAGCCAGGCCTGCGGCCACCAGGTGATCCGCTTCATGAAGGGATAGGCAGCGACCAGAGCCAGGGCGGCCAGACCGATACCGATGGCAATCGGCGGCAACTGGACCAGCACAACAAACCCGACCAGGCATTGCGCCAGCAGGAAAAGCCAGGCCGATTGCAGCGAAACGGTTCCGGCAGCCAGTGGCCGGTCACGGGTTCGTTCGACCCGGGCGTCGAGGTCGCGGTCGACGATGTCGTTATAGGTACAGCCCGCGCCGCGCATGGCGATGGCACCGAGCGTCAAAAGCGCCGCCAGTTCCAGATCCGGCCAGCCCAGGCCCGGGCCACCGATATTGGCCAGCAGGAGGCCTTGCCAGCAGGGAATGGCGAGCAGCCAGAAACCGATCGGGCGGTCATAGCGGGCGAGACGAAGAAAGGGACGGATCCGCGCCGGGGCCCGGTCCACCCATGATCGCGGAAGGGAATCAGCAACGCGGCGATCTGTTGATCCTGTCATGCACCCTAGCTATCGGGCTGGGAGTGACCGGTAAAGTTACTTGATCGCCACGGTCTTCCGGTTGGTGAATTCCCGGATCCCGTCCATCGACAATTCCCGTCCGTAGCCGGACTTCTTCACCCCGCCAAAGGGCAGTTTGGGATCAGAGGACACCATCTGGTTGATATAGGTGGAACCGGCCTCAATCCGGTTGATGGCGATCTCGGTCTCGCTCTCGTCGGTCGTCCAGACGGATGAGCCCAGCCCGTAGCGATGGTCGTTGGCGTGATCGATGGCTTCGGTGAGGCTGCGGACCGGATAGAAGATCGCAACGGGACCGAACAATTCCTCGGTCGCCGCGGGGCTAGCCGCGGGAATGTCTTCCAGAATGGCCGGCTCGAAGAAGGCCCCGGTCTCCGGCAGGGACTGCCCGGCCCCGATCCGGCGGCCGCCCAGCGATACCGTCCTGGAGACCTGGTTGTGGAGCATTTCGCAGGCGTCGCGCGATACCAGCGGGCCAAGCCCGGTCGCGTCGTCCATCGGATCGCCGATAACGGTTTCGGAAAGGCCGGTCAGGAAGCGCTCGCGGAAGTCGTCGTGGATGTCGGCATGCAGGAAAAAGCGCTTGGCGGCGATGCAGGACTGACCATTGTTCTTCAGCCGGGACGCGAGCCCGGCGTCCACGGCTGCGCCAATATCCGCCGACGGCATGACGATGAATGCGTCAGACCCGCCGAGTTCGAGCACCGTTTTCTTGACCTGGCCGCCGGCCGTCCCGGCCAGGGCGGATCCAGCCTTTTCCGATCCTGTCAGGGTCGCGCCGCGAACCCGCGGGTCCTTCAACACGCCCGCGACCTGGTCGGACCCGGCCTTCAGGGTGGTGAAACTGCCCGCCGGATACCCCGCCTCGCGGAAGACATCCTCGATGGCGAGTGCGCAGCCGGTGACGTTCGACGCATGTTTGAGAAGCGCGGTATTGCCCGCCATCAGGTTTGGAGCCGCGAAGCGGAAGACCTGCCAGAAGGGATAATTCCAGGGCATCACGGCGAGGATGGGGCCCAACGGCAAGTGACGGACGAAACTCCTGCCCTTCCCGGACTCGATCATTTCGTCGGCCAGGAAGGCCTCGCCATTGTCCGCATAGTAGCGGCAGACGAGGGCGCATTTCTCGATCTCGGCGCGGGCCTGGGTGATCGGTTTGCCCATTTCCCGTGTCATCAGGCCGGCGAGTTCCTCCTTGCGGGTCTCCAGAATTCCGGCGGTTTTCGTCAACAGGTCGGCCCGCCGCGTTGGCGTGTCGCTGCGGCCGGCCCGGAAGGCCTTGTCCGCGGCCAGGATCGCCGCCTCGATGTCGACTTCGGTATGCCGCTCATATTCCGCGATGAGGCCGCCGGTGGCGGGATTGACCGATTGCAATTTCATGAGCGGGTTCCTTCAGTCGTGGCTACCAGGTCCGGCTGTCAGGCAACCGATCGCAGGAAATGAAGTTCCGGCGGTCCCGGCTTTGCGCTAGGCAATGAGCCATGACGATACCTCGCCTTCATGTGGTGGATACGCTCGGGCCGCGCAAGCGGATCGCCCTCGACCGGGATGCCACCCACTATCTCGTGTCGGTCATGCGGCGCGCGGCCGGGGACAGCGTCCGGCTGTTCAATGGCCGCGATGGCGAATGGGAGGCCGTCGTGACGGCGGCCAGCCGCAAGTCCGCCGAACTGGAATGCCGGACGCAGCGGCGTGAACAGAGCTTTCCGCCCGACGTCGAACTCCTGTTCGCTCCGGTCAAGAAAGCGCGCACCGATTTCATCGTGGAAAAGGCGACCGAGCTGGGTGCACGATCCATCCGGCCGGTCATCACGGCCCGAACCATCGCCGACCGGGTGCGGACTGATCGCCTGTCTGCGCTTGCCCGGGAAGCCGCCGAACAGACCGAACGTCTCGATCTGCCGGTGATTGCCGAAGCGGAAAAACTTGACCGGGTGCTCGATGGCTGGGGCGAGCGGACGCTGATCTTCTGCGATGAGGCCGGGGATGCCCGGCCCATGCTGGAGGTTGTTCAGGAACTAGCCCACCCCACCCCAACCCTCCCCTCAAGGGGAGGGGGTTTAGCGCTTTCTCCCTCCCCCTCGGGGGAGGGTAGGGGTGGGGGGCAGGGCGTATCCATCCTTATCGGACCGGAAGGCGGCTTTGCCCCGGAAGAGCGCGAGCGTATCCGGGCCGTACCTAAGGCCATCCCGGTGACGCTGGGGCCGCGTATCCTGAGGGCCGATACGGCGGCTGCTGCTGCGCTGACACTGTGGCAGGCGGTCTGCGGAGACTGGTAACGCCGGGCACAAAGTCGCGTGAACCAACAGGCCGCGCCTTGCCTCACGCGCGCACGAACCATACTTGTGCAGTCAGGCAGACGGGACAAGGACGGGTCTTTTGAGCGGCAGCTATAATCAGGGCGGCGAGGGCGCGCCCATCGAGTCCATCGAGCAGATGGCGGCGCACCTGGCTTCAGGGTGCAAGCCCAAGGTCGCCTGGCGCATCGGGACCGAGCACGAGAAGTTCGGCTTCGCGCTCGCCGATCATTCCCCGCTTCCCTATGAGGGCGACGGGCCGACGGTCCGCAAGATGCTGGATGGCCTGACCCGTTTTGGCTGGGAGCCCGTCGAAGAGGCCGGCAAGGTCATTGCGCTGAAACGCGAGGGCGCTTCGGTCAGCCTGGAGCCCGGCGGTCAGTTCGAGCTGTCCGGCGCGCCGCTGGAAAACCTCCACCAGACCTGCGCGGAAGTGAACGGTCACCTGAAAGAAGTCCGCACCGTCGCCGACGAGATCGGGGCGGGCTTCCTCGGTCTTGGCTTCTCGCCGAAATGGTCTCTGGAAGAGACGCCGGTCATGCCCAAGGCGCGATACGGCATCATGAAGGCCTACATGCCCAAGGTCGGCACGCTGGGCCACCAGATGATGTTCCGTTCCTGTACGGTGCAGACCAATCTCGATTTCGCCAGCGAAGCCGACATGGTGAAGAAGTTTCGCGTCTCACTGGCCCTGCAACCCATCGCCACCGCGCTGTTTGCCAATTCGCCCTTTGCGGATGGCCAGCCGAACGGCTACCGCTCCTACCGGGCGCATGTCTGGACCGACACCGACAACAACCGCGCCGGCCTTTTGCCCTTCGTCTTCGAAGACGGGATGGGGTTCGAGCGCTATGCCGAATACGCGCTCGACGTACCGATGTATTTCGTCAAGCGCGGCGGGGTCTATCTCGACGCGACCGGTCTCAGCTTCCGCGACTTCATGGCCGGCAAGCTCTCCATCCTGCCGGGCGAACGCCCGGTGATGAGCGACTGGGAGGATCACCTCTCGACCATCTTCCCGGAAGTCCGGCTGAAAACATTCCTGGAAATGCGCGGCGCGGACGGTGGACCGTGGGCGCGGCTGTGCGCGCTGCCGGCTTTCTGGGTGGGTCTTCTCTATGAGGACGCCTCGCTCGACGCGGCGTGGGACCTGGTAAAGGGCTGGACCCATGAGGACCGGACCACTCTGCGCCATGGTGCAGCGAAATCCGCGCTACAGGCCGCATTCCGGGGTGGAAAAATCCAGGACATCGCCCGCGAGGCGCTCGCCATTTCACGAGCCGGCCTTCGGGCGCGCGGCCGCCTGAATGGTCATGGCGAGAATGAAGCGCTCTTCCTGGATGATCTCGACGAGAGCGTGCGCACGGGCCGTGTCCCGGCCGATGAATTACTCGATCGTTATCATGGCCCCTGGAAGGAAAGCGTCGAACCGGCCTTCACCGAGTGCGCTTACTAGGTAGCGTCTTGACCCTCTCCCACCAGGGAGAGGGCTAGTTACAGCCCCCACATGAACGCCTGTGACAGTCTCGTGACCATTGCGGGCTTGAGCCGCCGCCCGGCGCGTGATCAAGTGCGCGCCAGATTCCAGCCATCCATCATCTGGGGAGGATGATTTGACCGATACACCTGCGAAAGCCTCGGGGGCATCGACCGACACCAGTTTCTTCGGCCACCCCAAGGGGCTGGCCATCCTGTTCCTGACCGAGATGTGGGAGCGCTTCTCCTACTACGGGATGCGGGGCCTGCTGATCATCTACCTGACCCAGCATTTCCTGTTTTCCGATGAGCGCTCGAGCCTGATCTACGGCGCTTATACGGCGCTCGTCTACATCATGACCATCATCGGCGGAACGCTGGCCGACCGGTATCTGGGTCAGCGAAAAGCCGTGACCTACGGTGCCATTTTGCTCGTTCTCGGACACGGCCTGATGGCCTTCGAGGGGGCCGGATCGCGGGAAGTCTTTGACTATAACGGCACGCAATACGAGATCACGCTCGATGGTCGCGGCGGCGATGCCAACCAGATCGTCGTGTCCCAAACCGGACAGTCGACCATCAGCTTCGGCGAAGGCGCGAGCGTCATGCTGGTCGACAACCCGGACGCGGTCGGGCTGCCGGCAGAAATGCCGTTTTCCGAGGACATGACCCGGGTCGAGCAGGAAGAGCTCTACGTCAACATCCTCTATCTCGCCCTGGCGCTGATCATCGCCGGCGTGGGCTTCCTGAAGGCCAATATCTCGACGATTGTCGGGGCGCTCTACAATCTGGGCGACCCGAAGCGGGACTCCGGTTTCACGCTGTTCTACATGGGCATCAATCTGGGCTCTTTCCTGGCCACAATGACCATTGGCTGGATCGGTATTGCCTATGGCTGGAAATATGGATTCGGCCTGGCAGGGATCGGCATGTTGCTGGGCCTGCTTACCTTCTGGCTCTTCCAGGGCTGGCTGGAAGGCAAGGCGGATCCGCCTGACCCGGAGAAACTGAAGAAGAGCTTCCTGGGCCCGATCAATGTCGAGATGGCCTGCTATCTCGCGGGACCGGCGATCATCGCGGTGGCCATGTTGTCGGTCATGAATCCGAGCGGATTCGGCAGTGTCTCGCTGATCCTGGGCATCATCATGCTGGCGGTGCTGGTGGGATATGCCCTGTTCCTGACCAAGGGTGAGGAACGCGGCCAGATGCTGGCAGCGACCTATTTCGTACTGGCGCAGATCCCGTTCTGGGCGCTGTTCGAGCAGGCCGGTTCGTCGCTGAACCTGTTTACCGACCGGCTGGTCGACCGGACGATGTTCGGCGTCAGTGTTCCGGCACCGGTTTTCCAGTCGCTCAATGCCGGCTTCATCATCCTCTTCGCGCCGATCATTGCGTGGCTGTGGGTCGCGCTGGCCAAGCGGAAGCTGAACCCGTCGACGCCCGTGAAATTCGCATTCGGCGTCTTCATGGCGGGCCTGGGCTTCTATGTGCTGGTGGCCGGCATCAACCTGACGGGCTCTGGCGCACTGGTTCCGGTGTATTTCGTGTTCCTGATCTATCTGATCCACACGCTGGGCGAACTGACGCTGTCACCGGTCGGCCTGTCGGCCGTCACCAAGCTCGCTCCGGCGCGCGTGGTCGGCATGACGATGGGCGCGTGGTTCCTGTATTCGGGCCTGTCGAACTATCTGGCCAGTGTGATCGCTGCGCAAACCGGTGCCGAAACGCTTGGCGGCCAGCTGACCGACCCGGATGCTGCCATGGCGGGCTATGCCGATGTCTACAGCCAGGTCGGCATGTGGGCGATGGCGATTGCGCTCGGCATGCTTCTCCTGTCGCCGGTCATCAAGTGGCTGATGGGTTCAGCAGCCAAGGAGATGGTGCCGCACCCGACCGAAACCGAGGCGGGCGGTCCGTCGATGGACCGGTCGTCCGGCGCGCCCTAGCGGCAGGCCATATGCCTCAAACGGAAAAGCCCCGGCGGTTCGCCGGGGCTTTTTCTTTGCCCGGACCGAAAACGGGTCAGCGCGAACAGGCTATGCCGTCGCCGGCCGCATCAATCTGGACGATGCCGGCCTCGCGATCGACCGTCACAGAGGCGTGCTGCAACACGTCCATCCCCAGAACGATCGCCGGTTCGGTGTTCCAGCCCAGCGCGTGAAAGACATCGAGATCGGCCTGGAGGGCGATGACACTGTCCAGGCACAATCCGCCAATCTGGAAGCGGCGAATGGCGACCGGTGCGGCTTCCATGTCGATGTCGTCATCGACGCCGTTGATATTGTAGCGGATCAGGTTCGAGCGCTGGCGGA
Source organism: Hyphobacterium marinum (assembly GCF_036330325.1). NCBI lineage: Bacteria > Pseudomonadati > Pseudomonadota > Alphaproteobacteria > Maricaulales > Maricaulaceae > Hyphobacterium > Hyphobacterium marinum. The sequence continues at coordinate 1,022,284 of NZ_JAZDRO010000001.1, forward strand.
CATTGCGCGCCATTTCCGGATTGACGATGGAGCGGGCACTGCCGGAGTCGATGATCACGTTGATATGGCTGATACCGCGCAGCAGGCGCGCCTCGGCGAGCAGTAGGCCAATCGGATTGACGCGGCCATCGGCGTGGGCTGCGGCATCGGCGTCATAGGTCAGCGTGCCGGTCGAAAAATCGACGGCGTATCGCAGCGATGTGATGGCATCGGCCCCCAGAAGCCCGGCTACGGGGCGCGGTTCGTCCGGATCGGTCGGGACCACCACGGCGTCGAGGCCAAGCGGTCCCGTCGGCGCGAATTCGAAACGGCGAAGCGGAAATCGCTCGGCCTCGAAGCGGGTCGTCAGTGACTGCACGTCGCCGGTCCGCTCCCATTGCGACACGAAGCCCAGCGCCTCGGCGATCGGTTGGGCGATGGCCGTATGACTGGCACCGGTATCGAAAATGAAGGTGTACGGTCCCGTGTCATTGATGGTTACCGGTACCAGAAAGTGGCCGCTTGGAGCCCGGTCCATGACGAGGCGTTCGCCCTCGGCCAGGGCGGGCGGGGCCGCCAGCGCGGTCAGCATGGCCAGCGACGCGGCCGAATTCCATATCCATCGGGGCATGTCGGTCTCCTCGGACCGTCAGCCTAGCGCGTTCCAGTCCCGACCGCGAAGGCTGGGCGTGTCATAATCGCGCATTCGTGATGGAGACGGTGCGGGCGGCGGGGCAAGGGGGGATGCCCTGGATCGTGCCCGCCCGCACCGCAAGCGCCGTCAGAATGTGCCGCGCAGCTCGACGTAGAATTCGGGGCCGAAGCTCGCATTCTGGTTCTCGATACCGGTTACGCCGCCGGTGGCCCGCGATCCGTTGTAGAAGATGCGTTCCCGGTCCTCACCGTTATTGATCAGCTGGTTGACCCCGAGCCGGGCGGTGATGCCTTCCCAGCGGGTGGTCTCGACATAGACGTCGAGATCGCCGTCGGTGAACCCGTAGTGGCGTAGTTCCTGTGACCGGAAAACGGCTCCATCGCTCAGCCAGTAATAGTCCCAGCCCCAGGCAAGGTCATGCTCGGGGAAGGTCTGGCGGTAGTCGAAACGGACTTCCCATTCCCGCGTGTGGGAGAAATGCCTGTCCATGCCGGTCAGCGGGTCGGTGACATTGGTATTGTACCATTCCACGAAGCCGGTCAGCACCGCATTCGACAAGCCGATCCCGTCCAGCGGCGTGGACCATTCCGTCGTCACGCGAAAATTGGTGCCGTCGCCGACATTGCCCGGCGCATCGAAAACGCCATTGGGCGTGACAATCGGGATGAAATCATCGAGGTCCTGGATCCATTCGTGACCGACGCGGATCGTCCACGAGGCATCGTTGTCGAAGCTGCGTTGCCATTCGGCCTCGATCGTCCAGGTCCGTTGCGGGACGTAGTTCGGATTGCCCAGAATGGTGTTGTTGTCGGTGACATTGATCGAACTGGCGAATTTCGAGAAATCGAGCTGATCGACATCGCGTTCCAGCGAGAAGCGCCAGCGCGTGTCGTCGCTCGGCGTCCAGCTCAAGGTGACCGATGGCTTGGGATAGGAGAAGGTCCGCTCTCGCGTCGTGCCGCCGCTCTGCGAAATTTCGGAAAATTCATAGCGCAACCCGCTTTCCAGGCTGAACCGGTCATTGATCGTCCAGACATGGTTGCCGAAGATTTCCGCGCGGCTTTCCTCGACCAGCGTATCGTCAACGAAAGGCGTTGCGGCCGGGATGAAATCAAGGCGCAGGAAGGAATCACGGGCGTTGAAAGCCCCTTCGACGCCGACTTCCAGCGCGTGATTGTCGGACGGATCAAAGGACAGGCTCTGGCGCAGAACGGTTTCCTGGTACCGGCCTTCGGCTTCAAAGATCGAGCCGCCAAGGAAACCGGCCGGGCTGAAGACCCGGTAGGGCTCGGGGCCGTCTTCCCATTGCTCCCGTCTCACGAGGAGGACCGTTTCCGATTCCACGCCATTTCCGAATTCGTGTGCGAGGGTCAGCGTGCCGGTGATGCCGCGACCATAATTGCTCGTATCGGAATGCTCATAGCGTGACGGGACGAGGTTTCCGGTCGGGTCGGGTGCCTGAAAACTGAAAGCCTGCTGGCGGTTCCACTGCCAGAACCAGCCCCGGGAATCCAGTCGCAGGCTGGTATTCTCGCCCAGCGGCATATTGAAGGAAAAGCTGGGATTGAATTCCCAATACGTGCGCTGGTCGCTCGCCTGGCCGGTCTCCAGCAAATTCCCGGTGCCGTCACGTAACGAGTGGCGGCGTTGCATGCGCGGGCCGCGATACTCGTTCGACAGACCGAACGTGACCTCGGTGTCTCCCCAGTGGGTGGAATAGGAGATTTCCCCTTCCGGCGTATAGCGGTTCGAGCCATTCCAGTAATTCAGCCGCCCGCGCCACGACCCGGAATTGCCGGCTCCCTCACGCAGAACGACATTCACCAGCCGGGAGTGGCCGCGCATGTCATACGTGCCGTCGGCTTCGCGCACGAGCTCAATGCGTTCCACATCGGCGACCGGAATGCGCTGGAGCACGGTTTGCAGCGAAATCGATTTGTTGGACGGACGCTCGCCATTGACGAGCAGATTGCCAAAGGAATCGCCCAGGCCGCGCCGGCCCGTGTCACCGCTGGAGAGCGAGAAGCCCGGCACGCGGCTGACCATGTCCAGCGCCGTGACGGGCGAAAAGGCAATAAAGAAGCCGGGGGCATACCCAACAATTGCGCCGCTTTCGGTTACAAGCTCAGCAGCGGACTGATCGGTGCCTTCGGTCTCCTGGGCACAGGCTGTTCCAGCCGCCAGCAACATGGCGGCTGCGGCACACGTGCCGCAAAAAATCCCTCGCATCGGCGCGATCCTTGTTTGTGCGCCCGCCCCTTCCCCTATGGCGGATCTAACTACTAATACATTAGAAGCCGCTGCGGGATTAAACCGGCGTAATATTGAATTAAAAGGACGTAAGGTAGTTTGTCAGGCGGTCAACCGGCCCCGCCGACCGTCAGTCCACCGATCTTCAGGGTCGGTTGTCCGACGCCCACGGGCACGCCCTGTCCGGCCTTGCCGCAGACGCCGACACCGGGGTCCATCTCGAAGTCATTGCCGATCATGGTGACGCGGGTGAGGGCGGAGGGACCATCCCCGATCAGGGTCGCGCCCTTGACCGGTTCCGCGATTTTTCCGTCCCGGACACGATAGGCCTCGGTGCACTGGAAGACGAACTTACCCGACGTGATGTCGACCTGTCCGCCGCCAAAATTGACCGCATAGAGACCGTCTTTCAGGCTGGCGAGGATTTCAGCCGGATCGTCATTGCCGCCCAGCATGCAGGTATTGGTCATGCGCGGCATCGGTGCGTGGGCAAAAGATTCGCGCCGCCCGTTTCCGGTCGGCTTCACCCCCATCAGCCGCGCATTCATCCGGTCCTGCATATAGCCGGTCAGATAGCCGTCCTCGATCAGAACGGTGCGCTCGGTTGGCGTACCTTCGTCGTCGATGGTCAGCGAACCACGGCGCTTGTCCATTGTCCCGTCGTCGATGACGGTGACGCCGGGCGCGGCGACGCGTTCGCCCATGCGGCCGGAAAAGGCCGAAGAGCCCTTGCGGTTGAAATCGCCTTCCAGCCCATGGCCGACCGCTTCGTGCAACAGGACGGCGGGCCAGCCGGGCCCCAGGACAACATCCATCTCGCCGGCCTTCACATCAACGGCGTCGAGATTGACGAGCGCAACGCGCAGGGCCTCGTCGGCCAGACCTTTCCAGGCATCGGGCTGGATCCAGGCGGTGAACGCATCGCGTCCGCCCGCGCCGGCCGAGCCGCTCTCGCGGCGGCCGTCCTTTTCGACCGTCACCGAGACATTCACCCGGACGAGCGGCCGGTCGTCGGTCTTCAGATCCCCATCGGGACGCAAGATGCCGATCACCCGGCGCGAACCGGCAATGGAAGCGCTGACCTGAACGACGCGCGGGTCGCGGGCCCGGACATAGGCATCGATCTCCGCGAGCAGGGCCGATTTGGCCTCGAAGCCCGGCGAGGCGACCGGATCGAGCGAGTCATAAAGGCGGCGATTGGTGTTGGCGGGTGCGTCCGCGAATGTCCCGCTGGTGCCGCGCTTGGCGGCCGCAGCGGTTTCCCCGGCCCGCGCCAAGGCTTCCGGGCTGGGGTCGGTGGAATGGGCATAGGCCGAGGATTCGCCCGACACGCACCGGAGGCCAAACCCGCGCACGGCGTCAAAACTGGCCGATTTCAACCGGCCGTCATCGAAAGCCAGCGACTCCGAGACGCCGTGCTCGAGATAGAGTTCGCCATCATCACCGCCGGTCAGCGGGTCAGAGATCAGCTTGCACGCCGCGTCGCGGTCGAAGTCGAACGGCTCGAACGGGTCGGTGGTCATCAGGCCTGCCTGTGATGGTTCTGCGATACCGTCACATAGCGTGCCCGGCGACCGGGCGCGACCCGTTCTGATCAGTGACGCTCCGGATCAGCTGGCCGGACGTATCTGGTAGCGTTCCAGCTCGCGCTGCGGCAGCGGCCAATCGGGAGCCAGTTCCGACGCGGTCTGGAGATCACGGTAGGCCGCAGCGACATTGCCCAGGTTTTCGTACGCGACCGCGCGATTGTAATAGGCCTGGTGCAGGGCGTGGTATTCGCCGTTTATCGCGCGCGTGGCCGCCGTGACTGCTTCGTTGAACCGGCTCAACCGGATGTAGGCAGCCGAGTAGTTGAGGTAGAGTTCTGGCGCATCGAAATCGAGGCGCGCGGCGGCTTCCAAGTCGCTCAACGCCATCTCCGCCCGACCCATATGCAGGTAGATGACCGCCCTGTTGACGAATGTCTTGGGCCGGTCAGACCGCCGCGTCGTCATGGAGTCGAGCGCCGTATCGCACGCAGACAGCGCCATGCGATCGGACCGTTGGTTGACGGCATGCTGGTAGCAACTGGCCGCGGCGCTGTCGCCGACAACGATGGTGGATTGGGCGCTTGCCGCACCCGCCAGTGATGTGGCCGCAAGCAAGGCTGCGGAAATCCGGAAAATCATGCGTGACCCTCCCGGTTGGGGACGGGTGGCCGCTCGGTGATCGGGCGGCCTGGCCTGTCCCGACTGGAGCTTCACCATAGCACGATCACGGCACACCGTCCGGCCTGTCACGCGAATTTGAGTTTATGTGCGAGCGCGTGCGCTCAGGTCAGTTCCATCACCTGGAACCGGGTCAGGGCCTCGCGCGGCAGGGACCAGCCGGGCCGTGCTTCGGCCGCCTGGCGGTAGCTGGCATATGCGCCGCGCATGTCACCGAGTTCTTCCAGCGCCACGCCCCGATTGAACAGCGCCGAAGCCCGGGCCCGGGCATTGTGCTCGATCGCGTAGTTCGCTTCGGTCAGGGCTTCCCGGTGGCGTCCGAGGTGGATGAGGGCCGCGGCGCGATTGGCCGCAATGTCCGCGGCAAGGCCGGGTGCCAGCCGGCTGGCCGACTCGAAATCGCGCAGGGCGCTTTCAAAGTCGCGCGCCGCGATCCGGACAACTCCGCGATTGACATGGGTGCGGGCACGCGCCTCGCTGGTCATGAACTGGTCCTCGATGGCCAGTGTGCAGACGCGTTGCGATTCGCGGTCGCCGCGCGCAACCAGCGCGGATTCATAGCAAACCGCGGCCGGCTCCCGTCCGATAAACGTCATCTGCGCCGCCGCCTCGCCGGAAACCAGCAGCAGGGCTGCCGTCGAAAAAGCGATCAGTCTGAACATGATTGCCTCCCCGCAATTATGTTGATCCGCCAAGCATAGCAGACTCGCCCGGTCATGCGAAACACTGTCTGTTTTCGCAGAGATTCCATCGACATTCGCAGGCGAAAGCCGTATGCGACAAAAAAGCGCTGCATGCGGCCTGACAGGGGCGGCAGGCGGCTCTATATTCCGCCGCGACCGGTGAGGGGGCCTCGCCGCAAAATCGCCAAAGCTTTGGGGAAGCCATGCGTTTCTTGACCGCATTTGTCACAAGCTGGATCGTTCTGGCCACGGGTGCCTTTGCCCAGGCAGGGCGGCCGTCCGAAGGAGCCCTCGGGTTCCAGCGTGCCGTCACACCAGTGATGGAGCAGACGACCAGTTTCCACAATCTGCTTGTGATCATCATCACGGTGATCACGTTGTTCGTTCTGGCGCTGCTGATCTGGGTCATCATCCGGTACCGCGCTTCGGCCAACCCGACCCCGTCAACGACCAGCCACAACACGTTGCTGGAAGTGCTGTGGACGGCGGTGCCCGTGCTGATCCTCGTTGTGATCGCCGTGCCGTCCTTCCGCCTGCTCTACGCCCAGGACGTCATCCCCGATGGCGTACGGGAAGTGAATGGCGAAGTGATCGCTGCTCCCTCCTTTACCATCAAGGCGACCGGCTATCAGTGGTATTGGGGCTATGAGTATGCGGACCTGGGGATTGGCGAGTATTTCTCCAGCATGGTCCCGGACGAGGAAATCGACACTGCGGCCGGACAGCTCCGCCTGTTGTCGGTCGACTATCCGCTGGTGGTTCCGGTTGGCGCGACCGTGCGCATGCAGGTGACCGCCGCTGACGTGATCCACAACTGGGCGATGCCCTCCTTCGGTATCAAGATGGATGCGATCCCGGGCCGTCTGAACGAGACCTGGTTCCGCGCCGATGAGGAAGGCACCTATTACGGGCAATGTTCCGAGCTTTGCGGGCTGCGCCACGCCTTCATGCCGATCGAGGTTCGCGTCGTGTCGCAAGCCGAGTTCGATGCCTGGGCTGCGGCGGCTGCCGAAGATCCGGATGCTGCCAACGCGCTGTTGGCGCAATTTGAAACCGACCGGCGCGAGACGCGCCTTGCTGCGCGCTGAGGAGACGAGACATGAGTGACGCTGCTGCGCACGCGGAAGACCACAAGCCGAGCCTCTGGAATCCGGCCCGCTGGCTGTTTTCCACCAACCACAAGGATATCGGTACGATGTACCTGGTGTTCGCCATCGTGGCGGGCATCATCGGTTTCACCCTGTCCGGCTTCATCCGGATGGAGCTGGCCGAGCCGGGCCTGCAACTCTTTGGCGGTCAGATCGGCAATGAGCACATGTACAATGTGTTCGTGACCGGCCACGGCCTGATCATGGTGTTCTTCGTTGTCATGCCGGCGATGATCGGCGGTTTCGGCAACTGGTTCGTTCCGCTGATGATCGGTGCGCCGGACATGGCCTTCCCGCGGATGAACAACATCTCGTTCTGGCTGCTGCCGGCGGCCTTCGCGCTTCTGCTGATTTCGATGTTCGTGCCGGGTAATGGCTCGGGCAACGGGTTTGGCGGCGGCTGGGTGATCTATCCACCGCTGTCGACCAGCGGCCACCCCGGACCGGCGATGGATTTCGCCATCCTGTCGCTGCACCTCGCCGGTGCGTCGTCGATCCTCGGTGCGATCAACTTCATCACCACCATCTTCAACATGCGCGCACCGGGCATGACGCTGCACAAGATGCCGCTCTTCGCCTGGTCGATCCTTGTGACCGCCTTCCTGCTGCTGCTCTCGCTGCCGGTCCTTGCGGGCGCGATCACCATGCTGCTGACCGACCGGAATTTCGGGACGACCTTCTTCGACCCGGCCGGCGGCGGCGACCCGGTGATGTTCCAGCACCTGTTCTGGTTCTTCGGTCACCCGGAAGTCTACATCATGATCCTGCCGGGCTTCGGCATGATCAGCCATATCGTGTCGACCTTCTCGAGAAAGCCGGTCTTCGGCTATCTCGGCATGGCCTATGCCATGGTGGCGATCGGCTTCATCGGCTTCATCGTGTGGGCGCACCACATGTACACGGTCGGCATGGCTGTTGACCTGAAGGCCTATTTCGTGGCCGCGACGATGATCATCGCGGTGCCGACCGGCATCAAGATTTTCTCGTGGATCGCGACGATGTGGGGCGGGTCGATCTCGTTCAAGACACCCATGGTCTGGGCGGTCGGCTTCATCTTCCTGTTCACCGTTGGTGGCGTGACCGGTGTGGTGCTGGCCAATGCCGGCGTCGACCAGTCGCTGCACGACACCTATTACGTGGTGGCGCACTTCCACTATGTGCTGTCGCTGGGCGCGATCTTCTCGATCTTCGCGGGCTTCTACTACTGGCTCGAGAAGATGAGCGGGTACAAGTATTCCGAATTCCTCGGACAGGCCCACTTCTGGATCACCTTCGTTGGCGTGAACCTGATCTTCTTCCCGCAGCACTTCCTCGGGTTGAACGGCATGCCGCGCCGCTATGTCGATTATCCGGACGCGTTCGCCTACTGGAACATGGTGTCCTCGATCGGCTACGTCGTGACGGCTGTCGGGACGCTGGTCTTCTTCGTGATGCTGGCCGACACCTTCCTGCGCCGCCGTCCGGGCGTCGCCAACCCGTGGGGTGAAGGCGCGACCACGCTGGAGTGGACGCTGTCCTCGCCGCCGCCTTTCCACCAGTTCTCCGAGCTGCCGAAGATCAAGCCGGATTCGCACTAGGGACCGGCCCGGCGGAGTGATCCGCCGGGCTGTGTTCGCCATAACGCCAGAAACGTATGACCACGCCCGTCTCATCTGCCCCGGCTGACGCCGTGACGGCGGCCCCCGCCGAATGGGGTGACTATCTCGCGCTGATGAAGCCGCGGGTGATGACGCTTGTCGTGTTCACGGCCTTTGCGGGCTATGTCGCCGCGCCGGGGAGCATCCACCCGGTTATGGCTGCCATCGCCATTTTCGCGCTGGCGCTGGGGGCCGGGGCGGCCGGCGCGCTCAACATGGCCTATGACGCGGACATCGACGCGCGCATGCGCCGGACCCGCAAGCGTCCGGTCCCGCAAGGCAAGGTCAGCGTGTCGGATGCCTATGGGTTCGGCATCGTCGGTGCCGCTCTGTCGGTTATCCTGATGGCGCTCAGCGCGAACTATGTCGCAGCGGGCCTGCTGGCGTTCTCGATCTTCTTCTACGCCGTCATCTACACGATGGGGCTGAAGCGCCGCACGCCTCAGAACATCGTCATTGGCGGTGCCGCCGGGGCCTTCCCGCCGATGATCGGCTGGGCCGCCGCGACCGGGTCGGTGTCGCTCGATGCGGTCATCCTCTTTGCCATTATCTTTTTGTGGACGCCGCCCCATTCCTGGGCGCTGGCGCTCTACAAGTCGGGCGACTATGCCGATGCCGGCGTGCCGATGATGCCGGTCGCCAAGGGCGCAGCGCGCACGCGACTGGAAATCCTGATCTACTCGCTGATCCTCGTGCCCTTCGCCGTGGCCCCGGTCTTCACCGGGCTGGGCGGCGCGCTTTACGCCGTGGCTTCGGTCGGCGGCGGCGCGCTCTTCCTGATCATGGCCGTCCGTGTCTGGCAGTCGAAAGCGGGTGAGGCCGGTTCCGCTGAAGAGGGCGCGCTCTATGCGGTCCGCAAGGGCGACCGTCATGCCCGCGATCTTTTCGCCTATTCCATTGGCTATCTCGCCCTCCTGTTCGCCGCGCTGATCGCCGAGCATGGTCTTGGCGCACACGTCGCGCTTGGCTTCGGGGGTGCATCATGAGTGAGCCAACCGTGCAGGACGCCAGCAAGACGACACCGGACCTCACGCCCGAAGAACAGGCCCGCCGCGCGTTCGAGAAGGCGCGCGATCGCCGCAACAAGATGATCGCGCTAGGGCTCGTCGCCTTTGCCGTTCTAATCTTCACCATCACCGCCATCCGCCTCTACCAGAATACCGGGGGCGCGGCGGGATGAAGTGGCTGCCGGAAAACCGCAACACGCGCGTTCTGGCGATCTGTGCCAGTGTGGCCGTGGCCATGGTGGGCGCGGCCTATGCGTCGGTGCCGCTCTACAACCTGTTCTGCCGCGTCACCGGTTATGGCGGGACGACCCAGGTCGCCCAGTACAACGACGAGACGCGCATTCTCGACCGCACGGTCGAGGTCCGTTTCGATGCCAGCCGTGAAAACGGGTTTCCCTGGACGTTCGAGCCCGTGCAGCGCTCGATGACCGTGCGCCTGGGTGAAACGGCGATTGCCTATTATCGCGCGACCAACAATTCCGACCGCGCGATTACCGGGACGGCGACGTACAATGTCACGCCCTACAAGGCGGCCCCGTTCTTTTCCAAGCTGGAATGCTTCTGCTTTACCGAGCAGACGCTGCAGCCGGGTGAAAGCATTGAAATGCCGGTGCTCTTCTTCGTTGATGCGGAGATGGACGCCGAAAGCCGGTATGACGACGTGACCACGATCACGCTGTCCTACACCTTCTTTGAATCGCAAGCTGAAGTGGCTGGCGCGGCAGTTGGCCGCGACGCCGCGCCATAAGATTGATCCGGCGCGCCGCGCCGGGTATCAGGGGCATGAAAACTGCCTCGCATTTGGGGAATCGCAGGAGACGCGCGCATGGCTGGGCACGCCGTAAAGCATGACTACCACCTTGTAGATCCGAGCCCGTGGCCGGTCGTCGGGTCCTTCTTCGGATTCGTGCTGGCCTTCGGCGCGATCATCTTCATGAAGGGTCTGGTCTCCGACCCCGAGCACTGGGCCTATTTCTTCATGCATGAAGGCGCGCCCTGGCTGATGGGCCTTGGCTTCCTGGGTGTGCTCTACACCATGTTCGGCTGGTGGTCGGACGTGATCAAGGAAAGCCGCGCGGGCGACCACACCCCGGTCGTCGATATCGGCCTGCGCTATGGCATGATCCTCTTCATCGCGTCCGAAGTCATGTTCTTCGTGGCCTGGTTCTGGATCTTCTTCGAAGGCGCGATCTTCCACGATGTCCGCCTGCTGGAAGGCTGGGACCAGTGGCCGGTGGTTGACCCGACGACGGGTCATGTCACCGAGACATTCGACCCTTGGCACATTCCGCTGATGAACACGCTGGTCCTGCTGCTGTCGGGCACGACGGTCACCTGGGCGCACCACGCGCTTCAGCATGGCGACCGCCGCGGCGCGACCTGGGGCCTGCTGATCACCGTCCTTCTCGGTCTCGGCTTCACTGCGCTGCAGGTTTACGAATACAGCCACGCCCATTTCGGCTTCTCTGGAAACCTCTATGGCGCGAGCTTCTTCATGGCGACGGGCTTCCACGGGGCGCACGTCATTATCGGGACGCTGTTCCTGGCGGTCTGCCTGTTCCGCCTGCTGGCCGGTCATTTCACGCCGAAGAAGCATTTCGGTCTCGAAGCGGCCGCCTGGTACTGGCACTTCGTTGACGTGGTGTGGCTCTTCCTCTTCACCTTCGTCTACGTCGTCTTCGAATAACATGTCGGGCCCCTCGGCCATCGCCGCAGGATTGCGCGGGCGTTGCCCCTCCTGCGGCGAGGGTGACATGTTTGCCGGATTCCTGAGAATCGCACCGTCCTGCGACGCTTGCGGCTTCGACTATAGCGTGGCCGATATCGGGGATGGTGCCGCCGTCTTCGTGATGTTCGTCGCCGGATTCGTCGTCGTGCTGCCGGCGCTGTTCGTCGAGGTCGCCTACCAGCCGCCAGTCTGGGTGCATGCTCTGCTGTGGCTGCCGCTGACACTGGTGGTCTGTCTGGCTCTGCTGCGTCCGTTCAAGGGCATGCTGTTTGCGCTGCAGGTCAAACACAAGGCCGAGGAGGCCCGGTTCGAGGACCGGATCTAGAGCCGGGGGATGGTCTTCCGGCCCCTTCCGCTTCTATCCTTTCTGACCCTTGTTGCGCTTGCGCTGCTGGTCTGGCTGGGCCTGTGGCAACTCTCCCGCATGGACGAGAAGGCAGATGCGATCGCTGCCTTCGAAGCAGCCAGCGACGTTGCTCCGGTCTCTATCGAAGACGCGCTATGCGGCGATACCGTCCTCTATGGACAGCGCATTGCGCGCCCCGACCTGCCCGTCGACGTCGAACTTCGTTTCTTTGGACGCGATGGCGCGGATGTCGCCGGATGGCGGCTGTTCAGCGCCGTGGCTGTTCCGGACTGCGCAGGGGCTGATACGGGGCCTGCCCTGCTGGTCGAATCCGGATTTGTTGCTCTTGACGGGAGCCGGACAATGCTGGACGGCCCGCTGACCCTTGAGGCGGCTCCCGCGCGCGGGATGTTTGATGCCGACAATGACCCGGCATCTGGTACCTTTCACCACTATGACGCGACAGAGATGGCCGCGGCGCTGGGCTTGCCGGCCGTTTCCGATCTGATGTGGCTCACCGCCCGCCCGTCCGGACTTCCCCCGCATCTGGCCCAGACCCCGCCCTCTCGGCATCTGGGCTATGCGCTGACCTGGTTCGGTTTCGCGATCACGCTTTTGGGCGTCTATATCGCCTTCCATGTCACCCGGGGGCGGCTGGGCTTCACCCGGCGTTAGCCGTTTGCAGGTAATGTCATTCCCCCGGCCCGCGATGCCGGGTGATGGAACCGAACGATCGAGGCACTATGGCGCTGTGGCGTGAGGAAACCGTTCCCGTTGAACTCACCAGCCGGCTGATCACCATGCGTGCGCCGTTGGGCGACGATTACGACGCCTGGGCCAAGCTGCGCTCGGCGAGCCGCAATCACACCTCGCCCTGGGAACCGGCCTGGTCAGCAGACGAGCTGACCCGGTCTTCCTATCGCAAGCGAATCCGCAGCTATGAAACCGCCTGGCACGAAGGCAGCGGCTATCCCTTCTTCGTCTTCCGGCGGAAGGACCATGTTTTCCTCGGTGCCTGCAACCTCAACAACGTCCGGCGCGGCGTCCTGCAGGCCGCCGATATCGGCTACTGGATCGGCACCCCTTATCTGCGGCGCGGTTTCGCGCGCGAGGCGGTGCGCCTGATAGTCGGCTTCGCCTTTGACGAAGTCGGGCTGCACCGGATCGAGGCCGCCTGCCGGCCGGAAAATGATCCGTCCAAGACGCTGCTGACCGGGCTCGGCTTTCAGCCTGAAGGGATCGCGCGGAAATATCTCAAGATCGCCGGCGAGTGGCATGACCACGAGAAATTCGCGCTGCTCAGCTCGGACGCGCGTCCGTGACCGGGCCCGCGGAAAAGGCGGTCGCGGCGGCCCGCGCGCTGACCTTCACCGCCGATTTCGAAGCGATTTCCTTTGCCGGCGATCCGGGCCTGTTTGACCTCGGTGCGGATAGCTACGCCTTTTTCGACTTTCTCGATGGTGTGGCTCCAGTCGATCGCGAGCGGCTGGAACGTGCGCTTGGCAGCGACCGGATCGATTCCCGCCTGCGCCTGGTCGCCGGGGACGGGCATGTCCGCTATGCCCGGCTGATCGGCGAACGGGGAAGTGACGGGGTGATGCGCGGCCTGATGACGCCGGCCGGGGCGACCGATACCGGCGCGCGAGGACGCGTCGCGGCCGAGGGTGAACTCAATGACGGGGTCTGTGCGGGCGAGATCGTCGCGCATTACCAACCGATCATCGCGCTGGAGACGGGCCGGCTTGCCGGGTTCGAGGCGCTGGCGCGCTGGGACCGACCGGGAATTGGCATTGTGGGGCCCGATGATTTCCTCGGCCTTGCCGACGAACTCGATCTGCTCGACCGGATCGGGCGGCAGGTGCGCAGCAATGCGGCGCGCGATCTCGCGGCCTGGCGCGCCGCCAATCCGCACGCGCCGCTCTTCGTGGCGGCGAATGCCACGGTCAGCGAGCTGTTGTCAGACGGGTTTGCCGACACGCTGATTGCCGATGTGACGGCACCGGGTCTGCGGGCTGGAGCCTACAAGCTGGAGATTGCCGAGACCGAGTTGATGCGTCAGCCCGAGGAGGCCGAGGCGGTCATTCGCGACCTGAAGGCGGCGGGCATCTCGATAGCGCTTGATGATTTCGGGACGGGGTATTCCTCGCTGTCGCGGCTGGACCGGTTCAACTTCGATACGGTCAAGATCGACCGGTATTTCGTGCGGGCACTCGCGGCCGCCGAGAGCGCGTCGAAAGTCGTCGAATCCGTACTCCAGCTGGCTCGCCATTTCGGCATGACCGTCGTGGCCGAGGGCGTCGAGGATGCAGAAACGGCGGCGCGGCTGGCCGATATGGGGTGCGATTACGCGCAAGGGTTTCGCTATGCGGGAGCGGTCGATGAGGCTGCTGCCGCGGTCCTATCGTCGAACGGGCTGGACGGGCGGTTCGGTCCGCCGGTCTAACGTGTCAGGCGTGACCGGAAACCGCTGACAGGCGTTTGGGATCTACGCCGAGCGTGCGCAGGGCGAGCGCCCATTTGTCTTCGAACGCATCATCGAAGATCAGCGCTTCGTCCGGTTCCGCAACAAGCCAGGCATTGGCCTGAAGCTCGTCATCGAGTTGGCCCGCGCCCCAGCCTGCATACCCCAGAGCCAGGACCGCACGGCGCGGCGCCTCTTCGGAGGCCATGGCGGCCAGGATCTCCTTGGTGGCGGTCAGGGCGAGGTCATCCCCGACGGGCAGGGTCGCCTCATCAGCCCCGAATTCGCGGGTATGCAGCACGAATCCGCGATCCCGGTCGACCGGTCCGCCATCAAGGACCGGACGGTCGGGGACACGGATCGAGCCTTCGATGCCGAGCTGTTTGAACAGGGTCGGCAGGCGCAGATCGCGCACCGGCTTGTTCAGCGTGATGCCCATGGCGTGTTCGTCGCTGTGATCGCAGACAAAGATCACCGCGCGGTCAAAGCGCGGATCACCGATCGCCGGACTGGCGATCAGGATTTTGCCTTTCAGATAAGACCCGCTTGCCATTTTGAATTTGCCGCCTTCCAGCCTCGGCCCCGTATCATTGCGCCGATATGGGGACAGGTCCAGTCGGGTTCCCGCTTCCTTCGTGTCCTACAAAAGAGTGTAATCACCTTCGAACCGAGAATCAGGAGCGATTTCGACATGAGCATTTCCGTAGGCGACCGCCTTCCCGAAGCGACATTCGGCATCATGACGGCTGACGGCCCGTCTCAGGTTTCAACGGCTGACGCCTTTGCCGGCAAAACGGTGGCGCTGTTCGCCGTTCCGGGGGCGTTCACGCCAACCTGTTCAGCCAAACACCTGCCGGGCTTCGTCCAGAAGGCCGATGAACTGAAAGCCAAGGGTGTCGACGCCATTGCCTGCACCTCGGTCAACGACGTCTTCGTCATGGGGGCCTGGGGCAAAGACCAGGGCGCAGGTGAGGACGTGATGATGCTGGCTGATGGCAATGGCGATTTCGCCAAGGCCGTGGGCCTGACCATGGACGGGTCCGGCTTCGGCATGGGCACGCGCTCGCAGCGCTATTCCATGCTGATCGAGGACGGGGTCGTCAAACAGCTCAATGTCGAACAACCGGGTGATTTCCGGGTCTCGACCGCCGAGCATATGCTGTCGCAGCTCTAGCGCCAGCGAGCAGGGAGGGAAGGTAGAATGGGTACGCTGATCTTTATCGGTGTCGTCGTCATCCTGGCGCTGGTGCTGGTGACGTCGACCATCAAGGTGGTTCCGCAGAGTATGGAATACACGCTGGAGCGCTTCGGCCGCTTCACGCGCAAGATGGGGCCAGGCCTCCACTTCATCGTGCCCTTCTTCGACAAGGTCCGGTACAAGATCAACATGCGCGAGCGCGTGCTGGACGTGCCCAAGCAGGAGGTCATCACCAAGGACAACGCGATGGTGTCGGTGGACGCCGTCGTCTTCATCCAGGTGATGGAAGCGGCCCGCGCGGCCTATGAAGTCGACAATCTCGATTTCTCCATCGTCAACCTCGCCATGACGAATGTGCGGACCGTGGTCGGCTCGATGGACCTCGACCAGGTGCTGTCGAACCGCGACGACATCAACGCCCGCCTGCTTTCGGTCATCGACGCGGCGACCAATCCCTGGGGCGTGAAAGTGACCCGGATCGAAATCCGCGACCTATCACCGCCGCCGGACATCACCGAAGCGATGGCCCGTCAGATGAAAGCCGAGCGCCTGAAGCGTGCCGAAATCCTGGAAGCCGAAGGCCAGAAGCAGTCCGAAATCCTGCGGGCCGAAGGTGAAAAACAATCCCAGATCCTGGAAGCCGAAGGCCGGCGTGAAGCCGCTTTCCGCGACGCCGAGGCCCGCGAACGCCTCGCCGAAGCCGAAGCGAAAGCCACCGAAATGGTGTCGAAATCCATCGCCGAAGGCGACCTCAACGCGGTCAACTACTTCCTCGGCCAGAAATATGTCGAAGCCTTCGCCAAGCTGGCCGAGAGCGATCAGCAGAAGACGGTGATCATTCCGGCCGAATTCTCCAACATCGTCTCCACGGTGATGGGGGTTGGCGAGCTGGCCAAGGCGGCGCGTGATGCCGCCGGTGACGCGGCCCGGGCGCGGACCTCCGTGCCCCCGGCCGAATAGCGGAGGGCGATGTATGGACCTGGTAATCGAATTCCTGCAGGGACTGAATATCTGGTGGTGGCTCGGTCTGGCCGGTGTGCTGCTGATCGGGGAGCTGATCACCGGCACGACCTATCTGCTCTGGCCGGCCGCTGCGGCCCTGATCACCGGACTGCTGACCCTGCCCTTTATCGGCATCGACTGGCCGATCCAGCTCCTGGTGTTTTCGGTCGTCTCGGTGGCGCTGCTCTATATCGGCGACCGCTTCGTCAAACCGCGTCTGAAATCGGGAAGCGAATCCGGTCTCAACACGCGGGCCACCTATCTGGTCGGCGAACGGGTAACGGTCGTCGGGGCTTTCTCCGGCGGAAAGGGCCGGGTGCGCCATGGCGACACCGAATGGACGGCCCGGACCGAAGACGGCGCAGACATCAATCCGGGTGACCGGGCGACGGTCCGCGCGGTCGACGGCACCACGCTGGTGCTGGCCTCCGAAGCCTAGTGACGGCCCGGCTGCGCGCGCGGCGTGTAGCCGGGATGGTCGGGCAGGATCCGGTCATGGGGCAGGGCGATGGTTGCAAGCGCGAACACGCCGCCTGCTCCCTCAAACACGTAGGGATCGTGTCCGAACAGGGCATGGCCGCCAAAATCGGCATTCTCGATATAAGGCGCATAGAGCATCAGGTGGACATGGAAGCCGCCGAGGCCCGGTCCGAGATACATCGCGTCCGACATCATGTAGCTGATCGCGAACGGGGCAGGCAGCGGTATGTCGCCCGAAGCGACGGCGGCGACGACCGCGGCTTCGATGGCGTCCCGGTTCTCTCCCGCCATGAACAGCTCGGCACGCAGAAAATGCTCGCGCATGACCGTTCGCGTGCCCTCGGCATTGAAACAGACCGGGGCGATGACGTCGGGGTTGGAGAATGTCGCCGGTGAGCCTTCGAAGGGCGCGCCGAAGCTGCGCTGAACCAGGCAGGCAAACCCGTTTGTGCCTTCACTGACCTGCTCGTATCCGCCTTCGCGCAACACGTAATAGCTGGCTTCTGTCGTGACCGCTTCGGGTGCCGCGCTGCGGGCCAGGGCCAGCTCGTAACCCTCGTCCATGAGCCAGGCCGAGACGTCGTGACCGGTTTGTGCGCCAGCGGCGGCAGACAGCAGGGCCGTTGCGGCAAGAGCGATAGCGGACCTCATCAGCGGACCTGACCCAGTTCTTCAGCAAGGCTGGCGAGCGAGCTGTCCCAACCCTCATTGTGATTGACGGCGTCCTCTCCGACGAGGCCGTGATGCTCGACAATGAGCCGCGTGCCGTTCCCCGTGTCCTCGAAGGTCAGGTGGACCACGCTCTCTTCCCCGCGAATGCCGTCATTGTGCCAGGCCCAGGTGAACACCAGCCGGTCCGGCCGGGCGATTTCGTGATAAATACCGCTGACGTGATAGCGCTGTCCTTCCCCATTCTCCATGACGGCGTGCCAGTCCCCGCCCTGACGGGCATCGATGCCGAAATCCGCGATACGAACGCTCTGCGGGCCGAACCAGCGCGGGAAGATGTTTGGGTCCAGCCAGGCATCAAAGACCCGTTCGCGGGGCGTATCGAAGTCTCTTTCCAGCCGGAGAAGGGTGTCAGTCGTCATGGCGTGGGTCTCCTTTGGTATCCTCCTTCAGGACGGCGTCGAGGCGATCGAGGCTTTCAGTCCAGAAGCGTTCATGGCGGTCCAGCCAGCGCCGGACTGCCAGGATGGCGTCAGGCTTCAAGCTGATGATGCGCTGCTGCGCGACGGCTTTCCGTTCGATCAGGCCAACGCGTTCCAGTTCGCCGAAATGGCGCGAGGCCGTGGGCGGGGTCAGTGACAGGCCACGGGCCAGCGTTCCCGCAGTCTGAGCGCCATCGGCCAGTAACGCATCAAGGATGGCGATCCGGGCCGGATCGGCGAGGGCAGCGAAAATCTGGTGCGGTGCTGTCATGATTTCGTATTTCCGTAATAATGGAAATAAATAAACATACCTTGCCAGAAGACGCAAGCTCTAGGTTGGAGGAGGCCGCCTCCCCTGAACCGGGGATGGCGGACCATGGCGGCGTTTTCCTATCCAGACCCGTGACGAGGGTATTTGCCGGCGGCGCGCCGGTCTGACGAAGGGAGAGACGTCCATGTTCAAACAGATTGCCATTGCCGCCGTGATTGCAGCGGGGAACGGTTCCGCCATGGCCCAGCAAAGCCAGGTCATCCTGCTGGGTGATTCCGCGATGTCCTGCTCGGAAATCATTGTTGCCGCGACTGAAGCCACCGAAATTCTCGGCGGCGCGCCTGAAGGCGGTGTGTTCTCCAGCGAACAAGCGATCAACACCGCGACGGGCCTGGCCATGCAGGGCGCGATCCATTCAGGCATTGGCCGTGCCGTACCGGGGATTGGTGCAGTTGGCGGACTGCTTGGCCGTGCGGCCCGTGCTCGCCGGGAAGAAGAGGAGGCCCGCCAGCAGGTCGCCGAACGCCGCTGGTACTACCTCAACGGGCTTTACGAGGGCCGGATGTGCGACGACGTCCTGCGCCAGGAAGCCGCGGCTCAGGCGCTGGCTGACTCCCAGCCGCCGCAGACCGAGCCGGTTTCAGCGGAAGCGGTGGCCGTCGCCGCTGAAACCCCGGCTGATACCGAATAGAAATTGAGGACCAGGGGAGGGGAGTCGCCAACCGGCCGGAGCCTGCTCCGGCCGGTCCGGGTCAAAGCTCGAACGTGCCCTCGAAGACGGTCACAGCCGAACCGGCGATCCGGACCTCTGCGACCTTTCCGCCGGATTTGCTGGCCCTGGCCAGAATGCGGCTTGGACGGCCCATCTCGACGCCCTGGGCAATCTCAAGGCTGATCTCGCCATCGGAGCGTTGATCAAGCGAGGCGGTCAGACCCATCAGGGCCGCACAGGCGCTACCCGTGGCCGGATCCTCCGGTACGCCATCAAGCGGGCCGAACATGCGGGCCGCCGCGTGGCCGTCGCCGGTCATCACATAGATCATGACATCGTGGGCATGGGCCGGAAGGGCATGAAAGGCCTTGACCGGACCGGGAGCGGCGCGCCGCAGCGCGTCCATCGAGGCAATTTCGGCGATGGTGAAGGGCAGGCCGACCGACGCTGTCAGTGGCACATGCCGAGATGTCAGAATGTCCGCGGCGGACAGTCCGGTGCTGCGCGCGACGGCTTCAATGTCCACCGGCTCTCCGGTGCTGAAAGGTTCGGGCGCGGTGCATTCGGCCTCGATCGTTCCAGTTGCAGGCCGCCGGATATCGATACGCACCAGGCCGGCTTTTTCTTCGAAGCGCAGGGTCTCGCCGACGCGGCGATCAAACAGCGCACCCAGATGTGTCGCGGCAATGGCACTGCCGATATTGGGGTGGCCCGCGAAAGGGACTTCGCGTGCCGGGGTGAAAATCCGCAGGACGGCGTCGTTTTCCGAATTGTCCGGCGGTAGGAAAAAGCTTGTCTCGGAATAGTTGAACTCGCCTGCGATGGCCTGCATCTGCGCCGTTGTCAGGCCCTGGGCGTCGAATACGACGCCGAGCGGATTGCCGCCGAAGACCTGGTCGGTGAACACGTCCATCGTGACGAAACGGCGCTTCATGGCGGCCTCCGGCTTTCAGTAAAAATCAATCAAGGGATCACCCAAACGGGGGATACCGGACCCGGCCCGGAGCCGTCTAATAACGAACTGTGTCGCAAACGACGGTTTGCGGGGCAATCAGAGGCGGGCGTTCCCGATAGACGCCCGCCTCTTTCATTTGCCGTCCGGCAAGACCAGCTGGATGCCTTCACGGGCGAGTTCGTCTGCGCGCTCATTGCCGGGGTCACCGGCATGGCCCTTGACCCAATGCCAATCGACGCTGTGGCGTGACGCTACGGCGTCCAGCCGCTTCCAGAGATCGTCATTCTTGACCGGCTTCTTCGCGGCGGTCTTCCAGCCATTGCGCTTCCAGCCGTGAATCCACCTGGTGACGCCATCGCGGACATAGACGCTGTCGGTCACGAGTTTGACCGTTCGCCCGTCCTTTTTCAGCGCTTCCAGCGCCTGGATCGCGGCCATTAGCTCCATGCGGTTGTTGGTGGTTTCCAGCTCGCCGCCCTTCAACTCCTTGCGGTGACCATTCCATTCGAGGATCGCGCCCCAGCCGCCCGGCCCGGGATTGCCCGAACAGGCCCCGTCCGTGTGGATCGTGATCAGTCCTGCCGGTGCGCGCGCACTCATCCGGCCAGCCCTTTTCGCAGGGCGTCTTCAGCGGACAGGCCTTGCTGCTTCAGGAAGGTCAGGCGGTCCCAATAGCCGCGCTGGAACACGATCAGCCCATCCCTGACCTGGAAAAAGCCGCATCCGCGCAGACCCTTGGGATCACGCCATTCCAGAATCGCCCAGTCGGAATCCTCGAAAAGGTTCTCCACGATGCAGAACATGTCCGCCCCGGCGAATTCTGTTTCGAGCATGTCGCGGATCGCCTCGCGCCCTTTCACCGGGTCGGTATTGACCTGGTGGTTGACAGCGTTGTCGGCATAGAGCTCGGCCACGGCATCGGCATCACCGGTATTGAAGGCATCGACCCACTGGCTGACCACGTCCCGCGGAGATCGGCTCATGACGGACCCACCGGGTAAGTCTCGCCGAGGTCTTTTACCCCGGCCTTGATCAGCTCGGCGAGGACATCGAGATCGATATCCGCAAGCTTGTTGACGTAGAGACATGATTTACCCAGCGAATGCTTGCCGAGGCGATCCAGGATCGGGCCATAATCGGAATAGCCCGGCATGATGTAGAAGACGAGTTTCGCCTTGCGCGGCGAGAAGCCCGTGGCCAGGGAGTCGCCTTCCCGCCCGCTGTCATATTTGTAGTGATACTGCCCGAAGCCGATGATGGACGGCCCCCACATGCGGGCTGTCCAGCCTGTCGTCTTCTCGAAGAGCGTGACCAACTGTGCGGCCTCATCTCGCCGCCGGGCCGGTTCCACACTGGCGATAAAGTCGGCGACGGGCGTGCCCGTTGCCTGCGTCTTGTTCTCGGCCATGGTCTGCCTCCCGGGTGTCGTGGCGTATGCTGCGCGGTTCAGGCGACAAGGCGCGGCAGTTTGAAGACGACATTCTCGTCAGTGACGCGCAATTCCTCAACCGCGAGGTCAAAGCGGTCCTCAAACGCCGCGATCAGGTTTTCAACGAGGCTTTCCGGTGCGGATGCTCCAGCTGTGATCCCGACCGTTGCCGCGCCGTCCAGTTCGCGCCAGTCGATCGCGCGTGAATCCTCGATCAGGGCGGCCTTGCCGGCACCGGCACGCAGCGCGACCTCGACAAGGCGCTTGGAATTCGACGAGGTCTCAGAGCCGATCACCAGGACGATGTCGCAATCGGCCGCGAGTGCCTTGACCGCAGCCTGGCGGTTGGTCGTCGCATAGCAGATGTCTTCCTTGTGCGGCGCGGCGATCTCGGGGAAGCGGCGCTGCAACTCGCCGACGATTTCGGCGGTGTCGTCGACCGAGAGCGTGGTCTGGGTGACGAAAGACAGTTTCGCCGGGTCGCGCGGGGTGAAGCTGCGCGCATCCTCGACGGTCTCAACAAGGGCGATGGCACCTTCGGGCAGCTGGCCCATTGTGCCAATGACTTCGGGGTGGCCGGCATGTCCGATCAGGACGATCTCGCGGCCGGCCTTGTAGTGGCGTTCGGCCTCGACATGGACTTTTGAGACCAGCGGACAGGTCGCGTCGACATAGATCATCTCGCGCCGCGCGGCCTCTTCGGGAACATGCTTGGGAACGCCGTGGGCGGAAAACACGACGGGCCGGTCGGTCGGGCATTCGTCCAGTGATTCCACGAAGACCGCGCCCAAGCGCTCGAGGCGTTGGACGACATGCCGGTTGTGGACTATCTCGTGACGCACATAGACCGGCGCGCCGAAACGCTCGATGGCGCGTTCGACAATCTGGATGGCGCGGTCCACGCCCGCGCAAAAACCGCGCGGCGCGGCGAGAATCAGGCGGATGGGGGGCTTGCCGGAAGGCACGATTCTACATCTCCTGCGGGCGCGGCGTTGCAGCTACGCGGCGCGCGTCGTATGACCCCTCTAACAAAGCGTCCGGCGCGCGGAAAGTGCGCCATCCCTTCACAATGTCAGGTCTTCGTCCATGCGCCAGCCGATTGCCCTCCTTCTGATGTCCTTCTCGCTTGCCGGATGCCAGGTCGCCGAGCGCGTTTTTGAGGAGGTGCCGGACAATCCCGGTGCGTGCCCGTCCGCGCTGTCGCTTTATGATGCGCACCGCTCCGTCGAGTTCGCCTCGCAAGCCTCCTATGAAGGCGGGGCGCTGTTTTCCGACGTGACGTTTACCGGCGAGGTGCTCGCCGTTCGCTCGCTCTGCCGGTATTACGAGGACCGTCCGATCCTGGCCAATCTGGAAATCGACATGGGGTTCGGGCGCGGCCCGGCCGCGATGGGCGATACGCATACCTACCGCTATTTCGTGGCAGTGACGCGCCGTGACACGGTCGTGATCCACCGCGAGACCTTCCCGATCACGGTGCGCTTCCCGCCGGGTGAAGACCGCGTCTACCTGCAGGAAACCATCGACCAGATCACCATTCCGCGGGCCAATGAAGACATTGCCGGGGATAATTTCGAGATCATCGTCGGCTTCGAGCTGACGCCTGACCAGGTGGCCTGGAACCGCACCGGTCAGCGTTTCCGCGCCAATGCCGGTTCAGAAACCAACTGATCATGACTGCAATCGCCGAACAGCTGACGCAGCGCCTTGGCGCGGCGTTCGAGGCCTTGGGACTGCCACCCGAGCTGGGCCGGACAATCGAGTCCGACCGTCCCGACCTCGCGCCTTACCAGTGTAACGGGGCAATGGCGGCGGCACGGCTGGCCAGGAAGGCACCGCGCGCCGTGGCCGAAGATGTGGCGGCCCAGCTGAGCGGTGATCCGCTTCTGGCCGCGGTCGAGATTGCCGGGCCGGGATTTCTCAACCTGACACCGCGCGATGCGGTCTATGACGCCCGGGCAGGCGAACTCGGCGGCGATGACCGGACCGGGGCCCGCACGGTCGAGACCGCGCGCAAGATCATGATCGACTTTGGTGGCCCGAACGTCGCCAAGCCGATGCATGTCGGCCATCTGCGCTCGTCCATCATCGGGGACTGCCTGCAGCGTCTGTTCCGCTTTCGCGGCGACTCTGTGACCAGCGACGTGCATCTTGGCGACTGGGGTCTGCAGATGGGCCAGCTCATCACCGAAGTCGAACTGGTGATGCCGGACCTGCCGTATTTCGACATCGATTTTGAAGGGCCATACCCGTCGAAATCGCCGGTGACGATGGATGACCTCCAGACGCTCTACCCGCAGGCCTCGGCAGCCTGCAAACAGGACAAGGCCCGGCTTGAGTCCGCCCGTGCCGCGACCCGTGCCCTGCAGTCGGGACGACCGGGCTATGTCGCGCTGTGGCGGCATTTCCTCGAGGTTTCGAAGGAGGCACTCAGGCAGGATTTCGACGCGCTTGGTGTCCGCTTCGACCTGTGGAAGGGCGAGGCCGATGTCGACCCGCTGATTCCGGACATGGTCGCGGACCTGAAATCGCGCGGTGTCGCGGTCGAGGACCAGGGGGCGCTGGTCATCCACGTCAATCGCGAGGACGAGAAGCGCGAGCTGCCGCCCTTCCTGCTGTTGAAGTCGGATGGTGCCGCGCTTTACGAAACCACCGATCTCGCCACCATTCTCGACCGCAAGGCCCATACCGGTCCCGATCTGACGCTCTATGTCGTCGACAAGCGCCAGAGCGACCATTTCGAGAAGGTCTTCCGCGCGGCACTGCTCGCCGGTTATGCCGAACCGGGCGCGCTGGAACACATCGCCTACGGCACGATGAACGGGTGGGATGGCAAACCCTTCAAGACGCGCGAAGGCGGAGTGCTGAAACTCGCCGACCTCTTGCGCATGGCGACCGACAAGGCACGGGCGCGGCTGGACGAGGCCGGGCTCGGCCAGGAGGGCGACGCCAGCGAGCGGGAATCGGTGGCGTCCAAAGTTGCCCTCGCCGCAATCAAGTTCGCCGACCTCAGCCACGACCGGGCGACCGATTATATTTTCGACCTCGACCGATTCATGAGCTTTGAGGGCAAGACCGGACCTTACCTGCTTTACGCGGCGGTGCGGATCAAATCCCTGATGCGCAAGGCCGCCGAAGCCGGCGTCTCGTCCGGCGCGGTGCAGGTGTCAGCCAATGAGGAGCGTGAGCTGATCCGGGTGCTCGATGCCTTCGATCGGGCGGTGACGGACGCCTACGAGCGCCGCGCGCCGAACGCGCTGTGCGATCACGTCTTCACGCTGGCGCAGGCCTTCTCGAAATTCTACGGAGCCTGCCCGATCCTTCCGGAAAAGGACGAGGCGGTGAAAGCGTCCCGTCTGGCGCTTGCCGAGATGACCTTAAAACAGCTGGAACTGGCTTTCTCGCTGATCGGGATCGAGGCACCGGAGCGGATGTAGGCTCGGCGCATCGCGATTGACTCTTCCACCGCTCGAATTAAACCCTTTAACAGATCCCGGCCCGCGGGAGAGACCGGCGAACAGGCCGGCGCCGAAGGCGCAACCGCCCCGGAAACGCTCAGGCAACAGGACCGCGGGACGGCAATGAGCGCTGGAAAGCGGATGGGGAAACCCATTCCACCGACGGAGCAAGCGAAGCCTCCCCTTCGCGGAATCTCTCAGGTTACAGGACAGCGGGGGCAGGCGAGGCTAACATCTCGTTTGCTGCCCCATCGCTGACTGCCAGGACGCCATTGCCATGACCGACGTGCTCAAGACCCCGCTCCATGCCCTTCACGTCGCCCTCGGCGCGAAGATGACACCGTTTGCCGGCTACGACATGCCTCTGCAGTACGAGGGCATCATGGCCGAACACAACTGGACGCGCGAAAGCGCGGGCCTGTTCGACGTGTCGCACATGGGCCAGGCCCATTACACTGGTTCGGAGTCGGCGCTGGAAGCGCTGATCACCGCCGACCTCAGCGAGGTAAAGCCGCACGAGCAGAAATACTCGCTCCTCCTCAACGCGGAAGGCGGGATCCGCGACGATCTGATGGTGTCGCGCCCCTTCGGCGATGACGGCATTTTCCTGGTGGTGAATGCCGCGACCAAGGACGCCGACTTCGCCCATATCGCCGAGAATACCGCCGGACAGGGGCAGCTGCGCGTCATCTCCGACCGCGCGCTTGTCGCCCTACAGGGGCCGAAAGCGAAGGATGTCGCCGCCGAGCTTTTCCCCAAGGCCAATGACCTGATCTTCATGCAGTGCGGCGTGTTCGAGCTTGAAGGCGCGGAGGTCTGGATCTCCCGTTCCGGCTATACCGGTGAAGACGGGTTCGAGATTTCCATTCCGGCCGCAGACGCGGAACGCATTGCCCGCGTCCTGCTCGACCACCCGGCGGTGAAGCCCATCGGCCTCGGCGCGCGCGACTCGCTGCGCCTGGAAGCCGGGCTCTGCCTCTATGGCCACGACATGGACGCGACGAAGACGCCGGTCGAAGCCACGCTGATGTGGGCCGTCGCCAAGTCGCGGCGCGAGCGCAAGGATTTCCCGGGTGCGGACCGCGTGATGGCGATGTTCGCCGAGAAACCGGCCCGCAAGCGGATCGGTTTTACCATGAGCGGTGCGCCTGCGCGCGAAGGCGCGGAAATCGTCAAGGACGGAAAAACGATCGGTGTCGTCACGTCCGGTGGCTTTGGCCCCAGCTTCGGCGGACCGGTCGGCATGGCCTATGTCGATCTTGAGCACGCCGCACCGGACACCGAATTCGACATTCTCGTTCGCGACAAGGCCCGCCCGGCCAAAGCCGCGAAAATGCCCTTCGTCGCCCAGCGCTATCATCGCGGCTGACCCAAATTTCCATCTCGGGAGGAGACAGACCCCATGACCACGAAATTCACCAAGGACCATGAATGGATCCGCGTCGAGGGCGATGAAGCCATCGTCGGCGTCACCGCCTATGCCGCCGAACAGCTCGGCGATGTCGTCTTTGTCGAACTCCCTGACGTGGGCAGGTCGGTCACGGCCGGCGACGAGATGGCGGTCGTGGAATCGGTGAAAGCCGCATCGGAAGTCTATGCCCCGATCGCGGGCGAGGTGGTCGCGGTCAACGACGCGCTGGAAGATGCCCCGCAAACCGTCAATGAAAGCCCGGACGCGGACGGCTGGTTCGTGCGGCTGAAGATCGCCGACAAGTCCCAGCTCGACGGTCTGATGGACGAGGCCGCCTACAAAGCCCATATCGGCTGATTTCAAATACGCTGACCGGTTTCCTCCCCCGTTCACGGGGGAGGGGGACCGCGAAGCGGTG
>NZ_JAZDRO010000002.1:0-532305 GCF_036330325.1 Hyphobacterium marinum
GGGGTGGGGTGAAGAGGCCAATGGCATCCCTGTTCTCGACACGAGACACACACCGCCTGTACCCATTATGTTCCGATTTGGATTCCGGGCAGAACGGACTTAAGTCCTAAGACCATGACATCGCTTCCCCTCTCCCAGCAGGCCCGCCCGCAACCGCCCGGCATGCGCGGCGGCGCGACCTATCTCGACGGTCTGAACGCCGAGCAGCGCGCCGCAGTCGAGGCGATGGACGGGCCGGTTCTGGTGCTGGCGGGCGCGGGCACGGGAAAGACGCGGGTGCTGACGACGCGGCTGGGGCACATCCTGGCGACCGGGCGGGCGCGGCCCTGGGAAATCCTGTCGGTGACCTTCACCAACAAGGCTGCCCGCGAGATGAAGACCCGCGTGGGCGCGCTCATCGGGGAAGGCGTCGAGGGCCTGCCCTGGCTGGGGACGTTCCACTCCATCGCCGCGCAGATCTTGCGCCGCCATGCCGAGCTGGTGGAGCTGAAATCGAGCTACACCATTCTCGATACCGACGATCAGATCCGCCTGCTGCGTCAGTTGATCCAGGCCGAGGGCATCGACGAGAAACGCTGGACGCCGCGCTTTCTGGCCGCCCTGATCGATGGCTGGAAAAATCGCGGCCTGACGCCGGACAAGCTGCCGGAAGATGCGAAATGGTCCTTTGCCGACGGGCTGGGCCAGAAGCTGTACGAGGCGTATCAGGCGCGCCTGCAAATCCTCAACGCCTGCGATTTCGGCGATTTGCTGCTGCACAATCTGACGATTTTCCAGAACCATGCCGACGTGCTGGCGGAGTATCACAAGAAATTCCGCTACCTCCTCGTCGACGAGTACCAGGACACCAATGTCGCGCAGTATCTCTGGCTGCGCCTGCTCGCACGTGGCTCGAACAATATCTGCTGCGTAGGTGATGACGACCAGTCCATCTATGGCTGGCGCGGGGCCGAGGTCGACAACATCCTCCGCTTCGAAAAGGACTTCCCCGGCGCGACCGTGATCCGGCTGGAACGCAATTACCGCTCGACGGCGAACATTCTCGGGGCCGCATCCGGCCTCATCGCGGCGAACAAGGCACGGCTCGGCAAGACGCTGTGGACCGAGGACGATCCGGGCGAGCAGGTCCAGGTGCGCGGCATCTGGGACGGCGAGGCCGAAGCCCGTTTTGTCTCCGAGGAAATCGAAAACTGGGTGTCGAAAGGCCGCGCCTATTCCGACATCGCTGTGCTGGTGCGTGCGTCCTGGCAGATGCGGGCGTTTGAAGACCGCTTCCTGATGCTCGGCCTGCCCTACAAGGTGATCGGCGGGCCGCGCTTCTTCGAACGCCAGGAAATTCGCGACGCCCACGCCTATTTCCGCGTCGTGCGCTCGATCGATGACGATCTCGCTTTCGAACGCATCGTCAACACGCCCAAACGCGGCATCGGTCAGACCAGCGTGCAGAAGCTGATCCAGACCGCGCGCGCGGCGAATGTCTCGATGGCCGAAGCCGCGCGGATGATCGTGGAGACCGACGAGATCCGGGGCGGGGCGCGCACGGGGCTGAAAACGCTGCTGCGCGATATCGACCGCTGGGCGCACCAGGCCGAGACGATGCGCCATGACGAGCTCGCCGAGATCGTCCTCGACGAGAGCGGCTATACCGGCATGTGGCGCGAGGACAAGAGCCCGCAGGCCGCCGGCCGGCTCGACAACCTCAAGGAACTCGTGCGCTCGATGGGCGAGTTCGACACGCTCGAAGCCTATCTCGAACACGTCGCCCTCGTCTCCGATCTCGACACGGCAGGCGATGGCGAGGAAGTCTCGCTGATGACGCTGCACGCGGCGAAGGGGCTCGAATTCCCGTTCGTCTTCCTCCCGGGGTGGGAAGAGACGGTCTTCCCCTCCCAGCGTTCGCTCGACGAGGGCGGGACCAGCGCGCTCGAAGAGGAACGCCGCCTTGCTTATGTCGGCCTGACACGGGCGCGCGAGCAGGCCGTCATCACCTTTACCGCCAACCGGATGATTTTCGGCCGCTGGCAGTCGGTCCTGCCCTCGCGCTTCATCGACGAGTTGCCGCCGGCCCATGTCGAGGCGCGCTCGGAAACGGGCTATTACGATGGCGGCCCCGGATTTGAAGGCGTGCGCGAGCGCGCCGACCCGTTCAACTCCTCCTATTCCTCACCGGGCTGGAAACGCTTCCAGGACGCCCATGCGCAGGGCCGCAAGGGCTCGCAGCCGACACTGGAGGGCAAGGCCCGCCTCATCGACAGCGGATCATCGGCCTCGAAATGGAAGCCGGGCGACCGCGTGTTCCATGATAAATTCGGCTATGGCACGGTGAAAACCGCCGACGGCGCGAAACTCTCCGTTGCCTTCGACAAAGCGGGTGAAAAGAAGGTCGTGGATAGCTTTGTGAGAGGCGAGGCTTAGACCCTCCAATTGAAACCCCGGCCAAGCCGCGCCAGCGGCACGGAGCCGGGGCCTCCTCGTTTCAAAAAGGTCCCGGATCGGCTGCGCCGTCCGGGATTTCAGTGTGAAGTTTTTTCTCGTCACTCTCGAGTACCGAAGCGGTCAACAGGCCAGCTTTCCGCCTACGCAGGAAGCGCGTGACCTCTTCCCTCGCCCCTTTTAGAAGGGGAGAGGGTGGCGCGAAGCGCCGGGTGAGGGGTTGGTTCAAGGTCGAGCGCGATCCGGCCCGACCCCCTCACCTCAATCCTCTCCCCCAGAGGGGAGAGGAAGAAATTGCCCTCGAAACGGCCATAAAATTTGCCATCCCGGACGCGAAGCGATCCGGGACCCGAGGGCGCTTGACGTTCATGTTCCCGGGTCTGCGCCCGGGACTAGCCCGGGCTGGACCGGGATGACACCGTTTTCTTGGCTTCAGTTCGAAAGGAAGCCCAGGACTCTCACCGTTCCCCCGGCGGACGCCGGGGTCCAGACCGAAAAACCGGATCCTGACTTCCGTCGGGAAAACGATGTCTGTGATAATCGCGTCGCTGCACACCTCCCCCCAAAGGAACCCGCCCGCGTACTCCCGCGTTGAACCGTCAGAACGAACCGAGGAGACGAAACCATGTCCCGTTCCTTTTTACTGGCCGTATCCGGCTTTGCCCTTCTGGCCGCCTGCGCTGATCCCGACGACAGCGCGATGCGCGATAGCGATGAAGCCGTGCTGGACCAATCCAGCGTCGGGCTTCTGGAGGACAATGAAACCCTCGACGATGGCAGTGCCGAGACCGATGTCACCGACGATCTGGACTCCTACCAGAACGACATGCCCGGTTCAGACGGCGAGCTTGGCGACCCGATGGCCGATAGCGATGCCATGACAGACGACGCCATGACAGACGATGACGGCGAGCCGATCATCGACAATCCCGATGCCGAGGCCGACGTGATGGCCGACAGCCGCATGTCGGATTTCAACACCGATTTCGCCGGCATGTGGGGCACCGAACAGCAATGCGGCGGTTCGGGGTCGACCTGGGCGATCTCGGAATCCCTGATCTCCACCCCGTCGAACGTGGTCTGCACCGTGACCGGGATCGAGGAAGGTGCCGGTCAGGCCGTTGTCACCGCGACCTGCTCCGGTGAAACCGCCGATGGCGAAATAATGGAAGACAGCGAGCAGACCTTCACGCTCGCGGCCCAGGATGACGGCACCATCACGGTCAACCATCGCACCGAAGAAACGGTCGAACGCTGCATGTAACCCCTTCGTGTCAGTGACGACCCTCACAAGGCGGGCACCCGGCTATCCCCGGTGCCCGCTTTTGGTTTGGGACGCCGGCGTTTCGATTTGCTAGGCAAGGCGCATGACACTCTGGAAGCTTGCCTTTACCGGCCCGATCTCGCCGCTCTATGCCGCCGCAGAATGCCTCGACGGGGTCGAGGACAACCATCGCCTGTCCTGGTCCGTCTTCGAGGATGAGGGCGAGGAGACGGGGGCGCTGGAAATCCTCTTTGACGCTCCGCCCGATGAAGACCGCCAGCGCGCTGCGGTGTCCCTGGGAGCGGAGCATGAAGCGCGTATCCTGCCCCTGCCGGAAGAGGACTGGGTCAAGCTTTCACAGGCCGGATTGCCCCCCGTGATCGCCGGGCGGTTTGCGCTGCACGGCAGCCATGACGACGCGCCGGAGGGCAAGATCGCCATCCTGATCGAGGCCGGCCCCGCCTTCGGCACCGGCCATCACGGCACGACCAAGGGCTGCCTTCTTGCCTTTGACGCGATGCTGGAGGACGGGTTCAAACCCGCCACAATTCTCGATATCGGCACCGGCACCGGCGCGCTCGCCATTGCGGCTGCTAAGGTCCTGCCACGTGCGCGTATTGTCGCCAGCGATATTGATCCGGACGCAACCGAGGAAGCGCGCGCCAATTGCCGGACGAATGGCGTGGCCGATGCCGTCGATTGCTTCACGGCGGAAAACTTCAACCACATCAAGCTGATCGGCGCGAAGTTCGATCTTGTCTTCGCCAATATCCTCGCCGAACCGCTGGTCGATCTCGCCCCACAAATCGCTGCCGCCCTCAATCCGGGCGCACCGGCCATCCTCTCCGGCTTGCTGGTCGAGCAGGAGGCCATGGTGCGGTCCGCTTACGAGGCGCAAGGCCTGACCGTCACGGCCTGCGACCCGCTCGACGGCTGGGCGACACTGGTGGCGGTGAAAGGGGGCTGACCCCCTCACCTCAATCCTCTCCCCCAAGGGGGAGAGGACGATATCAGACCGCACATAACTCTGGCACACACTCCCGATCCGCTTCCCTAACAATCGGGCGGCCAAACCATCGCTTGACTCAATTCAATATATCGGGCTTTCTCGATATATGGATAAAATAGCTACGATCGAGGCGCTGGCGGCGCTGTCCCAGGAAACACGGTTCGACGTGTTCCGCCTGCTCGTCCGGGCCGGGCCGGAAGGCCTGCCCGCCGGTGAGATCGCCTTGCGGCTCGACACCCGCCAGAACACGATGTCGACCCATCTTGCCACGCTCGCCCGTGCCGGCCTTGTCACGGCGACCCGCGACGGCCGCTCGGTCCGCTATGCCGCAAATTTTTGCGGCATGCGGGCGGTCATCGACAATCTGATGAATGATTGTTGCTGCGGCGTGCCGGAAATCACCCAGCCCTTCCAGACAGGAGATGCCGCATGAAACGCTTTCACCTGAATTTGACGGTCCGCGATCTCGACCGCTCGGTTGCTTTCTACTCGACGCTGTTCGACCAGGAGCCGACCGTGAAGAAAGACGACTATGCCAAATGGATGCTCGATGACCCGTTCATCAACCTGTCGATTTCAACACGCGGCGACGCAGCCGGCATCAACCATGTCGGTATCCAGGCCCATGACGATGAGGAGCTCGCGCTCCTTCGCGAACGGCTGGTCAAGGCCGATGCTCCTATCCTCGACCAGGATGCCGTGACCTGCTGTTATGCGAATTCGAAGAAGGCGTGGATCAGCGATCCGGACGGCGTGTCCTGGGAGACCTTCGTGACCCACGGACACAGCACGTCCTATGGCGAAGGGACCGACGCGGTCGAGGCCGCCCTCAAGCCTGCGGCGACCAAGGCGAACAAGGCCTGCTGCGGGACCTGATCAGCGCGCTTTTCGTCCACGCAAGCCAGCACCGGCGAGGAAGGCATTGACGTCGGCGCTGGCGGCGCGGCGGCGCACGCCGGCGCGATGGCGCGCCCGGTCGAGCTGATGAGAGAAAGCCTCTCCGCCATTCAGGCGGAAGAATTCGATATGGTGGTTCATGGCGGGGCTCCATCGGTTAACGACCGGTGAAATGCGCCCGCCCGCGCCACTTCGCCAGAGCGGAAAACTCAATCCGGCCATGCGGAAATGCAGACGGCGATCGCATCTGCTGACTCCGCATTGAAAGGGCCGGGCCGCAGGCGTAGCTTGCCCGCCATGACCCAGTTCAAACCGCAATCCTTCGACGTGAAGGGCGGCCCGCAAGTCGGACGCGCCCATCTCCCCCTCCTCCGCGACGCACTGGCCGAGGCCGGTCTCGACGGCTTCGTCATCCCGCACGAGGACGAGTACAACAACGAGTACCTGCCCGACTGTAATGAGCGCCTTTCCTGGGCGACTGGCTTTACCGGCTCGGCCGGGGCCGCCGTCGTGCTGACGGGAAAGGCCGCGGTCTTCGCCGACGGACGCTATACCGTGCAGGTGCGCGAGCAGGTCGACGCGTCGATCTTCGAGATCCAGGACCTGATCGAGACGCCGCCCTATGACTGGGTTGGCAAGAATGCGCCGAAAGGCGCGAAGATCGGCTACGACCCGAAACTGCACAGCCCGGACGCGCTTGATCATTTCCATCGCGCCGCACGCAAGGCCGGTGCAGAAATGGTCGCGGTCGAGACCAATCCCATCGATACGGCGTGGCAGGACCGCCCGGCTCCGCCCGCAGCGCAGGTCCACCCCCATCCGATCGAGTTTGCCGGCGAGGACCACGCCAGCAAGCGTTCGCGCGTTGGTGAAGCCATCGCCGAAGACGGCGCAGACGCTGCGGCGATCACCGCTCCGCCTTCGCTGGCCTGGTTGTTCAATCTGCGCGGCGGCGACGTGGCACGCAGCCCGCTGGCGCTGGGTGCGGCCATTCTCAATGCGGATGGCACGGCGACGCTCTACATGGACCCCGAGAAGCTGACGGACGAAGCCCGGTCGCATCTGGGCAATGAGGTCGCAATCCGGCCCGAGGCCGAATTTGCCGCCGGTCTGGCCGAGCTGAAAGGCAAGGCTGTCAGCGTCGATCCCGCCCAGTCCTCGGCCTGGGTATTCGACCGGCTCCAGGCCGCCGGCGCGACGGTAAAGCGCCGCCGCGACCCGGTTGCGCTGCCCAAGGCGATCAAGAATTCCACCGAGATCGGCGGCGCGCGAAAGGCCCATGTCCGCGATGGTGCGGCGCTGACGCGCTTCCTGCACTGGCTCGACACCGAGGCGCAGTCGGGTGAGGTCAACGAGATTGAGGCCGCGATCAAGCTCGCCGAGTTCCGCGGCGAGCTGACCGATCTCAAAGACCTCTCCTTCGACACGATTTCCGGTTTCGGCAAGAACGGGGCTCTGCCCCATTACCGGGTTTCGGAAGCCTCGAATTTGAAACTGGCGCGCGGCTCGCTCTACCTCGTTGATTCCGGGGGCCAGTATCCGGACGGCACCACTGACGTGACCCGGACCGTGCCCATCGGCGAACCGACGGCGGAAATGCGCCGCCGCTTCACCCTGGTCCTGAAAGGCCATATCGCCCTGTCGACCGCGCGCTTCCCGCGCGGCACCAGCGGCGGTCAGCTCGACACGCTGGCGCGCCTGCCGCTGTGGATGAACGGGCTCGACTATGACCATGGCACCGGCCATGGCGTCGGCAGTTTCCTGGGGGTCCATGAAGGCCCGCAGCGTATCGCCAAGGCCGGATCGTCCGAGCCATTGAAACCCGGCATGATCGTCTCGAACGAGCCGGGCTACTACAAGGAACAGGAATACGGCATCCGGATCGAGAACCTGATTGTCGTGACTGAACTCGCTCCAGCGGGCGATGGCGACCGGGCAATGATGGGGTTTGAGAACCTCACGCTCGCGCCGATCCATCGCGGGCTCATCGATCTGGATATCCTGACCAGGGAGGAACGCGCCTGGGTCGATGCCTATCACGCCGACGTGCTGGCGAAGCTCGGGCCGAAACTCTCGGGCGAAACAGCTGAGTGGCTGAACGCCGCGTGCGCGCCCCTGTGATCCAGCTGCGGGCTGTCATTGTCGGGCTGGCAGCGTCGGTTGTCGCCGGCTGCTTTTATGCCGATGACCCGCTGATCCCGCGCCGTCATGCCCAGGAGCCGTTCGCGGAAGGGCATTACGTCCACGCGCCGGTCGATCCGGAGAATGGCGAGGAGTGGGCGGGGTCAACCTGGGAAGGCGAAATCCGCTACACGCGGGACCGGCGCTATCGCTCGAACGCGGAGAATTTCCCGCACCAGAATGCGCGCTTCCGCTCTCTCGGCGGCAATGTCTATCTCGCCGAAATCCCGGACCGGGATGGTGAGGATATCTATTCCTACGGGCTGGCATGGCTCTATGAGGGCGGTGTGATCACCTACCGCGCACCGCATTGCAGCGACCTCGCCGACGCCATGCGGACCGAACTCGGCATCGCCATGGACCAGGAAGGCCTGTGCCGTCTCGATGATCTGGAAACGGTGATGAATGCGATGACGGCCTGGCTCGAAGCCCATCAGGACGAAACCCTGCGCTTTGACGGGATTTACCGGCTGGTGGAGTAGGAGGAGCCCGGCCCATCCAGCAAATCCCTCATCCTGAGGTGCCCGCGAAGCGGGCCTCGAAGGATGGGAAGGCGCGCTCCTGCGTGCTTCGAGGCTCGCCTTCGGCTCGCACCTCAGCATGAGGAGGGTTCATCCCTCCACGCCCAACCCCTGAAACCCCGGCCAAGCCGCGCCAGCGGCGCGGAGCCGGGGCCTCCTCGTTTTAAAAAGGTCCGGGATCGCTTCGCGTCCGGGATTTCAGTTTTTTTCTCTTTCCCAAGGGGGAGAGGAAGAACTAACCCCCAATCAGGTCGAACCATTCGTCCTCGGTCAGGGTCTGGACGCCCAGTTCGGTGGCTTTCTTCAGCTTTGATCCGGCACCCGGACCGGCCACGAGAATATCCGTCTTGGCCGAGACCGACCCGGCGACCTTGGCCCCAAGGGATTGGGCTTTCGCCTTGGCCTCATCGCGTGTCATGCGCTCCAGTGACCCTGTAAAGACGACGGTCTTGCCCGCGACCGGCGTGTCGGTTGCCACCGCCTCGGCGTCTTCGACCGTGACTTCCGCGAGGAGCCGGTCGAGAACGCCCTGATTGTGCGGTTCGCCGAAGAAATCCGTCAGGGCTTCGACTGCGGCCGGGCCGACCCCATCGATATTGAGCAGTTCGGCGCGCGCGGCCTCGTCCTCAGCCCCGGCCTGGGCCGCCTTGCGCAGATCGGCGAATGCGCCATAGGCACGGGCAAAGACCCGCGAATTGGTCTCGCCGACATGACGGATACCAAGGGCGTTCAAGAAGCGCTCTGCGCCGATGGTCCGGCGCGCATCTATGGCCCCGAAGAGATTGGCGACCGACAACTCGCCGAAGCCTTCGCGCTCCTGCAGCGGCGGCTGGACGTCCCCGGCGTCATTGCGGGCCTTCAGCGTGAAAATGTCCGCCGGTTCGCGAACCAGGCCTTCCTCGTAGAAAGCCTCGATCTGTTTGGTCCCCAACCCTTCGATATCGAACGCCTTGCGCGAGACGAAATGCTTCAGGCGTTCGCGGGCCTGTGCCGCGCAGACGAGCCCGCCGGTACAGCGGCGCACCGCGTCGAGCTTGCCGGAGGCCTCGTCGTGCTCGCGCACCGCGTGACTGCCGCAGACCGGGCATTCGGTCGGGAAGTCGAAGGGCTGTGAGTCTGTCGGACGTTTGTCTTTGAGGACTTCGACGACCTGCGGGATGACATCACCGGCGCGCTGGATCACCACCGTGTCGCCGACGCGGATGTCCTTGCGCTCGATCTCGTCCTGATTGTGCAGGGTGGCGTTGGAAACCACGACGCCGCCGACGGTGACCGGCTCCAGCTTGGCGACCGGCGTGAGCGCGCCGGTTCGCCCGACCTGGATCTCGATGGCATTGAGGACCGTCGTCGCTTTTTCCGGCGAGAATTTGTGCGCGATGGCCCAGCGCGGCGCGCGGGCAACCTGTCCCAGCCGCTCCTGGTAGTCGAGCCGGTCGACCTTGTAGACGACGCCGTCAATGTCATAGCCGAGCCCGGCGCGGGCTTCCTCGATCTTGCGATAGACCGCCATCATCTCGTCGGCACCCGTAACGCGGGCCATGTCGCGATTGACCGGAAAGCCGAGCGTTTTAAGGCGGGCAACGGCTTCAAACTGGGTGTCAGCCAGCGGCTCGCTCACCTCGCCCCAGGCATAGGCAAAGAAGCGCAAGGGGCGCTGCGCGGTGATGGACGGGTCGATCTGGCGCAGCGATCCGGCTGCGGCATTGCGCGGATTCTTGTAGGCAGGCTTGCCGGCCTCGGCCTGCGCATCATTGAGCGCAGCAAAGTCGGCATGGCTCATATAGACCTCGCCGCGAACCTCCAGAACGTCCGGCGCGCCGTTGATCCGGTCGGGGATGTCGGCGAGCGTATTCAGATTGGCGGTGACGTTCTCGCCCGTTTCGCCATCGCCGCGCGTCGCGCCAGTGACGAGCACGCCCTTTTCGTAGCGCAGGCTCGCCGACAGGCCATCGATCTTGGGCTCGGCGGTAAACGCCAGCTCTTCGCCCTCACCCAGTCCCAGAAACCGCCGGACGCGGGCGACAAAGTCGGTGACATCCTCCTCGGTGAACGCATTGCCCAGCGAAAGCATGGGCCTGGCGTGACGCACCTCGCCGAACTTGCCGGACGGGGCGGCACCCAGCGTGCGGGTCGGGCTGTCGGGTGTGGCGAGTTCCGGGAAGCGCGCCTCGATCGCTTCGAGCTTCTGGCGCAGTGCATCATAGGCGGCGTCGGAGATTTTCGGCCGGTCGTCCTGATAGTAGGCCTTGTCGTGCGCGCGGATTTCTCCCGCGAGGCGGGCGTGCTCCGCACCGGCTTCCTCAAGGGTGAGATCGTCAACGTCTTTCAGCGCACTCATGGCCGGCTCGCGAAATTGTCAGAGGTCCGAATCCTATACGATCACGACTTTCTGGGGCAGCATGAACGGCAAGAAATTGCCGTGGAACTGCACCTGAAGGGGGACTTTCGGACATGACCAGACATCGCACCACCGCCGCGCTGGCGGCCGCTCTGCACATCACAGCACCGGCCGTGGGACAGGTCGATGCCGCCCGTGACGCCGCCGCCACTTACCGCGAAGCCAACGAGCGCGCGATCCTGACCGAAGCGATGGATTTGTTGCGCCTGCCGAATGTCGCGCCAAACCGCGAGGATATCCTCGCGAATGCGCACCACATCGTCGGCCTGATGGAAGCGCGCGGTATCGACGCCCGGATCCTTGAAGCCGGTGACGCCATGCCCGCCGTTTACGGTGAACTCTTCGTTCCTGGCGCGACGCGGACCGTGATGCTCTACGTCCATTATGACGGCCAGCCAGTGCAGCCGGAAAACTGGGCCAGTGACCCGTTTGACCCCGTTCTGCGTGCGGGGCGTCTGGAAGATGAAGCCGACATCGTCGACTTTGACGCGGCGGACAACTTCGACCCGGACTGGCGGATCTATGCCCGCTCCGCGAGTGACGACAAGACACCGCTGATCGCCATGCTGACCGCCATCGATGCGCTACGAGCCGCCGGACTGGGTCCGAATGTGAACATCAGATTCTTCCTCGAAGGCGAGGAGGAATACGGCTCGCCGCATCTGCGCGACTTGCTTGAAACGCATCGCGATCTCCTGGATGCCGACATCTGGCTCATTGCCGACGGCCCGATCGACCAGCGCGGCGATCCTCGCCTGATCCTCGGCGTCCGCGGCGTCACATCCATGTCGCTGACCATTCACGGTGCCGAGCGCGTTCTGCACAGCGGACACTACGGCAATGTCGCGCCCAATCCGGCGGCCCGTCTCGCCCATCTGATCACCTCGATGCGCGACGAAAATGGACGTATCCTGATCGAAGATTTCCACGACGGCATCGCGCCCATCCCAGAGGCGGCCGAGCAATTTATCGCCGATGGCGCATTCGACGAGGACAGCATCCTTGCCGAACCCGGCATTGCGCGCACCGAATATGGGCCCGGCGCGCCCTATGGCGAGGCGGTCATGGTGCCTGCACTCAACGTGTTGGGCCTCAGTTCCGGGGCGGTGGGAGACGAGACCCGCAATGCGGTGCCGGACCGGGCCGAGGCGGCCATCGGTTTCCGCA
The DNA here is from genome assembly GCF_036330325.1 of Hyphobacterium marinum. Lineage (NCBI taxonomy): Bacteria > Pseudomonadati > Pseudomonadota > Alphaproteobacteria > Maricaulales > Maricaulaceae > Hyphobacterium > Hyphobacterium marinum. The sequence continues at coordinate 11,871 of NZ_JAZDRO010000002.1, forward strand.
TGGTGCCGGGCCAGACACTGGAGCATCTGCGCGCAGTCGTCCGCGACCATATCGAGGCGCAAGGCTATCTCGTGCTCGGCCGGGAACCGACATCCGAAGAACGCCTCGCCCACCCGATGATCGCCGAATTGCACTGGTCGTCGTCCGGGTACGAGGCTGCTGGCACGCCCGCTGACGCGCCGGAGATCACTTATCTGCATGGGCTAATGACCGAGGCGAGCGAGCGCCCGGTCCGGGTCGTCCCGCTGCTCGGGGGCAGCCTGCCGCTTGCCTATATCGCGGGCGTGACACAGACGCCGTTCGCCATCGTGCCGATCGTCAATCCCGACAATTCCCAGCACGCGCCGAACGAGAATATACGGCTGGGGAATTTCTGGGACGGGATCGAACTCTACGCCGTCCTGCTGAACGCGGACTGGGCGTTCGACTAGCCCGCCATCAGCTGACCGGCCTGTTCGCGCGCGGCGGCGGTGACTTCCGCGCCGGACAGCATGCGCGCGATCTCCTCGCGGCGCTCCTCGCCTGAAAGCGCCTTCAGCGAGGTGCGGACATGACCGTCGGTGGCCTCGTCCTTCTCGATCTTCCAGTGATGATCGGCGAGTGCGGCGACCTGCGGGCTGTGGGTGACGACCAGGGTCTGGCCTTTCGCGGCAAGCGTTTTCAACCGCTTGCCGACGGCATCGGCCACCGCCCCGCCCACGCCCTGGTCGACCTCGTCAAAGATCAGGACCAGGCCGTCATCGCCAGCGGCGAGGCAGACCTTGATGGCCAGTGCGAACCGCGACAGCTCGCCGCCTGAAGCAATCTTGTCGAGCGCGCCGAAGGGTGATCCGGGATTGGTCGCGACCTCGAAGGCCACGCGGTCGCGCCCGTTCGGACCGGCCTTCTCAGGATCGCTCGCCACAGTCACTCGGAACTTCGCCTTGTCCAGCTTCAAGGGCGGCAACTCTTTCGCCACGGCGGCCTCCAGCGCCTTGGCGGCCTTTTCGCGGGTCGTGGTCAGGACTTTCGCGGCTCGGTCGAACGCGGACTGCGCTGCCGCGAGCACTTTCTCGGCTTCCTTCAACCGGTCGTCGGCATGCTCGATCGCATCGAGCCGTTCGGCGAGGTCGCCGCGCAGTCCCGGCAATTCATCGACGGTCACGTCGTGTTTCCGGGCCGCGGCGCGCAGCGCGAACAGGCGTTCCTCGACCGCGTTGAGCCGGCCCGGCTCGACTTCGAAACTCGCGGCCGCATCCGCACACGCGTCCTCGGCTTCGGTGAATTCGATCAGGGCCCGGTCGAGTGCGCCGGTCGCCCGTTCAAGCGAGGCGCGCGCCTCGGCTGCCGGCCCTTCACTGGCCTGGCCCAGTCCGTCACGAACCCGTTCAAGGCCGCGCAAGGCTGCGCTCAAACGGTTCGCCATACCGCCATCAGCCTGCAATGCGTCGGTCGCGGTCTGAAGCTCGGCCAGCGCCTGCTCGGCGCTTTGCAGGAATTTGCGTTCCTCGGCGAGCGCCGGCTCTTCGCCCGTACGCGGATTGAGCGCATCAAGCGCTTCAAGGGCATGGCGCAGAAACTCTTCTTCTTCGGCGGCATTCACCTTGGCACGCGTCAGTTCCTCGACACGGGCCATCGCCTTTCCCAGCTCGCCCCACGCCTTGCGGACGGCGTCGCGTTCGGCCTCGTTGCGGGCAAAGGCGTCGAGCAGGCCACGATGGGATTTCGGGTCGAGCAGACCGCGGCCGTCGTGCTGGCCGTGAACCTCGATCAAGAGATCGCCAAGCGATTTCAGGAGGCCGACGCTGGCCGGCTGATCGTTGACATAGGCCTGGCTGCGCCCGTCGGCGGTCAGGCGGCGGCGCAGGATAACCGGTTCGCCCGGCTCGATGGCGAGCCCGGCATCGGTGATCACGGACCGCGCCAGATGGTCGTCGGCAATATCGAAGACCGCCGTTGCGGCCGCTTCGTCGCTGCCGGCGCGAACGAGACCCCGGTCCGCCCGTTCACCGGCGGCCAGGCCAAGAGCCCCGAGAAGTATGGATTTACCCGCCCCGGTCTCACCGGTCAGGGCGCAAAGCCCGCCTGCAAATTCCGCCTGCAAGGCTTCGATCAGAACAACATTGCGAATGGTGAGGGAGGTCAGCATGCGCGGGGCGCCCGCCCTCCGGCCTAGCTGAACAGGCGGTCGAGCGCCCGGCGCCAGTAGGACGGGTCTCTGTCGTTCAACTCGCTGTTGGGGATGGCGATGCCTTCCCGGTTCAGCAGGCGATAGCTGTCCTCATACCAGCGGCTTCCCGGAAAATTGTAGCCGAGAACCGCGGCGACCTGGCTGGCTTCCTCGTCAACGCCAAGACCGACATAGGCCTCGACGAGCCGGTGCAGCGCCTCGGGTGTGTGCGACGTGGTCTGGAAGTCCCGGACGACAGTCCGGAAGCGGTTGATCGCGGCCAGGTGATAGCCCCGGCGCAGATACCAGCGGCCGATTTCCATTTCCTTGCCGGCCAGGTGGTCACGCGTCATGTCGATTTTCAGGCGCGCATCCTGGGCATAGCGGCTTTGCGGGTAGCGGCGGACAACCTGCTGGAGCGCTTCCATCGCCTGGACCGTCATCTGCTGGTCGCGGCCTACATCCATGATGCGCTCGAAATGGCTGATCGCGATCAGGTAATAGGCATAGGGCGCACTGCGATTGCCCGGGTGGAGCGAAATGAAGCGCTCGGCGTCGGAAATCGCCTCGTCGTAATTATTGGCCTGATAGTTGGCGAAAGCCGCCATCAGCATCGACCGCCGCGCCCACTCCGAATAGGGGTGCTGGCGCTCGACCTCGTCAAACAGGTCCGCAGCCGTGGAGTACTGGCGGCGCTCCATCTGCGTCATCGCCTGCGCATAGATGGTTTCGGCCGGGCGTTCGACATAGACGGTCGAGGCTGACACCCGGTTGCGCTGAGAGCAGGAGGCTGCGGCCAGGGCCAGCAACATGACGAGGAAAATACGCGAAACGGGCGGCATGCAGGCTCCTGAAGTCCGGTGCGCCTAGATGTTGGCACGGTCAATCGGAAGAGCGTTGTAACCGATGCCTGCGCCGCGTCCAAGCGCGGCGTCAGCGGTCAGGAACGCGCGGCCGCGGACGGCGAGGACACGGCGTCGGAAAGCGACACCATCTTCCAGGCCGAAGTGTCGGCGAGCAGGGCTTTCAGGGCTGCATTGTTCAGGGCATGGCCCGGCTGGTGTGCCTGGTAGAGGCCGAGGATGGGCGCGCCCGCGAGATAGAGATCGCCCAACGCATCGAGCGCCTTGTGACGGGCGAATTCGTCCGCGAAACGCAGGCCTTCTTCGTTGATGACACCCGAATCGTCGAGCACGACGGCATTGTCCATCGACCCGCCCAGCGCCAAACCGGCGGCCCGCATGGCATCGACGTCGCGCTTGAACCCGAAGGTCCGCGCGGATGCGACATCACCGGCGAAAATCTCCGGCGAGATGTCAAAAGCGCAGTGCTGGCGGCCGACGGCCGGATGCGGGAAGGAAATCTCGACATCGATGACGGGCTTCAGCGATGGCAGGAATGCCGCCGTCCGGCCCTGGAATTCGACAGACACGGACTTGAGCACGCGAATGGCACGGCGCGGAGCGGCGCTGGCTTTCAGGCCCGCGCGGCGGATCAATTCAACAAACGGGGCCGAGGAGCCATCCATGACCGGGACTTCCGGACCGTCGATCTCGACCAGGAGGTCATCGACCCCGAGGCCGGCCAGCGCCGCCATCAGGTGTTCGACCGTCGCGACAGAAGCGCCCGCCTCGTTCGCGATCGTCGTGCCCAGGCGGATGCCGGTCACGTTAGCGGCGCGCGCCTCGATCCGATTGTCGTGACCCGTGATATCGGAGCGCTCGAATACAATACCGGCACCGGGAGCCGCAGGTTTGAGAACCATACGGACATGTTCGCCGCTGTGCAGGCCGATGCCCGCACAGACGGCCGCCGAGGCCAAGGTATGCCGATTGAACGCGCTCACAATACTTTACTCTTTCAGCCCCGCTTGGCTGGCCCGGAACGGGTCCGGCCCAGTTTTCCACAGGCCAACCTAGCGGCGTTGTGCAGCGCCGCAATTAAAGCATTGTTGCGGTTTGTTACGTCGGCGTGGAACTGCCCGGAAGCCCTGCCCTAATTGGCCTGGCGGCGCAGGAAGGCCGGGATTTCCAGATCGCCTTCCTCACCGGCATCGCCGAAGAGGTCTCCGGTTGCCCGTGCGGGTCCCTGCTGGGTTGCTGCACGGGTCTGTTGCGGTGCGGTTTTCTGAACCGGAGCCATCGGGCGCTTCTTCCGGCTGAACAGCGAGAAGGGCGAGCGGCTTTCTTCCTGTTCGGCTTCTTCGGGCGCAGCGGGCGCGGTGGTGAAGCGCGACGCTTCCGCGGCAACGCGTTCCTGGTCGCGCACGACCTGGGGACGGTCATCCACGAAGGGATCGCTGAAATCGGCTTCGGCCTCTCCTGCCACCGGGTCGAAGTCCTCGACCGGCGCGATCTCCTCGCGGGCGGCAGCTTGTTCCTCGACCGGCTCCGGCCGGACGTCCTCAGCAATTTTCGGCTCGGCGCGATCCATCATGCGGCGGACCATCGGCTCGCGCTGCGGCTGGCGATTGTTGATCGCGGCCGGCTCGACGCGGCGGCGGTTCTGGTGACGCGGATCGACGGCCTCGACTTCCGCGTCAATGCCGGTCGCGACGACCGACACGCGCATCTTACCTTCCATCGACTCGTCAAAGGTCGAACCGACGATGATGTTGGCTTCCGGGTCGACCTCGGCGCGAATCTCGTTCGCGGCCTCGTCGAGTTCGTACAGCGTCATGTCGTAGCCGCCGGTGATATTGATGAGGACGCCGGTGGCTCCCTTCATCGACACATCGTCCAGAAGCGGATTGGCAATGGCGGCATGCGCGGCCTCGATGGCGCGCTTCTCGCCGGACGCTTCGCCGGTTCCCATCATCGCCTTGCCCATCTCGTTCATCACCGCGCGAACGTCGGCGAAATCAAGATTGATCAGGCCGGGCATGACCATCAGGTCGGTAATGCCGCGAACGCCGGAATGGAGGACCTGGTCGGCCATGCCAAACGCTTCGGCAAAGGTCGTCTTCTCGGTGGCGATGCGGAAGAGGTTCTGGTTAGGGATGATGATCAACGTGTCGACATGCTGTTGCAGCTGGTCGATACCGGCATCGGCGATCTTCATCCGGCGCGAGCCTTCGAAGTGGAAGGGCTTGGTCACGACGCCGACGGTCAGGATTCCCTGTTCGCGCGCGGCGCGGGCGATGACCGGAGCCGCACCGGTTCCTGTGCCGCCGCCCATGCCGGCGGTGATGAACACCATGTGCGCGCCGGCCAGCTGTTCCATGATTTCAGGCAGGGAGTCCTCGGCCGACTGTTCACCGACTTCGGGGCGCGCCCCGGCTCCGAGGCCTTCGGTGATCTGGCCGCCCATCTGGATGCGGCGCTCGGTCTTGGACCGGGTCAGCGCTTGTGCATCGGTATTGGCGACGACAAAGTCGACCCCTTCGAGCTGTGCCTCGATCATGTTGTTGACGGCGTTTCCGCCAGCGCCCCCGACGCCAAAGACGAGGATGCGGGGACGAAGTTCCGTCGTTTCCGGCACAGATAGATTCAGGGACATGGACCACTCCGAATACGAAGCATAAAGGTTAACAGCGATTCTCTCGCTAATGTTTCCTTCACCGCTTAATCGCGCGTTAAATCCATCAGAAATTCTTCTGCGACTTACACGCTGATTCAGAAGGATTCGGCAAGCCAGCGCCAGATCGAACGGCGCTGTCCCTCTGCAGCAGCGAACTTGCGGCCACCGGGCGCGCCGACCCGCGGCGGACCTGAAATCGCCTCGGCCGCACCTTTTGATTCCCGCAGGATGACGCCTGCCGCGGCCGAGAAGCCTGGTCCGGACACGGCATCGCCCAGCCCCGCCGCGCCTTCCGGCCAGGCGATGCGGGCCTGACGCCCGAAGACACGGGCGGCGACTTCACAGGTGCCCGGCAACTGCGCCGCGCCACCCGTAAGAACCAGCCGCCGCTCCGACGCGCGCCCGGCTCCGCCCGCTTCCAGGCGGTCACGCAGCAGTTCGAACGTCTCTTCCAGCCGCGGCCGGATGATGGCGTTCAGCAGGGATCGCGGCTGCGACATCATCCGGTCGGACTCGCCGGCGACCGGCGGTGTCTCGATCATCTCCCGGTCGTCGTCCGGGCTGTCGAGGGCCGAGCCATAGAGGATCTTGATGCGTTCAGCCGACACCAGCGGTGTGGACAGGCCACGCGCGACATCCTTGGTCACGTGCGCCCCGCCCAGCGGTACCGCGTCGACATGCAATAGTGCGCCGTCGCTGAAGACGGCGGCAGAGGTCGCACCCGCACCCATGTCGATGAGCGTCGCGCCCATCTGCATCTCGTCTTCAGACAATGCGGCCAGTGCAGACGCGTACGGCGTCACCACCACGCCTTTCAGATCGAGATGCGAAGCCTCGATGCAATTGAGCAGATTGCGCAAGGGTCCGGCGGCGGCGGTAACCACGTGGACCACGACGCCCAGCTTGCGCCCGAACATCCCGCGCGGGTCATCGACCCCGGCATGGTCATCGACCGTCCAGCCCATCGGGAAGGCGTGCAGCACGACCCGGTCGGCGGCGTCGGCTTCGGCGAGCGCGGCGTCGAGCGCGCGCTTCAAGTCCCGGTCTGTGACTTCGCGGGCCGAGAGCGGCGCTTCGACCTGGACCCGTACACTCTGGATCTTGCCCGCCGTCAGGGTGACGGTCGCCGCGCTGACGGCAAGGCCGGCCATGCGTTCGGCGCGCTCCACGGCGGTGCGGATGGAGTCGCGCGCCTGGTCCATGTCAACGACCGCGCCGGCGCGGATGCCGCGCGCGGGCTGGTGGCCGACGCCGATAACGCGCGGCCTGGTTCCGGTCGCGGTTTCCTCGTTGCGCGAGATGAAACAGGTGATTTTCGACGAGCCCAGATCGAGCGCGGCGCACACGCCGGGCTTGGCCGGCTGGCCACCGGCCGAGGACTGACCTCCGAAACCGGGAAGACGGATCATGCCTCGCGGTCTCCCCGGTCGGAGCGTTCGCGCAGGATCATCTCGCCGGGCTCGCGCATGTCGATGCTTTCCGCTTCAAGGCGCAGAATGCCGCGCTCGGCGTGCATGGCGGCGAGCAGTGCCAAGGCAGCACCCGCCTCGTCCTCGGGCAATTTCACGTCCATTCCGGAATCCAGCCGGAGATTCCAGCGGCGATCTCCGACCCGGACCGCGGCGACGACCCGTTCGGCGATGGCGGGGTGATGGCCCAGAGTATCGATCAGTTCGGCGGCGGCGGCATTGGCCCCCGCATCCACGACCAGCGGCAGGTCGGGATAGGCGCTGGCATCGGCCTCGGTCAGGACAATGCCATCGCGGTCAATCAGGCTGATCCGGCCTTCATACTGCCAGAGTGCAAAGCCGGTCCGCGGCTCGACGACCACGGCAACGCGATTGGGCCACAGGCGCGCAACCTGGGCCCGGCGGACCCAGGGCAGAGCCTCGACACTGTCCCGCGAACGGGCCGCATCGAACGCGAAGATCGACTCGCCTTCCACAGCGCCTGAAGCAGCAGCGGCTTCGGTGGCGAGTTCAGCCGTAGCGCCGGTCACGTCGACGGCTTCGATGCGGAAACCGAGCGCGGCCATCTGGTCGCGCGTGGACTGGCCGATGGAGTCGGTAACGTCATCGAGCTGTCCGAACAGCGCCAGCGCCCCGATGAAGAGAAGAAGCAGGCCGGCGGCGACGCTCGCGCCCAGGCGTGCGGCATTGGCCGCGCGGTATCGCGCGCTGCGCATCTGGGCCTCTGCCCAGTTACGCAAACGCCGCGGGGTTGAAGCCGCGGCGGAACGGGGTCTGGCAGACGTGCGCCTGGAGCCGGTTCGGCTTCCTCGGGCGCGTCTTACCTGGGACATGACGCATCCTCCGCCATCCATTGAACGAGATCGTCAAACGCAATCCCGCTCCACGCCGCCTGTTCGGGGGCGAGGGAAGTCGGAGTCATGCCCGGTTGGGTGTTAATTTCGAGTAACCATACCTGTCCGCTGCCGTTTTCATCCCAGCGGAAATCAGACCGTGTCAGCCCGCGGCATCCCAGTGCTTCGTGCGCCAGGAGAGCGAGCCGGCGGCACTCTTCGGCGATCGCCTCGGGCACATCGGCCGGGACGACATGGCGCGAGCCGCCAGCGGCGTATTTCGCTTCGTAATCATAGAAGGCTGTCGTCGGGAAGATCTCGGTGACGCCCAAGGCCTTGTCGCCCATGACAGCGGTGGTCAGTTCGCGGCCCGGGATGAATGTCTCGATCAGGACTTCTTCACCCAGCGCCCAGTCCGTGGCACCGAGATCGGCGGGCGGGCGGTTCGCGCCCTCTTGCACGATGAAGACGCCGACCGATGAGCCTTGCGCATTCGGCTTGGCGACATAGGGCGGCTTCATGGCGTGGGCCTTGGCCGCCTCGAAACGGTTGACGAGCCTGCCTTCCGGGCACGGCACGCCGAAGCGCTCGAACACCGCCTTGGCGCGCTGCTTGTCCATCGCCAGCGCCGAAGCCAGCACGCCGGAATGGGTGTAAGGCGCGCCATAGTGTTCCAGAATGCCCTGGACCTTGCCGTCCTCGCCCCACTCGCCATGCAGGCCATTGAACACGACGTCCGGCGACGCCTTGGCCAGCTGCGCGGCGAGCTCGCGCGTCGGATCGATCTCGACCACGTCCCAGCCCTTGCGGCGCAGCGCATCGGCGCAGGCCTTGCCCGAGACCAGCGAGACCGGACGTTCGGCGGACAGACCGCCCAAAAGAACCGCGATGCGCTGGGTCATGTATTGGCTTGCCTCAGATAGGGGCGGACACGGGCCTTCAGGAGTTCCACGAGCTCCATATCCATTAGCGGATAGAAATCGGGAATATCCAGGCAGATCACTTTCTTGCCGTTGAGATACTTGCGGAAGCGTTTCTGCAGACGGGTCCGGTGCACCTTTTCCATGACAAAGATGGTGTCGGCCCACTCGACCTGTTCGGTTGAAAGCTGGACCTCGGCGTCATTGGCGATCCCGGCGGAATCCGTTTCCACGCCCGGCCAGTCGGCGAAAACCTGTTCGGCGGTCGGGCTGCGCTCGCGATTGGCGGTGCAGATGAAGAGCACATTCGTCATCGCGCAGGCTCGCCCAGCCGCTTGACCTCCCAGTGAAGATCGATGCCGGTGGCCTTTTTGATGTCGGCGCGTGCGCCCTCGACCACGGCTTCCAGATCAGCCGCCGTCGCCGTGCCGTCATTGATCAGGAAGTTGGCATGCATCTCGGAGAACCGGGCACCGCCGATGCGCTTGCCACGCCATCCGGCCTCGTCGATCAGCTTCCACGCCTTGCGCTGGTCCGGTGTCCCCGGCGGGTCGGGATTCTTGAAGGTCGAGCCCGAGGTGCGCTCGCGGATCGGCTGGGTGGATTCGCGGCGCTGCGAAATTTCATTCATACGCGAAGTAATATCTTCCGGATTGCCGGCCTCGCCCTCGAAGACGGCCTCGGTGAAGATCCAGTCGTCCGGCGCGTCGCTGTGGCGGTAGGCGTAGCCCAGCTCTTCCGGCTGGACGATGATCCGCCGTCCGGCGCGATCCAGCGCGACGGCCTCGACCAGCACGTCCTTGGTTTCGCGGTCATAGCAGCCGGCATTCATCCGCAGCGCGCCGCCTATCGCGCCGGGTATCCCGACAAAGAATTCCAGGCCCGCAATACCGGCTCGCGCGGCGGCTTGGGCGACTTTCTTGTCGAGCGCCGCGGCTCCGGCGCGAAGGCGCGTTTCGCTAATCGGCTCGACTTTTCCAAAGGCCGCGCTGAGGCGCACGACGACACCCCTCACCCCGCCATCGCGGACCAACACGTTCGAGCCGGCCCCCAGCACGGTCACCGGAATCTCGTCGGGTGTCTCGGCGAGGAAGCGCGCCAGATCGGCCTCGTCGGCGGGCAGGAACATCACGTCTGCCGGACCGCCGACACGCAGCCAGGTCACATCACCGAGGGGGGCGTTCTCGATATATTTCCCGCGAACGGGGGGGAGTTTGGTGAGGAGCGTCATGGGTTTCCTCCCCCGTTTACGGGGTCATTGCGCTCCTTTTTCTCCGCAAATGAGTTCGCAATGGCACCCCACCCTGACCCTCCCCTCAAGGGGAGGGAATAGGTGCGCGGACCTCCCTCCCCCTCGGGGGAGGGTTGGGGTGGGGGGAAGCTTCCCTTCACCCCAGTGCCTTCAGCTCGCCCGGCAGGGCATAGGCCCAGGCGGTGATATCCCCGGCTCCGAGACAGATGACGACATCGCCCTCTCCGGCGCGCGCCGCGACATCGCGGGCGACGCGTTCGCGGGTCGTCGGCGCGGCATCGCGGTGACCGTGCGCCTTCAGACCGGCGACGAGATGGTCGCGGTCCGCGCCCGGGATAGGTGCTTCGCCCGCCTCATAGACATCGGCGACGAGGACGCTGTCGGCCTCGTTGAAACAGGTGCAGAAATCCTCGAAGAGATCGCGCAGGCGCGTATAGCGGTGCGGCTGGACAACGGCGATCACCTTGCCGGCCGAAGCCTGGCGTGCGGCCTTCAGGACCGCGGCGATCTCAACCGGGTGATGACCGTAATCGTCGACAATCGCCGCGCCGTTCCAGTCTCCGGTACGCGTAAAGCGCCGCTTCACGCCGCCGAAACCGGCGAGTGCCGAGCGGGCGGAGTCGGCATCGGCACCAAGCTCGCGAGCCACGGCGATCGCGGCAATCGCGTTCATGACATTGTGCTCGCCCATCATCGGCAGGAAGACATTCTCCCACACCTCGTCCTCGCCCTCGCGCGAGCGGAAGACAACATCGAAACGCGAGCCGTCCGCGGCCATGGTCAGATTGCGGCAGCGCACATCAGCTTGCGCGTTGAAGCCATAGGTCACGACACGCCGGTCCTCGATCCGGCTGGCGAGCGCCTGGACTTCAGCGTGATCGGTACACAACACGGCAAAGCCGTAGAAGGGCAGGCCCTCGACGAATTGCGTGAAGGCATCGCGCAGCGCGTCAAAGTCGCCGTAATGCTCCATGTGTTCGGGGTCGATATTGGTGACGATGCCGACCGTGGCGCGCAGCTTCAGGAAGGAGCCGTCGCTCTCGTCGGCTTCGACCGCCATCCAGTCGCCCTCGCCCATCTTGGCATTCGAGCCATAGGCGGAAATGATGCCGCCATTGATGACGGTCGGGTCGAGGCCCGCCGCGTCCATCAGCGCGGACACCAGCGATGTCGTCGTGGTCTTGCCGTGCGTTCCGGCGACCGCGACGGAGTATTTCAACCGCATCAGCTCGGCGAGCATTTCCGCGCGGCGCACGACCGGGATTTTCCGCTCGCGCGCGGCAACGAGTTCGGGATTGTCCTTGCGGATCGCGGTCGACACGACCAGCGCCCCTGCCCCGTCCACATTCTCGGCCCGGTGGCCGATCATCACGCGCGCGCCTTTACCGGTCAGGCGTTCGACATTGGCATTGGCCTTGATGTCGGATCCCTGCACGTCATAGCCGAGATTGAGCATCACCTCGGCAATACCGCTCATGCCGATCCCGCCAATCCCGACGAAGTGGATAGGCCCCACGCGGACCGGGAGATTACGGCTCTGTTTCACGTCGGGGATCCTTCCTTCGGGCCGGGCATGAGGGCATTGATGGCATCGGCAAACAGGCCCGCCGCATCCGGCCGCCCGATCGCGCGCGCCGTTTCTGCCCGATGGGCAAGGTCGGAGTCATTCATCAACCGCACCTCCAGAAGCGCAGCGAGCGCTTCGGGCGTAAACTCGCGTTCGGAGAGCGCATCAGCGGCTCCAGCCTCAACCAGGCTTTCCGCATTGGCGGTCTGGTGATCATCGGCGGCAATGGCGAGCGGCACGAAGATCGCCGGACGCCCGACACAAGCGACTTCCGACACGCTGGAGGCCCCGGCCCGCGCGATGACGAAATGGGATGCCGCCAACCGTTCCCCGACATCGTCGAAGAAGGGACGGCAATCGGCGTTCACGCCCGTATCGCGGTAAATCTCCTGCGCCATGGCAAGGGATTCTTCGCGGGTCTGTTGGGCGACTTCAAGGCGATTGCGAAGCATTTCCGGGAGCATCGCGACCGCCTGGGGCACCGTCTCGGAGAGAAGCCGGGCACCCAGACTGCCGCCGAGCACAAGTAGGCGGACCGGGCCGTCCGTCGTCAGTGCCGGATATCCCGCATTGCGGGCCGCCAGGATGGGGCTACGCACCGGATTGCCGGTGATCAGGCGCTTCGTGCCCTTCGGTGCGCGATCAAGGCGTTCGAAACCGCTGGCCACAAAAGCGGCTTTGGCCGCGAACAGGCGATTGACGCGCCCCAGCACCGCGTTCTGTTCATGGATGGCGTAAGGGATGCGCGCGATCTGGGCGGCTTTCAGCGCCGGGAAGGCCGGATAGCCGCCAAAACCGGCCACCACGTCAGGCTTCCACTCGCGCACGATCCGGCGGGCCTGCCCCACACCGCGCGTCAACGCGATTGCGGCCTTGGCGAGCTTGATCGGGTTCCTCGTCGACGGGCTGGCTGCATCGACAATGTCGACCGTCTCGGCCGGAAAGTCGGCGGTATGCTTCGCACCCCGGACATCGGTGATCAGGCGGACCGACCAGCCTTGCGTGATCAGGGCATCGGCTGCGGCGCGGGCCGGAAAGACGTGACCGCCCGTTCCGCCCGCCGCGAGCAGGATACGCCGGCTCACGATTTGAAGCTCAGCGCATAGGCCCCCGGCCGCCGCCGCGTCAGGGCCAGCATCAGCCCGGCCCCCAGCGCCAGCGCGATCATCGAGGAGCCGCCATAGGAGACGAAGGGCAGGGTCATGCCCTTCGGCGGAATGAGGTTCAAGTTGACCGAGATATTGACCACGGCCTGCAGCGCAAATTGCAGCGCGAGACCGGCCACGGCCAGCTGCGCGAAGTGATCGGTCAGGCGCATGGCGTTCGTCCAGGCCCGCGCCACGAGAATGGCGAAGAGACCGATGATCGACAGCGAGGCAAGCAGGCCGAACTCCTCGGCCGCGACGGCAAAGATGAAATCGGTATGGGCGTCGGGAAGCAGGCGTTTGACCTCGCCTTCCCCCGGACCCGCCCCGGCCATGCCGCCGCGCGAGATCGCCTCGATCGCGCGGTCGATCTGGTAGGTGTCACCGGAGTCCGGATTGAGGAAGCGCTCGATACGCGAAGCGACGTGCGGCAGGAAGAACCAGGCTGCTGCCACCCCGCTGATTGCCGCTGTGCCCAGGCCCGCTATCCACGGCCAGGAGAGGCCGGCGGCGAAGAAAATCCCGCCGAAACAGAAGGTCAGCAGCACAGACTGGCCAAAGTCTGGCTGGAGCATCAATAGGATCACGCCGGTCATGTAGAGGCCGAAGGCGACAGCCCGGCCCGGAACAGGGGCACCACGGCGCGACTCGGCAAACAGCCATGCGATCACGACGATCAGGGACGGTTTGAGGAATTCGGACGGTTGCAAAGAGAACGGACCCAGGCGGAACCAGCGTGTCGCGCCGTTGACCTCGTGTCCAGCGAACAGGATCACCACCATCATCCCGAAGGACGCGATCAGGACCGCCGCTGACAGACGGCGTGCCCCACGCGGGCTGAGCGCCGACACGCCGAGCAATGTCGCAAGGCCAAGCGCCGCGAAAAAACCGTGCCGGAAGATGAAGTGGAAGGGGTTGTCGAGCCGCAGGCGCTCGGCGGCCGCAGGGCTGGCCGCCAGCGACAGGATCAAACCGACCGCAATGAGGGCGAGAACCACGAAAAGCAGGGTCCGGTCCAGCCCCCGCCACCAGTCATTGAAGGCCCGGGCGCGCGACGCGATCATGCCGCGCCCTCTCGGGCTTCGCCGATGCGTGCCTTGACGTAGATTTTGAACATGTCGCCGCGGTGCTCGTAATTTTTGAACTGGTCGAAACTCGCGCACGCAGGTGAAAGAAGAATGACCGGGTTTTTCCGGCCGCCTGCGGCCGCATCGCGCGAGGCAAGATCGACCGCGGCTTCCAGCGTGCCGGCGGTCTCGTGCGCGACCGCATCGCCCATCGTTTTGGCGAACGCGTCGGCAGCCTCGCCGATCAGATAGGCCTTGGCGATACGCGGGAAGAAGGGCGCGAGCGCACCGATCCCGTCCGATTTAGCTTGTCCGCCGACGATCCAGTAGATGTCGTCATAACAGCCGAGCGCCTGCGCCGCGGCATCGGCATTCGTCGCCTTGGAGTCGTTCACGTAGAGGATATTCCCGCGCTCCCCGGCCCGTTCGAGCCGGTGCGGCAGACCGGGGAAGCTCTTGATGGCGGCAGCAATCTGGCGCGGCTCAAGACCCAAGGCCCGGACCGCCGCATAGGCGGCAGCGGCATTCTGGCTGTTGTGGCGACCGGGCAAGGCCGGAGCCGTCGCCATGTCCATCACCGCCTCGGCGTGGCCGCTGAGGCTGTCATGCAGCTTTCCACCCACGGCATAGACGCCGCGGCTGAGCGTGCGTCCGGACGAGATCGGCACGACGCTGCGGCCATTGGCGGCCATCATCGCCGAACAGATTTTCTGGGCGTGCGGGTCATCGACGCCAACGATGGCCGTGTTGCCCTTTACCTGGTTGGCGAAAATGCGCTTCTTGGCCGCGATATAGCCGTCGAGATCGCCATGCCGGTCGAGATGGTCCGGCGCGATGTTCAGGAGCATCGCCACGTCGCAGCCCAGCGTCTCGGTCAGGTCGAGCTGATAGGACGAAAGCTCCAGCACATAGATCGCGCCGCGCCGGGGCGGCTCAAGCCCGAGTACTGCCTCACCGATATTGCCGCCGACACGGGCATCGCGTCCGCAGCGCTTCAGGATATGGCCGATCAACGCCGTCGTCGTCGACTTGCCATTCGTCCCGGTGATGCCGATGACTTTCGGGCGTTCATCATCGGCCAGCGCATTTAATTCGCGCGCAAAGAGTTCGATATCGCCAATGACCCGTGCACCGACCGCACGAGCCAGCTCGACCATGCGGTGCGGCTTGGGATGGGTCAGCGGAATGCCGGGCGAGAGCACCAGCGCGGCGACGTCGCCCCAGTCGCGGCGTCCCAGATCCTCGGTCTCGATCCCGGCGGCTTCAGCGGACTTGCGCGAGTCTTCATTCTCGTCCCAGGCGGAAACCGTCGCCCCGCCCGCCAGCAGGGCCTTCACCGTCGCGATACCGGTCCGGCCGAGGCCGAAGACCGCGACATGCTGACCGGCAAAACTGCGCACGGGGATCATGAGAAAGTCCTGATTATCTCAGCTTGAGGGTAGAAAGACCGATGAGGGCCAGAATGACGGCAATGATCCAGAAACGGATCACGATGGTCGGTTCCTGCCAGCCCAGTTTCTCGAAATGGTGGTGGATCGGGGCCATGCGGAATATCCGCTTGCCGGTCAGCTTGAAGCTGGCGACCTGAACCATAACAGACACCGCCTCGAGGACGAAAAGACCACCTATAATCGCCAGCACGACTTCATGCTTCACGGCCACCGCAATCGTGCCGAGCGCGCCGCCCAGCGAGAGCGATCCGGTATCGCCCATGAACACCATGGCGGGCGGCGCATTATACCAGAGGAAGCCCAGTGACGCTCCCAGCAGAGCACCGCAGAAGACCGCCAACTCACCGGTTCCCGGCGTGAAATTCAGCTGCAGGTAATTGGCGAACACGAAGTTTCCGACGATGTAGGCAATGAAGCCGAAGCTCGCCGCGGCGATCATCACGGGAACGATGGCGAGGCCGTCCAGCCCGTCAGTGAGGTTGACTGCGTTGGACGCGAAGGCGATCACAAGTGTCCCGAAAATAAGGAAAAACGGCCCCAGCGGGATCAGCAAATCCTTGAAGAAGGGGATGGCAACCGAGGTCGCAAAACCCGCCGGGACGTCGGGCGCATTGGCCAATAACTGCGTCATCCAGAACACGGCACCCGCTGCGATAACCAGCTGCAGCCCAAGCTTCATCCAGCTGGAAATCCCTGCCGAGGAACGCTTCGAGACCTTCTGATAGTCGTCATAAAACCCGATCGCGCCATAGCCGACGGTCACATAGAGCACGACCCAGAGATACGGGTTGGAGAGGTCACCCCAGAGCAGGGTCGCGATGACAATTCCGAGCAGGATCAGGAAGCCGCCCATGGTCGGGGTTCCGGCCTTCTCGATGATGTGGCGTTCCGGGCCGTCCTCGCGAATGGGCTGGCCCTCACGCTGTTTCGAACGCAGCCAGTTGATGAAGGGCTTGCCGAAAATGAACACCACCATCAGCGCGGTGATCAGCGCTCCGCCGGTGCGGAAGGTGATGTAATTGAAGAGGTTAAGGAGGGTAATCTCCTCGCCCAGCGGCGCAAGCAGCATGTAGAGCATGTTAGCGGTCTTCCCCCCGTTGACTGCCAGCCGGCTGAGCGGCCAGCAGGGCTTTGACGACCCGATGGACGCCCGAGGCGTTCGAGCCCTTTACCATCACAACGTCGCCCGGCCGGACGGCCTGGGTCAGGCAGGTCAGGGCCGCGTCGGCATCATTCGCGTAGTGTGTTTCGATCCCGTCCTGCAAGGCGTCCGTCAGCGGTGTCATGCGGGACCCGCTGGCGATGACCAGGTCGGCCTTTGCCCGGACCAGCGGTTCGGCCAGACCGGCATGCAGGTCGGGGCTTTTGGGGCCAAGTTCCAGCATCTCTCCCAGCACCGCGATCCGGCGTCCACCCTTGCCAGGCACGAGCCCACCGAGCGTTTCGATCGCAGCGGCCATGGAAACCGGATTGGCGTTGTAGCTTTCATCGAGCAGGCGGATGAACCCGCCGGTCGGGAGACCGACCTGGTGCACGCGTCCCCGGCCCGGCTCGGCCCCGACATCAGGCAACGCCTCGGCCACCGCTTCGGCATCGATCCCGGCGGCGATGGCGGCTGCGAAAATCGCAGCGGCGTTCCAGGCCCAGTGTGCCCCCGATGCGCCGATCCGGAAGTCGAGTGACTTGCCAAGGACCGACACCCGCCCGCGCGCGCCGTCTGGTGCCGTTTCGAACTGGCTGACATTGACGGCCGCTTCGGGCGACAGGCCGAAATCGAGAATGAAGCCAGCGGCGGACCGGCGCGCATGGTCGAGCAGCAATTCGCCGTGCTCGTCATCGCGCGGATAGATCGCGACACCATCGGTCATCAGGCCTTCGTAGATTTCCGCCTTCGCATGAGCGATGTCGGCCACCGAACGGAAGAATTCGAGGTGGGCGGGCGCGATCCGGGTCACGAGTGCGACGTGAGGCCGGACCAGACCGGTCAGATCGCGCAGTTCACCGGCATGGTTCATGCCCATTTCGAAGACGGCGCGGCGCGTTGCTTTCGGCATGCGCGCCAGCGTGAGCGGTACACCCCAGTGATTGTTGTAGGAGCGCTCCGACCAGTGAGCCGGTCCCGCCGCACGGAATACAGCGGCTAGCGCTTCCTTGACCGATGTCTTGCCGACGCTGCCGGTCACGGCCACGCGGATCGCGTCGCTGCGGTCACGGGCGGCACGCCCGAGCGCGCGCAGGCTCTCCAGTGTATCGCGTCCCACCAGCAAATTGCCGGGCATACCGTCTGAGCGCGCGACCAGGCTGCAAGCAGCACCGCGCGCGGCGGCATCGGGTACGAAGTCGTGCCCGTCACGCTGATCGGTCAGCGCCACGAAGAGATCGCGGGGCTTGAGGCTGCGCGTATCGATGGAGACACCGTCAGCCGTCCAGTCAGTCGACCCGGCCAGCTTGCCCCCCGTAGCGGCCAGGGCTTCGCGTGCTGTCCAGAGCGGTTCACTCATGCCCCGCCCTCCTGTTCCGCAACAGCCTGGCGTGCCGCTTCCCGATCGTCGAAGGGGAGGATTTTGGTGCCGATCTTCTGCCCGGTTTCGTGGCCCTTGCCAGCAAGAAGCAGCGTATCACCACTTTCAAGCTCGGCGACGGCGGCGCGGATCGCTTCCATGCGGTCGCCGATCTCGATCGCGTCCGGGCAGCCTTTCATGATGGCGGCGCGGATATCCTCGCCCCGCTCGGAGCGCGGATTGTCATCTGTGACAAAGACCCGGTCGGCGAGCTGGGCCGCGATTACGCCCATTTTCGGCCGTTTCGTCGGATCTCGGTCCCCGCCACAACCAAAGACGATGATCACCCGTCCGCGCGTGTGCGGACGTGCAGCCCGCAGAAGCTTGTCGAGCCCGTCAGGCGTATGGGCATAGTCAACGAGAACCGGGGAGCCGTCTTTGGTCCGGACCGCCAGTTCGAGCCGTCCGGCTACGCCCTTGAGGTGCCGGAGCGCCTCGATGGCGTCTTCGGTCGATACACCGCTTTTCGCGGCCATGGCCGCCGCCCCGACAGCGTTGGCCGTCTGAAACTCGCCGACCAGCGGAAGCTCGACCGTATGGCGTGCGCCCGCGACCTGCAGTTTGACCGTCTGGCTCGCCGCGCGGGGCGTGATTTCCAGAATCCGCCAGTCGGCCCCCGCCCATCCGACCGTGATGACATCGAGACCGCACTCACGCGCGATGGCCTCGACCTTGCCGCCCCAGTCGGAATCAACATTGACGATGGCCGGCGAGCCCTTGGGTGTCAGCTCCCGAAGCAATTTCATTTTGGACGCGAAATAATCGTCAAAATCCGGATGATAGTCGAGATGGTCCTGGGTCAGATTGGTGAAGGCGGCGAGGGAAATCCGGGCACCGTCCATACGTTTCTGTTTCAGGCCGTGGCTGGAGGCCTCCATCGCAAGGTGCGTCACGCCGTCTGCCGCCAAGGCATTGAGCGCCTGATGCAGCGCGACGGCGTCAGGCGTGGTGTAGCCGGTCTCGACGAGGCTCGATCCCTGCGCCACACCGAGCGTACCGAGGCTCGCTGCCTCAATCCCGCCAGAGCGCCAGATCTGGCGCAGAAAATCGACCGTTGAGCTTTTTCCGTTCGTGCCCGTCACCGCCGCGATAAATTCGGGCTGACGGGGATAGAAGCGCGCCGCCAGCCGGGACAGCGCGCCCGCCGGATCGGCGTCGAGAACGACCGGGACGGACACGTCATCCACGGGACTGTCGGTCAGGATTGCCGCCGCCCCGTTGGCGATCGCCTGCGGGATGAAATTGCGACCGTCGACGGTCAGACCTTTCAGCGCCGCAAAGAGAAAACCGGGCTTTACAGCCCGGCTGTCGAGAGTCAGTCCGGCGATCTCCACGGCCTCGTGCCCGGGCGGCGCTGCGTTGGGGCTGACGAGCTCGGCCAGCTTCATTGGGTAAACTCCGGCAAGGACTCGGCCGACGGCGACAGGGCCGCGCGCAGGAGTTCGGAGTTGGATCCCGCCTCGCCATGACGTTCGACACCCAGCATCGGGGCAATCCGGCTGATGATCTCGCCCGCAGCCGGGGCTGCCGTCCATCCGCCGGTCGCGTAGTTGTAGGTCGCAGCAGTACCGTGTGGCTCGTCCAGCATCACCAGCACCACGTATTGCGGATCGTCATAGGGGAAGACCGCCGAGAAGGACGAGATGAGCCGGTTGCGGTCATACCCGCCCCGCCCCGGTTTCTCCGCCGTCCCGGTCTTGCCCGCAACACGGTAACCTGGGGCCTCGGCGCGGCGACCCGTGCCGTCCTCGACGACCTGGCGCATCATGTCGAGCACGGATTGGGCGACGGCGGCATCCATGACGCGCTCACCGGCAACCGTCTCGCCGGGACGAACGGGCTGGAGTGTGGGCTGCACATAGACGCCGCCATTGGCGATGGCGGCAAAGGCCGAGGCGACCATGATCGGGCTGACTGCGATACCGTGACCGTAGGAGATCGTCGCGATTTCGGCCGGACCCCACTGGCGCGGCAACAGCGGCTCGGCGCTTTCGGCCAGCTCGATCGGTGACCGCTCCATCAAGCGCAGACGGGTCAGCATGTCACGCTGCGCGTCGGCACCGGCTTCAAGCGCGATGAGGGAGGAGCCGATATTCGAGGAGTGTGTGAAGACTTCTTCCAGGGTCAGCCGCCTGTTCTCAGCGTGGAAATCATTGATGGTGTGCCCGCCAACCCGGAGAGATCCCCGGGCATCGAAGGTCTCGCCCGGACTGGCAATGCCGGTTTCCAGCGCCAGCGCCACGGTGAAGGCCTTGAAGGTCGACCCCATCTCGTAAACCGACTGCGTGGCACGATTCAGGCGCTCATCGGGCCGTGCCGAGGCAGGCCTGTTGGCGTCGAAATCGGGCAGCGATACGAGACTGACGATCTCGCCGGTCCGCACATTCATGACGACGCCGACTGCGGCCAGGGCCCGGTATTCTGCCATCGTCAGGCGCAAGACCTCGTCGACGTGGAACTGCACGCCCATGTCAATGGAGAGCGGGACAGGGCGGCCATCTCCGGAATCAAGTGCGGCGTTGAAGGCGCGCTCCGCGCCCGCCAACCCGTCCATGTCCCGGTCGGTATAGCCCACGACATGCGCGGCGAGCCGGCCGCGCGGATAGACCCGGCGCGGCTCGATGCGGAAGTCGAGACCAGGCAGCCCGAGCGCGAACACGGCCTGACGCTGGCGCGGGGTAAGATTGCGCTGGATCCAGACAAAACGCCGGCGCGAGGCGAGGTCGTCGCGCAGGCGCGCCTCGTTCACATCAGGCAGAACGGTGGCCAGTGCGGCGGCCGTTTCCGCAGCGTCCCAGACCTGGGTCGGATCAGCAAAGAGCGAGTAGGTTTCCAGCGTGGTGGCCAGCACCTGACCGGTGCGGTCCACAAGATCGCCGCGCCGCAGATCCTCGGCTTCGGCCACAATCGCCGGCCCGGCATCGCCCGCAATCGCCAAACCGAAAGCCCGGACAGCCAGAGCACTGAATGCAATCACCAGAACCATGCCGATTACGACGAGCCGGCCACGCGCCGCCTCGATGGCGCTGACCTCTTCATCTTCCAGGCGGAGGAGCCGCGTCATGTCGGACGGCGCGGCCTCGGCCATGGGCGGCAGCGAAACGGACTCGGTCCGCGCCGAGACCTTCCGGCGGAAAGGCCAGAACCGCTTCACGGGCGCCCCCCGGTCTGAACCGGGACGGCCAGACGCTCGGACTCCGACGCGTAGAGCTCATTGGCCGACGTGCGGGGCCGGTCCGGCTCGATCAGCAACGGCAGATCAGCCATTTCGACTTCGCGGGCCGGGTCGAGCGGCTCAAAACCAAGGTAACGCCGCGCCAGCACCCGAAGGCGCTCCGGGTCTTCCAGGTGGGCAATCTCGACATTGAGAACGTTGATCTGGCGGCGCTCCTCGGCGAGCTGCGCCTGGATTTCCGCCAGCCTTTCCTGCGACCCCTGCGCTTCGGTCTTGGCGATATAGAGGGCCACGGCCAGCACCGCGGCGACCATCAGGGCGAGAGCATTGAGAGCACGAATCATAGAGCGGCCTCCAGGGCAGCCAGTGACGGAGCGGCAGGGATAAGCGACGCGTCCTCAGGCCAGACCGGGGCCTGGGTACGGATCGCGGCGCGCAGGCGGGCCGATCGCGCGCGCGGGTTGGCATTGAGCTCGGCCTCGCCGGCCTCAACCGCTTTGCGTTGGAGCAGGCTGAAGGACGGCGGCTGCGCGGGTTCGACCTCGGGGGCATGGCGCGACCCGCCACCTCCTGACAGGCCGGACCGGTCACGCAGGAACGCCTTGACGATCCGGTCTTCAAGCGAGTGGAAGGTGACGACGACCAGCCGGCCCATGGGAGCCAGAATGCGCTCGGCCGCGGTCAGGGCGCGTACAAGCTCACCCAACTCGTCATTGATGAAAATACGCAGGGCCTGGAACACGCGCGTGGCCGGATGGATGCGGCCCGGCTTGCCCCCAATGGCCCTTGCGACGATTTCGGCCAGCGCTTCGGTCGTCGTGATCGGCGCTTCGGCGCGGGCGCGGACGATGGCCCCGGCAACGCGGCGCGACTTTCGTTCCTCGCCATAGAGGAAGAAAATGTCGGCGAGGTCCTTTTCCGAGAGCAGCCGGACGGCATCGGCGGCGCTGGCACCCTCGCCCGACATGCGCATATCAAGCGGACCTTCCTTCGCAAACGAAAAACCCCGTTCGGCCTGGTCGATCTGCATGGAAGACACGCCGATATCCAGGACAATACCGTCAACCGTTTCACCACCGTGATCGCGGATGATGGCTTCCATCGCGGAGAACGGTGCCCGGACCAGCTGGAAGCGGCCCGGAAAGGCCCTGACCATGTCAGCGGCCAGCGGTGCAACCGTGGGGTCGCGGTCGATGCCCAGAACCCGGCAATCCGCCGAGCCGAGCAGACCGCGCGTATACCCGCCCGCACCAAAGGTGCCGTCGATGTAGAGCGCGCCGTCCCGCGGCTCCATTGCGTGCAGGACTTCAGCGAGCATGACCGGGGCGTGGTTCGTCATGACGGGCGCACCCCAACAGGCGGAAGCTTCAGAGCGCGCTTGTTTTCACGGGCATAGGCGCGGGCGGCAGCCGCCTTCTCGGCGTAAGTTTCCGGATTCCAGATCTCGAAACGCGCGCCCAAGCCGACAAAGGTCGCCTTGCCGTCAAGTCCGGCATGGTCGGCGAACGCCTTGGGCAGGGTGATGCGGCCGGTAGAGTCGAAGCCCAGCGGCTTGGCCGCCCCGAAAATCGAACGCTCCATCGCGACGCGGGCGTCGTCATATGGGGCCATGCCCTCAATGAGGGAGAGATAGCGGTCCATCAGCGTCTGACCGCCACCCTCGAGATAATCGCCGTCAAAGGACGGCCACACGTAAATCCCGTCGAAAGGTTCGCCGCGTACGACGGTACGGAAATCGGCAGGAACGGAAAGCCGCCCCTTCGCATCGATCCCGTTTGTCGTCGTGGACAAGAACACGAACGCCTCCCCTTCGCCCACAGCCCGCCACCGTGGTTAATAATGGGATAACATGGGAAATCATGGGGAACAACGCCGAAAACGGCTCTGTACCTGCTTTTTCGCGACTTCGGAAAGTATTCAAACAGGCTTCACGCCCGCCCGAAAAAGAACAGACAAAGAACAAACTGGTCCGGAAGTGCGGCGCGGCGGGGAAACAGGCGGTCAGGCGGCCTGTAAGCCGGGTTCTGTGCCATTCTTTCCGGAACGGAAAGAACGCGGCGACCATTCCTCTGCGACGTGCTTCGCAGCACGCCTGGCGCGACCTACCCGAATGGCGCGCGAAAGGCGCGCGTGATGCCGCGAAGGCATCGCCCATTCCTATTCGGTCTTGCTCCAGGTGGGGTTTGCCGTGCCCCCTTCCTTGCGGTCGGGGCGGTGCGCTCTTACCGCACCGTTTCACCCTTGCCGGACGCGAGCGCCCGGCGGTCTGTTCTCTGTGGCACTGTCCCTGGGGTCACCCCCGCCAGGCGTTACCTGGCACCTTGCCTTTCGTGGAGCCCGGACTTTCCTCCCCCGCGTCCTTTCGGAAACATGCGGGAGCGGCCGCCCGGCCGCCTGACCGGCGCGGAATGTCGTGTCAGGATGCGCCCGCGTCAAGCGCGCGGGCATAGCGGCGAATGATGAGCCGGTCGCTGAGGCGAATCCACAGGGCCGCCAGGCCGCAGATCGCCAGCGATGCGGCAACAACCGCCCACCAGAAGGTCGCCATGCCGCCCCAGGCCACCGCGATCCGTGTCGCCAGCTGGGCAGCGCCCGCGGCGACGAGGCCCGCATACGACCAGGCCATGAATTTGTAGTGGCCGAAAACGAGGCCGGCACGTGTCTTCGGATCGCGCTCGAACCGGGCCCGCCAGATCATAACCATCCCGGCCGCGATCGAGATCGCCGTGATGATGGAAAGGTAATGGAACGCCGACAGGCCGTTCTCTGCCATCGGGATCCCCGCTAGCACCAGCAGCACCATCGCGGCGGCGTAGACCCGCCCGACACTCCGGTGCCGGCCATCGCCCTTGGGACGCATCAGCACATAGGCTCCAGTGGCCAGCGCGATGACCGCTGCTGCGGTATGCATCCCGCCCCAGACGCTGTTGATGATATCCATGCCGATACTCCATACCAATTACTTTGCTTTATAAAGTTATAGGAATTGGGCCGGGAGTCAAAGGGCAAGCGTTTGAACTTTTGTGCGTCACAACAGGGCGTCAGTCCCTGTTGTCCATGGATGCCAGGGACGAAGCCCGGGCATGACGAGATGGAGTCCGTCGTAGAAAATTGTCATCCCGGCTGACCCGGAGGGGCAAGCCGGGACCTGGAACGGCGAGTGCCCGGTCTTCAGATCCCGGATCGCTGAGCGTCCGGGATAGTTCGTTCAGCGAAGCGACCTGAACTCTATGAATTCGGCCATTGGACTTGATCCATGGGCCCAGATTTTGCCCTGGAAAGCTTTCTCCGGGTTTCCTGCGGAAGCAGGAACACAGGCGGACATATCTGGATTCGAGCTTTCGCCGGGACCGTGGAAATCCGACTGATGAGAACGACTGGGTCCTTGGATCAAGTCCAAGGACCGAAAGGAAAGAAGAGCGCTTCCCCGGCGAAAGCCGGGGTCCAGGACCGCCTAGCGGGAAAGCACCGCCACGGCGTGGACGAGCCGCGCCGTTTCCTCGTCCACCTGCCCATCGACACGGGACGGGCGGAAGCGGCGCTGGAAAGCGGATACGGCATCTGCCAACGGCAGGCCGGTGTCGTACCCTATCGCGTCGAGATCGGCGGCTGGGTCGGGCGATACGTCGCCGCTGCCCTCGGGCCAGATCGCACAGCCCGCATCGGCAAGCCGTTTCCAGGGAAATTTCTCGCCCGGGTCCTGCTTGCGGTCCGGGGCGAAATCGGAATGACCGATAACGTTCTTCGCCGGAATGGCGTGGCGGGCGAGAATCTCGCGAACGAGCGCGATGACTGCCTCGATCTGGACGTCGGGAAAGTCCGGCAAGCCGAAATCATGGCCGCCATTGACGATCTCGATGCCGATGGAGGCCGAATTCATGTCGGTGATGCCCGCCCAACACCCCTTTCCGGCGTGCCAGGCGCGCTTGTCGTCGGAGACCAACCGGAAGATCCGGCCGTCTTCCTCCACCATGTAATGGGCGCTGACCTTGGCTTCGGCATCGCACAGGCGCGCGAGCGCGGCCGCGCCGGTTTCCATGCCGGTATAGTGCAGCATGATGTGGCTGACCGGGCCAGCCCGGTCGTTGAAATTCGGCGAAGGCGAGTCGATGGCGTCCACGCGCGCAGTCATGCGCACCAGGCGCAGCACACGCAAGTCAAACTCAAGGATTTAGTGTTGCGGTCGGCCTGCCGTCTCGACGGTCCAGCCATCGGGACCCCGGCGTGCGACCAGCAGGGTCGGGTCGCCGGAGCCACCCTTCTTCGGGCCGCGAATCTTACGCCAGAGCCACCACGCCCCGACGGCGAGCAGCGCCACCCCAATGACGGCGACCGCCGCAGCGGTCAGCACGGCAGCGAGGAAGAAGACGAGCCCGGCAAAGGCGATCGCGAATACCGCAGCGATCACGCCGCGCACAATCCGCCCGAAGCGGGCTGTCAGATCGGTCTGGTTTGTCCGGTCATCATCCATGACGGGTTCACTCCATTTCGCCCCTCGCGACCGCATACAATGTCGGGGCCACACAGGCGAACGTCAACGGGACTCGCCGGATCGTGATCCCCTGTCGGCCCGAATTTGGGCGTAAGCGGCATTAATCGCTGCCATTTTGGCATCGGCCAGACGCTGCAGTTGTGCCGGTGCACCGCGCGCAACCAGGGCATCGGGGTGATTCTGTGCCGCGATACGGCGATAGGCGCGCTTCAGCCCATCATCGGAAATGTCGGGATCGATACCGAGGATGACATAAGGGTCGTCATCAGGCGCGCCGATATGAGCCATGCGAATGCGCCGGAATTCACGCTCTGAAAAGCCGAAAATCTCCGAGACGGCTTCGAGATAGGACATCTCGCTGGCTGTCACCGCCCCGTCGGCCTTAGCAATGTGAAAGAGGCCGTCGAGCACGTCTTCCAGCACCGCCGGGTTGGCCCGGAAGCGGCGCGCGAGCCGGCGCGCATAACCGTCAAACCCGAGCGTCGTCTGCTGGGCGAGATCAAAGGCCTGAGCGATGGCGATCTTGCCGTCAGGCGGCGCGCGAAACACTTGCTGGAAGGCCGAGACCTCGCTGTCGGTCACGATACCGTCAGCCTTCGCCATTTTGGCACCGAGCCCGATCAGCGCCATGGCGAAATCCGCGTCATCGACGCGGTGTCCCGGTCCGCAATCCTCGCCTTCGCAATCGAAGGGGTCGGACGGGCCGGAAATGAAGTCGGTCAGCTTGCGCCAGATGGACATGAGGCTAGTCTCCGCGGCCCATGTAGCGCCTGAAAGGGGCAAGCGCGAGTCGTGAGCGGAGATTGGGAATTCTGGATCGATCGGGGAGGCACGTTTACCGACGTGATCGCCCGTGCGCCGGACGGCCGTGTCACGGCGAAAAAGCTGCTGTCGGAAAGCCCGGACTATGCCGACGCAGCCTCGGAAGGCATCCGCCGCTTCCTGGACCTGAAGCCCGGCGAGCCGATCCCGGCAGAGCGGATTGCGGCGGTGAAGATGGGCACAACAGTCGCGACCAACGCGCTGCTGGAGCGCAAGGGCGAAAAGACCCTCTTCGCGGTTACAGAAGGCTTTGCAGACCTGCTGGTCATCGGGGATCAGACCCGGCCCGATATCTTCGCGATGAAGATCGACCGGCCCGCGCCGCTGCACCACCGCGTGCTGGAGATCGACGAACGGCTCGACGCGTCGGGCAGCGTTGTCCGTCCACTCGATGAGAACGCCGCGCGTGCGGGGTTTGCAGACGCCCGCAAGGACGGCTGCGCCACCATCGCTATCGCTCTGATGCATGCCTATGCCAACCCGGCGCATGAACAGCGCCTCGCCGCACTGGCACGCGACGCCGGGTTTGAGACGATCATCCTCTCCAGTGTCGCCAGCCCGCTGGTGAAGATCGTGCCACGTGCCTCCACAACGGTCCTCGACGCCTATTTGACGCCGGTTCTGAAGGACTATGCCGGGCGTGTGGCGGCGCGACTCGATGGCGCGCCGCTCTACTTCATGCAGTCGTCCGGAGGCCTCGCCTCGGCCGATCAGTTCGCTGCGCGCGACGCCGTCCTGTCCGGCCCGGCGGGCGGCGTGGTCGGCATGGCCCGCACCGCTGCCACCGCGGGCCACCCGAAAGTCATCGGCTTTGACATGGGCGGCACGTCCACCGACGTCTCGCGCTTTGATGGCGAACAGTATGAACGGGTCAGTGAAGCGCGGATCGCAGGCCAGCGCCTGCGCGCCCCGATGATGGCGGTCCATACGGTTGCTGCGGGCGGTGGGTCGATCCTCAGCTTTGATGGTGAACGCGCCCGCGTCGGCCCGGACAGTGCCGGCGCGATGCCCGGCCCGGCGGGCTATGGCCGGGGCGGCCCGGCCGCGGTGACCGACGCCAACATCGTGCTCGGGCGGATTCAACCGGACGGCTTCCCCAAGGTCTTCGGCACGGACGGACAATCGCCCCTCGATGCGGACGCCAGCCGGAAGGCACTCGCGTCGCTAGCCGGAGACATGGGGCTTGATAGCGCGGAAGCGGCAGCCGAAGGGTTCCTCGCTGTCGCCATCGAGAACATGGCCCAGGCCATCAAGCACATCTCGACCAGCCAAGGCGTGGATCCGGGACAATATGCCTTGTCTGCCTTCGGAGGAGCCGGTGGACAACATGGCTGCCGGGTTGCCGAGGCGCTCGGCTTGAAGACCGTGCTGCTGCACCCGATGGCGGGGCTCTTGTCCGCGCTCGGGATCGGCCTCGCTGAACTGCGCGAAACGCGGGAGGCCGCGGTCGAACTGGCCTTTGGTGAGGACAACGCGGACGCTGTGCGGACGCTTGACCGACTGGAACGTGAAGCGCGCACTTCACTCACGGCGCAGGGCATTGCGGACACCGATATCCGCGTGCGGCGCGAATACCGGCTGAAGGTTGACGGTTCGGATACCGCCTTGCCCGTCGCCGAACAGGAACCGTCAGCGATGCGTGAGGCTTTCCAGGCCGCGCATGAACAACTCTTCGGCTTTCGCCCCGAGAGTGCGCGGATCATCGTTGAATCCGTCGCGGCCGAAGCGGTAGCCGACCCGCCGGGCGCGGGGAACTGGCATCTCGATCTGCCAACCCGCGAAGGTGATCCGCAGCCGGTGTCTCAGGCGCGCGTGTTCGATAAAGGTCAGTGGCGCGAGACGCCGGTCTACCGGCTCGAGGATTTCGGAACTGGCGCGAGTACGGTCGGTCCGGCGATCATTCTCGAACCGAATTCCACCATAGTCGTGGAACACGGGTGGCATGCGAAACGCCTGCCCTGCGGGACGCTGGAACTGACCCGGCAAAGCACCGGGCCTACTGAGGCGACGACGACCGAGGCCGACCCGATCCGGCTGGAGCTTTTCAACAAGCGTTTCATGGCGGTGGCCGAACAGATGGGCGCGGCGCTGGAACGCACCGCGCATTCGGTCAATATCAAGGAGCGGCTCGATTTTTCCTGCGCGGTTTTTGACGCCGAGGGCGGACTGGTCGCCAATGCGCCGCACATGCCGGTCCACCTGGGCTCGATGTCGGCAAGCGTGCGCTCGGCGGCGGCGGCCAACCCCGATCTGGGCCCCGGTGACGCGGTGGCGGTCAATGCCCCCTATGACGGCGGGACCCACCTGCCGGACATCACCATCGTAACGCCCGTCCATGACAGCGCGGGCGAGCGCCTCTTCTATGTCGCCGCGCGCGGTCACCATGCGGATGTTGGCGGCATTGCGCCCGGCTCGATGCCGCCGTTTTCGAAAACCATCGACGAGGAAGGCGTCCTCTTCCGCAACATCAAGGTGCTGGAGAACGGCCGCTTTCTCGATACCGAGGTTCGTGCGGTCTTGAATTCGGGACGCTGGCCGGCCCGCAACCCGGACCAGAATGTCGCCGACATGAAGGCCCAGCTCGCTGCCTGCGCGCGCGGGGCGGCGGAGCTGAAACGCATGGTCGCCGATCACGGGCTGGATGTCGTGCGCGCTTATATGGGCCATGTCCAGGACAATGCCGAACGCGCCGTGCGCCGGGTAATCGACGCGCTGGAGGATGGTGAGGCCGAGGTCCGGATCGATGATGGCGCCGCGGTGAAGGTCGCAATCCGCGTGGATCGGGACACAAGGTCCGCGACCGTCGATTTCACCGGGACCAATGCCCAGCGGGACAGCAATTTCAACGCACCGTCGAGCGTGGCCCGCGCCGCCGTCCTCTATGTTTTCCGCTGCCTCGTCGGCGGGGACATCCCACTCAATGAAGGTTGCCTCAAACCCATCGACCTCGTGATCCCGGAGGGATGTTTCCTCAATCCGGTGCCGCCCGCAGCCGTAGTCGCGGGCAATGTGGAAACCAGCCAGCTGGTTGTCGATGCGCTGTTCGCCGCGACCGGCCGGATGGCCCCGGCACAGGGCACGATGAATAATCTGACCTTCGGCAATGCGCGTCACCAGTATTACGAGACGATCTGCGGCGGATCGGGCGCGGGCGTCGATGCGGAGGGCCACGGTTTTGCCGGCCTCTCGGCAATCCACACCCATATGACGAATTCGCGCATGACCGACCCGGAAGTGCTCGAGCGCCGCTTCCCGGTCCGGCTGGACCATCACCGTGTGCGGCAGGAATCCGGCGGTGCGGGACGATGGCCGGGAGGGGATGGGGCAACGCGGCGGATGACTTTCCTCGAACCCATGACGGTCTCGCTCCTGTCCTCGCGCAGGCAGGAAGTCCCGTTTGGCCTTGATGGCGGCGGTGACGCCCAGTCCGGCCAGCAGCGGCGGATCGGTGCTGACGGGATGGTTGAAGACCTCCCCGGCCTGTTCTCGATTGAAGTCGAGGCGGGCGACGCCATCGAAATCGAGACTCCCGGGGGTGGCGGGTTCGGGCGCGCCTCTTAGGGCGAATTGGGTGGACGTCCAGCACCTAACCCCCAGAATTAATGATGTTTAATTCTCAAATCCGGTTTGCGGGCAGGTCCGTACTGGCCCGGTGAGATCCCATGAGGGGGTCTCGCCCTCCCCCTGTCCGGTCCACCCTCCGGTGGCCCGGGCGACAGAAACGAAACAGGAGCGTACACATGCCCCGCCTTCTTGCCACCGCCGCTATCGCCGCTGCCCTCTCCGCCCCCGCCTTCGCCGGCGATTACGTCAAGGACCATCATGGTTCATCGTCTCATGAGGCACCGATGCAGGCCGATATCGTGGATACCGCGGTTAATGCCGGATCGTTCAACACCCTGGTCGCAGCCGTTCAGGCCGCCGGTCTGGTCGAGACGCTGCGCGGCGATGGCCCCTTCACCGTCTTCGCCCCGACTGACGAAGCATTTGCCGCGCTCGGCGAAGACGCGATCAATGATCTGCTGCTGGAAGAAAACCGCGACCAGCTGATTGCGATCCTGACCTATCACGTTGTTCCGGGTGAGTATTTCGCGGCGGATCTGGCCGGTCAGTCGCTCTCCGTTGCCACGGTCAATGGCAACACGGTGGACATCGACGCGACCATGGGCGGTGTCATGGTTGATGGCGCTTCGGTCATTTCTGCGGACGTCGATGCATCCAATGGCGTCATTCACGTCATCGATAGCGTGATCATGCCGGCGATGTAGAACCGGCCAGATCAAGTTCCGGGCCCCTTCCCCAGTCCCAGGCCCGGACCTCCGAACGGGCCGCCCGCGATCCCCAATCCGCGGGCGGCCTTTATTGGAGTATATGTAATTAGCTGAACGGACGCGCCCGATTCGGTAAAACTCGAGAAGCTATTGAGAAGTTGTTCGACGGCGTTGGTGTTCTATATGCCACGCATCAGGTCAATAGGATCGAAAAACACACGCCGAAGACTACCCCGCACTCGTCGAACTCGCCGCCATCTAAATGTGGCTTCGGTTTTATGAATCGGTGTCCTACTGTTTGGTGATGAAGCAAGTCATAGCTCCCCCCGCGCTATTCGATGTCTCTGAATGGTCCGCTGATGACGAGTTTGCGGTTTATCCTGAGGGGTCTCGTGCAAAGTCTGCGCTAATCAGCCCGCCAAACCCACTTTCCGAATTGATTATTCCCGAGCACCGATATCTTTTCAAAAAATCCCGCTCATCATTTCCCGTTCAGTTCTGGGGGGAGGTGGTTGCCTTTGAAATTGGTAAGCTTATGGGCGTTGACGTGCCACCAGCCTACCCGGCTATAAACCACAAAACTGGGTCTGAAGGTGCACTTATACAATGGTTTTATGGGCCAAATCTGCGTCATGATTTTCCGACCAGCGATCGGTCGGGTGAGAGCGACAATTTGTGGAAAAGGCTCTACAGATCAGTGTTTGGCAACCCCCCAAAGGAAGTTTACGAAGAAATTCGCTACATTTCTGGCGACCAGTATATGATTAAAATCAATAAGGATTATGACCTTGATAAAGGAAAAGACCACAACATTAGAGATATATTTTTATTGACCCAATTGCTGGAGCGAAGTTTTAATTTGGTGGATGGGTACTGCCACTGGATGAAAGTCTTAGTGTTTGACGCTCTGATTGGGAATGTTGACCGTCATCAATCGAATTGGGGGGTATTATGGAAAGGGATGGACCCCGAAGTAGCTACGGCGAAGTTTTCCCCGGCCTTCGATAATGGAACGGCGCTCGTGTATGAGTATGGTGACGAGCGTTTAGGAAAATTCGACGATGCAACTTTTCGGGCACGTTATATTGATCGGGGCCGTCACCAAATGAAGCTCAACCGTCAAGATAACGAGCGAGCTGGGCACATCCAGATGATTGAGCACCTTCTCAGAAGCGATCCCAAGCTTGCGGAATGTGTACGGGGTGTCATTAACTTTTCCATGAGCGAATTAGCCACAAATCTATCACTTTTATGCTCGATAGAGACACCGACGCCGTTCTCTGAAAAGCGGTGTGCCGTCATCCTTTCGTTGGTTGGCGAAAGGCGTGACAGGATACAGAAATTGGTGACGTCGATATGAATGACATCAAAAACGTCATTGACTGGGATTCGCTGAAGCTGGTTTGGCAGTCTGCGGACCCGAAACACCGAAGCCACTATCACGTTGCGACGATTACGAGAGAAGCGGCTGGTGTAAAGCTGAAATATGAAGCTGAAAGCGACGATTTTCGTGAGGCTTCTAAACATGGGTTTATTGGATACCCCGCCTTTGATTTCAAAAAAAGCCAAGTGTATACTACAGGCGTAGTTAATACTTTTGCTCGACGGTTACCACCAAAGGAACGCGATGATTACTGGAAATATCTAGAGTCTTTCAAGCTGCCCGCTACGCGACAATACTCTACAATGACGTTACTGGGGTATTCGTCTGGACGCTTGCCAAGCGACGGGTTTTCCTTTGTGCCCGTGATACGCGCCCAAGATGCGCCATTCGAACTGATGCTCGAAGTAGTCGGCTACCGTCATTCGGCGGCAACTAATATGAGTGCTGAGCGGTTCATCGGAGCGCATATCGAATTTCGAAAAGACGACAAAAACAGATACGATCCAAATGCGGTTCGCGTTCAGGCAGCGGGTACGCATATCGGATATGTCAACCGAACAATGGCGATGATGATACGGGAGCTGATGGACAATGATCGTATACAGCTGAATGGATCAATCGTGCGAGTAAACGGCACTTCGGCGCGACCGAGGCCCTATATTTTCCTTTCCGCTAAGCGAACAATTACAGACCAAAAATTTAAAACTAATGGTGTCGATTCGAATGCAGCTTAGTTTGGCGGAGGATTTGTGAATTTCTCTCGCTACAGAATCTCGTCCTCGTCGAAGAGCGGGTCGCCTTCGGTTTCCTCACCGATACGGACCAGCGGATCGGTCTTCGGCGTCCGGCTGATTTCCGCGATATGGAAGAGCGCATCGCCCTCGTTGACGACGGGCAGGACCGTCCGGCCGATCACGAGTCCGGACATGGAGGCGCGGACCTCTTCTTCCTTCTCGCCCAGCGGGTCGGCGATGGCGGCGATGACCTCGCCCTTCTCCACGAGCCCGCCGGCAGCTTTCCAGGCGCGCAAGAGCCCGCCCATGGGCGCGCGTTCCCAACCCGAACGTTTGGACAAAAGTGGCCGGATTGTCGTGGTCAGCCCCTTGGCGCTGCCGACCATGCCGACATGGTGCAGGACACGCAGCGTCCCCTTCACGCCGAGGCGGATGGCGGCCTCGTCGAAGCGCAGTGCTTCGCCCGCCTCGTAGACGAGCACGTCCTTGCCCATTTCCCGCGCTGCGAGACGCAGCGACCCGTCGCGCAACTTCGACTGGACGATGACCGGCGGCGCGAAGGCTTCGGCCAATTCACGGACCCGCTTCGAGCCGGCGTCGATGCGCAATTGCGGGAGGTTGGTCCGGTGCTCGGCCGCCGAGTGAAGGTCGATGCCGATATCACTGCGCGAGACGATTTCCTTCATGAACAGCCGCGCCAGCCGCGCGGCCAGCGAGCCGGTCGAGGCCCCGGGGAAGCTGCGGTTCAGATCGCGGCGGTCAGGCAGATAGCGGGTGTGGTTGATGAAGCCGAACGTATTCACGATCGGAACGCAGATCAGCGTCCCGCGCACCGACTTCATCTGCGGCGTGTTGATCAGCCGCCGGATGATCTCCACGCCGATGATCTCGTCACCATGGACGGCGGCGGAGATGAAAGCGGTCGGCCCGTCCTTGCGCCCGTGGATGACGTGAGCGGACAGGGCCATCGGCGTGTGGTCAGACAGGACCGAGACCGGGATGTCGACGATACGCCGTTCACCCGGCGCGACGGCCTTGCGGGCGATAAGGAAGTCAGGCCGCGTCATCCGCGCCCTTTGGTTTTGGTCTTGCTGGTCGCGTAGTTCTTCTCGATGAAGTCGATGATCTGGCCGGCGACGTCGATGCCGGTGGTTTCTTCGATGCCTTCGAGGCCCGGCGAGGAGTTGACCTCCATCACCACCGGGCCGTGATTGGCGCGCAGCAAATCGACACCAGCGACATTGAGCCCCATCACCTTGGCCGCGCGGATCGCTGTGGAGCGTTCCTCCGGGGTGATCTTGATCTTTGTTGCCGCGCCGCCGCGATGCAGGTTGGAGCGGAATTCGCCCTCACCGCCCTGGCGCTTCATCGCAGCGATCACCTTGCCGCCCACGACGATGGTGCGGATGTCGGCTCCGCCGGCTTCCTTGATGAATTCCTGGACCAGGATATCGACCTTGGCACCCCGGAAGGCCTCGATCACGGATTTCGCTGACCGGCGGGTTTCCGACAACACCACGCCGACGCCTTGGGTGCCTTCCAGCAGCTTGATCACCACAGGCTCGCCACCGACGATGTCGAGCACGTCGTCGGTCATGCGCGTGTCGTGAGCGAAGGCCGTGACCGGCAAGCCGATCCCGGCGCGGGCCAGGAGCTGCAGCGAGCGCAGCTTGTCGCGTGACCGGCCGATGGCGACGGACTCGTTGACCGACCAGACCCCCATCATCTCGAACTGGCGCACCACCGCCATGCCATAACCGGTGATCGACGCCCCGATACGCGGGATAATCGCGTCATATCCGTCGAGGACCCGCCCCTGATAGCGAACTTCCGGCCGGTGGGAGGTGATGTTCATATACATGCGCAGCGTGTCGTAGACATCAATCTCGTGGCCGCGCTGTTCGGCGGCCTCCACCAGGCGCTGGTGCGAGTAGAGACCGGCATTGCGGGCGAGCATCAGAAGACGCATCGGGTCAGTCCTTCCGGATTTCAGTTTCGGTCAGCCCGGCCGCACAAGAAGGATTTCGCAGGATCGATCAGCACGCGGCGCTTCAGCGCGGTGCGCCCGATCAGCATGCGAAATCCCATCTGGTCGCGTCGGGCCAGTGTCAATTCGATCGGCCAGGAGCGGCCACCGAGTTTCAGGCGTGTACGTATCACGATCCGGGTCTGTGTCGCACCGTCGGAACTGCGGACCTCGCGGACATCGTGGATCGGTGCCGTACAGGCAATACGGGTGCGGTTGTCTTTCTGGACAGGATGCAGTTCGAACGACACCCAAGGCGCGCCGTCCTTCTCAAACCGGTTGATGT
The DNA here is from genome assembly GCF_036330325.1 of Hyphobacterium marinum. Taxonomy (NCBI): domain Bacteria; kingdom Pseudomonadati; phylum Pseudomonadota; class Alphaproteobacteria; order Maricaulales; family Maricaulaceae; genus Hyphobacterium; species Hyphobacterium marinum. Next base: position 46,994 of record NZ_JAZDRO010000002.1, read on the forward strand.
TCCAGGCGTGAATGGCCGAAGTCCGCGCGCCGGTATCGATCTTGGCCTTGACCGGGACATCGCAGAGCTCGGGCAAGCCGGCCCATTCCCGCCATCCGATCAGGAAGGGTTCGCGCGGTTTCCCGGCCACGGCGCGTCAATCGCCCAGCCAGCCCTGGAAGCTGACATTCTCGAATGTCTGCTCGCCGATCATGAACGTACCCGTCAGAGCACTCCGGGCATTTTCCGGATAGCCATTCTGCATTTCGGCGACCTGGGCCGCGTCGAACTCGCCCTCAAAGGAAATCTGGCCCAGCACGTCATGCTGGCCCCAAAAGGCGAGCGTCTGGTCGGTGACAGCATAGTGGCTGGGCTCGAAGACGTGGGTGACCTCGTAGTAGGTATTGCCCAATTCGCCGACGCCGGTCGGGCTCGACCGGTCCTCGAAGACCAGGATCAGCGGCGAAAACGCCCCCTCCACGCCGGCGAAATACTCCGCGAACTCGAATTCCATGCCCACAAAGACGTGGTCGAGCATGACCGGCCCCAGCCCGACTTCAGTCGCCGGGATATAATACCCCGCGAGTTCGTTCTCCGCCGCATAGGTTCGGTCTTCAAGTTCTTCGGGTTGCTCCGCAGCCGCGTCGATCGCGGGCTCGCCGCCTCCTGATTCCGTCCCGGCACTGGTCTCTTCTGTCCCGGCACTGGTCTCTGACTCGGTGGCCGTGTCCGGCGCGGACGTGTCGCCGCTGACGCCCGCATCGCATGCGGCAAGAAGGAGACCGGCCGCCAGGCCCGTCATCGTCAGATAAAACGCTTTCATGGCCCCGGCCCTTTCCCATTTCCAGAATCGGGGGTGATCTTAGCGCGGGATGCCCGTGCCGTCAGCCGGACTTCGGCCCGTCAACTCGATTATCGCCCGGGCGGAAAGACGCTTTATCGTGCCGAGTATCTGATACCGGGCGAGTCCGATCCCATATTGGCGGCAACAAAGGAGGTTCCCATGCCCAAGATCAGACCCTTGGTCCACACCACGACCGGCACCGCCGCGACCGACGGTGCGGGCGTCCGGATGCGCCGGATGATCGGCACGCACCAGCTGCCGATGATCGACCCCTTCCTGATGCTCGACCATTTCCATTCCGATAATCCGGGCGACTACATCGCCGGGTTCCCGGCCCACCCTCACCGCGGGTTCGAGACCGTGACCTACATGGTCGCGGGCCGGATGCGCCATAAGGACAACAAGGGCCATGAAGGCGTGATCGAGCCGGGTGGTGTGCAATGGATGACCGCTGCCGGCGGGATCATCCATTCGGAAATGCCTGAGCAGGAAGAAGGCCTGATGTCCGGCTTCCAGCTGTGGATCAACCTGCCGCGCGCCGAGAAGATGAAGCCTGCCGGTTACCAGGAATTCGACCCGGACGAGATCCCGGTCGATGACCGTCCGGACAGCGGCGCGAAGGCCCGCATCGTCGCGGGCAAGACGTCTCGCGGTGTGGAAGGCCCCGTGCGGAGAATCACCGTCCAGCCCTTCTTCGCCGAAGTGGCGCTGGAGCCCGGCGGTGTGTTCGAGGAGGCACTTCCGGCCGGCCACTCGGCCATTCTGGCCGTTTTCGCCGGCTCGGTTATCCTGCCCCGGACCGGTTCGGAAGAGCCCGGCACGGTCTCAAAAGGCATGCTCGGCATTCTTGGCGAGGGTGAGACCACGCGAATCGAGGCCGGTCCTGACGGCGCCTCGCTGTTGCTGATCGCCGGCAAGCAATTGCGCGAGCCGGTCGCCAAGGGCGGGCCCTTCGTCATGAATACCGAAGGCGAAGTCCGCCAGGCGATGATGGACTACCAGTCGGGCCGCTTCTGACCCGTCAGGCCGCGTCCTGCGTGCCGGTCCCCGGATCATATCCGAGGATCGGCGCGAGCGCCTTTTCTGCTTCCGCCAGCGTCCACCCCTTGCGGGCCGCATAGTCCTCGACCTGGTCGCGCGCGATGCGGCCGACCGCGAAATAGACGCTGTCCGGATGCGAGAGATAGAGGCCCGACACCGAAGACGCGGGCGTCATCGCCAGGCTCTCGGTCAGGCTGACGCCGGTATGCTTTTCGGCGTCAAGCAAAGCAAAGAGCGTGCGTTTCTCGGTATGGTCGGGCTGGGCCGGATAGCCCGGTGCCGGGCGAATGCCGCGATATTTCTCCGCGATGCGCGCTTCCTGGTCGAGCGCCTCGTCTGGCGCATAACCCCAGAATTCCCGGCGCACTTTCTCGTGCAGATACTCCGCAAAGGCTTCGGCCAGGCGGTCGGACAGCGCGGAGAACAGAATGCCCGAATAATCGTCATGAGCCGCCTTGAACCGCGCCATGAGATCGGGGTTTTCGCCCGCTGTCACACAGAAGCCGCCAATCCAGTCCGGTGCATCCGGCGCAACGAAATCAGCGAGCGCAAACTGGGCCTTGTCGTTCGTCTTCTCCATCTGCTGGCGCAGGGTGAAGAAGGTCGCAGCCTGTTCAGAGCGGTTGTCATTCTGCCAGATCGCGATGTCGTCACCGACGGCGTTGGCGGGCCAGAAACCGGCGACGCCCCTGGGGTGCAGCCAGTCCTCGGCGACGATGCGTTCCAGCATGTCCTGTGCGTCCTTGAAGAGGGCGCGTGCGGCTTCCCCGCGTGCCTCGTCCTCGAGGATCTGCGGATAGCGGCCCTTCAGCTCCCAGCTCGCAAAGAAGGGCGTCCAGTCGATATAGGGGACGAGGTCGGCGACGTTGGCCTCAACCGCCTTCGCCCCAGTGAAGGACGGGCGCGGCGGGACATAGCCGTTCCAGTCGGGCCGGAAGGCCATCTCGCGCGCGGCACTGAGGGGCACACGGGACTTGGCGGCCTGGTTGCGCGCCCGGATCTCGCGGATTTTTGTGTAGTCGTCGCGATAGCCCTGCAGGAAATCGTCGCGGCCGGTATCAGAGAGAAGTTTTGAGACAACCCCGACGGCGCGGCTGGCATCGTTCACATGCAGAACGGGGCCTTTCGAATACGCGGGCTCGATTTTCACCGCGGTATGCACCGCGCTCGTCGTTGCCCCGCCGATCAGCAGCGGGCGGTCAAAGCCGAGCCTTTCCATTTCGCTGGCGACATAGACCATCTCGTCGAGCGAGGGGGTGATCAGGCCGGAGAGGCCGATGATGTCTGCCTTTTCGTCGATGGCGGTCTTCAGGATCGTCTCGCAGGGCACCATGACGCCGAGATCGACGATTTCGTAGCCGTTACACTGCAGCACCACGCCAACGATGTTCTTGCCGATGTCGTGGACATCGCCCTTCACGGTGGCCATCACGACCTTGCCGTTGGACTTCCCGGCGATCCCCTTCTGGCGCTTCTGCTCTTCAAGGTGCGGCAGCAGCCAGGCCACGGCCTTCTTCATCACGCGGGCGGATTTTACCACCTGGGGCAGGAACATGCGGCCTGATCCGAAGAGATCGCCGACGACATTCATGCCGTCCATCAGCGGGCCTTCGATCACGCCGAGCGGATCGTCGAGTTTGGCAAGTGCGGCTTCGGTATCGGCGTCGATATGATCGGTGATGCCGTGAACCAGCGCGTGTTCGAGACGTTTCTCCACCGGCCAGCTGCGCCATTCGGCGGCGGCCTTTTCCTCGCGTTCGCCAGAGTCACGATAGCTCTCGGCGATCTCCAGCAGGCGTTCGGACGCGCCGGGCTTGCGGTTGAGGATGACGTCTTCGACCGCCTCGCGCAGCACCGGTTCGATATCGTCATAGATGTCGAGCTGGCCGGCATTGACGATGGCCATGTCCATGCCCGCCTCGATGGCGTGGTAGAGGAAGACCGAGTGCATGGCCCGGCGCACGGTCTCATTACCCCGGAAGGAGAAGGACAGGTTCGAAATGCCGCCCGAGACATGGGCACCGGGCAGTTCGGTCTTGATCCGCCGCGTTGCCTCGATAAAGGCGCGGCCATAGTCGTCGTGTTCCGCAATCCCGGTCGCGACCGCGAACACGTTCGGATCGAAGATGATGTCTTCGGGCGCGATGCCGGCCTTGGTTGTCAAAAGCTCGTAGGCGCGCTTGCAGATGGCGAATTTGCGGTCCGCCGTCTCGGCCTGGCCTTCGGTGTCGAACGCCATGACCACGACCGCCGCGCCATAACGGGCGATGCGCCGTGCCTGTTCGAGGAAGGCTTCCTCGCCTTCCTTCATGCTGATCGAATTGACGATGGCCTTGCCCTGCACGCACTTCAGCCCGGCCTCGATTACCTCCCATTTCGAGGAGTCGATCATGATCGGCACGCGCGCGATGTCCGGCTCGGTAGCGATCAGGTTAAGGAAATGGGTCATCGCCTCCACGGAATCGAGCAGGCCCTCGTCCATGTTGACGTCGATGATCTGCGCGCCGTTCTCGACCTGCTGGCGCGCAACCGAGAGCGCCTCGGCATAATCGCCAGCCATGATCAGCTTCTTGAAGCGCGCCGAACCGGTGACGTTAGTGCGCTCGCCGATATTGACGAAGGCGGAACTCGACCCGTTCATGACGCCAGCTCGAACGGTTCGAGGCCCGACAGACGCATGGAGCGCGGGCGCTGCGGGATTGTGCGTACCCGTTGCCCCTTCACAGCCGCGGCAATCGCGGCGATGTGGTTCGGCGTCGTACCGCAACAGCCGCCGACAATGTTGAACAGGCCCGATTTCGCCCATTCGCCGAGATGGCCCGACGTGGTTTCAGGCGTTTCATCATAGCCGCCGAGATCATTGGGCAGGCCGGCATTGGGATAGACATGGACCAGCGTGTCGGCGACCCGCGACAGCGCGGCGGCATAGGGCCGCATCTGTTCGGCCCCCAGCGCACAATTCAGCCCCACGCTGAGCGGATTGGCATGGCGGACCGAATTCCAGAATGCCTCGACGGTCTGCCCCGACAAATTCCGTCCCGACATGTCCACGACCGTCATCGACAGCGCCATCGGAATGGTCTCACCGGTTTCGGCCTCAAGGTCGCGGACGGCCGCAATGGCGGCCTTGGCATTGAGCGTGTCGAACACGGTCTCGATCAGCAGATAATCTGCTCCGCCATCGACGAGGCCGCGCGCGGTTTCGGTGTACATCGCCACCATCTCGTCGAATGTCGCAGCGCGGAATTCGGGCCGGTTCACATCCGGCGATAGAGATAGGGTTCGGCTGGTCGGGCCCATCGCACCGGCAACCCAGCGCGGCTTGCCTGGCTCGGAGAATTCATCGGCCACTTGCCGAGCGATTTCTGCCCCCGCCCGATTGATATCGTAAGCGTGCGCGGACAGGCCGTAGTCTTCCTGGCTGATCGCATTGGCGTTGAACGTGTTGGTGGACATGATTTCGGCACCGGCGCGCGCATAGTCGCGATGGATGTCCGCAACCGCGTCCGGCCGGGTCAGATTGAGGATGTCGTTGTCACCCTTCACGTCCTGATTGTGGGTCGCGAACCGGTCTCCCCGGAAATCGGCTTCTGACAGGTTGAGGCCCTGGATTTCAGTTCCCTTGGGACCATCGAGAATGACGATGCGGTCCCGGGCCGCCGCCCGAAGCGCCCCTATGCGTTCACTGCGTGTCATGAATGTCCCTCAGGCCGCGATAGCCGCGGCTTTGACGCCGAGCAGGCGGCAGGTCGAAATGGCCAGTCCGGCCCGATTCAGCGTGTAGAAATGAAAGTGCTCCACGCCGCCTTGCGCGAGCTTGCGGGCGAGCTTGGCCGCCACGTTTGCGGTCACGAGATCGCGGGCCTCGGCGTCGTTTTCCAGGCCGTCATAGAGATCATGCAATTCAGCCGGTATCGATGCCTTGCACAGGCCGGACATGCGCTTCAGCCCCTCGAAATTGGACTGCAGCATCAGGCCGGGAATTATCGGGATGGTAATGCCCGCCGCGACGGCCCGGTCGCGAAACCGGAAGAATACGTCGGGGTCGAAGAAGAATTGCGTGATGGCGCGCGTTGCCCCGGCATCGGCCTTGGCTTTCAGTACATCGATATCGTGGCCAAGGTCCGGGCTGTCGGGATGGCATTCGGGATAACAGCCGACCGAGACGTCGAAATCGCCCCGGCGGCGAATGGCGGCGACCAGCTCCGGTGTCGACTCATAGCCGCCCGGATGGCTGGCGTAAGGCGCGCCCGCCCCATCAGGCGAGTCGCCGCGCAGGGCGACGATATGCTTCACGCCGACGGCAGCGTACTCATCGATGACCGCGTCGAGTTCGGCCTTGGTTGCCCCGACGCAGGTCAGGTGCGCGGCGGCATTGAGCCGCGTCTCGCTTGCGATCCGGCGCACGGTCCTGTGCGTACGTTCTCGCGTCGAGCCGCCCGCGCCATAGGTCACTGACACGAAGGCCGGGCCATAGGGCTCCAGCCGCGTCACGGCATCCCACAGCCTTTCCTCCATGGCGTCGCTTTTGGGCGGGAAGAATTCGAAAGAGACGGAGGGCGAACCGTTGGCCTTCAAGGCCTCGGTTGCGGATGCATAGCGTTTCATGATGCCGCACGTGCGCCAAAGCGCCGCCCTTCTGATTTGATCGGGCGCTTGTCCTTGCGCGCCGCCCAGATTTTCACGGTAAGTTTTTCAGTCTTCTCTTCCGGGTGAAGCGCCGTACGGCGGGCAAGGCCCAGCCCGGCCTCTTCCACCCAATCGGTGATCTCGTTGTCGGAAAATCCCAGCCGCAAATGGGCATGCTCGGTCTTCAGGAATTCCAGCTGGTGCGGCGCGAAATCGACAATCAGCAGAACGCCGCCGGGCTTCAGCACGCGCGCGCACTCGGTAATGGCGGCAGCCGGGTCGTCGAGATAGTGCAGCACCTGGTGCACGGTCACGAGATCGGCCGCCCCGTCCTCGAACGGCAAAGCCGTGACGTCGGCCTGGCGGACCGAGCCATGGGACATGCCCGCGCGTTCCAGGTTAAGCCGGGCGAGATTGAGCATGGCGTGGTTGATATCAACGCCCACTCCTCGCTTCACGCGATCAGCAAAGACTTCGAGGATGCGGCCTGTGCCAACCCCGACATCGATCATCAGTTCGAACGGCCCCTCGCCCGTGGCGGCGCGCATCGCGGCCTCGACCTCGGCTTCGGAGAATTGCAGGGAGCGGATTTTTTCCCAGTCGGCCGAGGCGCGATCGAAATAGGCCTGGGCAGCGACGGCACGTGCTTCCTTGACACTCTCGAGCCGATCGACATCGCGGCGCAGGACAGGGTCTTCTGGGGGTGCCAGTTCGCCGATAACGCGCGCGAGGCGCTTGCCCGGACCGGAATCGGCCAGCCTGTAATAGACGAACGAGCCCTGCGGCAACCGCACCGCCAGTCCGGCGTCCGACAGCAGCTTCAAATGCCGGCTCACGCGCGGCTGGCTTTGTCCCAGGATCTGGACCAGTTCGGACACCGTCAGCTCGCCGCGCGACAACAGCACCGCGATGCGCAGGCGCGTCGGTTCGGCGAGGGCTTTCAGTTGGGCAACAAGCGGTTCCACGGCGGCATCCGGCGCAATCATCAGATATAAAGATATTGTTATATGATTATTTGCCTGAAAGGCAAGGCAGGCGCATGCGCAATGGGCGATCAGCCGCAGATTTGCTATCCTGCCCCTCAGAAGGGGAGGACATGCCATGCGCACCATGCTTCTGGCCGGAACGGCCATCTTTCTGCTCACCGGGCCGGCATCGGCCCAGGACGGCGAACGCCGCTGCTGTCACGTCACCGAAGGAGCCTGGATCGACGGCACCTATACACCGGCGGAATGCCGGGCACTGGGGTCAGACTATGCGCCGCAGGGCGATGCGCGGGCGGCGATGTGCCGGGGGGCAACTCATGAGGAGACCCCGCCCATGACACCCGGCGCGCCGGGCAGTCCGGGCGGTGGTCCCGGGGGTGGTGACGGCAATGGCGGTAGTGGTGCCGGCGGCGGCGATGGCGATGGTGATGGCGGCCCCCGCGTACAGCGCAGCGCCGGTGAGGGTAGCCCCCAGGCCGAAACCGCCGATCTGGCCGCGATGCGCTTCGACTACGAGATCGTGGGGCGGGCGAGCCTTTCTGAACTCGGCACGCTGAACCACCAGACGCTGGAACAGCGCGATTTCTGCGACAGCCTGCTCCAAACCGGTCTCGACAGCCGCGCGGCGGAACCGGTGAACGCGCAATGCTTCACCAATCTGCGCGGCAATGCCCACCTGGTCACCCAGAATGCCGGACGGATGCGTAATGACCGCTCACTGAGAGAAGACGAGCGTCACGAAGCCGCCCACATCATGCAACAGGCGAGCGATACCCGCGCTCATGCCGACGCGCAGCTGGACGCCGCGAACGGGAACTAGGCGCAGTGCGTGCCGACTACCGCTTGAACTTCTGGAACTTGATCCGGTGCGGGATGTCCGCGTCGTCGCCGAGACGGCGTTTCTTGTCTTCCAGATAGTCCGAGAACGAGCCCTCGAACCATTCCACATGGCTGTCGCCTTCAAAGGCGAGAATGTGGGTGGCGATCCGGTCGAGGAAGAAGCGGTCGTGCGAGATGACCACGGCGCAGCCCGGGAAATCTTCCAGCGCGGCTTCGAGCGCGGACAGGGTTTCCACGTCGAGATCGTTGGTCGGTTCGTCGAGGAGGAGGAGGTTGCCGCCCTCCTTGAGCATCTTGGCGAGGTGGACGCGGTTGCGTTCACCGCCGGAGAGGAGGCCGACCTTCTTTTGCTGGTCGCCGCCCTTGAAGTTGAACGCGCCGGTATAGGCCCGGCTCGGGACTTCCTTGCCGCCGAGATCGATCATGTCGTGACCGCCGGAGATTTCCTCCCAGACGGTTTTCTTCGGATCGAGCGCGTTGCGCGACTGGTCGACATAACCCAGCTTGACCGTCTCGCCGAGGCGCAGCGTGCCCTCGTCGGGCGTGTCCTGACCGATGATCATGCGGAACAGGGTCGACTTACCCGCCCCGTTCGGACCGATCACGCCGACAATGCCGCCCGGCGGCAATTTGAACGACAGGTCCTCGATCAGGAGCTTGTCGCCGAAGCCCTTCCTCAGGTTTTCGACTTCGAGCACCACACCGCCCAGGCGCGGGCCCGGCGGGATGCGGATCGTCGCGCCGGACACTTCACGCAGCTCGGCGGCGTCGCGCATTTCCTCGTAGGACTTGATCCGCGCTTTCGACTTGGCCTGGCGCGCCTTGGGCGAGGAGCGGATCCATTCGAGTTCGCGGGCGAGCGCGCGGTCCTTGGCGCTCTTTTCCCGGCTCTCCTGGAGCATGCGCTTCTGCTTTTGCTCCAGCCAGGACGAGTAATTGCCCTCGTAGGGGACGCCACGGCCGCGATCGAGTTCAAGCGTCCAGGTCGTGATGGTGTCGAGGAAGTAACGGTCGTGGGTCACGACCAGGATGGCACCGGGGAAATTCTCCAGATGGTGCTGGAGCCAGGCGACCGATTCCGCGTCGAGGTGGTTGGTCGGTTCGTCGAGCAGCAGCATGTGTGGCTCGGACAGGAGCAGGCGGCACAGCGCCACGCGGCGCACTTCACCGCCCGACAGCTTGGTCACGTCCCAGTCGCCCGGCGGGCAGCGTAGCGCGTCCATCGCCATCTCGATCTTGGAATCGATGTCCCAGGCGTTGGCCGCGTCGATCTCTTCCTGAAGCGTGTTCATTTTCTCCATCAGCTCGTCGGAATAATCCTCGGCGAGCTGCATGGAGACAGCGGTGTACTCGTCCATCTTCTGTTTGAGGGCCGAGCCTTCAATGACATTTTCCCAGACCGTCTTTTCGGGGTCGAGCTGGGGCTCCTGCGGCAGGTAACCGACGCGCACGCCCTTCTCCGCCCAGGCCTCGCCGGCGAAATCCTTGTCATAGCCGGCCATGATCTTCAGCAGCGTGGACTTGCCCGCGCCGTTGACACCGACGACACCGATCTTGGCGTCGGGCAGGAAGTGCAGCGAGATGTTCTCGAAGACCGGCTTGGACGCACCGGGATGCGTCTTCGAGAGCTTGTCCATGTGATAGACGTATTGATAGGCGGCCATGGCGCTAAAAATTCCGTTCGTTTTAAGGAGCGAGTGCGTTGGCGCGGCGTATAACGGAGCCAAGGCCAGTCCGGCAAGCGGTGTGTGCGGGTAAGGCTAGTCGTCGTCCCGCTCGGCGCGCTCGATGGCCTTCTTCACGTCATAGGGGTCGGGCACCATTTTCAGGTCGAGATTGGATACGCCCCGGCCCGTCACCTTGATCGTCGCATAGCCAAGGATCTGCCCCAGGAAGGATTGCTCGAACTCGACTGTTTCAACGGCGGCAAGCTGCATCTCGTCGGACGAGATGTTGAAAAAGCCCTTCTTGAACACGATGCGGTGGGTCGTGACGGCGCGCTCGATTGTGAGGATGGGTATCCACACGAAGAGCAGGAAGACGAGCGAGATGCCGAGCGTGAACGGTGCCGCCGCGACCAGCAGCACCGTCCAGAACAGGCCGCCCGCATAGTGTAGCCAGTGCAGCGGAATGTTGCGGACGACGGTTTCGTCGTCGGCACTGGAGCGTGTCACATAACCCATTGCCTGACCCTTCAAAATTATCGGCGCGCCAAACCGCCGCCCTCCCGTTAACCGGTAGTCGGCCGCAGCGTTCCACGGATGACCTGCCGCGAAATTACAGGCCAGAATTCCGGTCAGAAAATGGCGAACCGGTCACGTCCTTGATCCCGGGGTTTGACCGGCCCGGCGGCGCGGCTATCGTCACGCCAATCTGTCCCAGCGGAGCCCGACCCATGAGTCCGACCCTGATCCTGCACGGCATGGCCGACGACAATGTCGTCTTCGCTCATTCCACCCGTCTTTTCCATGAACTGCAGGGGCGCGGCGAGATGTTCGAGATGATGACCTATCCGGGCCAGCGTCACGGTATTCGCGGCGAGGAACGCCAGCGCCACCGCACGCAGACAATCATGGACTTCTTCGACCGCCATCTGAAGGACGGCTAGAAGACCGGCAGGCTGCGTCCCGCCTCGTTGAGCGCCTTGCGGCGGGCCTTCCAGTCCGGCACGAGGCGCTCGACCACGGCCCAGTACGCCGGGGAATGGTTGGCTTCGACCAGGTGCGCCGCCTCGTGGGCGCAGACATAGTCGGACAGGGCGTCGTCCATCATGATCAGCCGCCAGTTGAGACGGATGACACCCTCGCTGTCGCAACTGCCCCAGCGGCGCTTCTGGTCGCGCACCATGACCTTGCGCACGCGCTTTCCCAGCGTCTCGGCATGGACGTGAACGCGCGGAGACAGATGTGTTTCGGCCGCGCGCCGGTACCAGCGCGTGACTGCGCCTCGTACGGCCGCGGTTCGCAGGCTGCCTTCGGCCTCAGGGTCGACCGAAACGATCAGCCTGTCTGCGTCGTGGGCAATTTTGGTCCGCACCCCCTTGGTCAGATCCTGGACCTTGAGCGCCAGCTCCTGTCCGCGAAACATCAATCGGTCGCCGGTCTCGAACCGGACCACCGGCGCGCGCGGGCGATCCGCCCATTCATCCAGTTTCGCGAGTATCCAGTCCTGACGCCCCGTTATCGCCCGCTCGATACGGTCGAGGCTGGCTCGGATCGGGGCGAAGACGGTCAATCCCGTCTCGCTGACCTGGAAAGCAATGGTGCGCCGCCGCGCGCTGCGCTTCAGCGTGAAGGAAACAGGGCGGCCACAGAGGTCGATCCTGCGGGTTTCGACAGCGGGAGATACCGGGCGGGATCGGGCCGTCCAGATCACGCCGTCAGCAGGATTTCGCAGATCGCTTCGAGCCCGGCCTGGTCGTCAGTGTCGAAGGCTGCAGGCTGTTCGGAATCGACATCGAGAACCGCGACAATCGCGCCATTGGCGTCGCGGACCGGCACGACGATTTCCGAATTCGTGCGGCTGTCGCAGGCGATGTGGCCGGGAAAGGCATGGACATCGGCGACGAGCTGGGTTTCGCCGCTGGCCGCCGCCGCGCCGCATACACCCTTGCCGAACGGAATGCGCAAACACCCCAGCGTGCCCTGGTAGGGGCCGACGACCAGCTCATCGGGCTTGTTCGGATCAACTTCGTAAAATCCGGTCCAGAAAAACCGTGGCTCGAACGCCTGTGCCAGCAGGCAGGAGGCGGTCGCGAATCGGGCCGTGCGGCTGGTTTCGCCCTCGATCACCGAGGCGATCTCCTTGGCAAGCTCGGCATAGCGGGCAGTTTTTTCGGAACGGGTCATCACGAAAAGGCTTTCACGAGGAACAGGTGAAACGTGTATCGTGTCCCGCAGGACATGATTCAAGGGGCGACCGCCGGAATTGGTAGCCCCGCCATGACAATAACGGGGCCCATTCGGTGAAACTCACGCTCGATATCCGGTTTGTGCTGATCGTGCTGGTCCTGCTGGCGCTGTTCTGGCTCTTGCGGACCGCCGGAACGGTCCTCCTGCCCTTTCTGGTCGGGGCATTTCTCGCCGTGCTGCTCGAACCCCTGGTGCGCAAGACGTGTGAGTGGAACTGGCCGCGCTGGCTGGGGGCAATCCTGGCCACTGTCCTGGCCATTATCTTTATCGCCGGGCCAATCGCGGCCATTACGCCTATCCTCGTCCTGGAAGGTGCCGACCTGATCGAGCGCCTGCCGACCCTGCTCGACAATGCCGCGGCGTCAGTTGGGACGATGGCGGAAGGCTTCGGCCTGCAGCCGCCCGACATGACGCCTTCGGCGCTCCTCGGCGGCGAGGACGGCAATCTCATGGCGTCACTGACGGGCCGCATCGCGGGTTCGATTTCGGGCGTGCTTTCAGCGCTGATGTTCGCCATCCTGACACCAGTCGCGCTGTTCTTCCTGCTCAAGGACTGGCCGGGTGTCACCGAGGCTCTGAAGAAGCTGCCGCCGCGCCGCTACGCCGACCAGATCAAGGACATCGCCAGCGAGACCAATCTCCAGCTCGCCCGCTGGATGCGGGGACAGGCCGCTGTCATCGTCATCATGGCCGTCTATCACGCGGCCGGCCTGTTCCTGATCGGGCTCAACTATTCGGTTGCCATCGGCATCCTGACCGGGCTGTCAGCGATCATTCCGGTCGTCGGCAATCTGATCTTCTTCTCGCTCGCGCTGATCGTCGCGGCCAACCAGTTCGACACGATCTGGCCGATCCTCGCCGTCATCGCCATCTATGGGACGGCGCAAGTGCTGGAAACGGCCATCCTCGCGCCGCGCCTGATCGGGGACCAGTTGCGCTTGCATCCGCTGTGGATCATGGCCGGCTTGCTGGTCGGTGGCACGCTGTTTGGTATTCTGGGCGCATTGCTGGCCTTGCCTGCTGTAGCCGCAATCAGCGTGCTGGCCAAGCACGGGCTGAAAGCCTGGCGCGACAGCGAAATCTACAAGGACCCCGGCGACGCCGCGGAAACGAACTGACGGGCTGAACCCATGGATTATCTCCTTCTCGTTGGTGGTTTGATCCTGCTTGCGGTGGGCGGCGATGTCCTTGTGCGCGGTGCCTCGGGTGCGGCCTCGCGCTTGGGTGTTTCGCCGCTGCTGATCGGGCTGGTCCTGGTCGGTTTCGGAACGTCCATGCCCGAGCTGACCACCAGCGTTCAGGCCGCCCTCGCCGGGTCTCCGGGCATCGCCGCGGGCAATGTCGTCGGTTCGAATATCGCCAACATTCTCCTGATCCTGGGTGTCGCCGCCCTGATCCGGTCCATCCCGGTTTCGGCCTCAGCGCTGCGACGCGACGGCGGATTCCTCGCCGCGTCCCAGATCCTCGCCGCCGTGCTGATCCTGATGACGCCGGTCGGACGGATGTCGGGCTGTATTCTGGTCGCGGCCGTGCTGGTCTATGTGGGCCTGAGCTATTGGCTCGATCGCCGCCGCACCAGCGCCGCGGCCAAGCTTCACGCGGCTGAAGCTGAAAGCGTGCCGGATGTCCCCGGCGGGCTCGTCGCGGCACTCTTGCTGTTTGGCCTCGGCCTGGCCGGGATCATTTTCGGCGCGCGCCTGCTGGTCGACGGGGCGGTCAGCATTGCGCGGGATCTCGGCGTCTCGGAGACCGTGATCGGGCTCAGCATCGTCGCGGTCGGAACCTCCCTGCCCGAACTTGCCGCATCGGTCTCGGCGGCGCTGAAACGTCAGGGCGATATCGCGCTGGGGAATATCATCGGCTCGAACATCTTCAACGTCACCGCCATTCTCGGCGTGACCGCACTGGTCCGCCCCGTCGCCGTGCCGGACATGATCCTGCAAGTCGATCTGTGGGTGATGCTGGGGGCCGCCGCCGCGCTGCTGGCCTTCGCGTGGACGGGACGCCGCATCCAGCGGTGGGAGGGCGGCGTCTTGCTCGCCTTCTATCTCGCCTACACGGCCTGGCTTGCGACGTCGGCGCTCTAGTCACCGAAACTGCCCGCAGGTCCGGGAAAGACGACCGGACTTTCCGCGCCGTTCTCCGCCACCGACGCCACGCCAAAATAGAAATTGTCGATGACGATGTTCTCCAGCGTGTATTCGGTGACATTCCCGACCCAGCGGCTGTTCGTCCATTGCGGCGCGTCGGTCGGACGCCAATAGACCCGGTAACCGGCGAGATTTGCCGCCTGCCCGGCATCCGGGGCCGACCAGCGCAATGTCGTGCTGGGCTGGACTGCGCCCTCGATTTCAACATTCGCCGGGAAGGGCGGCGCGGAGGCGAGCAGCGCCAGCGTTGCAACATTGAGGCTGGTCAGTTTCGCCGCGTGGTCGAAATCGACGCCGTCGAGCACGTCGCCGTATTCGCGACCGTCCTCGGTGCGCAAATCCTGGTGCTGGCGGTCATAATGCTCGTGCGTCTCCATGATCCGCACGCCGGGGAAGCCGGCATCGTTGAACGGGCGGTGGTGGCCGCCACGCCCGAACCGGTCGAGCCGATAGACCATCATCACATCCAGATTGGTTAGGTACTGGTCGGCGACCCGGTCGATATAGCGCGCCAGATTGCGTGACGGGCTGTCGACTTCGCCGCCGGTGAAGCGGCGAATGCGGGCTTCTTCCGGCGTTTCCACCGCGCGGGTGCCCTCGGAAAAGACCCGTGCCGTGGTGTTGCTGATGACGCCGTCAATGCCCTCGATATTGCTGATCATGTCGTTATTGAGCACGGCCTTGATACGCCAGCTCTGCTCAAGTGCGTGGGCGGCAACGATCTGTCCGCCGAACAGGCCCTGTTCTTCGCCCGACAGCCCGGCATAGATGATCGAGCCGGCGAATTCGCGCTGCGAAAGGACGCGCGCGGCCTCGATGACACCAGCCATGCCCGACGCATTGTCATTGGCCCCGGGGGAGTCCGAAGTGCCATCCAGCGGATCGGTGACGCGGCTGTCGATATCGCCCGACATCATCACATAGCGGTCCGGGTCGAGCGTGCCGCGCTGGATCGCCAGCACGGAAACGACTTCGGTCGGTTCAGGAATACGCGTCTCGCCCGAAATCGTGTCAGAGACATAGATAACCTCCAGACAGCCGCCACAGTCGGCCGAAATCCGCTCGAATTCCTCGAAGATCCAGCGCCGAGCCGCGCCGATGCCCCGTGTGTCGCTTTCGGTTTCGGACAGGGTATGGCGTGTCCCGAATTCGGCAAGCGTACGGATGTCGGACTCAATCCGGTCAGCCGAGACCGCCGCCACCGTCTCGTAAACGAAGGGCACTTCGGTCGATGGAACAGCCTGCGCCATCACTGGCGCGGACAGGATGGCGGCAAGCGCCGTGGCGGTAGTGAAGCGGGTCATGGCAAGTTTCTCCGGTCATCTGAGCGGAGAGACTCTAGAGAGTTTTCATCTCTCCTGCGACACCTGTACCAATTCACCGCCCGGCACGGTCTCAAACGTCTCGATATTGACTTCACGCTTGATGAAAACGGCGAACAGCAGGGTCGCGACGAAAGCCATTGACGCGGCTCCTGCAGCAAAGCTGTAGACGTGGCTGGCCCGGACATGGCGGAAGGGACCACTGCGGAGTCGAGTCACATTGCGCCTCGGCAGACTGCCCGCCGGGACAGGCACGGTGGCAAGCTGATACCCGACGCGCGGCACTGTCACGATCAGGTCGGCAGGCCCCGCGATCCGGCGCAGGCGAGAAACCGCCTGGGTCAGGGCCTCGTCCGATCCTTCCTCTCCCCAGACCCGGTCGAGCAGTTCGTCGCGGGTCACAGGTGTCGTGCCATGGTCGATGAGGATCGAAAGCACGCCGGCGACTTTCGGCTCCAGGCGGATCGAGTCACCATTGGCCGCGAGCAGGCTGCGGTCGCGGTCGAAGATGACTTCGCCGATGGACACACAGCGCGAACCGCGGACGGTAGCGGAAATCGGAGCTTGGGTATTCATACCGTCACCTTTCGAAGACGTTTCGGTCAGGACTGTAACCGCGTAGTAGCGTAGCCGACGGGTCTTCTTTCACAACTGACGAGCCTGGAACATGACCATCTTTTCATCCCTTGTCCTTGCCACCGCCCTGCAGGCCGCCGCGCCACCCGCCGTGTTGGAAGCCGGCACTCCCGCAGAGGTCGCCGCGCGCCTGTCCGCTGCCTACGAACCCATCGCCGAGGCCGGATTTTCAGGCATCGTTGTGGTCACACATGATGGAGAAATCATTCACGAAGCCGCTTTTGGCGCGGCCAATTATGAAACGGACGAACCGTTTACCACCTCCACGACCGTCGACATGGCCTCCATTGTCAAGACGTATACCGGCATGATGGCGGCCCAGCTGATTGCGGATGGCCGCCTGTCGCCGGACGATACGCTGGCCGACTTCTTTCCCACGGCTCCTGCCGACAAGGCGGGAATTACCCTCCACCAATTGCTGACCCATTCGTCCGGCCTGCCCGGTGCAGTGGCCGATGACGCAGCCCAGATCGATACTGCCGAGTTGCTGGATCTGGCCTTCGGTGCCGATCTCCTGTTCGAGCCTGGCACGCGTTATCACTACTCGAACACGGCATTCTCCCTGGTCGCGGCGATCATCGAACAGATCACTGGGTCGTCGTATGAAGACTATCTGCTGGACGAATACCTGCACCCCGCCGGGATCCGCCGCACTGGCTATGGCCGGGCATATGACGCCGGCAACCCGCCTGACGACATGGCATGGACGATGGCCGGTGACCCAATCCATGACTGGACCTGGGGTGGCCCTGAAGCCGGTTGGGCTCTGATCGGCAATGGCGGCATGATGACGACAATCGACGATCTGATCGCCTGGCGGAATGCCTACAATTCCGGCGCGCTGATCAGTGAGGAGGCCCGGGGTCTCCAACAGTCGCCTCATGTTCAGGAGGGCGATGGCGCGCCGAGCCAGTACGGCTATGGCGTGGTTGTCGAAGATCACCCGCAGTTTGGCCGCATCTTCTGGCACAATGGTGGGTCCGGTGCCTTCTCCGCCCACTGGCGCGAATATGCCGATACGGGCTACGCCGTCTTTGCCGCCACCAATACGCTCCGTGTCGATGCCGATGCCGCCATGCTCGCCGCAACAGGCGGCATATTCGGTGTTGAAATCCAGATCGATAGCCGTGCCGAAACGGTAGACTGGGACGACGTTGATTTTGACCGAAACGCCGCGACCCGGCTCGCCGGTGACTTCCTTGATCTCGCACAGGGTGGCATCGAAGCCGATCGCCGAGCCTTTGTCGAAAACCGCATGATCCAGGGCCTGCAGGACGTCGCGCCAATGGAAGGCCATTTCGGAATGATGGACCAGATCGGTGAAACAGCAAGAAGCATGGCCCTGACCGGCATGACGGAAGACCCGGATGAAGGCCTCGTCCTGATCCGGCTCGAAGCCGAAGATGGCCGGGTCATGATCCTGGAGGTCAACTATGAACTGGTTGACGGAATGCCGCGGATGAGCGGCATCGGCGTTACCGACTAGGCTGACAGCCGGAACTCCGAATGGGCGGCGGCAGAAGGCGCTGCCGCCCTTTTCCGTAGCCAATCCCGCCGGATGCCCCCTATCCTGCCCGCCTGGTCAGGACGTCGGGGGAAAGATGGGATCCGCGCGGCACAATATCGACGCGCTCGACGGGCTCAGGGGACTCGCCGCCTTGATGGTGATGGTCAGCCACATGAGCGGATTCGGGCATTTCTTCGAAGCTCGCGGCACCGGCCAGAACGGCGTCATGCTGTTCTTTGTCCTCTCCGGCTTTCTCATGGCCTACCTCTATTGCGGGGACAAACGCACCGACAATGAGTGGACCGATTATGCCTTCCGCCGCGTCTTTCGCGTCTATCCGCTCTATTTTGCGGTCGTCACTGGCGTCATTCTGTTTTCATTGGCCGGATCGAGCCATTTCTTCGGGCAGATCACCCTGGCCGACTACTGGCATCTCGTGACCTTGCGGTCCGGATTTTCGGTCTTCTGGACGATCCCGGTCGAGATGAAATTCTACCTCGTCCTGCCGGTCGTCATTGTCCTCGCGCGCCTGTTCCGTCCCGGGCCGGACCGCCTATTGCTGTTCATGGCGTTCCTGGTCTTTGCTTTCGCGATTTACCGGGTGCCGGAGAACACGTCGCTACTTAGGGGCATCCCCTTCTTTGCCGCCGGCATGCTGGCCGGTGTTCTGCATCGTCACCTCGGGACCATCGCCGGGGACGCGCGTTGGCTGCGAATTCTAGCGACTGTTTTGACGCCCCTTCTGTTGCTCGCCGGCTTTTTCACCCTGCCGCCCCTCTCGGCGGTCACGGGGTGGGTCAATCCGATCTGGTACGCGCCGGTCCTGTTCGCCGGCCTCTATGCGGCGCTGACGCTTGGCGTCGCCAACGCCGCCGGGCCCGTCGCCTGGATATTTTCCAATCCGATCTCCCGGTATGTCGGGCAAATCAGCTTCGCGGTGTATCTGCTTCACATGCCGGTCCTGGCGGCTGTTTCACGACTTGACGTCGCCCCGCCCGCCGCGTTCGCACTGGACGTCGTTCTGGTGATCGGTCTGGCCAGCGCAGCCCATTTCGTCATCGAACGGCCAATGCGGAATGTCGGCTATGCACTGTCGGCAAGGTTCCGCTAGCCACCATCCGATCCAGCGGCGTTAATGCCCGTTTAGCGAGTGGTCTGGCAATCTTCCCGCCTGCACGTGGTGCTGCCTTGGATGGAGTTGCGGGTTGAACACCGAAGACACTGGACCGACCGTCAATCAGGCTGCCTACAACACGATGGCAGCCCTGCTCACAGCCCATGAAAAATATCTCCGTGGAGATGGCGGTGGACGCCGGCTGGCCATGAAATTTGCAGACCTGTCCGGTTTTACCTTCCAGAACCGGAATTTTTCACAGGCCGAACTGTCAGGCAGCACGATGACCGGTGCCAAACTCGCGGCCTCGAAATTCGTCGGCACCTCGCTGTTCTGCTGCAATCTCACGGAAGCCGATCTGCGGGCCGTTGATTTCCGCCGGGCCGACCTGCGTGGCGTGATCCTGAAAGGGGCCAATCTTTACGGTGCCAATCTCGACGAAGCGGACTTTCGGGAAGCCATGCTGGTCCGGGCCGACCAGAAAAACGCTTTCCGGGAGGCCCGGTCCTTCGGTCGCGACGCCGAACAGGGCCTGCGCAAGGTGGATTTCCGGCATTGCTCGCTGAAGCGCGCCCGCCTGGGCGATGCCAAGCTGCAAGGAGCCGACTTCTCCGGGGTCAATCTCAGCGGGGCCAATCTCAAGGGTGCGGACCTTCGCAGTGCGAAGTTCAACGGAGCCATCCTGTCGGATGTGGACCTCAAGGGCGTTCGTATCGACACAGACGCCATCAAGGACTGTATCCTGTCGCCCAATGAGGACGCGATCGCGCGGGTTCCCGAATTGATGAAGGCACTTGCGGAAGCCGAGGCCTGGGCCATCGGGAGCACGCAGCCAGGCGGCGCAGCCCATATCCGCCTTGCTGACATGCGCCCGCTCGGGTCCGCGCTGCAGAACCGGAAACTGCCCAAGAGCCGGTTTGAAGACTGCCGCTTCATTGAAAGCGATTTCAGCGGCTCGACGCTGGCGGGCAGCCAGTTTATCCGCTGCGACCTTCGGGGGGCGCAATTTGCCGGATGTGATTTGCGCGGTGCCCGATTCGAGAATTGTGTCCTGTCCTTCGCCGACTTCCGAAGCGCTCAGCTAGGCGCGATAGCGTCGGGCAGCGGTGAACGGCTGGATGTCGATTTCACCGGCTCATCAACGGTTGCCGCCCAGTTTTCAGCTGCCGACCGAGAACGGCTGAACCTGGCCGAAACACCGGGCACGAACCGCGCGGTGGGATAATCGTCTCGTTCTGGCGGTGTCGCAAAATCTGCCCCGACCAGCAAAGCCGTAATCGCCATGGATTACTGATTGCCCAGTAGATCGCCAATCGCCTTGACGTAATTGGCGAAAGCGATCTTGCCTGTCTTGGTGATCCGCGCCTGGGTGAGCGACTTGCGATCAACAAAGCTCTTCTCGATCTGGATGTAACCGGCATCTTCGAGCTTGCGCAGCTGCACGGACAGATTGCCGCGCGTGGCGTCAAGCGCCTTCGCAAGCTCGGAAAAGTCGGCCACTTCGGTATTCGACAAATAGGTCATCACACCCAGCCGCAATCGGCCATGGATGATTTCGTCAAGTTTGCCGATGCCTTGCGTGGGCATTGCTAGTCGGCGTCCTCGTCGGCGGCGGTCTTCATCATTTTCCAGCCTGGCAGGGCGAGCAGGAGGAACATCGCAAGGGAGGCGATCAAGACATAGGTCGCGGTCGAATTGGTCACCGCCAGCCCGATGGCAGCCACAAACCAGCCTGCCGCGACACTGCCCAGCCACAGCTTCCGGCTCAGACGATAGGCAATCGTCCAGGCCCCGCCCTGGAAGATGAACAATATGGGCGTGTAGTAATCCCATATCGCCACATTCGAATCCCTGATCGAGAACACGATAAACACCGTGACAAGACTCAGATTGATGAGCCCTGCGGCCATGAAGGCGGCTTCATACGCCCGGCCTATGGCCGTCCGGGTTCCCTTGTTCCGGTGGCTCCAGATTATCCAGGCCAGAACCGCGAGGAACAGGACCGTACACCCAATCACAAAGACCAGGTAGAACGGCGAAGGCAGTGGGATGAGGCCGACAGCCGCACCCCACTGCACCAGCGTTTGAAATCCATAGATCAAACCCGCAGCCAGGAAAGACTGGCCCATGGCTCTGTTCGGAGTCGTCGGGCTGTCGGCCAGCGCCCGCATGAAGGCGAGGTTTTCTCGGGCTTGATCGATGTCATTGGTCATGGCGTTCTCATTCTATTCGGGCGCAGCAATCGGCGACGGCGTCTGAGCACTTTTCGCCTGCTTTGCCGTGTTTGGCGAGTGCGCGTCCGGGGTTTTGGCCCCGTACCGGCGGCCATTCAGCCATCCGCCGAGCCAGCTGCGGCGGACCAGCAACTGATAAGAGCCGGTCGCCAGGACCATCGTGATCGACAGTATGAACGCGTATTTCGCGATCGCCGGCAGCTCGACGTCAGAGACAGCGACCTGCAAGGCCATCACAATCGGCAGGTGGACAATATAGATCCAGTAGGACGCATCAGCCGTGTACCGAGCCGTCGCACTTTCCCTGGCAAACAGCTTCATGGACAGGCCGATCAGACCGAAGGACCAGGCCCAGCCCGCTGCGCTGTAGGCCAGGGCATAGCCCAGGACCGGCAGTGTCTGCTCTCCCGCCTGAAAGCTGGGCGGGATGCCGATGTACGTCACACAGCCTGCAGTCAGGGCGATTGCAATGGCCGTGTTGAGCATCCAGAACGCCCGTAATCGCACCAGCAGATCGATCCGGCGGTGCAAGAGCCAACCGAACAGGAATGCCGCGCCATAGCCCGTCAGAGCAGCGAGGTTTGGGAAGAGGCCGGTATCGGGCGTCGGAATTCCGAACCACATCATCCAGTTCTCGGCATTCATGAACGCCGCGGTCAGCGGAAGGGCGACCAGCACCAGCCCGAGCGGGCTGAACGTGACGAGCCCGGTCAGCCGGTCGAGGAGCGAACCCAGGCGATCCTTGCGATCCACCACACGGATCATCCCGCGCCCCAGTATGGCGACCGGATAGAACAGGCAGAGCAGGTAGAGAAACCACAAATGGGTCAGCGGAAAGTTCTGGGCCGACAGCGGGGGCTGTTCCGGTGCTTCCGGCGCTTCGCCGCCATTGGCCTTGATTGCGCCCCAGATGATGACCGCAACAATCGCTGCGAACACAGGCATCCAGAAGGCGACGAGTGGAAGCGCAACCCGTTTGAACCGGTCGACAGCCAGACCGATGGCTCCGCGCTTCTGATAGGCCAGCCGCGCAAAGAACCCGGCGAGCAGGAAAAACAGTACCATGCGGAAAATGTGCGGCACATAGAAGGTGAGGCCGAACAGGCCCGTCGCCTGGCTGTCCTGGGCAATCCACACGGGAATTCCGTATGGCCCGGGCAGGAAGGACATGCCGGCATGAAGTACGACGCCGAGCAACAAGGCAAAGGCCCGCAGGGCGTCGAGACCGTGCAGGCGGGCGGTGGGGGAGGATGTGTTGGACATGACCGTCTCCGTTATTGACACGAAGCACATACCATAGACGTGTTTATGTTGTTAACGTGTCTATCCTATTTTCCTTGATACGCCCATGGGGTCAGCCGGATTCGCAGTGACGACAGGCGCAGGCGAACGCGCGAGGATCATTGACCGGCTCGTCTGGAACGCCGGATATCCGGTTCACACGACTGAACCCGCCGAGCGGAAATTGAGAGCAATCTGGTGGAGAATGGTGGGCCCGGAGGGACTCGAACCCCCAACCAAGCGGTTATGAGCCGCCGGCTCTAACCAATTGAGCTACAGGCCCCACCCCCTTGCCCCGCTTGGCAGCGGGAAGGACGCTCTTGTTACTTGAGCCTGCTGGCCGCGCCAAGCGCGGATGACGGCAAGCTGAACGACGCCGTCATTCTTTGGCCGCGCGGGGAACCGAGACTGTTGGCTGACGTTGGCGAACCAGAACGCCAGCAAACCCGCGAAAGGATTACCCATGCTGCGTACCCTTCTTCTGTCCACTGCCCTGCTCATCCCCGCCGCCCCTGCGCTGGCGCAAATGCAGGACCACTCTGCCATGCACGGCGAGCATCATCCGGGCCGCATCACCCTGTCTGCGACGGGCGAGGTCCGCGCCGCGCCGGACATGGCCACCGTGTCCGCCGGCGTCGTCGCCGAAGCCCCGACAGCGGCCGAGGCGCTGCGCGCCAACAACCGCCAGATGAATGGCGTGTTTGATGCGCTGGCGCGCGCCGGGATCGAGCGGGCCGACATCCAGACCTCGAACCTGTCGATCAACCCGGTCTGGTCAAATTTCGAGGGAAACCGCGAGCGCCGCATCACCGGTTACCAGGCAACCAACACCGTCACGGCCCGCGTCGATGATCTCGATACGCTCGGCCAGACGATCGACGCGCTGGTCGGATCCGGCGCGAACCAGATCCAGGGTGTGAACTTCATGCTGGAGGACCGCGACGCGGCAATGCGGGAAGCCCGCCTTGAAGCCGTGGCGGAGCTGCGCGAACTGGCGGACCTCTATGCCGGAGCGCTCGGCGTGGAGCTGGGCCGGATCATCGAGTTTTCCGAGAGCTCGGGCGGCGGCTATCAGCCCCCGGTCATGTATGCTGCGCGCAACATGGCGATGGACGAGTCCACGCCGATTGCCGGCGGCGAAGTCGGCATCAGCGTGAGCGTGACGGCGAGCTTCGCCATCGTGGACTAGCGCGTCAGGCTGCTTTCGGGTTGGTGACCGGCGCGTTGTGCTCGTCAAAGACCAGCACGTCGGGTGTCCAGTTTTCCGCCTCGGCGGCGTCCATTTCGGCGTAGGACACCACGATGATGCGGTCGCCAACCTGAGCCAGTCGGGCAGCGGCCCCATTGATGCCGAAGGTGCGCGAGCCGCGCGGCGCTTCAATCGCGTAGGTGGTGAAACGCGCGCCGGTAGTGATGTTCAGTACATCGACCTGCTCGAAGGGCAGGATGCCAACCGCGTCCAGCAGATCCCGGTCGATCGAGATCGAGCCTTCATAATGAAGATCGGCCTGGGTCACCGCGGCGCGGTGCAGTTTGGCTTTCATCATGGTCAGGCGCATGGCACGCTCCAGACTGCAGTGTCTCATGTTGCGCTGCGGTATAACCCGGAACGCCGGCAGGATATAGGGGCTGCGCGCACTCCGGCCAACCAGGGAAGGTACTGATGGCGCGGATAGCGGTATTGCAACACGCCATGGCCCCGGACATCGCGGTCAATCTCGAAACCGCGCAACGCATGATGGATGGGGCCGCCGCTGGCGGCGCGAGTCTCGTCGTATTTCCGGAAGTCCAGCTTTCGCCCTTCTTTCCCGTCCGGAAGGGCGGCGACGCCAGCGCCTACGCCATGCGCCGGGACGACGCCGCGATGGACGCGCTGTCCAGCCTCGCCCGTGAATCCGGTCTCGTCACGGTCGCCAACATCTATTTCGAGGACGATGACGGCACCCGCTATGACGCCTCGCCGGTGTTTGATGCCGATGGCCGCCTCCTGGGCATCTCGAAAATGGTCCACATCGCCCAGTTCGAGAAGTTCTGGGAGCAGGACTATTACGCGCCGGGGTCAGGATTTGACGTTTACGACACGGCGGCTGGACGGTTGGGTATCGTGATCTGCTATGACCGGCATTTCCCGGAGAGCTATCGCGCCTGCGCCCTGCAGGGGGCCGAGATCATCGCCACGCCGACCTGCAATCTCGCCGGAGAGCCGCTCGACCTTTTCGCCTGGGAAATCCGCACCCTCGCCTTCCAGAACTCGGTCTATGCCGCGCTCGCCAATCGCTGCGGCGTGGAGGGCGATACCGCCTATGGCGGGCATTCCGTCATCGCCGGACCGGATGGCGCACTGCTGGCTCAGGCCGGGCCACAGCCGGAAATCCTGCTGGCGGATTATGATCTCGACCACCGTCGGCAAGTTGCCGACACCTATGGCTGGACGCGCAATCTCAATCCGTGGCTGAAGCCGGGATTTTCCAGGCCCTGATCCATACGAAACCGCCCCGGCCACGAAGGCCGGGGCGGATCCTGCCCGCAGCTGGCCCGGTCAGTTGAGCCGGATGCTGAAGCTGACGCCATTGCGGTGCCCCCGATAGGGGCGATAGTGGCGGCCGCCGATGATCTGGACGGGAACCGCCCCCCAGCGGGTTTCGGCCAGATAGGTGCCGGTGCGGCGATCGAGATAGGCCCGGGTCGGGCGCAGACGGTCGCCATGGCGGCCCATGCGGGCTTCGCGCCGGCTGGGAACGTAGTCCCAAGCCCGGGCCGGGCAGTTCAGGACCTGACGGTCGCGGCGGTCTTCGCGGCGATCGGCGCGGCCGCGGTTGAAGCGGCGGTCGCGGCGGTCCTCAATCAGGTCGGGACACAGGTCTCGCCGGACGGTGAAGTAGCCTTCCGGGCCATTCCAGCCGCCACGGCGATTGTCGTAGTTCCGTTCACGGTCATACCCGTAGGCACCGCCGCGTTGCCCGTACTGGGCTTCAGCCATTGCGGGAAGTGCGGTCATGCCGACAGCGGCCAGAGCAGCTGCGGCGGTCAGCTTCGAAAACAGTTTCATGGCAAACTCCTTCGCCTTTGCTCCCGGCGGCGCTCTTCGCCGTCGTTGCAGGAGTTATGACAAAGTCTGCCTGAACGTGTTTTGGACAGCGTGTTTAGGTCGGGTTCACCTAGCTGAACGGCTATCCCGCCACTGCTCCATCGACGAGGAAATGGCAAAGGTTTCCCGGTATTTGGGGCTACCCGACGGACGCGGCGGCCGGTCGGCGGTCAGGGCCATGATCTCGGCAAGCTTGTTGTGCGCCGCGCCCGATTGCCCTGCACCGATATAGGCGTGCAGCTCGACAAGCGCATTGGAGAGCGGGTCATCGGCGCGAATGACGAAATAAGGCTCGTCCTCTGCCAGATCGGGATAGCAGTCAAACTTCGACGGGTTGGCTTTCGAGCCGACGGGCGCGGTCATGGCAGGCCTCCTGATGCCGATGGGCGAGCGGTCGCTTCCGGAGAATCAGAAACGGGATTTGGCTCCACACTAGGCACGGCGACGCAAATGCCTAGTCCGCGGCGCGGTCGTCAGCCCGCTTCGCCCGGTTCCAGCAGCGGACCACGCGCCATGGAGTGAGCGAACAACATCCGCATCAATCCGGGTGACTCCGAGGCAACCGCGCGCGACAGGTGTTCGCGCACCGTGTCGGGTACCGACCCTTCGGGAGCCAATGGAGCCTGGGCCGCGACCGCGGTTTCGAACCGCTGGACATCCTCGTCGAGGTCACCGGTGATATCGCCAATCCTGTCCAGAATCATGGCCGAACAGGCGGGCGAACCTCCGGCATCCTGCAAGGTTCCAATCGACAAACCGTCAAGGACATCCGCGCGGTTACGCGCCACACCATTGAAAATGCCGAACATGACAGCGCCGTGCTCGGTATCACAGGCCATGGAAAAGAGCTGGTGCTGGAGGAGCAGCGCCCTTCCCTCATAGCGAACGCCCTCAATACCGGAGCGGAATTCGAGAAATCCGTCCTCGCCGCACCGGACCATGGTGACATCGTGGAGGTAGCGCCCTGGAAGATCGCTCGACGCGCGGGTTGAACACCACAAGCCCTCATATGCCTTGCCACGCCGCTGCGTGCGGCGGCGGGCCTCCTCGAGAATGTGTGGGGGGAACCAGGTGCCACCAGCTTCAGAAACCGCTTCGGGGACGCCGAGCAATCGAGCGAAAGCGGCATCTTTCCTGTCCCAGTCAAGCATGGTGAATCCGTCGATGCGGGTGGCGACGAAGCGCGTCAGGTTGGCGAGATTGTGCTCGGACGGCATGACCGACCCCGACGCCCAACGGCCCACCAGCGACTTGTCGACATTCAGCGCGGCGGCGAGCCCCGTCCGGCTCATCGTCAGGGCCTTCAAAACCAGTTTGAGTTTTTCGGCAAAGGTAACCTGCGCCATGACGCGATGATCGCACGCGTTGATAAAGCGTGCAACCAAATGCAACCCGCGTGCAACTCCTGACGCGCGATGGCGGACGTCACTGCACCTATGCGCATTCACCTTCTGCCGTCAGAAGGCGGCCCGTCATCGCCGCGCCACTTTGAGGGACAGCGCGGTCCATCATCGTGGAGAACCAACATGGCAACCAACACCTCGCTTGCTTTCGCCGCCAGTGCCGCCGCGCTGGTCCTGTCCGCCCCCGCGTTCAGCCAATCGACCGAGACGCCTTCGCTCAACTATGAACGGGTTGCGTCGGCCCAGGCCGGAGTAGAACCCGACGAGGTCGATGCGCGCAACACGGCCGCCAATTCCGGCTTGGAGCCTGATGAGATCGACGTCCGCGCCACCGATGGCGGCAACCGGGCCGGACTGCTCCTGCCCGCCGTACAGGCCGTACGCGCAGCCGACACGCGCCAATCGCTCACGCCGGTTTTCATTGAGATCGACGATATCGAGGGCGAGTCCGCCAACACGACCAGTGACGGCCAGGCCGATCTCGTCACCGCACCGGGTGTCAACCAACCGCAACGGGCCCGCCGCCGTACCACGCCCAACTGATCCCATACCCCCACCCCCCGGGAGCGGTGCGACGGACAACCCGCAGCCGACCCGACTATAGGAGACTATCCATGAAATCCGCCCTTCTCGCGAGCGCCGCCCTGGCGCTCGCCGCCAGCCCGGCCGCGGCCGACACCACCGATCTGTCTTTTGCCGTTCACGACATCATCGTGACGTCGAACATTCCCACGGTAAACATTTCGGTGCGCAATATGTCGGCCTCGACGGATCCCGCCCACCGCGACCTGCGCATGGTATCGGATGACCCGGTCATCGCGGTGACCGGGCAGCTCTGGTGCAAGACCTTCAATACGGGCCAGACCGCCGCAGAACGTGCCCAAATCATGTTCGGCAATGCGAATGTCGCCGCATCCCAGAACGGGGCCGACATCCTGCCAATCGGCCCGTGGGGGCTGTCGCCTGTCGAGGCCTTCAGCGGGACGCACGCGCTGGAAAACTTTGCCATCAACGCGGTTATGGACCTGCCGGAAAGCTGGAATGGCGGCCTGACGCTCGGTGCATTCAACCCGGTCGAATATGTCGAGAGCCGACTGGAGCATTTCGTTGAGCAGGGTGCGGGCAGCGAAGCCGATTTCCTGCGCGTCGACGATGTGTTCGAGACCAGCGTCACCCTCAATGCTGTCGGCTGGTGCAGTTATGACAGCCCGAACATTTCCGGCGAGTATGCCGGTCTTCGTGCCATTCCGATGACGATAGCCATATTTTATCACGGCGATGCCGACATCCAGGACACGATCCAGACCGTCGGCGGTGCGGACGCGGTTGCCGCCCAGCAGCCCAACCGCGCGCGCGATCGCGCCTCCACCCGTGGCAATGGTGCCACCCCGCCGGCCCGGACTAGCACGCCGGCCCGTACCAGCCGTGACCGTGCCGGAAACGATGACGAGCGTGCCGGCCTGCTTCTGCCTGCGGTACAGAATACCCGTGCCCGACAAGAGGACCGAACGGCCTCACGTGAAACCGGCTACCGACTGGAAAACGTAGTCGTCTCCAGCAATCACGATCAGCCGCGCCGTGGTGGCGTGAGCGTCGGCGCAGGCGACATCAACAATGACGGACGCCCCGCACGCGGTCTGATCCTGCCAGCCGTTCAAAGTGTCCGCGCGACGGAAAGCAGTCAGTCGGATGGCCGGACGATCACCTATACCGGACTCGAAAACCGCCACGCCGGGATCGAGCCGGAAGAGATTGATAACCGGTTCGTCGAAGACACGTCAGAGAATCCCGACTGCCCAACAATCGGAAGCGTTGTGCGCCGTGAAGCGACCAACGCCCTCATCGGCGCGGTGTTCGGCACGCGGGCTGACGAGCGTAATCGCGACCGCCGGTCAACGCGCGAGCGCCTGGCCGATGATGCGATCGACCGCCTGACCCAATGCTGACGCTACTGCCCTGAACAGGGCCAGAGAACCGGGGGGCGCCAAAGTCTCCCGGTTTTTTCTTGTGCGGCGTTTGCTAGGCCGACAGGTGGAGCACGATCTCGCGCCGGTGCCTCCGCTCGCGGTGCTCGAAGAGATAGAGACCCTGCCAGGTTCCCAGTGCCAACCGGCCGTTCGCCACGGGAATGGAGAGGCTCGTGGCCGTCAGCGCCGCCTTGATATGGGCCGGCATGTCGTCCGGACCTTCAGCGGTATGGCGCAGCCACCCCATCGCCGGATCGTCGCCCGGCGGCACAAGCCGGCGGAAGAATTCGTCGAGGTCCCGGCGTACATCCGGGTCGGCATTCTCCTGGATCACCAGCGAGCAGGATGTGTGGCGGACAAAACAGGTCAGCAGGCCGTCGCCATCACCAAACTGCCTCACGAAGGCGTCCGCCTCCCGCGTGAAATCGTAGAGGCCCGGACCGTTGGTTTCGACAGTGAGCGTGGTCTGGGGCATGGGAACTAGAGCCCATTCAATTCCCAGCGGCGAACGGGTTTGGCCGAGCCACCCGAGCTTTCATAAAGGCCCTCGGCGGCATCGGTTTCCGAGCTGGTCCACATCATGAAGGTCGCCGGGCTCTCACGAACATCTTCCACAACGCCCTCGAACAGGGCACGGCCCGCCCCCTCGCCGCGCCCGGCCTTGCCAACGCAGACTTCCGCGAGCCAGGCCCCGGCCCCGCCATGACCGCTGTCATAGAAGGCGTGCCAGACGGCATAGCCGATGGCTTCGCCACCCTTTTCCGCCACGAGAACGTGAAAACTCGTGTCGTGAAAGAAGAGCGTGGCGCGGATATTTTCCGGTGTGCAGTGCTCGGTGGAATCGCCAACAACCTCGTTCAGCTCACGCGACAAGCGGGCGATGGCGGCAGCGTCCTTCGGACGCGCGGCGCGGATGGTGAGATCTGTCATGGAGTCTCCTTACAGTCGGCGGCTCTACCAAATTCGGCTACCGAATTGAAACCGCCAAATCCGTGTCGCCGGCCCGCCGATCGAATCGGGTAGGCCTGCCACCGTGCAGGACAATTTCGGATATGGCTTCAAGTGCCGGATCTCGACCATTGGCGTAAGCGTCAAATGTCATGACCACAGGAAGGTCGGGCGCAATCCAGGGCCGGTCGTCTGTTGGACCGGCATCCTGCCAATAGCGGTTTGATATTGAAAGGATCAAGCCGCTGTATGGCAGCATGACCTCTGCTTCTTCTCCCGTGAAATTGGGACTGGATGAAGACGGTTCCCCGACAAATACGGCGTTGGTCATCGCTTCGATCCGGTTGACGCAATTCTGGGCTGCTGAAAACGTCTCATGACGCGTGATCACCCAGACACGATTGCCCGGCTCGGCAAGTTCAAAACGAACAAGTTGGCGGACGAGCGACCGGCAAAGATGGTTATTGCCGCCGTTGTTCAGGCGAAGATCGATCACCAATTCGCCCGTTCCTGATGCCAGCGCCTCGTCGACCGAGCGGACCGTGAATTCAGAGAACGATTCTGTGGCATCATTTCTCATATTGTTGATCTGCGCATAGTAGATTCCGCGTTCCAACAGGACCTCCCCGCCATAGAGACGGTCAACCGTTTGCAGGAAATGCGGGACTTCCGTCTGGCCGGGCATCGGACGTAGCTTGCGTTCAAAATCGTAAAACGGCCCCGCCTGAAGAGTGCGCTCCCGGGTTTCGCCGGTGGGCAGTTCAACAGCGACGCGCACCACTCCCTGTTCTGCACTGCCGATGGCCTGATGAAGACTCAGGAAACGGAAACCGAAATGGGCACCGAGAAACTTCCAGCTTTCGGCGTTGTCGCGGTGGATATAGGTACGGGCGCGTTCGATAAACTCTTCTATCGGAATGCCGCCAAATGCCGTGACACGGCCGCCGATCAGATCCGTCCCGTCACCTGTTGCTGCAGTTACGTAAATGTCATCGGAAAACGTCCGGAAAACCAGGGGCAATGCGCGCGATTCCGGTGAAATCGGATTGACCGCATGCTCTCCAACCTGCCCGGTGGCATAAGTATGTCCGTCCCCGAGCATGACCAGCAGGCGTTGGATTTCCATGAATACTTCGTCGTCGGACAGGTCGGCTATGCGTCCTTCAAGCAACTGGACTGCGTCCAGAAAATTGGGCGTGTCGGCTGGCCGGTCAGGCGAAGCGTGCAATCTCCTGGCTTCGGAAACCAGGAAATCGAGGTCGTTTGACCACCTCTGCAGCCTATCCTCAATGGGACCGCTGGCCAGACCGGCGATGGCCCGGAATTCCGGGTCGTCCCTCAGGCTCGCAAACGCATCGTCATTGAAGATTGCGAAACGGGCCGCAAGACCCGCATCCACAGCGAGGCGAAGCGAGGCGATTGCGGCCTCGTCATTGCCACTACGCAAATAGGCTTCCGCCATTCGATAGTGTGTACGGGCCGGATTGCGAACGCCCAAAGACAATGCCCGGTCATAGGCCGCTATCGCGTCGGGCCATTGTTCCAAAGCTGTCGCCAGTCTTGCCTGCTGCTCCCATTGGTCCGGGTTCAGACCATATGCGGCGTTGAGCGCGTGAAGGCGGGTATATGCCTCGTGTAATTCGCCAGCCTCGATCAGACTCTCGACACTCTGCTGGGAGCGATAATAGGCGGCACCGTCAACGCCCTGGGTCAACGTCAGGACGAGGGCAGGAACCAGACCGATCATGAGTATATACTCCGGCTTGCTGAACGGTCCCTGAGCCGATCTAGACTCAAAACCGGCATAGAAACAAGACTGGTAAATTCAACAAGATGCGTCGCCAGCCTGGCAATGCAGAGCCGTCCGGCACGCTGGTTCAGCCCCGAGCTTCTGTTCAGCCCCGCGCCTCCCAAGCCACTGCGACATGGGTCCGACCAAGCGGATGCCCTAGTTGTCCAGGAAGCTCCGCAGCTTGCGGCTCCGGCTCGGGTGTTTGAGCTTCCTGAGGGCTTTCGCCTCGATCTGGCGGATCCGTTCACGGGTCACCGAGAATTGCTGGCCGACCTCTTCAAGCGTGTGATCGGTATTCATGCCGATACCGAAGCGCATGCGCAGCACGCGTTCCTCACGCGGTGTGAGCGAGGCGAGCACGCGCGTGGTCGTCTCCCGCAAATTGGCGTGGATCGCCGCGTCGATCGGCAGGACGGCATTCTTGTCCTCGATGAAATCACCGAGATGGCTGTCTTCCTCGTCGCCAATGGGCGTTTCGAGGCTGATCGGCTCCTTGGCGATCTTCATCACTTTGCGCACTTTCTCGAGCGGCATGGCGAGCTTTTCGGCGAGCTCCTCCGGCGTCGGCTCGCGGCCGATCTCGTGGAGGACCTGGCGCGAAGTGCGCACGATCTTGTTGATCGTCTCGATCATGTGGACCGGGATGCGGATTGTCCGGGCCTGGTCGGCGATGGAACGGGTAATGGCCTGGCGGATCCACCACGTCGCATAGGTCGAGAATTTGTAGCCACGGCGGTATTCGAACTTATCGACCGCCTTCATCAGGCCGATATTGCCTTCCTGGATCAGGTCGAGGAATTGCAGGCCGCGATTGGTGTATTTCTTGGCGATGGAGATAACGAGGCGGAGGTTGGCCTCGACCATTTCCTTCTTGGCAATGCGCGCCTCGCGCTCGCCCTTCTGTACGGTACGCACAATGCGGCGGAAATCGTCAATCGGCACGCCGGAACGTTGCGCCAGGTCGCCGATATGGCTGCGGATGACGTCGGCCTCGGCCTGCTCACGGTCGACAAAGCGGTCCCAGGCCTTGGACTTGCCTTTCAGGCCGGCAAACCAGTCCGGGTCCATCTCGTTGCCGAAATAGGCCTGCATGAATTCGGTGCGCGGCACGCCGTGCGCGTCAGCCATGCGCAACAGCTTGCCCTCGAGCGCCATCAATTCCTTGTTGATGGCGTAGAGCTGCTCGACCAGCGCCTCGATCCGTGCGTTGTTCAGGTGCAGGCTGTTCAGTTCGGTGACGATGGCCGTTTGCAGGCCCTCGTAATTTTCACGGTCCTTGTTGGACAGGTCCTTGCCGGCGATGCGGGCATTGACCAGCTTGTCCTGGAGCTTACGGAACGTATTGAAATCGTTGGCGATCGCGTCGAGCGTCTGCATGACCTCTTCGCGCAGCTCGGCTTCCATCGCGGAGATGGAGAGATTGACGCCCTCGTCGTCGTCCTCGTCCTCGTCCTCGCTCTCGCCGTCTTCCTTCTCGGTGTCCTCGCCGTCGCCGTCTTCGTCGTCTTCCTCGTCCTTGGACGGGGCTTTCGCGCCGGGCTTGCCGCCGCCGGGCTGCTGGTCGGGGCGTCCGCCTTCGGAATAGTCAGGCTGCGGGTTCTTGCCGCCATAGGTCGCGTCGAGGTCGATAATGTCGCGCAGGAGGACCTTGCCCTCGGCCAGCTCCTCGCGCCAGACCATGATGGCCTCGAAGGTGAGCGGGCTTTCGCAGAGGCCGCGGATCATCGCGTTGCGGCCAGCCTCGATACGCTTGGCGATGGCGATCTCGCCCTCGCGCGAGAGCAGTTCGACCGTGCCCATTTCACGCAGATACATGCGGACCGGGTCGTCGGTGCGGTCCGCAGAGGCCGGCGTGTTCTGGCCGGCAACAGCAGTACCGGCCTTGCCGGTTACGGCCTTGGACTTGCCGTCGTCCTCATCGTCATCGGAATCATCGTCGTCATCGGAGTCGCTGGAGGCCTTGGCCTTTTCGCCACTATCATCGTCATCGTCGGCATCTTCGGCCTCGATGACATTGACGCCCATTTCCGACAGCTTGGCGAGCACGTCCTCGATCTGTTCGGACGTGTACTCGTCCTCGGGCAGGACCTTGATGATCTCGTCATGGGTGATGTAGCCGCGCTTTTTCGCGGCCTTGATCATCGTTTTGACGTCCTTGTCAGTCAGGTCGAGGATCGGTCCGTCCTGCGGAGTCTCGTCGCCGCCCGTTCCCGCTGCCGTCGTCGTTTTGGTCATTCGTTCAAAATCCCGATCGGCGCGCGTTTCAAGCACGCCTTCCAATTCCGCTTCTGCCAGGCTGATGTTCAGGTTTCGCCGCCGCGCGCTCCGGTCCGCCTCTGCGCTTCGACCAGCCGCCGCAAACCGTCTGAATCACCCCGACCAATTTCCTCTTGCAGCCGCGTGCGCAATTCGCTGCGCTTCGCCCGCAAACCCGACCGTTCCATATAGGTGTCCGCCAGCCGCGTCCAAGCCCTGTCGCGCAGCGCGCGGGAGGCTTCCACGCCTCCCAATGCCGCGCGCATGGGGCCGAGATCGCTCCCCAGACGCCGCAAAACTTCCGTATGCCCCCGATTCATGAGCGCGGCGCGCAAGCCACCCTCATCTGCAACTTCGCCAGAAGAGCAGGCGTCTAGAACGGCGTCACGTAGCGAGTCAAGCGCGCCGAAACCCATCGAGGCCAGCGTCTCGGCGTGATCTTCGGCGATCTCGGGATACTCGATGGCCGCAAGCAGCAGAAGCCGCGCGGGTGCCGGGGCCGTACCGCCACTGGCGGCCCGTTTCAGTTCACCGGTCGGACCGGGGACCGCATCGCGCTTTTTCCAGCCGCCTGACCGGCGTGCACCACCGAACATGGCCTCCAGCCGGGCATCGAAATCGCGCTTGTATTCCTCGCGAACATCCGGATTGGCAATGCGTGACAGAAGCGCGCGCAACCGCCGCCGGAAGCCGGCGCGCCGGTCGGGATCGTCCAGGGGTTCAAGTTCGGCCTCACGGTCCCAGAGCAGCTGTGAAAGCGGCCGCGTGTCGGACGCGGCCTTGCGCAGTGCGCCCGCCCCCTCCTCAC
This sequence comes from Hyphobacterium marinum, assembly GCF_036330325.1. Classification (NCBI taxonomy): domain Bacteria; kingdom Pseudomonadati; phylum Pseudomonadota; class Alphaproteobacteria; order Maricaulales; family Maricaulaceae; genus Hyphobacterium; species Hyphobacterium marinum. Next base: position 81,730 of record NZ_JAZDRO010000002.1, read on the forward strand.
GCAACAGATCGTCCGGGTCCTTGCCTTCAGGCAGGAAGATGAAGCGTAGCGACCGGCCGGGTTCCAGCATCGGCAAGGCGCGGTCGGCGGCCGTACCTGCGGCACGGCGTCCGGCGCTGTCGCCGTCAAAGCACAGGACCGGTTCGGCCCCGGCCCGCCAGAGCAGTGTCAGCTGGTCCTCGGTCAGCGCCGTGCCCAGTGGTGCGACGGCGTGATCCAGCCCGGCCCGGGCAAAGGCAATGGCGTCGAGATAGCCTTCCGCCACGATCAGGCCGCGCGCGCCGGAGGTCGGATCGGCGGCAGCCTTTCGTGCTTCCGGATAGCGGTAGAGCGTCGAGCCCTTATGGAAGATCGGCGTCTCGGGGGAGTTGAGATACTTCGCCCGGGCATTCTTGTTCATCGCCCGCCCGCCGAAGGCGACAAGCCGCCCGCGCGGGTCGCGGATCGGGAACATGATGCGGCCCCGGAACCGGTCATAGGGCGCACCGCCATCGTCCGGCGCTATCAGAAGCCCCGTTTCAATGAGGTCGCCCGGACTGGCCCCTGAGGCGATGAGTTCATCCTTCAACGCGGCCCGGCTGTCAGGCGCATAGCCGATGCCGAACCGCCGCCAGTCATCCGGCGACAGACCACGGCTCTCGAGATAGCGCCGGGCATCCGTCCCGCTGCGGGCGCGCAGGGATTGCTCGAAAAAGGCCTGGGCGGCCTCCATCCACTCGATCAGGGACTTGCCGCGCTCGGCTTTCCGCGCCGCGTCCGGGTCGCCTTTCGGCAGCGCAAGCCCCGCCTCACCGGCCAGGCGTTCGGCGGCCTCCATGAAGGACAGGCCTTCGATCTTCATCAGCCAGTCGAAGGCATCCCCATGCTCGCCGGAGGCAAAGCAATGGTAGAATTTCTTCTCGTCATTGACGAAGAAGGACGGCGTCTTCTCTTTCTTGAAGGGCGACAGGCCGGCGAACTCGCGGCCCTGACGCTTCAGGGCGACCTTGCGCCCGATCAGGTCGGACAACCGGATCCGGGCGCGTATCTCGTCCTTGAAGTCATCGCTCAATCGCATGTCGCAAACGCTTCCGCCGCAGGCCTGACGCGCCAGCCTAATCGCTGGCGCGCGCCTGCGCCATGCGTCAGGCCACGTCGGAGAGGAGTGTTTTCACTTTCGCGCCGGCCTTGGAGAAGTCCATGCGGCCCGTGTAGCGCTCCTTAAGCGTCCCCATGCACTTGCCCATATCCTTCAGGCCGGAGGCGTTGAGTTCCTCGACCACCGATTTCGCGGCGCGTTCGATTTCGGCCTCTTCCATCGGCTGGGGGAGGTATTCGCGCACGATTTCGGCTTCCTCGCGCTCGCGCTCGGCGAGATCGAGACGGCCGGCGGACTCGTAGGTATCCGCGCTTTCGTCGCGTTGCTTGGCCAGCTTTTGCAGGATGGCCATGATTTCGCTTTCCTCGCAGCCCGTGCAGCGGTCTTCCGCGCGCGCGGCAATATCGCGGTCCTTGATGGCCGCAGAGATCAGCCGCAGGGTCGACACGCGCAGAGCATCCTTGCTCTTCATCGCGGCCTTCGTGTCGGCGAGGATTCGTTCCCGAATTGACATTGCAGTTTCAACCATTTTCCGGCAAGCGCATCTGCCAGCGCTCAAGCCATTGATTTTGTGTGATTTCTCAACGCGTCCCGTTTCTTGACGCTAACCACGGCGTTGCATAACGTCCCGGCGAATTCGAGCAGGCCTGATATAAGCCGATCCGCCCCGAATTCCAAGGAGCGCGCAGATATGACGGTATCGCCTGAAAAGCAAGCCCCCACCGCCAAGCCGACCGGGGTGATCGTCCTGGCCGATGGCAGCACATTTTTCGGAACCGGAGCCGGTGCCGCTGGCGAAGCGGTTGGAGAGCTCTGTTTCAACACGGCGATGACCGGGCACCAGGAAATCCTGGCGGACCCGTCCTATGCCGGTCAGATCGTCTGCTTCACCTTCCCTCATGTGGGCAATGTCGGCGCGAATATCCAGGACGAGGAATCAGCCAGCGAACCGGCCCGCAAGGCCGCCGTCGGCATGGTTTCGCGCGCCGTCATCACCGCGCCGGCCAACTGGCGCGCGGAAGAGAGTTTCGACAGCTGGCTTGCCGGACGCGGGATCATCGCCGTCACCGGTATCGACACGCGCGCCCTGACCCGCCGCATTCGCGAACAGGGCATGCCGATGGCCGTCACCGCACACGCGCCTGATGGTGAATTCGATCTCGATGCCCTGCGCAAGCTCGCCGCCGAAGCACCGGCCATGGAAGGCCGCGAACTGGCCGCGGCGGTTGCCCAGACCGGCAATAGCGATTGGGCCGAAAGCGCCTGGGACTGGCCGAACGGCTTCGACAAGGGCCCGTCGGACGGGCCGCGCGTCGTGGTGCTGGACTATGGCGTGAAGGCCAACATCCTGCGCCGCCTTGCCGCGGCGGGCGCGCGGGTCAGCGTCGCACCGGGCAAGGCCAGCGCGGACGATATTCTTGCCATGAAGCCCGACGGTGTCGTGGTCTCGAACGGTCCGGGCGACCCGGCCGCGACCGGTGGCTATGCGCTGGCGACATTGCGCGGCCTTATCGAGGCGGGCGTACCGATGCTCGGCATCTGCCTCGGCCACCAGATGCTGGCGCTGGCGCTGGGCGCGAAGACGCTGAAAATGGCCCAGGGCCATCACGGAGCGAACCACCCGGTGAAGAACCACGAGACCGGCCAGGTCGAGATCGTGTCGATGAACCACGGGTTTGCAGTCGATGCGGACACCCTGCCAGCCGACGCGGTGGAGACCCATGTTTCGCTGTTTGACGGAACCAATTGCGGCTTCCGGCTGAAGGACCGGCCGGTGACTGCTGTCCAGCACCACCCCGAGGCCAGCCCGGGCCCGCAGGACAGTTTCAACGTCTTTGAACGCTTCGTGGACTCACTGAAGACCCGGCAGGCTGCATGAGCGCGGACGCCCGGATCTGCCCTGCCTGCGGCGGCACGTTCGAGGTCTTCTTCGAACCTTTCAGTGTCCCGATCAACCAGACCGTTTCGGTCGAGCGGTGTGCCGCCTGCGGCCTTGCGGAACGTCAACCGGGCGTCGCCTTCGATTTCACCGATCTCGACCGCGAACATTACATGGACGACTGGAAGTCACTCGACCTGTCCAGTCTCAGCTTCAAGTACGAGCGGGTCATGGAAGCGGCCCGCGATCTGTCGCCCTGGATCGTCAAGGACGGCCCGTGGGGACGCAGCATTCTCGATGTCGGCTGCGGTGCGGGCTATTTCCTCATGCACTGCCGCGCTCATGGCTGGGGGATTCGCGGCGTCGACAAGTGGGGCGATCTCGCCGACTGGGGCCGCAAATACCTGAAGGTCGATATTGAACCGGCCACGATCGAAAACTCGGTCGTCGAGGAGAACGCCTTCGAGGCGGTGACCGCATTTGACGTGATCAGCTTTGCCGATGACCCGGTAGCCTTCCTCAAGGCCTGCCGTGGCCGTCTGAAACCCGGTGGCCTCCTGGCGATCACAACACCAAATTTTGATGCCCAGGAGCGCAAGGACCAGGGCGCGGCCTGGGACAAGCTCGGCGCGAATGTCCGGCGCTGGTTCTTCACCCCGGAAAGCCTCGAGACCGCCGCGAAAGCAGCTGGCTTCGGTGCGATGCGGACGCGGCTGGCTGGCGGCACACATCAGGACGAGGAACTCTTCCTCTTCGCGCAGAACCCGTTTAAGGCGTCGATCAGCTGGACCGACATCGCCGAGGACGCCCCCAGCGACAACATGCTGCCCCCGCTCGACCGCCGCGATGTCAACGAGACGGCGCTGTCCGATGCCCAGCGGCACTGGCGCGAGAACGGCTATCTGATCCTGCGCGATTTCATCCCGCACGACGTCATCGACCGCTATTGCAAGGTGCGCGAACGGCTCCAGGCCCCCGGCGGCTGGGACGACGAGACACCCTATATGGAGGTCAAGGAAATCCGCGACCTCTGCCTCTACGGACCGCTGGCCGAAACGCTGGAAGCCCTGATCGGCGAGCCGATGGTGATGAACCTCAACCTCACCGGCTGGCGCACCACGCAGCGCGACTGGCATCAGGACGATTACCTGAATCCCGACGAAGTGCGCGGGCGCTATGTCGCGTGCTGGTTCGCGCTCGACACGATCGGACCGGAAACCGGACCGTTCCAGTTCGTGCCCGGCTCGCACAAATGGCCGCACATCAAGAAAAGCAAAATCCTCAATTTCGTGCCCGAGGAAGTTCGCCAGACCCGCGCCTGGCCGATCCATTCCGAACGCGTGCTGACACCGTTCTTCGAGGAAATGATCGACGCCAATGATCTTGAAAAGGTCGAGTTCACTGCGGAAAAGGGCGACGTGCTGATCTGGCATGCCCGGCTTCTTCACCGCGGCACGGTCGCGAAAAAGCCCAATGCCGTGCGCAAGGCGATCATCACCCACTACACCGCGCTGGGCGCGATGAGTGCCTATGGCCCGGTGGAGCGCTGGGACACGGGCGGGCTCTACTTCGTTGAACCGTCCAAGCGCGAGCCTGATCCCGAACGCGAGGTGAAGGTCTGAACGCCGGCGCGCTCCGGATCGACCGCCGCGCACTTCTGCTCGGCGGCCTCTCGCTCGCCGGTCTGACGGCCTGCTCGCCCCAGCGGCGCGACGACAGCGAACCGATCCTGCGCGTGGCGATTGCCGGCCTGCCGGATTCACTTGACCCAGCCATTGGTCAGCTCGCGGCCTCGGCCCTTGTCTACAAGCAGATCCATGGGCCCCTCACCGATTATGGCCGCGATGGCGGGCTCGCGCCGGGCCTCGCGGAAAGCTGGGAAGCGAGCCCGGACGCAAGGACATGGACCTTCCGCCTGCGCGAGGGCTTGCTCTGGTCGGACGAAACGCCGCTCACGGCCGAAGACGTCGTGTGGTCGGCGCGCCGGATCGTCGATCCGGCGTCGACCTTTGCGGCCATTGGCGACTTCTATGCGGTCAGAAATGCCCCGGAAATCCTGCGCGGCGAAGCCGGTCCCGAGACAATGGGCGTGCGGGCCATTGACGACCGCAGGGTCGAATTCCAACTGACCGCGCCGCTCGGCTACTTTCCGCTTCTGATGCGCGAATTCTATCCCTTTCCACGACATGTCATCGAGGCGCATGGCGGGGCGTGGGTGGACCCAGAGCATTTCGTCGGCTGCGGCCCCTTCACATTGACCGAGACTGGTCCGCTGTCGCTGCGCCTCGCCCGCAATCCGCGCGCCTGGAACCCGGCGCGGATCGAAACCGTCCATATCGAGGCGGTGGAGGATGCGGCGACGCGCGCGCGGCTCTTCCGTGCCGGGGACTACGACATCGCCGAAGCGCCGCTGGCGACCCAGATCGCCATGCTGACGGAACGCCTGCCCTATCAGGTCCTCCCGTACGAAGCCCCGAAACTCACCTATCTCAAGGTCAATATGGGCCGGGCGTTGACCGGCAATGCGGATTTCCGCCGTGCACTGGACCTCGCCATCGACCGGAATTTTCTGGCCGAGAGCCTTCTGGCTGGCACGGCCACACCCACGCGCCACATCATTCCGGGTCTGTTTTACGAGGACGGCTCGGTCCGCGATAACCGGCTGGCCGCCCGCCAGCTCCTGGTCAATGCGGGCCTGACCGGAGCGAATGCTCCGCGTATCCAGCTGCGCTGCCTGCCGGGGGAGCGGGAACGCCTCGCCATCGCCATTGCCGACGACTGGAGCCAGATTGGCATCGATGTGGAGATTTTCGCCACACCGCCCGCCGATCTCTATCCGGCCATTGATGGCGGGGACTATGACGTTGCGCTCGCCCATTTTGACCGCGGGCTCAAATCCGATCCCGACTTCATGATCGAACCCTTCACGCCGGGCGGCTTTGCCGACAACACGTTCTGGTTTGGCCAGCCGGGCGAGGCCGACGATGAGTTCGCGCGGCTAATTGGAGAGGCCCGCGCGACCGTCGATGCTGACTTGCGCACCCAGGCCTACCGGGCGGCGGAACGGGTGATCCTGGAAGCCCGACCAGTCATTCCGTTCCTTCGTGAGCGGGCCTTCTGGCTGGTCGCCGAACGCGTCACCGGCCTCAGCGCCGAAATCCAGCCGGTGCTGTGGCGGGGGTTCCAGCTTGAGGGCAGCTAAGACGCTCGCCATCGCGGCGAATCCGGTCTAGGAACGTCGCCTAGCACAACAACCGAAGACGACACCCGACCGGCGGCCCCGCCGGACGTGTGTCTGCGAGCGCTAACGGGACCGGAATCTCCATGCCCAAACGGACCGACATCAACTCCATCCTGATCATCGGGGCCGGCCCCATCGTCATCGGGCAGGCCTGCGAATTCGACTATTCGGGGGTACAGGCGGTCAAGGCGCTGAAAGAGGAGGGCTACCGGGTCATCCTCGTCAATTCGAACCCGGCGACGATCATGACCGATCCGGGGCTGGCCGACGCGACCTATGTCGAGCCGATCACGCCGGACATGGTTGCCAAGGTGATCGAGAAGGAGCGCCCGGACGCCCTTCTGCCGACCATGGGCGGGCAGACGGCGCTCAATTGCGCATTGGATCTCGACCGTTCCGGCGTGCTCGACCTTTTCGGCGTGGAAATGATCGGCGCGCGGGCCGACGTGATCGACAAGGCGGAGAACCGCGAGCGCTTCCGCAAGGCGATGGATTCCATTGGCCTGGAAAGCCCGCGCTCGGGCGTGGCCCACAGCCTGGCCGAAGCCGAGGCGCTAATCGACGAGATCGGCCTGCCGACCATCATCCGGCCCTCCTTCACGATGGGCGGCACGGGCGGCGGTATCGCCTACAATATCGAGGAATTCCGCGAAATCTGCGAAGCGGGCATCGCCGCCTCCCCCGTCAATGAAATCCTCGTCGAGGAGTCCGTACTCGGGTGGAAAGAGTACGAGATGGAAGTGGTCCGCGACCGCGCGGACAACTGCATCATCATCTGCTCGATCGAAAATATCGACCCGATGGGCGTGCATACCGGCGACAGCGTCACCGTCGCTCCGGCCCTGACGTTGACCGACAAGGAATACCAGCGCATGCGGTCCGCCTCGATCGCGGTACTGCGCGAGATCGGGGTGGAGACAGGCGGATCGAACGTGCAGTTCGCCGTCGATCCCAAGACCGGGCGCATGGTCGTCATCGAGATGAATCCGCGCGTGTCGCGCTCCTCGGCGCTGGCCTCGAAAGCCACGGGCTTTCCCATCGCGCGCGTCGCGGCGAAGCTCGCCGTCGGCTACACACTCGACGAGATCGCCAACGACATCACCGGCGGCGCGACCCCGGCGAGTTTTGAACCGACGATTGATTATGTCGTCACCAAGATCCCGCGCTTCGCTTTTGAAAAATATCCCGGCGCGTCAAACATCCTGACCACGTCGATGAAATCGGTCGGCGAGGCCATGGCGATCGGGCGGACCTTCCAGGAGTCGGTCCAGAAGGCGATGCGGTCACTGGAAACCAATCTCGACGGGTTTGACGAGGTCGTCATCGAGGGCCTGGCCGATGCCGTGGACGAAGGCGGCCGGCGCGAGGCGATTACCGCCGCGCTGTCTCGCCCGACTCCGGACCGGTTGCGCTATGTCGCGCAAGCCTTCCGCGAGGGCCTCACCGTCGACGAAATCAACATGGCATGCGCCTACGAGCCCTGGTTCCTTCGTCAGATCGAGGAGCTGGTCGCGCTGGAAGAAGACATCCGCAAGAACGGGCTGCCGATAACGGCCCGCGAGATGCACGACCTGAAAGCCAAGGGGTTTTCAGACGCACGGCTGGCAAAACTCTCCGGTCAGGACGAGAACGCCGTCCGCACTGCCCGGCGCGGTCTTGGCGTACGCCCCGTTTTCAAGCGGGTCGATACCTGCGCGGCCGAGTTCGAAGCTGTCACGCCCTACATGTACTCGACCTATGAAACAGGCGGGTTCGATCAACCGGCGGATGATGAATCTCAGCCCACCGACCGGAAGAAGGCGATCATCCTCGGCGGGGGTCCGAACCGGATCGGCCAGGGGATCGAGTTCGATTATTGCTGTTGCCATGCAGCCTTCGCGTTCGCCGAGGTCGGCATCGAGTCGATCATGGTCAATTGCAACCCGGAAACCGTCTCGACCGACTATGACACCGCCGACCGGCTCTATTTCGAGCCGCTGACGACCGAGGACGTGCTTGAGCTGATCGAGACCGAGCGCCAGAACGGCGAGCTTTTGGGTGTCGTCGTCCAGTATGGCGGTCAGACACCGCTGAAGCTGGCCGGTGATCTCGAGGCCGCGGGCGTACCCATTCTCGGCACGCTGCCCGAAGCCATCGATCTGGCCGAGGACCGCGAGCGCTTCAAGGCGCTGCTTGATGACCTGGGTCTGAAACAACCTCCCAACGTCATCGCCCATTCCGAAGCCGAAGCGCAGACCGCCGTTGAGACGCTCGGCTTCCCGCTGGTCCTGCGCCCCTCCTACGTGCTGGGCGGGCGCGGCATGGAAGTGGTCCGGGAAAAGGAAAGCTTCGACCGCTATATCCGCGAAGCCGTCATCGTTTCGGGCAAGTCACCGCTCCTGATCGACCGCTATCTCGACAATGCGCAAGAGGTCGATGTCGACGCGATCTGCGACGGCAAGGATGTCTGGGTCGCAGGCGTGATGCAGCATATCGAGGAAGCCGGCGTGCATTCGGGCGATTCTGCCTGCTCGCTGCCGCCCTACTCGCTTTCTGCTGAAACCATTGACGAGTTGAAGGCGCAGGCCGCGTCCATGGCGCTCGCCATCGGCGTACGCGGCCTGATGAATGTCCAGTTCGCCATCAAGGACGGCGAGATCTACGTGCTGGAAGTCAATCCGCGCGCCTCGCGCACCGTGCCCTTCGTGGCGAAGGCCATCGGCACGCCGGTCGCGAAAATCGCGGCGAAAGTGATGGCGGGCGCGAGCCTTGCCGAATTCGGCCTCAAACCGCCTGCGCCGAAGCATGTCGCAGTCAAGGAAGCGGTGATGCCGTTTGCGCGCTTCCCGGGCGTCGATCCGGTCCTGGGCCCGGAAATGCGGTCCACCGGGGAGGTGATGGGCATTGATGCCGACTTCGAGTCCGCCTTCGCCAAGTCGCAGCTGGCCGCCGGGGTGAAGCTGCCCCGCACCGGCGCGGTCTTCATTTCGCTGAAAGAATCCGACAAGCCTCTCATGACCGGCGCGGCCAAGACACTGGTCTCGATGGGTTTCGAGATCCTGGCGACATCCGGTACCGCGACGTCACTGGAAGCCTCGGGCGTCCCGGTCACGCGGGTCAACAAGGTCTTCGAAGGCCGGCCGCATATCGTTGACGCGATCAAGAACCGCGAAGTGCAACTCATCGTGAACACGACCGAGGGCCGGCAGTCGCACAAGGACTCCTATTCCATCCGCCGCACGGCACTGGAGTTGAAAATCCCGTGCTACACGACTGCATCAGCGGCTATCGCGGCCGTGCAGTCCTTGCTTAAGATTGATGCAGGAGCGCTTGAACCGCGTTCATTGCAATCCTACTCTACGTAGTCCGCCCGGACTGCGGACTGTCTGAACTTCTGAGAAATTACCGCCATGAATAAAGTCCCCATGACCGCCGAGGGGTTCAAAGCCCTCGACGATGAATTCAAGAGATTGAAGACCGAGGAGCGCCCGGCCGTGATCCAGGCCATCGCGGAAGCCCGCGAGCACGGTGATCTGTCGGAGAACGCTGAATACCATGCCGCCAAGGAGCGCCAGGGCTGGATCGAGGGCCGGCTTGCCGAGCTGGAAGACAAGATCGCCCGGGCGCAGGTTATCGATGTGTCGAAACTGGATGGTGACACCATCAAGTTCGGCGCGACCGTGACCGTGGTCGACGAGGATACCGACGAGGAAGCTGTCTACAAGATTGTGGGCGAGGACGAGTCCGACGTGAAAGCGGGCAAGGTGTCGCTGTCCTCCCCGATCGCGCGCGCGCTGATCAACAAGGAAATCGGCGATGTCGTCGAGGTCAATGCGCCCGGTGGGCTGAAATCCTATGAAGTGCTCAAGGTCGAGTGGGTCTAGGACTGACACTCACAGCCAGACAGTAAAACGCCGGGGCGGTAACCGCCCCGGCGTTTCCGTTATCGGTGGCCGATTCGGGGTCAGCCGTCCGATGGCGTCGCCGGGGCCAGGCCCGGAATATGATCGGCCGGATCGACACGCTCGCCATCGCGGCGCACCTCGACATGGACATGAGGCCCGGTCGCGACACCGGTTGCCCCGACGCGCGCGATGGTCTGGCCGGCGCGAACTGCGTCGCCCGGAGCCACGGCATAGTCCTGGAGGTGGGCATAGACGGTCGTCCAGCCGCCGCCGTGATCGATTTCGACGACATTGCCCCAGCTTGTCTGGCCGTTATAGGCCGCGCCGGCATAGGTCACGCGCCCCGGAGCCGGTGCTGAGACCGGCGCGCCGGCCGGTGCAGCGATATCCTGGCCGCCATGATTGCGCGGGCCATTTGGTCCTGGTGCAGCCGGACCAAAACCGGACGAGGTTCGACCTTCCACGACCGGCGCGGTGAACTGGACATCCACTGCAAGACCTGCGGCATCGGCGGCCTGGTATCCAGCGATCGACAGGCAGGCGGCGGCCATCACGGCCAGCGAGACCGGACCGGTTGCCGGGCGGTATTTCGGGGTTTGAGACAGTATGGAGCGAATACGCATTTCAAGTGCCTTTTTCGGTTCCACGCCAAAACCAAGCGCCGCCTGCGGCCCCGAACCGCGTGAGGCAGCGTCCAGCAGGGTGCGGGCGTAGGAACGCGCCCTGCGGTGATCGGACGAAAAAAGCGCTGCACGGTCGCAGGCGATCTCCACCGCCAACCGCCGCTCGCGCTCCATCAGGAAGAAAAACGGGTTGAACCACAGCATGGCGCCGGCCATCCGCACGCCGACACGCCGCCAGGAATCCCGCCGCCGAATGTGAGCCAGCTCATGGGCCAGGACGAGGTCATCGGTAGCCTGCCGCGCATCGAGCACCAGGACGGGCCGCCAGAGGCCGCACACGAAGGGCGAACGCACCCGGTCGTGCCGGACGTCAATGCGCTGGCCGACCGTCAGTGCGGCAGCAACCGACTGCACTTCGGCCTCGACCGCGGCACCTGCCGGTACGGTAGATCCAAGCCGCCGGTGAAGGGCGGCGGAGCGGCAAAGCTCGACCAGCCCACGGACAAGGATACCGATACCCCAGAGCCCCAGCAGCAGGCGCGGCCATGCGATCCCCGGCATCCCGGGGTCGGAGGGCGCAGCCTGAATGGCGTCCTGACCTGAATTGATCAACGCGGCGACCGGCTCGAGCGGGTCGGCTATCGCCGGTACCGATGCTGACAGCCAGGGGGAGACCAAGAGCGTGATCAGGGGCAGGATGGCGAGCCCCATGGAGAGGCTCCAATAGGTCTCACTGCGCCCGCCCTTCTGCCCCGTTGTCCAAGCGAATGCCGCGATGAGACAGCTCGCACAGGCGGCCAGAATGATTGCGGCGGCGCTCAAGACGTCTCTCCGGCCGGTTCGGCCAGCAGTTTCTCCAGCTCCGCGACATCGTCAGGGTCCAGCAGAGGGCTGGAGGCGAAAGCCGAGGCCGGCAGCGGTTCGTCAAGGTCGAAGACCTGGGCCGAAAAGCTGCGCACCATCATGCTGAGGACCTGGGCCTTGGTCGCCCGGGGATGAAAGACCGCGAGGCCGTGGGCATCACCACGTTCAATCAGTCCCTTGTCGACCATGCGGGCGATCAGGGTCCGCGTGGTCGAGTAGGACCAGTCCCGGCTCGACCCCGCCCGTTCGTGTATTTCCCGTGCACCTAGCGGCGATTGCGTCCACAGGGCTTTCAGCACCGACATCTCGGAAGGACTGGGTTGATCCACGACACACCTCACATAGATGTGACATCTGTCGCATGCTCGCCGCTGTTGTCAAGCCTTCGGTGACTTGACGGCGGATGGCTCCCGTCGCCTACAAGGGGAATGGCCTCTGACTCGCTAAAAATCTGGGCGGTCGCGGATACGCGGCGCGGCGTTGAAAATCAGGCGATTGGCCTGGCCGAGGCCGTCGCCGCGCGGACCGACGGGCAGATGAGCCGTGTCACCATCGGACCGGACGGCTTTGCCGCCCTGCCTGACAGTGCGGCACCGGATATCTGGATAGGCTGCGGCCGGCCGGCCATTCGCCTCGCCCGGCAGCAGCGCCGGGCTTTTGCAAACAGCGTCTTCGTTTATGTGCAGGATCCAAGAACGTCCTATGAGATCTTCGACCTGATCGTGGCCCCGCGCCATGACCGGCTCGACCGGGGCAACGCCGTCGCAACGACAGGCTCACCGCACCGGGTGACCGCGGGCCGCCTCGCCGACGAGGCTGAGCGGTTTTCTGAACGGCTGAACGGTTTGCCCGGCCCACGTGCGGCCGTGCTGGTCGGCGGACCATCAAAAGCGTTCCGCATGGGCGGGGATGTAGAAGGCTATCTTGCCGGCCGGATTGACGATCTCCTGGCGCAAGACCTGACGTTGATGGTGTCGGTGTCGCGGCGCACGCCCGCCTCACTGCGCCAACGCCTCAAGGTGCGCCTGAAGGACGAGGCGCGGTGCTGGTTCCATGATGGTGACGGCGACAATCCCTATTTCGCCTTTCTGGCGTCGGCGGACTGGATTTTTGTGACCGAAGACTCCACCAACATGTTGACCGAGGCCGCCGCGACCGGGACGCCCGTGTATTCACTGCCCTTGTCCGGCAAGGCCGGAAAGTTTGCCCTGCTGCATGCCGGTCTTGAGGCGCACGGCGCGTTGCGCCCCTTTCTGGGCCGGCTCGACACCTGGACCTATCCCCCCCTTGACGAGACCACCCGGATCGCAAGGCTGATTGCCGACGTCCATGCCCGCCGAGGAGAGCTCCGATGAAACTGCTGCTGACCGTGATGAGCGCCTTCTGTCTGATGCTCCCTGCCGCAATTGCGCAGGACGCGGAACCCCTGCCGCCCCGCGTCGTGGCTATTGACGGAAATGTCTGGATCGCCGGCCAGCCGAGCGAAGCCATGTTCGCAGCCTGGGCCGAGGCCGGAGCCACAACAGTGGTCAATTTGCGCACGGCCCGCGAGAACGGCGAGGTGTCATTTGATGGCGCGGTCGCCGCGGCCGAGCACGGCCTGGCCTATTCGGCCATGGAAACGGGGTACGAGGCCGGATACTCGCCCGAAATGGTCGCGGCGCTGACTGATATTCTCGACGCGGCACAGGGACCGGTCGTGCTGCATTGCGCGTCGGGAACGCGCGCGGCCAACCTTTATACTGCCTACCGGATCGAACGCGGCGACCTGGCCCCCGAGGATGCCGCAGAGGCGCACCTCGCCCCGCACACCGACCTCAATCCCGAAATCATGCGCATGCTGTCCCCGCGCTATGCCGCGGCCTTTCCCGCCGAATAGGCACCAGATGCTTGAGCCCGCCGGGCCCGCATCCTAACTAGCCAGCCAGACCCACCGCCAACCGATTCCGTCCGGAGCCCGACCCATGTCCGATACCCGCCACAGCAAAGTCCTGATCATCGGCTCCGGCGCGGCCGGTTATACCGCCGCCATCTACGCGGCACGCGCCATGCTAAAGCCGACCCTGATTGCCGGGCTGCAGCCGGGCGGACAGCTGACCATCACAACCGATGTCGAGAATTATCCGGGCTTCGCTGACGTGATCCAGGGTCCCTGGCTGATGGAACAGATGCGCGCCCAGGCCGAACATGTCGGGACGGACATTGTTTCGGACATTATCGTGAAGGCGGACCTGGAGACGACGCCCTTCCGGCTGACCGGGGATTCCGGAACAGTCTACACCGCCGATTCCGTCATTATCGCGACCGGGGCCAGCGCGAAATGGCTGGGACTGGAGTCCGAGCAGAAATTCCAGGGTTTCGGGGTTTCCGCGTGTGCGACGTGTGACGGCTTTTTCTACCGCGACAAGGAAGTCTTCGTGATCGGCGGCGGCAATACCGCCGTGGAGGAAGCGCTGTTCCTCACCAATTTTGCCAGCAAGGTCACGCTGGTTCACCGGCGCGAGGCGCTGCGCGCGGAAAAAGTGATGCAGGACCGCCTATTCAAACACCCCAAGATCGAAGTGGTCTGGAACCACGTGCTGGAAGAGATTACCGGCGACACCAATCCGCCTGGCGTCACTGGCGTGCGGCTGAAGGATGTCGTGTCGGGCGAGATCCAGGAGCGCAAGGCCGACGGCGTGTTCATAGCCATCGGCCACGCGCCAGCGACCGAGCTCTTCACCGAAGCCCTGGAAACCAAGGATGGTGGGTATCTGGTGACCAAACCGGATTCGACGGCGACCTCCATCCCCGGCGTGTTTGCGGCCGGTGATGTCACCGACGATGTCTTCCGTCAGGCGGTCACGGCTGCAGGCATGGGATGCATGGCGGCGCTCGAAGCCGAGCGCTATCTCGCCGCCCGCGACGAACCTGCCCAGGCCGCTGAGTAGCCGCTCTTTCTTCCAAGGGGGGAATGGCACCGGGTCATTTCCGGTCGACACGCGCCTTTCTTGAATTTAAGGCCTGCGCAACGCTGCCGGAACGGCTGGCGGTTCAAAGACGCTCGCAACATTTCTGCTCCTCGTGCCAGAGAGACCGACATGATTGAACTGATCACCGCCCTTGCCCTTGCGACGTCGCCGGCCAGCGACGTGCCGCCCGCTTTCGTCCGTCCGGAAACCAGCACGTCACACCAGGGTCCCACCGTTGATTACTCGACCTGGACTGCCCTTTTGCGCGATATTGTCCTGGACGTCGGCCTGTCCGACCGTCAGGCCCCGCAGCGTGTGGTCCTGACCGGAACGCGGATCAACACCGGCAATGACAGCCGCTACCGGTTCGAAGGCAACCGGGTCGCCTATCACCTGATGTCGGACGAATACCAGGCCGCGATCAGCGAATACCGCCGCGACCTGGAAACCCTGCCTGACCGGGTGGACTTCACCCGGATGAGTTCCGATGAGCAGCTCGCCTACTGGCTGAATTTGCACAATGTCGCCGTGATCGAGCAGATCATGCTGGCTTATCCGGTCGTGCGGCTGAACCGCCTGAATGCGCCGGGTACGAATGAGCGGCTGTACGACGCGAAAATCCTGACCGTGGCCGGGCAGAACCTCAGTTTGAACGATATCCGGCTCGGCATCGTCTACAGCCAGTGGGATGACCCCCGGGTGATGTACGGCTTTCACAACGGCTCCATCGGTGGACCGAATATCCGCCGCTCGGCCTTCACCGGCAGTGATGTCTGGCGTCAGCTCGAGTCCAATGCGGCCGAATTCATCAACTCGCTGCGCGGGATCGAGATCGACCGTGACGAGCTTGAAATCTCCCACCTCTATGCCGAAGCCCGCGAGTATTTCTTCCCGGACTGGCCGAACGATATCCGCAGTCATTTGCGGGCATTCGCGGTCGACACGGCGGCCGACGAAGTCAATGACGGCGGTCCGATTGACGCCGACGTCGAGGAATGGGGCGTCGCTGACCTGATCAACGGATCGCGCCGCTGCACGGGCGGTGCCGGCGATCTCCAGCTCCAGACCTATATCGGTGACCATGTGCGGACGTCGGGGTCCTGCGCCAACATGCCCGCGAACGCCCAGATCCTGGTCAACCATGTCATCGAACGCCGCCGCGAACTGATCCGCAACGGGGCCTATGGCCGCGTCTATGTTCGCGACGTGCCGACCAATGATCCCGATGAGGCCGGCGACACGAGCGGCGAATAGGTCAACGCCTTCCGTTTACCGCTCCGGAGCGAGGGGCTAGGCTTTGGTGTTCCGCCAAAACCGATGTCTCTCGCCTGGAGCAATCCATGAAAGCACGCACGATAGCCGGCATGCCGGTAAACCCCATCGGGCTGGGATGCATGGGCCTGTCCGCCTTCTATGGCCCCCCGACCGATCATGCCGACGCGATCGCGCTGATACAGGCCGCCGTGGACATGGGCGTGGACCATTTCGACACCGCCGAAATGTACGGTATGGGTCACAATGAAAAGCTGCTGGGCGAGGCGCTGGAAGGCCGCCGCGACACGGTTCGCATCGCGACCAAGTTCGGCCCGCTGTTCCAGACCGATGCCGACGGCAAGATCACCGGGACCTATATCGACGGAAGCCCGGCCAATATGCGCCGCGCGGTCGAGAACTCCCTGAAATACCTGCGCACCGAGACCATCGACATCTACTATCTTCACCGCGTCGACCCGAATGTCCCGATCGAGGAGACAGTCGGCGCGATGTCCGAACTGGTTGCCGAAGGCAAGGTCCGGGCACTGGGCCTCTCCGAGCCCTCTGGCGAGACCCTGAAAAAGGCCCACGCCACGCACCCGATCGCAGCGGTACAGAGCGAATATTCGATCTTTTCGCGCGATATCGAACAGACGCTTTTCCCGGCCTTGCGGGAAACCGGCGCGACGCTCGTCGCCTATTCACCCCTGGGGCGGGGCATGCTGACTGGCAAGTTCACCCGCGAGAACAAGCCTGACGCCAAGAACGATTTCCGCAATCCGGAACGGATGCCGCGCTTCGCCGAAGGCGCTTTCGAGGCCAATCTCGCGCTTGTCGAGGAAGTCCAGGGTATCGGGAAGGAGATCGGGGCCAGTGCAGGCCAGGTCGCACTCGCCTGGGTGCTGGGGCGCGGTGAGGATATCGTCACCATTCCCGGTACGACAAAGCTGGCCAATCTGACCCATAATCAGGGGGCCCGTGACGTGCACCTGTCGGAGAGCCAGACTGCACGGCTCGACCGCCTGGCCGACCAGGTTGTCGGCACGCGCTATAACGAACAGGGCATGTCCGCGATCAACCGCTAAGGAAAAGGGCGGGCGGATGAACCGCCCGCCCTTTCATAATCCGGTGCGGAAAGCCTTAGTTTTCCGGCGTGGATTCGGGTTCGACTTCTTCGGTCGTTTCGGTGTGCTCGGCCGTATCGTCTTGGGCGATCGGCTCGGCATCCACCGCATCAGCGGCTTCGGTCACTTCGGCAGCGGCTTCGACCGGAGCAGTGGCGTCCTCGGAAACAACGGTTTCCTCGGTGACGGTTTCCATGCTCGCCGGCACGGCTTCGGCGGCCTGGGCCGCTTCGGCATCCTGCGCGAAGGCAGAGAACAGATTGGTGTGGTTGACGGTCAGGCTGGCGGCACCGATCACGAACATCGAGACGGCGGTGGCAATCAGAAGGCGGGTGCGCATGGCGCGTTTAGTCCTGGAAGTAGTGTTGGCCTCGCGCCCTCGGCGCGCGACCGCGACTCCCGGTTCTCGGAAAATCGCGGGCGGGACATGCGCCTCTCCGTGACGATTTGCAAGAGGCCGGAACGGCAGTAACAATATTTGATCAGTTTGCCCCGGCGGTGCGTTCACTTGACCGGCTCCGCGCCACACCCCAACAAGGGAATGGGGAGAAAATCGCGATGGATTGGGACAAGCTGAAATCCTTTCATGCGGCAGCAGAAGCCGGCTCCCTGACCGGGGCTGCCGACGCACTGCGCCTGTCGCAATCTGCAGTCAGCCGCCAGATCGCCGCGCTGGAGGACGATCTCGGCGTCAAGCTCTTCCACCGCCATGCGCGCGGACTGATTCCGACCGAGCCGGGCCGTCTCCTCTACAAGGCCGCCCACGATATTTCCGCCAAGGTGGCGCTGGCCGAAGCAATGGTGACCGACAGCCGTGACAAGCCGTCCGGTGATCTGCGCGTGACGGCGCCACTGGCGATGGGCGCAATCTGGTTGACGCCCCGTCTGGCGGCATTCAATGCGGCCTATCCCGATATCCGGATTCACCTGCTGCTCGATGACCGAGAACTCGACATTGCCGGACTGGAAGCGGACTGCGCCATCCGGCCCTGGCCATCGACCCAGAACGACCTGATCCAGCGCAAGCTGATGAGCGTCCGCCAGCACATGTATGCCAGCCGCTCCTATCTGGACCGGAAAGGGGCCCCGAAGTCTGCGGCCGACCTGTCAGACCATGCCATCATTCACTATGGCCCGCCCCATCTTGCCCCGATTCCGCATCTCGACTGGGCCGCAAAGGCGGGCCTGAAGGAGGGCGAGCCGATGCGGCCACCCGCCGTTGAAGCCAACTCCATCATGGCGATCATGAAGGCGGCGGAAGCGGGACTCGGGATTGCCGGCCTGCCGGACTATGTCACGCGCGGGAATGATCGCCTGATGCGGGTTTTGCCTGACCTGGAAGGGCCGCCTTTCGAAGTCTATTTCGTCTATCCGGCCGAGCTGCGCGGAACCAGCCGCGTGACCGCCTTCCGGGAATTCCTGCTGGCCGAAGCCCGCCGCGACGAGCCCTGATTCCAAAGGCCAACCCCGGCATTGCTGCACTGCCGCAAAAATGCATAGCGGGCTTGTCTGATTGGCTCTGGTGAATTTGCGGAAGCAGGCGCATATACCCCCTCGAACACGGGCGGCGAGCCGCTCACGTTCCCTTCGAGTTTGCATACTGTCTCCTCCCCGACACATGTATGCGAAAAGCGCCGGCCCATCCCTCCCCTTCAGGGCCCGCGCATTTTCTTTCTGGCATTGACCAGACAGAAAAGCCCCCGAGGTCTGATCCTCGGGGGCTTTATTTTTTCCAGCTCTGGTGACTGAAGTCAGCCCAGTGTCGAGCGCAGCATCCAGGCGGTTTTCTCGTGCGCATTGATGCGCGGAGCGAGGACATCGGCGGTCGCCTCGTCACCGTGCTCGTCGGCGAGTTCCAGCGCTTTGCGGATGGTCGCCACGACAGCCTCATGGCCCTTCATCAGGTCGGCGATCATGTCATCGGCCTTGGTCGCTTCGGCATCAGAATCCAGCGAGGCGGCCTTCGCCATCGCGGCGTAGGAATTCGGAGCCTTCGGGCCCAGCGCGCGAACCCGCTCGGCGATCTCGTCGGTGGCGGTCCACAACTCGTTATACTGGGTCTCGAACAGCGTGTGCAGATCGTGAAAGCGCGGTCCGGTAACATTCCAGTGATAGGCGTGCGTCTTGAAATAGAGCGCATAGGTGTCGGCCAGAACGGCGGTCACGGCATCGGCCATCGTGCCGCGCTGCTCTTCGCTCAGTCCCATATTGATGCTCATGTCGGCGTCTCCTCGGTCAGTTGTTCGGCGGGAAGGAATCTCTCTCCGTTCAACACCCATATGGGCATCGATGTTTCATAGATCAAATGATGAATATCTCTATTCATCATTGAAAATATCTATTTCGATAGCCCTGCACAGAACCGGCGGATGCGCTGACCCGCTTCAATCAGCGCGTCATCATCGGTCGCATAGGAGAGCCGGAAGGCGGGCGCTGACCCGAAGGCCGTTCCCGGCACCACGGCCACGCCCTCGGCCTCCAGCAAGGCATCACAGAATTCGATGTCGGTTTCCAACCGCTTGCCGTGGGGGGCAGTGCGGCCAATGGCTTCGGAACAGTCCACAAAGATATAGAAGGCTCCGTTCGGCGTAACAGCATGCAGGCCGTCAGCCTCCGCGATATCGGCCAACATCCGGTCACGGCGCGCCCTGAAGGCATCATTGCGTGCTTTCAGGAAGTCCATCGGGCCTTCCAGCGCAGCAACAGCCGCCCACTGGCTGATCGAGCAGGCATTCGACGTAGTTTGCGAGATGACCTTGCCCATGGCCTTGATCAGGTCTTTTGGCCCCCCCGCATAGCCGATCCGCCACCCGGTCATCGAGAAGGCCTTTGACACCCCATTGGTCGTCAGTGTGCGCTCATAAAGGCGGGGTTCGACCTGGGCCACTGTCTTCACGGTGAAACCGTCATAGACGATATGCTCATACATATCGTCGGTCATGACCATGACGTGTGGATGGCGCAGGAGCACCTCCGTCAGCGCCTTGATCTCTTCGGGTGTGTATCCGGCCCCCGTCGGATTGGAGGGCGAGTTGAAGACGAACCATTTCGTCTTCGGATTAATGGCGGCGTCGAGATCGGCCGGCGTCAGCTTGAATCCATTTTCCACTTTCGCCGGCGCGATCACCGGCGTTCCCCCGGCGAGCTTCACCATGTCGGGATAGGAGACCCAGTAGGGTGCCGGGATAACGACCTCGTCGCCCGGATTGAGGGTTGCGGTAAAGGCGTTGAAGAGAATCGGCTTGCCACCCGGTGCGACTGTGACCTGGTCGAGACCATAGTCGAGACCGTTCTCGCGCTTGAACTTCGCAGTGATGGCGGCCTTCAGCTCCGGAATGCCGTCGACAGCGGTGTAGCGTGTCTTGTTCGCGCGGATCGCCGCGATGGCGGCGTCCTTGATGTGGTCGGGCGTATCGAAGTCCGGCTCGCCTGCCCCCAGCCCGATGACATCGACACCGGCCGCTTTCAACTCGCGCGCCTTCTGGGTCACGGCCAGGGTCGCGGACGGCTGGACGCGCGACAGCGCTTCGGACGGCACGATCTTCATATGGCGGGGTCTCCGGGCAAACAGTCTCTTGGCGCGCAACCTAGCGATCCGGGTGAGAAGGTCCAATCCTACCGGCGCCCTGTCGCCTCAATTGTCCAAAGATTGCCGCAACATTCTTCACATTGCCCCGAACGTGCCCTTCGCCCGTCCGATCCGCCGTTCAGCTTCATGAACGGGAGAGAGAAAAGGACGTTCCGGGTCGCAATTGCCGCGATATCGGAACGGGACAAGGGGAAGGGACATGCCACACTCACGCCACCACACCGAGTCCGGTTTCACCAGCTGGATAGCCATTCTGTTTGCTGCCGCGATCCTCGCCGGCAGCTTTTTTTTGTTCGCAGAGGCCCAGGCCTCCGAGCCCTCGGACACGCCTGACGGGCTGGTCCGCCTCAGCGAGATCGAGGACGGCGCGCTGTTGCTGCGCACGATGGAGGCAGGGCGCTACATCCCGGCCCCGCTGGTCGCCACCAGTGTTGAGATCGACATCGCCGGGCCGGTCGTCAGGGCGACTGTAACCCAGCGCTTCGAGAACCCGTCCCAAGCCTGGGTGGAGGGCATTTACGTCTTCCCCCTGCCCGACAGTTCCGGCGTCGACCGGCTGCGCATGATGATTGGCGACCGCTTCATCGAGGGCCAGATCCACGAACGCGTCGAAGCCCGGCGTATCTATGAGGAAGCCCGCGACGCCGGTCAGCGCGCCAGCCTGATCGAGCAGGAACGCCCGAACATGTTCACGACCTCGGTCGCGAATATCGGTCCGGGTGAGACGATCATCGTCCAGATCGAATACCAGGATGTCGCGCGCATGCGCGACGGCCGGTTCGAGATGCGGTTCCCGATGGGGCTGACGCCGCGCTACATCCCGCAGGACGGCCCGCTGCAGCTGGCGAATTTCGACGGAAATCTCAATTCAACCGCCGTACCGGACGCCCACCGCATTACGCCTCCGCTCATGCTGCCGGACGACGAGCCGATGGCGGGGTTGCGCCTGCCGGTTGATATCGAGATCCGCCTGGATGCCGGTTTCGCCCTAGGCAATGTCGCCAGCCTCTATCATGCCACTACGGTTGACCGGTCGCGCGATGGCGCGGCCATCGTGCGCCTCGCCGACGGGCCGGTACCGGCCAATCGCGATTTCGTCCTGACCTGGACCGCGGCGGAACGTGCCATGCCCCAGGCCGCCCTCTTCACCGAGGAGTGGGATGGCGCGACCTATCTGCTGGCCCAGATCATCCCGCCGGCCGAGCTGGGCGACACCGCGCCGCGCCGCGACCGGGAGACGATCTTTGTTATCGACAATTCGGGGTCAATGGCTGGCGAATCGATGCGTCAGGCCCGCGATGCGCTGGTACTGGCGCTCGACCGGCTTTCCGCGACCGACCGCTTCAACGTCATCCGCTTCGACGATACGATGGAGACAGTCTTCTCTGAAGCTGTCGATGCGACACCGGACAATGTGCGCGTTGCGCGGCGTTTCGTCAGCGGGCTACAGGCTGATGGCGGGACCGAGATGCTGCCTGCGCTGCGCGCCGCCCTCATCGATCATCGCGACGATGGGCCGGAGCGCGTGCGCCAGATCGTCTTCCTGACCGACGGGGCGATCGGCAACGAAACCCAGCTTTTCGACGCCATCGCTCGCGGCCTTGGCCAGTCCCGGCTCTTCACGGTCGGTATCGGATCAGCTCCGAACACGCATTTCATGACCCGCGCCGCGCGCGTCGGCCGGGGCAGCTTCACCCATATCGGCGACGTCAATGAGGTCACATCCCGCATGGGCGAGCTGTTCGAGGCACTGGAGCGACCGGTGATGACCGACCTCGACGCGCTCTTTCCATCCGGCTCGCTCGCTGAAATCTGGCCCGCCCCGTTGCCGGACCTCTATTACGGTGAACCGGTGCTGCTGACCGCGCGGCTTGACCGTCCGGGCGGCACATTCACCGTCGAAGGCCGTCTGGCCGGGTCGCAATGGACCCAAACGCTGCCCCTGTCCGATGCCCGGCCAGCAAGCGGTGTCGCGGCCCTGTGGGCCCGCAACCGCATCACCGGCATCGAGGAAAGCCGTTTCCAGGGAGTCCCTTCAGTCGATATCGACCGCGCTGTCCTGCAGACCGCGCTCGATTTCAGCCTCGTTTCACGCCTGACGAGCCTTGTCGCGGTCGATGTGACCCCGGCCCGGGATGTGAGTGATCCGCTCGCGCGCCGAGAGGTACCGAACATGATCCCGGACGGGTGGGACTTCCGTACGGTCATGGAAACAGAGCCGGTCGAACGCCATGCCGCCCTGGACCCGGACGTCCTTGAGCGCATCCAGGCCGGGACACCGCCGGGCCAGAGCGTGGACGAGGAGGATGGCCTTCCCCTTCCGCAGACGGCGACACTGTCTCAGCTTCTGATGCTGGCCGGAGCGTTGCTGATGCTGTTCGCCGGTCTGGGCCTCGTCGCCGGGCGGAGGCTCGCATGACGCGCAAGCGGATCACCGTCCTTGCCGCCCTCACCGTGCTCACCGCCGGGGGCGGAATGTTCGGCCACGGAGCCTTCATGGCCGCCAAGGCCGAGGCCGCCCAGCTCCTCCTCGACCAGGCCTGGCAACGGGCACGGTCGGGCGAAGCGAAGGCCCGGCCCTGGCCCTGGGCCGACACCTGGGCGGTGGCCCGCATCGAGGCCCCGCGCATCGAGCGCTCGGCCATCGTGCTTGCCGAAGCCGGGGGTGAAGCCCTCGCTTTCGGTCCGGCGCACCTTGCCGCGACGCCACTGCCCGGCGAAGCTGGCACCAGCGTCATCGCCGCCCATCGTGACACACATTTTGCCTGGCTAGCGGAACTGGAAGCCGGGGACGAGATCGCGGTGGAACGCACAGACGGCACGGTTGCGCATTTCCGTCTGACCGGGTTCGAGATCGTGCGCGCTGATCGCTCAGGCATTGAGCCGCGCTCGGGAGCGGACGCCCGGATCGCGCTGGTCACCTGCTGGCCCTTTGGCGCGATCACGCCGGGACCGATGCGCTACGTCGCTTGGGGTGAGTTGGTGGAAGGTGCCGGCTAGCGCCGGTCTTTCACCGGGATGACGAATTTCAGGCCCGACCAGGTCTCATCAACTGCGCAGACCTTGATGTCGACAAGACCGGCGGCAAGCCCCAGCGAGCGTACGATATTGCCGTCGAGCGTGGTTTCCATCTTCGCGGTCTTTTTAGGCCAGGACACCCAGATCATGCCGGTCTGGGACAGTGCGACCTTCAGCGCAGGCAGAGCCGCGTCGAGCCGGGCGCGCTCAGTCTCGAAGATGTGGATATAGTCATAGGGTCCGTCGCCAACCTTGCGCGGCTTACTTACCCGGTCGAGCTTGCCCCAGTCCGGCCAGCCATGCATCGGCGTGATCGTGTCCGGTACGTTCACATAGAGCGCGGCCATACCCGGCTTCGCGCCGAGCTTCTTCATCAGGGGTGTGCCCGAATATCCGCTCTCGCTCATCACACGAACATTCTAGTCAGATGGAACGGGACTTGATAAGCGGGAGGTCCGGCGGGGGCCGATAACAGACGAAGAAGCGTTCGACATCGTGCCTTTGCCCGTCACGATTACGCCCGAGTGGCAACGCCGGCTGATTGCCGGCGCGCTGGCGTTCGGCATCAATGCCGCACTTTTGTCTTTCATTCTTTTCGGGCGGGTCGAGGCACCACCACCTCCTCTTGAGGCGCTTCAGGTCACCCTGGTGCAATTGCCCGAACCCCCTCCACCCGAGCCAGAGCCGGAACCGGTCTCCGAGCCTGAACCGGATCCCGAACCGGTCATCGAGACCCCGCCGCCTGACCCCGTCCGCGAACCGGTCGAGGACACTACACCGCCCACTTCCGCCCCCGTCAGCGCGCAAGCTGTGGATACAGCGCCCGAGGAACCGGCCTCAGGAGAGCGCGACATCTATTCGGTTTCTCCCGGCGCGCGTTCGGTACTGGCGGGCCTTCAATGTCCCGGCGATCCGGAAGGCTTTGCCCGCACCGGCGTCTGCCCCGACAGCGCGCGGCGCGGCATGAGCCTGGCGGCACGACCAGAAAGCGCTTCGGATCACTACGCCATCGACGTCACCGCGCTGCGCGCCGAATGGGGTATCGGCCCGGGCATCCTCGCGGGCGAACCGACACTGGATAATCCACAGGAACGACGAACCCTTTCCAATTCCGATCAGGTCCGCGACACGCTGCCACCCTCGATCCGCGATCCGGCGTTCGGGGATTGACGGAGCCAGCCGGACTGCCGTCATGTCACCGGTATGAACTTTCTCTCCGATACGACCGCTCCCGCTCACCCCGCACTGATCGAGGCCATCTCCAGGGCCAATGAGGGCTTTGCGCCGAGCTATGGCAATGATGCGCTGAGCGCCCGCGTCGAGGCTCGGCTGAAAGAGATATTCGAGACGGACCTGAAACTGGTCTTCACCAACTCGGGGACGGCGGCGAATGCGCTCGCCCTGTCAGTCCTCAGTCCGCCGCACGGCATGGTTCTCTGCCATGACGAGGCACACATTCACCGCGACGAGCGCGGCGCGCCGGAATTCTTCACCGGCGGGGCGAAACTCCTACCCCTGCCGGGCGATCATGCCCGAATCGATGTCGCGGCCATCGAGGATGCGCTGGCCCAGTGGCCGCAGGACTTCGTCCATGCCCCGCCGCCGCGCGTCCTGTCGCTCTCAAATCTCACCGAATCGGGCACGGCCTATTCGCCCGCCGATCTTGCTGCGCGGATCGGGCCGGCCAAGGAAAAAGGCCTCCACGTCCATATCGACGGCGCGCGCTTTGCCAACGCGCTCGTCTCGACCGGCGCGAGCCCGGCGCAGATGAGCTGGAAGGCCGGAGCCGACGCGCTGTCGCTCGGCGCGACCAAGAACGGCGCACTCGCCGCCGAGGCGGTCATTCTCTTTCCGTCCGTGATGGACCGCTTCGCCGAATTGCAGGCCCGCCAGAAGCGCGCCGGGCAGATGGCCGCCAAGATGCGCTTCGTCGCCGCGCAGTTCGAGGCCTGGCTCGCCAATGACTTCTGGCTGGACCTCGCCGCGCACGCCAATGCGATGGCACGCAGGCTCGCGGACGGGCTTGCGCACTATGATGGTGTGGACCTCGCCCACCCGGTCGAGGGCAATGAAATCTTCGTGACCTTGCCTGATGCGACAGCGCAAACCTTGCGCGACGCCGGAGCCGGTTTCTATCAGTGGCCGGACGGCAGTGCCCGATTCGTGGCCAGCTGGGCGACAACCGAAGCCGATGTCGACGCCGCGCTCGGTACCTTGGGGCAATAGGCTTTCCAGCGCACTGAATCCGGGCTGCGCCTGTGGGGCGGGAAGCGGTTGCGCCGCGCGCCGTGTTCGGCTATAGCCCGCCGCTCGAAACAACAGGGCTTCGGCCCATGGCCTGCCGCAGGCCTTGCCGCGGCTGACATGCACTTTAAGGACCGGACAGATGAGCGATATCGTTCTTTCCGTCGATGTACGTGAAAACACCGGCACGGGCCCGGCCCGCGCTGCGCGCCGCGACGGCTTTGTTCCGGGCGTCCTCTATGGCGGCAAGCTGGGTGCGGTCGCCATCGCGGTCAGCGAGAAGGACCTGAACAAGGCCATCAATACTGGCAAGTTCCTGTCCCACATGGTCACGCTGAAGCACAAGGGCGACAAGCAATCGGTCATCCCTAAGGACGTTCAGTTCGACCCGATTTCCGACAAGCCGCTGCATGTCGACCTGTTCCGCGTTGACGAAGACACCGTCATCGACGTCGAAGTCACGGTTCACTTCATCAATGAAGAGAAGGCCCCGGGCCTGAAGCGCGGTGGCGTTCTGAACGTCGTCCGCCACACGGTCGAACTGTCCTGCCCGGCCGGGTCCATCCCGGAAGAGATCGTCGTCGACCTCGATGGTTACGAAATCGGCGATGCGGTCCACATTTCCTCGATTACGCTGCCTGAAGGCGTGACGCCCACCATCACCGACCGCGATTTCACCATCGCGACGGTCCAGGGTGCCCGCGTCATGGTTGAGGAAGAAGAGGGTGACGAGGACGAAGCCGAAGCCACCGAAGGCGAAGCCGCTGAAGACGGTGACGCGGACGAGGCCGAAGAGTCCTCCGAAGACTAGGACGCTCGCCGGAACGACAGGCGTCCGGGGAGAAGTCTCATGCTGCTCGCCGTGGGTCTGGGCAATCCGGGCGCGAAATACGCGCACAACCGGCACAATCTGGGCTTCATGACGCTCGACACGATCGCGCGCACGCACGGGTTTGCGCCCTGGCGCGCGCGTTTCTCGGGCCTCGCCTCCGAGGGCAGCGTTGAAACCGCGTCGGGTCCGAAGAAGATCCTGCTCTTGAAGCCGCAGACCTTCTACAACGAGTCCGGCCGGGCTGTGTCCGAAGCGATGCGCTTCTACAAGCTGACGCCGGACGATCTTGTCGTCTTCCATGACGAGCTTGATCTTGCGCCCGGCAAATTCCGCCTGAAACCGGGAGGCGGGCATGCCGGGAATAACGGGCTGCGCTCGATCAAATCCCATCTCGACGGTGATTTCCGGCGCGGGCGCATCGGCATCGGTCATCCCGGCGACAAGGCGCGCGTGACCGGCTATGTCCTCTCCGACATTCCCAAGGCCGAACAGGGTTGGGTGGACGATCTGACTGACGCCATCGCGCGCAGTTTCGACCTCCTCGCCAGCGGCGATTTCGACGCCTTCCAGACGAAGGTCACCCATCTCGCGCCCGCACCGGGCAAGGACACAAACGAAGGCGACTGATCCATGGGTTTCAAATGCGGTATTGTCGGACTGCCCAATGTCGGCAAGTCCACCCTGTTCAACGCCCTGACCCGTACAGCGGCGGCGCAGGCGGCGAACTATCCCTTCTGCACCATTGAGCCGAATGTCGGCGATGTTGCCATGCCCGAACCGCGCCTTGACGTACTGGCGAAGATCGCCGGGTCGAAGGAGATCATCCCGACGCGGATGAATTTCGTCGACATTGCCGGTCTGGTGCGTGGTGCCTCCAAGGGCGAAGGCCTCGGCAACCAGTTCCTCGCCAATATCCGCGAAACCGACGCCATCGCCTATGTGCTGCGCTGTTTCGAGGACAGCGACGTCACCCATGTCGAGGACCGGGTCGATCCGATCGCCGATCTTGAGACGGTCGAGACCGAGCTGATGCTCGCCGACATGGAGAGTCTGGAAAAACGCCGCGCCAACCTCGAGAAGCGCGCCAAGACCGGTGACAAGGAAGCGAAAGAAGCCCTCGCCCTTATTGACCTGGCGCTTGCGGAACTGACCGAAGGCCGCCCGGCGCGACGCGCCGACGTGCCCGCCGACCAGCGCAAAGCCTGGCGGATGCTGCAATTGCTGACCTCGAAGCCGGTCCTCTATATCGCCAATGTCGACGAGGAGAGCGCGGCCGACGGCAATGCCCATTCGCAACGCGTTGTCGATTACGCAAAGGATGAAGGCTCGGTCGCCGTCGTCATCTCCGCCAAGATCGAAAGCGAGCTGGCGGTTCTCGAAGACGAGGAACGCGCCGAATATCTCGAAGCCATCGGCCTGGAAGAAGCCGGGCTCAACCGCCTCATCCATGCGGGATACAATTTGCTCGATCTCCAGACCTATTTCACGGTCGGCCCGAAGGAAGCCCGCGCCTGGACGTTCAAGAATGGCTGGACCGCGCCGCGCTGTGCGGGCGTCATCCACGGCGATTTCGAGAAGGGTTTCATCCGCGCCGAGACCATCGCCTATGACGACTATGTCGCCTGCAATGGCGAGGCTGGCGCGCGTGAAGCGGGAAAACTGCGCCAGGAAGGCAAGGACTATCTCGTGAAGGACGGCGACGTCCTTCACTTCAAGTTCAACGTCTAGCGATATCGTCTGAATTTGAATTCATGCGAGCGCCACACGCGCGCAACCCCGGCTTTGATCAAAAGGGATCGAACTCAGGGGAGACATCCATGAAACCTGCTTTTGCCGCCCTTGCGGGCCTATTCCTGTTGAGCGCCTGCAACGCCGCACCCGAAGCCGGTTCGCTGGTCGACCGGCACATCGCCGCGCTCGGCGGTGAGGCGGCCATCGAAAATGTCGGGAGCATAAGGGTCCAGGTCGAGGTCACGGAGCCGGAGTTTACCGTTCGTGGTAATTACCGGGCAGACCGGAATGGCCACATGCGGATCGACATTTTCGCCGATGACACGCGCGTCTTCACCGAAGCGATGAATGGCGAAACCGGCTGGCAGATGTTCGCCAGCGGTGAGGTCGCCGACCTCAGCCCGGAAGGGGAAGCCGCGTTGCGCCAGGGCATTACCGGCAATCTCTTCGGTCTGCACGAATATGAAGGTCTCGGTCACCAGGTCAGTGAAGGCGCGACCGTGACGATTGACGGGATCGATTATCGGACAATCGACATTGTCTTAGACAACGGGCATGAACGCCGCCTCTATCTCGACCCGCAGACATTCCTTGTCGCCCGTGAGCGCAGCGAATTTGCCCTGCATCCCGATCTCGACCCCGACGAGGAAATCTTCGAGACCCGCTATTCGGATTATCGCGAGGTCGGCGGCGTCATCCGGGCCTTCGCCAGCGAACGGATCAATTTGCGCACGGGCGAGGTCGCGCAGACGACGCGGATTGAGTCGATCCAGATCAATCCCGACCTCGACCCGGCGCAGTTCGAACGTCCCGCCTCCCCTCAATCGGAACAATAGCCGGTCTCGCCGAAGCGCCGCGTCAGGCTGTCGACCAGCACACGGGTGAGTTCCGGTGCGATCCGCACCCGGCCATAGGGGTGGCGGTCGACCCGTTCGCCCTCGAATTCGAGGAAGAAATGGTCCTGGTTCGGCAGGATATGGATTTCATGGTCGGAATTGCCTGCACGTGACAGGGCCGCTGTCAGGGCCGGAACATGACGCGCGGGCGGCGTGGCATCGTCATGCCCGCCCCAGACGGCCAGAACAGGTGTCGTCAGGCGAGACAGGTCGGCAGAAGGATCATAGCCGAAATACTCCCGGTACCAGGCCGAGCCATTGCGGTAGAAGTCCAGCAGGTCCGCATCATAGAAGGGCTCATCGAGACCGGATTGCGCGGTCATCATCGCCTCCGAAACGCGGGCAAATTCCGTATCGTCCGCGCGCGCGTCGCTGGCCACGAAGTCGGCAAAGGCCCGCAGCGCCGGACGCGTCCGCGCTGCGATGGCGGGGTCGACGCCCTCGCGCACCATGAAGTCGGCCCTCTGACGCGCGAAGACGTCACTGCCGGGCAGGGTCGAGTCGCCGAGAAGGACTACCGCAGCGATGCGGTCATCGTCGGCGGCCAGCCTTGCGGTGATCATCGCGCCCTCGCTATGGCCCAGGACGATGAGGTCGCTGACCGCGTCGCGGGCAAGAAGATCATCAATGATGTGGCGATTGTCCCGATAACGGATCGAGCTGGGGATTTGCAGCCATTGCGGTCCGTCGAGCGCCTCGCCATCGACGGTCGACTCGCCAAAGCCACGCGGGTCGGCCAGCACGGCATTGAAACCGGCCCGGACCAGGGCATCGGCAATCATGGAGAACATCGCGCTGCCGGAAATCATCTGCTGGCGCACATGGTCGCCACTGCCGGTGATCATCAGGACGGTCGGTCGGGGGCCGGCTCCCGCAGGGCGCAGGATCTCTCCCGCCAGGCCAATCTGCTGCCCGCCGTCTTCATGCGCCCATTCGAGCGGCGTGCTGGCATAGCAAGCCGTCTCCGGCACATAGTATTCACTCGGTTCGGCCTGCACCACGGCGAGGGCCAAAAGAAGAGAAATCATCAGCCTGTGTCCTGTGTCTGCGCGGGCGGACTTGCCCGTCGGGACACAAGGCTAGAAGCGGATATTTTCCGGCGGCAACAGGTGTTCGGCTGCCATCATGAAACCATCACGTGACCGCTGCACCGGCTGCAGGCGGCGGCGGTGCCGCCGGTGCCGGTTCCGGAGCCGGGGCCGGAGGTGGCGGTGGTGCGGCAGGGGCGGCAGGGGCGGCAGGCGGGGGTGGAGCCGGGTCAGGCTGCGGTGCCGTCAACAAATCGGTGTCACGATCTTGCGGAAGTGCGCTGTCCGCGCCCTCCGGCCCCTGTGCGGCGAGGCGCATCGGCTCGTCGGCGATGGCCGGCCCGCCATGGGTCGCGACGAGCCCGGACTGCCCCATCGGGATACCGTGCGACATGACCCCGGTCGAAAGGAAGAAGGCGACCAACAGCGCAGCTGCCGCGACCATGTCCCGCAGCCGCGGCCAGGCCGCATGGCGCATGAATGGGCGTCGCTGCTCGGGCTTTTGCACCGGACAGGTCAGCCGGTAACCCCGGCCCCGAACCGTTTCGATCATGTCCGGAGCTCCGCCGTCGGCGAAGGCCTTGCGAAGTTGATAGATGGCTCGGCCCAGCGCCCCGTCGACGACGTGAAGGCCTGGCCAGACCTCGGCGAGAAGTTCCGAGCGCAAGACGGTCTCGCCCTCGCGAAGCGCCAGCGCCATCAGCACGTCCATGACCTTGGGTTCGACATGGCGGACATGCCGACCGTGGCGCAAGACGTTGCGCCGCGGACAAATCTGCCAGCCATCCAGCCGGAAGTCCTGATCACCGGTCCGGTCCATCATGTCCGGCAGAGTACGGTTCCGCCGCGCATATTGAATATAAAAATTCGTAAGCTTGGCCTTGATCCCGGGGGGCGATAGGCGCAAGTGATGCGCCCGGCCCCGCACGTCTGGACCGGGTTTCCCGCCGCCGGAGTGTCTGTTCATGTCCCCGCCTTCGCCTGTCAGGCTGAAAGATGCCATGTCGAAATGGGAACTGATCGGCATTCTTGTCGTGATGACGGCGCTGGTTGCCCTGTCCATCGACATGATGTTGCCCGCCCTCCCCGACATTGCTGAAAGCCTTAATCCCGCCGAGGAGAACCACCGCCAGCTGGTGGTGACGGCCTTCCTGATCGGATTTGGCGTGGCACAGTTGCTTTACGGCCCGCTGGCCGACCGCTTCGGGCGCAAGCCGGTCATCCTGGGAGCTCTCGCCTTTTATGGCGTGGCGACGCTGGTCTGTCTTGTCGCGGCGAGTTTCGAGACGCTTTTGCTTGCCCGTTTCTTCCAGGGTGCCGCCGCGGCAGCCTGCCGGGTTATCGCCACCGCCATTGCCCGTGACCTGACGTCGGGCCGGCGCATGGCGGAAG
This sequence comes from Hyphobacterium marinum, assembly GCF_036330325.1. Lineage (NCBI taxonomy): Bacteria > Pseudomonadati > Pseudomonadota > Alphaproteobacteria > Maricaulales > Maricaulaceae > Hyphobacterium > Hyphobacterium marinum. Next base: position 113,358 of record NZ_JAZDRO010000002.1, read on the forward strand.
TGATGTCGATGGCGATGACGGTGTTCATGATCGTGCCGATCATCGCCCCCGCGCTCGGTCAGCTCATCCTGATGATCGCGCCCTGGCGCTGGATATTCGTCGCGCTCCTGTTATTCGCGGCCGGGCTGGCCCTGTGGCTGATCTTCCGCCTGCCCGAGACGCTGCACCCGGAATATCGGCGGCCGCTGCGGCCCTTGGCGATTCTCGCAAGCTACCGGGAAGCGACGGGCGACCGGCTCCTGCTTGGCTATACACTCGCCGGGGCGGCCTTCTTCGGCGGGCTCTATGGCTTCCTGAACACCGCCGAGCAGATTTTCGCAGAGCATTACGGCCTGGGTGACGCCTTCCCGATTGCCTTCGCGGCCGTCGCTGGCGCGATGTCGGTGACGAGCTACGTTAACTCCCGGCTGGTGGGACGGCTGGGCCAAAGAAGGCTCTCCCATGGGGCATTGTTCGCCTTCACAGCAATCAGCTCGCTCCATGCCATCGTCATTGCGGCCGGAGTGGATTCCCTGCCGCTCTTCATCGTGATGCTGGCCGCGGCGATGATGTTGCTGGGCCTGATCGCGGCGAATTTCAGCGCGCTGGCTATGGAGAATGTCGGCCATATCGCCGGGACGGCGTCTGCGGCCTATGGCTTTGCCAGCGGCGTGATCGGGGCGATCATCGGCGCAGGGATCGGTCAGCTCTACGCGGATTCCGCCCTGCCGCTTGTTGCCGGACAGGCCGTGATGGGCCTCGTCACTATCGGTCTCGTCGTGCTGACCGAAGGCGGCCGTCTCTTTGGCGTGGGCGACGAGGCCTCCGCAGAGTAGGCTGACGTCCGCCCGAGGGAGGACAGGCATGAATTTCGACACGATCCGCTACGAGATCCACGGACCGGCGGCGGTCATCACGCTGCACCGGCCCGAGCGCATGAACGCCTTCACCCACGAGATGAAGGACGAGGTGATCGCCGCGCTCGACATTGCCGATGCCGACGATGCGGTGCGCGCGATCATCTTTACCGGCCATGGCGATGCCTTCTGTGCCGGGGCAGATCTCTCGACCGGGATGGAAACCTTCAACCTCGTCTCCCAGGCCAAGGCCGAGGGGGAACTCGACGACAGTGATCCGCGCTGGCGCGATTCCGGGGGCGTGATGAATCTGCGCATCTGGAACTGCATCAAGCCGGTGATCGGCGCGGTGCATGGTCCGGCGGTCGGGATCGGCGCGACCATGCTGTTGCCGATGGATTTCCGGCTCGCCTCAACGGCGGCGAAATTTGCCTTCCCATTTGCCAAACGCGGCATTGCCTGGGATGGCTGCGCCAGCTGGTTCCTGCCGCGCATCGTCGGCATGCCCACGGCGATGGACTGGGGCCTGACGGGCCGGACGTTCAAGGCGGACGAGGCGCTCGAGAAAGGCCTGGTCAGCGCCATGCACGCGCCTGACGCGCTGATGGGCGCCGCGCTGGCGATCGCCGATGAGTTCGCGAAGTCCACCGCACCGGTCTCGGTCGCGGTGATGCGCCAGATGGCCTGGCGGATGCTCGGCGCGGCCTCGCCCATGGAAGCCCACCGCATCGAATCGAAAGCCATTCTCCATGCCGGGATGAGCCCCGATGCCGGCGAAGGCGTCATGGCCTTCCTCGAAAAACGTCCGGCGAAGTTTCCGATGAAACCGTCTTCCGACCTGCCACCCTGGTATCCCTTCTGGGACGAGGAGGGGTATTAAGCCGTCTCCGGCTATGTTTGCGGTTCGGCCCTTGGACTTGATCCAAGGGCCCATCGGACATTCGAAGGAATGTTTTTTCGCGGTCCCAGCGAACGCTGGGATCCAGCTTTCATCGCTGGATTCCTGCTTTCGCAGGAACCCCGGGCTTGGATGACGGAATTGAATCTAGGCCCTTGGATCAAGTCCAAGGGCCTAATTTACAAGTACACCCCACCCTTCCCCTCCCCTCACAGGGGAGGGATGAGCGCCAAGACTCCCTCCCCCTTGGGGGAGGGTTGGGGTGGGGGCACTCTAAAACTCCTCGACGGACAGGCTGTCGTCGGTTACCGCACCGTCGAGCCGCCAGCCGGCACCATCGCCCTGCGCCAGCGCTTCGGCGAGCCAGGGCAGCAGCGCCAACAAATGGCCTTCGAGCGTAAAGGGCGGGTTGATGACGACGACACCGGCACCGGCGAGCTTGCCCTCGCTTTCAAGGTCGCGGACCCACAGGTCCGCGCGCAGGATTTTTTCCGGCGCGGCCAGACCTTCCTCGAACAGCCATTCGGCAAGGCCAACATCAAAGCGTTCCGATGCCCAGAGGTCTTTCAGGGGCCGCCAAAAGACGAATGTCCCCGTCGGCCACTTCGTCAGCGCCGGTTTGATCGCTTCGGCCATGTGGGCCATCTCGTCGCGATGCTCGAACGGCGGATCGACGAGGACGAGGCCCCGCTTCTCGCGCGGCGGAACCAATGCGCCAAGCGCCTTGTAGCCATCGCGGCGTTCCACCTTGATCCGCGCGTCGCGGGCATAGCGGGCATCGAGCGTCTTCGCGTCCGCCTCGTGGAGTTCACACAGATGCGCGCGGTCGTCCTGGCGCATCAGACGGGCGGCCAGCTCCGGTGAGCCGGGATAGGCCGTCAGATCGGCCCCGGTATTCATGGCCTTGACCACTTTCAGGTAAGGCGCGAGCGCGGCCTCTACGGCAGCGGGGCGTTTGGTCTCCAGCACGCGGGCGATCCCGGCCTGCCATTCCGGGCTACGTCGGGCAGCATCACCGGTGAGGTCATAAGCCCCGACCCCGGCATGACTGTCGATCACCCGGAAGGGTTTCGGCTTGGCTTTGAGGTGGTCGAGGCATTGCGCGATCACCGCGTGCTTGAGCACGTCAGCGAAGTTTCCGGCATGGAAAGCGTGGCGGTAATTCATGGTGTCGCTATAGCCGGTTCCGAAGAGGGATTCCATGGCCGCGGCCGCACCGGATTTGTGCCGTATACGGGTCGCCTCGCGGGTTTCTTTGTCCTATCGTCCGCGCCGGAGAAAGGGAGGTCGTCGAAGGCATGTTCGGCAAATTGTTCGGGTCGCGCGAAACAAGCGCAGAAGCGTCACCGCGGCGCGTCTACAAGGCGGGATGGCTGCTGAAAGCCGACAAGGCGAGCCTGATCTGGGATGCACCCAAACCGGTCAGTTTCGACAACCCGAAGCCGACGACCTCGAAATCGGCCTCGGCCTGCCCGGCGGCGATCGAATTCGACCGCCGGCATTTCGTCATCCCCTGCCCGGTCGATCTGCATCTGCGCATGGCCCCGAACGCGCAGGGCCAGCTGCAACTGACCAATGTCGAAGGACCGATGGCCTCGACCCGGCCCGCCGGCCTGCAGAACATTTTGATGCTGTCGCCGCAGAATGAGTGGCGGCACCCGAACCGGCCGATGCTGCAGATCGTGACGCCTTACATCTTTGTCTCGGACGATCCGCTCTATGTGAACCAGTTCCCGCCCTTCCTGCACTACGAGGCGATGGACCGGCCCGGCGTGATGCTGTGCGGCCGCTTCCCGGCGGACATCTGGCCGCGCCAGCACATGTGGGCGTTCGAGTGGCATGACCTGAAGAAGGACCTGATCCTGAAACGCGGCGAGCCGCTCTTCTATGTCCGCTTTGAGGGACCGGACCCGGCCGCGCCGGTGCGCCTCGTCGAGGCGGAAATGACCGAGGACCTGAAGGAGTTCATCGCCTCGATCACGGACGTGACCAATTACGTCAATCAGAGCTTCCAGCTGTTCAAGACGGCGCGCGAACGCCGCCCCGAAACCCTGCTGGTCGAGAAGAAACGCCACAACACGGCGTCATAGGGAGAGAGCCATGTTCCGCACCATCCTGACCCTTGTTTCCGGTCTGGCGCTGGCCGCCTGTTCAGCCGGTGCCCAGGAGGCGACTTCGGAGGAGACCGGCGACGGCGCGCGCGTCTACGAGACCACGGGACAGGTCACGGCCGGTGGCGAACGCGTGCGCTATCGCGTCGTCGCGGGTGAGATGATCCTCACCGGTGAGGACGGCGAACCCAATGCCGCGATTTTCTCCACCGCCTATATACGAGAGGGCGCGGGCGATCCTTCGACGCGGCCCGTCGCCTTCATCTTCAATGGCGGACCGGGGTCAGCCTCGTTGTGGCTCCATATGGGCGTGTTCGGCCCGCGCCGCGTCGTGCTTCCCGCCGATGTCAGTGACGATGGCGCACCGCCCTACCCGATCGTTGAAAACGAGCATTCCATCCTTGATGTCGCCGATCTCGTCTTCGTTGATCCGGTCGGAACGGGGTGGAGCCATCCGGTCGGTGAGTCCGATGGATCGGAATTCTGGGGCGTGCGCGAGGATGCCGCGTCACTCGGGGCCTTCATCCGCCGCTGGCTGACCGAGAACCGGCGCTGGAATAGCCCGAAATTCCTGCTCGGGGAAAGCTATGGCACGACGCGGATCGCCGCGCTGATGAACGAGCTCCAGGGCGGCTGGACGGATGTGTCGATCAATGGTGTTGCCCTGATTTCGACCGTGCTCGATTTCCGCTTCGACGACACGTCGGACGGCAATGACATCGGTTATACGGGCCTGCTCCCCGGTTTTGCCGCGACGGCCTGGTATCACGAGCGCATCGACCGCTCGGCGTGGAATGGCGATCTGGAAGCCTTCATCGATGAAGTGCGCGAGTTCACCTATTCGGACTACATGCCTGCCCTGATGCGCGGCGTGTCCCTCCCCGAGGACCAGCGGCGTGCAGTCGCGGCGCAGATGTCGCGTTATCTCGGGCTGTCCGTAGACTATCTGATGCGCGCCAATCTTCGCGTCTCGCTCAGCCGTTTCATGCGTGAACTGATGCGGGAAGACGGCCTGTCCGTCGGCCGGCTCGACAGCCGCTATACCGGCATGGAAGCCGATGGCGTGGGTGAAGGCCCGGACTATGACCCGTCCGCCTATGGCATCGACGGAGCCTATACCGCTGCGATGCTCGACTATTTCACCCGCGAGCTGGAAGTCGACATCACCGACGAATATTCGGTCATCGACATCCCGACATCACGCGGCTGGGACCGCTCGACCGGACAGGGCGCGGCCTACACCAATGTCGGCCCGTGGCTCGCCCGCGCGATGCGTCAGAATAGTGATCTCGATGTGCTGGTGGCGCAGGGCTATTACGACCTCGCCACGCCCTTCTTCGCCGCGGAGCTGATGTTCAATCAGCCGGGCTTCGACCCGGAGCGCGTCCACTTCCGCTACTACGAGTCCGGGCACATGATGTATGTGCACGAGCCGTCACTGGAAGCGCTCGCCGAACATGTCCGTGCCCTCATCCGCGACGAGTTAGAGGACTAGCGCGCCTCCCTCACCCGGTCGCAGAGCAGCCAGGCCAGGAATGCGACCAGCGTGTAGAGGATGATCGCCATCGGGCCGAATTGCTGTGCGGTTTCCGGCGGCGGGGCGAAGAAGCTGATCGAGTAGAGGCCGGCGAGCAAGGCCCCGAAAATCCACGGGCTAACCTTGCCGAACGCCCCTTTGCCGCGCGTGGCCGACACATAAAGCAGGAGCCCCACCGCGAGGACGCCAAACTCCAGCGACAGGGCAACAGGCGCGTTATTCCACAGCCCGAAGCCGACCATCGGTCCGCCCGGCCACAGGGCGAGGTCCGGTACGTGGACAAGCAGGTCCGTAAGCCAGTGAGACAATACTGCCAAACCAATGATGACCCCACCTGCGCGCTTCTGGGTCCGCGCTATCAGTGACCAGACAAGACCGGCTACAACCGACCAGAAAAGTGCCATCAACAACGAATGGGTCCAGGGCATGTGGTAAAGATCGAGGGGGCTGACGGCGGTAAAGCCGGGCTCGATCCGGACATGCTCGATGCCGAAATAAACGAATGCGCCCCAGAGATAATCCAGGAATTGGACCGCGATGCACAGCGCCCATACCGGGACCGTCTTGACGAAACGCGGCCCGGCCAGTGCCGGTCCGTAATGTCCGATGAACATCGGCGTGCCCTCCCTCTTGAGGGCAGGAAGGGTAGCCCCATGCGGACGAACAACAAAATACACGATTGGGACGCGCCCCGGTTGTGCGTCAGCAAAGACCGGGGTCCAGGAAAATGAACCGGGTCCCGGACAGGCGCTTGCGCGCCTTCCGGGAAGCGTCGGAGATACAGGCGAGCCCTACTCGCCTTCGTAGTGCACGAGGCTCGCGACCGGCACGCCCATCGCCTCGATGCGTTTCGCTCCGCCGAGATCGGGCAGGTCGATGACGAAGGCTGCGCCGACGACATCAGCTCCGGCCCGGCGCAACAGGTTGATCGCGGCTTCCGCCGTCCCGCCGGTGGCGATGAGATCATCGACGAGAAGGACCCGGTCGGTCTCCTCCACCGCGTCGACATGGATTTCGATGGCGTCGGAACCGTATTCCAGCTCGTATTCCTCGATCAGCGTGCGGTGGGGCAGCTTGCCCTGCTTACGCACCGGCGCGAAGCCGACCGAGAGCTGGTGCGCGACTGCACCGCCGAGGATGAAACCGCGCGCCTCGATGCCCGCGACCTTGTCGATTTTCGCGCCCGCCCAGGGCTGAACCAGCAGGTCGATGGCCGCCCGGAAGGCGCGCGCGTCCTTCAGCAGCGTCGTCACGTCACGGAACTGTATGCCCGGCTTGGGATAGTCGGGAATGGTGCGGATGGCGTCGCGAATGAGGTCCATGGGTCGATCCCGCCGGGCCGGAGGTCAGTGGAAGGGCGCGTTGAAACTTTCTTCGAGCGCCGCTGCGCGCCAGTCCTGATAGACCGGATCGGCGAGCAATGCATCCACATAGGCGCGCGACGCGCTGCTCAAGGGGATGTCATAGGTCTGGAACCGGGTCGCGACCGGCGTGAAGAAAGCGTCGGCAATGGACCAGTCACCAAAGAGGTACAAGCCATTGCCCGTCTTCGCCGCGGCCCACAGCGCTTCCATGCGTTCGATATCGGCCCAGCAGGCGACATCGACCGAGGTCTGGCCCACAGGGCGTTGCAAATCCATGGAGAGGGTCGAGCGCAGCGCGCCGAACCCGGAATGCATCGACGCCGTCACCGCGCGCGCCCTTGCCCGCTGAACCGGATCGGCGGGCCAGAGCGACGGCACCTGTTCAGCTGCCCATTCGCAGATGGCCAGACTGTCCCAGATCGTCAGGTCGTCTTTCTGTAACACCGGCACCGTTGCGGCCGGCGACAGGGCCAGAAGCGTCTCGCGCGTGTCGTCCTGATCGAGCGGGATCACATTCTCGGTGAAGGCGATGCCGGCTTTCTTCAGCGCCAGCCAGGGCCGCATCGACCAGCTCGACAGGCGTTTGTTGCCGATGTGAAGCGTCAGGCTCATGGCTCGTCATCTCGCAAAGTGGGAATCGGATGGGCAATGTCGCCGAGGCCGGGCGTTTGCTCAATCTCCCGCACGTGAATTTGTGACCGAGCCGATGGCCTGCTCCAGCGTGAGGCCAAGCTCGCCGCCCAGCCCAAGCGCGAGTCCCTGACTGTCGATATCGCTGCCCAGGGTCAAAACGCGGCCGATGTTCAGGGCAACAATGACGAGGCGGTCCCCGGTATCGACGGCCAGCGGCGTTCCGGACAGGCCGTGCCGCGAACGGCAATCATGTGTGAAGAGGTCCGCGATGCGATCGGAGTTCAAAACACCGTGGCTGAGGCGGCAGAACCGGTCCCGCGCCGCCGGGCCCAGCATGGCGACCGGGACGTCTCTTTGCGCAAGATCCGAAAGACGTCCGGGAGCGAGCCTCACCGTCGCCGGAGCGAAAGGTTCCTCGGTGACGATGATGGCCCAGTCATCGCCGGGCTCCGTAATCCGGTCGGGCATGGTCAGGCTTGTGATATCGACGCGGTGACCACCCGGCGCATAGAGCCAGCACTCTTCAAGCGCGGTACCGCTAACGTCACGCAGACCGTGGGACGTTGTCAGGATGACCTCACCGCGCCGTGTGTCCGCCGTCTGGATTATGCCGCCGCGCGACACTTGCAGAACGTCGCTCCCGGCCTGACGGCAGACGATGCGGACGACGCCGGGGCTGGCGGCCTCGACATGGGCCTCACTGATCGGCCGGATGTCACTCGCCCTAGCTGATGCAGGCGAATAATTCAAAATGGCCAGGGTGACAACGCCAATTAAATTTATATATTTCATGATTTTAGACTAGCGCGCACCTGGCGGCAGCGGGAGTCTATTCGGCTTTCGCTCACGCAGCCTTGATGGCCTCCCTGACGGGGTGGCCCTGGCGTTCGCGGCGATTGGGCCGGCCTAGTTGTCGAGCAGCTCGGCCGCGCGGGCACGGGTCAGGGCGATCCGGCAATCCAGCGCCAACTCCTCGCCATCCTCACCCATCAGCAGAAGGCTTGCCCGGCGCGCGCACTCGGCGTCGCGGTAGGCAAACCAGGCGGCATGGGCGGCGTTGAGCCGGTCGGTGGCGTTCGCAAACCCGGGGAAGTCCGCGTCGATCTCGGCGGCCTCGTCATGAGCCGCGGCAATCGCTGCCGCCAATCCGCCCTCGGCATTGTCGAGCAGGTCTTCCAGGCAATCCCGCCGCGCATCGTCGTCACGGACATGCTCGGCGCATTCCACAGCGGGGCGGCGCGGCGCATGGAGATCGGGCAGTGCCTCCTGCGCAGAGGCAACAGACAGGGCGGCGGCGAGGATCAGCATGAAACCAAACTCCGTGGGACAATCAGGCGAGGCTTATTGCCGGGTGCCGGCGGTGTCACGCCGGTCATGCCGCGCCTGGGCAAAATTGGTGGCAGGCTCTGCAGCATCCCGCAGCGCGCTGTCCAGCACGGCCAGAAAGCCGCCGTCCAGTCCCAGCGCCAGCGCGGATTCTCCATCCGGATCGTCGGCGTTGGTAACCCGGCCGAGATTGAGCGCGATGACCGTCACCTCGCCATTTACACGCGCGACGAGCGGCGCGCCGGACTGGCCGCGCTCCGATCCGCAATCGTGCAGGAAGACACGCTGGCCATCGCTGACCATGCGGGAGTTGAGGTTGAGACGGCAGTCGGTATTGGAAAACCGGCGGCCGAACATCGCAACCCGCAAGACGCCGCGATTGGCGCTTTCCAGCGTGATCACCGGCAGGCGCATCACCGGCTCAGCGATCGGCCGGTCGGTCATCACCACCGCCCAGTCCTGGCTGGCACCGGCCATAGAGCGCGAATTGGCGATCCGGTGAATGCGATAGCGGGTGCCATTGTCGAGCTGGACCCAGCAGTCCTGGCGTATGTCCTCGCCGTAATTGCCGACGCCGTGACCGGTCGTGACGATAACATCGCCCCGCCGGTTCTCGCCGGTCCCGGCCACCACGACACCGCTGGAGACGGTCGCGCGATTGGTATGATCAATCCGGCAATAGACCGAGACCATGGCGTCAGCGGCGATATCGAGATCAGAGGCGCGCAGGGCGAGGAATTCTGCGTCCACGGGTGCTGTCCCGGCACATAGGCCGGACACCATGAACAGAACACACGCTAACCTGCGCAAAACCCTACGCCCCCAACACCCGCCTTGCGACGGCATCCAGCTTACCCATCAACACCGTATCGCGTGCGGCTGGCGGGGTCACTATGGCGATGTCGAGAATCGACTCGATTCCGTCCGGTGAGGGTGTTCGTGGGCTCGCGGCCATGGCCTCGGCGAGGGATTCTACAAGCTTTCGGGCCTTGGCGGCATTGGCCTGCATGACTTTCAGGATGGAGGGCACGTCCACGTCCTCGCCGCCCGCGCGCCAGCTGTCATAGTCGGTGACCATGGCAACGCTCGCGTAGGGCAGTTCCGCTTCACGGGCGAGCCTGGCTTCGGGCATGTTGGTCATGCCGATTACGTCACAGCCCCACTCCCGGTAGAGGCGGGATTCCGCCCGCGTGGAGAATTGCGGGCCTTCCATTGCCAGATAGGTCCCGCCCTGGTGGACCCGCGCCCCGGCGGCCTCGCCCGCATCCGCGACCATGGACGAGAGGCGCGAACAGACCGGGTCGGCCATGGGCACATGGGCCACACAGCCCGGTCCGAAGAAGCTGGACGCCCGTCCTTTCGTGCGGTCGACATACTGGTCGACGACGACGAAGTCGCCCGGAGCCATGTGTTCGCGCAGCGATCCGCAGGCTGACAGGGACAGAATATCGGTCGCGCCCGCGCGTTTCAGCGCGTCGATATTGGCGCGGTAGTTGATCGCGTCCGGTGACAGGACATGACCGGGCCCATGACGCGGTATGAAGCAGACCGGGACGCCGGCGAGCTTGCCGGTGCGAACCGGTGCAGAGGGCTTTCCCCATGGCGTATCGGTGACCGTCTCCGGGCCATCCAGTCCTTGCAGATCATACAGGCCGGAGCCGCCGATAATGCCGAGTGTCCAGCCGGTCACAGGGCCGCTCAATCTGCCGGGACGTCGTTGCAGCGGACCAGCGAGTAGGTCGACCGGCCCGTGCCGATCCAGTCGCGGCGGATCCAGCGGAACTCATCGCGGCTGTCCATGAACAACACCCAGGCCACTGGCTCGCCCGCCTCGGTCAGGCGTTCCTCGCCTTCGTACTGGATGACGATCCAGCGCGGATCGGTGGACAGGATCGGCCCTTCGGCGCTTTCGCCGGAGCCTTCCTTTTCCGAGTAATAATAGTGCCGGTCTTCGGACAGCCAGATATGAACCGGGTCGTCCTCGCAGCTGCCGGGATTATTCTCGCCGTCCGGGACGACCCAGCCCCAATAGCCCTCGACCACGTTGAGGGCATGGAAGTCGTCCTGAGCGAGCGCTGGACCCGCGCATGAAAAAGCCGCCAGCGCGCTTGCGCCGGCGGCTTTCAGAACGGTGTCAAACCGCATCAGTGTTCCTGGTTGGACCAGACCTGACGATAGGCAAACCAGGTCAGGCCGCACAGGATCAGCATGTAGATCAGTACAATGAGGCCGGTCCGCTTGCGCTCGGTGGCATGCGGGTCGGTCGCCCAGGCCAGGAAGGCGACGACATCTTCGGCCATCTGTTCGGGCGTGGCTTCGACTTCCTCGCCGCCTTCGGGCGTCGTGTAGGACACGCGGCCTTCTGTCAGCTGCGGCCCCATGGCGAGCAGGCCGCCCGGGAAATAGGGATTGTAGTACTGACCCGGACGGACCGTGACGCCTTCGGGCGCTTCATGTCCGTATCCCAGCAGGAGCGAGCGCACATAGTTCGCGCCGTCATGGCGGGCATTGACGATGAGCGACAGATCGGGTGGCAGAGCGCCGCCATTCGAGGCACGGGCCGCTTGCGGATTGGGATAGGGGTTCGGGAAGCTGTCCGCCGGTATACCGGGACGCTCGAACATCTCGCCCAGATCGTCCGGACCATCAGTGATGACGTATTGTTCCGCGATCCAGCGCACGACTTCATTGTCGTTCGGATTGGGATACTCCGGATCGTAGAAGGGGCCACCCTCCTCGCCCAGATTGCGGAAGCTCATCATGTCGAGCCCGTGGCAGGCCGCGCAGACTTCCTGATAGACCTGAAAGCCGCGTTGCAGCTGGTCCCGGTCGAACGTCCCGAACGGGCCGGCGAACGTCCAGTCATGCTGTTCGGGGTGATGCTGTTCGCCTTCGGCGGCCAGGGCCGGGGCGCTGACCAGAAGAGCAGCGGAGACGGCGAGAATGCGTGTGATCGTCATGGGTCCGCCTCCTATTGGGCCGGCTGCGCGGCGTTGTCGCCGAGCACGGATGCTTCGATACTCGCCGGGCGTGGTTTCGGCCGTTCGGTGAAGCCGAGGACAGGCAGGATCACCAGGAAGTAGGCGAAATAATACGCCGTCAGGATCTGGGCGAATGTCAGCACGGTAAAGCCGGTTGCATGACCTTCCGCGTCGGTGCCCATGGCGATGATGATGTCGTCCGGGTTCTTGGCCCCGCACCAGCCGAGCGCCAGGCAGGCGGCGACGAAGATGAGGAAGAACCAGCGGGCGATCGGGCGATAGCGCATCGACCGGATCGGCGAGGTGTCCAGCCAGGGCAGGACGAAGAGAATGCCGATCGAACCGAACATGGCCAGCACACCGCCCAGGCGGGCATCAATCGGGCCGATATCGAAGGTGATGGCACGCAGGATCGCGTAGAAGGGCAGATAATACCATTCGGGAACGATGTGCGACGGCGTCACCAGCGAGTCCGCCGGGATGAAGTTGTCCGCATGGCCCAGCACGTTCGGCATGAAGAAAGCGAACGCCAGGAAGACGGTCAGGAAGACCAGGATCGCGAAGCCGTCCTTCACCGTGTAGTACGGGTGGAAGGGAAGCGTGTCCTTCTTGGTCTTGACCTCGATACCGGTCGGATTGCCGTTGCCCGGCACGTGCAGCGCCCAGATGTGCAGACCGACGACACCGGCGATCACGAAGGGCAGCAGGTAGTGCAGCGAGAAGAAGCGGTTCAGCGTGGCACCGCCAACCGAGAACCCGCCCCACAGCCATTCACGCAGGGCTTCACCGACAACCGGGATCGCACCGAAGAGGTTGGTGATCACGGTCGCACCCCAGAAGCTCATTTGGCCCCAGGGAAGGGTATAGCCAAGGAAGCCGGTCGCCATCATCAGGAGATAGATCACGACGCCGAGGATCCACAGGAGCTCGCGCGGGGCCTTGTATGATCCATAATAGAGACCGCGGAACATGTGGATATAGACCGCGATGAAGAAGAAGGATGCGCCGTTGGCGTGCAATGACTGGAGCAACCAGCCGAAGGGCACGTCACGGCGGATGCGCTGAACGCTTTCAAACGCGTGATCGACATGCGGCACATAGTGCATGGCGAGCACGATGCCGGTGACGATCTGGATCATCAGGAAGATGGCCAGCACGCCGCCGAACGTCCACCAGTAGTTGAGATTGCGCGGGGTCGGGAAGTCCACGAAGGAGTCCCAGCCCAGGCGCACGATGGGCAGCCGGCTGTCGAGCCAGCGCGTGAAACCGGTTTTCGGTTCGTAGGTCGAAGGTCCGCTCATCTCTTCCTCGTCAGCCGATCTGCACTTCGGTTTCACTCGTCCAGCTCAGGGGCGGAACACCGAGATTTTCAGGAGCCGGTCCCCGGCGGATACGTCCCGCCGTGTCATAGTGGGAGCCGTGGCAGGGGCAGTACCAGCCGTCATAGTCGCCGGCTTCACCGAGCGGCACGCAGCCGAGGTGGGTGCAGTTCCCCTTGACGATCAGCAGCGTGCCATTGCCAGCCGACCGGTTTTCTTCCGTTGCCGGAGCATCGGCGGAAAGATTGTCGTTGCGCGCGACCGGGTCGGGCAGCGAATCGACGTCCACCGCTTCGGCCTCGGCGATTTCGTCTTCGGTCCGCCGGCGCAGGAAGACCGGACCGCCGCGCCAGTTCACGGTGATCTGCTCACCGGTCTCGATGGCTGCGGTGTCGATCCGGATGGATGCCAGGGCGAGCGTGTCCGCCGCCGGATTCATCTGGTCGATAAAGGGCCAGAGCGTAAATGCTCCGCCCAGCGCCACTGCGCCGCCTGCTGCGATATAGATGAAATCGCGGCGGGTGGCTTCCTGCCCGTTCTGGTCCGTCACGGCCGACCTCATTCCTTGTTTCATGACCCCGTCCGCGAACGCGGATGGTGACCCCCGCTTGACGCCAAGCGTTCAAGATGAACCTGCTTAACCGTCAACATAAACCCTGTCGTCGGTCCGGCACAGCGGCAGAGCGCCGCAGGCGCGCGACCTAGACCTTAGCGGGGCTTAGAATGCGGCTCGTTTTTTTTCAACCGGATATTCCGCAAAATCTCGGTGGCGCGGTGCGCCTGTCAGCCTGTTTTGCAGCCCCGCTCGACATTATAGAGCCCTGCGGCTTTCCGCTGACCGACCGGTCTTTGAAACGCGCGGCTCTCGACTACGGCCCACTGGCGCGGCTGACACGGCATGATTCCTGGGCCCGCTATACCGCAGCCCCCCATCACGGCCGGCTGGTCCTGTTCACAACGAAAGGCGCGACGGATTTGTGGGATTTCCGATTCGAGCCGGACGACCGGCTGTTGTTCGGGCGGGAAAGCGCGGGCGTTCCGGACGACGTTGCGGCCGCTGCAGATGCGCGGGTACGCATTCCGATACAGGAGGGCGCACGGTCGCTTAATGTCACGGTGTCCGCCGGCATCGCGCTGGCCGAAGCGATTCGCCAGACGCGCTAGCGCTCGAACACCAGGCCGGCCTTGTCGAGCGCCTCGGACAGGGCCGCGATCTCCGGCATGTAGCGTTTCCACGCGCCGATAGACGCCGTGTTGATGGGCTTGCGGACCTGCGCCAGGCTCGCCGTCGCGATCGGCCGGTCCGTGGTGTGAAACTCGCGTGTACCCGGATCATCGCTTAAGCCCAGAAAGCCCAGCAGGCGTGGAATTTCCGCCTCGGGCCGGGTCACCAGGTCCTCGTACCGGACTTCCAGTACACGGTCGGGGAAGAGCGTGCTCCAATGCTCCATGATGGTGTCGTAGTCGGCCAGGAAGGCGGCCAGTCCCGCCGGGTCGTAGCTCCACAGATTACCTTCTGAAAAGCGTGTCCGGTAGGCCGACCAGGCCACGTCCATCGGGTCGCGGCGGCACCAGACGAATTTCGCCGCCGGCAGGGCGAGCGCGGCCGCACCGACGCGCAGATTGTTGTAGAGATTCTTGTCGGTCCAGCGCTTGGCATCACCGAGCCGCGCATGGACCTTCTTCACGTAGCGCTCGCCGAGCACGGCCCAATTGTCGTCGTCGCCCGGCCCTTCCAGATACGCCTGCAATTCGCCGCCGATCTGATCACCGATGGGCAGGAAGCTGAGCCAGCACAGCTTGTGCTCGCCGCCGGCTTCGGCTTCGGGGTGGGCCCCGACAATGGCTTCGACCAGGGTCGTACCCGACCGCGGCGGCCCCAGGACGAAGACAGGACGGGCATCGGCGAGCCCCTGACCGGACTGCGCTTCGACAAAATCGGGCGTGTAGAGGTCGATGAGCCGGTTGATCAGCGTGCGGTAGCCGCCCGCGTCATAGGGCGCGCGATCACGGATGATCGCCGCGCCTTCCTCTACCCGGCGCGCGGACAGGGCATGCTCGCCGAGATCGTCATAGGCCTTGGCCAGCGCATAGGCGATGTCGGCCTGCCGGTTGGCTTCGTGGCCGTCCTCGATCTGCTTGACCCGCAATTTTTCGAGATTGATGAGATCCTCATCCCCTTTGGAGAAGCGATGGACGCTCGCCAGATGCTCCCAGCCGCGCCAATGAGTCTTGTCCAGCTCGATAACGCGGCGGAAACGCGCCTCGCTCGCTTCGAATTCGCCGAGCAGTTTCAGCGTATGGCCGGCCTCGAAATTGAGTTCGATATCGTCCGGTGCACCGGCCAGCAGGCGTTTGTGGATCGCGGCGGCTTCCCGTGCCCGGCCAATCTGTTCGAGCGCGCTGGCGAGCAGGCGCCACTGGCGCGGATCGCTGCCGTCCTCGTCGCACAGGCGTGAGGCAGCGCGCGCAGCGATGTCGGCATCGCCCAGCTCATGCGCCATCATGGTCGGCACCGCCCATTCCGCGCCCAGCTTGATGCCAGACGCCAGGACCTGTTCGACCGCCCTGAGACCACCCTCGCGGTCGCCGCGCGCGCAGGCGCGTTCGGCTTCATTAAGCCAGGCCCGTCCGTCCGTTGTCATTGCACAGCCTCGCCGACTTTCCCTCGTATTGGCGCGCAAACTATCGGGGCTCCGGGCGTGAGGCCAGCCATGCTGTCAGCCGCCTGCGGCAGGGTGCCGCGCGTCAGCCCGCCTCATTCATCCACAGTGATCTTGTGGGTATTCACGCCGGTGTTTACTTCCAGGCCCGCAAGGGGGATGTGAGATGCGCGATTTGGCAGGCGACGAACGGGACAACATGACGCTGAGCACCGAAAAGACGGCCGCGAAAGACTGGTTCGAAGCCTTGCGCGATTCGATCTGCGCCGAGTTCGAGCGCCTGGAAGACGAGGCCCCGGCCGATCTCTATCCGGGCGAAGCGGGCCGTTTCGTGCGCGAGGCCTGGACCCGCGGCGACGGATCGGAGGACCTCGGCGGCGGTGTCGCGTCGATGATGCATGGCCGCCTGTTTGAAAAAGTCGGCGTGCATTGCTCGACCGTTCACGGCGAGTTCTCGCCGGACTTCGCCAAGCAGATCCCCGGAGCCGACAGCGATCCGCGCTTCTGGGCGTCGGGCATCTCGCTCATCGCCCACATGCGCAACCCGCACATTCCGGCGGTGCACATGAATACGCGCTTCATCACCACGACGCAGTGGTGGTTCGGCGGCGGCATGGACCTCAACCCGACACAGGACTATCAGCGCAGCGAGGACTTCGAGGACGCGCGCGATTTCCACGCGGCCTGCCAGACGGCCTGCGATGCGCATGGCGAGGATTACTTCCCCCGCTTCAAGGAGTGGGCGGACACGTATTTCTGGCTGAAACACCGCAATGAGCCGCGCGGCGTCGGCGGCATTTTCTACGACCGGCACAACTCAGGGAAATGGGCGGCAGATTTCGCCTTCACACAGGATGTCGGCCGGGCCTTCCTCGACATCTACCCGCAGCTGGTGCGCCGGCGCATGACGACGCCCTGGACGGCGGCGGACCGCGAAGAACAGCTGATCCGGCGCGGACGCTATGCCGAGTTCAACCTCCTTTATGACCGCGGCACCAAGTTCGGGCTGGAAACGGGCGGCAACGTCAAATCCATCCTCTCCTCCATGCCCCCGGAAGCGAAATGGCCTTAGGGCTGGACTAACCGTCCTGTTGTCATCCCGGACGCGATAGCGATCCGGGACCTGAAGCCGGGTGCCCTATGTTCGAGGTCCCGGCTTGCCCCTTCGGGTCAGCCGGGATGACGTGTTTTGAGGTATTCGCGTCATCCCCTCCTCTCCCTTGATGGGAGAGGTGCCCGCGCAGCGGGCGGAGAGGGTGAGAAGCGTATACGGGCGGAGTCACCCCCCCTTCCGGCCCTTCGGGCCACCTTCCCCATCAAGGGGAAGGAGGAAGAGAATATCTATATTCGCGCCAGCAACTCCGCCTTCGACAGGCCGAAGCGCGACGCGACCCAGTCCTCTTCAAGCCGTTTGAGCGTTTCGCCGACCTGCGGGCCATGGGCCATCCCCGCGCCGAGAAGGTCCGCGCCGGTCACAGGAAATACCGGAGCCCTGAAACTGCGGGCATGGGCGAGCGCGCCGCCCCAGCCGTCAGGCGGTGTAACGGCGCGCGCAGCCATCAGCGCGATCTGATCGGAGACCGCATCATTGCCCTGCCGGTAGACGAGGCGCTCAATTCCGGCGCGGCTCTGCCAGTGCGATGCGACTTGTTCGGCCAGGTCCGGATTGAGCGCCGCTTTCAGCCGGTCTTTTTCCGCATTGGAGACTTTCAATCGCCGGGCATAGCCGGAGGCATCGCCGCCAATCAGGGCCGCAAAACGCAACAGGGGATCGCTGGCCGGATCGAGGTCGATCAGGCGGTCGAGCGTGCCGGTCTCCCCGTCCCCACCCAGCACGGCCGGCAGCACGCCGGAGGACGCCATGGCCTCAATGGACGCGCGCGGATCGGGCGCGGCGAGGAGTTTCTTCATTTCCTTCCAGATGCGTTCGGCCGAGAGGCGCGCAATCCCGTCCGTCATCGCCGCGCAGGCGGCGAGGCCTGCCGCATCAGGTTCGGTGCCGCCATAGAAGGCGAAGAAGCGGAAGAAGCGCAGGATACGCAGGTAGTCTTCGGCGATCCGGTCCTCGGCCCGGCCGATGAAGACAATGCGGCGCGCCAGCGCGTCGGCCACCCCGCCCTGCGGGTCGAACAGTGTCCCGTCCGCGTCGGCATAGATCGCATTGAGGCGGAAATCGCGGCGCGCGGAATCCTCCTCCCAGCTGGTCGTAAAGGCGACCGTGGCGCGCCGCCCGTCAGTCGAGACATCCCGGCGCAGTGTAGTGACCTCGAAGGGCTGATGATCGGCAACAGCGGTCAGCGTGCCGTGCTCGATGCCGGTGGGATGGACGGCGATGTCCGCCTCGCGCAAAGCGTCTGCCGCCGCTTCGGGTTCGAGCACGGTCGCGATGTCGATATCATCGACCTTATGGCCGGTCAGCGCGTTGCGAACGCAACCGCCAACGAAGCGCGCTCCGCCCGGTGCCGCCTCCAGCAACGCCGCCATGACGCGCCGCGTGGGCGCGGCGGCGAGCCAGTCATGCTCAGCCGGGAGGAGTTTCGTCGTCGTCTTCATCGCCTCGCCCGTCAGAGTGATCGGACGGCTCACCGAAGGGGCGCTCATTCTCGCCAAGCTCGCCGCGCACGGTTTCCTGGTCGGTGAATTCGCCACGCTCAATACGATCGCCCTCCAGGCGGGGCGGGACGTAGCGTCGCGTCGGATCCGCGCCTTCCTGTTCGCCGAACGTCACCAGCAGGATGAATCCGGCAACCGCCAGAACCAGCCCGACAATGCTCAGAGGCAGAACCGGAGTCGGGCGCGCCTCGCCGCCGCCAATTGCACTGACACCCAGCCGCCAAAGCCCGAACAGGGCGAAGGGCAGGAGAAAGAGCGACAGCTCAATTACACTCAGTCTCAACATCACCTATCCATATAGCCGCCCGTGCAGGCTTTTGAGCATACCCGCAGTTGCGCCCCAGATATAACGGTCTTGCCATGGCATGGCGTAGAAATGCCGCATCCGGCCCTGAAACTCGCGCGAATGGCGCTGGTGATTGGCCGCATCCATCAGGAATTCAAAGGGCGTTTCGAACACATCGGCGACCTCGCCCGGCTCCGGCGTCAGGGTGAAGCCGGGTTTCAGGATGCCGACGAAGGGATTAATCGCATAGCCGGTCACCGTCTCGTAGGCATCAAACCGCCCGATCAGGTCGACATGGTCGCGGGCGACCCCGATCTCTTCCTCGGTTTCACGCAAGGCGGCCTCGGCGAGGCTTTCGCCCGCCTCGACCCGTCCGCCGGGAAAACTGATCTGCCCGGCATGGGTCGGCAGATGATCGGCACGCAACGTCAATACAAAACGCGGCGGACCGTCATGGAGAATCAGCGGAGCCAGCACCGCGGCCGGTTTCAGGATACGGCCCGTCGGCGAGGGCAGACCGTTGAGATCACCATCCCCGCGCACAGGCGTACAGTCCTCGGCATCGAGCGGATCGAGCCGGTCGCGCAACAGGTCCAGCACATGATCGGGCGTCACGCGGACGGCCCCAGCGCGAAGAATTCGCCGTTGCTGGCCACGCCGAGCTGGCCGTCCCGCTCTTCCGTCATGTTGGCCAGTTCGTAAAAGACCGGCCGCGCAATTAGGGCTTCAAGCTTGCCGCGCACCAACACGTACGGCTCCGGCTCACCCGTCTCCGGATCGATCTCGACGCGAATCGGACGATCGGGGCCAGCCTCGGTGACATCGCCCAGATTGGTGGTGAAAATCACGACCGGCACGCCGTCGCGCTCGGTGGCATCCACACGGACGGCCACAAACGGTGCCGATTCGACCGTAACCGCCTGTTTTTCGACCGGAGTCACCAGATAATGAATGCCGTCGTCATCTTTCCGTAGGATTCGCGCAAACAGCTTTACGAGACGGTCGCGCGTGATGCGCTTGCCCTCATGCCACCAGGACCCGTCGCGGCGAATGACGAGGTCCATGACACCGCAATGTTCGGGATTCCACTTCTCGACAGGCGGCAGGCCTGCGCCGGCATTTTCCGCCGCTTCAAGCAGTGACTGCATTCCACTGTCCGGATTCGCCTGCCGGGTCATAGACACTCCGCGCGCCCGCGTTCATTCTCACGATATTGTTTGCGACGGGGCGCCAGCTCGCAAAGATCACTATACACTACGCAATTAGGGAGAGCGCCGTGGCGAGAAAAGTGGTGAAAGCTGTGGAAACCGATCTGGTGAAGGCGGCCGACAACGCTGCCGAGCGCATGCAGGCGGTCAAGGCCTCCATCGGCAAGGTGATTTACGGCCTTGATGAACCGGTCGAGCTTTGCCTCGCTGCCATCCTGTCGGGCGGACACGCCCTGCTCGTCGGCGCGCCCGGTCTCGCCAAGACGCGTCTGGTCGAAACCATCGCGGTGGCGACGGGGCTCGATACCAAGCGGATCCAGTTCACGCCCGACCTGATGCCAGCCGATATTCTCGGCTCAGAGGTTTTGGAAGAAGGCGCAAAGGGCAAGCGTTCCTTCCGCTTCATTCCCGGTCCGGTCTTCGCGCGCCTTCTGATGGCGGACGAAATCAACCGTGCCAGCCCGCGTACCCAGGCCGCGCTACTGCAGGCGATGCAGGAACACCATGTCACGGTCGCGGGCGAACGCCACGACCTGCCCGAACCTTTCCACGTGCTCGCCACGCAGAACCCGATCGAGCAGGAAGGCACCTACCCGCTGCCCGAAGCCCAGCTCGACCGCTTCCTCCTGCGCGTCGATATTCCCTATCCGGAGCGTGATGCCGAGCGTGACATCCTCTTGGCCACCACTGGCGCGAGTGATGCCAAGGCCGAAGCGGTGCTCAACCCGGCTGAAGTGCTCGAACTGCAAGGCCTCGTCCGGCGCCTGCCGGTTGGCGAGAAAGTGCTCGAAGCCATTCTCGATCTGCTGCGCATGGCGCGCCCCGATGTCAGCGACGATCAGGACGTGCGCGATGGCGTCTCCTGGGGTCCCGGACCGCGTGCCGGTCAGGCGCTGATGCTGGCGTGCCGCGCCCGCGCCCTCATCCAGGGCCGTCTCGCGCCGTCGACCGAGGACGTGGCGGCGCTCGCCGAACCGGTGCTGAAACACCGCATGGCGCTCTCCTTTGCGGCCCGCGCCGAAGGCCTGACGCTGGAAAGCCTGATCGCCCGCCTCGCCGCCCAAGCAGCCTGATCCCCAACTCATGGCCACGCCCTTCACCCGTTCCGGCAAAGTCACGCACGCGGCCAGCCTCCGGCAGGCTGCGGAGCGCGTCGCCATGCCGTTTCCGGCCCTCGTGGCCGAGGCGGAACGGATTGCCGCGACCGTGGCGCAAGGCGTCCACGGCCGCCGGCAGCGGGGGACAGGCGAGACCTTCTGGGAATACCGGCACCACCGCGCCGAAGATGGTGCCGCGGCGGTCGACTGGCGCATGTCGGCCCGATCACAGAACCTGTTTGTTCGTGAAAACGAGTGGGAAGCCGCCAACACGGTCTGGATGTGGCGCGACGGCTCGGCTTCGATGGACTGGGCGTCCTCGCGCGAGATCCCGACCAAGCGCGACCGCGCGGCGGTTTGCCTCATCGCACTCGCCGCGCTGCTGACACGCGGCGGCGAACGGGTCGCGGTGCTCGGCGAGTCGGCTGCACCGCGCTCCGGCGAACTCGGGATGGAACGGGTCTCGGCACGTCTCGCCACCGGACCCGGCGGCATGGATTCAGTCGAATCCCCGCGCATGGCCAAGCATGGTCAGGCGGTCCTTGCCAGCGACTTCCTTGACCCGTTCGAGACCTGGCGCGCCCGGCTGGCGCGGTTCTCGGCGATGCAGGCCGGCGGCGTCCTGCTCAGGGTCATCGACCCGTCTGAAGAAGACTTCCCCTACAAGGGCCGCACCCGGTTTGAAGCCCCGGCGGGCGGCGAAACACTGCTGTTCGGCCGCGCCGAGGAAGCCGGATCGGCCTACCGCCAGCGTTGGGCCAGCCACGGTGACGCTATTGCAGATCTGGCCCGCCGGACCGGCTGGACGCTAGTGACCCACCGCACGGACCGGCCCGCGACACAGGCTGTGCTCGCCCTGCACCGCGCCCTGTCGAGGGACGTCTGACATGTTCGCTCTCGGCCCCCTCGCCTTTGCCGCGCCGCTGGCGCTGATCGCGCTTGCGACCTTGCCCATTCTGTGGCGGTTGTTGCGCGCGACGCCTCCGCCGCCGAAGCGGGCCGTGTTCCCGCCGCTGCGCCTTCTCAAGGACGCGCCGGACGATGCCGAAACGCCGCATCACGCGCCCTGGTGGCTGATCCTGTTCCGCCTGCTGATGGCGGCGCTGATCATCATCGCGCTGGCGCGCCCGATCTGGCAGCCCGACACGACCGAAAGCGCGCCGCGCCCGCTCCTCCTCGTCATCGACGATGGCTGGGCGTCCGCACCGGGATGGACCGCGATGAAGCGCGAAGCCGAACGCCGGCTTGATCGCGCCGAAAGCGCCGGTCAGCCCGCTGCCCTGGTTCTGACGGCTGGCGGCACCGACGCGGACGAAATCCGCCTCTCGGACGCCGGTGCAGTCGCGCGGCGTCTCGAATCCGCCGATCCGCAAGCCTGGCCGCCGGCGCGCGCTGCGGCTGCCGCCCGCGTCAGCGCGGCGCGCAGCGACGGCAGTCTCGACGGTACTCTCGACATTGTCTGGCTCACCGATGGCATCACGACCGACGGGGCTGAAGACCTGGCCCAGGCACTGTCCTCGATCGGCTCAGTCGAAGCCCTGACACCGGTTCCGGGCCGCAACGCGCTGGCGCTTGGTCCACCCGCTGTTGCCGCTGACGGTTTCACCATTCCGGTCCAGCGTGCCGATGACAGCACGGGGATCACCGTGTCCCTAGTCGCCTCGGGCGAAGATGGCCGTGCGCTTGCGCGGACCGAACTGACGCTCGATGCCGGGGTCCGTGAAGCACGGGCCGATATCGACCTGCCCCTTGATCTGCGGAATCGCGTTTCCGCGATCCGTATCGAGGAACAGGCTTCAGCTGGCGCGGTTCAGCTGACCGGTGATGGCTGGCGGCGGTCTCGCGTCGGCGTCATCGATGCAGCCAGCGAAGACGGCCAGCCCCTCCTGTCTGACCTTCACTATGTCACACGCGCCCTGGAACCCTTCGCCGAAGTCCAGCGCGACGAGCTCGATGTCCTTCTGGAAAACAGCCCCTCTGTCCTCGTCATGGTCGATGCCGCCCGCAGCGATGACGAGCGCATTTCGGCCTTCGTGGAAAATGGCGGGCTTCTGATCCGGTTCGCCGGACCGCGCATGGCGGCACGCGGTGACGATTTGCTTCCGGTTCAGCTGCGCGAAGGCGGACGCCTGTTTGGCGGAGCAATGGCCTGGGACGAGCCCCAGCGCATGGCTCCCTTCTCGGCCAACTCGCCCTTCGCCGGTCTTGCCACAAATGCCGACGCCGTGGTGTCGAGCCAGGTGCTGGCCGAACCCGGCTCAGCGACAGACGACCGGGTCTGGGCCCGCCTGGATGACGGCACGCCTCTGGTCACGGCCGCGCGCCGGGGCCAGGGCTGGATCGTGCTCTATCACGTGACGGCGGGCCCGGAATGGTCCGACCTACCCCTGACCGGTCTTTTCCCGCGCATGCTGCGCCGGACGCTGGGTCTCGCCAGTGGTGGCAGTGCGCCCCGCGCCCAGTCGGGCCGGTATGCGCTGGACTCGGCGCTGAATGGCGAAGGCCGTCTCGGGGCTGCGCCGCCCGGCGCGCAGGCCATTCCGGCCGAACTCTGGGACAATGCCCGTGCCTCGGCCGCGACGCCGCCCGGCCTCTATCGGCTGGGATCGGAAGGTGCGGCCCTGAATGTCGTCCGGGTTGGGGATGTGCTCTCACCGCTTCCCGACACGCTCGGCGGAGTCCGGTTCGCAGCCCTTGAGACCGTGCGCGAGATCCGCTTTGCGGGGCCGCTCCTGGCGCTCGCCCTCATTCTGCTGGCCGTTGACGCCGTGATCGCCCTGTTGCTCGCCGGACGGTTGCCGAAGCTGAAATTCAGCCGTGGTCCCGCCGCCGCCGCGATTGCCGCCGCCCTCGCCCTGCCGCTGACGCAGCACGCCGACGCACAGGACTATGACGACAGCTTTGCGATGGAAGCCTCGCTCGAGATGCGCTTTGCTTATGTTGAAACTGGCAACGCCGCTTTTGACGCCCGCACCGAGGCCGGCATGCGCGGCCTGACCGAAGCCGTCTCCGGACGCAGCGCCATCGAACCGGCTGCGCCCATGGGCGTGAATATCGAGGCCGATGAAATCCTCTTCTTCCCGCTCATCTACTGGCCTGTCACCAATGACGCACCACCGCTATCGCCGCATGCTGCCGCGCGCGTCAGCGCCTATCTGCAGTCAGGCGGGCTGATCGTCTTTGACACGCAGGACGCCAACCTCGCCGCGACGCGGGCCGGTGCGCCGCATCCCGGTCTTGCCCGGATTCTAGAGACTGTCGACGTCCCGGCGCTGGCGCAGCTGCCGGCCGACCACGTCCTGACCCGGACCTTCTACCTGTTACAGGATTTCCCCGGTCGCTGGACCGGCGGGCCGGTCTGGGTCGAGGCCGACCCGGACGGTGCGGCGCGTGATGGCGCGTCGGGCGTCGTCATTGGCTCGAACGACTGGGCCTCGGCCTGGGCTGTCAGCACGGATGGTGATCCGTTGAGTACGGTTGAGGGCGGCGAACCCCAGCGCGAAATGGCGCGGCGCTTCGGGGTCAATCTCGCCATGTATGCCCTGACCGGCAACTACAAGGCCGACCAGGTCCACGTACCGGCACTTCTCGAACGGCTGGGGCAGTAGATGGCGACCACGATCGACCTGGCTCCCCTGATCCCGATGGGACTGATAATCGGATTGACCCTGCTGGCGCTGGTCGCGTCAGCGGTCGGGGCTGTCCTGCGCCTGAATGGCTGGTTGTGGCGCGGCCTGGCCGCGCTGGTTATCGCCGGAGCCTTGCTCAACCCGTCGCTTGTGCGCGAGGAACGTGACCCGCTTTCGGACATTGCCGTGCTGGTCACAGACACCAGCCAGTCCATGCAGATTGGCGGCCGCGCCGACGCAGCGCGCGCTACCGCAGAAGCGATCCGCGATCAGGCGGAACGGGATTCCACGCTGGATCTGGTCGAGGTCGAGATCGGCGACACCGCCGACGGGACGATGCTGTTTGAAACCCTCAACAGCACGCTCGCCGGGGTGCCGCGTGATCGTCTTGCCGGGATTGTCGTGGCCTCCGACGGGCAGATTCACGATCTCACCGATGATGCCGAGACACCTGACTATGACGCCCCCTTCCACCATGTGCTGACCGGGGACGAGAGCGCCGGCGACCGCCGCCTCGTCATAGTCGAGGCCCCGCGCTACGGGCTCGTCGATGATCCGGCGACCTTCATCATCCGCGTTGAAGACAGCGCGATGAGCGGCACCGCGACCGTCAATTTCCGGCTTGATGGCGGGGACCCGCAACCTGCTCGCGTCACGATCGGCGAGGACACACCGGTCGAGACCGTGATCGCGCATCGCGGCGCGAATGTCATCGAGATAGAGGTCGAGCCGGGACCGGAAGAGCTTTCCCTGATCAATAACCGCGCGGCCGTGTCCGTCACCGGCGTGCGCGACCGGCTGCGCGTGCTTCTGGTCACTGGCGAGCCGCACAATGGCGCGCGGGCCTGGCGTGACCTGTTGAAATCCGACCCCAGCGTCGATCTGGTCCATTTCACCATTCTGCGTCCGCCGGAAAAGCAGGACGGTACGCCGATTGACGAGCTGGCGCTGATCGCGTTTCCGACGCGCGAGCTCTTCGCCGAGCGACTGAACGAGTTCGACCTGGTGATTTTCGACCGCTACCGGCGGCGCGGGATCATGCCGCTGCTCTATTTCGACTATGTCGCGCGCTATGTGGAACAGGGCGGCGCGCTGCTGATCACGGCGGGTCCGCCTTTCGCCTCGGGTGTCAGCCTTCAGCGAACGCCCCTCGCCGCCGTTATTCCGGCGCGCCCGACCGGCATAATTGCGACCGGCGGCTTTGCCCCGCGCGCGACCGAGCTGGGCGAACGCCACCCGGTCACTGCCGGTCTGGAACCGGGCGAAGGTGACGAGCCGTGGGGCCGCTGGTTCCGCCGCGTCGATGCTACACCGGTCGGCGGCGAAACCCTGCTTGAATCCAGCGATGGCGGGCCGCTTCTGGTCTTGTCACGTGCCGGTGAAGGCCGCGCGGCCATCGTCCTCTCCGACCAGTCCTGGCTGTGGGCGCGCGGTTTTGAGGGCGGCGGGCCCTATGGCGAGCTCTTCCGCCGCGTCGCCCACTGGCTGATGCAGGAACCCGAACTTGACGAGGAACGCCTGTCGGCCAGCGTCGCTGACGGTCAGTTGCAGATTGTGCGCCGGACCCTCGCCGAAGCCGCACCTCCGCTGGAAATCGACTGGCCAAGCGGGCGCAGCGACGTCGTCACACTGACACCGACGGAAACGGCGGGCCGCTTTACCGCCACCGCCGAAGCCGAGCAGTCCGGTCTTGTCCGGCTACGCTCTGGCGACCTGACGACGGTGGCGGCGCTTGGGCCGCTCAATCCACGCGAATATGCCGACCTGTCCCCGACCCGTTCTGTCCTGGGACGGCTGATCGAGATCAGTGACGGCGGCGTCTTTGCTGTCGGTGACGGGGCCGGAGCGAACACCCCCGACATCCGGCGTACGCGGGCGGACGCCGACCAGTCAGGCCGGTCCTGGATGGGGCTGCGCCGCAATGAGCGCTATATCGTGCGCGGCGCGGACCGCACACCGCTGGCACCGGGGCTGCTGATCGTCCTGCTCATCCTGACCCTGATCGGGCTCGGCTGGCGGCGCGAGGGCCGATAGAAAATCGGTTTCCAAACCCTCGACGTGACAGGGAAAAACACCGTAGGCTGACAGCGCAACAAGGCTGTCTGAATGACCACACTGCCGGCACCGGAAATCGAACCGCCCGATCTGGACGCGCTGCGTGATCCGGAAGTGTGGCGGTCGCGCGCCGAAGCGGTCTGGAACTGGGCCCGCGAGCAGGCGCTGAGCGCCGACTTCGCCTTCCAGGCCGGGGCCATCGTCTTTGCAGCGATCCTGGCCTTTGCGCTGCGCAAGCAGATCGCGAAATTCCTCGAACGCCTGTTCAGCTTCCCGGTTCTGGAGCGGCACAAGGTCAACGTCATCCGCATCCTGACCCCGGTCATCGGCCCGGCGCTCGCCTACGTCTTCCTCTCGGCCGTACTTTATGTCTTCATCCAGGCGGGGATTGATCATTTCTTCGTCCGGCTTGGGGCCAACCTCGTCGGGGCCTGGGCGATCATCCGCCTGCTGACAGCGCTGATTACCGAGCCTTTCTGGTCCCGAACCGCAGCCATAGTCGGCTGGACGGTCGCGGCGATGAACATACTGGGCTGGCTCGCACCTACGACAGGGTTCCTCGATTCGATTGGCGGACCGATTGGTGGCGGACGCGTGTCCGTCCTCTCGGCCATCCAGGCCGTGATCCTGCTGGTCGTCCTTTACTGGCTGGCATCCCGGCTGGCGGCCGTCCTCAGCGGACGGATCAACAAGCTGCCGAGCCTCAACCCGTCAGCCCGCCTGCTGATCGGCAAAACGGTCCAGGTCGCCCTGCTCGCAACGGCCGTCCTCCTCGCGGTTTCGAGCCTCGGCATCCCGCTGGGCGCGCTGGCCATCTTCTCCGGTGCGGTCGGTCTGGGTATCGGCTTCGGGCTGCAGAAGATCTTCTCGAACCTCGTCTCGGGCGTGATCCTGCTGCTCGACCGGTCGATCAAGCCCGGGGACGTCATCACACTTGATGAGACCTATGGCCGGGTCAATTCGCTGGGCATGCGCTTCGCCTCGGTGATTACGCGCGACGGGATGGAACACCTCATCCCGAATGAAGAATTCATCACCACCAAGGTGATCAACTGGTCCTTCTCCGACCATGCGGTTCGGATCAAGCGGGCGGTCGGGGTGTCCTATGATACCGATATCGTCAAGGCGATGGATCTGGTCGTGGAAGCCGCCGAAACCGTGCCCCGCGTGCTGTCCTCACCCAAGGTGAAATGCCTGCTGCGCGGGTTCGGGGACAATTCCATCGACCTGGAAGTCCGCTTCTGGATCGCCGACCCCGGCCAGGGCGTCAACAATGTCTCCAGCGAAGTCCTCGTCGCGATCTGGCAGAGCTTCAAGGATAACGGGGTCGAATTCCCGTTTCCGCAACGCGATGTCCATATCCGCAGCGGCGACGCGCTGGACGTTCGTATCGCCCGCGACTAGGGCGCAGCCCCGTTCACACCCCGGAAAACCTTTGCCGCCAAGGCTGGGCCAAGCTGATTCGAATGGAGCCCGACCCATGCGCACGCGCCGCCTTGCCTTTCTCCTGCTGCTACTCGCGACCCCGGCCCTGTCCGGATGCCTGGTTATTGGCGGTACCGCGCTGGTCGCCGGTACGGCGATCAGTGTGACCGGCACCGCGCTGGAAACTGCCGGCAATGCCGGGGAAGCCGTCGTGCGCGCGGCCATCCCCGGAGACGGTGAAGACGACGACGAAGACGAGGACACGGAGCGCCGCCGCGACCGCCGCTAGCCGTCGCAAATCGTGATCGGCGACACACCGGACAAGACTGGCGAAACCTGCTATGC
The DNA here is from genome assembly GCF_036330325.1 of Hyphobacterium marinum. NCBI lineage: Bacteria > Pseudomonadati > Pseudomonadota > Alphaproteobacteria > Maricaulales > Maricaulaceae > Hyphobacterium > Hyphobacterium marinum. Next base: position 141,684 of record NZ_JAZDRO010000002.1, read on the forward strand.
TTACTACGTAAGCGGGAGGGACCAGCTAACAAGGAGCCCCACATGACCAAATGGCTATCCGCAATTCTCGCCGCTGCCGCGTTGTCGGCTCCGGCGATTGCCCTTCAGGATTTCGACGCCAGCTATGCGGCCGAACCCCAGGGTCCGATCATCATCGCCGATATCACTGTCGGTGCTGAATTGGCCGAGAAGGCCGACGAGTACGGCGCGCGCGAGATCGATCGTCTGACCGGCCGTCTGCATGACGACCTGTCCCGCGAACTCGCTGAAGCCGGTTGGCTGGGCACCGACACATCGGCTGCGGCCCTGCTCTACGTCACCATTGAAGATGCCACGCCGAACCGGCCGACCTTCGCCCAGATGGGCCGTCAGCCGGGCCTCGACTTCCGCAGCTTCGGCCTGGGTGGCGCGGAAGTGACCGCTGAACTGCGCACCGCTGACGGTGCGGTTCTGGCGACGTATGAATACGACTGGTCGGGCACAGATATCCGCTTCGCCCAGTATTCCAGCACGTGGACGGACACGTTCCGGACCTTTGACCGGTTCGCGATGCGCCTGTCTGACAGCCTCGCCGAAGCGGCCCGTTCGGGCATGTAACCGGCCGGACCGGCGTGACCCGTCAGGGCGCGCCGATCCATTTGTGGGTCTGAAGGCTTAAACGCCAGAGTGGATGCGCCAGACAATAGGCGTATGCCGCTCTGGCGTTTTCCATTTGCGCCGGTCCGTCCATGGGCTGGAGCGAAAACCGCTCGAAATCGAGATGCTCGAATTGCTCCGGCGCGCAATCGGCCTGCGGGTAGACGAGCTTCAATTCCTGTCCGCTGGTCTGGACGAGGGAAGCTGTGGATTTCGGGCTGACCGTGATCCAGTCAATCCCGTCCGGAGCCGCCAGGGTTCCGTTGGTCTCGATGGCGATGGAGAAGCCTTCGGCCTTCAGCGCGGCGATCAGGGGCGGGTCGAGCTGGAGGAGCGGCTCCCCGCCGGTGCAGACAACCAGTTTCCGCCCGCCGCCCGGCCAGTGTGCACTGGCCGCCGTCGCCAGGTCTTCCGGCGTGTCAAACTTGCCGCCGCCCGGCCCATCCGTACCGATAAAGTCGGTGTCGCAGAATTTGCAGACCGCCTTGTGCCGGTCCTGTTCGCGACCGGACCACAGATTACAGCCGGCAAAGCGCATGAAAACCGCCGGACAGCCGGCCTGTCCGCCCTCGCCTTGCACGGTCAGGAAGATTTCCTTCACCGAGTAGGTCATGTGTCCGCCTGCCCTTGTGCCCAGCGCGCCCAGCCCTTTTCCCGGAGATCGCAGGCCGGACAGTCGCCGCAGCCATAGCCCCAGGCGTGAAGATGGCTTCGGTCCCCGCGATAGCAGGAATGGGTTTCGGTGCGGATCAGCTCGACCAGCCGCTCTCCGCCAATCGCGTCAGCCAGGGCCCAGGTCTCGGCCTTGTCGAGATGCATGAGCGGTGTCTCGATACCGAGCGGCATGTCCAGGCCGAGCCGGAGCATGGTCTGTGTCGCGTCCAGCGTGTCCCGTCGGCAATCCGGATAGCCGGAATAGTCCGTCTCGCACATGCCACCGACAAGCGTCGTCAGCCCCCGCCGCCAGGCAATGGCTCCGGCCACGGTAAAGAACACCAGATTGCGTCCCGGTACGAAGGTCGACGGCAGGCTGCCATCACGCCACTCGATCTCGCGGTCGGCGGTGAGCGCGCTTTCTGCGATCGCGCCATAGCCCGACAGGTCGACACGGTGGTCCTGCCCCAAACGGTCACGCCAGCGCGGAAAGGCGTCCAGAAGGGCCTCGCGTACAGCCATACGTGCCGTCATCTCGACCTCGTGGCGCTGGCCATAGTCAAAACCGACCGTCTCGACGGTCTCGAACCGGTCCAGCGCCCAGGCCAGGCACACGGCGGAATCCTGTCCGCCGGAATGCAGGACCAGCGCACCGCCGCCTGTTGGTGTGGTCTTCGTCGTCATGGCGCGCCTATATAGCCCCGGAGGTGCAGCAATGGCAGAGCTACAACTGATCTACACCACATGGCCGGATGCCGCCCTCGCGGAGAATGCAGCCCATACCCTGCTGGAAGAGAGGCTGATTGCCTGTGCGAATATCTTCCCGGCGGGGCGCTCGGTCTTTCGCTGGGAAGGTGAGGTTCAGGCCGAGGCTGAAACCGTGATGATCCTGAAAACCGGGGCTGGCCGGGCCAGCGCGGTCCGGGACCGGGTCAGCGCACTGCATCCCTATGACACGCCCGCCATTGTCGGCATCCCGGCGCTGGACGGCGCGACATGCGCCAATTTCGCCGCATGGGTCGTTGCCGAGACGAGGGGCTAGGCGCGTTTTGCCGCCGGTGCAGCGGCCTCTGAGCCGCCGTTGACCGCCTGACTGATCGCACCAAACAGGCGACGTGCGTCGATGGGCTTGGAGACATAACCGTCCATGCCTGCGCCAAGGCAGGCCGCTTCGTCCTCGGGGCGCGCATTGGCCGTCAGCGCGACGATCGGTGTCATTGAGGCCGTGGTCGGCAGGTCGCGAATGGCACGGGTGGCGGCCAGGCCGTCCATGACCGGCATGCGCATGTCCATCAGGATCACGTCATAGGCCCGCGCGTGGGCCGCCTCGACGGCTTCCTGGCCGTTCTCGGCGAAGTCGACCGACCAGCCCTGGGACATCAGGAATCCTTCCAGAACCGAGCGGTTGATCGCGTTGTCCTCGGCAGCAAGTATCCGCAAGGGACGAGGCACGGCCTCGGCCGGCGCAGCGTCCTCCGTGGCACGCGCGGCCGGCGGTGACGGGCGAATGGCGGCGGCCGGCTCGGCCGGGCGCTCTGCCGCGTCCTTCGGTGCAGCCTGCTGTCCCGCGGCAGGGAGTTCGGCCTCGAACCAGAATACCGATCCGCCGCCTTCGGCGGGCATATGCCCGATGGCACCGCCCATCATCTCCATGAGCCGACGTGAAATCATCAGGCCAAGACCGGTTCCTTCCGGACGGCCCGTCCCGGCTTCAAACTGCGAGAAACCCTGGAACAGGCGGCCTTGCGCCTCGCGCGGAACTCCGGTCCCGGTATCGTGGACTTCAGCACGCAGCCGCCCGCGTCCGCCCTCTTCGGCCAGCGAAAGCTTGACGGCAATACTGCCCGTGCGCGTGAATCTGAACGCGTTGGAGATGAAGTTGAACAAAACCTGTTTCAGGCGCGCGGCATCGCCCTCAAGCAGGGTGTCCGCTGACCCGGTGCAGCTGACCGTGAAATTCAGGGATCGCGCGGTCGCGCGTTCGGCCCACATGGTCTCGACGTCGTGGGCGATTCCGCCCATTGTCATCGGGCCGGGAACCAGCGCCATTCGACCGGATTCGATCTTCGAGAAATCCATCAGGTCGCCGACCAGACGTACCAGCATGTCACCGGCCTCGCGCAGCGTGCGGACCTTGGTACGCTGGCGCTGGGACAGGCCGTCCTCGCCCTCCAGACTCATGGCCACGCTCATCATGCCATTAAGGGGGGTGCGGATTTCCTGGCTGATACTGGCAAGAAAAGAGGATTTGACCTGGGTGGCATCCTCGGCCCGGCGTGCCGCCGTTTCGTGCCGGCGGGCCAATTCCTTCAGCGCACGGGCCTGGCTTTCGACCCGCTTACGCGCGGCATCCAGGTCCTGGTTGTTCTCCAATGCCTTGACCAGGGTGGTTTCACCAGTCTTTGACAGCCGGTAGGCGGCGGCGAAGAAGATCATCACCAGCGCGCACATGACATAGCCCGTCACCCCGCCTTGAGCGGCATAGTAGAGCGCTAGCCCCGCCAGTGGCGGGAAGTTGTAGAGGATGGAGGCCATCGGCCGCGCTGCCGACGAGATCGCGCCGCCCGCGGTGATGCCGACGATGACCAGAATGATGGCCGAATTGGCCATCGTGTCCTGACCCGCTGGGATCAGGAAGATGATGGTGCCCCACAGCACGCCCGTGAGGACCGTCATCGTCAGGCAGGCCGCGTCGAGCGCACGGCCGCCCCCCAGTTTCAGCAGCGCGGTGAGTGACGCAAACCGGCCTGCGGATACCAATGTGACTGCTGCAGTCCAGGCGATCAGTGCTGCGAGCGGAATCTGGCCATACAGCGCCACAGCCAGCAGGAGCGCGGCAACAATGTTGAACAACACCGCCCCGCGGCTGCTGCGGTAATAAGCCTCGTAGCGGATCGCGCGAATCGCCGCATCCCGGTCCTCGGCCGGATCATCTCCGCCCGGTGGAGCGGCAGACGGCACCGCACGCAAGGCACTCGCGTGGCCGGACCGGGATCTGGGGGGCTGAGTATTGGCGCGCGACAGGGCGGGTCTCCATATCAAGCCCGGCCGGTTTCAGGCGCGCGGGCAGAACGTCCGGCAGGCCCTGAATCGGTCGCGGTACCGGCGAATACGCTGTCATCACCCGGTTTTGGTAGAGAGGGGGTTAACGCGCGCTGGGAAAGGGGGGGCCAATTTAGAGCGACCCAAATACCGGGAGCCGGAGAAATGGTAGCGGAGGAGAGACTTGAACTCCCGACACGCGGATTATGATTCCGCTGCTCTAACCAGCTGAGCTACTCCGCCCCAAGAGGCATCGGGTCCGCCTTGGCGCACCGCGGAGGAGCGATATACGCGCCGATGCCGTATCGCGCAAGACGGTGTAGCGGCTAGACTGCGGCTCGGGATTCGCGGGGCGCAGGAGCAAGTGGCCATGGATGATACGGACAAGGATGACGAAACACTGCCGCTGCGGCGCATCCTTGTCCTTTACGCTCACCCGGCCCAGCGCAGCTCGCACGTCAATCGCTGGCTGTTCGAGGCGGCCAGCGGACTGGCGGGCGTGACCGCGGTCGACCTCTACGCCGAGTACCCGCGCTACGAGATCGATATCGATCGCGAGCAGGAGCGTTTGCGCCGCCACGACGCCATCATCTTCCAGCACCCTTTCTACTGGTATTCGACACCGGCCCTGCTGAAGGAATGGCAAGACCTCGTGCTGGAACACGGCTTTGCCTATGGCGAAGGCGGCGATGCCTTGAACGGCAAGATCTTTTTCAATGCCGTCACCGCCGGTGCCCCGGAAGTGGCCTATCGTGCCAGGGGCTATAACCGGCGCACACTGGCCGAGCTGCTCTACCCGATGGAAGCGACCGCGCATCTGTGCGGCATGACCTGGCTGCCGCCCTTTGCGCTCTACCGGTCGCGCCATGCCGCCGAGGAAGGGCTGGCTGACACGCACCGCGCCGACTGGCTGCGCCTGTTGCGGGCCCTGCGCGATGGTACGCTCGACATCAAGGCCGCCCAGGCCCGCCCCCGTCTCAATGACGGGCTCGCCAAACTAATCCGGGAGGGCTGAGGGGCATGGACAGTTTTCTCTTCCAGGCCTTCATCTATCTGACCGCCGCGGTCATTGCCGTGCCGATCGCCAAGCGGCTCGGGCTGGGGTCGGTGCTGGGCTATCTCATCGCCGGTGTCGTCATCGGCCCGGTCGCCGGCCTTGTCGGCAGCGAGACCGAGGACCTCCAGCACTTCGCCGAGTTCGGTGTCGTGATGATGCTGTTCCTTGTCGGGCTAGAGCTCGAACCGAAAAATCTGTGGGACATGCGCCGCCGTCTCGTCGGGCTTGGCGGTCTGCAGGTCGTGTTAAGTGCGGCCCTGATCACTGGAGGCGCAATGGCGATGGGGCTGACCTGGTCCGTGGCGCTGGCCATCGGTCTGATGTTCTCGCTCTCCTCGACCGCCATCGTGCTGCAAACACTCGGCGAGAAGGACCTGACCAAGACTGAGGGCGGACAGGCGAGCTTCTCGGTCCTCCTGTTCCAGGACATCGCCGTCATCCCGATGCTCGCCTTCCTGCCGCTGCTGGCGATGCCCGAACTGATGGGCGGCGGCGCGGAAGACCTCGCCCATGCCGCAGCCGACCCCCATGGCGCAGCTTCTGATCACGGCGAAGGCGGCGGACATGGCGCGAGCCTCAGCCTCGTCGATCAACTGCCCGGCTGGGCCTATGGCCCGGTCGTGCTGGCCGCTATCGCGGCGGTTGTGCTGGGCGGGCATTTCCTCAGCCGGCCGCTCTTTGGCTTCATCGCCCGCTCGAAACTGCGCGAGATGTTCACTGCGACGGCGCTGTTTCTCGTTATCGCCATCGCCCTCCTGATGACGCTCGTCGGTCTCTCGCCCGCGCTCGGGACGTTCCTGGCAGGTGTGGTGCTGGCCAATTCGGAATACCGGCATGAGCTGGAATCCGACATCGAGCCGTTCAAGGGCCTCCTGCTCGGTCTCTTCTTCATCACCGTCGGGGCGGGGGTGAATTTCGATGTGCTCTTTGGAGATTTCGCGACTATCGCCGGGCTGACGGCGGGCCTGATCGCCATCAAGGCAGCGGTCCTGTTCGGACTGGCGATGGTGTTCGGCCTGCCCCGGCGTGACCGCTGGCTGATGACGCTGGGCCTGGCGCAGGCGGGCGAGTTCGGCTTCGTGCTCTTGAGCTTTACCATCCAGAACGGGATCATCCCGGACGATCTGCGTCAGACACTGTCGCTCGTCGTCGCGCTCTCCATGCTACTGACGCCGGTGCTGTTCATCGTTTACGATCAGCTGATCGCCAAGCGCATGGTGGCCGGCCGAGATACCGGTTCCGATACGATCGACACCCAGGGCACGACGATTATCGCCGGGCATGGCCGCTTCGGCCAGATCATCAACCGGATGCTGCGCGCGGCAGGGCGGGAGACGGTCGTCATCGAGTTGCGCAGCGATTTTGTCGAGAATGTCCGCAAGCTGGGCATCAAGACCTTCTATGGCGATGCGACGCGGCCTGACCTCTTACACGCGGCCGGGCTGATGCGTGCCAAACAGATGGTCATTGCCATCGACGACAAGGACGAGATCACCGAGCTGGTGAAATTTGTCCGCCGCGAACGGCCCGACATCCACATCGTCGCGCGCGCCAAGGACCGCCACCATGTCTACCAGCTCTATGCTGCGGGTGCGGACGACATGATCCGCGAGACGTTCGATTCCGCTGTCCGCGCCGGACGCAGCGCCCTCATCGGCCTGGGGGAACACCCGTTCGAGGCCGAAAAGGCCGCGCGGTACTTCGTCCGGCATGACCGTGAGACGCTGTTGAAGCTGGCCAATGCCTGGAAAGAGGGCGTCTCGATCTGGGAGAATGCGGAGTATCTCGACATCGCCCGCCGCCAGAACGAGCTGATGGAACAGACGATGCGCTCCGACCGCGATCCGCGCACCGACAATGCCATCGATCGCGCCTGGGCCCCGCCGCCTGTGCGTCCCGAGGAAGAAGCAAAGACCGACTGAACGCCCCCCGTGGCAGATCGACCGGCACGGCGTAAGATGACGCCATGGATTCGCACGATGTCCGCATCCCGTCCGAGACGCTGTCGGCCTTTTGCCGGGACGCGCTGATTGCCGCCGGCGCGCGCGACGGCGACGCCCGCAAGGTCGCCGCTCAACTGGTCGAGGCCAATCTCGCGGGCCATGACAGCCACGGGGCCGGGCTTCTGCCGGCCTATGTGAAGCACGCCAAAGGCGGCCTTGTGGACCTCGCCGCTGAACCAGACCTCACGGACGATACCGGCGCGATCCTGAAGATCGACGCCAAGGGCGGATGGGGCCGGCCATCCGGTGATTTCGCCATGGCCAAGGGCGCAGCGCGTGCCGAGGTACAGGGCTCGGCCATCGTCGCGCTCGCGAATGCGCATCATCTGGGGCGGATCGGGGCCTATGGCGAATTGGCGGCGCAGGCCGGGCTGATCTCCATCCACTTCGTCAATGTCACCGATCACGACCCGATGGTCGCGCCCTATCGCGGCAGCGATGCCCGCTTCGGCACCAACCCGGTCTGCATCGCCTTTCCGCCGACACCGGAGCGGGCGATGTTCCTTCTCGACATGGCGACCAGCCGCATCGCGCTCGGCAAGGCGCGGGTGGCCGCGAACCGGGGCGACCGGGTCGCCTTCGGTGCGATCATCGATGAAAACGGCATGCCGACCGACGATCCGTCCGGTTTCAAGGGGTTTGAACTGAAAGGCGCGCTCGCCCCGCTGGGCGACCACAAGGGCTATGGCCTCGCCTTCGCGGCGGAATTGCTCGCGGGCGTACTGACCGGCGGCGGCACGATCCAGCCGGCCAATGAACGCCGGGGCGGCATCCGGAACCACATGCTCTCTATTCTCCTCAAACCCGACGCCTTTGGCGACCCGGACGCGATGGAGGCCGAGATGGACGCGATGATGGCCTATGCCCTCGCCTCGCCGCCGGCTGACTGGGACAGCCCGGTGCTGATGCCGGGCGATCCCGAACGCGCCCTGCGCGCCAAGCGCGCCCAGACCGGCATTCCGTTTGATCCGGTGACGCTCGGCGAGCTGAACAAGGCAGCCGAGGGGCTGGGGCTGAAAGACCGGCTGGGATAGCTGAAATAGCGCCCTCCCTCCCCTTGATGGGGAGGGTGGCCCGTTGGCCCGGGAGGGGTGGGAAGATCTGCCGTCTGCGTTTCTCACCCCTTCCGTCTGGCGCTACGCGCCAGCCACCCCCGATCCAGTCGAGGGCAGGCCTTCCCCATCAAGGGGAAGGAGGAGAAACCATCAGTCTCGAATCATCACCCGACTCTGCCTTCCCTTGCTGGTAAACGGCGTTCACAATGCGTCCGAACATTTCCTGGAGAGTTTACAAATGAATCGACTGCTTGTTGCCGCCCTTGGCGTGATATCCCTGTCGGCAGCGGCCATTGCCCAAGACGAGCACCAGCTCACACCAGCCCGGGAGAATGTCATCTACGGCATGGTGTCAGGCGCAGCGATGCTGATGGATGTCTATGGCCCGGAGGAAAGCAACGGGCTCGGCGTGATCGTCATTCCCGGTTCGGGCTGGTACATGCCGGAAATCTACTCGGTGCCCCCACTGAAGGATCTTTCGCGCCGCGATTATATCCGCGGCACGGTCGCGGCCCTGACCGACGAAGGCTTCACGGTTTTCGTCATCAACCACCGGTCCTCGCCTGGCAACCGGTTTCCCGCGGCGGTCGAGGATACACGCCGCGCCGTGCGCTTCGTGCGCGCAGGCGCGGAAGCCTTTGGCATCGACCCGGAGCGGATCGGCATTCTGGGGCATTCCTCGGGCGGCAATCTCGCCGCCATGGCCGCTTATATTGATGATGCGCCCGGCAACGGCGTCGACCCCATCGATCAGCAATCCTCTGCGGTTCAGGCCGTCGTCACGCTCGCCGCGCCCTTCTATCTCTACGACATTGAGAACGTGGACGTGTACGGCGCGCAAACAGTTGCCAATTATGTCGGCGTGCCCTTCTATGGGCTCGACAATCACTACGAGACCAGCCCGCCCATCGCGGTCCAGGCCTCGCCGACCCATTATGTCGATGCCGGTGATCCGCCGCTCTACATGGTCTATTCCGCCGATGATCCGGTCGTGCCCGAAAGCCAGGCCGACCACATGATCGCCGCGCTCGATGAGGCGAGCGCGCCCTACACACCGGTTCGCGGGGAGACCGGCGAACACGCACCTGATTACGATCACGCCGCGATGACGGCGTGGCTGGAGCGGGTGTTGGGAGAGTAAGCGATTTCCCTCTCCCGTTCTTCAAGGGCAGAGGGTCAGGGTGAGGGGTTGCGAACCGGCAAGATGCGCGCCTCCTATCCTTCGAGGCCCGCTACGCGGGCACCTCAGGATGAGGTGGTAGTCTGCACAAACGCTCCTCATGCTGAGGTGCTTTCCGTCAGGAAAGCCTCGAAGCACGCAGCGTTATACATCCCCCTCAAGGGGAAGGAGAAAAACGCTCTTCCGTTCCCCAAAGGGGAGAGGAGAAATGCTACTCGCCCTTATTCCCTCACAACTTCGACCGTGACATGATCGACGCCGTGCGCCTCGGCCATGCGCGCCTTCAGGGCCGAGATGGCGGTGCAAGGATCGGTTCCGTCGGCAAGGACGAGATTGAGCGTCGCCACGCAGCGCTGTTCGGTGATCGACCAGACATGCATATGGCGCACGTCCGCCACGCCCGGCACGCTGGCCTGCAAATCCGCGCGAACGGCCTCACGATCAAAGCCGCTTGGCGTTGACTGCAAGAGTATGCGCCCCGAATCCCGGATCAGGAACCAGGCGGCCCGCACCAGCAGGAGTGCGATCAGGATCGAGAGGATGGCGTCAATCGGCAGCCAGCCCGTGAAGACGATAACCAGCCCGGCGATAATGGCGGCCAGCGAGCCGAGAATGTCTCCAGCGACGTGAAGCAGCGCCCCGCGCATGTTGAGGTTTTCCCGGTCACCGCCATGCAGCACGGCAAAGGCGACGATGTTCGCCGCGAGGCCGACAAGGGCGACGACCGTCATCGGCAGTCCGTCGATGGTTTGCGGGCTGGCGGTGCGCTCGATGGCCTCGATCACGATCCACAGTGTCAGGAGCGCGAGCGTCACGCCGTTGGCGAAAGCCGCAACGATCTGGAAGCGGTCGTGACCATAGGTGCGGGAGGCATCGGCCGGCTTGCGGGACAGGCGAAAGGCCCACCATGCGAGCAGGAGCGCGGCACAATCGGCGAGCATGTGCGCCGCATCGGCGAGCAGGGCCAGCGAGCCGGTAACGATCCCGCCGATAACTTCGGCGATCATCACCGTGCCGGTAATGACAGCGGCGATCAGCGCGCGGCGCTCATTCGAGGTACCGACACTATGACAGTGGGCGTGGCCCTCACCGGGCGCGTGGGCATGATGGTGTGTCATTACCCGTATCGGAGCAGATTCCGGGCGGCTTGCAAGCCATTGGATAGCGTAGCGACGGAGACTATAGCGTCCGCACTGGCCGGGCCCGGCCTACATTCCGAAAAGGGCCCGCACATCCGCTGGCAGGCGTTTCGGGCGGCGGGTTTCAGTGTCGATATAGGTCCAGGTCGTGACAACACTGGCTGACGGTTTGCCCGCCCCCGCCTTGCGGATATCGACATGACGCGGACAGCGCAGGCCTTTCACCGGCGCGACCCAGGTGCGCAATTCGACATCATCGCCCAGCTTCAACTCGCGGTGATAGTCGATCTCGTGGCGCAGCACGACCCAGAGCCCGGCGGCGCGCATGTCCTCGGTTGCGACCGCGTCCCAATGGCGGCCCGCCATGCGTGCCGCCCAGTCGAGATAAACGAGATTGTTCACATGGCCCATGAAATCGATATCAGCGTCCTGCACCGTCAGCCGGTGCAGGAAGGCCGTGTCGAAATCGCAGGCGAAGGCCACCGGCCGTTACGCCGAGATGTGGATCGGGTGGCCGAGCGCGGCGAGCGCGGATTCGGCAAAGGCTTCTGTCAGTGTCGGGTGGACGTGAACCGTGCCGGCGATGTCTTCCAGGCGCGCACCCATCTCGATGGCGAGCGCGAATTCGCCGGAAAGCTCACTGACATGCTGACCGACGGCATGGATACCGAGGATCACATGGTCGCTCTCACGCGCGGTGACACGCACGAAGCCGCCATCGGTCCCGGCCTCCATCGACAGGTAACGCCCCGATGCGGCAAGCGGGAATTTCCCGGTGATGACCGTCTCGCCCTTTTCCTTCGCCTCGTCAGGCGTCATGCCAACGCCGACGACTTCCGGCTCGGTAAAGCAGACCGCGGCGATGGCCACCGGGTCGAAGACCGTACGATGTCCCGCGATGATTTCAGCAACGCGTTCGCCCTGCGCCGTGGCGCGGTGGGCCAGCAGCGGTTCGCCGGTCAGGTCACCGATGGCGTAAACGCCCCGCATGCCGGTCTCGCAGCGCTCATTGACCTTGATGAACTTGCCGGTGAGCGGAATGCCCATCTTGTCGAGGCCCCAGCCTTCGGTCAGCGGCTTGCGGCCGACCGAGACGAGAACATTGTCGGCCTCGATGCGCTGCATATCGCCTTTCGCGTCCTCGAATTCGAGGAATGCCGTGCCGTTTTCTTCGGTGACGCCCTTGGCCTTGCAGCCGAGATGGACGTCGACCTTGTGCTCCTTCAGCCAGCGCGTGATCGGGCGGGTGATTTCCTTGTCGTAGAGCGGCAGGATGCGGTCCAGCGCCTCGACGAAGGTGACTTCAGAACCCAACTTGCGGTAGGCGATACCGAGTTCCAGCCCGATATAGCCGGCTCCGACGACGACCAGCTTTTTCGGCAGTTCGGGCAGGTCGAGCGCGCCGGTCGAGCCGATCACCTTGCCGCCGAACGGCAGGAAGGGCAGTTCGACTTCCACTGAGCCTGTCGCCAGCACGACGTTCTCTGCCGTGATACGGACCGGTTCACCGTCGACGGTCTCGACGACGCAGGTCTTGGCATCCTCGAATTTCGCCCAGCCATTGATCGCTTCGACCTTGGCGGCTTTGAGGAGTTGCGCCACCCCGCCGGTCAGTTTGGAAACGATGGAGTCCTTCCAGGCGACCAGTCCTGCCATGTCGAGTTTCGGCGCTTCGGTGATGGAAATGCCGAGCTTGCCCTCGCCGGTATGGCGGGTCATTTCCTCGAATTTCGTCGCGGCGTGGATGAAGGCCTTCGAGGGGATGCAGCCACGATTGAGGCAGGTGCCGCCCAGACCGTGGCGGTCGACGATGACCGTATCCAGCCCGAGCTGTCCGGCCCGGATCGCGGCGGGATAACCGCCCGGACCGCCACCGACGACGAGGACTTTGCAGCTGCGTTCTTTCATGGGGGACAGGCTCCGGCTCGAATTGCGCAATTCAGACGGGCCGGTTTAGACGCTGCGCGGGCAAAGAAAAAGGGGCCGTGCCTGCATGGCCGCCTTGCAAGGGGATGACGCTAGCTGCCGTCGCTGCCGCTTTCGACATTCACATTCGTGGTGTCGCTGGACTTCTTGCGGCTGAGACCCGCACCGCTGGCGATGGCGATCCCGGCGATGACCAGGATGGCCACACCGATCCAGATCGGCGGCACGCTCAAGGCATAGAGGCCGTATCCGACACCGATGACGGCGAGAATGGTCCCGACGATATAGATCCAGAATGCGCGCATGGCTTTGGCCTCTCGTGTGACGTCCAAGTGGAGGCAGAACGCGTCTTGCGCGCGCAGGGTTCCGACCCGGTCAGTCAGCCGGGCACTCCGCAGGCGTGGCATAGAGCATCACGGCATTGACCCACTCGCCGGTGTCGGCGTCACGGGACTGGCTGATGCGGGCCCATTCGCCATCCTCATAGGTCTCGAACCAGACATTGCGTTGGTCGGCTTCGGGGTAGACCTGCCAGAGATGCAGGCGGCCATCGTCGAGCACCTGCTGGCGCAGATCACGGACCTCGTTATTGGTCGTGTAGTGCCAGGCGGTCTTCCAGATGCCCTCTTCGGCATCCCAGGCGCGGATATTGATGCCGGCTCCGGCCTACGGGCGGTAGCCGAAACCGGGGTCGAACCACTCGTCGATAATGGTCCGCCCGGAAAGGCCATAGCGGCCGTTCCAGCGGGCGGTGAAGGGCTGGGGCTCGCCCCAGTCGCCGGCCGCGGCGTCCCAGTTGCGGAACTGGACGACATAATCACCGATGAGGAAAGCGAACTGGGAGAATTCTTCCGGCATGCCGTCGGCCGGCGCGCCATAGTCTCCGCACATGACCGTGCCCGGCCCGGTGACTTGTGCGACGGCGGGCGCGGCGATGGTCGCCGCGAGCAGCGCGGCGGTGATCGGATACTTCATGGTGGCTCTCCCCTCAGATTGGGAACAGCCTCGCACGGTCCGCACTCACCTGCCGGTCACAAGGGTGTGAGGGATAAAGCCCTCTCCCTTCAGGGAGAGGGTTGGGTGAGGAGGGAATTGAAGTAGATTACCTTTGATTAGTATTCACTGCTGGTTTAGATAGTGCTTACCCCAATGCGGTCATAATTTTGGAAGCCAAGATGCTAGCGACAATTGCTACCGCTTTAACATTAGCAGGCGTATTAGATCTGGTTTCACGAAGACCGATGAAAATAAAATTAGCCGCAACAGTGCGGCGTGCTGCTAGAAAAAACTTTGACGCGACCAAGTTCATCGCGAACATTTTTTCTTGGATTTTTGGAAATCATTATTTTTCAAAACGTTCATTTCTCGTATCATTTTTAATTTCTATATCTTCTGTAATTTTTATGGCTCTCTTTGTGCTTGTAGTAAACCAAGACACTTTCTATAGCACATTGGATTCTATAATTGTTCTATCGCAAGACACACAAGGAATTATATTTATTTTTATAATTGTCGTTTTTAATCTTCTTTTTGATTTTTTTTCATATTCTCAAACTCGAGCGTTGATTAATATCGCCACAACCAAGAATGCCGACGGAATTAGATTCTTGTTTTTTCCAGTTGATGCTGTCGCTTCGTTGCTTTTGTTTGTTATTGGTTACTCATTGTCGAAGTTTTTTATTATATCGCTGTTTATAGCTAGCGTAGATCAGCCTACCTTTTCTGATCCAATGCGATTTTCTCCAAATTTGGTTCGGGCTGCCTTGCCTGAATTTGATGAGCAGTACAATGAGATGTATATTCCTGCCGATCCCGAAACGGCATTTGAGATGTCTGCTTTATCAGACTATGATGTATATTTTCGTTCTTCATTATCATATTCAGACCAAAATGAGGTCATTGAAAGCATTAGACAGGGCCTTATAGATAACCGCCGCGATTCTAGCGGATCTTTACTCGTAGATTTAGAAGTTAATATTACCCATGATTGCATTCCCGATTCCGAAGTGCGCAATCCTTCTTCGTTAAATTCCCTAGATACAATTGCAAACAGCACTTTCGTTGCCTCGTCAGCCTATCGGTATGTAGATTTTATACAAGATCATACAAATTTGCTTTCCGAAAATATGTATCGGCTATTAGAAACACGCATGCTCGAGTATATTTCAAGTTTACCTCAAAGTGAGTGCCTAATACCTAGGCTGAACGTTGACAGGGTTTATTTTGCAGATTCTGTTTTAGAAAACGCGGGACCATTTAATGTATTTTATACAAATGTGATTGACACTGGGTCTTCTTTATTAACTCAAATGTCAGTGCTTTTTGTAGGTTATATCGAAGATGATATAACAGAAAATTTAAATAATTTTGCGTATCGCGCTTTTTATACTGCACATATGTTTGATGCTGATCCAAGTATTGGTCGTATAGTGGCCGGTTTAGATAATGCTCGATATGATTGGGGGAGATCCACACCTGCACCTTTCTCTACTCTTGCCGCGAGCGCATTCACGCCTACTATCGCATACTTCCTAGCTTTGATTATTATTCAAATTGCTAGATTTAGCGACTTAATTGGAACGAATGCATCAGCCATGCTAAGAAAGGTACAGCTCAGAACCCTGCCCTTCACAATCATTACTCTTACAATTGCACTTATATACATCTCGCTTCAGTTAGCTGGCTGGTTTGCCTCGGCAATTTGGTCGATGTTTTTTTAATACATAAACAATGTCGCCGGGTTTTCCAGATAGCCCTTCACCCGCTGGATCAGCAGGGCGGCGTCATAGCCGTCGACGATGCGGTGGTCGAAGCTGGAGGAGAGGTTCATCACCTTCTTCGGCACCACGCGGCCGCCACCATCAAAGCGCGGCACTTCCATCATCTTGTTGACGCCGATGATGGCGGTTTCCGGCTGATTGATGACCGGAGTGGTCACCAGGCCGCCAATCGCGCCCAGCGAGGTGATGGTGATGGTCGAACCGGAGAGCTCGTCCTTGGTTGCCTTGCCATCACGCGCTGCCTTGGCGAGACGGCCCAACTCGGCGGCGATTTCCCACACATCCAGTGCTTCCGCGTGGCGGATGACCGGCACCATCAGGCCGTTGGGCGTGGCCGCGGCGATACCGAGATGGACACCTTCATAGGTCTTCAGGACGCCGGCCTCGCCATCGTAATGGGCATTGGCCTGCGGCGTTTCGGGCAGCGCTTTCACTAGCGCAGCGGCGAGGAAGGGAATGAAGGTCAGCTTGGGCTGGTCGTCGCGCTTGGTCGCATTGAGGTGCGCGCGCAGATCTTCCAGCGCGGTGACGTCGATTTCCTCGACATAGGCGATGTGTGGAATGTCGCGCTTCGCCTTCTGCATGTTCTCCGCGATCTTGCGGCGCAGGCCGATGATTTTCTTTTCCTCCACGCCGGTCTTCGGCGCACGGAACGGGCCGGAGGTGGAACCGGCGCGGGCCGCGAGACGGCCGCCCGAGGCGATGAAATCATCAAGGTCCTGATGGGTCACCCGGCCCGCCGGACCGGAGCCCGGCACGGCGGAAAGATCGACATCGTTCTCACGCGCGCGTTGGCGCACGGCCGGGCTGGCGAGCGGTTTGCCGCCTGAGGGCACGGGGGCCAGAGCCACTGGCCTAGCCGCCGGAGTCGGCCCAGGAGCGGGCTTCTCTTCCGCCTTCGGCTCAGGCTTGGGCTCTTCCTTCGCCTCTTCCTTGGGCGCTTCGGCAGGCGCAGCTTCGGCTGGAGATTCTTCCGCCTTCGGCTCGGCTTCTTTTTCGTCCGGATCGCCGGACGGTGCATCTGCACCCGAGGTGTCGATGAAGAGAATTTCGGTGCCGACCGCGATCACGTCGCCCGGCTCGCCGACCGTCTTGGTGACGACGCCATTGACGGCGCAGGGAACTTCCACGGTCGCCTTGTCGGTCATCACGTCGAGCACGGGCTGGTCCTCGACCACCGTGTCGCCGGCTTTCACGCGCCATTCGACGATCTCAGCCTCGACCACGCCTTCGCCGACGTCGGGGAGCTTGTAGCGGTACTCGGACATCAGGCGGTCTCCGTGACTTTTTTCAACGCATTGATAAAGCGCTGCTGGCCGGGGAAGTAGGCCCATTCATGGGCGTGCGGATAGGGCGTGTCCCAACCGGTGACGCGCTCGATCGGCGCTTCGAGCGCATAGAAGCAGTCTTCCTGCAATTGCGCGCTCAGCTCGGCGGCAAAGCCCGACGTGCGCGGGGCTTCCTGACCGATCACGCAGCGCCCGGTCTTGTTCACCGAGGCAGCGAGCGTGTCGATATCGTAAGGCGTGAGGGTTTTCAGATCGATCACCTCAGCGTCGATACCGGACTTCTCCGCCGCGGCCAGCGCGACATGGACCTGGGTGCCGTAGGTGATGACGGTCACCGCCTCGCCTTCGCGGACCACTTCCGCCTTGCCGAGCGGCACGGTGTAATGGCCTTCGGGAACCTCGCCCTTGGGGTGGTTGGCCCAGGACGACAGCGCGCCATCGGCCTGGCCGTCGAACGGGCCGTTATAGATCCGCTTCGGCTCGAAGAAGATGACCGGGTCGTCGCTCTCGATGGAGGCGAGCAGCAGGCCCTTGGCGTCATAAGGGTTGGACGGGATCACCACCTTGATGCCGGGAATGTGCGTAAAGAAAGCTTCCGGGCTCATCGAGTGGGTCTGGCCGCCCCGGATGCCGCCGCCCCAGGGTGAACGCATCACGATGGGCTGGGTGAATTGCCCCGCCGAACGGTAGCGGATACGCGCCATTTCGGAGATGATCTGGTCGAAGGCTGGGAAGATGTAGTCGGCGAACTGGATTTCCGCGACAGGACGAAGCCCCTTGGCCGCCATGCCGATCGCCATCGCGGCGATCGCGCCTTCATTGATCGGCGTGTCGAACACGCGGTCGAGGCCGTATTTTTCCTGCAGCTTGGCGGTGACGCGGAAGACGCCGCCGAAATAACCGGCATCCTCGCCAAAGCAGACGACATTCGGGTCTTTTTCAAGGGCGATGTCGAGCGCGGAATTGAGCGCCTGGATCATGTTCATCTTGGCCATGGTCCTACACCCCCAGGTCTTGACGTTGACGGACAAGCCGCCAGTCGGGGTCGGCGCTGACATCCTCGAATATGGACGGGACCGGCGAGAGCGGGCCGTCATGCAGCGTGCCGTGGCTTTCGGCTTCCTTGTAGGACTTCACCACCAGTTCGTTGAGTGCGGCTTCGAGCTTTTCGTGGCGCTCCTCGTCCCATTCGCCAAGGCCGATGAGGTGGTTCTTCAGGCGCAGGATGGGGTCGCCCAGCGGCCATTTCTCGAACTCGTCCTTCGGGCGGTAGCCGGACGGATCGTCAGACGTCGAGTGCGGACCGGCGCGATAGGTGTAGTGCTCAATCACCGTCGCGCCATGACCGGCACGGGCGCGCTCGGCGGCCCATTGCGTCGCGGCATAGACGGCGAGGAAGTCATTCCCGTCCACGCGCAGCGAGGCGAGGCCATAGCCCAGACCTTTCAGCGCGAAGGTCGGCGCATCGCCCGCGGCAACGCCCTGGAAGGTGGAAATGGCCCACTGATTGTTGACCACGTTGAAGATGACCGGGGCCTGATAGGTCGAGGCCAGCGTCAGTGCAGAGTGGAAGTCGCCTTCGGCGGTCGTGCCGTCGCCAATCCAGCTCGCCGTGACCTGATCCTCGCCCTTGTAGCGCGCCCCCATCGCCCAGCCGACGGCTTGCGGGAATTGCGTGCCGAGATTGCCCGAAATGGAGAAGAAATTCCCTTCCGCCCAGGTGTAGTGAACCGGCAGCTGGCGGCCTTTCAGATTGTCGCGGCTGTTGGAAATGCAGTGGCACATCATGTCGACGATGTCGCGGCCGCGTACAAACAGGATGCCCTGCTGGCGGTAGGACGGGAACACCATGTCGGAGTTGCGCATCGCCATCGCACCGGCGACCGAGACGGCCTCTTCGCCGGTCGACTTCATGTAGAAGCTCATTTTGCCCTGGCGCTGGAGCTTCTGCATGCGCTCGTCATAGACGCGGGTCAGCACCATGTGGCGCAGGCCTTCGCGCAGCACGTCGGGCTGAAGCTGCGGATCCCATTCGCCGACCGCCTGGTGATTGTGATCGAGCGCGCGAATGAGGCCGAGTGCGAGTGGTTGGGTCTCGGCCCATCCCGCATCGATGCCGGGGCGTTTCGCCTCACCGGCGGCGGGAATGTCGAGATGGGAAAAGTCCGGCGCATCGCCGGGACGGAGCTTTGGCGCGGGAACGCGATAGCGGGGCTGAGACGCGGTCATGGGGCCTCGCGGGCTGACTTCGACAAGAACGGGCGCGGCCCGTGCGCCATGTCTAGCACACGGGAGACCGGGGCCTTAGCCCGGATCACGCCGTTTTGTCCACATTCCGCAATGGCGAACGCGCTTGCAAAAACGGGCAGCTAGCGCCGCACGATGATCGATCCCTTCTCGACATTCATCGCCGCGAGCAGCGCTTCGTACTGCAGGTCCTGACCATAGTCGAAGAGGGATTCAAACAGCGTGTAGGACCATTCGACCGGGTGGCCGTTGTCGACGATCAAAAAGGTCTCGTTGCGGGCATTATAGCCGCGCACGACGACCCAGTGTGATGTCGCTGCCGCATCGTGCGGGGAATAGATGTCGCGTGCGAACTGGCTGCCCCAGCTGATCAGCGCGATCACCGGCGCGCCGCGATCAAGATGACCCCGGATCGTGTCGAGCGCGCGCGCATTGTTGCGGGCATTGCCCAGCGGCAGGACCTCGTGGCGGAAGCCCGAGGACAAGTCATTCATCCGGTCGCGCAGCGTACCCGGCGGCGTCCCCAGCGACTGGTCGGAGACGAAATTGCCCGAGGATTGGACCCTTCGCTTGAACTGCTCGTACGTCGTCGCGACGCCATAGAAACGCAGCACACGGGATCCGGCCTGCGGCCCACAGGAATTGCCCCCCGAGAGCCGGTTAGCATAGTCGCCGGTCGGCACGTCCAGGAAAACGGTCGGTCGCAGATCTTCGGTCCGGGCACGGGCCGGATCGGCGCGCGACAGCGTCACACCCAGCGGCCTGTAAAAGGCCTGGATTCCGGTCCGGGTCCCGGCCTCGGCTCCATTGGTGTCGCCAATTGCGCGGAAAGCCGCGACATGGCTCATGGCACGACGGCGGGCCTCGGTGACGGAGTCGGCGAAATTGGTGGACGAGTCCGGCATACGCGCCGCCTCTCCCGCGCCTTCAACCAGAAAGTCCTGCTCGTGGTCGCGGTCGGTGAAGCGGACTTCGGCGCGGCGGCCAAGCGCGGTTTCCCAGGCGTCCTGCCAGGTGTCGCTCTCGTCCCACCATTCATAGTGAACGTCGACAGCGTCGATCTGCCAGCCGGGCGGTGCGGTCCAGATGACCTCGTTCGCGACTCGGCCCGAGGCGCGTGTGTCGCCGCCGGTTTCTTCCGCCGACCCGATCAGTGTCGCGAGGATTTGCGTGCGGTCGCCGCTGAGCGAAAGCGTGGAGCTTGCCGACATGCGCGGGCCGTTGCCGAAGAACTCGGCGTCCCCGGCGGTATGCGGCAGGACGAAGAAGTCCGAGTGCTGGCCGTGAACCCAGATGAATTCGCTGCCCGAGGGCGGGGTCGGTGCCGCCGGTTCAACGATCGGCACAACAAGCGAGATCGGGTTGAACTGCACCTGCACGCTGGTGCGCGAGACCGTCCGGTTGCCGTGGCGATCCAGATCGCCAACATCGCGCCCGTCATTGTCGTTGGAGACAATATCGCCATTGGTATCGCCAATGACGATAAAGGACCGGACCGGCCCGTCGACATCGGGCAGGCCCCGGCGTACGTCGATCTCGCCGCGGCCCGGCACGACCGTATCGATCTCCCAATCAGTATCGGTGTAATTCGCCGTCACGCGCGTGGGCGAGGCAATGCGCTCGATCGCGCCACCATCCGGGTTGCACCAGATGCGGCGGCGCTCATCGAGGCGGCCACGGGTGTGATCGGGACGCGTCTCGACCGCGATCATTTCGATATCGGCGTAGAGGCAGTGATCCACCGCGCTCAGCGACACCGACAGGTCAACTCGCGGACCATTGCCACCGAAGTCA
This sequence comes from Hyphobacterium marinum, assembly GCF_036330325.1. Lineage (NCBI taxonomy): Bacteria > Pseudomonadati > Pseudomonadota > Alphaproteobacteria > Maricaulales > Maricaulaceae > Hyphobacterium > Hyphobacterium marinum. The sequence continues at coordinate 162,486 of NZ_JAZDRO010000002.1, forward strand.
CCATCGCCGCCGCCATCGCGAATGGCGAAGAGGCGCTCCGTCGGACGAGGCTCGACCGTGATCGTCTGGCTTGTGATGCGCGGCGCGGTGTAGCGCATTTCGGTCACGGCGGTGACCGTCGGGCGCTCGGGAACCACGCCGGGCCGGATTTCCGGCCGGCGTATCGACGTGCTGGGTCGGAACGTCCCGGACAGATCGGGTCCTTGCACCGCAGTCACGCGCGGCGCACGATCGCTTTCATTGCAGCGTGCCAGACCGGCCGCGTCCAGCCGCGCGCCAGGATGGCCATATTCGGTGATCCGCCCGATTTGGGCGGCCAGCTGGGCGCAGGCCCCAACGCCGGGATTGGGCCACGGTCCCGATATCGTGCAGGCCGAGCCGGAGCATTGCCAGGTCAGCGTCCCGGCCTGCACCGCGCCCGTTTCCATCGCGGGCGCAGCGGTACGGGCGGTGTAGGAATAAGTCTGCGCAAGGGCCGGTGACGAAAGGGCGAACCCCAACACGATCAGAAACAGGCGCATGACGATCACTCCCCGGCTGATGAAACAATCGGGAGCGAGAATAGCAAGAATTCTGATGACGCGGGAGTGAACACGAAAACGGCCCCGGACATGCCTGTCCGGGGCCGCTTGAGTTTCAGGCTTGCGAAGACCGGTCTAGGCGACGCGTTCGACCGCCACGGCCGTGGCTTCGCCGCCGCCGATGCAGAGCGAGGCCACACCCTTGGTCTTGCCGTGCTTTTCCAGCGCGGCGATCAGCGTGACCATGATCCGCGCGCCGGACGCGCCGATCGGGTGGCCGAGGGCGCAAGCCCCGCCATTCACATTGACCTTGTCGTGGCTGAGGCCAAGTTCCTTCATCGCGATCATCGGGACGACGGCGAAGGCCTCGTTGATTTCCCAAAGATCGACATCGTCGATAGCCCATCCGGCCTTTTCCACGACCTTGCGCATGGCCGGAACCGGCGCGGTGGTGAAGTAGGCGGGCTCGTGGGCATGCGAGGACGTGGCGACGATTTTCGCCAGCGGCTTCAGGCCACGGCGCTCGGCTTCCGACGCGCGCATCAGGACCAGGGCCGCCGCACCATCAGAGATGGCCGAGGCATTTGCCGCGGTGACCGTGCCGTCCTTGGAGAAGGCGGGGCGAAGGCTCGGGATTTTCTCCGGCATTGCCTTGCGCGGCAGCTCGTCGGTGTCGACCGTCACGTCGCCCTTGCGCGTGGTGTAGGTGACCGGCGCGATTTCGCGTTTGAAATCGCCCTCTTTCGTGGCGCGTTGGGCGCGGGCGAGCGTCTCAAGCGCGTAGGCATCCTGCTGCTCGCGCGTGAACTGGTGTTCCTGCGCGATCATGTCGGCATAGACGCCCATCGCCTTGTGCTCGTAGGCATCTTCGAGGCCGTCGAGCGCCATGTGGTCGAGGATGCGGTCATGGCCGTATTTGAAACCGGCGCGATGGGACGGCATCAGGTGCGGCGCGTTGGTCATGGATTCCATGCCGCCGACCACGATCACGTCGCCTTCACCGGCGAGGATGGCATTGCGGCCCAGAATCGCGGCCTGCATGCCCGAACCGCACATCTTGTTGAGCGTCGTGGCTTCGACCGACTTGGGCAGGCCGGCCTTGATGCCCGCCTGGCGGGCCGGGGCTTGGCCCTGACCGGCCGGAAGCACATTGCCCATGTAAATCGTGTCGACATCATCGCCGGCGACACCGGCTTCTTCCAGCGCGGCCTTGACGGCCACGGCACCGAGTTCGTTGGCCGATTGTGCCGTCAGATCGCCCAGCAGGCCGCCCATCGGGGTACGGGCCATGCCGACGATGACAATCGGATCGTCTTGGGTGCTCATATGTGGTCTCCTTGGAAACGGACGGGAGGCTTGAGATGGGAATTTTCGCGTGCATCTTGAAGGCTTCTCGCTGCGCTGCGTCAAGCCTTTTCGCGGATGCAACATCCGCGCTCGGGCGCATACCGGTCATACGCGACTGGCTGGAAGCCGCTGGCCTGTTTGCGCTTTTCGTCGGTCTTGCCGCGTTCATCGCCTTGCCCGCCGGGCTGATCACAATGCCAGTGCGGGTCGACTGGGCCGGACTTTGGCCCGTCGCGCTGGTGGTTTTCTTCGTTCCCGCCCTCGGCGCTTAAGGGGCCTCGACGGTCGCCGGGAAATACCACACCGCCGCAATGACGCCGCCGCGGATGCGGTAGACGGCGAGCGCAGTCTGGCTGCGCGCCTCACCGCTGGAGGTCGTCCAGCTCGCACGTTCGCGCACGGCGAGGCGGTTGCCATCCTCGATGACCGAGAGGATTTCGGAGCGCGCACTCGGCAGGTCGGAGAAATAGCGGCGCATCGAGCGGACCATGCGGTCGGCCCCATCCACCCGGCTGTCGACACCGGCAAGCCCCAGATAGACGATCTGGACGTCCTCGGTAACGAGATCGCCCATCGCGTCGGCATCCTGCGCATTGAAGGCCGCGAAGAAGGCATCGAGTACGGCCCGGCGATCGGCCGATGTGTCCTGCGCCATCGCCGGCGTGGCTGCGAGGATAACAAACAGAAAGAGGACAGACCTTAACATGCGCACTCTCCCTCGGTCGAAACGGCAGAAGTCCCCCCACCCCGGCCCTCCCCCGAGTGGGAGGGAGTCCAGGCGCTAATCCCTCCCCTTGAGGGGAGGGTGAGGGTGGGGTGGGTAAGCCCGATTTCCATGATCGCGATCAAACCGTCCCGGTAATCCAGCCGCCGCCGAGCACACGCGAGGCGTCGCCCTGTGGCGCGTAGAAGACGGCCGCCTGACCCGGCGCGACGCCCTCTTCGGCTTCATCCAGTGCAATACCGATTTTCCCGTTTTCGACCGAGAGGGCTGCCGGAACCGGCGGGCGGGTGGAGCGCACCTTGACCAGCACCGGCTCGCCGTCGAGCGCGTCGAGATCGCCCTCGCCGATCCAATTGACGGCATGGAGCGCAATACGGCGCACGCCCAGCGCTTCGCGCGGGCCGACGATGACCTGGCGTTCGGGCGCATCGAGGCGGACCACGTAGAGCGGCTCACCGGTGGCGACCTTCAGGCCGCGGCGCTGGCCGACCGTGTAGCGGATGACGCCGTCATGGGTGCCGAGCACGCGCCCGTCGACATGGACGATCTCGCCCGCAGCCGAGGCACCGGGGCGCAGCTTCTCGACGATGTCGACATAGTTGCCATCCGGAACGAAGCAGATGTCCTGGCTGTCCGGCTTGTCGGCAACCTCCAGCCCGAAGGCTTCGGCCAGCTGGCGGGTTTGGTCCTTGGTGAGGCCACCCAGCGGAAAACGCAGATAGTCGAGTTGCTCGCGCGTCGTCGCGAACAGGAAATAGGACTGGTCCTTGCCGGGATCGGCGGCCCGGCGCAGCTCCGGCCCGTCCGGCCCGTCCACGCGGCGGATATAGTGCCCGGTCGCGAGGCAGGCCGCGCCCAGTTGCTTGGCCTGCTTCAAGAGGTCGGCAAACTTGACGCTCTGATTACAGCGCACGCAGGGGATGGGTGTCGCGCCGGAAAGATAGGTGTCGGCGAAATCCTCCATCACCGACTCGCGGAAGCGCGATTCATAGTCGAGCACGTAGTGCGGGAAACCCATCGCCTCGGCGGCCCTGCGGGCGTCGTGAATGTCCTGCCCGGCGCAGCACGCGCCTTTCTTCTTGATAGCCGCGCCGTGGTCGTAGAGCTGGAGCGTGATGCCAACGACGTCATAGCCCGCGCGGTGCAGGACGGTGGCGGTGACGGTGGAATCCACGCCGCCCGACATCGCCACGACCACACGGTGATCGGACGGATTACCGCCAAGGCCGAGCAGGTCGCCGGTCAGGCCGAAGTCTTCAAGCAGGGTATCGGCGCGCGTATCTGCGCGGCCGGTCGCGATCGTCATGGCGCATCTCCATCGGGTTCAAGGCCCGAAGCAAACGGTTATGGAAGGCGGGTATATACGCCCGGCACGCCGTGTTCGAAAGACCCCTTAGCGGCGGGTCGCTTCCAAGCGGTCGATCAGAAACCAGTCGGTCGTCTCATACTTGCGCTCGATGGTCTGGCGATACTGATCGTCCGAAACCCGTTCCAGCCGGGTGCGGCCTTCGAACGCGCCATAGCCGTCCGTCCCCGAAAAATGGGTGACGAAGCCGGTTTCGGTCAGTTCGATTTCCTGCTCGGTCAGCGACCAGCGATTGGTATTGCCGTTGAAATAGCGAACGGCCATCGTTCCCGTCGCCGGGTCGTAAGTGTTGATGACCGTCCCGAACCAGTTGCCGCTGTCAGCCGACACCCAGCGCGAATTCAGCCCCAGGCCGTCGAAGACAGACGATGTTGTGACCACAAAGGTCAGCGTCTCACTATCGTTCGGGCCACGGGCCAGCCAGTTCTCAGCGTCCCACTCACCCTGCAGGAAAGACAGATGCTCGAAGACAGCGCGCGCTTCCGGGCGCGGATCGTCGGGTTGTTCCTGGGACCAGGACGGCGTGGAGACGAGAACGAGCAGGCAGAGAACGGCAGCAAGACGCATGGGGAAGCTCCAGATTTCAAATCCGGAGCAAAACTGGACCGGGGAAGACGGCAAGAGAACTGCCACCCTGCTCACCTTTACGTGAGACGCTGCAATTACCTCAGGAACGGCAACAGCGAGACCTGGCTGAGGCTGGAGAAGGTGGCCGCTGAAACCTCGACTGCCGCCTGAGCCTGTTGCAGGCGCGACGCCGCGTCTGCCATGTCGGCGTCTTCAAGATTGCCGATCAGTTGGTCGAGATAAACCGCCTTGTCCTTCTGACTTTGCTGCAGATTCTCGACCTGCGACTGGCGTGCGCCATTCTCCCCCACGCGATCATTGAGCCGGTCGAAGGCGTTGAGGACATTGGCGATCTCGGCCTGGACATAGGCCTGCTGCGTCGCGTCGAGCGGCCCGTCGAAGGGGCCGTTCGCCCCGGCGTCAAATTCGGCGATACGCTTGAAAGCGGCAAAAAGATCACGCCCGACCTCGCCAGCCAGAAAGCCCGTCTCGACCGAAATATGGTCGTCGAGCCGGACGGCCGTGCGCCGATTGGAGGTGACGAAGACATCGTCAACACTCGCCGCCGCAACCAGATCATCCAGCGTATCAGCGGCGAAGGGATCTGTGTCGCCGCGCGTGCCGCCGAAGAGATAGGCCCCGGCGTGCTGCATCGACATGACGTTGCGTGCCTTTTCGAAGGCGACCTGGACCTGGTCCATGATGAAGGTGCCATCCGTCGTCGTCAGGGCGAGGCGCAATTCGGTCGCGGCCTCTGACAGCTTGCCCAGAGCGGTATCGGTCATTTCCAGTTTCGCGGAGGTGCGGATGGCGGCTTCCTCGTAGGACTGGGCGCGCGATTTCGCGCCATAGGCCGCCGAGAGCGATTCCGCGCGATGGCCAATGCCTTTGAGGTCCTGCGCCAGCTTGCCGGTCGAGAGCTGCTGCTGGGCATCGTGGACGGCGCGCTGAGCGCGCATCAGGTCCAGCAAGGCGGACTGGGAAGCGGCGTTGGTTGCGATCCGTGTCATGGCGTCGGTTTCCTGTCGGTCAGACGATGGACAGCAGGACGTCCGTCAGCTCCTTGGCGGCCTGGAGAAGGCGCGCCGAGGCGTTGTAGGACTGCTGGTAGAGGGTCATATTGGCGAGTTCCTCGTCGAGGGAGACGCCCTCGACATCGGCCCGCTTCTGGTCGGCTGCACTTTTCAGCGCTTCGGCCGACTGCATCGAGCGCTCTGCACGTGCCGCCCGTGATCCGATGCTGCCTGCCACGCGCGCGGCGAAGTCCTGCAGCGTCGCCGATCCCGAAGCGAGTCCGCCCGCGGTCGAGAAGCTGCGCAACTGGTTGAGTGCGTCCTGCAGGGCAAGACCGCCGCGGCTGTCGCCGGTCGCGAGCACGAAGTCCCCCGGCGCGCTCGCGCCAGTCAGGTCGAGCTTCGACAGGGCCAGCAACGCCGAGTTGGCGCGGATGTCGGTATTCACATTGATGGTTTCGCTACGTCCGGCCCGGGCCTGCAGGTCCGCGCCGAAGAGCTGGGAAAAACTCAGCCCCGTCGCGCCGCGCTGGGTCGTGTCGGCAGTCAGTTCGACATCGAAATTCTGGTAGCCGGTGACAGGTGTCTCGACGAGGCGGCCGGACGCATCCAGAGAGAAGGTCGCATAGCGCCCGAGGCCTGACACCGGATTGTTCAGCGCGCTCAGGAGGTCATTGAAACTCGTCCCCCCCACCGTCACCGAGACGGTCTGGGCCGTGCGTCCGTCCGGCGCAGCGACGCGGAAGTTGAGGACCTGACCGGCGGTAAAGCCGTGGGCGTCGGTCGCGGCGATCCCGGTTTCGAAGAAGGTCGGGGTGGAGGAATCCACCAGATCGTTGAGGCCGAAGAAGTGGGCAAAGCCACGCCCGCCCCGGGCAGAGGGCGTGGTTTCGTCCTGCAGGGTCGCGACGCCATTGGTCCCCGTCGCACTCAAGGAGAGGCGGCCAGCGGAGAAGCTGGCGCTGCCGTCTGCACCCAGCGCGGTGTTCATCGCAGTCACGAAGTCGGCGATGGTCGTGCCACCGATTGCCGCCGCCGCACCGCCATCGACGCTGATCGTTCCGGCGGTGAAGTCGACATCCACGCGCTTGACGAGATTGCCCGACGCATCGGTAACGGCAATCGTCGTCGCCCCGGTGAATCCGAGTGCGTCGGTCGCGAGCAGGCCGGTATTGCGGCCCTCCAGCACGGCGGGAGCCGGAACAGCAGACGAATTGTTGTGTGCGGCATTGAGCGCGTCGGCGGCCCCGGCCACCAGTTCGGCCAGTTCCTCCGCCATGGCGGGGAGTTCGCCGTCGCGCAGATCGAGAAGTCCGCGCAGTTCGCCAGACTGAATGTGCGAATCCAGTTCGACGGCCTGTGCGCCTGCCTGGGGCACAATCTCGATCCGGCCATAGGTGACGTCATACGCGCCTGATCCCTTTGGGGTGTATCGCAGGACGGCTGCCTCACTGTCGAGCAAGGAGACCCCATCCTGGGTCCGCACGGCAATGCGTCCGTCCGACAGTGTCTGGGTGCGGATATCGAGATAATTGGAGAGCTCGTCGAGCAATTCGGCCTGGCGGTTTGCCGCTCCGGTCGAATTGGCGGCGGTCGAGGCCAGCGACTGGACCTGCCGGTTGAGCACCTGAAGCTCGCTCAGCAATTCGTTGACGCGCTGGATGCCGGACGACAGTCGCGCATCGGTCTCCTGGCGGATGGAGCGGATTTCGCCCGACAGGCGCTTGGCCTCATCGAAGAAGGATTGCAGGTCGGACGCTGCGGACAGGCGCGCGACCGACAGGGACGGATCGACCGAGGCCGAGCTGATCGAGTTGAAGGCCTGTGTCAGACGCGAGAACAGCGAGCCTTGATCATCAAAACCGCCGACCTGCGACTGAAAGCGGTCGAGCGCGGCAGCCATGACGTTGGCTGCGGTGGAATCCGATGCCGCCCGCATGGATGCAGCCTGAAGATAGACGTCTGCGATCCGCTTGACGCCCGTGACCTCGACGCCCATCGACTGACCGCCGACGATGCGCGCCTGATAAACCGGTGTCGTGCGCGCATAGCCGGGCGTGTTGACGTTGGCGACATTGTCTGACGCAGCACGCAGGCCGGTCTGGCTGGCCTGCAGGCCGGACAGGGCGCTGCCAAGTATGGCGCTCAGCGACATGACAGACCTCCCTGATGGCGTGTTTTGCCGGGTTGCGGGCAGGAATTGCCGGACGGACGGCCAAGAGCGCAGCGCTCGGGGGCCCGAGCAATTTCTCCGTAATTATTTGTCTTAAAAGACATATTCCGGCCTTTGGTTGCGGGTGGCACGCGTGCCGCCCTGCGATCTGTGTCCCTGTTATCGCAACCGGCGGGCCATCTTCGTGCCAGGTGCCAAACCCGGCAGTTTCGGTCTGCAGGGCGGGGAGATTCTTGCCGGGGCGGCGGAATATGCCCACGGTTCGAATTCGTCTTTCTCTATATATTTCGATGGCTTATGGCTTGCCATCACATGGCACACGCCTTGCTCCCCACTGTGTTCCGGCTGTGCGTTCGGCCTGCCGGGTGACGAGGGAATGACGGTTAAAGTCATGCAGGCGGGTACTCCTTTTCCGTTTTCGATGCCGGTTGCTGATGGCGCCGGAGCCGGACGCCCGCGTCCGGGCCTCAAGGAATTCCCCGAAGACGGCGGCGGATTTGATGCGCTCCTGCCGCGCACGCCCGAACCCCGGACCGGTGGCGGAACGCCCGCCGAGACCGGCATGGGCCCTGCTCCCCAGACCGGCGGACCCGGTCAGATCAGAGATGCTGCAGGATTGTCCCCCGCCGATGGTGGCGGCACGCCTGCCGACGTGGGCGGCCAGCCCGTGACAGGCGGCGGAACCCCTGCCGAAAGAGCTGGAACAGAGACGCCGGCAACAGGCGGTGGCGGTCAGTTCGCCGAAGCACGGCTTGCGCCCCAGACCGGCGGCGGCGGGCAGTTCTCACAAGCTGGATTGTCACCGGACAATGGCGGCGGCACCCCTTCGGAAACCGCCATGCCTCAGCCCGCGACCGGCGGAGGCGCGCCGGCTGACACTATAGAGTCTCCGACAGCTCAGCCTGCCACGGGCGGCGGCGGTGAAGTATCCACGGCCAGTTTCGGGACCGGCGCACCGGCGAGCATGGCACAATCCGGTAGCCAGACCGCCCTGCAAGCTGACGGCGCGAAAGCTGCGTCCCAGCCCGTCAGCCAGACCGCCACCGCTCCTGTCCAGAACGCGCAGTCCCCGGCTCAGGCGACGGCACCCGACACGACAGCGGGCGGCACCTCCCACGCGATGGCTAATGCATCTGGTCAGGCCGCCCCCACCGCGAACTCGCAGGCGCAGGCCGCGTCGGCATCCGGCAGTGATGCCGCCGCCCTCGCCGCTGCGCGCCCGCAGGGTGATCCTGCGCTGAAGGAACTGCGCTCGGAAGGCGGGAAGCGCGCCATTCTCGACAGCGCGCCTTCCGGGAGCAATACAGCCACGTCACGAACTGCCGCGAGCGGCGCGCCGGTGCAGGCCGGACAACCCGCCCCGGCAACTCAAGCATCCGCGCAAGGCCAGCCGCAAGTCCAAGCACAGGCAACACCTGACGTTCTTGATGCGCCCAAGCCCGGCCCGGCTCAGACTCCGGTCCAGCAGGCGGCATCCGGTGTCCTGCCGCAAGGTCACGCTGACGCTGCACCCGATCCTGTGCAGGGCCAGGACGCAGTTCAGCGCACAAGCGAGGCCCAATCGACCGCCGAACGGCCCGCCCAACATGGGGCAGCGGCACGGATGACACCGCAATCCTCGGTGCATCTTGCCGCGCAGATCGCACGCCGCTTTGCCGGCGGCAGCCGCCAGTTCGATATCCGAATGGACCCGGCCGAGCTCGGGCGCGTCGATGTGCGCCTGCAGGTCGGCAATGACAATCGCGTCCAGGCCATACTCTCGGCGGAACGGCCGGAAACGCTCGCTGAACTGCAACGCTCGGCACGCGATCTTGAACGTGCGCTGGCCGACGCCGGGCTCGAATTGGGTGAATCAGGGCTCGAATTCCAGCTGTCGCAGGGCGATGCGGACCGCGAGTTCGGCACGCCGGGCCGCGGCGAGTTCGGCGTCTATGCCGAAGCCGATGGCCAGACCGCCGAACCGGCTCCGGTCCAGGCCTCGCGGCAGGTTTACGGTTTCATGCTGAATGGGCGCTCCGGCGTCGACGTCAGGATTTAGGGAGAGACGCGCATGTCAGAAGTCGACGCACTCGGCGCGAATTTCGGCCAGCAGACCGCCTCTTCCCGGGCGAGCCTGGCCGACAATTTCGAGATGTTCCTGACCCTGCTCACCGAGCAGATGAAAAACCAGGACCCGCTCAATCCGCTGGATTCGACCGAATTCGTCAACCAGCTCGTCAGCTTTTCCAGTGTCGAGCAGCAGATTTCCGCCAACCAGAATCTTGAATCGCTGCTGCTGGTCCAGTCCGCCGCCGCACAAGGGGCTGCGGTCGGTTTCATCGGCCGAGAAGCGACCATCGCCACGCCGCAGGCCGTGCTCGAGAATGGCGAGGCCAGCTGGTCATATGTCGTTCCCGAAGACGTATCCGACCTCTCCATCGTAGTGAAGGACCAGGGCGGGCGCGTGATCGGCCGCTTTGAGGGTGAGACCACGAGTGGTTCGCACGACTTCAACTGGAATGGCGAGAACGCCAATGGCACGGCCATGGATGATGGCGTCTACGAACTGGAAATCACGGCGACCCGTCCTGACGGGTCGACGGCCAATGTCGATATCTTGTCCACCTCCCGCGTGACCGGCGTTGATCTGTCCGGTTCGGAAGTGGTCGTAGAAATGGGCGCGATCCGCGCGCTCCTGTCGTCGGTTCGCGCCCTGCGCGAAGCGCCGGCTGCGTAACAACCGGGCCCGCAACGGCCCGGAACGGCGTGCACAGAATCTGCACGCGGTGGGGAAATGAAAAGCAGAAGGCTCCTTTGGAACAACCAGGAGCATGACATGAGTATCAATTCCGCTCTCTGGGCCGGTGCATCCGGCCTGCTGGCGAATTCGAGCGCACTGGCCGCGATCTCGGACAATATCGCCAACGTGAATACCGTGGGCTACAAGCGCGCTGCGACGAGCTTCTCGCCGCTGTTTGAATCCCGCAACCAGTCGACCCGCTACGCGGCGGGTGGTGTCGCATCCCAGAACCGCCTGGAAATCTCACGCGGCGGCCTTTTGACACCGGGCTCCTCCGCGACGGATCTCGCCATTTCCGGCGATGGATTCTTCGTTGTGCGCGGCACCTCGACGACCTCCTCGCCGACCGATCCGGTCTTCTTTACCCGGTCCGGGCGCTTCCAGTCAGATGCCGACGGCTATCTCCGCAACGATTCCGGTCTCTTCCTCTACGGATGGCCGGTCCAGGCAGATGGCAGCATCACGGCCAACCCCTCTGATATCAACGCGCTGGAAGCGATCAACCTCTCCTCAATCGGCGGCGCGGCGGAAGCCACGTCCAACGTATTGGTCAATGCCAATTTGCAGGCTAGCCAGACGGTCTCCGCTGACGAGGCGACCTACGCGGCCGGGGTCAGCGGGACCAACATGGCGTCCGGCAACATCACGCCGGACTTCCAGCGCTCGATCCAGATCTATGACAGCCAGGGCGGCGTGCGCACGATGACCCTCTCGCTGTTGAAGAGCTCGACCGCCAACCAGTGGCATGCCGAGCTTCACGCCACGCCGGCAACCGATGTCACGACCGGTGCGGGCCTGGTGGACGGTCAGGTCGCCGTCGGCACGATCGCCTTCGACGTCAATGGCGAGATCGATCTGGCGACGACCAGCTTCCCGACGACGCTGAACTTCCTCAGCTCGAACAATGCCGCGGCTCTTGGTGCGACGCAGGTGCAATGGGCTGCCGCGACCGGTATCGGGGCCCAGACCATTTCGCTGAATATCGGTTCGGCAACCCAGCCGGGCGGCATGACCCAGTATGACAGCCCCTCGGCGTTGATCTCGACCCAGGTCGACGGTGCCGTGTTCGGTGACTTTGCTGGCGTGGACATCGATAGCGACGGCAATGTCTTCGCCAAGCTGTCGAACGGTATCGTCCGGCGGATCTACCAGGTGCCGGTCGCGACCTTCGTCAATCCGAACGGGCTGGCCGCCGAAACCGGCGGGTCTTACTCGGTGACACCGGATTCGGGGTCTTTCACGCTTAACGGTCCGGGCGAAGGCGCATCAGGATCCATCGCCTCGGCGACACTGGAAAATTCCAATGTCGATCTGGCGACGGAATTCACCAGCCTGATCACAACGCAGCGGGCTTATTCGGCGTCGTCGAAGATCATCACGACGGCCGATGAAATGCTGGATGAAGCGATCCGGATGAAGCGGTAACGCTTTTCCCCAACACTGACAGGCTTCGGCCCTTCGCTGTCCTAGCGGGGGGCCGAAACTTTTAAGGGACTGATTAAACAGAAATTTACCTCAGCCTTTAGGCCGCCGTTAAAGCCATTGGGCTAGGGTTCACCCCAACAAAAGAACACACACAAAAACGAATTGGGTGTCTTGGGGTGTTGGATATGCAACCGCGCATTCGCAAGGAAAACTATGTCATCGGTCCGGACGGGAGCCCGCTTACGCTGGCTGATCTTCCCAAACCGGAGACGCATCGCTGGGTGATCCGGCGCAAGGCTGAAGTCGTTGCGGCAGTCCGTGGCGGTCTCCTTTCCCTGGAAGATGCCTGTGAACGCTACCGCCTTACAGTCGAGGAATTCCTCGGCTGGCAGCGCTCCATCGACAAGCACGGCCTCGCCGGCCTGCGCACGACCCGCATACAACAATACCGCTAGACGGCTTCCCTTCCCGCTTCTAGCGCGCCTCGAACCAGGCGGACCGTACCCCCGGCCCGCCTGTTTCTTATGCAGCCGAATTTCACAAATTAAACCCTCGTTTACGCGACAGGTGGGAAAAATCTGCCCAGCGGTCACCCAAGGGGGCGTGACCGCACGAAAAGGCGGGACGCCCGAACGTGAACGGATTGATGGATCAGATACGCGCCATGGGCGTGGTCCGGCTGGTCGGCCTCTTTGGCATGATCATCGGGCTGGTCATGACGCTGGCCTTTTTCGGCTTCAATCTTGGTGGCGGCAGCCAGGCCCTGCTGTATTCCAGCCTGCAGCCAGCTGATGCTGCGGCGGCCAGTGCCCAGCTGGACGAAGCCGGTATCCCCTATGAATTCCGTAATGGCGGCACGGCGATCTATGTCCCGCGCGGCCAGGTTGATGAAGCCCGCGTTCGGGTCGCCAGTGGAGGCGCGCTCGGTTTCGGTTCTGTCGGCTACGAGATTTTCGACGAATCAGACGCGCTTGGTGCGACCAGTTTCGTCCAGAACATGAATGCCAAGCGGGCGCTGGAGGGCGAACTGGCCCGCACCATCCAGTCTCTGGACGTCGTGACCAGCGCGCGGGTGCATCTCGTCCTGCCCGAACGCCGCCTGTTCCAGCGCGACACGCAGACGCCGACCGCCTCTATCGTCATCGGCACGCGCGGCGAGCTGACCTCGGCCCATGCCGGCATTATCCGCAATGTCGTCGCCAGCGCGGTGGACGGCATGTCGCCGTCCGACATCACGCTGGCTGACACCAGCGGCAGGCTGCTCGCCAGCCCGACCGAAGGCGGCGCACTTGGTGCGGCAGCCTTTGACGACCGGCGCTCGTCATTTGAAGAACAGATGCGCCGCCGGGTGCTCGACCTCGTCGAAGGCGTGGTCGGTTCCGGTGCGGTTCGGGTGCAGGTCAGCGCCGAACTCAATCGCGAATCGATGACGCAGAATTCGCAAACCCTCGACCCTGAAAGCCGTGTTGTGCTGTCTCGGCAGGCAGAGGAGTCAACCGAATCCGACCAGGAGCGCGACAATCCCAACCGGGTGTCAGCCTCTGAAAATCTGCCCGGTGAGGATCAGGCTGGCGGCGATGAGGCCGTGTCGTCCCGCAGCGCCAACCGGACCAATGAAACCACGAACTATGAGTATAGCCGGACGACCGCCACGCGCGTGATCGAGGCGGGCGGGGTCGAACGCCTGTCCGTCGCAGTCGCGGTCGACGGCGTTCTGACCACGGGCGAAGACGGTACCGTGCAGTGGCAGGCGCGCAGCGCCGAGGAAATGACCGCCATCGCTGCGCTGGTGCGCCGGGCCATCGGTTATGACGAGACCCGCGGCGATACGGTCGAGGTGTCCAACGTCCAGTTCGCCCGTGCCGACCCCAATCTCGGTACGTCCGCGCCGTCGGGCTTCTCGTTCGGCAAGGATGACATCATGCGGGTGGCCGAGATCGCGGTCATGTTCATCACCGCCATTCTCATCATTTTCATGGTGGCCCGCCCGCTCGCGAAGGGCGCGGGGGGCGGTGCTCCGGCCCTCGCGGCCGTGGGAGCGGGTGCCGGGGCGGCCAGTGCACAGTCCGGTGCCAATGCGGTCGCCGGCCCCGAACAGCAAGAAGCCATCCCACAGTCTTCCGACCGGCCGCGTGTCTCCATTCCCGCCCCGCACGATGACGGGATCGACATTTCGCAGATCGACGGACGGGTAAAGGCGTCCTCGGTCAAGAAAGTTGCCGGCATCGTCGATCAGCACCCGGAGGAAAGCATGTCGATCCTCCGCTCCTGGATGCATGAGGCCTGACGATGGCGCGCGAGATCAAACGCTCGATCGAGGATCCCAACAAGCTCGCTGGCCCGGAAAAGGCCGCGGTGATCCTGCTCGCGCTCGGCGAAGAGCAGCACAAGCTCTGGGAGATGATGGACGAGGAGGAAATCCGCGAGGTTTCCCAAGCCATGTCCAACCTGGGGAATATTTCCTCGTCCGCAGTAGAAAAACTGATCGTCGACTTCGTCAGCCAGATGTCGTCGGGCGGTTCCCTGATGGGCTCTTTTGAAGCCACCCAGCGCCTGCTCAATACCTTCCTGCCCGACAACAAGGTCGACGGCATCATGGAAGAGCTGCGCGGTCCGGCCGGACGGACGATGTGGGACAAGCTGGGGAATGTGAACGAGGTCGTCCTCGCCAACTATCTCAAGAACGAATACCCGCAGACCGTCGCCGTCGTCCTGTCCAAGGTGAAGGGCGAGCATGCCGCACGCGTGCTCGGCTCGCTGCCCGAGGACTTCGCGCTTGAAGTCGTCATGCGGATGTTGCGCATGGAACCTGTCCAGCGGGAAATCCTCGACAAGATCGAGGAGACGCTGCGCACCGAATTCATGTCGAACCTGGCGCGCACGTCCAAGCGCGACAGCCACGAGATGATGGCCGACATCTTCAACAATTTCGACCGCCAGACCGAGAACCGCTTCCTGGCGGCCCTCGAAGAGCGCAACCGGGATTCAGCCGAGAAGATCCGCGCGTTGATGTTCGTGTTCGAGGACCTCTCCAAGCTCGATCCGGGCGGCATCCAGACGCTGCTGCGCGCCGTCGACAAGGACCAGTTGGGCCTGGCGCTGAAAGGGTCTTCGGATTCGCTACGCGACCTCTTCTTCTCGAACATGTCCGAACGGGCCGCGAAAATCCTCAAAGAGGACATGGCCGCCATGGGTCCGGTGCGCCTGCGTGATGTCGACCAGGCTCAGCAGGCCATGGTTGCCGCCGCCAAGGACCTGGCCGCCAAGGGCGAAATCCTGATCGCCGACGCGGGCGGCGACGACGAGCTGATCTACTAGGGGAGCGCGAAAGACTGTCATGGCCGATCCGGCGCAAAAATTTTCCTTCGACACGGTCTTCTCGGCCGAAGGCGAAGTGCTGCGCGACGGCAAGGGCGTGAAACGCATCCTGACGCTGGACGAGGCCGAAGCGATGAAGCGCGAAGGCTTCGAAGAAGGCCAGGCGAGCGAGACCGCCCGCGCCGCACAGGCCGAGGCCGAGGCGCTGCGCGCCATTGCCGCGCAGATGCAGCTGATCATGGCGCGCCTCCATGGCGAGTCCGAGACGCTGAAAGGCGATGCGGCGGCGCTGGCCATGGCGGCAGCGCGCAAGATCGCCGGTGAAGCCATCGAGCATTATGGCACCGACACGGTTACCGCCCTCGCTGGCGAGGTGATGAAGGATTTGCGGTCCGAGCCACGCCTGTCGGTCGTCTGCGCTCCGGCGCTCGCTGCGGGCCTGTCGGTGAAACTGGAAGAGACCGCGACGAAGCTGGGCTTTGAAGGCGCGACGATGGTGCGCGGTGAAGAGGGTATGACCGGTGCCGATTGCCGCCTGGAATGGACGCAAGGCGCGGTCGGCCGTTCGGAAAGCGAAATCGAGGCGCGGATCGAGGATCTCGTGACGCGCTGGCTGCGTGTCGGTGCCGAAGACGCGGATGACGCCGCGCCGGAGCCGGATATTGATGACGATACGGGCGTATTGCCCGGCGACAACGCGAATGTCGCGTGATGGAGACGCATGATGTCTGAAGACAGTGATCTCGACCTGCCGCAATTCGACGGCAACGAGCCCGACGCCGACGCGGCCCCGGTGCCGGCGACCAAGCCGCCCGCTGGCGGCAGCGTTGCGACACTGGCCGACGAGGACGAGAAGACCGCCGGCGACCTGACGCCGGTCTTTGATGTCCCGGTCAATGTCTCGGCCGTACTCGGCAAGACCCATATCGACATCAATTCGCTGTTGAAGCTGAAGTCCGGCTCGGTCGTCGAACTCGACCGCAAGGTTGGCGAAGCCATTGATATCTATGTGAACAATCGCTTGGTCGCGCGGGGCGAAGTCGTCGTTGTCGACGAGCGCCTGGGCGTGACCATGACCGAAATCATCAAGGACGGAGACAGCCAATGACCGTCCGCCACGACCTGCCGTCAGAGGAGAAATAAGCCATGCGAGTGCTGATCGTCGGAAGCCTCGGCGGGCAACTCCACGCCGCCACCAAGATCGCGATGGACCGCGGGGCGAAAGTCGCCCAGGTCGACACGATTTCCCAGGCCACCAACCACCTTCGCGCCGGGCGCGGGGCGGATTTGATGATGGTCGATGCGGCCCTCGACATCGCCGCGCTGATCGCGTCGAACGAGGCGGAACGGATCACGGTGCCGATCGTCGCCTGCGGTGTGAACATCACGCCGGACATGGCCGCCGCCGCCATCCGGGCCGGGGCGAAGGAATTCATCCCGCTACCGCCCGACGCGGAACTGATTGCCGCCGTGCTGCAGGCCGTCGCCGACGACGAACGGCCGATGATTGCCCGCGATCCGTCGATGACCAATGTCATCGAATTGGCCGACAAGATCGCCCCGTCGGAAGCCTCGGTCCTGATCACGGGTGAGTCCGGGTCCGGTAAAGAAGTCATGGCGCGTTACGTCCATTCCAAGTCAAAGCGCGCGGCAAAACCCTTCATCTCGGTCAACTGCGCCGCGATTCCGGAAAACCTCCTGGAATCCGAGCTTTTCGGTCACGAGAAGGGCGCGTTCACCGGGGCCGTCGCGCGCCGGATCGGCAAGTTCGAGGAAGCCGATGGCGGCACGCTGCTGCTCGACGAAATTTCCGAAATGGATGCCCGTCTCCAGGCCAAGCTGCTGCGAGCCCTGCAGGAACGCGAGATCGACCGCGTCGGTGGCTCGCAGCCGGTGAAGGTCAATATCCGCGTCATCGCCACGTCCAACCGCGATCTGCGGAAGGCCGTCGCCGAAGGCAGCTTCCGTGAAGACCTCCTCTTCCGCCTCAACGTCGTCAATCTGGCGCTGCCGCCCCTGCGCGAGCGCCCGGCAGACGTTGTGGCGCTGGCCGAGCATTTTGCCCGCAAATACGCGGCGGCGAATGGTGTCGGCAACCGCCCGATCTCTGAAGCCGGACGCACCGCCCTCCTCGCCCGCTCTTGGCCGGGCAATGTGCGTGAACTGGAAAACGCCATGCACCGCGCGGTGCTGCTCGCTTCGGGCGACTCCATTGGTCCGGAAGCCATCCGCATGCCGGACGGCTCGCTGTTCGGCGCAGCGCCGGCAAGCGGTGTCGCCCAACGGGCAGCCGAAACGGCGGAAGGCGTTCAGCGCATGGTCGGCAAGACGGTGGCGGAGGTCGAACAGGGTCTGATCCTCGACACGCTCGACCATTGTCTCGGCAACCGGACGCATGCCGCGAACATCCTCGGCATCTCGATCCGGACCCTGCGCAACAAGCTGAAACTCTATACCGAGCAGGGCGTCTCCATCCCGGCTCCGGGCGAAACACGCGGCGCAGCCTGATAAGGATTCAACGGCTTGGCTGACACTCCAGCCCCCAATGCCGCCACTGGCGGCACAGGATTTGATGCACGCGGTCTCTTAAACCGGGTGATGCGCGGCGATGTCGCGCTCGCCGTCGGGATTCTCGCGATCCTTGTCATGCTGATCCTGCCGATGCCGCGCATCCTGCTCGACATGGCACTGGCCATCTCGATCTCGATTTCCGTCCTCGTGCTGATGACGGCACTCTTCATCAAGAAGCCGTTGGAGTTTTCCGCCTTCCCGTCAGTCCTTCTGATCACGACGCTATTACGATTGGGGCTCAACATCGCCTCGACGCGCCTGATCCTGTCGAACGGCGCAGAAGGTACTGACGCGGCCGGCGACATCATCGCGGCCTTCGGGGCCTTCGTGATGCAGGGCAATGTCGTCATCGGCATCATCGTCTTCATCATCCTGGTGATCGTGAATTTCGTGGTCATCACAAAGGGTTCGGGCCGGATCGCGGAAGTCGCGGCGCGCTTCACCCTCGATGCCATGCCCGGCAAGCAGATGGCGATTGATGCCGATCTCTCCTCCGGTCTCATCACCGAGGACGAGGCCCGCCAGCGCCGCAAGGACCTTGAAGGCGAGTCCAACTTCTTCGGCGCGATGGACGGTGCGTCGAAATTCGTTCGCGGCGATGCCGTCGCCGGTATCCTCATCACCGCGATCAACCTCATCGCCGGGATGATCATCGGCGTGGCGCAGTCCGGTATGGATTTCTCCACCGCCGCCAACACCTACTCGACCCTGACCATCGGCGACGGCCTCGTCTCGCAAATCCCGGCCCTGATCGTCTCAGTCGCCGCCGGTCTGCTCGTCTCCAAGGCCGGCGTGGAAGGCCAGGCCGACAAGGCCCTCGTCACACAGCTCGCCGGCAGCCCGCAGGTGCTCGGCATGGTGTCGGGCTGCGCCCTGATCATCGGTCTCCTGCCCGGAATGCCGCTTATTCCCTTCGCGTTCATGGCCGCCGGAGCGGGCGGGCTTGCCTGGGCCGCCAACAAGCGAAGTGTGGTCGAGGAAGAGGAAGCCGCCCGCGCCGCCGAAAACGAGGCTGCGGCCTCCGAACCCGCCGAAGCGCCCATCGGTGAGACGCTGGCCATGGACGAGCTGAAGATCGAACTCGGCTACGCGCTTCTGCCGCTGATCAATGATGTCGAAGGCCGCCGCCTGACCGACCAGATCCGCGCCCTGCGCCGAACCATGGCGCAGGAGACCGGTTTCGTGACGCCGTCTGTCCGTATCGTCGACAATATGCGTCTCGGCTCGAACGACTATGTGCTGCGCGTCAAAGAGATGGAGGCCGGCAAGGGCGAAGTGCGACTGAAGCACCTCCTCGTCATGGACCCGCAGGGTACGCAGATCGACCTGCCGGGCGATCATGTGAAGGAACCGGCCTTCGGCCTGCCCGCCACCTGGATCGAGGAGAACCTGCGCGAGGAAGCCGTCTTCCGTGGCTATACTGTCGTCGATCCCGCCGCCGTCCTTGTCACGCACCTGACCGAGGTGTTGCGCGAGCACATGGCCGACCTCCTCTCCTATGCCGAGGTCGAAAAACTGATCGACGGGCTGTCGAAGGAACATCGCAAGCTGGTCGACGACATCGCGCCGTCTCAGATCACCCGCGCCGGTATCCAGCGCGTGTTGCAGTCACTGCTGCGCGAGCGCGTCTCGATCCGCGACCTGCCGACAATCCTGGAAGGTATCGCCGAGGCCAGCGCGCACAGCCAGAATCTCGACGCCATCACTGAGCATGTGCGCGGCCGCCTCGCCCGCCAGATCTGCCACGCCAACAAGTCGCCGGCCGGTGACATGCCGGTCCTCGCCCTGTCCCCGCACTGGGAGCAGGCCTTCGCCGAAGCGATGATTGGCGACGGCGAGCGGCGCACACTGGCCCTGGCCCCGTCGAAACTGCATGAATTCGTCGCCGCTGTGCGGGATGCCTTTGAACGCGCGGCGCAAGAGGGGCAAAGCCCGGTCATGCTGACCAGCCCGGCGATCCGTCCCTATGTCCGTTCGCTGGTGGAGCGCTTCCGCCCCTCCACGACCGTGATGAGCCAGAACGAAATCCACCCGACCGCGCGGCTGAAAACGATGGGGCACATCTAGGTCATGCGTCTGCGCACCTATAACGCTCCCAACCTGACCGAGGCGATGGCGCTGGTGCGTCGTGATCTCGGGTCGGACGCTGTCATTGTCTCGACCGGCGATGCGCGCGGCGGCGGGGTAGAAGTGCGCGCGGCGGCCGAAGGGCCGCGTCAGGGCGATGTCCGCGAAGCGCCGCGTCTGAAATCGGCCCAGCGCCCCGTTGCTTCGGGCGAACCTGCCGAAGCCAGCGAACGGATCCTGGCCGCACTCGGCTTTCACCGCGCACCCGAACATGCCGCCGAGGCGCTGGCACGCGCCGCCGGTGCCTATGACGATGCCATGGCCCCCGCCGCGCTCGCGCAGGCGCTGGAGGCCCGTTACGGCTTCCGGCCCATTGAACCGGTTCCCGCCCTGCCCCTGCTCTTCGCCGGAGCGCCGGGTGCGGGCAAGACGTCTGCGCTGGCCAAGATCGCTGCGCGCGCCGTTGCCGAAGGCGGACAGCCGTTGCTCGTTTGCGCCGATCCGGAACGTGCCGGTGCGGAAGCCCGCCTGCGCACGCTCGCCAGTAAGCTGCAACTGCCTTGCGAGGCGGTCGATGATCCGCGCGATCTCGAACGCCTTGTCACGGCGAGCGAGACCGGTTCCATCCTGATCGACGCGCCGGCGAGCAATCCGTTCGATCTCGAAGACCTCGACATGGTCACCGCCTTCGCCGCTGCGGCGGAAGCCGAAATTCTCCCTGTCATCGAGGCGGGAATCGCGCCTGAAGACGCCGACGACGTGGCGGCCATGTTTGGCGCAATCGGCGCGCGCCGGGTGATCCTGACCAAGCTTGACACCTCGCGCCGCCAGGGCGCGATCATCGGTGTCGGGGAAGCCGGGCTCGCCTACGCCCAGATCTCGGCAAGCCCGTATATCGGTTCGGCGCTTGCCCCGGCGACGCCGCTGCGGATTTCCCGCGCGCTGCTCGACGAACGCGAACTGCCCGAAGACCTGTCGGTCATGGAGGATGAAGCATGAGCCTGTCTCCCTTCGCTCCTGCGGGCCGCATCCTGGCCGTCGCCTCCGGCAAGGGCGGGGTCGGCAAGACCGTCCTCTCCGCCGGGCTCGCCCATGCTTTCTCGATGGCGGGCGAGCGCGCCCTCCTGGTCGATGGAGATCTGGGGATGGCGAATGTTGATGTTCAGCTGGGTCTCAACCCGGACGCCGACCTCGCCGCGGTTCTTTCCGGTGAGGTGCTGCTGGAAGACGCCGCAGTGCCCGTCCTCGGCGGCGCGTTCGAGAAGGGCGGGTTTCATGTCATTTCCGGGCGTTCGGGATCGGGCAATCTCGCCAATCTGAAGCGCGATGCGGTCAACAAACTTGCGACGGGGCTGGCCGCCCTCGCCCTCTCCTATGACCGGGCCATTCTCGATCTTGCCGCCGGGGCCGACCATTCGACCATCCGCCTGGCGCTTGCCGCCGACGATGTGATCATCGTCATCAATGACGAGCCCACCTCGCTGACCGACGCCTATGCCTTCGTGAAGACGCTGCGCCGGCGCGATGACGGGGCCTCGCCGGTCGTGGTGGTCAACAATGCGCCGTCGGACGAGGCCGCGCGCAACGCCTATGCCGCCTTCCGCAAGACCTGCGAGAGTTTCCTCAGCTTCGCGCCACCGCTGGCCGGGATCATCCGGCGCGACAAACGCGTGCCGGAATCAATCCGGGCCCAGCAACTCCCATCCGCGCTTTTCCCGGACTCCATCGTGGCAACCGATCTCGTCAGCCTCGCGTCTGGCCTCGCCCAGACGAAAAAAGCGGCGTAGGGTCGGGCCATGGAGGCGCTCTTCGACAGGCTGACCGCGAGCTTCACCGGGTTCGACTGGTGGATGATCATCCTGTGGGCGATTGTCGGCGCGTTGATGATGCGCCGTATCACCCAGCTACCGGTCGTGGTGGGCCTCGCCTTCATCGCCGATACGATCTCGCCCTTCTTCTGGCGCGTCGCGACCGGAACGCCGCCCGATTTCGCTTTCGATCTGATGCTCGCCCGCCTGGATTCCAGCGGGTTGGCGGTCCTCGCCCGCATCTTCATCTACTTCCTCGCCATCGGACTTTTGTTCGCGGCGAAGGTGAGATGGGGACGGCGCTAGCATCGCCGCGTCTCATTCCTGATAAATCGGCTGTCATCCCGGCCATGCGGCGAAGCGGCATGAGCCGGGATCTTGAACGAAAGGCGCACCCGGTTTCGGATCCCGGCTCTGCCCCCGAGACAAGTCCGGGGTTGGCCGGGATGACAAAATGAGAGCTAGAATTAAGGCCCCTGGACCAAGTCCAGGGGCCGATTTTTGGCTGATTGGTACGTGCCGTTACCGGGCCGCGGTCTGGTAGGTATCCGCATCGACCGGCGCGCCATTCACCGTCACCTGCGACGCGAACAGATCTTCGGTTTCTTCCCAGGCAGCTTCGGTGTCACTGGTACCGAAGGCAATGCGCATCGAGGCATTGAGCATCGGGCCATAGAGCAGCGTGCCATCGGCATCATCCTCGACATGGAATTCGTCAGCGGTCGCTTCAAGCATGTCCCACCAGGACCGGACCTGCGTCCAGTAGTCGGCGGTGGCCGCCCAATACTCGTCCGCTGCGCTGTCATGCGCGAGGTCGGTGCGGGCATAGGTGTTCACACCGACTTCACGGACCAGCGGACGCTCGCCATTCCCGTCGATGATGATCTTGGTGTTGTCCTGCTCATGCACCCAGCCCCAGGGCGTGATGACATGGCGGTTGACCGCGGCGATCGCCTGATAATCTGACCGAGTCGTGTCATCACGGCGCGGCAGGGGGCGGCGGGAAACCGGCGGTTCCCAGGTCGAGATACCATTGTCATGGACCCAGCGACCGACCGCGCCATAGCGGGGGCTGTCATCAACCTGATAGACACTTTGCGACCACGCTCCTGCAGCGTCGGCCGCGGCGACATCACGCATCGCCCAGTCGTCATTGCCCAGGAAATCCATCACGCGGGCCGGCTCGTATTGCCAGTCCTGACGCCAGTGCTTGATCACCATCGGCTCGTCTTCATCGCCGACGAGCAGGAAATGCTGGAGCGAAATGAAATCACCCCGGTCCTCGATCACGCGGACGACTTCGTACGCCCCGGAAACTTTCGGGTCCGCCAGCTCGTATCCTTCCTGCAGCGCGAACATCTCACGGAAGTCGAAGACGACATCGTATTCCCCGGTCATCGCGAGAATCGCCTCGCGGTCGCGCTGGAATTCAGCTTCGGTATGGACCGGCTGCGCGGCCGGTACCGCACCTGCCATATCGCCCGAATTGCTCGTCGTTGCGCATGCTGCCGTCAGCGATGCCAGGGCCACCAGGCCCAAAAATACCGGTTTCATAGAAGTCTCCTGCCCAAGCCCGCCTGCTGCGGTTTCAAAATTCCTGCGTATGATTCTCACTTGCATTAGCGAAATGCAAGTGGCAAGGAGCGTATAGGGCGATTGAGAAGCATTCGCAATATCGAAACCAAGAGGGGCGGCAGGATGACGCAACGCAATGTATGGGTATGGGCCGCGAGCACATTGGTGCTGGCACAATTGGCAACGGGCCTGGCTTATGGCCAGGACGCTGACACCGAACTAGAGGAAGCGGAACGCGACGTCGTCATTGTCAGCGCGACGCGTACAGAAATCCCGGCCTTCGACTATCCGGGCATGGCCAGTGTCATCGACGCGGAAACCATCGAACTGACTGATCCCTCGACGCTCGACGAGCTGCTCCGGGAAGTGCCCGGCGTCGAGGTCTCTGGCGGACCGCGCCGCACCGGTCAGACCATCACGCTGCGCGGTCAGTCGCGCGAGAACGTGACCATCCTGCTTGATGGTGCGCGGCAGAATTTCAATTCCGCGCATGACGGCGTCGCCTTCGTTGACCCGGCTCTGATCGTCGGCGTCGACGTGGTTCGCGGCCCGGCATCAGCCCTTTACGGCTCGGGTGCGTCGGGCGGTGTCATCGCCCTGCGGACGGCCAATGCCGACGATCTCCTGTCCGACGACGCTTCGGGTGGCCTGCGCGCCACGCTCGGCGGACGCAGTGTTGACGGCGAAATCCGTGCCGGCCTGACCGTGTTCGGGCGTTCCGGTGCCCTGCAGGGCCTGGCGCACCTGTCATCCCGCGAGTCTGGCGATATCCGCCTTGGGTCCGGCAATGACCTGCCGGCTGATGACTCCTCGCTCTCCGGCCTGTTCAAGGTCGGTGCCGAGCTGTCGCCCGGCGTCACCGGCGAAGTGTCGTGGCAGACCATTCGCGCCGATGCGACCGAGCCGAACAATGGCCAGGGTAATGCTGGCGTTGGTGGCCTCAACCCGCTGGTGAACAAGGACATCACCAGCGACACGGTTCAGCTTCGGGCCCAGATTGCGCCGGCGAGCTCGCGTTGGCTTGATCTCGATATCACTCTCTTCAACACGCAATCGGGCGTCGAAGAGACCGAGACTGTCGGCGGCCGCATCGTCGACCGCCAGCTCGACAGCTGGGGCGTGCGGGCCGATCAGCGCTTTGAGTTTGCGCTCGGCGCGATGGATGCCGGCCTAACCGTCGGCGGTGAGATGTATGAAGACGAGCAGACCGGCTTTGACAGCGCGGCCGCGGGCGGTGTGCGCGGCGGTGTACCCAATGCGTCCACCAGCTTCCAGGGCGTATTCGCCCAGCTGGAGCTCACCGGAGCCGCTCCTTTCGGCCTGCCGGGCGAGTTCGTGCTTCTGCCGGGGGTCCGTTTCGACAATTACGAAAGCGAGACGACCGGTATCGCGTCGAACGAGGATTCCCAGACGTCCGGCCGTTTTGGCGTCAGCTATGCGCCGAACGACACTTTCCTGCTCTTCACCAACTGGGCGCAGGCTTTCCGCGCTCCCTCAGTCAACGAGATCTATCTGGACGGCACGCACTTCTCGCTGCCGCACCCGATCCTGGGTGCCCCGGTCTTTATTACCAACGAATTCATCGCCAATCCGAACCTTCGCCCGGAGAACACCGAGACGATCGAAGCCGGCTTTGGTCTGAATTTCCGGGACATGGCCCGTGATGGCGACAGGCTGGAAATCAAGGCCTCGGTTTTCGAGACCCAGGCCGAAGATCTGATCAACCTCTTCGTCAACTTCGCCTTTGATCCGACCTGTTTCGCACCGCCGACCTTCCTGCCTTGTTCGGCCGGAACCACGAACAGCGCGAACGTCGCCGACGCCACGCTGCAAGGATTTGAAATCCTGGCCGATTACCGGTCCGGCCCCTTCTCTTTGTCGGCTTCGCTGTCGGAAACCGATGGCTCGGATGACGCGACGGGTGCGCCGGTCGGTGCCCTGACGCCGCTGCGCCTCTTCGTGGACGCACGGTGGCGGATGGACGCCCAACGCCTGACGCTGGGTGCTCGTGGTGAATTCGCCGGAGAGTTCGACAAGACTGCCACACCGGCCCAGGAGCGTGACGGCTATACGGTCGTCGATCTCTATGCCAGCTGGCGTCCGATCGCGGATCGCGGCCTGACCCTGAATGCCGCTGTCAATAATATCTTCGACGAGGACTATGAACGCGTCTTCGCTGGCGTCAGCGAAGCCGGCCGTGGCGTCCGGGCCGACATTACCTGGTCCACCGAGTGGTAATGCAGTTCTGATGCATCCGGAAACGGGGCATGAGGCATCCTGACGGTCTCGATCAAGACCACAACAGGATTGCTTCATGCCCCTTTTCATGTCTGCTGTTGCCAGTGCCCTGGCACTCTCGACCCCCGCGTCGATCACGATTGATCCCCTGCCCTTCGGTCAGGATGTCGAGCCGAGCGCCGGCTTTATCGCCGAGCATTGCACCGCGTCCGAGGTCCGTGAGCTGGACCCGGCGACCATGCCGCTGGCCACGACCAGCTATCGCCAGGTCGACTGTGAGGGCTTTGACTATTTTGGTGGGGAACGCCGTGCGGAATTCGTCTACGCCGACGGGGCGCTGACCCATGTCTGGGTTCTGGTCGAGGCGGACGAACTCGATGCCCTTCAACGCGAATTCGAGACGGCCTACGGTTCACCCGATCACGACACGGCGGACTTCGCGGCGTTTAACGCCCGCAATACCGCGATCCGCCGCGACGTCCCCGAAGCGCTCTACTACAGCGACGCTGCCGCACCGCTGTTCCAGCAGTGGTTTGCGTCTACGGCGCAGTAATTCCGGACGTCAGTGCGCGGTCAGCGCCCGCTGTTGGGCGATCTCGTCGAGCTCGGCCTGTTCAGACGCGCGCAGCGCGTCCTCGACACGGGCGAGCCGGCGTTCTTCCAGGATCTCGTATTTCTTCAATTCCTGGAACGCCGTTTCGAGCCGGCCACGAATGCCTTCGGCCTGGGCGTCGACTTCGTCGAGTGACAGGCGGATATTTTCCTTCCGCTTGATCACCGCCTGAGCGTAGGACCCATAAGCCAGGAAGCCGTCCTTCGACTTCGTGGCCTCGGCCTGCTCTTCGGGAACCGAGGCTTCGAGGCGCTCGATCTGCCGGTTCAGGGCGGACCGGGCACGGTCGATTTCGGCCAGCTGTTTCTGCAATTCTTCAACCTTGAACCGGGCCAGCCGGATCAGAGGCGCGTGGGAACGCGTCATGACAAGTCTCCATCACCACCCAAAATCTCCCGCAGGGCCGCGAAACTGCCGGAGATGTCCGACGCCTCGTCTTTTCCCTGCGCGAGGAAAGCCTCCAACGGTTCGTTGAGGGCTATGGCCCGGTCTGTCGCCGGGTTCGATCCGCTGGCGTAGGCCCCCAGACGGATCAATTCTTCCATATCGGCATAAGCCGAGAGCGACTGGCGCGCTTCGCGCACGATCGCTTCTTCATCATTGTCATAGACTTCCGGCGCGGTCCGGCTGATGGATCGCAGCACGTCAATCGCCGGAAAGCGTCCGCGCTCGGCAATGGCGCGGCTCATCACCACGTGACCGTCGAGAATCCCGCGCACGGCGTCGGCAATCGGCTCGTTGTGATCATCCCCGTCGACGAGGACGGTGAAGAGACCAGTAATCGTGCCCTGTTTGCCGCCATCGGTGCGGGCGGGTCCCGGACCGGCGCGTTCCAGCAGGCGCGGCAGCTCGGCAAAGACGGACGGCGTATAGCCGCGCGTGGTCGGCGGTTCACCGGCGGCGAGGCCAATCTCGCGCTGGGCGAGCGCCACGCGCGTGACGGAGTCCATCAGGCAAAGCACGTCCTTGCCCTGGTCGCGGAAATATTCGGCGACGGTCAGCGTCAGCTGAGCCGCCTGACGGCGTGCCAGGGCCGGTGCATCGGAGGTCTCGGTAATGACGACGGAACGGCGGCGGCCTTCCTCGCCCAGGACATCCTCGACGAATTCGCGTGCTTCACGGCCCCGCTCACCCACCAGGCCGATGACGATGACGTCAGCATCGGAGCCGCGCGCCAGCATCGACATCAGCACTGATTTGCCGACGCCGGAGCCGGCAAAGACGCCGAGACGCTGGCCGCGGCGCATCGGCGCAAAGACATTGAGCGCCCGGACCCCGAGATCGAGGCGTGTCCCGAGGCGGGCGCGGCCATGGGCGCAGGGCGGCTGGCCCTTGATCGGATAGGCAATCCGGCCCTCAGGCAGAGGGCCTTGCCCGTCGCGCGGTTCGCAGAAGGCGTCGATGACCCGGCCGAGCCAGGCTTCGCTGGGGCGCGCGGTCGCCATCGCCGTGTCGAGACGCGCCTCCGCGCCGGGGCGTACACCTTCCAGCGGGCCGAACGGCATCATCAGGGCGGAGCGCCCCTTGAAGCCGACAATTTCGCAGGAGGCCATACCGGTTGCGGTTGCAACACTCGCGCGGGCACCGAGCGCGAAGCCGTCGCTGGGGCCTTCGGCCTCGAGCAAAAGCCCGTTGACCGCCGTCACGCGTCCTGACAGGACACGGGGGTCAAGCTCTTCCACACGACTGATCAGGCCCTTGAGCATGAATTCGAGCGCTCCGTAGTCCGGTCAAATTCTTCGACCGGTTGAACGCTGGTTTTACGCGAACGCGGTTAGGGTCCGGTAAACGGCAGTGCGAAACGACGGATCACGGGCAACGGTCAGAAGAATCGGCACCCGCAGGATCGAGGCCTGTTTTGGCCCTCAAGTCTTTCCACGCCGGCGACCTGGATCGGCAACACGCCCGTCCCCTGTACTAGCGGACACACTGGCCCTCGGCATCGTCGAAGGCGACGCCGCTGCGGGTCAGGATGCTGACACTCGCATTCCGCGTGGACGCGGTTTGCTCGTTTTCCTGAACGCCTGTCAGCATGAGCGTTGCGCAATCTATAACCGATGCCCCGCTTTCGGGGTCAGAATACCGTGACGGCACCAGAATTCCGATTGCGTCGCCATCAGCAATAGCCTGGCTGCTGTCGGGATTGCCGGGAGACGGCCCACCCGGGCGACCGCCAGAAAAAATAATCAAAGCGCCCATGATGGCGTCGGCGACATTGGTAGCCGGGTCACCGTACAGCTTTGTCAGCTCACCCATTTCCGCTTCCGATGTACCTTCGCGCCAGGCAATTTCCTCTTCAAGCTCGAGCCCGTTGATCGACGGATCGATATCGTAAATTTCAGCCAAAGCCTCGGGCGTAAACAGTCTGGGTTGACGCGGTTGGGCCGGGGCGCCGGCACACCTCAAACGTCCCTTTACTTCAAAATCGTTGGAAAAACCCGGATTGGCATTCCAGCTGATGACCAGGCTGCCATCCGCGCGGGTCTGAACGTTCACGTTCGCAACATCGTCATCCGTCTGAGCCGACCCTGGCCCCATACCGAAGACAGTCATTTGGGTGTCACCCGAATTGCCATCCGGCAATGCCAGCCGAAACGGCGTCAGGTCTTCGAACCGTGAATCGAACTGGTTTTGCGATTGGCGGAAATACCCGAGACCGGACAGATTTCCGTCCGGGTTGATCCGCTCGTCGAAAACAATGATCCCGTCCTCGCGGCTGAAAGATCCGCCTGCATCGGCAACCTGATCGTAGTTGCATTGCTGGACCGGCGTGGGGCCGGTCCCGGTCTGCCGTTCAACATCCATCGCTACGCCTGACCGGCCGAATAGCGTGATCAGCGGGGTATAGAAGTCGACTTCGTCGTCGGTAGCCCCGACATCCATGCGCAATTCATCAGGATAGAAGGGGACACCAAGCTCGACCGGTACACGGGCGCGAACGGCAAATGTGCGGATTTCATTTTCGCGCCAGAGCGCGATCTGGGCAAAACGGGCTTCGACTGCATTGCAGACCCCATCGGCATCTGTTTCGCAAATCGTCGGCGCAATGCCGTCATTCAGAGTGGAAAAACCGCTAAGGCCTGGCAGAATCCGGACATTCGTGGCGTCTTCTCCGATATTGACCGCCGCCACAGTCATCAAGGCAGCGTGCGGACCGGTCTCGCCAACCCTCGCTACCCCGTCCTGCGACAGCGTATCCGTTATCATGATGATGTCCGGCGGATTGCCGGGCGCGATCATGACATTGAAATCATTGACGAGCGGAATACGCGGGAGGTCCAGCGGCACATTATCCGGATCGGTGCAGAAAAGCGGGATAATGATCTCTCCGGCATAGGCGCGATTTGTACTCAATGAGACAACAAAATCCTGGTCCGCCCCGGCAGGGATTGCCACCGGCTGGTTGAAACTCGCGCCGGTATCGGTGCCGTCAAACGTATAAAAGCGCGCCTGGCCCGAGACACCGCCAGGCCGAACGAACAAACCGCCAAAGCGGGGCTGGCAAGTCATCTCGACATCGGACCCATTCGCAATTGTCGCGAAGAAAGTCAGATCTTCGTTCGGTGCCCCCGTGCGGACATTGGGAAGGATCGACCAGTTGACGGCACTTTGCGCGTTTGCGGCGCAGGCCGTTAACACTGCCACGAGAATTCCGAGGCCAATCCGCATGAAACCATCCTCCTGAATTCCAGCAATCTTAGCGCGCAAACGCCAATTTGCGAGTCAGGGCAGGCCAATCGGAACGAATCCGCAAAAAACCGGACTCATTGATTCCTGAAAGGAGTCAATCGGCGGTTAACTTTCATTAACGGTTTTCCCCTTACCTTCAATCAAGGTTAACCATGGGACGGCACGGCGGATCAGGTGATTCGCGAAGGGCCGGCAAGCAGGGCGGAGGCTTATTCCATGCGGGTTTTGCTGATCGAGGATGATCGCGCGACGGCGCAATCGATCGAACTGATGCTGAAGTCCGAAGGCTTCAACATCTACACAACCGATCTCGGCGAAGAGGGCGTCGATCTCGGCAAACTCTATGACTACGACATCATCTTGCTGGATCTGAACCTGCCGGACATGCCCGGCTTCGACGTCCTGAAGACGCTGCGCGTGGCCAAGGTGGAAACGCCGATCCTGATCCTCACCGGCAATGCCGACGTGGACAACAAGGTTCGCGGCCTCGGCTACGGTGCCGACGACTACATGACCAAGCCCTTCCACAAGGACGAGATGGTCGCGCGTATCCACGCCATCATCCGCCGCTCGAAGGGCCACGCCCAGTCGATCATCAAGACCGGCGACATCGCGGTCAATCTCGACGCCAAGACGGTCGAGGTCGATGGCCAGCGCGTGCATCTGACCGGCAAGGAATACCAGATGCTGGAACTGCTTTCCCTGCGCAAGGGCACGACCCTGACCAAGGAAATGTTCCTCAACCACCTCTATGGCGGCATGGACGAGCCGGAATTGAAGATTATCGACGTCTTCATCTGCAAGCTCCGCAAGAAGCTCGCCGCGGCCACCGAAGGCCAGCACCATATCGAAACCGTCTGGGGCCGGGGCTATGTCCTGCGCGACCCGGCGGAAGGCAAGGCGGCCAGCGCGGCCTGATCGGCGCTCACCCGCTTTCAGAGACGAGGAAAAGCCCGGGCCGTCCCCGGGCTTTTTCTTTGACGGTTAAAGACTGCTCAGACCATCGCGCCAGGCGGCAAACGCGAAAAGACGAATGGCACCGCTAGCGGCGCGCGGCGGCGGCCGCTGCAGCGTCAGGCGGCCTGTGCGATGTCACCTGCGGCTTTTTCGTATAGGCCCCGCTTGCCCCGGACCGAGCGAAACATGTCGACCGCGCCGGCGGCGGTCTCTCCCTCACCCAGAATGAGATAGCCGTCATCGGCCAGGTGGCGGCCGAGGCGGGTCAGGACGGTCTTGCGGGCGTCAGGCGTCATTGCGGAAATGACATTGCGGCACAGGATCATGTCGAACATGCCAAGCGCCGCGCTGGCATCGAGCAGATTGTGCTGCTGGAAGTCGACGCGGCGGCGAATGCCCGCCGAGATCCGCCAGTCCTTTCCGCTCTGTTCGAAATGATGGATCAGACGCTGGATCGAGAGCCCGCGCTGGACGTCAAACTGGGAGAAGGCCCCGGCCCGGCCGCGATCTATGGCCCGGGCGCAGAAATCGGTGGCGACGATCTCGACGGCGATGTCGCCCAGGCGCTCGGCCTCTTCTTCCAGGATCATGGCCAGTGAATAGGCTTCCTGGCCATTACCGGCCCCGGCGCACCAGATGCGGATCTTGCGCTCGGTTCCTCGGGCACGCGCCAGTACGGGCAGTATGTCCTGGCGGAAACTGTCGAAGGGTTTGCGGTCGCGGAAGAACCAGCTCTCGCGGCAGGCGAGGGATTCCACGGCGGCCTTGGCCAGTCGCGGATCGGCGTCGCGGCGGATTGACCCGAGCATGGCGGAAATGGTTTCGAAGCCTTCGGCCCGGGCCAATGGCGCGAGCCGGTGCTCGACCAGGCAGGCCTGGTTGGGACGGATAGCGAGGCCGGCAATGCGATGGGCCTCGGCGGCAACGTATTTCATGTCCTCAGGCGTCATCATGGCCGCAGGGCCCTCCGGTATCAGGCGATCAGGCCCACTTCCTCGAACTTCGACTGGATGATCTCGCTGTCGAACGGCTTCATGATGTACTCGTCCGCGCCGGCGCGCAGCGCCTCGGTGATGCGGCCCATATCGTTCTCGGTGGTACAGAAGACGACGACCGGCTGATCGCCGGACGGTTCGCTCCGCAAGGCCTGCATGAAGTCGAGCCCGTTCATGACCGGCATGTTCCAGTCGAGCAGGATGGCGTCGGGCATTGAAAGGCGGCACTTGTCGAGCGCACTCGCCCCGTCGGCCGCCTCGTCGCATTCGAACTGAAGGTCTTCGAGGATGCGTCTCGCGACTTTCCGGATCACCCGGGAATCGTCCACCACGAGGCAGGTCTTCATGCCGTCACTCCCCTTCACGCCGGGCCTGGCGCGTCGGGGAGGAAGACTGGAACGGGTTTGGTTAACGCCGGGTTTTGAAACCAGGATTTAGCTGGTTTAAGACTGACCTGCTGTGCGATGCCGGATCGGCAATTGATGGAGGCCATGATGACTCCTGGAGAAGCGGGGAATCCCAAGCTCCTGTCGGGTGGCAATCCACAGATTCCCAAGGGCGATGGGGACGGACCTGTTCAGGCCTATATCGACGCCATGCCGGGCTGGAAACAGGCAATTGGCCGGGCCATTGACCGGATTGTCGAGCGTGAGCTTCCCGACGTGAAAAAGGCCGTGAAGTGGAATACACCTTTTTACGGGCCAGACGGCACCCATTGGTATTTGAGTGTCCACTGCTTCACGAATTTCGTACGGGTGACCTTCTTCAACGGATCACGGCTGAGCCCGCCGCCAGAGAAGACGTCGAAATATCCGGACGTACGCTATTACGACGTGCCGGAAGACGGGCTGGATGAGGACCAATTCGCCGACTGGGTCCGGCAGGCGTCACACCTTCCGGGCGAAAAACTCTAGCGGCTTATACCCGCGGCTCTCAGGCGGCGGCCGCCGCCGGGGCAGCGAGCGCCACGAACTCCACCCGGTCTTCAGTAGCCGTTGCCGTAGCACGGCCACCCGCGCCATGGGCGATTAGGCCGGCATAGTAGGGCTGGATGGAGCGGCCATCGAACCCGTCTTCCGGCTTAATGCCTTCCAGGGCGGCGGCGTGTTTCGGGTCGATCTTGGCTTTCGGGCCTTCGGCGATGATGCGCAGACGCGACCCGCCGGCACTTTCGGTCGCCTCAACCGTGACTGTGCCGCCGCGCGGCGCGGACTCAATACCAAGAATGCAGAGGTTCAGGAGCAAGCGGGCAACGGATTTCTCCAGCGCCGGGGCGTCGACTTTCCAGACGAGTTCGGGCTTGACCGTGGCGAAGAGACCGGACGCCAGACGCTTGAGTTCCAGGCTGTCGATGACACCAGGGGCCGAGCCGCCCGCACCAAAGGCGAGCCGGGCGAATTCCAGCTTGGCCTGGGCCTGGCGGGAGCTTTCCCGGACCAGTTCGAGCGCGTCATCGCGCATGTCCGCCGCATCTTCGTCGTCGAGCACGCTGAGCGCCGCGCCGAGCGCGGCAACAGGGCTGACAAGATCGTGACACAATCTTGCGCAAAGTAGCGCGGCGAGTTGTTCAGGGGCCATGTCGGCGAAGCGCGTTTCAGTCATGTCCATAGCGATATCTGATTCTTTCCCGATTGGCCCTATCGCATCATTCGCCTGGTGCGAGTAAGGTCTTGGCAACCGTTATCCGTCACGTCATTGTCCCGCGTCGCTTCAGCCGACCGCATGGGGAGGGCGGAAGAAACGGCGCGAAGTTTGCTTATCGCTAGACCAACTGCGTTAGCCATCCCTTAAGGGAAATCACATGTCCGGATTCGACGTTCGCATTGCAGACGCCGCCCGAACCCGCGGGTTAGCCATTGCCGGCAGCCTGGCGCTTTCTGTCTTCCTGCTGGCCGGAATTTTCCTCACCCGCGGCGGCGGTTCGGAACCAGATACCGCGATCGAGGCGGTACGCCCCGAGCTTTCTGTCAGTCTGGCCGATACGATCGGCGCGAATGACGGGCAGATAGGCCGGACTCCGGTCACCAACATTTTCTCTGATGACACGATTTTCGCTGCGGCCTGTATCGCCTGCCCGGCGTCAGTGGAAAGCGTGGCAGCCACGGTCCCGTCCGGCGGGACACTGGCCGGTGTACTCGGCAATGCCGGGGCCGGAGCTGGCGATGTCAGCCGAGCCATTGCGTCGCTCGACGGCATTTTTGACGTGCGATATTTGCGCGCCGGGCAAAATCTGACCGTCTATCTCGGCACACCGCGCCTGATTGATACCAGGGCTGATGGCCCGCAACTCGAAGGGTTCTCCTTCCGCCCCGACCTCGACCGCTCGATTACGGTCTCCCGCGCCCGTGACGGCAATTACTATGCCCGCGAGACGGTTGCCGAATTCGACAGCGAAATCGTGCGGGCCGAAGGCGCGATCACGACCAGCCTCTATGTCGACTCCCTGGCCGCCGGGGCCACCGACCGCATCGTGGTCGAGCTGGCCGGCATTCTTGCCTACGCGGTAGACTTTCAGCGTTCCATCCGCGCCGGTGACCGGTTCGACGTGGTGTTCGAGCGCTATCTCGATGCCGATGGCGAGGTCGTGCGCACCGGCGACATTCTCTATGCGGTCTATGCCGGGCGCGGCGAGCCGCTGGAATATTTCCGCTTTGAGACCGAAGACGGCCAGGTCGCCTACTACAACAGTGAAGGCGAAAGCGCCCAGCGCCTCCTGATGATGACACCGATCAATGGCGCGCGCCTGTCCTCGCATTTTGGCATGCGCCGCCACCCGGTCCTGGGGTATTCGCGGAACCACTATGGTACGGACTTCGCTGCGCCGCGCGGTACACCGATCTACGCGGCTGGCTATGGCGTGGTCGAACGTGCCAACCGTTTCGGCAGCTTCGGCAATTTCATCCGCATCCGTCATTCCAACGGATTTGCGACCCATTATGCGCACCTGAACGGATTTGCCCGTGGCATCACGGCCGGTGCCCGCGTCCAGCAGGGCCAGGTGATCGGCTATGTGGGTACGACGGGCCGCTCGACCGGACCGCACCTGCACTATGAAGTCGAGCACAATGGCACGCGCGTGAACCCGATGTCGCTCGACCTGCCGACCGGGCGCACGCTGGAAGATGACGAGCGCGACGCCTTCTTTGCCGAGCGTGACCGGATCATCGCCATTCGCGACGGGGCCCGCCCCGCCGCCGAGATCGGCGACGTTCCGCCGGCCCGCATCGTCCAGGCTGGCGAGAGCAGCGGCGCGCAGTAACGCCCGTCAAACCAGACATGAAAGCGGTCGGGGCGATGCTCCGGCCGTTCTTCATTTGCCCAGGCCGGTTCAAATGCGCGTTGCGCGGTGGAAGCAGTAGGCGGCCGCCAGCCACCCGGCAGTGAACAGGCCTGTCGCCAGTGCAATGTCCCGCGGCCAGGCGTTGCCATCGGCCCCCCATCCGGCGAGCCAGGCGATCAGACCGATCAAAGCCTGGACGCCTGCCATGGCCAGAAGCGTCCAGGTCAGACCGCGCGCGTGAAAATGCGAGAGCAGCGCGCCCAGTGCACCGACCCCATAGACGCCGAGGAACAGGGCGTTCGCGTCATTGGCCTCGCTGCCGATGATCCCGACCGCACCATTGACCCAGAACAGGGCGATTGCGGTCAGGCCGGCAATGGCCAGTCCCGCCCTGTGCCACGCGGACCGGACCAGCACGACGACCGTCAGGGCTCCGCCTGACACAACGAGCAGGACAAGGCCGGCGACGAGAAAATCAAGGGACGTCCAGTTCATCCCGGTTCTCCCTGAGTTGTCCCGAAGAGGACATGTCTTCCAACCGATATCAACCGTCGGGTTGAATGACTGGGTAGCGAGAGTCTGGGGAAAGTCCGGCCAATGTGCAATCGGCGGTATCGGTTCGGCCGATGTCCGCGCCAGTACCGCGTGGGCTAGCTCCGGCGCATATCGCTCGGGCCGCTGATCTGGAGAATTCACCTTCCTCGCAGATTCGACTCGACTCCATACCAACTGGTTGGTATGTTTTGCTTCCTAAGGAGTTCCCATGTCCAAACCCCCGATGAAGGCAACTGCCAGAACAAAGCTGCTGGAGGCTGCGCTGACCGTCATTCGGACGAAGGGCTTCTCGGCGACCACGGTCGATGATCTGTGCGCGGCAGCCGGTGTCACCAAGGGGGCCTTCTTCCACCACTTCCAGAGCAAGGACGCGCTGGGCGTTGCTGCAGCGGAATACTGGTCAGAGATGACCGGCACGCTTTTCGCCGGCGCGCCCTATCACGCGCCTGAGGATCCGCTGGATCGCCTGCTGGCCTATCTCGCATTCCGCAAGGAGCTTCTGGCAGGCGATCTGCCAGAATTCACCTGCCTGGTCGGCACCATGGTCCAGGAAACCTATGACACGGCCCCTGCCATCCGCGACGCCTGCGCGCGCAGCATTACCGGTCACGCCGAAACGCTTGAAGCCGATATCGAGGCGGCGATCCGCGCGCGGGGCCTGACGCCCACCTGGAGCGCCAAATCGCTGGCTCTGCATACCCAGGCCGTCATCCAGGGGGCTTTCATCCTGGCCAAGTCCGGGGGCGGTGCGCAGATCGCAGCGGACACGATCGATCACCTCATCCGTTATGTGAAATTGCTGTTCGGACTGGCTGACGCCTCGGCCCCTGCCACGGCGCGGGTAGGCCCGGCATGAGAACAATTCAGATTATCGCTGAGACACCCACCTGCCACGGACCCGATGTCCCGAACCGGCTCCGGTAACCCCATTCATTATGCAACGGGAAAGACAATTCACATGGAACCGACGATCTACCTCTTCTTCAATGGCAATTGCCTGGAAGCGATGACGCACTACGCCGACATTCTTGGCGGCTCGATCAATGGCGTCTTCCGCAACGCCGATGTGCCGGACCCCGAGAGCCGCATGCCCGGCGGTGACGACCTGATCATGAACATGGCGATGTCCCTGGGGCACGCCACTGTCATGGCCTCGGACAATTCAAGCGACATGTACGACAAGCCCCAAGGTTTCCGTATCTCGATAGCGGCGGCCTCACGCGAGGATTTCGACCGAATCTACTCGGCCCTCGCTGGCGACGCACAAGCCGTCGAGATGGAACCGGGTGAAACCTTCTGGGCAGAGCGTTTTGCCATGTTCACCGACAGATACGGCACGCCGTGGATGCTCAATTTCGAAGGCAACAGGGCACAAGGAACGCCCGCATGACCGAACTGATCACCTGCCTATGGTT
Source organism: Hyphobacterium marinum (assembly GCF_036330325.1). Taxonomy (NCBI): domain Bacteria; kingdom Pseudomonadati; phylum Pseudomonadota; class Alphaproteobacteria; order Maricaulales; family Maricaulaceae; genus Hyphobacterium; species Hyphobacterium marinum. The sequence continues at coordinate 199,483 of NZ_JAZDRO010000002.1, forward strand.
CGACCACGGCGAGGCCAGCAAAGCGGCCGAATTCTATGCGGCGACTTTTCCGGACAGCCATGTCGGACGCGTGAACACGGCACCTGGCGATTTTCCAGGCGGCCAGGAAGGCACCGAACTGACGGTCGAGTTCACCGTGCTTGGCCGGAAATTTCTCGGCCTGAATGGTGGTCCTGTCTTCACCCCGAATGAGGCGGTCAGCTTCGTCGCAATCACCGAAAGCCAGGAAGAAACAGACCGCTACTGGAATGCGATCATCAACAATGGCGGCGAAGCCAGTGCCTGCGGCTGGTGCAAGGACCGCTGGGGCTTTTCCTGGCAGATCACGCCGCGGCGGTTGCTGGAGCTGACGACAAGCTCCGACAAGACAACGGCGAAGCGGGCCTTCGACGCCATGATGACCATGACGAAAATCGACATTTCCGCGCTGGATGCCGCCGTGGCGGGCGCAAACTGAAGGAGACCTGACATGAGTTATATCGACGGCTTTGTGATCGCCGTACCGACGGCCAACAAGCAGAAATTCATCGACCATGCCAAGCTCGGCGACAGCGTGTTTACCGATCTGGGTGCACTGCGCGTCGTTGAATGCTGGGGTGATGATGTGCCGGACGGCACGATCACCGATTTCCGGAAGGCCGTTAAGGCTGAGGATGGCGAGAGCGTTGTCTTTTCCTGGATCGAGTGGCCCGACAAGGCGACACGCGATGCCGGCATGTCAAAAATGATGGGATGGATGAATGATCCGGAAAAAACCGACCCGCGCATGGATCCCGAGAAGAACCCCATGCCGTTTGACGGCAAGCGGCTGATCTTTGGCGGCTTTGCGCCGATTGTCGCTCTGCGGGGCGATGGCACTGTGAAGGACATCTAAACCCGCCCTGTGCCACGCGGACCGGACCGGCACGACGACCGTCAGGGCTCCGCCTGACACAACGAGCAGGACAAGGCCGGCGACGAGAAAATCAAGGGACGTCCAGTTCATCAGTTTCTCTCCAACCGTGAGTCCAACCCCGTCGGCACACCCGGCAATCCTCGCCTCCGGTCGGCTTGACTCCCTGTCATCGCGCGCTTACACGCCCGCCAAGGTCAGAAGGCACCTGCCGTTCGCACGGGTCACTCCGATGGTGAAGTCTTCGAGTTGAATCCCTGTTTCGGTTTCCTTTCCGGAGACATCCCGAAACGAAGGCAATGCGAACCCCTTTGTCTCACGCGGGATGTCCGTGGAAAGAGACTGACATGACGACGACCTCTCCCCTTCCCTCGCTGGAAGCGCTCAAGGCTCAGGCCCGCAATCTGCGCGCCTCGCTGGAGCAAGAAGGCAATTTCATCAAGCATGGTGAAGCGCTGGAATTCATTGCCGCGCAATATGGCTATCGCAACTGGAACACGCTTCACGCCGCGCTCGGCAACACGCCGCGCGGCGAACTGGCGGTCAGCTCGCGGATTAGCGGAGCCTATCTGGGCCAGCCCTTCACCGGCACGATCCTGTCCCTGTCCTCCCTGGATGGCGGCACGCACTATCGCGTTGTGCTCGACCTCGACGAAGCGGTGGATGTAGTGCGGTTCGACAGTTTTTCGGCCTTCCGGAAGCGGATCACCGGAACCGTCAGCCGCGACGGGCTTTCGCCCGCGCGGACGTCGGACGGTACGCCGCACCTCGTTCTCGAGGTTTCGGATCGGTGATAGTCACCGATGGTGTATGACTACCGGGGCGGGCGGCCATTTGGCTGCCCGCCCCGACCAGTTCGATCTGACTGTGGCCACCGGCCGGACTACTGGACCGTCGCGCCCGCCGGGCGGGCGGCGTGGCCTACCGCTTCGCCATTGATCATCAGGTGACCGGCATCGGCGGAGACCTTCACCGCGTCACCATCTTTCAGACGGCCTTCCAGCAGAAGGCGGGCCAGCGGGTCCTGGAGTTCTTTCTGGATGACACGCTTCAAGGGGCGTGCCCCATAGGCCGGATCGAACCCTTTGGTCGCCAGCCAGTCGCGGGCGGCATCGTCGAGCTCGATCGTCATGCGCCGGTCGGCCAGAAGGCTTTCGAGCCGTTTGAGCTGGATGCCGACGATCGCGCCCATGTGCTCGGCTTCAAGCCGGCGGAAGAGGATGATCTCGTCGACGCGATTGAGAAATTCCGGCCGGAAGTGCGCGCGCACGGCCCCCATCACGCCCTCGCGGGCCGTCTCGACATCGTCGGCGTTCGACAGGAATTCCGAACCGAGGTTCGAGGTCATGATGATGATGGTGTTACGGAAGTCGACTGTGCGGCCCTGACCATCGGTCAGGCGGCCATCATCGAGTACTTGCAGGAGCACGTTGAACACGTCCGGGTGCGCCTTCTCGATCTCGTCGAGGAGGACAACCTGATAGGGACGGCGACGCACCGCTTCGGTCAACGCCCCGCCCTCTTCATAGCCGACATAGCCCGGCGGCGCGCCGATCATGCGGGCAACGGAATGCTTCTCCATGTATTCGGACATGTCCATGCGCGTGACGGCATGTTCGTCGTCGAACAGGAAATCGGCGAGCGTCTTGGTCAACTCGGTCTTGCCGACACCGGTCGGTCCGAGGAAGAGGAAGGAGCCGATGGGACGGGCCGGATCCTTGAGGCCCGCACGCGCCCGGCGCACTGCGTCGGAGACAGCGGCCAGCGCCTCATCCTGCCCGATCACGCGGCCGCGCAGCGCCTCTTCCATCTGGAGGAGTTTTTCGCGCTCGCCTTCGAGCATTTTCTCGACCGGCACGCCGGTCCAGCGCGAAACGACATGGGCGATCTGTTCCTCGTCAACGACTTCCTTGACGAGATCGCCAGCCGCCCCGCCCTTGTCGGCCTCGGCGACTTTGGCTTCTAGGTCCGGAATGCGGCCGTATTTGAGTTCCGAGGCGCGCCCCAGGTCGCCGCGCCGCTCGGCATCAGCGAGTTCAGCACGCAGCCGGTCGAGCGTTTCCTTGACCTCGGTCGAGGAGGCCAGCTTGTCCTTCTCCGCGCGCCAGGCCGCCGTGATCTCGTCGGAGCGGGACTGAAGCTCGGCGAGCTCCTTGTTCAGGGTTTCAAGCCGCGTCTTCGAGGCGTCGTCCTTTTCCTTTTTGAGGGCCTCGGCCTCGATCTTCAGCTGGATGATCCGGCGGTCGATCTCGTCGAGTTCTTCCGGCTTCGAATCCACCTGCATGCGCAGCCGTGATGCGGCCTCGTCCATCAGGTCAATGGCCTTGTCGGGCAGGAAGCGGTCGGTGATGTAGCGGTTTGAGAGATTGGCCGCGGCGACAATGGCACTGTCGGCGATCCGCACCCCGTGGTGAACCTCGTACTTGTCCTTCAGACCGCGCAGGATGGAGACCGTGTCCTCCACGCTCGGCTCGGTGACCACGACCGGCTGGAAACGGCGCGCCAGTGCGGCGTCCTTTTCCACGTGTTTGCGGTACTCGTCGAGCGTCGTCGCGCCAACGCAGTGCAGCTCGCCGCGCGCGAGCGCGGGCTTGAGGAGGTTGGATGCATCCATCGCGCCGTCCGTCTTGCCGGCGCCGACCAGCGTGTGCATCTCGTCGATGAAGAGAATGATATTGCCGCCGGCGTTCTCGACCTCGGACAGGACCGATTTCAGGCGTTCCTCGAACTCGCCGCGGTATTTCGCACCGGCGATCAGAGCGCCCATGTCGAGCGCGAGCAGGCGCTTTTCCTGCAGGCTTTCGGGCACATCACCATTGACGATGCGCAGGGCGAGGCCTTCAGCGATGGCGGTCTTGCCGACGCCCGGTTCACCGATCAGGACCGGATTGTTCTTGGTCCGGCGCGAGAGCACCTGGATGGCGCGGCGGATTTCCTCGTCGCGGCCAATCACCGGGTCGAGCTTGCCGTCCCGTGCGGCCTCAGTCAGGTCGCGGGCATACTTTTTCAGGGCTTCATACGTATCTTCGGCCGACTGGCTGTCAGCGGTGCGTCCAGCGCGCATGGTCTCGATGGCCTCGTTCAGGCGTTGCGGGGTGACACCGGCGGCTTTGAGTGCATCGGCGGCTTTTGTTCCGGCGGCCAGCGCCAGGGCAAGAAGAATGCGCTCGGCGCTGACGAACTGGTCACCCGCCTTCTTTGCGGCCTCTTCAGCAGTGTCGAACAGTTTTGCCGTCGGCGTGGCGAGATAGAGCTTTTCGGCCCCCGCGCCTTCGACTTTCGGTATGGCAGAGAGCGCCTCGTCCGTCCGCGCGACAGCGATGTCCGGCTTGCCGCCGGCAGCGGCAACCAGGTTTCGCGCGAGCCCCGCATCATCGTCGAGCAGGGCTTTGAGCACGTGTTCGGGCGTGAATTGCTGGTGGCTGCTGCGGACAGCGAGGGCCTGCGCAGCCTGAATGATCGACCGCGCACGGTCGGTGTAGCGTTCAATTTCCATCGTTTCCAATCCCCTGGATCAGCAGCGAGATCATGCCCGGACAAGTCTTATGCAAGCCCCTGTCCGGTCCGTTTCACGATGGAGATAGGTGTGGCCGATAGGTCACACAAGTCTGTGAGGCGGGAAATTTCTGCTTGTCCGTCAGGCGGCTTCGCCCGGCTTGGAATCCGCCGCGTCGCTGGCGTCATCCAGGGCCTTCTGCGCAGCCCCGTCATCGGCCGATTTCGGCTTGCGGCCCCGGCGCGCCTTCGGCTTGGGCTGATCCTCGCCCATTTCTGTGGGCTGGGCGGTGTCAGGCTGTTCGCCTTCCGGATTCACGACTTCCAGCGGATCACGCTCGGGACGCGACTGGCGGCGCTGGCGGCGCTGCGGCCGCTCTTGCTCGTCAGCGGTCTCATCCCCGTTGCGCTTGCGTCCGCGGCCCGATGTCTCGAGGGTGTTGTCACCCTCATTGTCGTCGTCGCGCACCGACTCATTGCGATTGCGGCCGCGATTGTCGTTGCGATTGCCGTCATGGCGGTTGCGGCCACGGTTGTCATTGCGATTATCACCGCGCGCATCGTTGTCGCGATCACTCGAATTGTCGTCGGAATCGTCGTCGTTCGAATTGTCACGGCGCTGCGGCTGGGTGGCCTGAAGGATGCGGAAATAGTGTTCAGCATGCTGTTGCAGGTTTTCCGCCCGAACACGGTCGCCCGAAGACGTCGCATCGCGCGCCAGCTGCATGTATTTCTCGTAGATCGTCGCGGCATTGCCGCGGATCTTCACTTCCGGACCGTTGCTCTCGAACGACCGGTTACCCTGATTTCCGCCACCAGGTTTGCCCCGGCCCCGTCCACGTTGACGCTTCATGCTCGACTGTCCTTGCCGAAATGACTGATGCTCATGACCTAATTGTCTCGCGTGCCAGCGTTCTCGGCATAATGCCGGTCTTCCGCGATTTCGGGTTTCTTCTGGCCGGATCACAAGCAAGGCGGCTTTAAAATCCGGCCGCGACAGACCCCCTGTTCTGCGCGAACCGCCTGCTTGGGTATTGAACCTAGACTGCCTTTGCGCGCGATTACAAGTGCTTTTAGCGGCTCTGTGTTTCGGTCTTCTGCCCCGAGATCACGCGCGGATTGCCTGCCAGGTCGCGGCTCAGCGCGACATCCGCAAAGCCGGCAGCCGCGAAGAGCGCGTTCACTGCTTCGGCCTGATCATAGCCGATCTCGACGGCAGCATGGCCGCCGGGCCGCAAAATCCGAAAAAGCTGTGGCACCAAAAGACGATAGCAATCGAGCCCGTCCGCGCCACCGTCCAGCGCCAGGTATGGCTCGTGGTCCGTTACTTCCGGATCGAGCGTTTCCAGGACCGCGCTGGCGATATAGGGCGGGTTCGAGACGGCGAGATCAAAAGCGTTGCCCGGCAAGCCATCTGCCCAGTTTCCGGCACGGAAATCGCAGCGATCCGCCAAGTTATTTCGCCGCGCATTCTCTTCCGCGACCTGCAGCGCCGCCGCGCTCGAATCGATTCCCACGCCGGACGCATTCGGCCGTTCCGACAGAATCGCCAGCAGGATCGCCCCCGAACCCGTGCCCAGGTCCACGACCCGGCCCCCATCTGCCAAATGGCTCAACGCCCATTCGACCAGCGTTTCGGTATCGGCGCGTGGCGTCAGCACGTCCGGTGTCACTCTGAGGTCCAGCGTCCAGAAGGGTTGATTGCCCAGAATGAGGGAGAGTGGTTCGCGCGCCGCGCGGCGCTGTGCCATGTCCCGGGCCTCGGCTTCGCTGCTCGCGGCGGCCAGGATATGCCGGGCTTCCAGCGCGGCCTCGTCAATGCCCGCCGCACGAAGCCATGCCGCGATTTCCGATTTCAGGTCGTCCCGGGTCATGCCAGCCGTGCGTCGTCGCCAACCATCACAGGCCCGCCGGCGTCCACCCGGCAATAGAGACCGCAATCCATGTGGCCATAATGATCAAAGAGCGCCCTGACCAGATCGATGTCGCGCTCGGCCGAATGCGGATCGACATGCGTCGCCGCGCAGCGCGTGATCGGCTTGATCCCGGTCAGGCGCGCACCGCCGAGGGTCAGATCGCGGTCAGCCAAGTCCAGTTCCGACCAGGCAGGCCAGCCCTCGACCATGACATTGCCGCGAAAGCGGGCCGGGTCGACCGCGCGGCCTGTCTTTGCCTCGAGGTCGCGCACGCTTTCCAGATTGATGATCGAGACAAACCCCTTTGGGCTGTCCATGAAGCGGAAGCCGTCGGGCGCACTCAAGACCTTCAACGGCCCGCGCACCGCGTCGCCCAGGACAGCCGAGAGCCAGGTCGCGAAGACCGAACGGCCGGCTTCGCCGTCCAGATCGGCGGTGATCTCGCCGAAATCGGCATGCCAGGCGGTCAGCGTGCCTTCGTCCTCATTCCAGCGCGTGCGCACGGCGGCCACCTGAGGCAGGCGTGCCAGCACGGTGAAGGCGGTTTTCTTGATGTGTTCGGGCGTCTCGGGATCAAACCCGCAGGGGCCGTCCTCGACCGCGTAGAGACGGTCGCCGGGAAAATGGGCCCCTGCGGTCAGGGCCACGGATGTGAGGGGTTCGGGCGTGAAGCCCTTGACCGGATGGCGGGCGAGCGCGGCGACGCGCCCGGTCATGCGTCTTCGAGCGAGGCGAGCCGTGCGGCTTCATCCTCGGCGATCAGCGCCCCGATGACCTCGTCGAGGGAATTACCCGCAAGGATGTCCTGCAGCTTGTAGAGCGTCAGCTTGATACGGTGATCGGACACCCGGTTTTCCGGAAAGTTGTAGGTCCGGATTTTTTCCGACCGGTCACCCGAACCCACCTGCGACTTGCGGGCGTCAGCGCGGGCGGCGTCCTTCTCCTCGCGCTCTTTTTCGTAGAGCTTGGTCTTGAGGAGCTGCATGGCGCGGGCTCTATTCTGGTGCTGGGACTTTTCCTGGCAAAGAACAACGATGCCGGACGGAATGTGCGTCATGCGCACGGCAGAATCCGTCTTGTTGACGTGCTGGCCACCGGCACCGGAGGCGCGCATCGTGTCGACACGGACGTCCTCCATGTTGACGACAATGTCGATGTCTTCCGGTTCGGGCAGGATGGCGACCGTTGCCGCCGAGGTGTGCACCCGTCCCTGGCTTTCGGTCGCGGGTACACGCTGGACCCGGTGCACACCGGACTCGAATTTCAGCCGCCCGAAAACGCCGGCTCCGGAGATGGAGGCGATGACTTCCTTGTAGCCGCCGACCTCGCCCTCGCTGGCGGAAACAAGCTCGAATTTCCAGCCCTGGATCTCCGCATAGCGGCGGTACATCTCGTAAAGATCGCCAGCGAACAGCGCCGCTTCATCCCCGCCCGTCCCGGCACGGATTTCGAGCATGGCATTGGCCTCGTCATCCTTGTCCTTGGGCAGGAGGAGGAGGCTCATTTCCCGCTCGAGTTCGGGCATTTTCTTTTTCAGCGCGGCGCGCTCGTCCTGTGCCAGCGCCACCATTTCCGGGTCGCCACCCTCTTCGATCATGGCGGTCAGATCGTCGAGCTCGGCACGCGCGGCCTTCAGCGCCCGCGCCTTCTCTGCGACGGGTTTGAGCTCGGCATGTTCCTTGGACAGCTTGACGATCTCGTCGGAGTCCGCGGTCGCGCCAAGACGCGCCTCGACCTGTTCGAAGCGGTCCATCACCTGCTGGAGTCGTGTTTCGGGCGCGCGCATGGGCGGAGTGATAGCCGGAATGGCGACCTGATCAAACGGGATTTGACTGCATTTTGACCTCGCCGCGCATTCAAGGGCAAAATGCTGGCGTGAGGTTTGGGGGAGCTTCAGGCAGATGCGTTATGTGTGGGCCACGCTGGTCGCGGTATCGGCGATTGCCGGTGTCTGGCTGTGGGATTTGCGTGAAGCCGCGCTGCGGCCCATGAAGGAAGTCCGCACCCTGCCCTTTGACGCCGCGTCTCACACCGTCGTCCCCAAGACGAATACGATCCGCTACGCCGCCGGGGACTATGACGATCCGCGCCTGCACCGGGCGATGCGCTGTACGATCGACGATGTCCTCAACTCGGGCGTCATTTCCACAGAATGGTGGGCCGAATACGACCGCGCCGAATCCGAGGGGCTTGAGGCGTCAGGCGTTCTGGCCCGCGCCGAGGCCGGCGAGCACGACGCGATGCTGATCGTGGCCTTTCACTATGCCGGTGATGACAGCCAGAACGAACTGGCGCGCGACTGGCTGTTGCGGGCCGGTGAAGCCGGGATCGGCAGCGCGCAGTACGAGATCGGCTATGGATACGTCAATGGCGCGTTCGGTTTCGAGACCGATATCAAGCAGGGTCGGCAATGGCTCGAACGCGCCATCGGAAATGGTGACCAGATCGCCGGATACGGCCTGGCGCGCCTGTATCGGACGAGCCTGATTCAGCCGCCGGACGGCGAAACGCGCGGACCATTTGAACTGGCTTTCGACACCAACCTCCACTCGGCGCAGTATTGCTACGCGGCGGCTCTGGAAGACCTCGCCCGTGACTTCACGCGCGGCCATGCTGTCGAGCGTGACCTCGCTGCCGCCGGCCATTTGCGCCGGCTGGTGTCCCTGTCGGGCGGGTGATCAGGACGCGAGCAGCGCGCCGACATTCACCCCGGCCATGTAGATCAGCACCAGCGTACTCGCCACGAACACGAAGAAGCGCACCGGGATGAAATTCCACAGTGCCTGGATGAGGCTGTGCGCGATGCGGATGACGACATAGGCCCACGCCGCCCAGATCATCGTCTCCGACGCGGTACCTGCGAGATGCGAGTAGAAGACCAGCGCATAGAAGATGACCGGCTGTTCGTGGAGGTGATTGTAATTGTCCGCGATCTGCCGCACCGAGCGCGGCAGCACGTCCATCTCGGACTTTTCCTTCATTTTCGCCGCGTTGATGCGCGCCTTGCGCATGGCGGGGATGCGCGTGGCATACATCCACAGCCACATCACCAGCGACCACAGGATCAACGCCAGAACCGGCGTGAGAATACTGCCCGTCATTGTCCATCTCCCTCGACCGAGACCGGCAGGTTAGCGAGAAGCGCGGATTTTGCGACATGCGATTTTGAATGGGCGAGTGACGCTCTACGTCTGCCCGACCTTCAGCCGGATATCGGCTTCCGGCGGCTGATAGGCTGCGAAAGCATCCAGCAGGGCGTCCGGGTCGCCGCTGACCTGCAGCATGGCGCGGTGGGTGGCCGTAACGAAACCGTCGGCGGCCATGCGGTCGAGAAAGGCCACCAGGCCGTCATAATAGCCGCCCACGGCGAGGATGCCGCACGGGTTTCGATGCTGGCCAAGCTGGGCCCAGGTCCAGATCTCGAAGAGCTCTTCCATCGTGCCGATCCCGCCCGGCATGGCGATGAAGCCATCGGAGAGCTCGGCCATAACCGCCTTGCGCTCATGCATAGAGGCGACGACGCGCATCTCGGTGAGCCCGGGATGGGCGACTTCTTTCAGGGCCAGGAATTTCGGGATCACGCCGATGACCTTGCCGCCTGCCGCAAGACAGGCATCCGCAACCGTGCCCATCAGCCCGACCCGGCCGCCGCCATAGACCAGTGTCAGGCCTCGGCGGGCGATGGCTTCACCCATTGCCTTCGCGGCCTGCGCATATTCCGGCCTTTTACCCGGATTGGACCCGCAATAGACGCAGACCGATTTCATCCCTTGCCCCCGTATTCCGCCATGGCGGCGAAGGCCATTGCAATGCGTTTGACCGGGATCGCCATGATCCGTTCGCCGACACTCAGTTCCGCCGAATGGTAGTCCGGTGCCTCATAGTCCCAGAAGCGGTTGGCGAGCCAGACGCCTGTCTCGCGCGCGGCATGGTCGCGGGCCTTCGCGACGGCATCGCCGTCCAGCGGGATGCGGACATGGAACATATTGGTCAGCGGGGCGTGCGGCTCGATCTCGAATCCGGAGGCGGCCTGGATGGCGGCGGCGAGTTCCCGTGCCCGGGCCACATAGGCCGGCATACGCGCCATGCGTTCAGGCAACAGGCGCAGCGCATCGGGGACTTGCGGCCAACCGCGAATGACGAGCCCGCCGAGCCGGTGTCGCCACACCCGCGCCGCTTCGACGACGTCCGCACTCCCCGCCAGCGCCGCGCCGCCCAGCGCCCCGATATCCTTGTAGAAGGAGACATAGACACTGTCCGCACCGGCGCAGATATCGGCCAGTGCGCGGCCCTCATACGCTTCGGTGCAGGTCCAAAGCCGGGCACCGTCGATATGCAGGCGCGCGCTCCGTGCGCGGCAGGCCGCCTTGATCGCCTCCAGCTCATCCCAGGACGGCAGCAGGCCTCCGGCATGGCGCTGGGGGAGTTCAATGAAAACGGTGGCGAGGTCGCTGCCTGCCGCTTCGACATCGCGCGCCGTAACCGCCGCGCGCCAGTCCGGCGTGAATTCGGCACTCAGCTCGTGGGCTTCGCGGTAGCCGTGATCCTCATGCAGTTCGAGATGCGAGGACGGATGCAACAACAGCGTGCTCCGGCCAGTCTCTGCAGCATGAATCCGCGCCGCAGCGGCCTGCGCCATCGTGCCGGTTGGAAACCAGATCGCGGCCTCGGTCCCGAGCCATCTCGCGGTCTCTGTTTCCAGCGCCCGTGTGACCGGTCCGTCGAGATAGGTCTCCTCCGCCGCCCAGCCTTTAGCGTCCAAGAAATCGGCGACCGCGCGCAGGCGCTGTGACGGTGTGAAATCCCCGTCATGGGGAAAACCCACGGTCACGTCGCAGGCGCTTTTTAGATCATCGCGCTTGGTCATGGTCTTTCCGTCCCGCCCCGCAGAATCGCCGTCAGCGCGCAATCTAGGCGAGGCATGGCTCGCATGGGAAATGGCGGGTTGCTTCCTCTCCCCGGCCCTCTCCCCTTTTAGAAAGGGGAGAGGGTGAAGAAGCTGCAGGGCTGCGAAAGTCAAATTGCCAATCCCTCATTTGACCTCCCGGCACCGGGCCGGAACACTGCAGCAGACAACTGTGGGAGAGGTGCGATGAGGCATTGGCGGCAGGGATTGGTAGCCGTACTGACCCTGGCCTGGACGGCGAGTGCCCATGGCGATCCGATCATCGTGCCAACCGAGATGTGCCGGGGCTATTTCTTCGTGCCGGTCACCCTGCCCGCGCGCGAGGACCGTCCGGAAGACCGGACGCTCTGGTTCCTTTATGACACCGGTGCCTCCAGCAGTTTTCTCGATCCGGACTCTGTGGAACGCATTTCCGGTCAGCGTGTCGCGGTCGGCCTACGCGCGCGGATCAGCGAGGCGAGCCTGGGCAGCCTCACTGTCAGCATGTCGCCACGCGTGACCGAACTCGATCACCTGTCCATCGCACTTGGTCGCGAGATCGACGGCATTCTGGCCTTTGACGCCTTCGATGATTTCCTGACCACGCTCGACTATGTCGCCGGCGAGATCCGGGTCGAGCCCGGCGAACTGCCCCGTCCGGATAATGAGACCGTCTATTCGGCGCGCGGGCGGGACGACCGGCCCTGGCTGCGGGTTCGTTTCGAGGGTCGCACACGCCGCATGCTGATCGATTCCGGGGCGGGCGGCACGGCCTTCGCCGTCAATCATCTCGACCGCTACCGGCTTGATGGCGAGGCCCGCCCCGTCGGCGCGTCGGTCCGCTTTCGGACCATCGAGTACCGCGATGGCGGCCGGCTGGCCGACCCGGCCTATCTGGGCCGCTACCGGATCGAGGCACCGGTGGTTTCGGAGCTGCCCGAGACCGAACTGATCGGCGGGCGTGTCATGGAGCATTTCATCTGGACATTCGACCAACGCAATGAACGTGTCCGTATTGTCCCGAACCGTCCGGACGAGGCCGTGATCATTCCGGGCGAGCTCCATCACGGGCTGGCGATGCGGCCCGTTACGGACGGTTTGCGTGTCGAGCAGGTCCTGCCCGGCGGCGGCGCGGAAGGTCACGACATCCGGGAGGGCGATGTCATCACCCACATCCAGGGCCACCCGGTCCGGGATCGCGGCTGCGAAACCGGTAATTTCGACACCTGGACAGTCACGCGCCTGCGCGATGGCGAGAGTGCCGAGGTCACCTTCCCGCTGGTGGTGCTGGTGGAGTGAGGAGTGCGTGCGGGGTTTCCGCCCACTGTTTCTGACCGTGAAAAAATCTAGCTGAAATCCCGGACGGCGCAGCCGAGCCGGGACCTCCTGGCCATGGAGAGGCCCCGGATAAAGCTGCGCTTTTCCGGGGCTTCAGATTTGGTTGATGGGGGTCAGCATTGCCTGCTTCGAGGCTCGGGCAAGACCCTCGCACCTCAGCATGAGGAATGTCTGGCCATCCACCAACCTCATCCTGAGGTGGCCGCGAAGCGGGCCTCGAAGGATGGGCAGATTGATACCCGCTAAACCCCCAGCGCGGCCTGGACGTCTTTCGTCCAGCCGACGAACACCGTGTCACCGGTCTCGATGACCGGGCGTTTGACGAGGGTGGGGTGTTCGGCCAGGAGGCCCGCCGGATCAGTCTCGGCGCGGGCGCGCTCGGCTTCTGAAAGGCCCCGCCAGGTGGTCGAACGCGTATTGACCAATGAGTTCGCTCCCACCGCGGCGATCCAGCGCGGCGCGAGGGTTTTGAGGTCAGCCTCGGCGCGAATATCGACGAAGGTGTAATCCACCCCGCCGGCATCAAGCGCCTTCATGGCTTTCTTGCAGGTGTCACAGTTCTTCAGCCCGTAAAGGGTCGTCATTCATTCGCCTCCGTCAGTGTAGCCCGATCTGCGACGCCGCTCGCCTCCAGGATGGCACCGGGATCGCTGATCGAGAGCAGGCTGGCAAGGGCGGCCGGCTTGTCTGCCGCGCGGTCGTAATAGGCTTGCGCGATCTGGCGGCCGATCCAGTAACCGGCTTCGTGCGGCCAGCCCTCGGGCGCGTTCTGATAGTTCATCACCCAGTTGCGGCGTGCCGCATTGGCCGCTTCGTTCAGGTCCGGGCCGTTTTCGGTCAGCGTCGTTCCCGCCGCGACGGTGGCCCGGTCGCGGGCAAAGGCCGCCCAGACCGTGTCTTCATTCTCCCGCGCCCAGGCCTCGCGTTCCGGCGTCGGGATTTCGCCCGTCGTCAGAAACGCGATGAAGTCGGCCACACCTTCATGGAGGGAGTGGGCCAGAAGCAAATCATCCAGCCCGCCGGGCTGGTCCTGGAGCGTATGGACGGTCTCGTGAGCGAAGAAGTGCTGGAAGACGCGGCGGATTTCCGCCTCGTCACCCGCTTGGGCGCAGAGGACCTCAAGTCCCAGAACCTGCGCGCCTTCGCCCGCCGTACCCCCCGAATTTCCTGCGCCGAATACGAGATAAATCTCGGGCAGATCGCGGCCCGGCAGTAGCTCGGCCAACCGCAGATAGGTCGCGCGCAGCTCCGGCGTCATGGACTCGCCGATGGGCAGGCAAACATCAATGGCGCGGCGATAGGCCCCCGTGTTCGCCGCGATGACAGCGGCGAGGTTTTCGGCGTTCTGGATCCGGTAGGGGGTGAAAATCTCGACACCCCGCCCGGCTCCGTCGAGATAACCGGCCTGCAGGACTTCGGCGCTCGGCAAGCCGTTTGCCGCTTCATAGACGGCGACGAAGCGGTGCGCGTCTGCGGTCTGAAGCTCGACCGTTTCCGGGTCGACACCCTGGGCGCTGGCGGGATGGGAAAGGGATGCCGCGGCCAGAAGGGCGGTGGCAAGGGCAAGGCGTGTGCGGGTCATGGTTTCCGTTTCGCGGGTCTTGATCTCCGCCCCCCGGCGGCTGAGCCGTCTCTAGCCGTTTCCTTGACCAGCGGGGAGAGGGAAAAATGCGCGTGGCATCCCGGCCGGACCTACTCCGCCGCCTCGCTCGCCGCACGCAGTGAAGCCGCGCGGGCTTCAACCATGTCGACGATGTGGTCGATCATTTCCTCGTTGGTGACGTTGTGGTCGGGCTTGCCCGAGACATACATCTTGCCCGAGCCCTTGCCGCCGCCGGTAAAGCCGAGATCGGTGAACATCGCCTCGCCCGGCCCGTTGACGACGCAGCCGATGATGGACAGCGAGATCGGCTCGGAAATGTGCGCGAGGCGCTCCTCGAGTGTCTGCACCGTCTCGATCACGTTGAAGCCTTGCCGCGCGCAGGACGGGCAGGCGATGATATTGACGCCACGGGTCCGCAAGCCCAGCGATTTGAGGATATCGTAGCCGACCTTGATCTCCTCGACCGGATCGGCGGAAAGCGAGACGCGGATCGTGTCGCCGATCCCGGCCCACAGGAGATTGCCCATGCCGATGGCAGATTTGACCGAGCCGGTGCGCTTTCCGCCCGCCTCGGTAACGCCGAGATGGAGCGGCGCGTCGGTCGCTTCGGCGAGCGCCTGATAGGCCGCGACGGTCAGGAAGACGTCCGACGCCTTCACCGAAATCTTGTATTCGCGGAAGTCGAGGTCTTCGAGAATGCGCGCATGTTCCAGCGCGCTTTCCACCATCGCTTCGGGGCAAGGCTCGCCGTATTTTTCCAGCAGGTGTTTTTCCAGCGAGCCGGCATTGACGCCAATCCGCATGGAACAGCCATGATCCTTGGCGGCCTGCACGACTTCGCGCACCCGCGCCATGGAGCCGATATTGCCCGGATTGATCCGCAGGCAGGCGGCCCCGGCTTCTGCGGCCTCGATGGCGCGCTTGTAGTGAAAGTGGATGTCGGCGACGAGCGGGACCTGCGCGGCGCGGGCGATGGCCTTGAAGGCCTTGGTGGAGTCCTCGTCGGGGCATGAAACCCTGACGACGTCGGCACCTGCATCCTCAAGCGCGCGGATCTGGTCGATCGTGGCGCGCACGTCCGGGGTCGGCGTGTTGGTCATGGACTGCACGGTGATCGGCGCGCCGCCGCCCACCGGCACAGTGCCGACATGGATACGGCGGCTTTCGCGGCGTTCGATCATCCGCCAGGGACGGACTTCGCGATGCTGTTCGTGCATGGGCCGCACTCCCGCGCGCGTATTGAGGAACGGCCCTCAAGCCGGTCCTGGTGTCATGGAGGAGGATATAGACGGCTTTGCGGCACCTTGCGAGGGTGCGGTGTCAGCCTTCGACGCTGTCTTCGACGGACGCGGTTTCGATCCGGCGGGCATCAAGACCGATATTGTCGAGCGCGGCACCAGCATCGCCCAGCGTACCTTGCAGCTCGCCATCGAGGTGCAGGTTCACCGCACCGGCATCGCTGGTCGAGACGGTCAGACCCGGCTCGTCAACCGCGCGATAGGAATCCCCCGCCTGCAGGTCGCGGGAAAACAGGATACGTCCCGAAGCGTCCCGCACTTCCAGCCAGGTTGCCATGTTCGCTTCCAGCACGATTTCCGGCATACGGGCCGCCGCTTCGCCGGTACCCGGCAGATCGCCCCAGATCGCATTGCGGTCGGCAACGGAATATTCGCCGTCAAACGGTGTCAGGTCACTGGTCGCCTCGAATTCGGCGTCCGGCGGCGGCGGAATGTCGGCAAACGCGCCCTCACCCGAGGCGGTGTTGGCGTACCACCAGGCAATGCCGGACACGGCGGCGAGGATCAGCACCGCGCCGAACACGCCCTTGGGCAGGCGGATTTCGCGGCGGGTCTGGTGAGCGGTCGGCTGGGCGCGCCCGGTCTGGGTGTCGGCCTCGGCCTTGAACTGGTCAACGAGCGCCGCCTCGTCGAGTTCGAGGAAGCGCGCATAGGTGCGCAGATAGCCGATGGCGTAGGCGCGCGAGGGGAGCCCTCGCGGATCCATCGTCTCCAGCGCTTCGAGATAGTCGCGGCGAATACGGGTGCGGGCCGAGGCGGAATCGAGCGTCAGGCCCAGCTTGGCGCGGGCCTCGCGCAGACGGTCACCTGCGGACAGCTTCGCGCTGACGGCGGCACCGCCAGAAAACACGGCGTCCACCGGAACGTAACCGGACTGCGTTGTGTGCCCTTCGGCCATGTTTCCCCCGCCACCATCGCCGCGCGATGGGTCGATACTCGCGTCGTGATTCGCACGTGACATTTTTGTCGCACGGCAATTCTTAATAATGTCAGATCAAGGCCCTGTTATCAACAGCCTCAAGCTGAAGCCCCGCAGCATTACCCGCCTCTATCAACAGGGGGCGCAGCGATGCCGCGTCGCGTGACATATTCCCAGCAAGCCAGGTGCCAAGCTGGCCCGTATCGGTTCGCGCCAGCATCGCCTTGACCGGTGCCACCCCGCTCGCCGCCATGGACAATTTGCCATAGCCCAGAGCCAGCATCACGGCTGCCTCGAGCGGCTGGGACGCCACCTCTCCGCATATGGATACCGGAACATTGTGACGGGAACAGGCCTCCCGGATGGTTTTCAGCAGTTGAAGCGCAGCGGGCGATAGAATGTCGTAGCGCTCCCAGACACGGGAGTTCTGGCGATCCGCGGCAAAGAAATACTGCATCAGGTCGTTGGCCCCGACGGAAACGAAGTCGGCATGCGGCAGGGCATGTTCAATGGCCCAGGCCATGCCCGGCGTTTCGAGCATGATACCGGCCTCGACCCGTTCCGGGACAGGGTGACCTCGTCCGCGCGCGAACGCGACTTCGCGCATCAGCATGTCTTTCGCCGCCTTGAATTCCCAGGGTGTTGCGATCATCGGGAAGAGGATGGAGAGCGGCCGGCCCTCTGCCGCCTGGATCAGGGCGCGCAGCTGGTAGCGCAGCAGGCCGGGCCGGTCGAGACCCATGCGGATCGCCCGCCATCCCAGCGCCGGGTTGGGTTCGCGCATGGAGGGCGCAAAGGGCGTCACCTTGTCACCGCCGAGGTCAAGCGTACGGAAGACAACCGGCTTTGATCCGGCTGAATCCATGACCGATTTGTAGAGCTCGGCCTGTTTGGCGAGCCGCGGCAGCGTGTCGGCAACCATGAACTGGAATTCGGTCCGGAACAGGCCGATCCCGTGGGCACCGGTTTCTTCCAGACGCGTCAACTCGATCAACAGACCCGCATTAAGGTGAAGCTCGAACGGTACACCGTTGGCGGTCACAGACGGCTCGTCGCGCAGCTTCGCATAGGCGCGGGCACGCTGCGACAGCGCATCAGAGCGTTCGCGGTAGGTTTCCTCAACGTCACTCGACGGGCGGATGTGCACGAGGCCGAATTCGCCGTCGAGGATGACCGGATCGCCAGGCTCGACGCGATCAAGCGCGCCCTCGACCAGACCGACCAGGGGAATCCCGAGCGCCTTGGCAACAATGACAGCATGGCTCGAGGCCGAACCTTCTTCCAGTGCCACGCCCTTGAGTTTCGAGCGGTCGTAATCAAGCAACTCGGCCGGGCCGATACTGCGCGCAAATATGATCGCATTGTCCGGCAGTTCGCTCTGCGACGCGCCATTGGAATGCGCCAGGTGACGCAACAGCCGGTTTGCGAGGTCCTCGAGATCGTGCAACCGCTCGCGGAAATGCACGTCGCGGGCCTGCATAAGGCGGGCCCGATGCTCGTTGCGGACCCGCTCGACGGCGGCTTCCGCCGTCAGGCCCTGCCGGACAGCCTCCCGCAGCTGGTTCAGCCAGCCGCGGTCATGGGCGAACATCCGGTAGGCTTCCAGCACGTCGCGCGTGGGGCCACCAAAGGGCAGACGGCCGGAATCGAGCATGGTGTCGATGGCGCGGCGCAGTTCGCCAATCGCGGTGTCGAGCCGGTTCTCCTCCTGATCGGGGTCTTCCGCGATCAGGCGCGTAGAGGCGACATGCGGCTCGTGAACCACCGCTGTACCGATGGCGAGACCGGGTGAGAACGCCCCGCCCTGAAAACGCTCCGCGCGCGTCGGCCGCATGTCCAGGCCGGCCATTTCCTCGGCCGCGATCACATCGCCGGATGCGACGATTTCGGCCAGGATCATGGCGACAGTCTGTAATGTCTCGATCTCGTCGTCGCTGGTCTGGCGCGAGCCATGGGTCTGGCTGGTCAGGACGCCGACAAGGCGCCCGCCGCGCAGGATCGGGACGCCGACAAAGGATTTGAACGGTTCCTCGCCCGTTTCGGGCCGATAGGCGAAGGCGGGGTGAGACGGCGCGTCTGCCACGGCCAGCGGCCGGGCGCTGCGGGCGATCAACCCGACAAGGCCCTCATTGCGCTGGAGGCGGGTATTGTGGACCGCCTCGCGCTTCAGTCCGTGTGTGGCGCACAATTCCAGTGAGCCAGACCGGCGGGCGAGATAGATGGAACAGACGTCCGCGCTGGTTTCCTGCGCGATCATCTCGGTGAGGTGGTCGAGCCGCTCCTGGGCATCCTCGCGCACCGCCATGAGGGCGCGCAGGCGAGCCAGGAGCCGGCGCGGGCCGGCGGCGATGGTATCGGCTGCCGCCATGCTCAGCCGCCCTCCCCATCGAGCCCGTAGGCCGAATGCAGGGCCCGCACGGCTTGCTCGACCGCGTCATTGGCGATGAGGGCACTGATCCGGATTTCGGATGTCGCGATGACTTTCACGTCAATCCCTTTCGAGCCAAGGGCCCGGAACAGGATGCGCGCCACGTCCGCCCGGCGATTGAGACCGAGCCCGACGACAGACACCTTGGCAAGATCGGTTTCATGGATGATCTCGCGGGCGTCCCCGTGCGCATCTTCCATCACGGTCATAGCACGTCCGAGTTCCCGGCGGTCGACGGAAAATTCGATATTCACGGTGCCGGCGTCGCGCGCGCGCCCCTGCACGATCATGTCGACGCCGATATTCACGTCCGCCAGCGCGCCGAAAATCTCCGCCGCGATGGCCGGATTGTCCGACGCGCCCAGGAGGATGATCCTTGCCTGGTCGCGCGTATAGGCAACACCGGAGACGATCCGGCGCTCGGCGATGCCGCCCGCATCGAGGACAGACGTGCCGCGCGCCTCGCCGGGTTTGGCGAAGCTCGACAGCACGCGAAGCGGGACATTGCGGGCCTTGGCCATCTCGGCCGACCGGGTCTGGAGGACTTTAGCGCCCTGCGCGGCGAGTTCAAGCATTTCGTCATGGCTGATCGCGTCGATCCGGCGCGCCTTCGGCTCGATACGCGGATCAGTGGTGTAGACGCCGTCGACATCGGTGTAGATGTCGCAGCGGGCATTGAGCGCCGCAGCGATGGCGACGGCAGACAAATCGGTCCCGCCCCGGCCCAGCGTGCGCACGCGCCGCTCGGTGTCGATCCCCTGAAATCCGGCAAAGACCGGGATCACACCGGCATCGGCGCTGGCTTCGACCGCTTCGGTCAGGAAGCCGGAGATCCGGGCATCGCCAGGGGGACCATCGACGAAAATCGCGGACTGCCAGGCCTGGAAGGAGCGGGCCTTCAAGCCCCTTTCCCGCAGTGCGAGGGCCATCAGGGCGGCGCTGATCTGTTCGCCGGTCGCCAGGACGGTATCGGTCTCGTCTTCACCGAGCCCGCCACCGAACTGTTCGGCCAGAGCGATCAGCCGGTCGGTCTCGCCCGCCATCGCCGACACCACGACGGCGACGGACTGGCCGCGCGCGGCTTCGGACGCGACAAGCTCCGCCGAAGCCCGGATACGGGCGGCGTCGGCGACCGACGTGCCGCCGAATTTCATCACGATATCGACCAAGACCGCTCCCTCGCTTCGGCGGTTATGTGGTACCTGTCACGCGCCTCGCGGCAGAACGCCGCTGGACGCAGGCCTCGATAAGCCGGTCAAGCGGGGCCATATTACGGCATAATCCAGACTGCAACGCCTTTTCGGCAAGGAAATTCATACCATGGCGGTACACGCGGCTCCCGTTAAACTCTCCAGCCCCTCAATCGATCCCGAGGAAGTGGCGAAATTTTCTGCCATGGCTGCCGAGTGGTGGGACCCGGATTCCAAATTCAAGCCGCTGCACAAATTCAACCCGGCGCGCCTCACCTTTATCCGTGACCGGGTCCTGGCCCATTTCGGACGCGAGGGCGGCGACAAACCCCTCTCGGGCCTGCGCATTCTCGACATCGGCTGCGGCGGCGGTCTGATCTCCGAACCCATGGCGCGCCTCGGCGCAGACGTCACGGGAGTCGATGCCGCCGAAGCCAATATCAAGACCGCCATGGTCCATGCCGAGGAAATGGGCCTCGCCATCGACTACCGGCACGGCACTGCCGAGCAACTGATCGAGTCTGGCGAGCCGCTATTTGATGTCGTCCTCAACCTCGAAGTCGTCGAACATGTCGCCGACCCGGACGCCTTCCTGGCTGATTGTGCGCGCCTGGTGAAGCCGGGCGGGCTGATGATCGTCGGCTCGATCAACCGCACGCCGAAAGCCTTTGCGCTCGCGATCTTCGGCGCGGAATGGGTGATGGGCTGGCTGCCGCGCGGTACGCACCGCTTCTCCAAACTGGTGAAACCGGAGGAAGTGACTCGCGTCCTGCGTGACACCGGCTTTGCGACCGGCGAGGCGGTCGGGGTCAGCTACAACCCCTTAAACGACCAGTTCTCGATCACGCACGACGCCAGTGTGAACTACCTGCTGAGCGCGGCGAAGGCGGCCTAGTTCAGCTTCTTCTCCGGCACCGGGGTCAGCGCAGGCGGCAGGGGCGCGCAGGGCACGCCCTCTTCCCTCAAGGCTTCGGCTTCTTCAGGCGTCGTTTCGCCATAGATGTCGCGGTGCGGCTTCTCGCCCTCATGCATGGCGCGCGCCTGCTTTGCGAAATCATCACCGACATAGTCGAACTTGTCGCGGATATGAGCGCGAACCTTGCCGGCCAGCTCCATCATCATGGTCTGGTTGTCGGCCTTGCGCTTCTTCGGCGACGCGACATTCGGTGCCATGACAGCCTTGCGGACATCCGTGTCGCCGCAGACCGGGCATTCGACAAGACCGGCTTCGGCCTGCTCGTCATAGGTCGCCGAGTTGCGGAACCAGGCCTCAAAGCCGTGGTCACGCGAACACTGTAGCGCGTAGCGGATCATGGCCCGGTGATCTCGCGGTCGTGGGACAGCGAGGGGATGCGTTCCCGCGCGTTCGCCGACTTGCCGAGGTCGATTTCGGCCATCAGCACGCCGGGCTCGTCATGGTCCAACACAGCGGCGATGCCGCCCCACGGGTCAACGACGAGGCTATGCCCCCAGGTCTTGCGGCCGTCTTCGTGCTGCCCGCCCTGCGCGGGGGCAATCAGCCACGAGCCGGTCTCGATAGCGCGGGCGCGGATCAGCGTCTCCCAATGCGCTCTGCCGGTGGGCACGGTGAAGGCCGACGGCGCGGCAATTACGTTCGCTCCGGCTTGCGCAAGGCGGCGGTAGAGATAGGCAAAGCGCAGATCGTAGCAGATGGTCAGGCCCAACCTGGCCGGTCCGGCCTCGGTCAGAACCGCCTTCGAACCCGGTCGATAATTGGTTGATTCCGAATAGGTCTCGCCTGCGCCCAGACCGACGTCGAACATATGGATCTTGTCATAAGTGGCGGCCGTGGAGCCGTCCGGCGCGAACAGGAATGACCGGTTAACCGCGCGCCAGTCGCCGATCTTCAGCGCCAGCGATCCGATGAGCAGCCAGATACCGAGTTCTTCAGCCAATTTGGCGAACGCCGGGATCGCCGGGTCGTCTTCGGGCGTGCGGATCACGTCAAAAAGGGCGTTGGCGTCCTTCTGAACCAGATGAGTGGTTTCGGGTGTGCAAACCAACTGCGCGCCCTGCCCCGCGGCCTCGCGGATGAAGCCCGTCGCGTCGGAGAGATTGCGCGCCGGGTCTGTCCCGGAACGCATCTGTATGAGGCCTGTTTTAAGCGTTGGCATAACACATGCCCCCCACCCCGTCCCTCCCCCGAGGGGGAGGGAGAAAGATTCTCGATTCCCTCCCCTTGAGGGGAGGGTAAGGGTGGGGTGAAACGCCCATCAGGCCGAGAGCCCGAGCATGGCGTCCAGCTTGCCCTGTCGCTCCAGCGCCATGAGGTCATCCGAACCGCCAATATGGGTGTCGCCGATGAAGACCTGGGGATAGGTCGAGCCGCCATTGGAGCGCTGGATCATCTCCTTGCGCTTTTCCGCGTCAAAGCCGGCATTGATGTCCTCGAAATCGACACCCTTGGATTCCAGCAGCTTTACCGCGCGGTGGCAGTAGCCGCACATCGGACGGGTGTAGATGGTGACCTTGGCCATGGGATGCGTATTTCCTTTTTCTGGCGGGCGGGGCCGACTCGGCCGGTCCCTCTATGTAAGCGGGTTTACCGGTCTGACAACGCGCGAGAGTGCGACCGCGTTCACTTGCCGTGCACCGGCACGCAGCAGAACGCGGGCACAGGCTTCCAGTGTTGCGCCGGTCGTCATCACGTCATCCACGAGCACAAGACATTTGCCCGTGATCCGCGCCGTGTAGCGTTCCCGCACCCGAAAGGCTCCGGCGACATTGCGCTTGCGGCCCTTGGCGGACTTGCCACCTTGCGTCGTCGTGGCGCGCGACCGCCGCAGGGCATCAGCCTCGACCGGTATGCCGGTTTCGCGAGTCAACGCCGAGGCCAGCAGCGAAGACTGGTTGTAGCGGCGTGACAGGAGGCGGCGCGGATGCAGCGGAACCGGGACAAGCGCGTCCGCGCCCTCAAGCGCTTCGGCACCGGCGCGGGCCATCCAGCGGGCGAACTGGGGAAGGGTTTCAGTGCGTCCGCCATGCTTGAAGTCGAGCACCAGCTTCCGGCTGGCTTCGTTGTAGACAAAGGCCGCGCGCATGAGACCGAGGACCAGGGGCCGGGCGGCGCAGGCCCCGCAGACCACCTCCCCGGCGTCATAGGCAAAGGGATAACCGCAACTCACGCACCACGGCCGGTCAAGGAAATCAACTGCCGTCCAGCCGGCCGGGTCAAGCTGACCGGGACGCGATACCCAGCCACCGCCAAAAGGCGATTGCGGCGGCCAGACCAGACCGGCCAGCACCGCCGCGGCTTTCTTTCCCCAGCCGGGCAGGCCATATCTCGCTGATGCCTTCAGACACCCCTCCCCGCCTCTTTGATCGCGCCCTGCTCCGCCGCAGGCGTGATCGCGCGGCTGCCAGTCTGCCAGATTGCGGCTTCCTTGTGGAGCGCGCGGCCGAGGATCTGCTTGACCGGCTCCTGCCCGTGGTCCGCGATTTTCCGCTGGCGCTGGCGCTCGGTGGAGGCGGTTCCATTGGGCGGGCGCTGGCGTACCAGACCGACGCAGCCGCCAAGATCGGCACGTTGATCGAGACGGATCTGTCACCGCGCCATGCCGCTGGCGGCGGGATGACACTCGCGATGGACGAGGAAGCCTTTGCCGTCGCCGATGAAAGTCTCGACCTCGTCGTGTCGCCCCTCGCCCTGCACTGGACCAATGATCTCCCCGGCACGCTGATCCAGATCAACCGGGCCCTGAAACCGGATGGGTTCTTCGCCGCCGCGTTGATCGGGGGGGCCAGCCTGACCGAACTGCGTCAGTCGCTGATGGCCGCCGAAGCCGAGCTGTTCGATGGCGTGAATGCCCGCGTCTCTCCCTTTGCCGACGCACAGGACTTGTCAGCCCTGTTGCAGCGGGCGGGCTTTGCCCTGCCGGTCGCTGACGTCGATCGCATGACGGTGCGCTACGATACGATGTTCGACCTGATGCGCGATCTGCGCGGCATGGGCGAAACCAGTGCCCTGGTCTCGCGGCCGCGAAAGCCCGCGACGAAAGCGCTCTTCCTGCGCGCGGCGGAAATCTATGCCGAACGATTCAGCGACGCGGACGGGCGCATAAGGGCGACGTTCGAGATCATCCATGCCGCAGGATGGGCCCCACATCCGGGACAACCCAAGCCGAAACGGCCGGGCTCGGCCACGGTGCGGCTGGCGGATGCTTTGGGGGTTAGAGAACAATCGGCTGGCGAAAAGGCCGGCGGCTAGAACGCCCCGCCGGCATCATTGAACATCGCGAGGACCTGGGGCCCGATCAGCATCAAGGCCCCAATCGCGCCGATCGAGATCAGGACGGCGATGACGGAATACTCGATGCTGGTGGCTCCGGACTGGTCGGCCAGGAATCCGCCTAGCGATACATTCGGTCGCGCAGTTCGATGGCCAGCGGAATGTCGGCCTCGGGCATGGGATAGTCCTTGAGTTTCTCCGGACGCACCCATTTGAGTTCCTGACCTTCCCTCGGAGACGGAAACCCGTCCCACTGACGGCAAACAAACAGCGGCATGACGATGTGAAAGTCGGGATAGGCGTGAGAGGCGAAGGCGAAGGGATGCAGGCAGCGTTCGCATGGTTCGACTCCCAGTTCTTCGCGCAATTCGCGCATCAAGGCCCGTTCCGGCGTTTCCCCAGCTTCGACCTTGCCGCCGGGAAACTCCCACAATCCGGGCATTGGCTTGTCCGCGGGCCGGCGCGCCAGAAGCACGCGGCGGTCCGCATCCAGCAGCGCACACGCCGCCACCAGGATGACCGGTCTATCGGCCATAGTGATCGATCTCCCCTAATTTCCCGTTGAATAACAAGGTTAACGCGGTGTTATTCCGCTTCCGGACCGGGCTCCGCCGCCGTGTCTTCGGGCATTTCGGTGGCAATCTCGAAGCGCTCGATGGCTGTTTCCTCGCGCAGCGTCCGGACGAGGTTCTCGATTTGCTGGAAGGTCAGGAAGCGCACAATGCCGGGGCGCACTTCTTCCAGACCCGGTGTCTCGGTGGCCCGGCGGCTCTCGACGCGCAGCACATGCCATCCCGAGCCGGTCTCGAAGGGTTCGGAGACGGTGCCGACCGGCGTTGAAAACGCGACCCCGGCAAACTCTGGCAAGACGCTCTGGCGTGAAAAATAGCCCAGATCGCCCCCCTGCATGCGTGTCGCCGGATCCTGGCTGTAGAGAATGGCGAGTTCCTCGAAATCGCCCCCGGCATCCAGCTGGGCCCGAATTGCATCGATCTCCTCGCGCGTATCGACAAGGATGTGGCGGGCGTGAACCTCGTCGCTGCGTCCGCTCAGCGTCGCCTGCTCGTTGTAGACGCGCAGAATGGCCTCTTCGGTGACGGCCTCGTCGATCAGCGTTTCCAGCAGAACATTCCCGAGGATGCGTTCGGTCGCCACGGCGATCCGTTCCCGGGCGGCCTCGGAGTCTTCAAGACCGCGGCGGCGGCCCTCGATGGCCAGCAGGCGCTGGTCGATCAATTCCTCCACGATACGGTCGAACGCCGGGTCCGTGACGGGCAGAAAGCCGCCCTCGTCGATGACGCCCTGCGACGCGGCCTCGCGGGTGACGTCGGAGCGGTGGATTTCGGTCTCGCCCACACGCGCCACGACCGGGTCCGGCCCCTCATTGATGACCGAGACCGGGTCCTCGCCCGGCAATTCGGCTGCGGGACCGGACGGACCGCAGGCCGCGACCAATAGTAGGGCAAGACACGCCATGTAACGCGGGAGGCTCTGCATTCGGGCTCTTTCGGTTGCGGGGCACATCTGTAGCATGCCGTCCGGTCTCATTGACACGGTTTCCGCCCATCCTTAAGTCAGCCGGGCGCAATTTCATGCGGCGGCAGCAGCCGCCCAAGGTAGGCCGCGCCTTTTCCGGGGCCGTTCTACCAGCAGATTTCAGGGTCTTCCATGCTTTCCATCGTCCGCAGCGTTTTCGGCTCGTCCAACGACCGCAAGGTCGCCAAATACCGGTCCACGGTCGATCGCATCAATGCGCTGGAAGACGAGTTCGCGAAGCTGACCGACGACCAGCTGGCCGCCAAGACGCCGGAGTTGAAGACCCGCCACAGCGACGGCGAGAGCCTCGATGCGCTGCTGCCGGAAGCATTCGCGCTGGTTCGCGAAGCCTCCAAACGCACGCTCGGCCTGCGCCATTTCGACGTGCAGATGATCGGCGGCATCGTCCTTCACAACAATTCCATCGCCGAGATGAAGACCGGTGAAGGCAAGACGCTGGTCGCGACGCTTCCCGTCTATCTCAATGCGCTGTCGGGCAAGGGCGTGCATGTCGTCACGGTCAACGATTACCTCGCCCAGCGCGACGCCGACTGGATGCGCGCCGTCTATTCCAAGCTGGGCCTGACCACTGGCGTAATCGTTCATGGCCTGAACGATGACGAACGCCGCGCCGCCTATCAGTGCGACGTGACCTACGGCACGAACAACGAGTTCGGCTTCGACTATCTGCGTGACAACATGAAGTACTCGCTCGCCGACATGGTCCAGCGCGGGCACAATTTCGCAATCGTCGACGAGGTGGACTCCATCCTGATCGACGAAGCCCGGACGCCGCTGATCATTTCGGGCCGCACCGAGGACCGCACCGACTTCTACCGGACGATGGACGCCATCATCCCGCTGCTCACCGAAGATGACTACACGGTCGAGGAAAAATCCCGCTCGGTCCTGCTGACCGAAGAGGGCAACGAGCATATCGAGGACCTGCTGCGCGAGCGTGATCTGCTGGAAGAGGGTGATCTCTACGACGTCGACAATGTCATGATCGTCCACCACCTCAACCAGGCGCTGAAAGCCCACAAGATTTTCCAGCGCGACAAGGATTACATCGTCAAGGACGGCAATGTCCTGCTGATCGACGAATTCACCGGCCGGATGATGCCGGGCCGCCGGCTGTCGGACGGGCTGCACCAGGCCATCGAGGCCAAGGAAGGCACCGACATCCAGCCGGAAAACCAGACGCTGGCCTCGATCACCTTCCAGAACTATTTCCGGCTTTACACCAAGCTGGCCGGCATGACCGGTACGGCGGCGACCGAAGCGGACGAATTCCACTCGATCTACAAGCTCGACGTGGTCGAAATTCCGACCAACAAGCCCATCGCGCGGATCGACGACGAGGACGAAGTTTACCGGACCGCGAAGGAAAAATACGAAGCCATCGTCACCGAGATCAATGAGGCACTTAAAAAAGGCCAGCCGGTCCTGGTCGGCACGGTTTCGATCGAAAAATCGGAAGTCCTCTCCGAATTTCTGAACAAGAAGAAGCTGAAACACCAGGTCCTCAATGCCCGTTATCACGAGCAGGAGGCCGGCATTATTGCGCAGGCCGGCATCCCGGGCACGGTGACCATCGCCACGAACATGGCCGGCCGGGGGACCGACATCCAGCTGGGCGGCAATGCCGACTTCCAGCTGGCGGACTGGATCGCGGCGCAGACCGAAGCCGGCAAGGAACCCGACGAGAAGGCCATCGAGAAAAAGAAGGCCGAGATCGCCGCCGACGTTGCCGAAAAGAAGAAGCAGGCGCTGGACGCCGGCGGGCTCTACGTGCTCGCCACCGAGCGCCATGAAAGCCGGCGGATCGACAACCAGCTGCGTGGCCGGACGGGCCGTCAGGGCGATCCGGGCAAGTCGAAATTCTTCGTCTCTGTGGAAGACGACCTGTTGCGCATTTTCGCGCCGGAACGGCTCGACACCATCATGCGCACGCTGGGCCTGAAGGAAGGCGAAGCCATCCAGCACCCGTGGATGTCCAAGGCGCTGGAAACCTCTCAGAAGAAGGTCGAGCAACGCAATTTCGAGATCCGCAAGAACATTCTCAAATACGACGATGTGATGAACGATCAGCGCAAGGCGATCTTCGAGCAGCGCATCGAGTTTATGAATGACAGCGACGTGTCCGACGTGGTCAAGGACATGCGCCACCAGGCCGCCGAGGACATTGTCGAGGCGCACATTCCGCCCAAGGCTTTCGCCGACCAGTGGGATATCGAGGGCCTGGACGAGACCATCAAGAACACGTTCGGCATTGATCTGCCCATCGCGGACTGGGCAGCCGAGGAAGGCATCGGCGGCGAGGAAATCCGCGAACGGCTGATCGACGCCGCCGACAAGGCCTATGCCGAGAAAGTCTCCAGCGTTGGTCCTGAACTGATGCGCCGCGTGGAGAAATATGAACTGCTGCGCACCATCGACGACAACTGGCGCGAGCACCTGCAGCAGCTTGACTCGCTGCGCTCAGTGATCGGTCTGCGCGGCTATGCCCAGCGCGATCCGCTGAATGAGTTCAAGACCGAAGCCTTCTCGCTGTTCGAGCGGCTTCTGGAAAATCTGCGCGAGGAATTCACCCGCCGGATCATGTCGATCCGCCTGCAGCAGGCCCCCAAGGTCGAAGCACCGAAAATGCCGGCAGACATGCGCACCACGCATATCGATCCGCGCACCGGCCGCAACGACGCGGGTGGAGCCGATCCGGGCCCGGATCGTCCGCGCGTTGCACCGACGTTGCGCCGCACGCCGATGTCGGTCAATCCGAACAAGCCGGAAACCTGGGGCAAGGTGCAGCGCAATGCGATGTGCCCCTGCGGCTCGGGCAAGAAGTACAAGCATTGCCACGGGGCGGTAGGTGGACCGACCGTCTCGACCTGACGGGATATCCATCCGCGACGCGCGTCCCGACGAGATCGAGGCGCTCTCGGCCCTGTGCCTGCGGTCAAAGGCCCATTGGGGTTATGACGCCCCTTTCATCGCCGCCTGCGCCCCCTATCTACGCCTTGAACCGCATCTCGTCGCCGATGGCTGCGCTTTCGTCGCGGAAGACAATGCGGGCCGCATTCTCGGCGTTTGCCAGATCGACCCGGCGGGCAAGAGCGGTACGCTCGATCTACTCTTCATAGAACCGGATGCCATCGGCAGCGGCGCGGGCCGCGCCCTCTTTGGTGAAGCCGCCGCCCGCATGAAAGTGCGCGGCGAATGCGTGATGACGATCCTTTCGGACCCAGACGCACGCGGCTTCTATGAAAACATGGGCGCGCGCTTCATCGAAGACCGGCCCTCGGATGTGTTTGAAGGCCGGTTCCTGCCGTGGCTGGAGTACGAGGTTTAGGACCTGGCCTACTCTTCGCCCGCTTCAAGGCGTCCGATGGCGTAGAAGCGGTCCTTGCGGCGTTTCCGGAGTTCCTTCGCCGACAGGCCTTCAAGCGAATCGAGCGTGGTGTCGAGCGCATCACCAATGGCCTGGATGGTCCGGCCGGGCGCGCGGTGCGCCCCGCCGACCGGTTCGGGCACGATCCGGTCGACGATTTTCAGCCCGATCAGGTCCTGGGCGGTGATTTTCATTGCCGTGGCGGCATCCTTGGCCCGCGCCGAGTCGCGCCACAGGATCGAGGCGCACCCTTCCGGCGAAATCACCGAATAGATGGAATGTTCCAGCATGATCAGCGTGTTGGCGCTGGCAAGCGCGACCGCGCCGCCCGAACCGCCTTCACCGGTAATCACCGAGACGATGGGCACGCCCAGCGTCAGGCAGCGTTCGGTGGACCGCGCGATGGCTTCGGACTGGCCGCGTTCTTCCGCGCCGACGCCGGGATAGGCCCCGGCGGTATCGACGAAGGTCATCACCGGCATCTTGAAGCGTTCGGCCATGTCCATCAGGCGGATCGCCTTGCGATAGCCTTCCGGACGCGCCATGCCGAAATTGTGTTTCAGGCGGCTTTGGGTGTCGTGGCCCTTCTCGTGGCCCAGCACGACGACCGAGCGGCCGCGGAAGCGGCCGATGCCGCCGACAATGGCCGGGTCCTCGGAAAAGCGCCGGTCTCCGCACAGCTCCTCGAAATCCTCGATCAGCGCCTTGCGGTAATCGCGGAAATGGGGGCGGTCCGGGTGGCGCGCGACCTGGGTCTTCCGCCATGGATCGAGCTTGGCATAGAGCGCAGCGAGCTGGTCGGTGGATTTCTGGCGCAGCTTGCCGACTTCCTCGGCCACATCGGGACCATCCGTCCCGTTCGTCGCGGACAGGGATTCAAGCTCTTCGATCTTGGCGTCCAGTTCGGCGATCGGACGTTCGAAATCGAGATAGGTTCGCGTGGGGTCTGACATCAGCTCTCTTGTTCTACGCCGGCGGGCGCGAAAGCGCCGGGCAACCTAACCAGCCCGATTGCAAGGAACAAGCCGCCTTCTGCGCCCTTTTCAGCGCTTGGCCAGCGGGTGGGCAGTTTCCACCAGTGTGCGCAAACGCTCTTCCAGTACATGGGTGTATATCTGTGTCGTAGAGACGTCTGCATGCCCCAGCAGCGTCTGCACCGTGCGTAAATCGGCTCCATTGGCCAATAGATGCGTCGCGAAGGCATGGCGCAGCACGTGGGGCGAGACTTTCGATGTATCGAGGCCCGCCGCGCTGGCCAGATCGGTGAGAATGCGGGCGAACTGCTCCCGCGTCAGATGGCCCGAAGCCGAGGTCTTCGACGGGAAGAGAAACCGGCTCGCCTTGGCCCGTTTCGCCGGGTTGGCGGGCAGAAACCCGTCCCGCACCTCGCGCCAGGCCGCAACCGCCTCCAGTGCCGCCTCGGTCAGCGGGGCGAGGCGTTCGCGCCCGCCCTTGCCGGTGACGTGTATGCACTGTTCCGCTCTCGCGAATGCCGCCAGCGGCAGGGAAACGAGCTCGGAGACGCGTAGCCCCGCCGCGTAAAGTATCTCCATCAGCGCCCGGTCACGCAGGCCTGATGCACCCGGCCGGTCGGCCGCGGCGCGGAACAGGGCATCGACATCCGCCTCGGAGAGGATTTTGGGCAGGGGCCGGCCCTTTTTCGGGCCGGAGAGGCGCGCAGACGGATCATCCTCGCGCAAACCTTCGGAAAGCAGGAACCGGTAGAAGCGCTTCGCCGCCGACAGCCGCCGCGCCGCGGTTGCCGACGAGAGCCCGTCGCGGGCCATGCCGGTCAGCGCGGCTTCAAGGTCGGGCGTGGTGGCGTCCTGCAGATCACGCCCGCGCGGCGCGATCCGGGCGGAAAGGTCTTCGAGGTCACGCCGGTAGGCATCAAGCGTGTTGAGTGCCGCGCCGCGCTCAGCAGCCATCATGTCGAGGAATAGCGCGATGGGACCGGTGGCGGTCACGCGATCTCCAGGATGATGCGCTCCAGGACGATTTTCAGCGCCATGTCGCGGAAACCGACACGGTCGAGCATGGCGCAGACCCGCATCAGGCCTTGCGCCGAGACACTGTCCCCGCCCTCGCTGAGCGCGGCAGCGGCCAGCAGGAGCGTTTCGGCGCGCGCGCCGGCAAAGTCAGCCGCTTCCATCCCTGCGAGATAGTTGTTGGTCTCGCCGGTCGAGGCTTCCAATAGCGCAATGCGATATTCGAGCGGGGCCGGAGCGCCGAGCGCGGCGAGCGCCGCCACACTGCCGAGTGCGGGCTCGCCAGATTCCATTCGGGCACCGAGCAGGGCTTCCATGGAATCGCGCCGAATACGGTCCTCGGCCACTGCAATCGCGGTATCGAGTGCCACGAGATAGCGCGGCGACGGCGGCTGCCATTCAGGGCGGTCATCGGCGATCAGGGGCTCTTCGAAACCGCCCGGCTTGGTCGGATCGACCAGTCCGGTCGCGTAATCCGGCGCAGGCGGTCCGTCATCAAGCGCGCGGCGCCAGCGCTGCGCGGTACGGATATCACCGGCCAGCAGAGCTGCCATGGTGAAATGGCCGCCAAAACCGATCGTGCCTTCGGTCACGGGGATGGTCGAAACTTCCTCGCCATAACGCCGTGCGACCTGGAGGAAACGCCCGTCAGTGCGCGCGGCGCTCAGCCATTCCCCGAGCGCCAGCCCGGCGACCAGCCGGTCCTGACCCTGCGTGATCAGCTGGTCGTAGGCGGCACTGCGTTCCCCACCTTCAAATTCCTGGGCGGCGGACAGCGCCGCGGCCCACTCATCCGGCAGTTCAGCGGGCGGGGCCGTCAGCTCGGCGACATCGCGCAACCATTGCGGGGCGTCGTCGAGGTCAACATCGGGATGGGTGCCGTTGGCCGCGACATGGACGAGCGCCCATTCCAGCCCGCTGTCGACAGCGATGCCGGCCGGAACCGGCTGTTCGAGGGTGACGGCATAGATCAGCGTGTCGAAAGTCGGGTCGGGCTCGGCAGCGCGGGCGAGATCGACCGAAAGCTCGGCCGCCGCGTCCTCGCCATTCAGCGCATGGCAGAAGGCCCGCGCGCGCAGCCAATAGGGCTGGTCACGGCCTTCAACCAGACCGTTGGCGGTCCGGCAGCCCTCATTGCCCCGGCCCAGCGCGAAGGCGAGCTCGGCATGCAGGCGGGCGAGTTCCGGGCGGCGTTCCAGCTGCGGCGTCCGTTCCAGAAGGGCAAAGGCGGCTGGCGCGCCGGCGGCCGCCAGGGCCCGTTCGGCCCGCAGCGCAGCCAGCGCCGCATCTCCGCGCCCGCCGGCCGGTGGCTCTCCGCCCGACAACAGGACGCGCGCGGCCAGTTCGGCGAGCGCCGGTGAGCGGTATCCCGGCCCGTCTGTTGCCGGCAGGGCGGCGATGGCCGCGCGGGCCGTATCGGCCGAAGACGCGCGCCAGAGGTCAGATTCCAGCGGCGTATCCGCGATCTGGACTTCCAGCGGATCAAGCGCGCCGAGCTGGCGCACCTCAATATCCTGGGCCGAGGCGCTGCCCGCGAGCAGCAGGACGGCAAGGCTAATTCGGGAAATCATCGGGAAGCTCAACACGAATCTCCTCGCGCTCGGGTTCCATGCCGTCGGCAATGAGGACCAGCGAACCAAAGCCGACAAGCAGGATCGCCGCCACTACACCGATACCGATCAACACGCCGCGCATGCGCTTTCCCCCACGACAGGTTTTGGTCCATTGCCGAATTCACTTGTCAGGACAGCCTAGCTGCGATTGCGGCAATTTCCAGACGGCATGCCGGTGAGAGACGCTTTTAAAAGCAGGCGCATCGGCCCTAGTATCTGACCATGCCCGCCGACGATGTTCCGCCTTCGCTCCAGCTCGACCGCCCCATCGCCCTTGTCGGCCTGATGGGGGCGGGCAAGACAACCGTGGGCCGGCGTCTGGCGCGCACGCTTGGTCTCGGCTTTGTCGATGCTGACGAGGAGATCGAGAAATCTGCCGGGCGCAGCGTATCCGACATTTTTTCCGACTTCGGCGAATCCGCCTTCCGCGACGGCGAACGCAAGGTTATCGCCCGCCTGCTGGACGAAGGTCCGCGCGTCATCGCGCTCGGCGGCGGGGCGTTCGCCAATGACACGACGCGGGCGCTCGTGCGCGAAAAAGCCATCAGCATCTGGATCAAGGCCGATCTCGACACGCTGATGGAACGCGTCTCGCGCCGCGACACGCGCCCGCTTTTGAAAGCCGATGATCCGCGAAGCGTGATGGCCGGGCTGATGGAGAAGCGCGAGGCGGCCTATCGTGAAGCCGTCATCCATGTCGATGGCGCGGATGGCCCCCATTCCACGACCGTGGACAGCATACTTGCCGCGCTTCAGGACAAGGGCCTTCTGGTCCGATGAGCGGCCCCGACATCATTCCCGTCGCGACCGCGACCGGCGCTTACGATGTCATCGCCGGAGCCGGGGCGCTGGAGGCGGCGGCAACGCGCTTCCAGGAAATGTTTCCACGCGGCGAAGCCATCATCGTCACCGACACGAATGTCGCCGGACTGCATCTTGACCGCGTGCGCGGGGCCCTCCGCCAGGTCGGCATCGAGTGCGAACCGGTCATCGCCGCCCCGGGCGAGGGGCAGAAGAGCTTCTCCGGCATCGAGGCGCTGACCGACGCGCTCGCCCATGCCGGCGTGGAACGCGGCGACACGATCATCGCGCTCGGCGGCGGGGTTGTGGGCGATCTCACCGGCTTTGCCGCCGCGATCTACAAGCGCGGAATCGGCTTCGTTCAGATGCCGACGACCTTGCTGGCACAGGCGGATTCGTCTGTGGGCGGCAAGACCGGGATCAACACGCGCGCCGGCAAGAACATGGTCGGGGCTTTCCACCCGCCCCGCCTGGTGGTCGCGGATGCAGCCTTCCTCGATACCTTGCCCAAGCGCGAATTGCGCGCCGGGTATGCCGAAATCCTGAAAGCCGCCCTCATTGGCGATGCCGCCCTCTTCGACAGGCTCGAAGCAGCGGGAGACGGCATCTATACGCCCGAAACCCTGCAACCGGCGCTCACAAGCGCGATCCGGTTCAAGGCCGGGGTCGTGGCGCGCGATGAAAAGGAAGCCGGCGAGCGCGCCCTCCTCAATCTCGGCCATACGTTCGGCCATGCCTTCGAGGCCGAAGCCCCCGGGCAGATGACACATGGCGAGGCGGTGGCTGCAGGGCTGGCGCTGGCGTTCCGGTATTCGGCACAGCGCGGCGACTGCCCGCAGGCCGACGCCGACCGGGTCGCTGCGCATCTACGCACCGCAGGCCTGCCCGATGGTCCGGACGCGGTGCCTGGCGGCCCCTTCGACGCCGCCCGGCTTGTTGACCGGATGCGCCACGACAAGAAGAATTCGGGCGGTACGATCACTCTGGTCCTTGCCAGATCGATCGGGGACGCCTTTATCGCGCCTGGCATGGACGCCAACGACATCGAACGCTTTCTGAAAAGCCAAATGACATGACCGAATTCTGGCCGCTCCTGATCCCGACCGCCGGGATTTTCATTCTCCTGCTCCTGTCCGGTTTCTTTTCCGGATCCGAGACGGCGCTGACGGCCGTTTCCCGCGCGCGCATGCTGCAACTGGAGAAAGACGACAACGATGCCGCCCGCCGTGTCAACAAGCTGACCGAGGACCGGGAAAGCCTGATCGGTGCGATCCTGCTGGGCAACAATCTCGTCAACATCCTCGCCTCGACCATCGCCGCCTCGGTCCTGCTCGATCTGTTCGGACCGGCGGGTGTCGCCTATGCGACACTGGTGATGACAGCGCTGGTGCTGATCTTTTCCGAGGTCCTGCCCAAGACCTATGCGCTCTCCAATCCCGACCGGGTGGCCCTGACGGTCGCCTGGCCGATCCTGATCGTCGTTCGCCTGTTCTCGCCCATCGTCGCGGCGGTGCAGGTGATCGTACGGGGCGCGCTGCGCCTGCTGGGTGCCCAGGTGGAAGGCCCGCTCTTCTCGGCTCATGACGAGATCCGCGGTCATATCGACCTGCACCACCAGGAAGGCGGCGTCGTGAAGGACGACCGCGACATGCTGGGCGGCGTGCTCGATCTGCGTGAACTGACCGTCGATGACGTCATGGTTCACCGCAAGAACATGGTGATGATCGACGCCGGCAAACCGGCCGCGGAGATCGTGGCCGAGGCGTTGGCCAGCCCCCACACTCGACTGCCGCTTTACGAGGGCGACGCGGAAAACATTGTCGGCGTCCTGCACGCCCGTGACATGGCCCGGGCCCTGCTGGAATGCGGTGGTGATCTGACAAAACTCGATATCGGCGCGATCAAGCGCGAGGCCTGGTTTGTGCCCGAAACCACCGAGCTGCAGGACCAGCTCAATGCCTTCCGCGAAAAGCGCGAACACTTCGCACTGGTCGTCGACGAATACGGCGCACTGATGGGGCTGGTGACGCTCGAGGACATCCTCGAGGAGATCGTCGGCGAGATCGAGGACGAGCATGACATCACCGTCGAGGGGCTCGTCGCCGATGGCGATCACAGCTGGACCATCGACGGGGCGCTCGCGATCCGCGACATCAACCGCGCGCTCGACTGGAATCTGCCCGACGAGGAAGCGGTGACCGTTGCCGGTCTCGTCATCCATGAAGCCCAGACCATCCCGGAAAAGGGCCAGGTCTTCCGCTTCCACGGCGTGCGCTTCGAGATCCTAGAGAAACGCCGTAACCAGATCATCTCGATGCGGGTCGCCAAAGCGCCGGATTAGTTTAGACCACATTTCCCTCGCCCCTTTTCAAAGGGGAGAGGGTCAGGGTGAGGGGTTGGTTAAAGGTCGAGCTCAATCCGGCACGACCCCCTCACCTCAATCCTCTCCCCCTAGGTGGAGAGGAGGTCACCCCCAGATGCTTGGCGTGGAAGGCGAGGTGTTCGTCGATGAAGCTCGCGATGTAGAAATAGGAATGGTCGTATCCGGGGCGCAGGACGAGATCGATTTTCCGGCCTGACTCGATCGCGGCAGCCTTGAACAGATCGGGCTGGAGCTGTTCGGCGAGGAATTGGTCAGCCTCGCCCTGGTCGATCAGGATGGGCGGCAATTCGCCCTCCGTCGACGCGATCAGATGGCAGGCGTCATGCCTCATCCATTCGGCCTCGTCATCACCGAGATAGGCGGTGAACGCCTTCTTGCCCCACGGCACTTGCGTGGGCGCAACAATCGGAGCGAAGGCCGAGATCGAGGCGTAGCGCTTGGGGTCTTTCAGGCCCAGCGTCAGCGCGCCATGTCCGCCCATGGAATGGCCCGAGATTGCCTGCCGCGCCATGTCCACGGGGAAGAATTTCTCCGCCAGCGCGGGCAGTTCGGTCCGCAGATAGGTCTCCATGCGGTAGTGTTCGGCCCAGGGGCTCTGGCGCGCATCGACATAGAAGCCCGCGCCCTTGCCGAGGTCATAGGCCTCGTCATCGGCGACGCCGTCCCCGCGCGGTGAGGTGTCCGGGCAGAGGATCGCCATTCCCAGCTCGGCGGCCTTGCGCTGCGCACCGGCCTTGGTGACGAAATTCTCGTCAGTACAGGTGAGCCCCGAGAGCCACCACAACACCGGGAACGGCCCGGCCCCATGCGGCACGAAGAGCGACACCGTCATGTCGCATTTCAGCGTTTCGGAGGTGTGCCGGTAGCGACGCTGCTCGCCGCCAAAGCACATATGGCTGTCGATGAGGTCCATAATGCTTACCTGCCTCGCTTGATCGCCTGGAAGACGCGCTCCAGACCGTTGAGGAATTCGGAACGGTCGCGGGGGGTGAAAGGTTTCCCGCCGCCGCCCTCCATCGTGCCCGCCGACCGCAAATCGGTCATCAGATTCCGGGTCGCCAGCGTGGAGCCGATATTGTCGGGCGTAAACTCCCGCCCCTTTGGATCGATCGCCCGGCTTCCGGCCTTCAGGCAGCGGTCGGCGAGCGGTATGTCTGCAGTGACGCAGATATCGCCCGGCCCGATCCGCTCCGCGATCCAGTTGTCCGCCGCGTCGGCTCCTTCCGGCACGATGACGAGTTCGGCCCATTGGCTGTTCGGCCGGCGCAGGCCCCCGTCACAGACCAGCAGGATGCGGGTCTGGTGGCGCTCGGCCACGCGGATCGCCTCGTCCTTCACCGGACAGGCATCGGCATCAATGTAGAGGGTCATGGGAAGGACCTAATGCCGTTCGCGCCGCGGTTAAAGGTTCAATACCCCCTCACCCCGGCGGCTGAGGCCGCCGACCCTCTCCCCCAAGGGGGCGAGGGTTTTGGTTTGCGCCTTTGAATACCCGATGCACATCCCCCTCTCCCCTTTCCAAGGGGAGAGGGCCGGGGTGAGGGGTTGGTTCAAACGGGGTGGTCAATTGACTTGGCGCGCAGCCAATCCCGGATGACCTCGAACACACCCTCAGTATGGGCAAGAATGTCATTGTTCCAGAACCGCAAAACCGTCCAGCCCTTGTTCTCAAGGAAAGTCGTGCGGCGCGCATCCTTGGTCTTATCGGCTGAGTGCTGCCCGCCATCGGCTTCGATGATGAGCATCGCGTCAGGACAGGCGAAATCGGCTATATAGGGGCCAATCGGAAACTGACGTCGAAACTTCCGCCCGAGGCATTGCCGATTGCGCAGATAACGCCACAAGCACCGCTCGGCCTCGGTTGACTGGCGGCGCAACGCGCGCGCCCTGTCCCGATGGGGGTGTCTCACCCCCTCACCCTACCCTCTCCCCCAAGGGGGCGAGGGTTTCGCGTCTTCGCCCGTGGAGATGAATGCGCGCCAATCAATAAGCCACCACGCTTCTTATGCTTTCGCCCTCATGCATCAGGTGGAAGGCGTCGTTGATCTGGTCGAGCGGCATGACGTGGGTGATGAGGTCGTCGATATTGATCTTCCCGTCCATATACCAGTCGACGATTTTCGGCACGTCGGTGCGCCCTCTCGCCCCGCCAAAGGCGGTGCCACGCCAGACCCGGCCGGTGACGAGCTGAAACGGCCGCGTCGAGATTTCCTGACCCGCCCCGGCCACGCCGATGATGATGCTCTCGCCCCAGCCCTTGTGGCAGGCTTCGAGTGCCTGGCGCATCGTCGTGACATTGCCGATGCATTCGAAGGAATAGTCCGCCCCGCCCTTGGTGATGTCGACGATGGCTTCGACGATGTTGTCGACGGACTTGGGGTTGATGAAGTCGGTCATGCCGAATTTTTCGGCGATGGCGCGGCGGTCCTCATTGATATCGATGCCGACAATCTGGCTCGCGCCGACCATGCGCGCACCCTGGATGACATTCAGCCCAATCCCGCCAAGGCCGAAGACGACGACGCGGCTGCCCGGCTCCACCTTGGCGTCGAAAACGACCGCGCCGACGCCGGTCGTCACCCCGCAGCCGATATAGCAGACCTTTTCAAAGGGCGCGTCGGGGCGGATTTTCGCCACCGCGATTTCGGGCAGGACGGTGAAGTTCGCGAAAGTCGAGCAGCCCATATAGTGGTGCAGCTTTTCCCCGTTCAGCGAAATCCGGCTGGTCCCGTCGGGCATCAGGCCCTGGCCCTGTGTTCCGCGAATCTTCTGGCAGAGATTGGTTTTGGGGTGCAGGCAGTATTCGCATTCCCGGCATTCAGGCGTGTAGAGCGGGATGACGTGGTCGCCCGGCTTCACCGACGTTACGCCCGCGCCGACCTCGCGCACGATTCCCGCGCCCTCATGGCCGAGAATGGCGGGGAAGAGACCTTCCGGATCGTCCCCGGAGAGCGTGAAGGCGTCGGTATGGCAGATGCCGGTCGCCATGATCTCGACCAGCACCTCGCCGTCGCGCGGACCGTCGAGCTGGACCGTCTCGATGCTCAAAGGATCTCCGGCCTTGAAGGCCACCGCCGCGCGCACGTCCATGTCGTTTCTCCTGATTTGGGCTTTTCAGGATGCTAGCGGCGGGGCGGGAGGTTTGGAACCACCCCCTCACCCTCCCCGCAAGCGGGGCCCCACCCTCTCCCTGTCAGGGAGAGGGTGGCGCGAAGCGCCGGGTGAGGGGGCTAATCCCCCTCCACCTTCATGCGCAGGGCATGGACCGGACCGGCGAGCTCCTCGGCGAGGGCGGTATTGACTGCGCGCTGACGTTCGACGCGGCTCATCGACACAAAGGCGGGCGCGGCGATATCGACAAAGAAATGGCTTTCCCCGCCCTCGCGCACACCGGCATGACCGGCGTGCTGGGCCGATTCGTCGACCACCGAGAGGCGGACCGGATCGAAGGCCGCGCGCAGTTTGGTTTCAATCGTCCGGGCAATCTCACCCATAATTCACACCCCTCTTCATTGCCGCTTAAGCCGGGCTCCCTATACTTAGGGGCATGGACGGCGCGTTTGAATACAAGCCCCGCTTCCGTGACATCCGCATCAAACCGCCGAAAGACGAGCCTGATGCCGATGAACGCGTTTGCGAATGGCCCGGCTGCCCCAGCCGGGGCGATGCCCGTGCGCCCAAAGGGGCCGACCGCCTGAATGAATTCCACTGGTTCTGTGTCTCGCACGCAGCGGAATACAACAAGGCGTGGAATTTTTTCGAGGGCATGGACGAGGCCCAGACCGCGGCCTTCAACGCCTCGGCGCAATACGGCCACCGCCCGACCTGGAATTTCCGCTCAAATACCGGCGCGCACAAGCGTTCGGCGAAAGCCTCGGCCGATTTCACCCAAGGCTTTGCCGATCCGTTCGGCCTCTTTGGCGACCAGCCCGCGAACGACAAGGGCCAGTCTCCGCCCGAACGCCGGCGTCTGGGACGGCTGCAGGCGATGGCGCTTGAAACCCTGGGGCTGGAAGACACCGCCACAAGGGAAGAGATGAAGAAGCGCTATGCCGAACTCGTCAAACGCTTCCACCCGGACGCGAATGGCGGCGACCGGTCCAGCGAGGAACAGCTCGGGCGGGTCATCCGCGCCTACCAGATCCTGAAGAATGAGGGATTGGCGTAAGCATTCGTGATCGCGCGGCGGGTTTTGCCCGCACGCGGCCCCGTGCTATGCGCCCATCAGCCTTGTGACGCGGCCCGTTTCGCCGCAATGAATGTTCAACAGACCGATTATCCAGAACGCCGAGTTTTCGATGAGCGATTCCTTTCCCCTCGCCGCCCCCGACACCAAAGCCGATTGCAAAACGCTGTTCGGTTTCGATCCCGGCTTCGAGGTCCCGGCCTTTTCGGTGCCCGACGAGCACACGCCCAAGGTCGATGAGGCCTATGTCTTCGATCCGGCGACCACGCGCACGATCCTCGCCGGGTTCGCCTTCAACCGGCGGGTGATGGTCCAGGGCTATCACGGCACCGGCAAGTCGACGCATATCGAACAAGTCGCCGCGCGCCTGAACTGGCCGATGGTGCGGGTCAATCTCGACAGCCATGTCAGCCGTATCGACATGGTCGGCAAGGACGCCATCGTCCTGCGCGACGGCAAGCAGGTCACCGAATTCCAGGAAGGCATATTGCCCTGGGCGCTGCAGCGCCCGGTCGCGATCCTCTTTGACGAATACGATGCGGGCCGCCCCGACGTGATGTTCGTGATCCAGCGCGTGCTGGAGGCGTCGGGCTCGCTGACCCTGCTCGACCAGACCAAGGTGATCCGCCCGCACCCGTTTTTTCGTCTGTTCGCGACGACGAACACGATTGGCCTCGGGGATACGACCGGCCTCTATCATGGCACACAGCAGATCAACCAGGGCCAGATGGACCGCTGGTCGATTGTCGCGACGCTGAACTATCTGCCCGCCGAGACCGAGCAGGAAATCGTGCGCTCGCGCCTGCCGGACTTCGCCAAGACGGACGAAGGCAAGAAATCCATCGCCGACATGGTCAAGGTCGCCGACCTCTCGCGCGACGCCTTCATCAATGGCGACATTTCCACCGTGATGAGCCCGCGCACCGTGCTGACCTGGGCGGAGAACACCCAGATTTTCGGCGACATCGCGCTCGCCTTCCGGCTGACTTTC
Organism: Hyphobacterium marinum; assembly: GCF_036330325.1. Lineage (NCBI taxonomy): Bacteria > Pseudomonadati > Pseudomonadota > Alphaproteobacteria > Maricaulales > Maricaulaceae > Hyphobacterium > Hyphobacterium marinum. The sequence continues at coordinate 240,582 of NZ_JAZDRO010000002.1, forward strand.
CTCAACAAGTGCGACGAGCTGGAACGCCCGACCGTGGCGGAATTCTACCAGCGCGTCTTCGGCGAGGATCTGCCCGAAGCGCCCCTGAAACCCTCCCCGGCCAAGCCGGCCAGCGCGGCCTAGGGTTCGACGCCCTCGGGCCAGTCCCACCCCTCGCGGCGCATTTCGCCCATGGCGCGCAAATCCCAACGGATTTGCAGTGGTGTTTCGTCCCGCCATGCGCCGATATGGATGTGCGGGCTGGTCGACATGCCGTTATTGCCAATCCGGGCCATATACTGACCCGCCTCGACCTCGTCGCCTTCCGACACGACAACTTCGCGAACATGGCCAATCATCACCATAACGCCGTCGGCTCGTCGCAGGATGATGAAGCTGGCCGGTGGACTGCCCAACGTCCCAGGTTCGTTGGTCACGGGATTGGTATTGGTCGCCACGACCTCACCATCGAAGGGCGCGAGCACGGGTTGCCGCCAACTGTAGTAGTCGGCATTCGAACTAGCTCCGTCACGACGGGTTCCATTGTCGCCAACCACCGCACAATCCGCCCCCAACGCGTCACCGGGATAAGGCAGCTCGCCCTCGAAGTGTTCTGAGCAAGTATATTTCTGCGGTGTAAAAGGATGGAGCACGACCGCGTCAATGGGTGCGGGTTCCGCGCCCTGTATGGCGAACATGGCCGCCAGTAGAATGCTTAAACCCATAAATCGTCCTCCGGCAGGGTCCCCTGGACACAGTCTCGTCTGCATGCGCCATAAAATGAAATTACGATCCCGTGAAATCCTGAGACAGGAAATGTCAGCGGGACGCGCCTTGTCCTGACAAGGCTTTGCGTTAGGAGTAGACTTTCAACGTACGCCCCGACCCTTGAGGCTTCTTTATGATCCGTTCTGCGCGGACAATCCCCGTTCTTAACGTCGGCATGACCAGCCTCATCGGCCTTGCCGCTGCGGCGGCCCTGACGGCAGAGGCGGAGGGGTGTTCGATCCGCTACACACGGTTTTCAAGTGAACCGGTGCTTGCAGACTTCGTCCGGTCTGCCGCTTCCATCGAATTGGCTCGCGTTGTCAGCGTTGAAGCCCTGCCTGTTGAAGAGTCGCAATACGGCAGTGTGACGCTCACGCACCGCTATACGCTGCAATCGATATCGGTTTTGTTTGGCAGTCCCGATAGCCAGTTTGAACTCTTGGGTGCTGCGCCAGTTGAAGACATTTCGAACTACACCTGCGGTGCCAGCTTGCCTGATGATGGGCAGGACCTGGAAGATCAACGGGAAATTCAGGCGCGCGTCTGTCTGGCGGAACAAGGACACGACGGATGGTCAGCTCTGCGTTTCATGACCAACCAGACTGTCCCTGATGGAATGGGTGGCATTTCGAACTACGATCCGCCCGATTCAGTCGATTCAATTCTGGTAGGATGTGGCAACCGTTCTCAAAGTTTCGCGGTCGGCGAAACCTACCTCGTATTTCGAGCCGAAGATGGAAGCGTCATAAACGGTGAAGGTCTCAATCTCAGGCTGATCCGCGCACCACGCGATCAATGGCTGGGTGCTGTTCAGTATTTCCTTTCGCAGCCGAACGCGGACCGCCTCCCTGCAATTGCGGCAGAGGACACAATCGCCATGATGGAGCGCGTTACAGCCGACTCCAAAGAATGTGATCGTGTTCGAGACGGGTTTTGTAATCGGAATTCCACGGCAATTTGGCTTCGGTATTACGATGCCCCTTGGGCAGAGAGTCTGCCGCCTTTCCCGTTCCCCCTCCCCATCCGCGACGGGATGGTCGATCTGTCCGGAATCCCGTCCCAGCACGCGATAGAACCGGCGCAAGCCCCGCTCGCCGATGTGATCGCGTGGCTGTCTGAAACACCCGCCGAGTCCCCCCAATGACCGCACACGCTGATCCCGATGCTTTCCGCCGCGCGCTGGTCATCGCCACGCGCGCCATCGCGCAGGACCGTGATCTGGAGGTGAAGTTCGGCGGCGAGATCGCCGGTTTCTCCAAGGGCCAGCTGGTCCTGCCCAATCCGGGCGAAAACGTCACCGGCGAAAGCGCTCGCGCCATTCGCGGCCGGGCCGACGCGCTGGCGCTGCGCCTCCTGCACCACAATGCGGGTCAGCATGCCGCCACCATGCCGCCGGGGTCGCAGGCGCGCGCCATACACGAAGCCGCCGAGCAGGCGCGCGTGGAGGGACTCGGCGCGCTCGCCATGCGCGGCGTCGCGGTCAATCTGGAAGAGGCGCTGAATGCCCGCGCCATCTCCAAGGGCTGGAACACGGCGACCGACCGGTCGCAGGCCCCGCTCGCCGAGGCCGTCGCCATGATGGTGCGCGAGCGCATCACCGGCCGCCCGGCCCCGGCCTCGGTCAAGGGGCTGATGAGCCTCTGGCGCGACGAGCTGGAAGAGAAGGCCGGCGACACGCTCGACGCGCTGGCGGATTCTGCGGGCGATCAGAAGACATTCGCCAAGGCGCTGCGCCAGGTGATCCGCGATCTCGACCTTGCCGATGAACTCGGCGGTGACCCCGAAGAGTCCGAGGACGAGAGCGAGGACGATGCCGGGACCGACCGCGAAGAGCGCTCCGGCGAGGACGATGGCGACGAGCCGGAAAAGGGCGACGACGCCGACAATTCCGATGCCGAGGGCACGTCCGCCGACCAGGACGAGATCGACTACATGTCGGAGGAAAAACAGGCCGAGATCGACGCTGCGGACGAAGGCGGCGAGGCGCGCCGGGCCATGCGCCCCGACATTGTGCGCCCCGACGAGGCCGGTGCCGACAACTATCGCGTCTTTACGAAGGAATTCGACGAGATCATCCGCGCCGAAGACCTCTGCGATGCGGAAGAACTCGCGCGCCTTCGCAAATATCTCGACCAGTCGCTCAAGGGCCTCGAAGGCGCGGTCGGCCGTCTCGCCAACCGTCTGCAGCGCCGCCTGATGGCCCAACAGCAGCGCTCCTGGAGTTTCGACCTTGAGGAAGGCGTGCTCGACACCGCGCGCCTGACCCGCGTCATCACCGACCCGACCCTGCCGCTCTCCTTCAAGCAGGAGCAGGAGACCGAGTTTCGCGACACGATCGTCACCCTCCTGATCGACAATTCCGGCTCGATGCGCGGCCGGCCGATCATGGTCGCGGCGGCCTGCGCCGACATTCTCGCCCGTACGCTGGAACGCTGCGGGGTGAAGACGGAAATCCTCGGCTTTACCACCCGCGCCTGGAAGGGCGGCAAGTCGAAGGAGGCCTGGCTCGCCGCCGGCAAGCCGCCGCACCCCGGACGGCTCAACGATCTGCGCCACATCATCTACAAATCCGCTGACGAGCCGTGGCGGCGCGCGCGCGAACATCTCGGCCTGATGATGCGCGAAGGGCTGTTGAAGGAAAATATCGACGGCGAGGCCCTGCAATGGGCGTGGAAACGCATCGCCGCCCGGCCCGAACAGCGCCGGATATTGATGGTGATTTCCGACGGCGCGCCGGTCGATGACGGCACGCAATCAGCCAATACCGGCTCCTATCTGGAGCGCCATCTGCGCGAGGTGATCGCGACGGTCGAGCGGCGCTCCGAGGTGGAACTTCTCGCCATCGGCATCGGCCACGACGTAACGCGCTACTACCGGCGCGCGGTGACGATCACCGATGTCGAACAACTCGGCGGTGCGATGACCGACCAGCTCGCTGCTCTTTTCGATCCTGATGCACCACAGCGTCAGACGAGCGTCACATCTTCGACACCAAGCCCGGCTACACGCGGCCTGTCGAAACTGGATTTCTCAACGCTCGGAGCCCGGATTTGAAACGTCTCGTCCTGATCGCTGCCCTTGCCCTGGCCGCCTGCGGAGGCGATCCGGGACCGGGTGCAATTGACGTGAACGCCGATCCCGTCGCCCTGCATCCTGACGCGCCGGACCGGACCGACCTTGGTTCACTGACCTGGCGTGGCGGGCTGGTCCTGACGTCCGACGATGAACGGTTTGGCGGGCTCTCCGCCATCGAAGTCTATGAAGACGGCTTCTTCATTGCTGTCTCGGACTCCGCCTACTGGATTACCGGGACGATGACGTTTGACGAGGACGGTACACTGACCGGTCTGGAAGACGTCAGCCTTGCGCCGATGCTGTCGGCACTGGGCGGGCCGCTGACCGGAACCGCCGCCGACGCGGAAGGGCTCGCCGATCTGGGTGGCGGACGCTTTGCCGTCAGCTTCGAGCGTGAACACCGGATCGAGATCTACGATATCGGTGAGCGCGGCGAGCGCATGGCCACGGCCCTGCCGGAAAATTTCGGCGGACCGCCGGGTATCGAGCGCCTGCGCAATAATGGCGGCGTCGAGGCGCTGGCGACTGTCCCGGGCGGGCTGATGGCCTTCATCGAATATCCGATCATCGACGGACGCCCGCACACGATCTGGCATTTGCCGGACGGTGGCGCCCCGGAAGCCCATGACTTCCATGCCGAGGCCGGGTTCGGTCTGACCGGTGCGGACGTGCTGCCGGACGGTTCAATCCTGCTGCTGGAGCGCTTCTGGTCCCGCGATATCGGCAACCGGATCCGCGTCGCGCAGACCGATGAGGCACGGCTGACTGCCGGCGAGCCCGCCACCATCCTCGCGGCCTGGGGCACCGAGTCGACCATCGACAATCTCGAAGGCCTCGCCGTCGCCGAGGTGAATGGCGAAACCCGGCTCTTCCTTCTGTCGGACAACAATTATTCCGGTGAGCAACGCTCGCTGCTCCTCAGCTTCACCATCGAGGGGTATTAGCCCCCTCACCCGGCCCTGACGGGCCACCCTCTCCCTCGAGGGAGAGGGAGGGGACCCGGCCTGAAGCGATAGCGAAGGTTGGGGAGGGTGAGGGGGAAAACTATTCCCGCTCCCACGCCACGACACCATCAAGGATGGTCATTACCGGTTCAACGGTGAGGATGTCGGCTTCCGGGATCGTCATGATGTCCTCAGAGAGGACCGTGAAGTCCGCACGCAGACCGACGGCGATGCGGCCCAGCTCGTCCTCGCGGAAGCTGGCATAGGCCGGCCAAGCGGTGAACATACGCAGGGCTTCCTGCCGCGTGACGGCCTGGTCCGGATTCCAGTCCTCGGTCTGTGTGCCATCAAGCCCGCGCCTTGCGACGGCCGCATAGAATTCGATACGCGGATCGCCGCGCTCGACCGGGGCGTCGGACCCGCCCGCGATGACCACACCGGAATCGATGAGCGTCCGCCAGGCATAGGCTCCGTCCAGACGGTCTGACCCCAAACGGTCGGGCGCGAAGAAAAGGTCACCGATGGCGTGGCTCGGCTGCATGGACGGGATGACGCCCAGCTCGGCAAAGCGGGGAATATCGTCCGGATCGACGATCTGGGTGTGTTCGTCGCGCCAGCGCGGATCCGCGACCGCGCGGTCTTCCGGCGGGACGGCCGCGAGCGCTTCCTCGATCCAGTCGAGCAGCATGCGGTTTCCGCGGTCACCGATGGCGTGGATGTTCAGCTGAACGCCGTTCTGCAGGGCTGACACCATGGCAGAGAGCGTCTCGTCCTCATCGCTCAACACCAGGCCGACATTGCCGCCATCGTCCGAATAGGGTTCGAGCAGCGCCGCACCGCGCGAGCCGAGTGCGCCGTCCATATACATTTTCACCGCGCGGGTGATGACGCGCCCTTCTGCGGCGATGCGCGGGGTTTGCTGCGCCAGCTCGGCCAGCCCGTCGGGATTGACCGAGATATAGGCCCGCACCGGCAAGCGGCCCTCTTCGGCCAGCCCTTCGATCATGTCGACATCGGACCAGGGCACAGACATGTCATGCGCACCGGTCCAGCCCATCGAGGCCATGACTTCGGCTCCCGTCGCATAGGCGTCAGCGCGTTGCTCGCCGGTCATGTCGCCCAGCAGCGCGTAAATCGGCCCCATCGCCGCGTCGATCAGCATGCCGGTCGGCTCGCCGTCTTCATCCCGCAGGATTTCCCCGCCGTCGGGCGGTGTCGATTCGGCGGTGATGCCGGCGGCTTCCAGAGCCGCGGAGTTCGCCACAAGCGCATGGCCGTCGGCGCGGACCAGAATGACCTGACGGTCGGGCGCAATGGCGTCGAGATCGTCCCGGTTCGGGAAGCGGCCTTCGGGCCAGTGCGTTTCGATCCAGCCGCGCCCGAAAACGACACCGCCGATATCTACGCCCTCCGCCGCGACATAGAGCCAGGCCTGCAGGTCCTGAATGGACTCGATCCCGGAAAGGTCGTGGGTCAGCTCGCGCTGGCCGACGCCGAGAACATGGACATGGGAATCGGTGAAACCGGGGTACATGGCCGCACCGTCGAGATCGATGACGCGGGTATCGGGACCGCGATAGCTGTCCACCCCCGCCATGTCGCCGGCATAGACAATCCGGTCGCCGCGAACCGCAACGGCCTCGACCATGGGCGCGGCGTCATCGGCGGTGTGGATCGGCCCTCCTGAAATGATGAGGGTCGCGGCCGGTTCGACCGTCAGCCCGTTTTCCGGTTCCGGCCCGGCTTGCGGCGAACAGGCAGCGGCAAGGCCAGCTGCGGCGGCGATCAGGATGGCGCGCATGTCATTTCCCCCAGACGTGGCATGTTACAGCCAACGTAGCGGTATCGGCGCAAAAGAAAACGCCCGCCAGTGTGGCGGGCGTCGTCAAACTCGTCGTGAAGCGGCGCGGCGTTTACGCGGCGGCTTCGGCCTGCTTCTTCTTCAGCGCGCGCTTGATCTTGGCAGCACGGGCCGAGAGGCCGGCATCGCGGGCCTTCAAGAGGTAGTTGTCCAGACCGCCGACATGGTCGACGCTGCGCAGCGTCTTGGCGGCAATGCGCAGCTTGTAGGTCTGACCCAGCGTTTCGGAGGCAAGGCTGACATCGCACAGATTCGGCAGGAACCGGCGTTTCGTCTTGTTGTTGGCGTGGGACACGTTGTTTCCAACGACCGGACCCACACCGGAAAGTTCACAGCGCCGCGACATGGCTTCACATCCTTGCAGTCAATATCGGTCGCGCCTGCTGGTGACAGCGGCGCGGGAGCGGGCGAGATACCCAAGCGCGGCCCTGCCGTCAAGCGCCGTGGGCCTTGTGCGGCGTTCATCTTGCAGTCGGGTTGGAGGGCGTATACCCGTTCCTGCCGGGCGGGCATACAGTCAGAGTGTGACGGAGCACGTGAACCATGTTGAACAAATTTGCCGGAATCCCTGCCCTGGCGTGCGCCGCGGCGCTGTCGGTGTCGGCCGCTGCCGATGATGCCGCCGCCCCGGCCCCGGTGTCCGGCGCGACCCAGTTCAGCGCCGTCTATTCGGGCTCGGTCCTGATTTTCCAGGTCGCCGACATCACCGTCTCAGGTCAGGTGTCCGCTGATACCTATTCGGCGAATGCGCGATTCCGTGCCGCCGGGCTGGCCGCCCTTTTCACCGATGCCGACATCGAGGCGGAAGTTTCCGGATACAATCGCGATGGCGGTCTGCAGCCCTGGCGCTACCGGCACCTCAACCACGCGAGTTCGAAGAACCGCGTCATCCGGATCGACTTCCCTGATGGCGTCGCGGAACCGGATATCGATCCCCCCTTCGGCTCGATGGGCGAACCACCGGCCAGCCATGCCCAGCGCACTGGCGCGATTGACCCGCTGACCGGCATGTTCTCGCTGGCGATGAGCTTCCCGTCGCAAAACGGTGAACCCTGCCAGGGGTCTATTCCCGTCTTTGACGGCAAGGCGCGATACGATCTGCGGCTGGAGTCCCATGGCACCGACCGGGTCCGCAACCGGGCCTTCCGGGGCGACGCCATTGTCTGCCACGCCTATTACGAACCGATTGCCGGTTATGATCCTGAAGATCAGCCGAGCGAGAGCGACATCGCCGATCCGGTCGTGCTATGGCTCGCGCCCTTTGCCGATGGCACGGTCTATTTCCCGGTCCGCATTCGCGCGAACGCCGGTTTTGGCGGTGTCACGGTCGAGGCCCGCTCGGTCACTATCGGGGGCTAGACCGCACGCAGCCCTCGCACAGGCGCGCCAATCACCCTAAATGGGACGGTGCGCACCCGCGCGGTGAGGGTCACCCATGACGGTCTATTCAGCGGTCACGACGGTCCTCGGACCGACCAATACCGGCAAGACCCACCTTGCCGTGGAACGCATGCTGGCGCGCGCGTCCGGGATTATCGGCTTGCCGCTGCGCCTCCTCGCCCGCGAAGTCTATGACCGCGTCGTCCGGGCCAAGGGCAGCCAAGCCGCGGCCCTCATTACCGGCGAAGAAAAGATCATACCGGCAAACGCGCGCTATTTCGTGTGCACGGTCGAATCGATGCCGACTGAAATGCGCGCGGCCTTCGTCTGTGTCGACGAGATCCAGCTGGCGGCTGACCCGGAGCGCGGCCATGTCTTCACCGATCGCCTCCTGCATGCACGCGGCACCGAGGAGACGATGCTGCTGGGGTCGGATTCCATGCGCGGGCTCGTCCGGCATCTGGTCCCGGACGCGGTTATCGAGACCCGCGAGCGGTTTTCCACGCTGCGCTATGCCGGACCGTCCAAGCTGACCAAGCTGCCGAGACGGACCGCCGCCGTCGCCTTCTCCAGCCAATCCGTCTACGCCATCGCCGAGCTCTTGCGACGCCAGAGGGGCGGCGCAGCCGTCGTCATGGGCGCGCTCAGCCCGCGCACCCGTAATGCCCAGGTCGAGCTCTACCAGTCCGGCGCGGTCGACTATCTCGTCGCTACTGACGCGATCGGCATGGGGCTGAACATGAATGTCGACCATGTCGCCTTCGCCGAGGAGACCAAGTTCGACGGCCGCCGACGGCGTCCCCTCACCCCGGCGGAGATCGGCCAGATCGCCGGTCGCGCGGGACGTTTCCGCGATGACGGGCATTTTGGCGAAACCGGCGAGACGCGTCCCTTCGACCCGCACCTGGTGACCGCTGTCGAGAATCACAACTTTGCACCCATCGAGCGCCTCTACTGGCGAAGCGAGCGGCTCGATTTCTCCAGTCTCGGATCCTTGCGGAAAACGCTGCAACAACCCTCGCGCGACCCGGCGTTGAAACGGGTGCGCAACGCGGTCGATGAGCGCACGCTCGACATTCTTTCCAACGATCCGCGCATCGCCGATACGGCCCGCACGCCCGCCGGTGTGCGCCTGCTCTGGGAGGTCTGCCGGACGCCGGATTTCCGCAAGGTGACGGTCGATGCCCACGCCCGCCTGCTGACGCGGATCCACGAGCATCTGACCGGCCCGGGCGAACGCCTGTCGTCTGATTACATGGCCGGGCAATTCAATCGGCTCGACGAGATTGGCGGCGATGTCCACGCGCTTTCCCAGAGGCTCGCCCAGGTGCGCACCTGGGCCTATGTCGCCCACCGCGGTGACTGGACCGAGGACGCGCTGACCTGGCAGGCGCGGGCCCGCGAGGTCGAGGACCGGCTCTCCGATGCGCTCCATGAAAGCCTGACCAAGCGCTTCGTCGACCAGCGCACCAGCGTCTTGATGCGGGGCCTGCGCGAAGATCGCGACATGCTCGCCGGGGTTGGCAAGGACGGGCGTGTCACGGTGGAAGGCCACCCGGTCGGCCGGCTCGAAGGTCTGAAATTCAGCCCCGACATCGAAGGTGGCCAGCTCGAGGCGCGCGCCCTGCGCAATGCCGCGGAAAAGGCGCTGCGCCCGGAAGTGAACCGGCGGCTCGGCCAGCTGGCCCGCCTCGATCACATGGACATTGATCCTGATGGCCGGCTCCTCCATGACGGCGCGCCGGTCGCCCGGCTGGCTCCGGGGCGTTCCATCCTTCGCCCGTCAGTCGTGCTGATCGGCGGCGAGCTCGGCTCCTTCGAAGCCCGCGAGCGTGCCATTGCCCGCCTTACCGAGACCGTCGCGGCGCGGATTGCGAAGGATCTCAAGCCCCTCATGGCACTGACCGAGACATCCGATCGCGGTGGTCTTCCCGGTCTCGCCGGCGGGATCGCCTGGCGCATGGCCCAGAATGGCGGTGCGCTCGCCCGGCGGGAAGTCGCCCAGGATGTGCGGGCCCTCTCTCCCGTCGAACGGCGCGCCTTGCGCGCACTTGGCGTGACGATCGGCGAGCACGCACTGTTCCTGCCGGCTCTACTGAAACCGAAGACCGCCCACCTGATTGCGACGCTACGCGCCTGCGGGCCGGGCGGCGAGGCGCGGCCGCTTCATCCCGCGCCCGGCCTTGTCACTATCCCCGTCGAAAAAGGCCGTGCAGACAGCGACTACACCGCAGCCGGTTTCCTGCCTTGCGGGCCGTTGGCGGTCCGGCTCGACATGCTGGAGCGGCTCGCAGACCAGATTCGCGATGCGGCGAAGGCCTCGAAAGACCGGAGTTTCGAACTCACCGCCGCGATGACCAACGGGCTCGGAACATCACTCAAGGATTTCCGCGCCATCCTCTCCGCGCTCGGGTATGTGCGCACCAAACGCGGCGACGACCCGCAGAAAGCCGCAGGCGAACGCTGGCGGCTGCGGCGGCGAAAGCCGGACGCGCCGCGCGAGCAAGCGCCCCCTGCCGACACGCCCTTTGCCGTCCTGTCGCAACTCAAACCCGCCCCGGCGCGTCCCGCCCGGCGCAAGCCGGCCCGGAAGCGCTCGCGATGAGCGCTGTCGAGGCCGTTCGCGCCGATGTCTGGCTGTGGCGGGCGCGCTTTTTCAAGACGCGGTCGCTGGCGACGCGCTATCTCACCGCGACCCGTGTGCGTCTGACACGGCATGGCGAGACGCGCATCATCGCCAAGCCCTCACTGACGCTTCTGCCCGGAGACCGGCTGACCCTGCCCCTGCGCCGCGGCATCGTGCAGATCGAAATCCTGGGACTCGGCGTCCGGCGCGGACCGCCTGCCGAGGCGCGGACGCTTTACGCCGACCTCGCTTCAGGCGTAGGAGAGACAGCATGTTCGACGCACTCAAACGCTGGCTAGGGTCCGAGCCTCCGGTCGCCCATGCCGAGATCGACCCGAAGATCGCGGCCGCCGCGCTTCTGGTTGAAGCCGCGCTCGCCGACGGCATCTATGCCGATGTCGAGGAAAACAGCATAAGGCAGATACTGAAGAAAGCCTTCGACCTTGACGGCGACGAGGCACGGCGGGTGCTGTCGATTGCCGAGGAGCTGGCCGAGGACGCCGCCGATCATCACCGCTTCACCAAGGTGGTTAAGGCCTGCATGCCCAAGGCGGACCGCATTGCCCTTGTCGAGAACATGTGGGCGGTCGCGCTGGCCGATGGCGAGAAATCGGACTTCGAGGAATCCTTCATCCGCCGCGTTGCGCCCCTGCTCGCCGTCGATGATCGCGAACGGGTCTTTGCCCGGTCGCGCGCAGAAGCCGCGGCCCGCAAGCGTTGACAATCGGCGGGCCTCGCCGCATGTCCCGCGTCAGACCCTTAAATCAGAGTTCGCCCGCCCGAGACCGACCCCATGACCTATATCGTCACCGACGCCTGCGTTCGCTGTAAATATACCGATTGCGTGGAAGTCTGCCCGGTGGACTGTTTCTACGAGGGCGAGAATTTCCTCGTTATCCATCCCGACGAATGCATCGATTGCGGCGTGTGCGAACCGGAATGCCCGGTCGAGGCGATCAAGCCGGACACCGAGGACGATCCCGACGGCAAGTGGCTGGAGATCAACTCCAAATACGCCGAGGTCTGGCCGAACATCACGATCAAGCGCGACGCGCCGCCTGATGCGGAGAAGTTCGAGACCGAGACCGGCAAGTACGAGAAATACTTCTCGGAAAAGCCCGGCGAAGGCGACTGAGGCCTACTCGGTGTGAACGGCCAGCAGCGGCACGCGTGCCGCACGCAGGGCCGGGATCAGTCCGCCCAGGAAACCGACGATGATGGCGAGGATGACGCCGTTGATGACCGCTTGCGGCGTCACGGCGAAGGAAAACACGATCTGTGTGAATCCGCCGCCCAGCGTTGAGGCGCTCACGCCGTTGAACAGAAGATAGCTCGCTACCGCGCCGATCAGCCCGCCAATGGCGGCGAGCACGACCGACTCGATCATCGTGCCGGCAAAGGCCGCCCCGCCGCTGAAGCCGATAGCCCTGAGGGTCGCGATCTCGCGGGTGCGGGTGTCGACCGAGGAGTACATCGTGTTCCAGGCCCCGGCGAGCGCGCCAATGGCCATCGAAATGGCCAGTGGCCATCCGAGTACCATGATGAAGTCGGACGTCTGGCCCGAGGACGAGGCGAAATATTCTCGCTCGGTCGAGACATCGAGATTGAGGCGGGGTTCGTCGGCGACATAGGCGCGCAGCGCCTCGATCGCCTCCGGGCTTTCGAGCAGGACCCGGATTGACTGCACGGTCGTACCGCGCTGGTAGAGGTTCTGCAGGACACCGATATCGGTCCAGATTTCGGAATCGAAGATGGATCCACCGGTCGAGAATGTCCCCACCACGGTCCAGGTATTCGAGCCAAGACGGATCGTGTCGCCGAGATCGAAGCCGGCGAATTCACGCTGCACGCTCTCGCCAACGACGAGTTCGGCCGCGCCGGGTTCGAACATGCGTCCTTCCGTGATGGTGAACCCGTCCCGCAGGGCCGGGGCCTGTGCGCCGACACCGCGCAGCGGCAGATTGGCCTCGGTCTGCGAGGATCGCTTGATGCCATCCACGATGACATACATCTCGCCGGACAGGACCGGATCGCCTGCGGCATTGGTCGCCAGGCCCGGCGCGATCTCGACAAGGCGGGCATCGTCCCGGCTGAGACCGGAATTCAGCTCGGCTTGGGAACCCGCCCGCAACAGGACGGCGATACTGTCGGACCCGGAGCCCGAAACCGTGGCGCGGAATCCGTTCGCCATGGCGAGAAAGCCCATCAGCACTGCGACGACAAGCGCGATGGAAAACACCGTCGCCAGCGACAAGCCCAACCGGTGCGGGATGGATTTGATATTGAGCGCTGTGACCGCAAGGGTTTGCTTGAACATGGTTGTTTCCCTCAGGTCTTGCCGAGCGCTTCGACGATACGGATGCGCGTCGCATTGATCGCCGGAACAATGCCCGTGACCAGCCCCAGGCCGATCATCAACGCGATCGCCACGAGGACGACACTCAGCGGCATGGAGAGGCCGGGCAGGAAACCGGCCAGTGCAGCGGCGGCACCCGTCACCATGAGCGTGGCCAGGCCCAACCCGATCAGCCCGCCGATGAGGCTCAGGAGGATGGATTCGCTCAACACCATTCCGAAGATGCGTCCCTCGTTGAAGCCGAGCGTCTTCATCACGGCGATTTCCTTGGTGCGCTCGTTGATCGCCATCACCATCGTTGTGCCGACAATCATCAGGATGGTGGCAAAGGCGGCTCCAATGACCAGAACGAGGATCAGCGCGATATTGCCGAACTGTTCAAGGAAGGCCTGGTTGAATGCCGCCTCGGTCGAGGTCTCGGTTTCGGCCGGCGAGTTGGCGAACAGGTTGTCGATCTCGCGCGCAACCCGGTCATTGACCGACGGATCGGTCGTGTTGATGACCATCCAGCCGATCTGGTCGTTATTGAAGGCCAGATCCTCGTTGTAATAGTCGTAATGGAACATGGCGTAATTGGCCGGAACGGTCGCCTCATTGCCGTCGAAGATTGCGCAGATATCGAAATCCCAACTGCTCGACCCGTCGCGTTTCTGCCAGATATTCGACAGCAGCGGGATACGGTCGCCGACCGACCAGCTGAACTGACCGGCGAGGTCCGCCCCAACCAGGAGACAGGTGCGGTTGGTGAGAAACGCCTGGCGCTGGTCCTCCGGCATCACCAGTTCGGGATAGGCCGCGAGATAGCTTTCCGGATCGACCGCGAAGGACTGCACGAAGTTGCGCGGTTCCTGATAATAGCCGCCGAACCAGCTGGCGTGGGTGACGTTGTCTACACCCTCGACCTGTTGCACCCGGCCCCAATAGGCGAACGGCATCGACATCGTGAAATTGATGCGGTTGACCGTCACGAGCCGGTTCGCCGCGGCGACGTCCACGCCGGCGGTGAAAACCGAATAAAACGCCCCGAGCACACCAAAGATCAGGAAGGCGATCAGGATCGACAGGATCAGCAGGACGGCCCGCATCTTCTTGCGAAACAGGCCTTTCCGAACAAGGGTGGCATCATTCATGACCCGCCCCTTTTTCGACGAAGCGGCCCTTGTCGAGGAAGAGCTCCCGCCGCGCATATTTCGCCGCAGCCGGGTCGTGGGTAACCATGATGATGGTCTTGTTCATTTCCTGGTTGAGCAGCTGGAGCGTGGCGAGGATCTCGTCGGCTGAGGCGCGATCGAGGTCGCCGGTCGGCTCGTCACAAAGCAGGACTTCGGGGTCGGCGACGATGGCCCGCGCGATGGCGACGCGCTGTTGCTGACCGCCGGAGAGCTGGCGCGGGCGGTGTCCGGCACGGTCAGCGATGCCGACGATGTCGAGCGCGGTGTGGACGCGGCGCTTTCGCTCTTTGCCGGACAGCTTGGTCAGCAGGAGCGGCAGCTCGACATTCTGCGCTGCGCTCAGCGTCGGCATCAGGTTGTAGAACTGGAAGATGAAGCCGACATGGCGTGCGCGCCAGGCCGCGAGCTTGCCCGGGCTGAGGTTGTCGACACGGCTGCCTTCGAATTCGACCTCGCCCGATGTCGGCCGGTCGATACCGCCCAGGAGGTTCAGAAGCGTCGTCTTCCCCGAGCCCGACGGGCCCATGATGGCAATGAACTCGCCATGGCTGATCGTCATGTCGAGCGCTTCGAAGATCGCGATGCGTTCCTTGCCGCGCGTATAGGTCTTCGACAAATTCTTCAGCGTGTAGAGCGGTCCGGTCTCGGTCATGATCGTCTGTCCCTCGTCGCGCCCGATGGAGCGCTGTCCTTCTTCACAGTCTATTCGACAAATGTGACGCGTGCGGCCATGTCCGGCAAAATCCGCCCGTCGCGTTCCTCGAAGGCGACACGCACCTGAATGGTGGCGCGGGCCCGGTCCGCAGTCGGGATGATCGCTTCGACCCGGGCCGGAATGCGCCAATCCGGATAGGCATCCAGAACCGCTTCGACGCGCTGGCCAGGCTCGACACGGCCGATCTGGCCTTCATTCACATCGACCTCGATTTCCAGCGAGTCCATGTCGACGAGCGTGGCCACACCGGTTCGGGTAAAACCACCGCCCGCCGAGGCCGGCGACAGTATTTCCCCGACCTGGGCATTCTTTGCGATGACCACACCGGCGAAGGGCGCGCGAACCTCATGGCGGCGGATCAGGTCTTCCTGGCTGGCGACCTGGACTTCGGCCGCCGATAGATCGGCGCGTGCCGCCGAGAGCTGGGCGATCAGGCTGTCGCGTTGGGCTTCGGCGGCGGTCACGGCAGCCTGTGAGCCGATATTGCGTTCGGCGAGGCTTTGCGCGCGCTCTGACACGACCATCGCTTCCTCGAGCTGGGCAGTGAGTGAGGCAATCCGGGACCGGGCCGAACGAACCCGGGCCTGCAGAAGATCGAGGTCGAGCCGCGCGCGCTCGTCATCCAGGCGGGCGAGAATGTCGCCGGCCTCGACCCGGGTGCCCTCTTCGACCAGGACTTCGCGGATACGGCCTGTGATCTCGGCCGACACCGTCGCCTGGCGGCGCGCCACGACATAGCCGGATGCCACCATCCCGGTTGAGCGCGGAACTGATGGCGCGGGTGTCGTGTCAGCGGCCGACTGGGCCGCGGGGGGCGGCGTTTCAGTTTGGACGGCAACCGGTTCGGGCTGGGCCGCATCGTCATCGCCACGGGTCAGCCACCACATGCCCCCGGCCCCGACCGCCAGCGAAACCAGCGCGATCATGAGAACCTGAACGAGGGATGCGCCGCTGGACACTGCACCCGCGTCCCGGTCGATGCTCAAGGAATGCAGCTGTTCACGCCGGTCGCCGGTCATTGCCCGTCCCCTTCCCGCACGGGTGTAGCAAAAAGCCGCTGGAATCCCAATTGAAATGGTGCGGTGCGGGAGAAGACTTGCCGTCGATTCCCATACGGAAGGCCTCGACTCGGCCAGCATTTGAATTTCGTCCAATTTTATGATAGGTTAACACCTACTGGACGGCGTAATACGCGCCGCCCACATCATATCGGCAACAGGTTCTCTCGTTCAGAAACGGTCTTTTTTGAAGGCTTTGTTCTGAGGCAGGGCATCTGTGTCTCTGACGCCGATCCAGACAGAGAGCTTCCATGACGAAGAAAACTGCGAACGACAACAAGTCCTTCAAAAAGGGCGATTTCATTGTGTATCCGGCCCATGGTGTCGGACGGGTGACCGGTGTGGAAAAGGACGAGGTCGCGGGTTTCGCGATCGAGGTCTATGTCGTCTCTTTCGAGCAGGACAAGATGACGCTGCGCGTGCCGACCGCGAAAGCGACGGCGTCGGGCATGCGCCCGCTGTCGAGCGACAAGATCATCAAGGACGCGCTGAAGACCCTGAAGGGCAAGGCCAAGGTCAAGCGCACCATGTGGAGCCGCCGTGCCCAGGAATACGAAGCGAAGATCAATTCGGGCGACCTGATCTCCATCGCCGAGGTCGTGCGCGACCTGCACCGCGCCGAAGACCAGCCCGAGCAGTCCTATTCCGAGCGCCAGCTTTATGAATCCGCGCTGGACCGGATGGTCCGCGAAGTGGCCGCCGTGGAAAAGATCGAACACGACGCCGCCAAGGACATGCTGGCCAAGAACCTGCTGAAGAAGGCGGCCTGATATCGCCTCTCAGCTGACGTGAAACACGCCCGGTCCGGACACGGACCGGGCGTTTTTCTTTCATGCCATTGATCCGTCCGGCGGGCGCCTGCGTATGAGCAGGCATGGAGGCTCACACACAACCCCGGGCGGCCGACACATCCGCCGATCCTGAGCGCCGCTTCATCAAGCGCGCGATGCAGGAAGACCTGCTCGAACGCGAGGAAGAGCAGGATCTCGCCTTTCGCTGGCGCGACCAGAAGGACGAACGCGCCCTGCATGCCCTGACCCAGGCCTATATGCGGCTGGTCATCGCGATGGCCGCGCGCTTCCGGAAATACGGCCTGCCCATGGCCGACCTCATCCAGGAAGGCAATGTCGGGCTGATGCTGGCCGCGGCGAAGTTCGAACCGGGCCGCGACGTCCGGTTTTCGACCTACGCCTCCTGGTGGATACGGTCCTCGATCCAGGACTATGTCCTGCGCAACTGGTCGATCGTGCGCACCGGAACGACCTCGGCGCAGAAATCCCTGTTCTTCAACCTGCGCCGCGTGCGGGCGATGATCGCAGACGCGGGCGGCGGCATGATGACCCCGGAAAACCGGGCGCGCACCGCCCGCCTGTTGAAAGTCCGCGAGGAAGACGTCGACACCATGACCGCGCGCCTGTCGGCGGCTGACCGGTCGCTGAACGCGCCAACGGCGGCAGAAGGCGAACAGGAATGGCAGGACTTGCTGGCCGACGACCGGGCCACGCCCGATGAAGACGTGATGGAACGCCATGACGCGGAACGCCGCGAGGCGTGGATCGCCGACGCCATGACGGTCCTGACCGAACGGGAACAGGCGATTATCCGCCGCCGCAAACTCGGCGAAGACACCGATACGCTCGAGGCCATCGGCAATGATCTCGGCATCTCCAAGGAGCGGGTCCGCCAGATCGAGACCCAGGCGCTGGGCAAGCTGAAAGCCGCGCTTGTCGCCCGCGTCGGCGACCCCGAAGACGCCGGGCTTATTCCTTAAGGGCCGACGATCTCCAGGCGTTCAGGATGGTCGATCACGATCATCGGCCCGTTGCGCCGGTGCAGCCAGCCGCGCACCCGTACGATCCGGTCCTGCATGTCTGCCAGATCAATCCCGGCATCCAGAAACCCGTCCGTATCGCCGACTGCAATCGACACGGTAAAGTCGGACCGGTAGTCGAAGCCGAAATTGAGATAGATGCGATCGCGTGTCTCGCCGACGCTGATGACCCGGCCTTCCACGATCTGCACGCTGTCGAGATAGAGCGCGAGCGTATTGGGATCAGCACTGCGGACGCCATAGGCCGGATCAGCCCATAATCCCAGCCCGGCGTCTCGCGCCGCCTGTTCGAGTGCCAGCAGGTTTGCCGCGCCAGACCGGGCCTCCGGCGTCGTGTAGACCATGGCCCAGCCTTCGGTGACCAATGACGTCGCGAGATCCCGCCCGCCGGGGAACGCCACAAAGGCCACCGCCCGCTCGTAACGGTCCCGGCGCAATTCGCCCTCATAGGACAGGGCCACGTCCTGACCCGCCGCGAGCCGGCGCAACGCGTCATTGGCCTCGGCATGGAGCGGTTCGCCTTCGTCCGGCTGGCGGATACCGGCGATGCGCACGTTCAGCCTTTCGCCGCCATCCGTGACCACGATCAACCCGCCCGATGCCGTGACGTCGACGACCTCGCCGCGCTCACCCGCGACACGGTCCTGCGCGAGGACCGGACCGGCAAGGATGGCGAACAGGGCCGCAAACCCGTAGAAGAGAGATCGCACCATGAGCCACATGGAGACATGGAGTGACGCTGTCTGTCGACCTTTTCTGGTCTTTCCGCAGTCCCTACAGCTATCTCGCGACGCCGCGCCTGGTCGCTCTGGAGGCCGAATACGATCTCGATATCGCCGTGCGGCCCGTACGTCCCATCGCTCTGCGCGAACCGGACTTTTTCGAAAAACGCGGCGACCGCTGGATGGGTTATACGCTGACCGATGTGGTGCGCCTGGCCGAATTTCTTGGCCTGCCCATCGCCATGCCGAACCCTGATCCGGTCGTGATCGATCCGGCAACGCGCCGCGCCGCACAGGACCAGCCCCACCTGACCCGTCTCAACCGGCTCGCCGTCGAGGCCGTCGCGCACGGATCCGGCCTCGCCTTCCTCGACCAGGTGTCACGACTGGTCTGGTCGGGTGAGCCTTGGTCGGACGGGGACCGGCTGGCCGCGGCCGTGGCCGAATCCGGGCTGGATCTCGCCGACCTCGAGGCACGGGTCGCCGGCGATCCTGATGCCCGGGATGCCGTCATCCGAGAGAATGAATCCGCCCTGGAAACGAGTGGGCACTGGGGTGTGCCGACACTGGTCTTCGAAGGAGAACCTTTCTTTGGCCAGGACCGGATCGATCTGTGTGTGTGGCGCATGAAGCAGAAAGGCCTTCAGGCGCGCTGACGCGCCAGGGCAACAGCTGGGAGACACCGAATGATCCGGATCATGTTCATTGCCGCCGTGCTCATCGTCATCGGTGGCGGGGTCTTCCTCGTCTCATGCGGGGAAACGGCCAGGTTTGCCGAGGAAGCCGGATACGGACGATCCCCGGCCTTGCCCGAACCGCGCGAAACGCTGTTACCGACGGTCAATATCGCACCGGCACGGGGCTGGCCTGATGGCGGTCTACCGGTTCCGGCCGACGGGCTTGCCGTTGCGCCCTTCGCCAGCGATCTCGATCATCCGCGCTGGATCCATGTCCTGCCCAATGGCGATGTGCTGATCGCCGAGTCCAACGCGCCGGCCAATCCGCCGATCGGCGGCATCGTCGGCTTCATCGAGCGGCGCGTGATGGAGCGCGCAGGCGCACGCACCCCCAGCGCCGACCGGATCACGCTGCTGCGGGACTCAGACGGCGACGGTGTCGTCGAAACCCGCACGGTCTTCCTGGAGAACCTGCATTCGCCCTTCGGCATGGCGCTGGTCGACGGTACGCTCTACGTCGCCAATACGAACGCCGTCGTCGCTTTCCCGTATGAGGACGGTCAGACGCGGATCGAGGCAGAAGGCACAACGCTGACCGAGCTGCCCGCCGGGCCGATTAACCGGCACTGGACGAAAAACCTGATCGCCAGCGAAGACGGCGAACACCTCTATGTCGCAATCGGGTCGAACTCGAATATCGCCGAGAACGGTCTTGAGGCTGAAGAGGGGCGAGCCGCGATCTGGGAGATCGACCGGGCGACGGGCGAGCACCGTATCTTCGCCTCGGGCCTCAGGAACCCCGTCGGCATGGACTGGGAACCGGAGAGCGGCATTCTGTGGACCGCCGTCAATGAGCGCGACGAGCTCGGCAGCGATCTGGTCCCCGACTACATGACCTCGGTCGAAGCCGGTGATTTCTATGGCTGGCCGTGGAGCTATTTCGGGACCCGTGTCGATACCCGCGTCGAACCGGCGCGGCCCGACATGGTGGAACGCGCCATGGTGCCCGACTATGCGCTCGGCGCGCACACAGCCTCGCTGGGTCTCGTCTTCGCCGATCAGTCCGGGCTTGGGCCACGCTGGCAGAGCGGCGTCTTCATCGGCCAGCACGGCTCGTGGAATCGCGTGCCGCACAGCGGCTACAAGGTGATCTATATCCCGTTTGCGGGTGGCGAACCGACGGGCGGGCCGATCGATGTGCTGACCGGCTTCCTCGACGAGGACGGGAATGCGCTCGGACGGCCTGTCGGCGTGGAGTTCGACCGGACCGGCGCGCTTCTGGTGGCAGACGATGTCGGCAACATCATCTGGCGCGTGACGCGGTCAGAGTAGTGACCTGGCCATCGCTTCCTGGCACCGGTCTTCCAGCGTTTTCATTGCTGTCCGGTAGGGGCCGGGTCCGTGACTGATCCGGGCAACGCCCAGACCGGCGAGACCGGCCCGGTCCGGCATGCCATCCAACGCCATGACATTGACCGGCAGGGACACTGTTTCACAGACATCCGCGATCAGGTCCGGATGGGTGAGGCCCGGTACAAAGAAGCCGCTCGCGCCCGCCTCGGCATAGGCTGCGGCGCGGTCCAGCGCGTCAGACAGAAGCGCAGCGTGTTTCGACCGGTCGGGTTCAGCCAGGAAGTGGTCGGTTCGCGCGTTGATGAAAAGCGGAATGCCTGCAGCGTCCGCCGCTTGGCGGATCGCGGCGATGCGGGCGGCCTGTACCTTGGTGGAGAAAAGCCCCTCTCCCGCCACGATCCTGTCCTCGAAATTGATGCCGACCGCTCCGGTCGCGATCAGGCGCGTGACGTTTGCAGCGAGCCTGTCCGGTTCGGCGGTATACCCGCCCTCGAAATCAATACTGACCGGTACATCAACGTTCGCGGCGATCCGCTCCGCGATGGTCAGGAGGAGATCGAGCGGGATGTGCTCGCCATCCTGAAACCCTTGCGCGGCGGCAACTGACCAACTGCCTGTCGCAACGGCCGGTGCACCGGCGGATACCGCCGCGCGGGCGCTGCCGGCATCCCAGATATTGTAAAGAACAAGCGGGTCGCCCGTGCGGTGGAGGTCAGCGAAACGCTGGGCTTTTTCGGCCTGGGTCATGACGCGGCACGCCTTTCTGAGGTTGCGCCAGCATAGCGGCGTTCGAGGTCAATCAGGGTCTGCTTGCGCCACAGCCCGCCGCCATAGCCGGTCAGCGTTCCGTCCGCACCGATGACGCGATGGCACGGAATGACAATGGCGATCTGGTTGGCCCCATTGGCCCGCGCGACAGCGCGCGTCGCGGTCGGTTGACCGATCGCGGCAGCAATCTCGCCATAGCTGCGCGTTGCACCGGCCGGGATGGTCATGAGTTCGGTCCAGACCCGGCGGGTAAAATCCGTGCCATGCAGGGCGAGCGGTGTTTGGAAGTCCGCGCCTTCCCCGGCGAAAAAGCGGACCAGTTCGGCCTCGATCCTGTCTGTCACGCCTGTGCGGCCAATACCCAGATCGCCATCCACAGCCTTGCGCAGGCGCGCCAGCTCACCTTTGAGTGCCTTGCGTTCGGCAAATTCGAGCAGGTGGAGCCGGTCCGCATCGCAGACCGCCAGCATCGGACCCAGCGGCGTGTTGATGACATCGGCCTTCAGGGCCTCCCTGCCGGTGAAGGCGGCCGGCGCCTCGCCGAGCAGCCGTGCGAAGGCGGCGCGGAAAGCGCTGGCGGATTCATAACCGGCCTCGAACTGGGCCTCGACCACCTTGGCCCCGTCGCCGATGGCCTTCAGGCCTGATTTGACCCGCGACAGGCGGGCGAGCTCCAGGAAGGTCATGCCGAAATGACGCCGGAAGGCGCGCCGGACTGTGGACGGGTCGTGCCCGCGTGCGGCGATATCGCTTTCGCTCCAGCGGCGGGTGGGGTCGGCCCCAAGCGCACCGAGCAAATCGGTGACAGCTGGATCTGACCCGGCGGCCGGGGCAAGCGGATGACAGCGCTTGCAGGGGCGGAAGCCTGCTTCCAGCGCAGTGGCGACAGACTCGTAGAATCGGCAATTCTCGCGCTTCGGCTTGCGGGCCGGGCAGGTCAGGCGGCAGAAAATCCCGGTGGACGTAACGCCGACGAAGACGCGACCGTCATAGGTGGGATCGCGGCGCAGGAGCGCGTCATACAGAATGTCGTCATGGGGAAGGGCGAACAGCATGCCCGCTGTCTAGCAGACTCGCGGACTGCGCGGCGTCTGTTTTCGGGCGTCTATTTCGGAAAAAGCCCCGGGACCCGGCGTAGAAGACAGCGGCGCTAGATCAACAGCCAGGCGCAGACAGCGAAAATCCCGGCGACCATGAGAAGGGAGACCGTTCCGGCCATCGGTTCGTTGCGGGGATTATGCATGGTGCAACCCTTCCTTCTGCACGGCAGTCTAGTGCGATGCCTGATTCAGAAGGGTTAACGGCGCGACGGGCCTGAAAGTTCCCGCCGCACTGCCACGGCCGGCCGGGCAGCTAAGGCCGGGCGCGGCTTCGGGTGAAACAGGCTTCGGGTCGTGACCGGCGGGGCGGAAACCACCGCGCCATAACGCTATGCCAACGGCACTTTCAGTATACAGCGATAGCCGTCGCCGGTTTCAACGCTCACGGTGCCGCCATGTTTGAATGTGACGAGTTGTTCAATCAGAACATTGCCAAAACCACTGCTGACGACGGCCGCGGGACGATCCCCAGGGGAGGCCTGATCAGACCAGCAGATTTCCAGAACCACCTTGCCGTCCGTGCGGGATATACTCCAGCTCAGATCGACGACGCCTTCGCTCTGGCTCAACGAGCCGTATTTCGCCGAGTTGGTGGCAAGTTCATGCCAGACCAGACCCAGGTCGAATGCGAGTTCGCCCCCGACGACAATATCGCGGCCAGACAGAGCGATCCGGCCTTCGAACGGTTTGAGGGTTTCTTCGGCCAGCTCCCGCAGGCTGACCTGTTCCCACCCGCCGCGGGCAATCAGCGAGCAGGACCGTGCCATGCCGCCCAGTCGGAGTGAGTACTTTTCCTTCGCCTTGTCGAGTTCGGGGGTGCTGTCGATCGTATGGCGGAAGATCGAGTCGGCAACCTGCAACAGATTGCCGGCCCGATGCGCCAGCTCTCGCAGCAGGGTTTTCTGGTTCCGGTCCGCACAATCCTGCCGCCAGCGGGAGGAAATGATATTGGCGACCGATTGCAGGAAGGTGGCATCGGCAGCGGAGAAAGTGCGGGATTTGTCAGAATGCACGCCCAGAACGCCGAACGGGCGGCTCGTATTGCCCGCGATGACAACGGACATTCCGCTTTTGACATTGTGCTGGCGCAGCAGGAGCGGGCCTGAAAACCGCGTCTCCGTAGTCAGGTCGCTGACCAGGACAGGCTCATTGGCGTTCAGCGTGTATCCGGCCTGGGAGTCCTGGTCGATGCCGACCCTGGCCTTGC
Organism: Hyphobacterium marinum; assembly: GCF_036330325.1. Lineage (NCBI taxonomy): Bacteria > Pseudomonadati > Pseudomonadota > Alphaproteobacteria > Maricaulales > Maricaulaceae > Hyphobacterium > Hyphobacterium marinum. Next base: position 264,174 of record NZ_JAZDRO010000002.1, read on the forward strand.
CAACCAGCCCGTCCCGCCACCCGACGCCGGCCCGCAGATTGAGCAGGTCCGCCTCGTCGGCGAATTGCAGAACCTTGGTCATGGGGCAGTGGAGAATCCGCGCCAGAACCTCCGTAAGGGTCTGAAGAAAGTTGTCAAAGGACTCTTCGGACAGCGCGATTGAACCGAGCTCGGCCAGTGCCCGTTGCTGCTCCAGCCGGACCGTGATCTCGGTGATGTCGCGGGAGATGATGAGATAGCCGAGACGGCTTCCGTCATCGGACCGGATGGATGTCAGCATCTCGTCCCAGACAGACAGACGGCCGGACGGGCTGTGATACCGGCCCGTGAAGCGGCCGGATCCTGCCTCATCAGCCTGCCGGGCAGCGGCGCGGGCGGTTTCGGCATCCACACCCGACCAGAATTCGAAATAGGACTGGCCGATCGCGTTTTCGGGAGCGCAGACTTCCAGGCTGTCGCAGCCGCACTGATTGATGCGCAACAACCGGCCATCGCCCGCCACCAGCTTTACGCAATCAAGACTGTGTTCGAAGAGCGAGTCATAGGTGCGGCTGCGCGCAGACAGCTCGGTGTGCGGTTCACCGATGGGCTCGATCTTCGGCTTCATTGCACACCCTCCGGGCAAGCGATTTTGGAATGCTGCAAGGCGTTTACGAGTACCAGTCGGCAAATCCTATCACTCTACCCATTCCCGCGCGACAGGTTTCTGGTGCGGCGAAGCGGAGGTGTTGCGCGGTCCCAGGCCCTGACTGTGATCGTGCGGGCCCGCTCAAAAACTTGTATGATTGTCCTTTGTCGTTATCAGAAGTCTCTACAACGCGTCCCCGTAGCTCAGCAGGATAGAGCACCAGATTCCTAATCTGGGGGTCACAGGTTCGAATCCTGTCGGGGACGCCAGTTCATCAAACCGGCTTTCAGGTCGTCGCTTCCGCGCGATCCGCGATGGACTGCAGGACCCGGCAATCGCCGACCGTCCCGCTGCCGCATGTTTCGACCACGCGCTGCAATTCCGCCCGAAGTGCCGTCAGGCGCGCGATCCGCTCGGAAATGGCTGCGACATGGCGTTTGGCAATACTGTCAGCGGCCGAGCAAGGCCTGTCGGGATCGGCCGCCAAATCCAGCAATTCGCGGATCGCCGAAAGTTCGAAACCCAACTCGCGGGCCTGGCGGATAAAGGAGAGCCGCTCCAGAGCGGCTCCGTCATAGCGGCGGTGACCACTGGCCGCGCGGGCCGGCTCCGGCATCAAGCCGTTGTGCTCATAATAGCGGATGGTTGTGACCTTGACGCCAGTACGGCGTGACAAGTCCCCGATCGCCAATGAGTTCGTCACCTGAAAAACCCCTTGAATCTATAGCGGCTGTAGATCGTATGTGAGGAGTCAGACGGCTTCACGCAAGACCCGGAGGGCAATCCGAATGGCAGGCTCCTGCTGCAGCCAACAGCCGAAATTCAACGGCGTTTCCGCCGATTTCCGCCGCGCATTGTGGATCGTCATCGCGATCAACGCGGTGATGTTCGGTGTGGAAATGGCCGCCGGAGCGATGGCGGGTTCGCAGGCCTTGAAGGCCGACGCACTGGATTTCCTCGGCGATACGGTCACCTACGCCATCAGCCTGTTCGTCATTGGCCACTCGATACGGGTTCGCGCCTCGGCAGCGCTACTCAAGGGGCTGGGACTGGCGGCGATGGGCCTGTTCGTCTTCGGAACGACACTCTGGCAGGTGCTGGTTCTGAACCAACCGAGTGCGCCGGTCATGGGAATCGTCGGCTTTCTGGCGCTCGCGGCCAATCTCGTCAGTGTCGTCGTTCTGATGCGATTCCGCGACGGTGATTCCAATGTGCGGTCTGTCTGGGTGTGCAGCCGCAATGACGCGATCGGCAATGTCGCCGTGCTCGGCGCAGCCGGGCTGGTTGCGTTGACCGGGACCGCCTGGCCCGATCTGGCGGTGGCCGCGTTGATGGCCGGTCTGTTCTGCTGGTCCGCGGTTCAAATCATCCGGCAGGCGCTGGGCGAGATGCGCGCAGTGCCTGCCTTGGCCGAAAGCGTGGGCGATGCCGTCCGCTAAGCGGTTCTACGACCGAATTTTCGGGTCCGGCCCGGCCATCGCCGCAGCGGCAGCGCTCTGTCTGCTGGCCGGCTGGGTCACCGCGCGGCTGACGCCCGTGCTGAGCCTGGACCTCCCGTTGATGTTGCGGGCCACAGCGCTCGCTTCGGGAACGATGCTGGCGCTTGGACTCATCGGCTGGAGCGTCTGGACACTGAGGCCCGAGCATCGCGGCACCGAGTTGGTGACACGCGGCCCTTTCCGCCTTGTCCGCCATCCGCTTTATGCAGCATGCCTGTCCCTGTTCGGACCCGGCCTGATCATCGCCCTTTCGCACCCGGCCTATGCCGTCGCGCTTGTCCTGGCGTACCTGGCGGCACACCGTCTGATTGGGCGCGAGGAAGCGTTGATGGCGAACTGGTTTCCAGACAGCTATCCAGCCTATTGCACCCGGACAGGTCGGTTCTGGCCGCGTCTTGGCGGCGTCATTTTCAGAGAGACTTGAGTGGACGTGTGTGCACCATGCTAGCTTTGGCAGGCACACTCCGGAGTTCACCATGCACCCTCGTCTGACCTTAGCCGTTCTTGCCGTCGTCCTTGTTTCGGCCACTCCGGCATTCGCCCAGACCGTGACGACACGCTACGAGGCTGGCGAGAGCTTTGGCTATGTGATCGAGAGCCGCGTGACGATGGGCGAAGGCGATCTGCTCTACGCCGAGCGCGCCGTGACCCGGCACGACATCAGCGCCGGCCCCGGTGTCGGTATCGAGACGATCACGATTACGGATTTTGCTAGGACCGGGGCCGACGGAGCGGTGACGGATCTTACCGAAGCGGCGGCAAGGCTCGAACCCTGGGTGGTGTCGCTGGAGGAAATGGGCGGCGTGCCCTTCCCCTTGCAGATTCCGGCGGACCTTGCGGGCGCGCTCGGCGACATCCAGAACCTCTACCGCGCCGCGCATCCGGCTTTCGGCGCGCACCGGATCAGTGAGGTCTACGCCAGCTACGAAAACGGCGAAGCGCATAGCCGGGAATGGGCGAGCCTCGACGGGCAATCACGCGGCGGGAACTGCCTGAGCGCCAATGTCCAGCTCACCCGCCTCACTGACGAGACGGAGCTCTACCGGGTGATCCTCGGTCCGCCGGACGAGGCCTGTATCGCCATGCCGGGCGAGGCGTTCGAGGGCCACGTCACCGGCACTACGCCGGACAATGTCTTCTTCGTTTCGCCGGGCGAGACCGAAGGCCGGGTCAATGTCCTGACCGGGCGAGAGGTCAACACCATCTATGTCACGCTGGACCGGGCGACAGGCCGCATCCTCGCTGGCGAATTGCGCCAGGTCCTAACTGTCCGCGTCACGAGCGATTGCCCAGCCGATTTCGACTGTGTGCCCGGTTATCCCACCGAATTCAGCCGCGAGACGACGCTGACGCTGATTGGCGACTGACCCGATCCAGCGATTGTCTTGAACGCCCATCCGGTCCACCGTTCGACACGAACGACCGGTTGGGGAGAAGGTTCATGGACTTCAACGGCAAGATTGCCATCGTCACAGGTGGGGCGGGCGGGATCGGCGCGGCGATCGCGCGCGGTCTGCACCAGCGCGGCTGCCGCGTCGCGGTCTGTGATCTCGACGGCGCGCGCGCGGCGAAGGTCGCGGAAAGCTGTGGCGGGATCGGCAAGCGCGTCAATGTCGCTGACGAGGGCGAGATCGCGGTCTTCATCACCGAAGTCGAACGCAAGATGGGCCCGGTCGATCTCTACTTCTCCAATGCCGGGGTCGGCTATACCGATGGCCCGGTCGGCGGCGCGGCTTCGGCTCCCAATGCCAACTGGAAAAAAGACTGGCAGATCAACGTGATGGCGAGCGTCTATGCGGCGCGCCACGTCCTGCCCGGCATGGCCGCGCGCGGGTCAGGGGCCTTCGTGATCACCGCCTCTGCGGCGGGCCTGCTCGCCCAGATCGGCGATGCGGCCTATTCGGCCACCAAGGCCGCGGCCATTTCCTTTGCCGAGAGCATCGCGATCAGCCACGGGCATGAAGGCATCCAGGCGCACGCCATCTGCCCGCAATACGTCAAGACCGACATGACCAAGGATTTGCCCGAGGCGATGACCGCGGTCGACGGCATGATCACGGCGGACGAGGCGGCAGCGACGATTCTCGACGCGGTGGCGGAAAACCGCTTCCTCATCCTCACCCATCCGGTCGTCGGTGAACATTTCGCGCGCAAGGCGGGCGACCGCGACCGCTGGCTCGGCGGCATGCGCAAGCTGCGCCGCATGATCCTGGAGATGAATGGCGGCCGGATGATCTAGGGGCGAAGCCCGATAATCCCGCCCTGACCGCCGAACTGGCCGCCCCTGGCGCGGCGCGAGGAGAAGAAGCGCGGGTCGGAGAAGGTGCAGGCGGCGATGCGCTCGATCTGCGTTTCCGGGATGCCGGCGGCAATGAGCTGGCGGCGGCAGGCTTCCGAGACGTCGAGCCCGGCCCCGCCTTCGCCGTCGCGCGGACCGGCCAGCCCGTCGAGCGTGCCGAACATCGTCTCGAACTCACCCAGCACTTCCGGGCCGACGCGGTAATTCTCCGGCGTGATGGCCGGGCCGATGGCGGCACGGAGGCTTTCAGGCCGCGAGCCGTAGTCCCGGCCCAAGGCGTCGATGGTTTCTCCGGCAATGTTCTGGACCGTGCCGCGCCAGCCCGAATGGATGGCCGCGCAAGCCCGGGTGTCGGGATCGAAGAGCAAGATAGGCGTGCAATCGGCGGTCTGCGCGACAAGGCCGAGCCCCGGCACATCGGTCATCAGCGCATCGCCCTCACCCACCGACCAGACGCCAACCGGTGCGGCATCGACGCGGTGGACCGTCTTGCCGTGGACCTGGTTGGCGAAGACGAGCTTGTCGAGCCCCAGCGCGGCGGTGACGCGGGCGCGGTTCTCCTCGACATGGGCCTTGTTGTCCCCCTCCTTCCAGGAAAGATTGAGGCTGTCATACGGGCCTTCGCTGACCCCGCCCGCGCGCGTGGTGAAGGCATGGACCAGCCCATCGAAACCGAGTGTTGTCGCGCGCAGAAACTCCAGATCGCTCATGCCTTGTCCCCGGTGAGGAAGCCTGTTCGGTCTCGTCCAAGATCATATCCCGCGCGCGCTTCGGCGATGTCGTCAAGCAGGGCGTGAAGCGCGCTCCAGTCGTCCGTCTCATGGACCGGAGCCCAGGCGGCTTCCATCGTCTCGATTGTCATGTGTACGGGCGTTTCGCGCTTGAAATAGGCATGGTCGAGGCGTTCAGGCCGAACGGGGTCGTAATCCGCAAGCGCGTCGGTGAAGGCCTGATAGACCTCACCGGTATAGACGTCGCGTTCCTGCGGTTCGCGCCCGCAGAAATGGTCGAAGAAGAAGGCTTCCCACGGGGCCTGGCTCTCGCGCAGGAAGGTCAGAGCCGAGCGGACCAGTGCCTCGTCGCTGTCGGCATCCTGTTGCTCCACGCCCAGCCGCCGCAGGAAAGCGGACTGGAATTCGGTGCGATAGGCGGGCGGGAAGGCGTTGAGCGCCGCGATAAGCGCCTCCTCGCCGCAGATCAGCGACAGTGCACCAGCCAGTTGTTGCAGCGCCCAGAACACGGCTTCGGGCTGGCGGGCATAGGCATAAAGCCCCGTCTCGTCGAAATAGGCGGCGGTGAAGCCCGGCTCGTAATACGGCAGGAAACGCCAGGGGCCGTAATCGAAACTCTCGCCCGTGACGTTGAGATTGTCGGTGTTGAGGACGCCGTGAACAAAGCCTGCGGCCATCCACTCGCCGGTCAGCCGCGCGCTTGACCGGGCGATGGCTTCCAGCAGACCCGCGACCCTGTCCTCGCCCTCGCGGGCATCGAGTTCCGGGTAGAAATGCGTGATCGCATAGTCGGCGAGCGCGGCGACATTCTCCGGCTTCTGCTCGTAAGCCGCGCGCTGGAACATGCCGAAGCGCAGATGGGAATGCTGGAGCCGCGTCAGCACCGCCCCGCGCGCGGGTGATGGCTCATCATGGCGGTGCAGCGCCTCGCCGGTCTCGAACACGGCAAACGTCTTGGAGGTATAGACGCCCAGCGCCTCGAGCATTTCGGTCGCCAGGATTTCCCGCACCGCACCTTTCAGCGTCAGGCGGCCATCGGCCGTGCGCGAATACGGCGTCTGCCCCGACCCCTTGGTACCAAGATCGAGCAGGCGGTTCTTGCCGTCGCGCAGCTGGGCAAAGAGGAAGCCGCGCCCGTCGCCGATCTGCGGGTTGTACTGGCGGAATTGATGCCCGTGATAGCGCAGCGCCAGCGGTGGCTCATGCCAGCCGGGCAAGGGCTCGAAGCGGGCGAAATGGGCTTCCCTTCCCGCGTCGGTGAGATCACCCAGCCCCACCGCTTGCGCCCAACGCGTATTCCAGAAACGCAACTGCGCCTTCGGGAAATCCGCCGGATCGACGGTGTCGAAGAAATCGCCGCCGAGCGCGGGATAGGCGGGATCGAGGGTGAGGTGCATGGTCATCGCTTCGGAGCTATTGGGTTTGCGGCCATCCGTCCAGCTATCCTCGCCCGACGGTCAGTTAAGCCGCGTCATGCCCCGGTCCCGCCCGGCGGGAGTCCGGGGCATCTTTATGGAGATCACCCGAACAAGTCGGGTGATGACGCGAGGAGGTGCCGTCTACCTCTTCAGCGCTGCGCCGACCGCGGTCGCCGCCCGGTCGAACGCCTTTTCAGAGCCGGGGAGAACCCGCGTGCCATTGTAGAAACCGTGCGGCAGGCCGCGCGCGAGGTCTCGGGTCACGGTCACCCCGCTCGCCTCGAGCTTGTCGGCATAGACGCGGCCGTCATCGGTCAGCGGATCCAGCTCCGCGCTGGCGAGGAAGGTCTCCGGGCACCCGGCGAGGTCATTGGCCAACAGCGGCGAAACGCGCGGATCGTGACGCTGTTCCCGCATCGGCACATAGGTATCGCGGATCCAGTCGAGCACGCCGGCGGACAGGATATGGCCTTCGAGCAATTTCTGTTTCGCCTTGCGGGTCTCGACGACCTGAAGGAGGGGATAGATCAGGAATTGATGGCGAATGGCTTCGCGCCGGTGCTGGGCGAGCGCCGCCGCCAGCCCACCCCCTGCGGAATCGCCCGCCACGCCGAGCCGCACCGGATCGGCCCCGACTTCTGCAGCCCCCTCGCCTGCCAGCCAGTCAAACGCTGCTTCCGCGTCCTCATAGGCCGCCGGGAACGGGTGTTCGGGTGCCAGCCGGTAGTCGAGCGAGAGCACACGCACACAGGCCCGCGCGGCAATGCGCCGGCACACACCGTCATGGGTGTCGAGATCGCAGAAGGCATAGCCGCCGCCATGCAGGAAAAGGATGAGCGGACCGGTCTCCGGCGCATCGTTCGGGACGTAAAGCCGGGCCTTGCGCGGTCCGTCTGCGCCCGGGACCTCAAGATCGCGGACTTCGGCGACGGGCGGCGGAGTCTCCTCGACCAGCCGGGTCACACGACGGAACGCCGCGCGGCCATTGGCCACATTCTGCCCCGGGGTCAGGGGAGATGTGACGCCGAAGCGCGCGAAAATATCGAAGGGATCGCCGGTGCTCATGAAGGCGCAGGTAGGCGTGAATTATGGCGTGGGCAAGGTCCGTTTAGCCGTTTCCCCCTCACCCGGCCCTGCGGGCCACTCTCTCCCTCAAGGAAGAGGGTTAAGAAGCGCGACCTTACTCACTCTCCCTCCAGGGAGAGGGTCGGGGAGAGGGGTCTTGTTGGGAAGAGCCAGTATCGTCAGTACAGCGTTATACCTCAATCTAACTTACTGTTTTTCAAGCGCCCTACGGAATGCTCCCAAAGCGCGACGGCCCATACAGGCGAAATAGATGTCCTGAATGACTTTCAGGTCCGGCAATGTGTTTCGCACCGCCATGACTGCCACCTCGGCCGCCTCGTCGATTGGAAAAGAATACGCGCCCGTCGAAATTGCCGGGAAAGCAATCGACCGGCATGAATGGTTGTCCGCTAGGAAAAGTGAGTTGCGATAACACGACGCGAGCAGCGCCGCTTCGTCATTGTCTCCGCCCTGCCAGATAGGACCAACCGTGTGAATGATGTGCCTGGACTTGAGCTGATAGGCCGCTGTTATCTTGGCGTCACCCGTTTCGCATCCGCCAAGTGTCCGGCACTCTTCCAGAAGGCCGGGGCCAGCGGCACGATGAATGACACCGTCAACCCCGCCACCGCCGAGCAGGCTGCGGTTTGCAGCGTTGACGATTGCATCGACCTCAAGGTCGATAATGCTGGTTTCGATGACAATGATCGCCGGGATGGCCATGTGCCTGGGTCGTCAGTGCAGCGTTATCCCGCCATCGCGGCCAATCCGGCCGGCCAGCGCGTCCTCGACGACGGATTTGAGCGCCCGCCAGGCGTCGGCGCGCGGGGCGTCGCCCAGTTCTTCCATCTCGCCCACCGCCTGATCGGCATAGCCCAGCGCCTTGACGCCGTGCCGGTCCACCAGGGTGAAGGCGATCTGGCGGATATCTTCGGGCGTGATGCGGGTCTGGGTCTGCATGAAAGCGTGTCCTCTGTGAGAGCCGGAAAGCGGCGTGTTGCCGGGTCTCACGCAATGGCGATGCCAGCCCCAGCCCACACCAAGGCTTTGAAAATATTCGCTTTTCCTAATCATCGTTATCGGCACCCCCAGCCGGGCTTGCCGTCAGGACGAATTTGCCGGGCCTTTTGAACCGGGTGCATAGCCGCCCGAACGCAGATAATTGCGTTCCGCCGGGGTTGAGACCCGGCCCAGCGCATCATTGCGGTAAGGGAAACGGCGGAACTGCGCGATCACCTCGCGATGCTTGCGGGCGTGCTCGACCGTGTTGTTGCCGTCCGGCAGACGCTCGGCGCAGAGCGCGATACAGCGGTCCTGATCGGCCAGGTCCTCCGAATGCATGAAAGGCATGTAGACGAAGGCGCGCCGGTCCTCGTGCACAGCCCAGTCAAACCCGGCCGCGATCATCGCCTCGGCTGCCTTGCGCGCCAGCGGATCGAAGGCGAAGGCCTTGCCCGATCCGCGCCAGACATTGCGGGTGAACTGGTCAAACAGGATGATCAGTGCCAGTGCCTCGTCGGCATCGCCGAGCCAAGGGTGACCCTCCTCGCCGCAACGGCGCGCTTCGCGCTCGATGGCCGCGGCGAACAGGCGGCGCACTTTCGCATCGAAGGCAGGCGTCGAGACGAAATGGTTCTTGCGGGGCGTGTCCTCGAACCAGAATGTCAGAATGCGGTCAGGCGTGATGTCGGTCATACCCGGATAGTGCCGGAAACGAGGGCGTCATGCACCTCCCGGTCCAGCGGACGCATAGAGCCCTCCGGTTCGGCAAACCAGAGCGGGTCGGAAATGTTCGCCGGGTCGAAACCGTCGCGCACCAGGTCCAGCTTGCGGAATTTGAACGTCCCGGTCGTGTCGGTCTGCGTCTGGATCCGGTAGAAAAGCGGGCGGGCGTAGCCGGGCAGCGCTTCAGCAACATGGCTCTGCAGACCGTCGAGATCGAAACCCTCGCCGACCACCAGTGCGGCCATGCCGGCCTTGCCGTTATGGCCGGGCACCGGCACGCCATAGACATTGGCCTGCTGAACGCCGGGATAATGGCCGAGCGCCTCGGCGACCTCGTTGGTCGAGACATTTTCCGACTTCCAGCGGAAGGTGTCGCCAATCCGGTCGATGAAATAGAAATAGCCGTCCTTGTCGCGCTTCATCAGATCGCCGGTCCGGAACCAGGCATCGCCCGGCTTGAAGACATCACGCAGGATTTTCTTCTCGTTCTCGGCCTTGTTCTGATAGCCGTCGAAACGGAAGCGGGTGTCGTCGGGGTCAATCCGGCCGACCGCCTCGCCGACCTCGCCGGGTTCGGTCCTGCGGCAACGTCCGTCGGCATCGCGGATCGGGACTTCCTTTTCCAGATCGAAAGCGACCAGCTCGACATTGAAGCGCCATTTGAGCCAGGGCGGAATCCGCCCGATCGCGCCGGGCCTGGAGTCGAGATTGACGAGGCCGACATTGCCCTCGGTCGCACCGTAGAATTCCATCACGCGCGGCATTTTGAACCGGTCCACGAAACGCTCCCAGACATCGGGGCGAAGACCATTGCCGATCATGCAGCGGATGGAATGGCGCGTCTCGTTGGGCGTTTCCGGCGCGGCGAGCAGGAAGCGGCAGAGCTCGCCGACATACATGAACAACGTCGCCTCGAACGTCACGCATTCGTCCCAGAAGGCAGAAGCCGAGAATTTCTTGCGGACGATGACCGCGCCGCCTCTCGAAATGCCGAAGCCGACACCGCACAGCCCCCCGGTCGAGTGATAGAGCGGGAGCACCATCATCATCCGGTCACCCGGGCCGGCATTGGCTCCGGAGGCGAAGATGTTGAGGTAGTACATCGTCCGCGTGTGGGCGATGATCGCGGCCTTGGGCAGGCCGGTCGTACCCGACGTGTACATTTTCAGGCAGGGCTCTTTTGCCGTAATCCCCGCGCGGTGCTCGCGCGAAGGCCGTTCGGAGGGCTGCGCCGCGACCTCGGTGTCGAAATCGCGCTCGCCAGATCCGGCGGCACCGTCCATGACGTGCGGGGCCATCTCGCAATCAATCAGGTCGCACGCGCTGGCATAGGCCTCGGTCAGCTCGCCATCGATGATGGCCACGTTCGCGCCGGAAATATTGAGGCAATGGGCCAGCGAATTGCCAGTGATCTGGTTGTTCAGAAGCGCCGCGACGACACCGATTTTCGACAGCCCCACCCAGATCGGCACATATTCCCAACGATTGGTCAGGAAGACGGCGACGACATCGCCGGGTTTGAGACCCTGCTCCAGCGCCCAGTGGGCGACCTGGTTGGCATAGGCGTCATATTCGGCATAGCTGATCGTACGGTCATCGGTGATGAAGGCTGGCAGTTCCAGGTGCGCATCGACGATCTCTTCGAGATGATCCGGTGTCAGCTTTTGCGAGTCCGGCTTGATCCAGCCGACTTCGCGGGTGACGCGCAAGAGCTCCTTCAGCGTGAAAAACTCGCGTTTCAGATCGCCGAAAAAGCCCATGATGGATCGCCTGCTGCCTATGGTTTGCGCAGACTGACGATACGAGGCGGCGCGGACCGGTCAAGCAAGAGCGCTGAGAAAGGTGAACACTGTTCACAACACAGTGTTTCAGGGAGGCGTCACGCCGATGGCAGGCGGATGTCCTCAATCATCTCCTGAACTTCAGCCGGGGGCGGCGCGGTCGCCAGCGCGGTAACGACGGAGACAGCAAAGCTGATCGCCATGCCCAGCGTGCCGATCCCTTCAGGCGAAATGCCCAGCCACCACCCGGCCTCCGTCCCGGCGGCAAAGCCGGGGGTGAGGCCGAACAGACCCGCCAGCGCGACCGGAATGGCCAGCCCCGCCACGATCAGCGGCACGGGCATGCCCGGTCCTGAGGCGCGTCTTGTGCCGAAATGGATGAGGCCGGCGGCAATTACGACCAAGAGCGCGCACACGCCGATGACGACGGGCGAGAAGCCGATCTTGAAATGGACGATATAGGCGGCGGTAAAAATGAGACCCGTTAGCATGCCGGCAATCGCCCCGGCCTTGTTCATCCGCTTCCAGAAAATCCCGAGCAATATCGCCGGGAAGAAGCTCGCGGCGGCGAGGCCGAAGGCGAAGGCGACCACGGCGGCGACAAAGCCCGGCGGATTGATCCCGGCATAGATCGCAATCAGCACCGCACCCACGGCGGCCAGTCGCGCGACCAGCAATTCCTGTCGGTCACTCATGCCAGTGAAGAGGACTTTCCGGCAGAGGTCGTGTGATACCGCCGAGGAGATCACCATGAGAAGCCCGGCCGCTGTCGAGAGGGCTGCGGCCAGCCCGCCTGCCACGACGAGCCCGATCACCCAGGCCGGGAGGCGGCCAATCTCCGGGTTGGCCAGCACGAAAATGTCCCGGTCGAGCGTTGTGACTTCGTTCTCGGCCTCGTCTGCCCGGTACTGAATTCGTCCGTCGTCATTGTGGTCGGTGAAGCCGAGAAGCCCGGTCCGCTCCCAGTTGTAGAACCATTGCGGTGTGGCGTTCTCGCCTGTGGCTTCCGCCTCGCCGCGCGCGACCTCGACCGAATATTCGCTCTCATTGACGGTGTCGATGAAGTTGGCGCGCGCAAAGACCGCGACCGCGGGGGCGGTGGTGTAGAGGACGGCGATGAAGAGGAGCGCCCAGCCGGCAGACTTGCGCGCATCGGACGCCTTGGGGACGGTGAAGAAGCGGATAATGACGTGGGGCAGGCCCGCCGTGCCCGCCATCAGTGCGAGCGTGATCGCAAACACGTCGAGGGTCGATTTCTGACCTTCCGTGTAAGGCCGGAACCCGAGATCGACGAGCGTTCGATCCAGACTCTGCAACAGGGGCGTTCCGTCCTGCGCATTGCCGACAAAGCCCAGCTGCGGGATGGGTGAGCCGGTGATCTGGATCGACAGGAAGATCGCCGGAACCATGAAAGCGAAGATCAGGACGCAATACTGCGCGACCTGGGTATAGGTGATGCCCTTCATCCCGCCCAGGACCGCGTAGAACAGCACCACGATCGCCCCGACCAGCACGCCGATTTCGACCGGGACCTGCAGGAAGTTGGAAAAGGCGATGCCGACGCCGCGCATCTGCCCGGCGATATAGGTGAAGGAGATGAAGAGCGCGCAGATCACCGCGACGATGCGCGCGGCCTGGCTGTAATAGCGGTCGCCGACGAAGTCCGGGACGGTGAATTTGCCGAACTTGCGCAAATAGGGTGCCAACAGGAGCGCCAGCAGCACATACCCCCCGGTCCAGCCCATCAAATAGACCGAGCCATCATAGCCGGCGAACGCGATGATCCCGGCCATCGACAGGAAAGACGCCGCGCTCATCCAGTCGGCGGCCGTCGCCATGCCGTTGAAGACCGGGTGGACGTGATGGCCGGCCACGTAGAAATCGTCGGTCGTGGCCGCGCGTGCCCAGACGGCGATGCCGATATAGAGCGCGAAGCTGGAGAAGACGAAAACCGCCGTCCAGATCAGGGTCGGGCTCATATCCATGACGTCAGCCCTCCCCGTCCGCGCCGAAGCGACGTTCGAGCCGGTCCATCAGCACGGCATAGACGAAAATGAGGATAACGAAGACATAGATCGCGCCCTGCTGGGCGAACCAGAACCCCAGCGGTGCGCCGCCGATGGAGACCTGGTCAAGCACGTCGCGAAAGAGGATGCCGGCTCCGAAAGACACTGCGAACCAAACGGCCAGGAGGACCGCCATCAGCCGCAGATTGGCCCGCCAGTAGGCCTTGCGCCGCGCCTGCCGGTCGATCTGTTCCGCTTCCGTCATTGACCGCCCTCCCCAAGGCTCTGGCCCGAAGGGTTAGCGCGGGGTGACCCCGGTGTCACGGGGTGGGCACCCAAAGGACAGAATAACCCCCTCGGACCGGTACTCGATGCTGTCCGTCTCGTTGAAATAGGCCCGGACGCTGTCAGTCTCGTCGTACAGGAGGCAGGCCGAGCCCTCTCCCGGTGACATTTCGCAGAATGGTGCGGTGAAGCGAACCGTGCCTTCTGCCGTCAGCGGCCGGAGGACTTCGCCGCTCAACGCGTACTGGATATAGGTCCCGCGCGGATACTCCACCTCGCCGGCCTGTCGGAGGGTCGCCGTCTGCCCCAGAAAATCGTCGAGCCTTTCACCATTGGTCGTGACCGCGGTCATGACGCGGCACTCGCGGTCGTCCCCGGCATCGGGAAGACCCAACAACAACCCCGCGAACAAGGCGATCAGCGGCATCAGAACCCTTTCAGTCAACATCGTGCCAGCCCGGCCCGACCGTCCTGATACGGCTCAGCCTGCCAGCTTTTCCCCCGCCACGCGATCCGTCTTCGCAAGGTCACACGGGTCTGTTAACCTTTTTCCGTCGCGAAAGCGGACTTGAAGGGGGAAGGCATGTTCCGGCTCTACGTGTTTCTCGCCGCCATCGGCGTGCTTGCGATTTTCGGCGGGTTCTGGCTCGACCAGCGGGTCCAGCTGGCTGCGACAGTGGGCTATGGCGTGATGACCGCCGCGGCGCTGGCGATGATTTTCGCGCCGGTCCGGCATAGCCTCGCCTCCTACATCCTTGCCATTCCGCTCGCCGTCATCACCTGGTCGATGCTGACCTCGCTCGCGGCCCAGCTGAACGGCCTCTTCGGTCTCGACCTTCACCCGATGCTGGTCGCGGTCCTTGATTTCAACACGGCCGCGCAGAGCTGGCTGATGGGCCTCATCTTCGGTGAGAGCGAACCGGTCGCCAAAATGGCTGCCGAGTCGGTCGGTGAAAGCATGGGCGCACCCGAAGCGGTCGGCGGGTTCGGCGGACGCATCGCCATCGACGTGGCCGTCGCCGTACTGGCGACGCTGGTCACGGGTGTTGTGAAAAAGCTGTTCAATATCGGCGACGGAGACCGCGCGGCGGCCTGATTGTTGCCGACAACACCGCCATGCTGAATCGCCTGGCAACGAGTTTCTAGCCGATTGGCGGTATGTTCAGCTGGTAGCGAACGCTGCGTCCCCCGCCTGATGGGAGGAATGCACCGATCTCTGATAGGTATTGGAGGTCCCGCGTGGCAGTCGCTTTCGACGCGCCGGTTATAGACACATATTTACGAGCGCTCATACCGCCTTCAAAACCGTCAAATCCTTCGTCGAGCATGCGGCGAACCACTTTTGCCTGCCGCTCATTGAGCGCATCGCGATATTGATCGAAGAACTTCGCCTTCTCGATCACGAAGGACACAAGGCTTTCAGCGCGCTCCTGCGCCTCAAGGATGGTCTGAACGAAATATTCGACCCAGGCCGTCACCTCGTTCGATCGCTGCCCAGTTTTGAGTGCTTCGTAGTAGTCATGACGCTTTTGCTCGATGACTTCGGACAAGCTGAGCAGGACCGGGCGGCCGAGCCCTTGGGCGAGCGCCTTCTCGGACAGGGCCCGACCAATCCGGCCATTCCCATCCTCGAACGGATGGATACTCTCGAAATAGATATGCGCGATCGCCGAGCGTACCGGTGCCAGCTTGATCTCATTGGTGCCGCCTGGCGCGGTATCATTGAACCATTTTATGTATTCGGCCATTTGACGAGGAACGTCATTTGATGGCGGAGCTTCGTAGTGAACCTTCTCCTTGCCAAACGGTCCGGATACGATCTGCATCGGCTCGGCATGGTCTCGCCACCTTCCCACAGCGATCCGTTTGGCCCCTGCCATCAGCATGTCATGCCATTGGAACAGGTCCGCTTCTCTGAGCGGCTCCGAGAACGTATTTCTGACGTGAACCATGAGCTCCGCGACACCACGCGCCCGAGGGTCTCGTACCGTTTCGATTGCGGGGTTTAGTCCCAGCTGGTTCCGAATAGAGGAGCGAACATCTTTCCGGCTGAAAAATTCACCCTCAATCTCTGAGGTCTTGATTGCCTCAGACACCATTAACTCTACGACCAATTCGGTCTGTTCCTCCTCACGGAGTCCTTGCAGCGCCCCGCTTACGCGGCCGGTCTTTTCCGCAAACGTGTATAAATCGGCTTCAATTCCGTCAGTGCGGTATTTGAATTCTGGCCAATCGTGTTGCTGCCAGTTGTAGGTCATGAGCCGATTATCAACATTATTTGGCTCAATTTCAACCAGATTTTGAGCCGATTAGGACGCCTAATCGGCTCATGGGCCGAGCAGGCTTTGGTCCTGCCAAGCGAAATTGCCTGATTTCTGCCGTGGTGCCCCCGGTCCGACTCGAACGGACACTCCCGAAGGAAACGGATTTTGAATCCGTCGCGTCTACCAATTCCGCCACGGGGGCTTCGCCTTGCGGCCAAGGGCGCGGAAGCTGCCCCAAGCCCGAGCCGAAATCAACAGATGTCAGCGGCGGCACACCCTAGCAATTGGGAAAGAATTAAGCTGTCTACTGGTGCCTCGTTACCGGGGTCAGCAACCTCATGAGCACGACCGAAAACCGCGGCCTGATCGGGGCCTTGCAGGATATTGCCCGCGATGCGCCGGACGACGGCCTGACGCTGGGTGAATTCACCGATGCGCTCGGCGAGCGGGCTTTCGGCGTTATCCTATTCGCGCTGGCTTTGCCGGTCTGTATCCCCTTCCTCTACGTCATCCCGCAGATCGTTGCCCTGCCGATGCTGGCGCTCGCCGCGCAGATGGCGGCGGGCCGGGGCGAACCCTGGCTGCCGCGCAATTTCGCTGGCCGCCGGATCGACAAGCCGGGCCTGGAGCGCATGGCCCGCACGGGCAAGCGCTGGTTTGGCTGGCTGGAGCGACTGGCCCGGCCGCGCCTGCTCTTCCTTTCGGGGGCTTCGGGCGAACGCGTTGTCGGGTTTTTCCTGGCCGCGTTTTGCACCTCGGTGCTGGTGCCCCTGCCGCTGACCAACACCAATCCGGGGATCGCGACCGCCATCGCTTCGCTTGGGCTGCTGACCCGGGACGGCATATTGATCCTGTTCGGCCTATTGATGGGAACAGCCTGGATCCTGCTGCTCGTCATCGGCGGACCGGCCCTCCTCTACGCAATGGTGGATTTCGTTCGCGGCCTTGTGAACGGTGCGGGCTGAGCTGCGGCGCATTGCGCGCTTTCCCTTCCGCGCGCGCCCGCCTATCGTCCCACCCATGATCACGCGTTTTTACACGGCGGACCGGTGGCCCTTCCTCGCGGCGGGGGCGTCCTTTCTCATCCTCTGCGGTGCCTGGTTCTTCCAGTATGGTCTGGGTTATGAACCCTGCGCGCTCTGCTTTGACCAGCGTCATATCCATTGGACCATTATCGGCCTGGGGCTGGTAACCGGGCTGGGCATGGTCTTCGTGCCGTCGCTGCGCAAATACGCGCCCATCGCGTGCATGATCGTGCTTGGCGGCTTTCTCTACTCGGCTGGTTTTGCCGGCTGGCATGCCGGGATCGAGTATGGCTGGTGGGACGGTCCGGCGTCCTGCACGACGACCGGCGATACCGACATTTCGCTCGCGGAGATCAACGCCATGCTGAACGGCACTGGCGCGCCGCTTGTCCTGTGCGATGAAGCGGCCTGGACGCTACTGGGCATCTCGATGGCCGGGTATAACGCCATCCTCTCCGCCCTTTTGGCGATTGCCTCGGGCTTCGCGGCCTTCCGGCCACGTCATGGTTGAACGCCGAACCATTCCCCGGCCCGGGACACGCCGTGACGATGAGCGGGTCGGAGAAATGATCCGGGTCGATCATGCCGGCGAATACGGGGCCGTCGCGATTTATGAAGGTCAGCGGGCCGTGTTCTCCGGCATCGCCTCGAAAGCGCGAATCGCCAGCCAGCTAAAATCCATGGAAGCGGAAGAGCAGCACCATCTCGACGCCTTCGATCAGCTCCTGACGGACCGCAAGGTGCGCCCCACCGCGCTGATGCCGATCTGGAAGCTGGCCGGGCGCGCGCTCGGCGTGACCACTGCCCTGATGGGGGAACGCGCCGCACACGCCTGTACCGAAGCCGTCGAGAGCGTGATCGAGACCCATTATGGTGACCAGGTCGAAGAATTGACGGCGATGGACGAGCCGGACCTGGCGTCGCAATTCGCGCAGTTCCGGGAAGAGGAGATCGCCCACCGTGATCTCGCCGTGCATGAAGGCGCAAAAGACGCGCCCGGATACCCGATTCTCTCCGCTCTCATCCGTGGGGGGTGCCGCGCCGCGATCCGCCTGTCGGAAAAAATCTAAGGTTTTTCATTGACCTGTTACACCATGTGTAATTGCTTTTAACTTTCTATTTACCTTTCTTAACGGCCTCCCCTAAAATAGCCTCATCTGGACACATCCAAACCAAGGTCGAGGGGGATGACATGAAACTCTATCGTGCTGCTGTGGGCATTGTTGGTGCGCTGATGCTCAGCACATCCGTCTGGGCGGGTTGCTCGGGTTGTGTCGGGGCCTGCGCCTTTTACTGCTCGAATGGCTGGGCCGGTGACCCGGACGGCGAAGCGGCCTGCTACAATGGCTGCACTTTTGGCTGTGCCTATGCGTGCTTCCCGGAGTAAACACATCATCTGATTGTGTTTCGGGGCCGTTTGGGAAGGTCTGACTTTTGAAACGTATGTTTCTGACAGCGTTGACCATGGCCGTCGGCGTGGGTGCTTCCGCTCACGCCGACGACGTGGCTTGTGAAGCCCTTCGTGACTACGAAGCCCCGCCCGTGGGTACCGTTTTCACCTATGAAGTCCGGCATCGTGGCGAGGCGATCCCTGTGTGGATCCTGCACACGGTCTCCGACGTTGACGGGTCCCTGGTCGAATATACGCACCAGTTCGAAAGCTCTGACGGCAGCCGTCCGCCCTCGACCCCGCGCACCCAAAGCGCCGATGCCGGCATGTTTCCGGTCACCGAAGGCGTCACTGAATCCGGCGACCCGATCCGCACCCGCCGCTATGATCAGCCTGTCACAGAAATCCTGGCCGGGCTCGAACCGGGCAGCACGGCCGAGTTTGAATCGAGCGAAACCTCGTCGATGAACAACCGGACGCGGACCGTAACCGCACCGGCGCAGCTCATCTTCAACCGCTGTGACATGATCGAGGTCGACGGGACGGACGAACCGGTCCGCGTCTATGACCTGGTCTACACGGCACGGACCTATGTCGCCGGACGCCGTCCGCGCGCCGACATGACGGCCGAAAAGCAGAATACGATCTATCTCTCCGACCGGTATGGCTACCCGTTGCGGATCGACTCCGAGACCGGGCACGTTCAGGTCATCCGCGTCGAGCTTCCCGGTGCGGACGGGACGGACGATCAGTAAACCATAATCCGGCATTGGCGCTGGACTTTTCATCCCGCGAACAGGCAGCCTTCCCCTGATGCTGCGACTCACCCCTCTCCTGGCCGCGCTGTTGCTGGCAACGGCCTGCGACGGAACCGGCACGCCGCCGCCCGAAGAAGGCCGCGTCATGATCCGGGACGGGATGCGGGTGATGCAGGTCACGCGCGGTGACATTGTCGACATCGTCCCGGCTGTAGGCGAGATCCAGGCCGCCGCCGCCGTCGAGGTCGGGGCCGAGGTCAGCGGCTCCATCGCCGCGGTGGATGTCGATTTCGACGAGCCGGTCGAGGAAGGCCAGCGCCTCGCGCTCATTGACCCGGCCCCCTTCGAAGCCGCGCTCAACCAGAGCCGGGCCCAGCTGGTCATCGCCGAGGCCGAACGCGATACAGCCAGCGCCAATCTTGCATCTCTTCGTGCCCAGTTGGCGCGTGCCGAGGAGTTAGCGGGCCGCGGGGCAGGAGCCGCGTCGACGCGTGAGGACTTGCGCTACCAGGTGCAGGCGGCCCAGGCCACGGTCGCGCGCGCCACCGCCGGGGTCACGCTTGCCGAGGCCCGGGTGGCGGACGCCGAATTCGACCTGTCCCGTACCGAAATCCGTGCGCCGATAGACGGCTTCGTCCTGGAACGGCGCGTCGAGGCCGGCCAGGTCATCAACGCGGCCCAGACCGCACCAGTGCTGTTTATCATTGCTGCCAATCTCAACGAGGTCGTGATCGAGGCGCGGGTCGCCGAGAACGATGTCGGCCGGATTACCGAAGACATGGAAGTCCGCTTCACCGTGGATGCCTATCCCGGCGAGTATTTCACCGGCCGCAGCGGGCCGGTCCGCCGGGCCCCGCGCCGGGCGGGACGGTTTGTCAGCTATCCGGTGATGATTGAAGCCAGCGATCCGCAAGAACGCCTGCTGCCGGGCATGACGGCCTCGGTCGAATTCGTCCATCACGATGCCCGCAACGTCCTGCGCGCACCGGTAGAGAGCCTCTATTTCCGCCCGTCCGACTACGCGCCTGAATTGCCCGAGGATGTCGTGGCTGCCGCCGAGGCGCGCGGTGTCCTGTCGCGCTTCGACAGTCCGCAACAGCGGCGGACCATGCTCGCCAATATCGAGATCGGGCTTCTGATCGCCCGCGACCGCTCGCGCGTCTTCGTCCTGGACTCGTCCGGGCGGCCCCAGCGGCGTGAAATCGCGATCGGGATCGAGGACGCCGACTTCTTCGAAATCGCCGAAGGTGATGTCGAGGAAGGCGATCTGATCGTGATGGGACTGGATGACGGGCTGGGACCGTAGCGCGGGAGTTCGACCATGATCTCCGCACGCGGCCTCACACGCATCTATCCCCGGGAGAGCGATGCCATCGTCGCGCTCGATTCGGCTGACTTTGACGCGAAATCCGGCGAACTGGTCCTGGTCACCGGGCCTTCCGGGTCGGGCAAGTCGACCCTTTTGTCCATCGTTGGCCTGCTGGAAACCTTTACATCCGGGACGCTCTCCTTTGGCGGTACCGATGTCAGCGCGGCGAGCGAGGCCGAGCGCGCGCGACTGCGCCGGGGCCGGATCGGCTTCCTGTTCCAGGATGCCGGCCTGATCGAACGTAAGCCTATCGTCGACAACACCGCTTTACCCCTCATGTATCGGGGCGTACCGACCCGCGAGCGCACGATTCGGGCGACGTCGGCCCTGGAAGCCGTCGGGCTGGGGGATCGCATCCACCACACGCCGGGACAGCTCTCGGGCGGAGAACGTCAGCGCGCCGGACTGGCCCGCGCGCTGGTTGCCGATCCCGACCTGCTGATCTGTGACGAACCCACCGCCGCACTCGACGCCGACACCGCCTCCGACATCGCGCGGCGCATCGTTGCGGCACGGGAACGCGGCGCGGCGATCATCCTGGCGACGCACGACCGCGACCTGCACAGCCTCGCTGACCGCATTTACGAATTGAAGCGCGGCAAGATTGTCGACGTGCGGGAGAAATCCTCATGACGCCGCGCGACACCCTTTCCGAAGCCGCCTGGGGGCTGGCGAGCCGTCCCGGCCGGACGCTGGCAACAATTGTCGCACTGGCGATCTCGGTGGCGACGGTGGCGCTGGTTGCGGGTGTGCTGAGCGGATTCGAGCGCCGGATCGAGCAAATGTCCTTCGGGGCCTATGGGCGCGCGATCATCGTGCGGGAAAACTTCTTCGTGGAGGATCGCCACGGCCCGCCGCGCCTGTCTGATATCGAACGGCTGCGCGACGGCCTTCCCCGGATTGAAAGCGTGACGGCCTGGCGTACCGTGTTTGCCGCGGACACCATTGCGGGACGCGAGCGCCTGCAGATCGACGTCCACGGCGTCCAAGGCGACTACCGGCGCGAGGCGAACGCCCCGATGCTGGCAGGACGGCCCCTGACGACCGACGAGACGCTCAGCGCCCAGCGCATTTGCGTCATTGGCGACGGGGCGGCGAGCCGCCTCTTTCCCGAAGGCGGGGCTTTGCACGAAAATGTCCGCATCAACGGCATTTCCTGCCGGATCATCGGGGTTTTCGGAGAACCGGAAAACCGGATCGCCGAGCGCTATTCGAGCGCCATCATCACGCCTTTCGCGACCGCCGCCCGGTATTTCTCCAGCGACGAATTTCTGGCCCCCGATGAAGCCACGCAAATTACGCTGATATTGACCGAGGCCCGTTTCCTGGACCGGGCGCAGGGACAGGCCGACCGGATATTGCGGCGGCGCTACGGCGTGCCGCTATCGCAGGTTTCGCCCTTTATCTATACCGATCCGACGGCGTCGCTCCGGAGCCTGCGCCAGCAACGCACACTCGTCGCCCGCCTGCTGATTGTTGTCGCCGGGGTCGCCCTCATCTCCGGCCTGATCGGCTATGGCGCGGCTGTGGCCGCGGCGGCCTCGGAGCGACGGCGGGAAGTGGCGTTGCGGCGAACGCTGGGCGCGACACAGACCAATATCATTGTCCAGTTCCTGACCGAGAATGCCATCATCGGGATATTTGGCGGCGCGCTGGGCAGCGTCATCGCGATTGGCGTCGGGGCTGCCGCGTCGAGTGCCTGGGACTGGCCGGTCGACTTCCAGCCCTGG
The DNA here is from genome assembly GCF_036330325.1 of Hyphobacterium marinum. NCBI lineage: Bacteria > Pseudomonadati > Pseudomonadota > Alphaproteobacteria > Maricaulales > Maricaulaceae > Hyphobacterium > Hyphobacterium marinum. Next base: position 286,147 of record NZ_JAZDRO010000002.1, read on the forward strand.
GTTTTTTCCCTCAGCGCAGCGCTCGGCCTGATGTGCGGACTGGTATTCGGGGCCATTCCGGCACGGCGGGCGGCCGCCTCGCCGCCTGCGGGCGCAGCCCGCGCCTAGGCGTCCAGTTCGACGTCCCAGTAGAGATAGTCCATCCAGCTCTGGTGGAGGTATTTCGGCGGGAAGCGCCGTCCCTGGGCCTGCAACTGGTGCATGGTTGGGCGCGCAGGCGGACGCACGGCAGTCATGCCGGCCTCGCGCGGCGTGCGGCCACCCTTCTTCAGATTGCAGGGTGAACAGGCCGCGACGATGTTTTCCCAGCTGGTTCCGCCACCGCGCGAACGCGGGATGACATGGTCGAAGGTCAGATTGTCCACCCGGTCCGCGCCGCAATAGACACAGCGGAAGCCATCACGCAGCCAGACATTATAGCGCGTGAAGGCCGGCGCGCGGTTCTGGGCGACGTATTCGCGCAACGCCACGACGGACGGCAATTGCATCTCGATGGAGGGGCTGTGCACGGTCTCGGCGTAATTCGAGACGATGTCGACACGGTCGAGGAAGACATTCTTGATGGCTTCCTGCCAGGGCCAGGTCGAAAGCGGCCAATAGGAGAGCGGCTGGTAGTCCGCATTCAGGACGAGACAGGGCCAGCCTTGGGGAGCCTTGTCGAGCACCTGCATCACACGGCCCTCCGCAGGAACGGAGCCGGCTGGCAAATCCTATGAGCGATCAGCGTCCTGAAAACGCGCCTCCCTGCCGCAGGCGACCCGGAAAACCCGGATCGGTACGACAGCCAATCTATACTCTGCTTCGCGTGACAGGCCTATGACGTTGCGCGGGGGAACGCGTATATTGCGGTCAGGCGTAGCGCCCGGACAACACCTTGTGGAGAAAACGGCCGCCCAGCTCCAGCCCGTCAGGTCCGATGCCGTGGGGGATACCGGCGGAAATATGCCATTGCGCGCTCGCACCGGCCTCGTTCAACCCTTCCGCCGCATCGAACATGAAGCCCGGTGGCAGCACATCGTCGCGGTCGCCATGGATGAGGAAGACTGGCGGCTTCGACCGGATTTCGTTTTTCAGAGCCTCGCGTCCGGCGAGCGCGCCCGAATAGGCAAGAATGCCGGCGATCTGCTGGTCGCGGCGCATCCCGGTATGCAGCGCCATCATCGTGCCCTGGCTGAAGCCGACCAGCGCGAGATCGGACGGGGCAAGCTGGTAGCGCCTCAGCTCGGCGTCGAGAAACGCGTCCAGCACCGGGGCCGCCATGCGCGCGCCGCGCTCGGTCTCCTGCGGATCGATTCGCGTCAGGGGGAACCACTGATAGCCGCTGGGATGGCCCGGCACCGGCTGGGGCGCATTGGGCGAAACGAACTGGACGTCGGGCAGGTCCCGCGCCCACTGGCCGGCGAGATTGATCAGGTCCTCGCCATTCGAGCCATAGCCGTGCAGGAAAACCACGAGCTTGCGCGGCTTGCCGCCATTGAGCGGCGGGCGGCGGGGTCCGTCGAGGGTCATCTGCACGTTGCTGATCCTTGAGGCTGACTGCGGTGCGCCGAGGCTTAGCGCGCCTGTACGCCGGGTCAACCGGTGACGCCTGCCCTCTTCACCTGCCGGACCGAAATGCTATTTTTATCGCTGCATGGATTTCGTCACACGCTTCGCTCCTTCGCCGACCGGGTATCTGCATCTCGGGCATGCGTTTTCGGCGCTGACCGCCTGGCAATCTGCCCGGCGGGCGGGCGGGCGATTCATCCTGCGGATCGAGGATATCGACACCACGCGCTGCCGCCCCGAATTCGAGGATGCCATTTACGAAGACCTCGCCTGGCTCGGCCTCGACTGGGAGAAGCCGGTCCGCCGCCAGAGCGAGCATTTCGCCGATTACGACGCCGTCCTCCAGTCACTGATTGATCGCGGTCTCGTCTATCGCTGCTTCAAGACCCGCAAGGAGATCGCAGCGGACATCGCCCGTGCACCGCACCTCGCGCCCGACGGCCCCGAAGGCGTCGTCTATTGTGGTCCCGACGAGATGATGGGCCCGGACGAGGAGGCGGAACGCCTTGCACGTGGTGAGCACTTTGCCTGGCGGCTCTCCATCCACCGGTGCCGCGATCTTCTCGGGGACCGCTTTGACCGGCTGACCTTTACCGAACACGGCGATGGCACGGTCGATCACGGTCAGGTCTATGTCCGGCCCGACCGGCTGGGCGATGTCGTGGTGGGACGCAAGGATGTCGGCACCAGCTATCACCTCGCCGTTACCCATGACGACGCCGTTCAGGGCATCACCCGCATCATCCGGGGCAAGGATTTGTTCGAGGCGACGCACCTGCACCGCCTGTTGCAGGAGCTGATGGACTGGCCTGTCCCGGACTATGTCCACCATCGCCTGTTGACCGACTCCAAGGGCAAACGCTTTGCCAAACGGGATCATGCGGTGACGCTGCGCGAATTGCGCGAGGCGGGTGAGACACCGGACTCGCTCAAACGCCGAATGAATCTGGACAGTTACGTTTCGTGATTTTCTTTCCTGTCCGGCACCGCTAACAGGGTCAGGAACAGGGAAGGACACGGGGCATGGGCGCACCGTCCGACAAATCAGTGACGCTGGGCCTCGTCGTCCTGCTGGCTGGAGCGATCTCGATCGGCCTGGCGGCACCGCTCGTCAAGCTGTCGGAGATGGGCCCGCAGGCTATCGGCTTCTGGCGCATGGCGCTGGCCGTCCCGGCCGCCCTTCTCTGGATGGTGTTCGACCGCGACCCGCCCCGGCGGGAAGGCCAGCCTTCGGGGTGGAAACGGTATCTTTTTCTCGTCCTGCCCGGCTTGCTCTTCGCGGGCGATCTCGCCTCCTGGCATGCCGGGATCAAGATCACGACAGCGGCCAATGCCACCTTCCTCGCCAATCTCCAGCCTGTCTTCGTGGTGCTGGGAGCCTGGCTCCTGTTCGGAGAAACCATCACACGGCGCTTCCTGATCGCAGCGGGACTGGCGGTTGGCGGGGCGGCGCTGATGTCCTCGGCGAATGTCACCATCGCGCCCGAACGCCTGCCCGGCGATGCGCTCTCCATGCTGACGGCGGTCTGGTACGGGGCCTATATCCTTGCCGTGCGGCAGGCGCGCGCCTTCGCCTCGACCGGAACCGTGATCGCCTGGACCTGCGCTGTGTCCGCGCCTGTCCTTCTGGTCGTCGCCCTCGGTTTCGGCGAAACGCTGCTTCCACCAACACAAGCCGACTGGTGGCCGCTGATCGCGCTGGCACTCGGTATCCAGATCATCGGCCAGGGCGGCGTCGCCTTCGGGCTGGGGCGAGTCCCCGCTCAGATCGCATCGCTGGTCATTCTCGTTCAGCCCGTCGTCGCTGCCATTGCTGGCTGGCTGATGTTCGGAGAAGCCCTCGTCGCCATCCAGTATTTCGGGGCCAGCCTGGTGCTGGCTGGGGTCTATCTCGCCCAGCGCCGCGCAAGGGCTGTGGCATCGCGTCCCTTGGCGGATGCGGGCGGGGACGGCTAGAGAAGGGCCATGACCGAGACGGCTCCCACCACCGCCCCTGCTGATGACGGCTTCCTGCGCGATCTGTGGTATTTCGGAGCGATTGGCCGCGACGTGAAGCCGGGCAAGGCAATCCACCGCGAAATCCTCGGGGAACCGGTCCTCATTGGCCGCACCCATGAGGGCAAGGCCTTTGCCCTGCGCGATATCTGCCCGCACCGCGGGATCCTCCTGTCGACCGGGCAGGTGGTGAAGCGCGACGGGGAGAGCCAGGTCGAATGCCCCTATCATGGCTGGCGCTTCCGGCCCGATGGCGGCTGCGCGGCGATCCCGTCGCTGACCGCCGATCAGGCCGCGGCGATGGATCTGTCGAAAATCCGCACAAGGTCCTACCCCGTCGCGGAACGCTACGGGATGATTTTCGTCTATTTCGGACGCGACCCAGAGGCCGAGCCCTGCGTCCCGCCGCCCGTGCTCGACATTCCGGAAAACTCGAAAATCCGCATGGTCGAGACTGACATTTTCAACTGCCATGTCGACCACGCCGTCATCGGTCTGATGGACCCGGCGCACATCCCCTATATCCACCGGCAATGGTGGTGGCGCTCAGCCAAGTCGGTTCACGAGAAGGCGAAGAATTTCGGACCCGTCGAACGCGGCTTCTCCATGCTGCCGCACAAGCCGTCGGCGAATTCCTATGTCTACCGTCTGTTTGGCGGTCAGCGGCAGACCGAGATCCGCTTTGAGCTGCCCGGCCTTCGCACCGAGTATCTGCGGCTGGGAGAGCGGCATGTGACCGGTTTCACGGCGGTGACGCCGACTAACGCCAACAAGACCACGATCACTATCGTCATGTACTGGGATGTGCCGGCGATGGCCGTCATCCCCAAGGCGCTGATCTCGAAGGGTATCCGCACCTTTGTTGGCCAGGACCGCGACGCTGTGAACGCCCAGCAGAAAGGCCTCGCCTACAACCCGCAGCTCATGCTGATCCACGACGCCGACGTTCAGGCAAAGTGGTATTACAAGCTGAAAACCGCCTGGGAGAAGCACCGCACGACCGGTGAGCCCTTCCGCAACCCGGTCAAGCCCGCCACCCTGCGCTGGACGAGCTGATGGCGGTGCTTATCTCTTCCAAGGCGCGCATGCGCGTTTTCGTGCAAGACTGCACCACCCCGGCTAAACAAGGAGCCAATTCATGATCATGGCCCTCAATATTCTTATCGGCGTCGCTGTGCTGGCCGTCGCCGCGACCCTGCTGGCCGGGCTGTTCAACCTGGCGCGCGGCGGCGAAGGCGCGGGCGAGCGCTCCAACAAGCTGATGCGCTGGCGGGTGGGGCTTCAGTTCGTGGCGATTGCGCTTCTGGTCGTTGGCTTTATCGCCAAAACGGCCATCCAGAACGGCTGATCACCGCCCGTTGGCGAGCGTACTGATGACGCGGCCGATTTCCGGCTGCACCCGCTGGGACCGCGCCTCATTGACCGCGACGACGACAAAACGGTCTGTGTCCGGCCAGACGACCGCCTGCAGATACCACATAGTATTCGACCCGGCGTGCATCAGTGCGCCGCCACTGATGCCCCAGCCCAGCGCGTAGTTGTCGCCAACCGGCGTCAGCAGGCGCTCCCAGCTTTCCGCGCTTAGATAGTTGCCGTCCCGGCCATTGGCCCCGTCGAGGACGAGGCGCAGGAAGCGCGCATAGTCCTGCATCGAGACGTGGACCCGGCCGGCCGGGCCGAGCGACGGCGGATTGTCGGACTGGCCGCTGTCCGGCACCATCGCATTGAGGCCGCCAAACAGGCCCGCACGGTGCCCGCGCGGCTGGTCGATCACGTCAGCCGTTCCGGGCGGGCCGAAACCGGCGCTCGCCATGCCCAGAGGCTCGAAGACCTCGCGCGTGATCAGGGTTTCCCAGCTCTCGCCCGTCACGGCTTCCAGCATCGCCCCGGCGACGATGTAGCCGGAGTTCGAATAAAGGAATTCGCCCGGCTCGCCCGCCGGGCTGCGCGTCAGCACAGCTTCGGCATAGACAATCCGGTCCGCGGGCGCGTCACGTGCCGCATCGGTGCCGGAGAGTGACAGGAGCGTGGTCAACCCGGCATTGGCCGGCAGTCCGGAGCGGTGGGCGAGCAGGTCGATAAAGGTCGCATTGGCATATTCGGGCCGGATGCCGTCGATCCGGTCACCCAGGTGCTGGGCAATCGTGTCATCCCAGCCCACCACGCCGTCCTCGACGAGGCGGGCGATCAGCACCGCCGTCATCGCCTTGGTGTTCGATCCCAGATGCCAGAGATCATTCAGTTCGATCGCGGCCTCCGAACCCTCTGCCCGCACGCCGGCGACCGAGATCAGCGTGTTCTCGCCCTCCCCCCACATCACCACCGCGCCGGGGGATCCGGCATCCACGAGCGATTGCGCGAGGTCGTCGGTCGAGGCCTGGGCCGCGGCAGGCGCGGTCACAAGCAACAGGGCGGCTATTAGGCGAAGCATGGCGGACACCCCTTCTTTCACGCCTTCGGTCTTGAGAGCACAGTCTGACTCATAGACAGTGACAGGATAACCGGGATTGGAAGGACACGCATTCCATGGTGCGCCTGACCAAAATCTACACGCGGACCGGCGATGGAGGCCGCACGCGGCTCGGCGACATGAGCGAGACCGGCAAGACCGATCCGCGCGTGGAAGCCTACGGCAGTGTCGACGAGGCCAATGCCGCTATTGGCGTGGCGCGCGCGGCGCTGGATGACGCCAAGGTCGATGCCGTCCTGGAGCGTGTCCAGAACGAGCTCTTCGATCTCGGCGCGGATCTGTGCGTGCCGGACCGGGGCGAGACGCTGGACTACGAACCGCTGCGCGTCACCGCGCGCCAGGTCGAACGGCTCGAAACCGACATCGACGCGTTCAACGCGCGACTTGAACCGCTTGATTCCTTCATCCTGCCCGCGGGGAGCGAGGCGTCGGCCCGCCTCCATCTTGCCCGCACCGTCGTGCGCCGGGCCGAACGCCGTACAATCGCGCTCGCCGAGACCGGCGAAAAGGTCAGCGCCGAGGTGATCCAATATCTCAACCGGTTGTCCGATCTGGTCTTCGTGCTGGCGCGCATCGCCAATGACGAGGGCCGTGCCGATGTGAAATGGGTGCCGGGCAAGGATCGATAGGGCAATGCCCGAATCCTTTCCGCTTCGGAAACACCGATTTTCACGCCGACCCCCTGAATTTTGCCGAAGACTTCCTATTTCTTCTTCGAGACGCGGCAATCGGGCCGCGATACGTGCTGTTCAGCCGGAGAGTCTTGAGCCCATGAAAAGTTTCGCCATCGCCCTGTCGGCCGCCGCCATGATCGCGCCCGCCGCCGCCATCGCCCAGCCGGTCAGCTATGATTTCGACCGCTCCCATACCGAGATCCGCGCAAGCTGGGATCACCAAGGCTATTCGCGCCAGGCCATCCAGTTCACCCAGTATGACGGTGATCTGTTGCTCGACCTCGAAGACCCGTCCAATTCGACGGTCGACATCACCTTCACCCTTGTCGACGAGGGCTTCTGGGTCGGCGCGCACCATGAGCGCTTCATTGCGCACCTGAATTCGGACGACTTCTTCCTGACCGATCAGTTCCCGACCGCACGCTTTGTCGCGACCTCGTTCGAGACCGAAGACGGTGTCACCGGCACGATGACCGGCGAACTGACCATCCGCGACCTGACCCACCCGGTGACGCTCGAGGTCACGCTTAACAAGCAGGACGAAACCCGCGACGGCCGCACCAAGCTCGGCTTTTCGGCGACCGGTACGCTCCTGCGGTCAGAATGGGGCATGGGTTTTGCCATCCCCAACGTGTCGGATGAAGTCATCCTGACCATCGAAACCGAACTGGTCGAAACGCCGGAAGCGGTTGAGGAAGAGTAGGCGATAGCCACAGCCAATCACTTTCGGGCCGGTCGTGAGACCGGCCCGTTTGCGTTGAAGGCCAGCTAGTCCTATCTGCCCCGGACCGGGCTGGACCACAGCGACAGGAACAGCACTGCGAAAGCGCTTGTAACCGACAGCGCCAGCCCTTCGATCTCATCGAGCGGAATTTCGTCGATCAGGATGGTTTCCGTCCGCCAGATCACTGAGTTGGTGTAAAAGATCCACACCGCTCCGACGCAAAGCACGGCGGCCAGAATGGCTACGAACAGACGCCCGACCAGACGGAGCCGGCTCCGGCCTGAAGGCCGCAGCGCCAGTACACGCCGGCCGCACACAATGCCGGCGGCCAGCCAGTAGACCAGCGCCAGGGCGGCAAGCGCAAAACCGGCGGCCCACCAACCCACCGACCTTGCGACTGACAGGGCGTCGGCACAGGCGCGATCAGCATCGGCTGACTCCATCATCGAGAGCCAGGCACAACTGAGATCCAGGTCCAGCTGGGCACCACCGGTCGTATTGGTCAGGAAATAGAATCCGTCTCCGGTCTCGGGCCTGACATAGATTTGCCCATGCCAGGTCGAGTTGTTCCCGCCATGCCCGAACAACCAACCGGAGGGGGTACGCCACCGGGTGTAACTCATCGCAAAAGCAGGATCGGGATTTGTCGGAGCGAAGGCCGTTTCGATCATGGCGGCGCTCAGGATCGTTTGCCCGCCCAGATGAGCCAGCAGGAAACGCTCCAGATCGTCAGCCGAGGCATATCCCCCGGCCGCCGCCAGCGCGACGTCGCGCAGCGTTTCGATCCGGTTGCCGTAATAGGCAAAGGAGTCCGACACCTCATCAAGCCGCGCGGGATCGAACCCGCTATTGGTCATGCCCAGCGGCTCCAGCACACGTACGCGCGCCAAAGCGTCGAAAGACTGCCCGGTCACGTCCTCGGCCATCATCTGCAGAAGGACATAACCGCCGCCGGAATACCGGCGCGCCGTCCCCGGCTCGCGGACGATGCCCACGCGCTCGAAATTCTCGGTCAGGTCCAAGGCATCAACGGGTTGGTGTTCATGGGCTCCGTACCCGCCATAGCCCTGAATATTCGTGCCCGCCGTATGGCGCAGAAGCCGCCGGATGGTGACGCCGGACGGGTCAAACTCACCTGCGGGAATGTCATAGCGGGTGAGGTAATCACCCACCGGCCGGTCGAGATCAATCTCGCCGTGATAGACGAGGGAGAGGATCGTCCAGACCGTCAGCGGCTTGGAAATTGATCCCAGATTGAACGCGGTATGTCCCGTCACCGGATCGCCCTCGGCTGTGCGGAAACCGCGGCGGGTCGACCAGATAATCTCAGCGTCGTGAATGGCACCGGCGACAGCCCCGGAAATCGAATAGCGGTCCATAGCCCGGGACAGAACGGCGTCGAGTTGAGCGGCCACCCTGTCCGGTGGCGCCTCCGGATCGAGTGATTCATACGCACGTCGGCCCGCGAACGTCACCACCAGAACCAGGACCGCAGCAAGACCAACGGCCAATCGAATCCAATCCAGTTTTCGCATGTCGAAACTCCCTACCGCCACAGCCGTCAGCGCAGCACACCTGCTGCTTTACCAGTTACTTTGTATTGCTATACATATAGCTAAACGACAATTCAAGCGCTAGAAGGCCACGGACCAACGGGTTTGAAGGCAGGCTGGACATGACGCCCAAGGACGACGTGCTGGAGCGCTGGATTTCGCAAGCCCGCAAGGGCTATTTCGAAATGCTCCTCCTGTCCCGGCTGCAGGCCGGGCGGGCCTATGGATACCAAATTGTGGCAAGCTTGAAACGCGCGCCCGGATTCGAAGCACTGGCCGAAGGGACCATCTATCCAGTGCTGGCACGGATGAAGAAGGACGGGCTGGTCACCGCCGAATGGGTGGCAACCGATGCCGGCGCGCCGCGCAAATACTACACGACGACCGCCTTCGGTGCCGACGTGCTGACCGAGATGCGCCGCGTCTGGAAGCGGATGGGCGATGTCCTCGACAATCAGGGAATGGACTCATGAGCGCAGAACCTGAGTTCCAGTCGCGGGAGGCAAAACGGATCTGGGCGGACTTCAGCGCCCGGCTCGAATGGACCTATCGCGACCTGCCCCGCGAGGAGCGCGACGAGGCTATTGCCGAAGCGCAGATGCATGTGCTGGAGGCATGCGCTGACGCGCAGGGAACCGGCGAGGCGGACCGGCTCAATGCCGCCATCCGCCGTTTCGGGCCTCTGGCGCGCCGCCCGTCGCGATGGCGGGTACCGGCCGCGCTCGCGTTGCAGTACGGCGCAATCCTCGCGATCGGAACGCTAGCATTTCTCACGCTCGCATTGGCCGCGATGATGATTGCGGAGATTTTCAATCCGTCCGGTGTGGGCCTGTGGGTTTTCCCTGATGGAGACTGGTCTCTCTCTTTCAACCGCCAGGCAGGCGGCGAGGAAATTCTGGGGACCTGGTTCATACCGGTCATGATGGTGGTTTGCGCTGTCCTGGCCGGGGTGATCTATGGTGTTCACCGATTGGCCCTTGGCGAACGCAATCCCCTGTCAGCATGGAAAACTGGACCCAACGACGCTGCAAGCTGACGCCGGCGTCACGTTGACTCCGCGAGGGGGCAAAGGCAGTTTCGCCGCCTGTTCTATTAAGGCTGTGCGCCCCTTCCGCGCGCATGACGAACCGGAGCCTTCGGATGAAAATTCTCGTCCCTGTCAAACGGGTCATCGACTACAACGTCAAACCGCGCGTGAAGCCCGACCAGTCGGGCGTGGACCTCGCCAATGTGAAGATGTCCATGAACCCCTTCTGCGAGATCGCCGTGGAAGAGGCGATCCGCATAAAGGAAAAGGGCGGGGCCGAAGAAATCGTCGTCGTCTCCGTCGGGCCGCAACAAGCCCAGGAGACGATCCGCACCGCGCTGGCGATGGGGGCCGACCGCGGCATCCACATCGTCACCGACGAGACGGTCGAGGCGCTGGGGGTTGCGAAACTCCTGAAAGCCGTTGTCGGCGAAGAAAACCCGGACCTCGTCATTCTCGGCAAGCAGGCCATTGATGATGACGCCAACCAGACCGGCCAGATGTTGGCCGCGCTGCTGGACTGGCCGCAGGGCACGTTCGCGTCCGAGCTCGCCATCGACGGCACGTCGATCAAGGTCACGCGCGAGATTGATGGCGGGCTGCAGACGCTCGGCATGGACCTTCCGGCCATCGTCACCACCGATCTGCGCCTGAATGAGCCGCGCTACGCCTCGCTGCCGAACATCATGAAGGCCAAGCGCAAGCCGATCGACGCGAAGACGCCCGCCGATTACGGCGTCGACATCGCCCCGCGTCTCAGCGTGGTGAAGGTCACCGAACCGCCCAAGCGCGAAGCCGGGATCAAGGTCGAAAGCGTCGCCCAACTGGTCGACAAGCTGAAGAATGAAGCGGGGGTGATCTAGATGGCTCTTCTCGTTGTTGCCGAACACGACAATGCCGCGCTGAACGACGCCACGCGCGCAGCCGTTACGGCCGCCAGCCAGATTGGCGGCGATATCGACATCCTCGTCGCCGGTTCCGGGGCCGGTGCGGTCGCCGAAGCCGCGTCCAAGATCGACGGGGTGCGCAAGGTACTCCACGCCGATGGCGACAGCCTCGCCCATCCGATCGCCGAAGCGATGGAAGCGCTGATCCTGCCGCTGATGGACGGGTATGACGGCCTGCTGGCTGTTGCCTCGACCGTGGGCAAGAATTTCGCGCCGCGTATCGCGGCCAAGCTCGACGTGATGCAGATCTCTGACATCACGGGCGTGGAAAGCGCCGACACCTTCATCCGCCCGATCTATGCGGGCAATGCAATGAAGACGGTGAAGTCGTCCGACGCCAAGAAGGTGATCACGGTCCGCCCGACCACGTTCGAGAAGGCCGGTGACGGCGGTTCGGCCAGTGTCGAGTCCATCGACGCGCCTGCCGGTCCGTTCAAGTCGCAATTCGTCTCCGAAGAGCTGACCAAGTCCGACCGTCCCGAACTCGGCGCGGCCAAGATCGTCATCTCCGGTGGCCGCGGCATGGCCTCGGGCGACAATTTCCACCTGCTCGACAAGATCGCCGACAAGCTCAACGCCGCGGTCGGGGCCTCGCGCGCCGCGGTCGATGCCGGCTTCGTCCCGAACGATTACCAGGTCGGCCAGACCGGCAAGGTCGTCGCCCCCGAGCTCTACATCGCCGTCGGGATTTCCGGCGCGATTCAGCACCTGGCGGGCATGAAGGACTCCAAGGTCATCGTCGCGATCAACAAGGACGAGGAAGCCCCGATCTTCTCCGTCGCCGATTACGGCCTCGTCGCCGATCTGTTCAAGGCACTGCCTGAACTCGACGAAGAGCTGACCAAGGCGGGCTATTGAGCCATGACGAATAGCCGCTCACCTGAAACGAGCGGCCTTTTCGACCACAGGGACGCGCTGGTGATCGTCTTCGACATCACCGGCGCGACCGCCTTTTTCGCCGACAACACCAAACGTCCGGTCTTCAACCGCGCCATCGAGCGCTGGGTGTTTGCTGGCGTTGAGGTTTGCGAAGCTGAAGGTGGTCGCCTGTCGGCCTTCACCGGTGACGGCATGATCATTTGCTGGCCGGACGCCTCGATGATGCCGCAAGCGCTCGACGCTGCTCAGACTGTCTTCGACCTCTGGAAATCGGAATGCGATGGGCTGGGCCGCCAGTTCGCTGATGCCGGCACGCTGATCCTGCGGGCCGGAATGGCACGCGGACCGACCGAAACGGTGATGGCTCCGACCTCGGACAAGGGCCCGACCGCGACTATCCAGGGCGTTGCTGTTCCGCCTGCGAAACATGTCTGCGATGCGGTGCCGGGCGGGCTGGATGCGCTGGCGGCGGCAGAGGGCCTGCCCATGCCGGATGGAGCAGAACCGCTCGATCCGGGGGCCTATACCGGCAAGACCGGACGCGCGCGCCCGGTCTGGGTGCTGCCCTTCAAGGCGGGCGGCTAGTCCGCGAAGGCCGCAAAGGCCAGCTGCACACGGGTTGAAGCGGCCCGGATCGTTGAAACCGACGCCGGAGAGTCATTCGCCACGTTTTGGTGCAGCTCCGCCAGAGCGGCCAGCGTTTCATCAAGTTGGTTCGCGGCGTCGGTATTCACGGCATTGTAGTCACCACGACGCGCATCAAAGGCGGTGCGCGTGGCAACGATGAACCCCCACGCGTCCTGGAATTCGATCGCGTTGGTTACCGCTCCGTCGGTAACGCCTTCGGCATACTCGATCCGTGCCAGCCCGATCAGCTCGGACAGGCCGGCTGCGTGGTCTGCCAGCGTGGCATCCGCAAAGACGGCATCGATCTGGGCGGTCACCGCGTCATAGCGCGCCGGCACGTCATTGCCATTGCCGCCCTCGCCCGCCGCAAGAGCCAACGCCTCGATCTCGTCTTCAAGGGCCAGGCGCTCGGCATCGGCAAACAGGTCCGGATTCCCTTCCATGACCTCGGCGATCGGATGCATGAAGTGCGGGGCGGACGCGTCCTCCGCGCCGGCCTCATAAAGCGCATGGGCGACCGCGAGATGTCCGCGCATCTGGCCGTAGACATAAACGCGCGCGGTTCCGTCGCCGAGATCGGCAACCGAAGCGCCACCCTCCCCGCCTTCTCCACCCTCGCCACCTTCGCCCCCTTCGCCGCCGTGAGACGCGCTCATGGCGTGGCCGGCTTCGCCGCCTTCGCCCGCTTCTCCGGCCTCGCCGCCTTCGCCGCTACAGGCGGCCAGGCTGGCACCAAGAAGGGCAGTGGACAGGAAGAGCCAGTTCTTGCGCTCGGACATGGGACACTCCGGACTTGTCGCGACGAGGGATTGACCGGAAGAATAGGCCATTGCCCCCATGATGAAAACGGTTCGCAACATGACACGCCAGACCGGGCTCCTCCACCGGAATATTCCCGGCCTCCTGGGTGCGGAGGAGATCGCGCTCATCGCCGAGACCTGGCCGCGCCTGACCTTTGCCGACGGACGCGACACGGCAGGCGCGGCGGCAGCCCGGGTCAAACACAATGAACAGGCCGTCCCGACCGACCGGGCCGCACGCGCGCTGAAATCCATGATTACCGAAGCGCTAAAGACTAATTCGGCATTCAATTCCTTCACCGCGCCGGAGCGGATCAGCCCGGTCATCCTGTCGCGCTATACCAAGGGCATGGCGTATGGCCGTCATGTCGACGACACGGTCATGTATCCGGATGGAAAGGCCTTGAGGATCGACTTTTCCTTCACCCTCTTCCTCGCGCCGCCAGACAACTATTCAGGGGGGGAATTGGTGATCGAAGAGGCAGACGGCGAAATCCCGGTCAAGCTGAAAGCCGGCGACGCCTTCGTCTACGCGTCTGGCCTGCCGCACCGCGTCGCGACGGTCATACGGGGTGAACGCCGCGCCGCGGTGGGCTGGGTTCAATCGCTCAATCCTCCGCGCCGGGCGGCCTAGCCCTGGTCGATGGCGGCGCGGATCAGCGCCCGGCCATCATCACTGGCCCATTCGGCATCGCGCGGCATGCGCGCCATTTCCCGGCCATGGCGGTCATAGAGAATCGTGACGGGAAGCCCCGGTGCGCCGACAGCGGTCGCACCAGCGAAGGTGTTGTCATGGAACAGGGTCAGGTGTTCGAGACCGGTCTCCTCGAAGAATTCGCGGGCATCCTCGATCGAGCGGTCATGGCTGATGGTGACGACCTGGAAGTCGTCGCTGCCAAATTCGGCCTGGATTTCGTCGAGCGCAGGCATTTCCACGACACAGGGCGCACACCACGTCGCCCAGAAATTGACCAACAGGACCTGACCGTCGAATTCCTGCAGCGTGCGCTGATTGCCGACTGCGTCATAGAATGGCGCGGCTGGGCGCGGCGGTGCCTCATCGAGAATGCGCAGCGCGCTCATCTCGCCGCGTGCATAAGAGGACAGCCCGCCGCGATCTCCCGGGTTCATCGCCGCGAAAATCACGTATAGAAAGGCGGCCAGCCCGATCACGGGCAGGACAATCAGGGCAGTCTTCAGCGGCGAGAATTTCATCGGTGTAGCGGCTTTCCGTCTCGAGACTTACTTCATAAGGACTTCCATCATGACCGGACGCGACGATCCCGACCAGCCTCGCCCCGCCGATGCCAACGCCCTGTGGGGCGGACGCTTCGAGGCTGGACCATCGGCGGTGATGGAAGCCATCAACGCCTCGGTCGACATCGACAAGCGCCTTGCCGGAGAGGACATCGCGGGATCGATGGCCCATGCAGAGATGTTGGCGCACTGCGGCGTGATTTCAAGCGAAGACGCCGCGTCGATCCTCAAGGGCTTGAAACAGGTCCGTAGCGAAATTGGCGAGGGCACGTTCGCCTGGTCACGCGCGCTCGAAGACGTGCACATGAATGTCGAATCGCGCCTGAAGGAGATTATCGGCGCGCCGGCGGGCCGGCTGCACACGGGCCGGTCACGCAATGACCAGGTCGCGACCGATTTCCGGCTATGGCTACGCACAGCCTGCGACCGGATTGATGGGGCGCTGGCCGCCTACCAGTCCGCGCTGGTCGAACAGGCTGAGCGCCATGCCGACACGGTGATGCCGGGTTTTACCCATCTCCAGACCGCCCAACCGGTGAGCCTTGGCCACCATCTCCTGTGCTATGCCGAAGCCGCCGAGCGTGACCGGGGCCGGTTCGCCGATGCGCGCAGGCGGATGAACGAATCCCCGCTCGGCGCTGCCGCGCTCGCCGGAACCGCCTTCCCCATTGATCGCGAGATGACGGCCAGGGCACTCGGTTTTGACCGGCCCATGGCCAATTCGCTCGACGCAGTCTCGGCGCGTGACTTTGCGCTGGAGGCCTTGGCAGCAGCCTCTATCGCGGCCGTGAATTTGTCCCGCTTCGCCGAGGAGATCGTGATCTGGACCTCACGGCGCTTCGCCTTCGCGCGGCTGTCGGATGCCTGGTCGACAGGCTCGTCCATCATGCCGCAGAAGCGCAATCCGGATGCGGCCGAACTCGTCCGCGCCAAGCCGGGCCGGATTGCAGGCTCACTTCATGGCCTGTTGATGGTCGTGAAGGGATTGCCGCTCGCCTATTCCAAGGACCTCCAGGAGGACAAGGCACCGGTTTTCCAGGCCATCGATGATCTGGAACTGGCGCTCGCGGCGATGGCGGGCATGGCCGCCGACCTGACATTCGACACCGCCAATCTCGAAGCTGCGGCCGGGGAAGCCTATTCCGACGCGACCGATCTTGCTGACTGGCTGGTGCGGGAACTCGGTATGCCGTTCCGCGATGCCCACCATGTTGCGGGCAGTGCAGTGAAGGCCGCCGAAGCCAAGGGCCTGC
Source organism: Hyphobacterium marinum (assembly GCF_036330325.1). Classification (NCBI taxonomy): domain Bacteria; kingdom Pseudomonadati; phylum Pseudomonadota; class Alphaproteobacteria; order Maricaulales; family Maricaulaceae; genus Hyphobacterium; species Hyphobacterium marinum. The sequence goes on from NZ_JAZDRO010000002.1 coordinate 301,901, forward strand.
CGCTGAGCCAGCTGCCGCTTGGCGACTACCAGACCATCGAGCCGCGCATTGATGACCGGCTTTATTCAGTATTGAGCGCGCGCGCATCAATGGAAAGCCGCACCAGCTATGGCGGTACGGCCCCGGTCCGGGTTAAGGAACAGGTCGCGCGCTGGCGCAAGCGGCTGGAAGGACAAGTCTGATGAAACGTTTCGCCTGTCTCGTACTCGCGCTCGGCGCGCTGGCGCTTGCCGGTTGCGGCATGCGCGGCGACCTCGACCGCCCGCCGCCCATGTGGGGCGATCCGCCCCCGGCAGACAGCCCGGAAAGCCGCGGCGCATCAGGCGTATAACTCACCAAATAGTAATGCGCCCGGCGCTACACGGGACGCGCGGGAGCGTGCTAGCTTTGCCGTCATGAACCGGGTGTCCCTTTCTCTGGCCCGGCTGGCCCTTCTCTGGGAACGGGCCGCGCCGGTCCTGTGGCCAATCGCTTTGGCGTTGGGAAGCTATGCCGCGCTCGCGCTCTTCGGGCTGTGGGACCGGTTCGGCGATCCGTGGCGGGCACTTGGCGCGGTCGCCATTCTCGGATCGGGCGGATGGGTTGCCTGGCAGGCCCGGAAGGGGTTCCAGTGGCCCACCGAGGAAGAAGCCGCGCGACGCGTCGAGGAAGATTCCGGCATTCCCGCCCGGCCGCACGAAGCCCTCACCGATCTGCCCACGGACAGCGATGACGCTTCACTGGCGCTCTGGCAGGCGCACCGTGCGCGGATGGCCGAACGCCTGAAAGGGGCTCGCGCCCGCCAGCCGAAAGCGGCCTGGGCGCGCCTCGATGAATGGGGGGGCCGGATCGCGCTTGTCGTCGTGATCGGGCTGGGCTGGGGCGTGGCCGGTGACTTCGCTGGCGGACGCCTTGGCGATGCTTTCAGCCCGCAGCCGCTTTATCGCAGCAATGAGGATTTGCGCGTCGATGCCTGGCTCGACCCGCCCGCCTATACCCGCCGCGCGCCGATCCTGTTGCGTGACGGCGACATGCGCGCCCGCGCGCCAGAGGGTTCAGTCTTCACCGTGCGCACCGCCGGGGCACGCCGCGCGCCGATCCTGCGGCTCGACGGGGCGGACGGCGAGAATCGCGTCATCGGCGATGGCGTGTGGGAAAGCCGGGTGACGGTCGCCGCCGACGGTACCGTGACCTTGCGGGCCGGGCGCAGCCGCCTCTCGTGGACGGTCGATACGATTGAAGACACAGCCCCCGACGTTCGCCTGACCGGCGTGCCCGAAGCCCGTGCCAGCGGCGAGCTGGCGCTGACCTTCACGGTCGAGGACGATTACGGCGCTGTCAGCTACATGCTGCAATTCCGCGCGGCGGGTTCGGGTGGCGACTGGGACGAGATCGCAATAGAATCGGCATCCGCTGCGGAAACCGACTCTGGCCTGCGTGCTCTGATCGACACCTCGAAAAGCCGGCTCGCGGGTGAACGCGTGGAACTGCGCGTCGCCGCCACGGATGCCGGCGGCAATACCGGTATTTCGCCCTCCATGGACTTCACCCTACCCCAGCGGGTCTTCCTTAATCCGCTGGCGCGGGCGGTCGCGGAACAACGCCGCGAAGTGATGAGCGCCGGCACCGATTATGCCCCTCTGCCCGAACGCCCCGCGCTTACGGCCGACCAGGTCCCGACTGGCCCGGTCTTCATTGGCGAGGACCCAGTCCGCCGTATCGAACGCGCGCCGGAACGCCTGCAACGCGTGGCCCGTTCGCTGGATGCGATCACCGATGCGCCGGTCTCCTTCTTCGAGGATCCCATTGTCTATCTCGGCCTGCGCCGGGCCTTGCACGGGCTGCGGCGTGCCCATGACGGCGAGGAACTCGGTCCGCTTGATGAGAATCTCTGGGCCATTGCTTTGCGCGCCGAACTCGGCTCGCTGGCCGATGCCGAGGCTGCCTTGCGCGCCGCCGAACGGGCACTGATGGAGGCCCTGGCGCGCGGCGCGGACGAGAGCGAGCTCGCCCCGCTGTTCGAGGCCTACCAGGAGGCGATGGAGAACTACCTCGCCGCGCTCGCTCGCGAGGCCGCCGAGGAAGGCAATTTTGCCGAAAACCAGGGCGGTCAAAGTCTCGACACGCAGGGGCTGGAAGAAATGCTCCAGGCCCTGCGCGATGCCGCTGAACTCGGTGATACCGCCGACGCACGCCGCGCGCTTCAGGCTTTGGGCGAAATGCTGCGGAACATGGAGATGCAGCTCAGCCAGGGGCAGGGCGAAGCCGGTGACGACGCGATCAGCGAAGCGATGCGCGAGGCGCTCGAACAGCTCGGCGATGTGATCGGCGAACAGCGCGAATTGCAGGACCAGACGTTCGATCTCGCTCAAGGCGGCCCCGAAGGCCAGGGCGAACAGGGCCTGCCCGGATCGCCCGAAGAGGGCTCACCCGGCACCGGTTCGCCCGGTCAGGCACCGGAAGGTGCCGGCGGTGCGCAAGGCGCACCATCGCAGTCACTCGCCGATGCACAAGGACAGCTCGCCGACCAGATGGCCCAGCTTCAGCAGGGCTTTGGCGACAGTGCCGAACAGGCACTTGGCGGTGCGGCGCAGGCCATGCGCGATGCGCAGGAGGCCTTGAATGCCGGTGATGCGCAAGGGGCGCTCGACGCGCAGGAAGAGGCTCTGGAATCGCTGCGCCAGGGGGCTGAACAGATTGCCCGCAACATGCTGGAACGCATGGAAGAACAGCAGGCCGGTGAAGGCCAGGGCGAGCGCGATCCGTTGGGACGCCCCACCGAGGGTGGCGGATTTTCAGACGGGGCCGGTGTCGACATTCCTGACGAAATTGAGCGCCAGCGTGCGCGGGAAATCCTTGAAGAGTTGCGCGAGCGGGCTTCCGAACAGGGCCGTCCGCAGGACGAGATCGACTATATCGAACGCCTGCTCGAGCGGTTCGGGTCCTGAGCCAATAGCGTGACCTAGTGATGACCGGCGTCGGCGACGATAGCGTCTTCAGTCTCGCCGTGGGCGCCCGCCGGTGCGGGCGCAGGCGCGACCTCCACGCCGGCCAGTGTGACTTCGGCTTGGGCGGCCGCGTGGGGCGGATCGGCGACAACCGTGCGGAAAGCCCGGCGTTCACCGGCGGAAAGTTCACCGCCTTCGACCAGGACCGTCCATTCCAGAAGCGTCTGTGATTGCCCGTCGAGCAGGGCGGCACGCAGCGCAGGGGCGGATTGGGCATGGCGGTCGACATTTCTGACCACGCCCTCGATCACGACCGTTGGCTGACCATCGGCGTCGTGCCGGGCGACCGAGAAGTCCTCGATCGACAGGCCGTAGGGATTGGCTTCCAGCCCGACCATCGCATAAGCGCTGGAGGCTTGCGGAAACAGGTTCACGACATCGGCGCGGAACAGGACTGCGGCCACGAGTGCCCCGGCAACCGCGACGGCAAGACCGCCCCAGGCCCCGCCTGCCGCGGCCCGGCTGGCCTGCTTGCGGCGTTGCTCGGCACGTTCACGGAAGGCGCGGTGGGGCTGTTTGGGTTCGGAGTCGGGTTCGGGCGCGGGTTCGATGACCGGCAATTCGGCTGCCGGTTCTGGCTCGACGGCCCAGACATGGCTGCAGGAGGCGCAGCGGACCTTGCGGCCGCCGCTGCCGATCGCCGCAGCATCGGCGCGATATCGCGTGGAACAGTTCGGGCAGCTGAGTATCATGACGCCCTGATTCACCTTCTTTAAGCTCTGGCGGGTAACGATAGGACTACCGTGACCGAACCGCCTGCCAATCCTGCCCCGAAGGCCCTCGCCGAACCCGTCGTCCGCTTCGACTCGGTTGGCATGCGTTACGGACGCGGCCCGGAGATTCTGCGGGACATCACCTTCGATCTACCGCGAGGTAGTTTCCAATTCCTCACCGGACCCTCAGGGGCCGGTAAAACCACGCTTTTGCGGCTGATTTACATGGCCCGGAAACCGTCCCGCGGGCTGATTTCGCACTTCGGGGGTGATTCGGCGTCGCTCTCCCGGCGCGAATTACCCCATGTCCGGCGGCGAATCGGCATGGTGTTCCAGGACTTCCGGATGCTCTCCCATCTCAACGTGTTCGAGAATGTCGCCCTGCCCTTGCGCGTCGCGGGCCGCAAGCGCGCCGAATACGCCGAGGATGTGGCCGAGCTGATCTCCTGGGTCGGCCTTGGCGACAAGATGGACGCCCAGCCCGCCACGCTGTCCGGCGGCGAACAACAGCGCGTCGCGATTGCGCGGGCGATTGTCGGCCAGCCCGAACTGCTGGTCGCCGACGAACCGACCGGCAATGTCGATCCGGCCATGGGGCGGCGGCTGCTGCGCCTTTTCACTGAACTGAACAAGCTCGGGACGACAGTCCTTATTGCCACGCACGACATCACGCTGGTGCGGGCGCTCGACGTGCCAATCCTGACGCTCGCCGACGGACGGCTGAGCGTGAAGGGGACACGCGCGGCATGAGCGAAGACACATCCCGCCCCACCCCTCCACCGGGAAAGCCGGCCCGCCTGCTGCCACCGGATTCGGGGCGCGACCGGCCGCTTTTCGTGGTCGCGTCGATTCTGGTGTTTCTCGCCTGCCTGGCCGCCATCGGCGCACGCGGGGCGTGGTCTGCGTCCGAGGAATGGACCGCCGATCTGCGCGGTGCGATCACGATCCAGATCCGCCCGGTCGACGGGCGCGATGCCGCTGCAGACGCGGAAACAGCCGCCGCCATGGCCGCGGTGCTGGACGGGGTGGCGGTGGCGTCGGCCCGGTCGCGTGACCAGTCGGCTGCCCTGCTCGAACCCTGGCTGGGGGGCGATCTCCCCGCCGACATTCCGGTACCGCTGCTGGTCGATGTCCGGCTTGAAGATGGGGCAGCCCCGCCCGTCGCCGCACTCGAGGCCGCGCTGGTCGAGGCCGGGATCACCGCCGCGATTGACGACCATGCCCGCTGGATCGAGGCTGTCGCGCGCTCGACGCGGCTGGCCCGCCTACTGGCGCTCGGTCTTCTGGCCCTGATTGTCGGGGCGGCCGCCGCTGTGATCGCGTTCGCCGCACGGGCTTCGCTGGCGGCACGGCGGGACGTCGCGGACGCGCTGCACCTGGTCGGCGCGGAAGACAGCTATATCGCTGCGCTGTTCGAGCGGCGCTTCTTCCTGCTGGGCGTCAAGGCCGGAGCCGCCGGGGCCTTCTTCGCCGCGGCCGTCACGGTTCTGGTGATCTACGGGGGCGGTGGCGGCGCGGAGTATTTCCTGCCCGCCGTCGCGATCACTCCGCTGGAGATCCTCGCCCTCATCGCGGCCCCGCTCTTCGCCGGTCTGGTCGCCTCACTCTCGGCCCGCCTGGCGGTTGCGGAGGATTTGCGCAAGCGTTGGTAAAACACACAATTGCCGCCATCATGCGCAAGACGATTCACAGGTCTGCCCGAGCCGGAGTAACACTGTCCCACCATGCCGCGCCGTTCCTCGTCTCCCTCGTTACCGGGCCTGCTCGGATTGCTGCGCCTGGCCGCCTTTCTGGTGGTCTTCGCTGCGCTGGCCGGGTTCGCGATGTATGCGGGCCGGGTCGTCTCGATCGGGGTTCCCGACGCGCCGCGCGCGGACGCCATCGTGGTCCTGACCGGGGGCGACGGGCGACTGCAGAATGCGGCGACGCTTCTTGAAGACCAGCGCGGGGCCCGGCTGCTGATTTCCGGTGTTCATCCCGACGTGACTGAAGAGGAATTGCGTACCGCGATGTCGGTCGACACGGCCCGCTTTGCCTGTTGCGTCGATCTCGGCCGTGAAGCCGCCGATACGGCGGGCAATGCGCGGGAAATTGCGCAATGGGTAGAAAACCACCAGTTCGGCTCGATTATCGTGGTGACGTCGGACTACCACATTCCGCGCAGCCTTCTGGAACTCGCCGCGATACTGCCCGACACCGACCTGATCGCCTATCCGGTCCAGACGCACCGCCCCTGGGCCAGTCTTCGCTCGGCTCAGCGCTGGACGCTGGAATACCTGAAATATGTCGCCGTACTGGGCCGCGAAATCCTCGCCGGCCGGGCCTGAGGCCAGTTTGATGACCCTGATCCGCTCCCTTCTCTTCATGATCTGGATGTACGGCCTGATGGTCGTCATGGGGATTGCCGGGATCTGGCTGTTGCTGTTTCCACGCAGCTGGTCGCGGGTCTATTTCCGCATCTACCTGGCCCTGATTTTCGGTGGCCTGCGCGTGATCTGCGGACTGCGCTATGTGGTGGAAGGGCGCGAGCATCTGCCCGAAGGCGGCGCGCTGATCGCGTCGAAACACCAGTCCATGTTCGAGACACTGGCGTATTGGCAGATCCTGGACGATCCCGCGATCATCTTGAAAAAGGAGCTGGCCTGGCTGCCCTTCTTCGGCTGGTTCGCCCAGAAGCTGGGCAATATCGTTGTGGACCGCGGCGCCGCGGCCAAGGCGCTGCGCAAGATGCTGTCCGACGCCCGCAAACGGGCCGCTGAAGGCCGCCAAATCCTGATCTTCCCCGAAGGCACACGGACGAAGCCCGGTGCCCGGATCGACTACAAACCCGGCGTGGCGGGCCTCTATTCGGCGATGAAAGTGCCCTGCGTGCCGGCGGCACTCGATTCGGGCTTCTTCTGGCAGGGACGCGGCGTTTTGCGCCGTCCCGGTTGCATCACCGTGCAATTCCTGCCACCGATTGGCCCCGGCCTGCCGAGAGACGAGTTCATGAGCCTGCTTGAAGACCGTATCGAGACTGCATCTGCCGAGCTGGCGGCCCGCCATGGCACCCTTGCAGAATGAACCGGTTCAAGCGCGGCGCGATCGGAGGCCGCTTCCTTCTCCTCGCCCTCATCATTCTTGGCCTGTTCATGGCCTATACCGGCTATTGGTTCTATGCCCGCAGCCAGATCATCGCCTCGACTGAAGCCTGGATCGATGAACAGGGCGCGGCCGGCTATGTCATCACCCGCGAGCGCCTGAATGTCGGCGGCTTTCCCTACCGGTTCGAAGTCGTCATCGACCGGCCCCATATCGAGGCTCCCGATACCGAAGGTGGCTGGACGGCAGATGCCGAACGCCTGACGGCCCACGCCCTGCCCTATGACTTTTCACGCTGGATCGTCGATGTCGGGACACCGATCATGGTCGACTGGCCGACGCCGGTGCGCAGTGTTCACCGGGTCGAAGCCACACACGCCCGGATCAGCCTGTCCGGTAACGGACGGTCAACGCAACGCCTCGGGGTTGAGCTCGACGGCCTGAACATCCTGACGCTCGAGGGCGAACCCCGCCCGGTCCGTTCGGCGGAACGCATGCGCCTGGTCGCCGAAAGCAATGACGACGGAATCATGCAGGTCCGAGCCGCCTTTGGCGAGATTCGCCTGAACCCCGAATTCGGTGATGGCCGCCTGCGCGAGGCGTTTGGCGAGGATGTCGCCCTGGCGCAACTCGGCCTGTCCATCCAACACTGGCCCGAGCTTGCGCGCAATGGTGATGCCGGCGAGTGGGCCCGGGCGCGCGGGCGCATGGTCATTCTCGATACACGTCTGGACTGGGGCGATCTCGATATCTCGGCCGAGGGCGACATCACGCTGGATGGTCAGCTTCGTCCCGAAGGCCGCCTCAGCCTGTATTTTCTCGATCCCGGCCTCGTCGCCGACCGCCTGGAATCCAGCGGCGTCATTTCCGCTGATGACGCGCGCGCCTTGCGCCTGCTGTCCCAGGCAGCACCGCGGGACGAGCGCGGTTCGGCCCTGCCGCTGCTGTTGCGCAATGGGGGCATCTATCTCGGCCCGGTCCGCCTGGGCGAAACCGGTTCGCTCGCCGAAAACTAGGCTTTCAGGAATTCGGCAAGCGCGTTAACGACGGCGCGGTTCTGCACCGCTGTCCCGGCGGTCAGGCGCAGCGCGTGGGGAATGCCGTAAGCCGCAACCGGGCGCAGGATCAGCCCTCTAGACGTCAGGAAGGCATCGGCATCGGTGGCGCGTTTTCCGTCCGTGTCAGGGAAGTGCACGAGCACGAAATTGCCTACGCTCGGCGTCACGTCCAGGCCCAACCCGCCCAGCTGCTGGCGCAGGAAGGCCAGCTGTTCGCGATTGTGCTCGGCGGACCGGCGCTGAAATTCGGTATCGCGGATCGCGGCGGTTCCAGCGGCGATGGCCGGTGCATTCACGTTGAACGGTCCGCGCACGCGGTTCAGCACGTCAATGATCGACCGGTCGGCATAGGCCCAACCCAGACGCAGGGCGGCCAAGCCATGGATTTTGGAGAAGGTCCGCGTGACCACGACATTGTCATGGTTCCGGGCGAGGTCGACACCGGTCTCGTAATCGGCCTCGTCGACATATTCGGCATAGGCCTCGTCAAGGACGAGCAGCGTCGTTGACGGCAAGCCGGCATGCAGTCGGCGGATTTCATCGCCCGGAAGATAGGTGCCGGTCGGATTGTTCGGATTGGCCAGAAAAACGATCTTTGCGTCGTCGCCAGCCGCTTCGAGAATCGCATCAACGCTGGCGCGATAATCCGTTTCCGGCGCGCTGACGAGTTCGGCTCCCGACTGCATCGCGACAAGCCGGTAAACGAGGAAACCGTATTGCGACTGCACGACCTTGTCGCCGGGCCCCAGATAGGACCGGCCCAGGAGTTGAAGCAGCTCGTCTGATCCCGTGCCGCAGACAATCCGGTCAGCTTCAAGGCCGGTCATTTCGGCAATCGCGGCGCGCAGTTTTACCGCGCCGCCGTCAGGATAGAGGTTCAGCGATTTCGCGGCCGCCTCGAATGCCTCGCGCGCCTTGGGAGAGCAGCCGAGCGGATTTTCGTTCGACGACAGCTTGACCGGGTTGGCGATGCCGGGCGCGTCGGCCGCACCGGGCTTGTAGGGGCGAATGTCGAGAATGCCGGGGCGCGGTTCGAGGGTCATGGATTGTCCGTTCGGGAAGTGCGGGATGCGGGCTTGCCGCCACGAGATACAGTGCGGGCCCCGGCCCCTTCAAGACCGCGGATGCGAATCTCCTTCGCGCGCGCTGCGCGCGGTGTCAGGGCCGCAACCCGTTTGACCGCTTCAACAAGGATCAGGCCGGACAGGCGCGAGAAGAGTTTTTCGCCGGTCGCCTCCCAGAATTCACCCCGGGCCCCCTTGCAGCACCAGGTAAAGGGCGGCGCATAGAGCGCGCGCGACCAGGCCGTCGCCTCGAAGGCGGAGTCGGCGAGCACATCCTGAAGCTGGCTCTTGGAAAACGGTCGGCCATGCCCGAAGGGCGTCGCGTCGCCGCGGGCCCACAGGCCCGAGCGGTTCGGCACGATCAGCGCCACACGGCCCTGCGGGGCGGTGATGCGCCAGACTTCGCGCAGGAAGGCAGGGATCGAGTCCACTTCCTCGAGTGCATGCAGCAGGACCACGCGGTCAAAGAGCGCATCGGGGAAAGGCAGGCGGCATTCATCGCCCAGCGCGGTGCGAGACTTGGCCTCGCCGCCCGGCCAGATGATCGCGCCCTGCGGTCCCGGCATGAAGGCCACGCTGCGCCGCGGTTGATCTCCAAACCGGTCCAGAAGCGGCGGCGCAAACCCAAGGCCCAGTACATCGAGGTCCCGCATGTCGGGCCACAGGACGCTGATCCGCCGCCAGATCATGGCCTCGGCGGTCTCGCCGCGCGGCGAGTGGTAGAAGCGTTCGAGTTCAACGGCGTCGCGGCGCATGGATATTCCCGGTTCGCGGCGGTAGCAGACGGGTGTTAGGTTGGACTTTCAGCGACCAAAAGCAAGCGCTGGCCATATGCAGGACAGTACGCCATGACCGAACTCCTCATCCGCCAGTTTCCCTGTCTGCAGGACAATTACGGATTCCTGGTCCACGAGCCCGTATCCGGCGAAACCGCCTGCATCGATACGCCCGACGCCGACCGCATCCAGTACGAGGCGGAAAAGGCCGGCTGGACGATCACGCAGATCTGGAACACGCATCACCATTTCGACCATGCGGGCGGCAATCTGGCGCTGAAGGCCGCCACCGGGGCGCGCATCATCGCACCGGCCTATGACGCGCACCGGATCGACGGCATCGATGTGGAAGTGCGCGAAGGCGATACGGTGCAGCTGGGCGAAGCGAGCGCCAAGGTCCTGCACACGCCGGGGCATACGACCGGCCATGTTGTCTACTGGTTTGAAGACCAGAACACGGCCTTTGTCGGCGACACGCTGTTCGCGCTCGGTTGCGGCCGCCTCTTTGAAGGCACGCCGGCGGACATGTTCAAGAGCCTCTCGCGCCTCGCGGCGATGCCAGACAAGACAACGCTCTATTGTGCCCATGAATACACGCAGGCGAATGCGAAATTCGCGCTCAGCATCGACCCGGATAATCCCGCCCTGCAGCGCTATTCCCGCGAGGTCGACGCGCGCCGCGCACGCGGCGAAGCGACCGTACCGACGACGCTTGGCAAGGAGAAAGAGGCCAATCCCTTCCTGCTGGCGCGTACGGCCGAAGACTTCGCCGAGGCCCGCGCACAGAAGGACCGGTTCTGATGGATAGCGCCGAAGCGATCATCGCGAAGCTGGGTCTCGCGCCGCACCCCGAGGGCGGATATTTCCGCGAGACCTTCCGCGATGTGCCGGGCCCGGACGGGCGGGCGCGGTCAACCGCAATTTATTTCCTTTTGCCCGAAGGGGTGACGTCGGCCTGGCACCGCGTCGATGCGGTCGAGACCTGGCATTTCTATGCCGGTGCGCCGCTGGAGCTGGCAGTCAGTGAAGATGGCAAACGGATCGACACCCATCACCTAGGCCCTGACCTCGCCAGGGGCGAAATCCCGCAGGTCGTGCTTCCGGAGATGGCCTGGCAATCGGCGACCTCAACCGGCGCATGGACGCTGGTCGGATGCACGGTCGCGCCAGGCTTCGAGTTTTCTGGGTTCGAGATGGCGAAGGACGGCTGGTCGCCCGGCTAGCGCAACGTCCTAGGCCGGGGCCGGACCGCCCAGCAGGGTCATCGCGATGCGTTCCGAGGATGGCCGCCCGGCGTGACCGGCGAGCGGATCGATCCGGATTTCCAGGAGTTCGCCGTCAAAGCGGGCATCGGGCGCACCGGCCGAGACGATCCGCACGCGCTGCAGCCGGGCCAGCATGGCACTGTTACGGTCCTGCGCGAGCCGGATGCCGGCCACGGTCAGCTGCAAGGCTTCGGCGACCACGCCCAGCCCGTCGTGCGGCGTTGCGCCGTAATCGACCTGGACCGGGTGACTCAACAATTCCTGGAGCGTGACGGCGGTCTGTTCAGCGAGCGCGATGACGTCGTCGATCGTGCGGCGCTGCGGTCGCAGCGGACGCGCCGGCTCCCACGCGTCGGCAATGACACCGTCAGGCGCGTCCTCGGTGTAAAGGGTTGCACCGCCGACAACGCTGATCCGCAACACTTCCTGTCCCCAGTCGGTGACGAGGGACGTACCGCCACCCGCCGACCGGCGCACATCCAGCGCGAGGACCTCATCGGCGCGGTCCGGCAGGAAGAGAATGACCGGTCCGGAGCGGTCGAGCACGAATCCGCCGCCACCGTCGGTACGCTCGAATCGCGACACGGTGTTGGCTTCCGTGCGCTCTTCGGTCAGGCGCCGGCGCAGCGGATTATCCGTGTTCGGCGCGGCGCTGGATGCAATCAGCACGCAGCCGGCCACGGCCATCGCTATGGAAGAAATCCACCAGTTCATCGCGGGCCGGAATGCTGGCCTAAAGGGGCGCTTTTGAGGCGGGACAGGTGCGGTTTCCGCACGTGACCGTCCCGCCGTTGCACAAAAGCGACAGCTAGCCCGCCATGTGCTGGCCGCCATTGGCGGCAAGCGTCGCACCCGTGATGAAGCCCGCATCGTCGCCGGTCAGATAGACCACGGCGGCACCGATCTCTTCGGCTTCGCCAAGGCGGTTGACCGGGATGCCAGCAATGATCGAGTCGAGCACGTTCTGCGGCACAGCGGCGACCATGTCGGTGTTGATATAGCCGGGCGCGACGCAGTTGATCGTGATGCCCTTGCGCGCGGTTTCCTGGGCGAGCGCCTTGGTGAAACCGATCACGCCGGCCTTGGCAGCCGAATAGTTCACCTGGCCCATCTGGCCCTTCTGGCCGTTGATGGAGGAGATGTTGACGACACGGCCCCAGCCCGCTTCGCGCATGCCGTCAATGACCGGACGGGTCATGTTGAACAGCGAGGTCAGGTCGACGCGGATCACGTCGTTCCAGGCTTCCGGCGTCATCTTGTGAAACATGCCGTCGCGGGTGATGCCGGCATTGTTGACGAGAATCTCGATGGAACCACCCAGCGCCTTTTCGGCCTCACGGATGCCCGCCTCGCATGCAGCAAAATCACCGACATCCCACTTGAAGACGGCAATCCCGTGCTCGTCAGCGAAGGCCTTCGCGGCCTCGTCATTGCCCGCATAGTTGGCCGCCACGCTGTGGCCCGCCTTCTGCAGCGCGATGGAAATTGCTGCGCCGATGCCGCGCGTTCCGCCAGTGACCAGGGCTCTGCGTCCCATGCCAAAACTCCTTCTCAAATGTTGCGCCGCAGCAGGGCATTGCGCCTCGCGCTTGCAGCAAACCTAAATGATCGCGATGATCGTAATGAATGAGGCGCGCGCGATTGTCGAGGCAAACCGGTCCGGCGATCGCGCATAACGCGTATGACGACAGGGATAGCTGACATGGCCAAGAGCGACGACACCACCGACGCGATCGTCATCAAGAAATATGCGAACCGGCGTCTCTACGACACGTCGAGCAGCAAGTATGTGACGCTCGACCATTTGCGCGATCTGGTGAAGCGCGATATCGAGTTCACCGTGGTTGATGCCAAGTCCGGCGAGGATCTGACCCGCGGCGTGCTCGCCCAGATCATCTTCGAGGAGGAAGCCAAGGGCGCGAACCTTCTCCCCCTCGCCTTCCTGCGCCAGCTGATCGGCTTCTATGGCGACAGCCTGCAAACGGTCGTTCCCGGTTACCTGCAGATGTCGATGGAGAGCTTCGCCCAGCAGCAGGAAGCCATGCGCGAACGCTTCGCCGGGGCGATGTCCAATCCGGCCACCGCAATGAGCGCGATCGAGGAACAGACCAAGCGCAACATGGCGATGTTCCAGGACGCTATGAAGACCTTCATGCCGTTCGCCGCTGCTGGCGGGATGGGCACGATGCCCCAGCCCGACCCGGCGCCGGAAGAGGACGACGGCGAGATTGACGCCCTGCGTGCCGAGCTCGATGCCATGAAAGCCAAGCTCGACAAGCTGGCCGGAAGCTGAGGCCCACTCCTCACCCGTCCCAAATCGTTACGAAAGTCCTAACGCACCGTCCCGCAGTGCGCCGGAATCGCGCACCTGCAGGCCTTCTCAGCTGTCAAAAAGGGTTAACGCGCCCTTAACAACTGGCATCGCGATTGCGATGTGGGGGTCATGACGACGATCAGCGGCCTCCTCACCTATGTCCCGACCTCGAGCGACCAGCGTGTCACGCCGGTTGCTCCGGCCGCCGATCCGTCCAACCGGCAGCCGCGCCGCGACCCGGCGCGCCTCTCGCTAGTCCCGACCCGCGGTGGCGATGCTGCTGCGCGCGCCGGTCTCGACGCGGCTGCCATCTACACCCTGGCCTCGATGCCGCGCCGCCGCGGACTGAAGGCCGAGACCAGCGAGCGGAACCGCTATCACTGCGCCTATGCGCGTCCGCTGGAATCAGTCGCGCCGCCCCCCAGAGAGGAGCGGCGCGCATGAAGGCCGAAGCCCGGTTCTCGAAACGGCTGGCCTTCTGGATCGACGCGAGCGTCGCAGCCAGCCTGTTCCTGTTTCTCGCCTAGCCGTCGGCGACCGCCAGGTCGCGGCGTGCGGCCACGATGGTCACCACGAAGCCGGCAACCGTGTCGGTCAGCGTCATGAACATCAGGACGAAGAAGGTCGATGTTGCGAATTGCCCGACCAGAAGGAAAAGGGCGAGCGCAATGACAAACACGACCATGGACAGGCCGTGATTGACGATGGTCGACGTACCCGATCCGGCCGACTTCACCATTTCGATGAAGAGGAAGACCAGTCCGAGGACCAGCAGCAGGTCGCCGGTCGTCAGCGCCCAGTTGACGTTCGATACCATCGGCACTTCGAACAGTGTCGCCCGCATCGTGTCCGCCCCGCCGATAAAGGCGATGATGGCGTAGATGATGATCGGGATCACCATCTTCGGAAATATATTGAACAAGGCTCCACCCCCTGATTTCTGGCCGGCTCCGGCTGCGCCCTGCCGCTGCTCTCGCGCGCGGCGGGCGGCCATCATGCCCAGGAAGAACCCCTGATCACCGCCATTGGCCATTGTTTACTCCTTTTCACACCTCATCGGTGCCACCCGGATTGCGGGCACGCCCGTTGAGCCAGATCATTCCTATCATGTCTGCCAATGAGGCGAAAAGCCGACCGAAGTTCGTATATTTCGATTGTCCCGCCCCCCGTGGCCGATGGGAGACATCCCGGAACTCGCAGGAAAACCCTTCCCGCTTCATCAAAGCGGGCAGGAAACGGTGCTGGTGATCGAAGAAGGGCAGGAGCAAATAAGCGTCCCGGTAGAAGGCTTTAAGTCCGCAACCGGTGTCGTCGGCGTCATCGTTCAGCAGGCTTTTGCGCACGCCATTGCCGATGCGGGATGCCAGCTTTTTCCACGCCGAATCCTGGCGTTTCGCGCGCCGGCCCCCGACCAGTTTTAAATCCTCCGGCGCATCGGGGCGGGTCAGCGCATCGATCAGAAGCGGCAGATCGGCGGGCGGATTCTGGCCGTCGCCGTCCAGAGTCCCGATCACCCGGCCGCGCGCATGCAGGATTCCGGTGCGCACCGAGCGCGACTGACCGGCATTTTGCCTGTGCGACAATACGCGCAGCGCGGGAAATTCCGCCTTTGCCGCCTGAAGTTCAGCGAGCGTGGTGTCGCTCGAGCGGTCGTCGACGAAAATCATCTCATAGGCACGGCCGTCCAGCGCCGTGGCGATCTCGCGCGCCAGCTCAGTGACATTGCCCGCCTCATTATGAGCGGGAACGACGATGGAAATCTCGACGGGCTGGGGCATGGGAAAACGGCGTCTCGTGGCTTGCAGGTGGGCAGTCCCCGTTACATACCCGTTTTTGACGCGCGTGCGAGGGGTTTTCCCTCCCTCACGCCGCCAGGCCTTGCAGGGACGATGATCATGCTGCCTTCCAGCCTCCAACGCCGGCCTATGGTTTTCATCGCGCTCCTTGCCGCGCTAGCGGCGCTGGCGGGCGTTTTCACCCTGCCCCCGCTCGACCGCGATGAGTCGCGTTTTGCCCAAGCCACGGCGCAAATGCTGGAGACCGGCGATTTCGTGCAGATCCGCTTCCAGGAGGAGGCTCGCAACAAGAAGCCAGTGGGCATTCACTGGATGCAGGCGGTGACCACCGGTCTGCTGACCGGTCCGGAAGCACGGGCGATGTGGAGCTATCGCATCCCGTCAGTCCTCGGCTCGATTCTCGCTGCGCTCGCCTGCTATTGGAGCGGATCGAGACTGGTCGGGCGCGAAGCCGCGCTTGCCGGGGCCGCGTTGTTGGCCGTGACGGTCCTCCTCGGCATTGAGGGCGGGATCGCCAAGACCGATGCGATGCTTGCCGGGCTGACCACGCTCGCCATGGCTGCGCTCGCCAATCTGCGCGCCGGAGGCGGAAAGAAAACCGCCCTCCTCTTCTGGGCCGCCATCGGAGCGGGCATCCTCATCAAGGGACCCGTCACGCCCATGGTGGCCGGGCTTACCATCCTGGTCCTGGTGGTGTGGGAGCGCCGCTTTGGCTGGCTGAAACCCCTCCTCTGGTGGCCGGGGCCGCTTTTGGCCGTTGCCATCGCCCTGCCCTGGCTGGTCGCGGTCCAGCTGGCGACCGGCGGGGATTTCCTGCGCGAGGCGCTTGGCGATGACCTCGGACCCAAGCTGGTCTCCGGCCATGAACGCCATGGCGGCTGGCCGGGCTATCATCTCCTCCTCCTGCCCGTTCTCTTCGTCCCGGCGGTGTTTTTTCTGGTTCCCGGCGTGCGCCAGACTGTCGCCGCGCTGCGCGGCAAGCTGAGTGAGACCGAGGCTGGTGCCGCACGATTCCTGCTCGCCTGGGCCATTCCGGTCTGGCTGGTGTTCGAATTCCTGCCGACGAAACTCCCGCACTACGTCCTGCCCGCCTATCCGGCACTGGCCCTGATCGCCGGCTGGGGGATTCACACATTTGCGCGCAGTGGGGCGGGAATACGCGCCGCCTATGCCCTGCCCGGCCTCTTTGGCGTGGTGATCCTGACGGCGCTCATCGCTGCCGTGCCGGGAATATATGGCCCGGGCTGGGTGATGGGCGGACTCGTCGCGGCGGCCTTTGCCCTTCCCGCACTCGGGGCGCTGACCGAACTGGTGCGCGGGCGGGCCGCCAGTGCCCTGCTGCTGGCGCTGATCGCGGGCCTTGCCTGGCACATGGCGGCACGCGGGATTGCGGTCTCGGCCTCGGACGATCTGCGTCTCGCCGAGCGCGCCCGGTCAGCGATCTCGGAAATGGCTGGCGAGCGCGGTCTCGACCGCCGCGCCCTGCCGGTCGTGTCGACCTATACCGAACCCAGCCTCGTATTTTCCCTTGGCACGGAGACACGGCTAGCCGAGTGGGCGGACCTCGCCACTCTTTCGAATGCGCTTCCCGGCCCCCATATCACGATAGAGGACACCTCACGCGCCGGTGACGACATTGCCGTGCTGGAAGCGCTGGAGACCGGCGTCTGCGGCCAGCGTGAACTCGCTGGCGTCAACTATTCGCGCGGTGATGAGACCGTGCTGATCGTACGCCTGCACAACTGCCCCCAAGGACCTGAAACACCATGAGCCGCCCCATCGAAATCGTCGAAGTCGGACCGCGCGACGGGCTGCAGAACGATCCCGTTCTGATGCCGACCGAGGTGAAAGTCGAATTCGTCGAACGGCTGATCGCGGCGGGCGTGAAACGCATGGAAGCGGCGAGCTTCGTGCACCCGAAACTGGTCCCCGCCATGGCCGATTCCGATGCCGTCATGGCCGCCGTTCCGCGCCGCGACGGTGTGAAATATATCGGCCTGGCGCTCAATGAACGCGGCATGCGCCGCGCGCTTGATGCGAAATGTGACGAGGTCAATTTCGTCATGGTCGCGTCAGACGGCTTCGGACAGCGCAACCAGAACGCCTCGCCGGAGGAAACCGCCGACCTGTTCGACCGGATCGCGGTCCTCGCCCATGACGATGGTGTCCCGGTCTCGGTGACAATTTCGGTCGCCTTCGGCGATCCGTTTGATGGCGAGGTGCCCATCGACCGTGTCGCTATGCTGGCCGGACGCGCAGCGAAAGCCGGCGCGATTGAAATCGCCCTGGGTGACACGATCGGCGTCGCGAACCCGTGGGATGTTCGCGAGCGGATCGCCGCGGTTCGCGCGGCGGCACCGGACACGACGCTGCGCATGCACTTCCACAACACCCGCAATACGGCGCTGGCCAATGTCTATGCGGCCGTGGAATCCGGCATTGACGTCATCGACGCATCCTGCGGTGGGATTGGCGGATGCCCGTTTGCACCCAAGGCCACCGGCAATGTCGCGACCGAGGACGTGGTCTACATGCTCCACCGGGCGGGCTTTGAAACCGGCATAGATCTCGACGGCATGATCGAGACCGCGAAATGGCTGGAAACCGAAGGGTTGAAACACCCGATCCAGTCGATGGTCGCGAAAGCTGGCGGTTTTCCGAAAACGGGCTAGCGCCGGAACAGCGACAACAGGACGGCACGCGCCATCACGCCGCCGACGATCAGCGGGGTCAGCAAAATCGTCGTCAGACGCCCCAGTGGGCGCGGATAGAATTTCCAGAAATAGTGGACGAGGCCGCGGGCCTTTGACCATTCTACACGCAACCGGCTCGCCTCGCTGGTCGAGCCGTAGTGGAGCACCCGCGCGCGCGGCTCGAACATGACCTCGCCCCCAGCCTCGCGCACGCGCCGGCAGAGATCAATGTCCTCGACATGGAGGAAATAGCGCTCGTCGAACCCGCCAAGCGCGTTGAAATCGTCGCGCCGCATCAGCATCGCCGCCCCGGACGTGACCGGTACCGCCTCGGCCGTTTCGGGCAAGGGTTCGTGCTCGCGGTGAATGTCGCGGAACGCCTCACCGAAGACAGGCTTGAAACGTTGCAAGCCCAAGAACCCGACAAAGGCGGACCAGTGGTTCAGCTCGCCGCGCCGCGCGCCGCGCTGCTCGACACCGTCCTCCCCGGCAATCAGCGCCCCGACGAGGAAGGGCCGGTCCAGCGCCTCACCGGTCGCGACGAGGCGGCGCGTCGTTCCCGGCTGGGGAATGGCATCAGGGTTGAGAAAGAAGAGATAATCGCCGGTCGCCCGGTCCGCACCGATATTGCACCCGCGGGCGAAACCGAGATTGGCATTGGTTTCGATCAGGACCAGCTTGTCATGTGCTTCGGCAAGGGCGCGCAATTCGGCGCTCACCTCTGACGGGTTGCCGTGATTGACGAGGACGAATTCCGCGATGCCCGGTGCAGCCAGGACTGCCGCGACCGATTCCGACAGGCTGGGTCCGGTGTACCAGGACACCATGACGACGCTGACGCGGGGCGCGGTCATCGGGCCCGGGTCCTTGCTCCCAGGAAGGCCACGCCGGCCATGGCCAAGCCCAGCGCGGCCATATGCCATTCCTGCCAGACGCCGTAGCTGAAGAAGACGAACGCGAAATAGGCCGACGCCACCCAGGCGATGGAAGCAGCCTGCAGGCGCGACAGACGCGGAGCACCCGCTATTCGTCCACCGACCATTACCAGCGCAAAGGCCAGCAGCATCGCCCCGAAGGCCCCGGTCTCCAGCCAGACATGCAGGGGACCGTTGTGCGGATGCAACGGCAGAAGCTGGAAGGTGTCACCGCGAATCACACCCTCGTCATTGATCACGCGCGACGCGTCGAACCCCCAGCCTGTCCACAGCCGTTCGCGTAGCGTATCGCCAGCATAGGTCCAGATCTCCAGCCGGATATCCCAGGAAAAGGGCAGCGCGTCGCGCACGCTTTGCGGCATCAGGCTGGCCAGGCCTGGCAAGGTCAGCGGCACGACCACGAATGCACCCGCGATTGACCCGAACAGGGCCGACAGCATGCCGCGCGGCCGCCAATAGGTCAGTCCGGCCGCCACGATCGCGATCGAGACAGCGACGATATTGACTTCGGTGGAGAAGGCGAAGCTGACGATCAGCGTCACCGCGACAAGCACCATGCCGATCAGCGGGCCGCCTTCGCGCCAGGCCAGAGCGGCGGCAGGACCGGCCATCAGGATCAGCAGGAGTGCGCCATGGCCGAGGCTCTTGAACACCATGTTCTGGAAATGGCGATCCGTGGCGGCGTCAACACCAGTGGGCAAGTCTTCCAGCGCGTCCTTGACCGCCCATGTTCCGGCCCCGCCGGTGACCGCTTCCATCAGAAACAGGAAGGCCATGGCGAACGTGGCGAACAGGAAGGCACTTTCGGCCCGGGCCTTCCAGCGCCCTTCAAGCCGGGCGCAGGCAACCGCAAAGGCCGCGTAGAAGGGCACGCCAATAATGAGTTTGAGCATCTGGTCTGGGCGCTCATAGGGCGACCAGAACCAGGTCGCCGCGGCCCAGCACAGAAAGAGCGCTGCGATGAGAGCTTCCCAGGGAACGTCCTTGCGGAAATCCCGGATCGCGCTGATCGGCAGGGCCGCAAGACCACCGAGAAAGACAAGCGGAGCAACCATCAGGCCGCCCGCGGCGGCCATGATGAAGGAGAGGGCAAAGACGGTTATCGCCGCAATGCCTGCTCTCGCCCCGCCTGTCGTCGCGATTGTCATCCGGTCAGTGTCCGATCCCGCGCTCAGCCCTGCCGCAGGTCAGGCGGCGTCGCTTCGGTTCTGAGCCGGGTGGCTGCATCCTCGAGCGGAAGGACCTCCTGGCGGCGGTCCTCCGCACCGAGATAGCGCAGCGCCACGGTCCGCTCCTCGCCCTCGCGGGCCCCGACAACAGCGATCACTGGCACCTTGGCCAGCGAGTGCTCGCGGACCTTGTAGTTGATCTTCTCGTTGCGCAGGTCCGCCTTGGCCCTGAGGCCCGCGGCCTTGAGCACTTTCTCGACATGACGGGCATACTCGTCAGCCTCGGACGTGATCGTCGCGACGACGATCTGGGTCGGGGCCAGCCAGAGCGGGAATTTGCCGGCATAGTTCTCGATCAGAATGCCGACAAAGCGCTCGAATGAGCCGAGGATCGCCCGGTGGATCATCGCCGGACGGTGCTTCTCGCCATCCTCGCCGACAAAGTCCGCGCCGAGACGTTCGGGCAGGACGAAGTCGAGCTGGACCGTGCCGCACTGCCAGTCACGGCCGATGGCGTCGCGCAGCACGAACTCCAGCTTGGGACCATAGAACGCCCCCTCGCCGGGATTGTGAATGACATCGACGCCCGCGGCTTTCGTCGCGGCCAGCAGGTCGGCCTCGGCCTTGTCCCAGACGTCATCCGATCCGGCGCGGGTTTCGGGCCGGTCGGAGAATTTTACCGTCACGTCCTCAAAGCCGAGATCGGCGTAGATGACATTGATGAGGTCGATGCAGCCCTTCACCTCTTCGGCGACCTGGTCCGGCGTGCAGAAGATGTGGGCGTCGTCCTGGACGAAGCCGCGCACCCGCATCAGCCCGTGCAGCGCGCCCGACGGCTCATAGCGGTGACAGGAGCCGAACTCGGCCATGCGCAGCGGCAGGTCGCGGTAGGACGTCTGGCCGTGATTGAAGATCTGCACGTGCGCCGGGCAGTTCATCGGTTTGAGGCAATGCACGTCGCCATCCTCGGTCTGCGAGGTGAACATGTGCTCCTGGAATTTCTCCCAGTGGCCCGACTTCTCCCACAGCGACCGGTCGATCACCGTGGGCGTCTTGACCTCCTGATAGCCTGCGGCCTGGATGCGGCGGCGGACGTAATTCTCCAGCTCGCGCCAGAGCGTCCAGCCCTTGTCGTGCCAGAACACCATGCCGCGCGCCTCTTCCTGCATGTGGAAGAGGTCCATCGCCCGGCCGAGCTTGCGGTGGTCACGCTTCTCGGCTTCCTCGATGCGGTGGAGGTGTTCAGCCAGCTGGGCGTCATTGGCCCAGGCCGTGCCGTAGATGCGTTGCAGCATGGCGTTGCGGTGATCGCCCCGCCAATAGGCCCCGGCGACCTTCATCAGCTTGAATGACTTGCCGATCTTGCCCGTCGAGGGCAGGTGCGGCCCCCGGCAGAGGTCGATCCAGTCGCCCTGGCGGTAGATGGTGATGACCTCGTCTTCCGGCAGGTCGCGGATCAGCTCGGCCTTGTACTTTTCACCGATCTTCTCGAAATGGGCGATGGCGTCATTACGGTCCCAGACCTCGCGCACGAAGGGCAGGTCGCGGTCGACGATCTCGGCCATGCGTTTTTCGATCGCGTCGAAGTCTTCCGTCGAGAACGGTTCGTCGCGGGCGAAATCGTAATAGAAGCCGTCATCGATGGCCGGGCCGATCGTGACCTGGGTTCCGGGGAAAAGCTCCTGCACCGCCTGGGCGAGAATGTGCGCCGTGTCGTGGCGGATGACTTCCAACCCTTCAGCGCTGTCGCGCACGACAAGCTCGACCTTGGCATCACCGCCAATGGGGCGGGTCAGGTCCCAGTCCTGCCCGTCCACCCTGGCGATGACGACCTTTTTCGCCAGCGACTTGGAGATATTCTCCGCCAGGTCACCGGGCGTTGCGCCGTCGGGCAGTTCGCGTTGGGCTCCATCGGGGAGCGTAATCGTAATCATCTGTCTTTGTCCTTTGCCGTGCCCGGCGCCTCGTCGGTTCTAGCGCGTTCACGAAAGCGGCCTATCGCCCAAAAGGGTACATCGGTCGGAATTTCCGGTGCGGGGTCGTAGCCGTGCGTACCGCCCGGGCGGCAACGCGCGACACGTCCGGCGGCCAGCCAGCCGCCCCGCCAGGCTCCCTGCGCCCGGACCACGTCCACCGCATAGGCCGAACAGCTCGGCTCGTGACGGCAGCGCACCCCCAGCGCGTAGAAGAGCGGCGAGAGCGTATACTGATACACGCGCAGTGCGCCGATCAGCATCAGGCCCGCCGGGCCTTTTGCCCGCATCATCCTTTCCTTGTGACCGATCATGTCCGGTCTCGCGTTTTAACGCCGCGCCGCGCCCTGTCCACCAATTGCGTCGGTGTTGTTGGGCTGGCCGGGCATATTTCTGATGTTTTTGGTGGTTTCTGGGGTTTTACCGGACCGTCCGCTTGCATTCCGCCGGCTAAGCGGGAGCGGCCGGCCCTAGCCGGTCACGGTGGTGGTTTCAGTCGTATCCAGCGCCTTGAGAAAGGCCTCGGCGGCGGCTTCGAAGGCAAGACGGATCGAGGCATGGCGGGCCGGATAGGCGCGCGTGCCTTCGAGCGCGGAAAGGTCGGCGAAGCGTCCCTGCGGCACCGGTCCGCCCTTCAGCATGGCGGCCAGGCCGTCGCGGGCGGACAGAATCTCGTCAAGGCTCGCCCCGATGGCGTTCGCGCCGAGCACCGAGGCGGAGGCCTGTCCCAGCGCGCAGGCCTTCACCTCAAGACCGATATTGGCAATGCGGCCGTTCTCCACGGCGAGATCAACCTCGACCGCCGAACCGCACAGGCGCGACACACGGCGCGCGGACCCCTCCGGGCGGGCCAGCCGTCCGATGTGCGGAATCTCCGCCGCAAGGCGCAACAGCGCGCTGGAATAAAGCGCATCGTCCATGACGGTTGGGGATATAGGGGAAAAGTTGGCGATTTGCTACGGGGCATGACGCCCCTTGAGATCGCCCGGACACGCCGGGGGATGACGCCGTTTTAGATGCAAACTCCACGCGGCTCCTGCGAAGGCAGGAATCCAGAACAGGCTGGGTCCCGACTTGCGTCGGGAAAACGAAAGCCAGTGACGCTCACCCCTTCCGCCAGACGGAGCCTTCCGGGCCGTCTTCGACCGAAATGCCGAGCGCGGTGAGTTCGTCGCGGATGGCGTCGGCCTTTGCGAAGTCCTTCGTCTTGCGCGCGGCATTGCGGCCGGTGACGAGCGCGTCGATGCGCGCGCGTTCGGCGGTGTCCATGCCAGCCAGCCCGAACCACGCGTCCGGATCATCCTGCAATAGGCCCAGCGCCGCGCCGCCCGCGAGCAACGCTCCGGCCAGCCGTGAGCGCTCACCCTCATCCGTCGCACGATTGGCCTCACCGGCCAGCGCGAAGAGCGCGGAGAGCGCCTTGGGCGTATTGAGATCGTCGGCCAGCGCGGCTTCGACCGTGTCGGGCACGTCCGCCCCGGCCTCGGCCGGGATCCGGCGCAGCACACCATAGAGCCGGTCGAGACTCTTCGTCGCCTGTTCGAGCAGGGCATCGGTCCAGTCGAGCGGGGCGCGATAGTGCGCGGTCAGCATCGCATAGCGGAGCACCTCGCCCGGCCAGCGTTTTTTCAGCTCATTGACGAGTTTCACATTGCCGAGCGATTTCGACATCTTCTCGGCATCCATCGACAGGAAGCCGTTATGGAGCCAGTAGCGGGCCATCGGCGCGCCGCCATGGCTGCACACCGATTGCGCGATCTCGTTTTCATGGTGCGGGAAGACGAGGTCCTGCCCGCCGCCATGGATGTCGATCGTCTCACCCAGATGCGCCTCGGTCATGGCCGAGCATTCCAGGTGCCAGCCCGGACGCCCGCGCCCCCAAGGACTGTCCCAGCCCGGCTCGTCGTCCTTTGACGGCTTCCACAGCACGAAATCGGCGGGGTGGCGCTTGTAGCTTGCGACCTCGACGCGCGCCCCGGCGATCATCTCGTCCATGTCGCGTTTGCCGAGCGCGCCATAGTCCTCAAAGCTCTTCACCGAGAAGAGGACATGGCCTTCGGTCTCATAAGCATGGCCCGCCTCGACCAGCTTCGCCGTCATCGCGACCATTTGCGGGATGTGTTCGGTGGCTTTCGGCGACAGGTTCGGCTCCAGCACGCCGAGCGCCCCGGTGTCTTCGAGATAGATGCGGGCGAATTTCCCGGTGATGACCGAAATGTCTTCCCCGCTCTCCTTCGAGGCGGCGATGATCTTGTCGTCGATATCGGTGAAATTGCGCGCATAGATGACGGCATCCTCGCCGTAGGTACGACGGAGCAGGCGGAACAGCACGTCGAACACGACCGGCGGGCGCATGTTTCCGATATGGGCATAGTCCCACACCGTCGGACCGCAGACATACATGGTCACACGTGAGGGGTCGCCGGGCTGGAAAACCCGCTTCTTTCCGGTGAGCGTGTCATGCAGATGCAGGGCGGTCATGTCGGTCTCGTTTCATGTCCTTGGCGTGGGACCCGCGCGGGGTCTAGGATGGGCAGGTTCGCGCTGCCTAGCGATTTTCATGACGAAAGTCATGGACTCGCTGCGCTGGCGTCCTACATAGCGGGGGCGCAAGATGCGCGAAACCGGAAGGATGGCGGCCGCACGCCTCTTGAAAACAGGCGGCCCACCTTCGATCCGGAAACCGGCACTAACCGGGCGGCGTGAAATCCCGCCAACGGACCCGATAACGGAAGGATCATGGACTCCATGGACGCCAAAACACCCGCCGCGCTGCGCGACGCCGCTGCGAACACCCCTGCCCGCCCCACACAAGATGAAGCCGAGGACGCGGTTCGTACCCTGCTCGCCTGGGTTGGCGACAATCCCGACCGCGAAGGCCTGCGCGATACGCCGAAACGCGTGGTGAAAGCCTGGCGCGACTGGTGTTCGGGTTATGACGCCGATCCCGCCGAAGTGCTCTCGCGCACCTTCGAGGACGTGCAGGGCTATGACGACATCGTCATGCTGACCAATATCGATGTGGAGAGCCATTGCGAGCACCACATGGCCCCGGTGCTCGGCGTGGCGCATGTCGCCTATCTGCCGAGCGACCGCGTTGTCGGCATCTCGAAAATCGCCCGCGTGGTGGAAATCTTCGCCAAGCGCCTGCAGACGCAGGAAACGATGACCGCCCAGATCGCTGATGCGCTGATGGAAGCGATGAATGCCCGCGGCGTCGCGGTGCTGGTCGATGCCAAGCACCAATGCATGACGACGCGCGGCGTGCATCACCCGAACGTCTCGACCATCACCACGACCTTCGCCGGTGAATTCAAGACAGACGAAGAGCTCCGCGCCCGCTTCATGAAGCTGGTCGACCGGGCTTAGGGAGCCATTAGGCCCGGCAGATACCTGCCCGCGTCATGCCCCGATTCATTCGGGGCATCCCAGTCCATTTCGGAGATTCCCCGCATAAAGCGGGGAATGACGCACGCTCAATCTCCCTCTCCCTGCAGGGATTCGAGCCGAATACGAAAGGCTCCAGTGGAGCGTTTCGAGGCGAGAAGGGTGGCCCGCAGGGCCAGGTGAGGGGTCTTCAAGAAATTCAGACGCTTCCCGGAAGCGGCGAAGCCGGTGTCCGGGACCCAAAGCATCAGTTATCTGGGCCCGGTCTTCGCTTTCGCGAAACCGGGGGGCGTCGACAATTCCATTGCTCCGCTAATACTCCTCGCCTATCCCAACGCCATGCCCACCCGCACCCCTCTCACCGCCGACACGCCCGGCCTCCGCCTTGACCGCTTTCTGGCGGACGAGATCGCCGAGCTGTCGCGCTCACGGATCAAGGCGCTGATCGAGGCAGGGCATTTGACACTGGATGGCGCGGTACTGACCGATCCGTCCGCGAAGACGGTGGCGGGCGGGCGTTATGAACTCACCATCCCCGATCCCGAACCGGCGACACCAACGCCCGAAGACATCCCCCTCGATGTCCTCTTCGAGGACGAGCATCTGATCGTCATCGACAAGAAGGCGGGGATGGCCGTCCACCCGGCGGCGGGAAACTGGACGGGCACGCTCGTCCACGCCCTCCTCCATCACTGTGCGGGCAGTCTTTCGGGAATTGGCGGGGTGGAGCGGCCCGGTATTGTCCACCGGATCGACAAGGACACGTCCGGCATCCTGGTGGTCGCGAAAAGCGATTCCGCCCATCAAGGTCTTGCTGCGCAGTTTGCCGATCACTCGGCGAGCCGGCGCTATGTCGCCTTCGTGCGCGGTGCGCCGGACCCGCGTTCGGGCCGGATCGAGACGCGGCTGGCGCGGTCCAGCGGGGACCGGAAAAAGATGGCCGTGGTCCGCGATCCGGACAGCAAGACCGGCAAGCACGCCGTCACCAATTACCTCACCCTTGCCACCTATGGCCGCGACCCGGGCGGCGCGCTCGGCAGTGCAATGGCGGCCAAGGTGGAATGCCGGCTCGAAACCGGGCGGACGCACCAGATCCGTGTCCACATGGCTCATATCGGCTGCCCGCTGCTGGGCGATCCGGTCTATGGGCGCGGGCGGGCCCAGAAGCTCCACCAGATTGATGACGGGCGCGACTTTCGGGATTTCCGGCGGCAGGCGCTGCATGCCGCTGCGCTGGGCTTTGTCCATCCGGTCACGGGCGAAGCGCTATCGTTTGAAACACCCCTGCCCAAGGACATGCAGCGCCTGGAAGGCTTTCTGGAGACGCTCTAATGAGAGAGCCTACCCGCCGCGCGCTTCCTGCACCGATTGCTCGTTGTAGAAATGGCTGATGAGGTTGTAGCGCACACCCTTCGTCGTCTCCTGCACTTCGTGGAGCAGCGATGACGAGAAGACGAGCGCGGTGCCCGCCGGGCAGCGATAGCCCTGTTCGGCATATTCCCGGAAGACCAGCTCGCCGCCCTCGTAATCATCATTGAGCGCGATGGAGAGCGCGAAACGGCGATAGGCGCTCGACGCCGCGACATTGTCACGATGGCCGATCTCGATCCCGTCGCGGGGCCCGTGATAGCGCGCCACGTGCAGCGGCTCGCGCTGGGTCACACTGAAGGCGAACGCCTTCTGGATCAGCGGGATCACGCGCTGGTGCAGGCGCTGGTCGATGCGCTGCATCACCGCAGGATCGTGGATGATGTGATCAACCCGGTCCTGGCGGTTATAGTCATTGACCGGGATTTTCATCCCCTGCGGCCCCGGCGAGGCCTGTTTGGCGATGGCGAACTCGCCGCCCGCCTCGCTGTGTTCGATCAGCAGGCGGCAGTCTTCCGGGTCGAGCGCATTGGGGATGATCAGGACCGGGGCATGACCCGGTATCCAGTGACGGCGCTCTTCGGCCTCGGCGGTCAGAGCGGCCACCTGTTCGGCGGCAGCGGCGGCGGACCCGGTTTCATCCATGATGGACCTCACTTGACGGTTGGGCGTGATGACAACGGTGCGCACGGTCAGGCGGCCGGGAATGTCGGTCCCCTTGGCGAGCCCGTATTGGGCGAAGGCGGCCCCGTTGGAATCCCCGCAGACGAATGCGCCCAGGCCCGTGTCGTCGCGCAAGTCCTTGGCCTTGCCCGCGTCGGTGGTGGAGGTGACGACGATCAGCGTGGCCCGCGCGCTCGCGAAAGCGTCCCGGTGTTCGGCAAAGGGTTGAAGCGCCTTGGCCGTGGCCGCATCGTCGAGCGGACCGCAGAAGACCAGAACCAGCGGACGGCCGGCAAAGGCATCCTCGAACAGGCGCAGCGGACGTCCGTCCTGATCCATCAGGCTGACATCCGGCGCGGTATCGCCTTGTGCAATCGCCTGGACATAGGCTTTCAAGAGCGGCGCGGCGCGCTCGTGGGCGGGGCGGAGATCGGGCGTCATCGCTGGCGAGACTAGAGCGCCCCGCCAGCGATGAACAGATGGGGTGATCAGGCTCCGTCGCCAAACATGAAGAGGAAGCCCGTCGCGTCGTGATCGGCGTCCTCGGGCAACCAGAATTCATGCGCATGACCGGTCGGGATGAAATAGGCATTGCCGGCCTCGATCCGGACATCCACGCCGTTGATGCGGCACTATCGCCCTATCCCCGGCTTTCCGGAAATTGCCAGTGCGACCGGTAATCCATGCGGGTTATGCGGCGTCCCGTTCGTGCGAGCCGGTAATCCCAACCCAGAAAATAGGGCGCGTCCTCATCGATCCAGAATCGCGTCAGCGCCCCGCCTCCGATCGACATCACATCGATGGCCCAGACCTCGTGAACGGTGCCGTTGCCGTCGGTTATCTCTTCGCGCCCCACCACGTGGACCGGAAGCCCGTTCAATTCGTTCAGGGGATAGCGGTAGACCGGAACACGAAACGACAGGCCCTCTTCGAGATCGATAAACGGAAGGAAAAATTGCAGCGTTGCGAAATCGATCGTGTCAGGGGACACGTCGAGCAATTCGGTCGGTCTGGCATTTCCGTCCTCGCCGACAATGGTGTCGGTGATGCGGTCGGCCTCGAAGGCTGTAATGCGGTAGCTCCCGCCCCACCGTACTGCTCCGCCCGCGGGCGGCTGGGCCTGGATGCGATGCAAAAGGCGATGGGTTCGCCGGTCGACCACGAGCCGGTCGATGGCTCCGCTTGATGCGGTATCGCCGGCCTCCCCGGTCGACGACCACTGGATGACCAGAGCCGGCTGGCCCCTGAAATGGCTGCCGGAGACATCGAGAACCATCGTGGTGTCGATCAGCGGCCCATCAAGGCCCCCGGCTCCGGGAAACTGGGCGTCATAGTAAATGCGCAGGTCCGTCAGATCAGCACGCTCCAGATCGAGGTCGTCCGGCATCAGCATCGGCCAAGTCTCGTATCCTTCAAAGGCGCTGAGATCGACCGCGTCCTGCGCATCGGCCGGATTGGCCGCCATGACCAGACCCAGGGCCGCAAGGCCCGTGAAAAACCGGCCCGCGCCGCGGACCTCCCATTTGAAATCACTGTCCAGCATCGCCAGTCCTTTCCTCATGATGGCAGCGGACAACACCTGTCCGGAGGCCTTCACCCGCAAGCTGAAGTGCGCAGCAACCGGCCGGCAACTTGGAAAAAAATAATAAGATTGTGAAATGGGCTGCAATTGTGCTGACACCGGAACCCGTCGGTGCAAAGCTGATCGCGCTATGGTCCGCACACCTGACAATTCGCCGATTGTATATCGGTTCGGTGCCTTCCGGTTTGATGCCGCCAACCGGAGCCTCGACCATGCAGGCCTGCAAATCGAGTGCACGAGCCAGCGAATGCAGCTGCTCGAACTCCTGGTTTCGAATGCTGGCAAGCTGGTGCGGCGTGACGTTATCCGGGACCACCTTTGGCCCGATCGTCACATTGAATTCGACCCGGCCATCAATGTTTGCATTCGCGATTTGCGCCGGATTCTCGAGGCCCATGACCCGCGCACCTTCATCCGGACCATTCCCAAGCACGGATATGTGTTTGTTGCGGACGTGACGGCCGTGGCCCCGCCGGAGCCAAGGTCATTGCAGCCAGCTATCCGGAGGTTTTCCGGCCTGGCAGCGGGCCTTGTCATTTTGGTGGCCGCCGCGCTCGCTGTCATTCCGCTGCGCGGTAGTGGCGGTTCTGCGACTCCGCAAACGCCGCCCGCTGCCGCGTTGAATGCCTTCATTCAAGGCGAAGATCTGTACCAGCAGCATCAGCCGCACTTGAATACCGAGGCGGCGCGCCTTTACCGCGCCGCGATCGCTGAGGATGGCTCCTATGCTCTGGCATGGGCCGGGCTTGCAGATGTCCTGTATTTCGGCGGATCGGAATTGGCACCTGACATGGAGGCGTCCCGGCAAGCGGCCGAAACGGCCCTGATGCTGGACCCCGATCTCTCGCGGGCGACTCTTCGCCTGGCCGATATCGCCTTTACTCATGACTGGGATGCACGAACGGCCGGGCAGCTTTTTGATCGCGCGATTGTGCTCGATCCGGGAAATGTCGCAATCCGGCATTCCCATTCAGCCTTCCTCCTGGCAACGGGAGACCGGCTGGGCGCTATAGCCGAACTCAGACGCGCGCTGAGCATTGACCCGCTCTCGGCGGTGATGACCAGCGATCTTGCCTGGACATTGTCCCTCGCGGGCGACCATGACGGGGCGTTGGCGGCCTGCGCGACGCTGGCCGAACTGACCTCCGACAGCGCGCGTGCCACGGCTTGCCGGCTACGGCCGCTTCTGGCCCTCGGCCGGATTGAGGAGGCCGCCGAAATAGCTGCAACGCTCATGACGAGTGCCGGACGGCGGATTGAAGTCGTTGAACCGGACGACGTCCTGGTGGCGTTCTGGACGTGGCGGGCCGAATCCGGCCGGGACGAATTCGTCAGAGCGGTCGCGCATGCGCGGCTCGGGCATGTGGAACAAAGTCTCGCCTTGCTTGAAATGGCCCGCTCCGAGCGAAATCGCAGACTCACCTTCGCGCACATCCTGCCGGAATTCCAGGCCATGGCGCATCATCCCCGCTTTTCGGAAATCGCGCCTTACCAAGACGGAATACGCCTCCAGATCTAGCCGCTCCGGTACGCCCATAGCAGAGGCCGCACCACATACCGCGCTTCAGCGATAACTCGGGGAAGTGTGGATCAGGGAGATCTTCCGGCCACCCGTGAAACAAACGCACACAATTCGCGTTATTCATTCTGACATCACATCGCCGCGATGCCCTAGCATTGGGGAGGGCCAATACCTAATTAGTCCGCAGTCAAGGAGACCAGGGGACGGAACATGGCCAACGCACCCGCACTTTCGCTGTCGCCCGAAGGCGGCCTGAACCGGTATCTCTCCGAGATCCGCAAATTCCCCATGCTCGAAAAAGAGCAGGAATTCATGCTCGCGAAGAACTGGCGGGAGAACGAGGATACCGGTGCGGCCGAGCAGCTCGTCACCTCGCACCTGCGCCTCGTTGCGAAAATTGCCATGGGATATCGCGGCTATGGCCTGCCGATCGCGGAAGTCATTTCCGAAGGCAATGTCGGCCTGATGCAGGCGGTGAAGAAATTCGATCCGGACAAGGGCTTCCGCCTCGCCACCTATGCGATGTGGTGGATCCGCGCCTCGATCCAGGAATATATTTTGCGTTCCTGGAGCCTCGTAAAGATGGGCACGACCGCAGCGCAGAAGAAGCTGTTCTTCAACTTGCGCCGGATGAAAAGCCAGATGCAGGCGCTCGATGAGGGCGATCTGCGCCCTGACCAGGTCGAGGAAATCGCCACCAAGCTCGGCGTGACGAATGACGAGGTCATGTCGATGAATGGCCGTCTGTCCGGTCCCGACGCCTCGCTGAACGCACCCTTGCGCGGGTCCGAAGGCGGCGAGACGCAGTGGCAGGACTGGCTGGAAGACGACAAGGCCACGAACCAGGAAGAAGAGCTCGGCGAATCTGACGAGTTCGATACCCGCATGGCGCTCCTCCAGGACGCGATGGGCGAGCTCAATGAACGCGAGCGCCACATCATCCAGGAGCGCCGCCTCTCCGACGAGCCGAAAACGCTCGAGGAACTTGCCGAGGTTTACGGTGTGTCGCGCGAGCGGATCCGCCAGATCGAGGTTCGGGCGTTCGAAAAACTTCAAGCCGCGATGAAAAAGCAGGCGGCGGAAAAGGGCCTCATCGGCGAGGACGCCTGAGCCTCGAATTGGACGACCGCGCCTTGATGGCCTAGGTCCTGCGGCAGTTTCACGCCTGCAGGAGTTCCCCCCCATGGTCCGCGCCTTTTCGCTCGCCCTGGCTATCACGGCCAGCCTGTTCATCCTCCCCGCTGCCCACGCGCAGGACATGTCCGCCGACTACCGGGCCCTGATCGCCGATGCCGCAACCTATGACGACGGCGCGAATTTCGAGGCCGTCATCACCATGATCGCCCGCAATGCCGAAGACGGCAGTGATGCCGTTCTCGCCGCGGTTCGCGAGCTTGCCGCGCATCGTGAAGCGGAGGCAGCGCGCATACTCGGCGTCAGCCTGCAGACCGAAGCTGCACAAGCTGCTGCCCCGGCTCCGGCTCCGGCCCCGAGTACAGCGACCGCGGAAGTCGCTCCCGCTCCGGCTGACCTGAGCCCGGACCGGGGTTGGCTCGGCGGCTGGAGCGGGCGCGTCTCTGCGGGCCTGACCTTCGTTTCCGGCAACAGCGACCAGCAATCCTACACGCTCGGCCTTCATCTCGACCGCGAGTTCGGTGACCGGTGGCGCCTGACCAACCGGATCAACTACGGCTATGCGGAATCCTCCGGCGTCGTCTCCCAGGACCAGGTCCAGATCGAGAGCCGGGTGGAGAAGGCGATCAGCGAGCGCTGGGGCCTTTTCCTCGGTGGCCAGTATGACCGCGACCGCCTGTCCAGCTATGACTGGACGGCTTTCCTGAGTGCGGGCGTCACCTGGCAGGCCATCGCCAGCGACGACATCGACTGGTCGCTGCGCGCCGGTCCGGGTGTGCGCTACCTGACGCCGATGGCCGGGCCGAACGAGACCCAGGCCGTGCTGGACCTCGGTTCGGACTTCGAATGGACGATCACCGACACCAGTAGTTTCGGATCGGAAACGACCTTCCTCGCCGCGGAGTCCTCGAAACTGCAGCAGGTGTTCAGCTTTACCACATCGGTGACCGAGGCCTGGGCGCTCGAACTGGGCTGGCGTTACCAGTATGAATTCGAACCCCTACCCGGCTTCGAGAACAGCGATTCGACGGTGACGGTCTCGGTGGTCCGGGAGTTCTAGGCAGCCGGCTTCCGTATCAGGCCAAGGGTCAGGAAGAGCTGGGCGGCATAATACGTCACCCAGATCACCGGCCCGGACCACAGGAAGGCGTCGCGGAACTCGCGCGCGCCGATAAAGCTGTCCGACAGGACGAAGAGCAGGGCTCCGGCGAGCGCCAGCAAGGGCGCACGCGAGGCGGCGGCGCAGATCGCCATGACCAGGATAATGCCGTTGTAAATCGTGGCGGGGATGGCCAGCTCGCCCATGCCCGGCTGCAGCCAGACCAGCATGGCGACGCCATAAACGGCGATGGTCGCCGCCAGGCCATAGCCGGCCAGTCCGCGTCCACCCTCACGCATCCAGATCCGGGCGAAGATCCCGATATAGGCCAGATGCGCAATGCCAAAGGCGGCAATCCCGAGCGCCATCTGGCGGGGCTGCCAGGCGAGCATGATGTCGCCGACCGAGGACGCCAGCAGGGCGAAGGCCAGAAGCCAGGCCCCGGACCTCGCCGCGACAGCGGCGAGCAGGACGATACCGGCGGCTTTCACGATCACGTCGATGGGAAAGACAATCTCGAAGCCGAGACCGGGCAGGAGATAGGCGACACCAAAGACCGCCGAAGCCATCAGCAGGAAGCGGGACAAGCCGTCTTGAGGGATCGCCTTCATGTCCGTGAACCTATTTCGGGGAGCCTGCCGGAACGCCCGCAGGCGCGGTCGGTTGCGGTGTCATGCCCGGCTTGCCCGGGCCAGCCGGTCCGCCGGGACGAGGCCGGGCCTGACCAAGACGGCCGGCGGCGAAATCCTCATAGTATTCCAGCCATTCCTCGGACCGGACGGCGATATAGATAAATGGCCCGTCCGGGTTGGAGCGGAAGTTGGAGTCGGTCGCGACGACGAAATAGTCATTGCCCTCTCGGACCATGAAGGGCGAGCCGGAATCACCCCGCGTCGTATCGCAGTCATGGGCCATCGTGCCGTCATTGTAGATCCGGGTCATGTGACAGCCGTCATTACCGGACAGGTGCGCGCCGGTGTCCCAGGAATAACCGCCCTGGTAGAGCGCTGCGCGCAGGGCACCACGCCGGCCGGCCGTATCAACAAGGCCGCGAATTCCGACCTGACCCACGGTACGCCCGAGCGGGCGGTCGATCCTCAACAGCGCCCAGTCGGTGCCGTCAATTTCGTCGGTCCCGGAAAAGCGGACCGGATCCCATTGCGGAGACACGAAGGCATCAATCACGCGTGCGGTGACCGGTCCGTTCGGCAGGTCATATCCGGTTTCAAAGTCACCGGCGGGGAGAAGGCGGCCATTGTCATGCACACAATGCGAGGCCGTGATCAGGACGTCATCACCGATCAGGGTCGCCGTGCAGGCTCCACCGGAATCGAACGTCACCTGGCCGACCGCGACCCAGGGCATGACCGATGTATCCATGAAGATGCGGTCGTCATGTCCGAAGAAGTGGTCATTGATGGTCAGGGGCCGGTCCCGTCCGACACAGTCGGCGCGATCGGTCCGGGCTTCACAGCGGCCATTGCCGATTTCCGGCTCTTCGCAGACGCCGTTGAACGCCGTCTCGCAGCTGTCTGTGCGGAACCGCAATTCGATCACGTCACCGCAATCGGTCAGATCGGTCCCCTGGACACAGGCTCCGGTTCCGAAACCGGGCTCGTCACACTCGCCGTCATTGGCCCAGCGGCATGAATCGTCTTCGACGCCCTGCATGATGCGCCAGCAGTCGGAATGGTCAGTATTGATGGCACAGGCCCCGGTGCCAAAGCGCGGATCGTCGCATTCATTGTCATTCGCCCAGCGGCAGGAATCATTGCCGGCAGGCTGACCGCCCGGCGCACCGGTCATTCCCGGCTTGGTCTGCATTGTGCGCAGATAGGCGGAGATGTCGCGGGCGGAGAGGCGGTCGGCCTCCTGGGCCACCGCCAGCGGTGACACGAAAAACGCCGCAAGCACGGCGATCCAGACGATACGCATGAATGACAAACTCCCTTCCCTTGGGCGGAAAACTAGCCCGCACGCTGCGTATTCGTCCATGGCGGAGATGAACCTGACCCTGCCGGGTTCTGAAAGGGTGATGCGGGATCGGCGCAGGCGCGACCTGATTTGCGGGCCGGGTGTCTACTCGTCTTCCCAGGGATAAAGCGGGTCAGGGTAGGACGGGTAGTCCAGCGAGATCTCGGGCGGATTGGCGTCAAGCGCCGCGACGGTGTCGAAACCGAGCGGTTCGTCCCCGGCGAGCACCAGCAGGGCCTCGCGCACACGCTCATGCGCCTGGGCATGCAGGTCAGCCCTGTCAGCCCGCATGTTGGACCGGTGCCGGTCGATATCCTGCTCAACCGAATGAAACAGCTCGACGAGCCGCGTTGATTCCTCGTCATTGCCAGCGCGTTCAAAATGCGGGGCCAGCTCCTCGCGCCACGCCGCATGCTGTGCATAGGCGGCATTCAGGCGCACCGCTTCGCGCATCTCCCAGGCGTCGATATCGGCGATCAGCTGCTGATAGACCGCGCTGGTCGCTGTCAGGCTGGCGGCGGGGCGGGCCTCGGCCCAGACGGTGAAATACTCGACCACGGCGTCATGGCTGCGCGAATAGGCCGTGTGCCAGGAATGCATCGTGTCCGCATTCATCAGCCCCTGCGCCGGATCATAGATTAGCACAGTCGGCGTGCCGTAGATCGCCGGCGCACCAAAGCGGCGCAGGACATCGATATTGCGCTCCCGCCAGGCGATATCGATCCAGACCAGCTCGTAGTGCTCGGCGATGAGCGCGGCCATGTCGTCCTGGGCAAAATGCCCGGCGAGACCGCGGCTGTCGTGACACCAATTGGCCCCGAAGACGAGCAACAGGCGCGTGCCGCGTTCTTCGGCCCGCGCCAGAGCGGCGTCGACCTCGGCCATTGCATCGGCCTCGGCGCGGAAGGGCCGGTCACCATCGGCCGACCAGGCCGGGGCAACAGATCCGGCGAGCAGAACAAGGATGAAAACGCAGATACGAAACATGGTGTGTCCGGCCCTCCGGCTGACTGGGTCACGTGAGGTCTTCAGACTTGCAAATAAATTGGCTCCTGTCGCCTTTGGCATGCGTCCTGGCGAGCACCTCGTCGCGGCAATCGCCGTGGACCCGCGGGGGCAAGCATGGAAAAATCGGTCCATGCTGCCGCGACCGGCAGCGGTTTGGAGACACGCATATGGTGGAATGGCGAGGCCGGCGCGGCAGCCGGAATGTGATCGACCGCCGCGGACGACGCTATCGCGGCGGTGGCGGCGGCAGCGCAGGCCTGGCCTTGCTTCCGGTTATCATCCGCCTGCTGGGCTTTCGCGGCCTGTTGATCGTTGGCGTCATCGTCGCGGCGATCTTCCTGTTTGGTGGCGGCGGCGCGGTCCAGTCCGTCCTGGGTCTGCTGACCGGCGGGGGTGTCCGGCCCGTCGCCTATGACGGAGACGTGCCACCCGGCACAGAGGAGGCCGCCGCAATGGCGAGCGTGATCCTCGCCGATACCGAAGATGTCTGGACCGCCGTGTTCGCCGAGAATGGCGGCCGCTATCAGGAGCCCTCACTGGTCCTGTTCTCCGATGCCGTGGAGACCGATTGCGGGTTTGCTAGTGCGGCCATGGGCCCGTTCTACTGCCCGCCCGACCAGCGCGTTTATATCGATGTCCGCTTCTATGACGAGCTTGCGCGGATGGGTGCCGGTGATGGGGATTTCGCCCAGGCCTATGTGCTGGCCCATGAAGTCGGCCACCACGTGCAGAACCTCCTGGGCGTACTGAGCCGGGCGGACTCCCTGCAGGCACGGTCCGGACAGCGGGACTCCAATGCCATCCAGGTCCGGGTCGAACTGATGGCCGATTGCCTGGCAGGCCTGTGGACGGCGCGTGCGGACCGTCGCTTCGGGATTCTTGAAGACGGCGATATCGCGGAAGGGCTGGCCGCAGCTGCCGCGGTAGGAGATGACACGATCCAGCGGCGCTCCGGCGGCCGGGTCGTTCCTGACAGCTTCACGCATGGCTCCGCTGAACAGCGCCAGCGCTGGTTCATGCGGGGATACGAAACCGCCGACCTGGCGAGCTGTGACACGTTCGCAGCCGAGACCCTCTAGACCACGAAACAGACATGGCGCGGGAGCCTCGGGCTCGCGCGCCATGTCCGGAAAAGTGGTTGATAGCGCCTATTTCTTGGTCTTGTCGAAAGCCTTGCCGGCTTCCTTCTGCGCCTTTCCGGCGGCTTCCTGCACCTTGCCCTGCGCTTCGCGGGCCTTGTCGCCGGTCAGCTTGCCTTCGACCTTCTTGGCCTTGCCAGCCAGGTCGTTCTTCGTGCCTTCAGTCTTGAGATTACCCATGTGGTTGTCTCCGGGGGGTTGAGAGCCGGATCATTCCGGCCCTGTCGGTAATGACAGCTTGAAAACGCCGGGCCGGCTCCGGCGGTTCCCGCCCGCGCCTGTTCACGCATATATTACTATTAAATTAGTTGACTTTGCCGCGGGCGGTGCGCGAGATGAATGCAAATCCGAGGGTCCGGCCATGGCGCGCAAGAAGTCAAAAATCCTGATGGAAGCCGAGCAACGCATCATGCGTGTGCTCTGGGAACGCGGCGAATCCAGCGTCCGCGAGGTCACCGATGCGCTCAAGGACAGTCACGGTGCGGCCTACACGACAGTGCTGACACAGCTGAAAATCCTGACCGACAAGGGGTATGTCGAACCCCGACAGGAAGGCCGGGCCTTCATCTACCGACCGATTGTCAGCCGCAGCCAGGCGCGCAGCCAGGCGCTCAAGCAATTGCTCGGGCAGTTCTTTGAAGGCTCACCGGAAGCCCTTGCCCAGCACCTGATCCGCGACACCGACATGAATCTCGACGAACTCGAAGCGATCCGCCGCCGTCTCGATGATGGCGAGGAGGGGGACCATGACTAACGCCGATCTGCTCTTGGCCTTCCTGGGCAACCATCTCTGGCAAAGTGCCGCCGTCGCGCTGGTGCTGTTCCTGTCCTTCCTGGCCATCCGGTCCCTGTCGAGCCCGTCGCGGCATGCCATGGCCTATGGCGCGCTGGTCGCCGCCGCAATCCTGCCCGCCGCCATGCTGTTGCCGTTCGGCGGACTGTCATTTGGCGGCTCCGACCGTGACTCCCTGCCCGTCCTTGTCGACCCTGCCGACGAATGGGCCATCGAGGCCGGGGAAGAGGTTGCCGAAGCCTGGGCCGAAGCCGAAGCGGCGGTAACCACGGGCACCCCTGTATTGACGCTTCTCGTCGGCGGGCTGCTGGCCGTCTTCGCCGCCGGCATTGCGATCCAGCTGGTCCGTCTCGGGGTGAATGTTATCGCCGCAGAGCGCCTGCGCCGAAAGGCCCGGCCCGCTCCGCTCGCTGAACCCCTCGTCCACCGCTTTTCGGGTATCGATGTCCGGGAAAGCACGGACGTGATGGGGCCGATGGTGGTCGGCCTCCTCGGGTCATCGGTCATCCTGCCAGCCGGTTATGCTGGCGGCCGCGATGTCGAGGAACTCGCCGGATTGCTGGAGCATGAGCGCGCCCATGTCGAACGCCGCGACCCGGCACTCGCCTTCCTGCAAAAGCTGATCCTTGCCATCTATTGGTGGAGCCCGGCGATGCACTGGATCGGCCTGCAGATCGACCGCGAGCGCGAAATGGCCTGCGACGCGATTGCAGCCCAGCGCACCGGCGATGCGCGCGGCTTTGCCCGTGTACTG
The DNA here is from genome assembly GCF_036330325.1 of Hyphobacterium marinum. Taxonomy (NCBI): domain Bacteria; kingdom Pseudomonadati; phylum Pseudomonadota; class Alphaproteobacteria; order Maricaulales; family Maricaulaceae; genus Hyphobacterium; species Hyphobacterium marinum. Next base: position 340,148 of record NZ_JAZDRO010000002.1, read on the forward strand.
GCTGCCGAAGCCGAAGCGCGGATCCTGTCACCCTTCAGCCCGTCTGTGGCGGTTGGTGCGATGCGGACCCCGTCCCAGCTGCGCCAGCGCATCATCCGTCTGATCGAACCCGCCGGGAAGGCCGGGCGTGCCGCCCTCCTCGCACCGCTGATGCTGGTCGTGGTGGTCGGGGCCGCAGCCTGGACAACGCCGCGCGCCGTACCGGTCTACGACGCGCCGGAAGCGACCGTCCCGGTCGTCGGACGCCTCAGCCTGGGCGGTCTTTCTGCCACCCAGCGCGCCCTCGGAGAGGCTTTGGTGCAGGCGGCGATGCACAATGACCTGACCGAGGTCCGCCATTTCGTCGAGGCCGGCGCGCCCGTCGATTTCGCTATACCGGGAGACGGCAGCGCGCTGATCGAGGCCGCCCGCACCGGCAATATGGACATGGCGCGCTACCTGCTGTCAGCCGGGGCCGATGTTGACCTCGGTGTGGACGGCGACGGCAATCCGCTGATCATGGCCTCGGCCAACGGCAAGAAGTCGATGGCGATGCTGCTGGTCGAGCACGGTGCGGACGTCAACGCCTTCGTGCCGGGCGACGAGACACCGCTGATCAATGCCGCCCGGTCCGGCAATCTCCACCTCGTTCGGCTCCTGGTCGAATCGGGGGCCGATGTAAATCTCGCCATGTGGACCAATGTCCCGTGGGAACCCGAATGGCGCTCGCCGCTCTGGGGGGCCTGGCAATCGGGCAATTCCGAAGTCACCGACTATCTTCTCTCGCAGGGTGCCGTCCACGAACCGCCCGCCCTTCCCTGACGGGTTTGGCGCTCTGTTAGCGAGGCCGGCGGGTCTCCGGGAAAACCGGGGACCCGAAGGCCGTTCTATGCGTAGGCGTAGGGGCCACCCTTTTCGAGCGCGCGCTGATAGGCCGGGCGGGCATGAATCCGCTTCAGGAAGGCTGCGATATTCGGCTTGTCTCCGGCTCCGGCGCGCGCCGCGGCGGTTTCCAGCGGAAAGCTCATCATGATGTCGGCGAGCGTCATGTCTGACCCTGCGAACCAGCCCGTCGCGGCCAGTTCGGCCTCCCAATAGTCGATATGCTCCTGCAAGCGCGGATCGACGAAACTGGACAGCGCCTTCTTTGACACGCCCTTGACCACCGGACGGACCAGCGCCCCGGCATTGAGCGGCAGGCGGGTGAAGACCAGCTTCAGCAAGAGCGGCGTCATGGCCGAGCCTTCCGCATAGTGCAGCCAGTAGGTGACAGCCCGCCCCTCCGGCGTATCGGCGGGCGGGGTCAACCGGCCTTCGCCATACTTGCGGGCCACGTATTCCAGGATCGCGCCGGTCTCGGCGACAACGATGCCGTCATCCTCGATCACCGGGGATTTGCCCAGGGGATGGATGGCACGCAGCGAGTCCGGAGCCAGCATCGTCTTCGCATCGCGCTCATAGCGCTTGACGGTGTAGGGCACGCCCCATTCCTCGAGCAGCCAGAGCACGCGTTGCGAACGGGAATTTTCCAGATGGTGGACGGTGAGCATGGTGAGGGGCTTTCCGGCGAATTGGACAATCAGTCGCCAATCTAGGGCACGCGCGCGCCGTGTCACGCCTTGCCGGTCAACCGGTCATCCCGCTATCGCGCGGGCGTGCAAAGGCGTAGTCTCTTCCGGCCGGGGCGATTGGCCCCGCGGGGAAGGACCCACACCATGGCCAAGAGCCAGAAAAAATCGAACCGCGAGGCCAAGAAGCCGAAAGCGGAAAAGAACCAGAAGCAGAAGCACAATGCTTCCCAGCCCTCGCAGAAGACCGGCAAGGTCGGCGGGCTGGAGCACCTCAGCAACAAGAAGTAGGCAAGCGCGCCAGGCGAACGCGGACCCTGCCGAATCCATCTTGCGCGTAGCAGTGGCCCGCCCTAGATCACCGCCGCCGCCGGCCGATCGGGACGTCCCGATCCGGGCGGTGGATGCCTCAAACCCCATGTCTGCTCCGGCGTATGACTGCGTCACCTGCGGTGCGTGCTGTTTCAGCCGTAATCCGCGCTATCTCGTCCTGCTGCTGGAAGACACCGGCCGTGCCCTGCCCGCCGACTCGCTCTTCGAGGATGCCGGACGGACCTTTGTCGATTTTTCCTGCGGGCACTGCACCCACCTCACCCTCTCCGAAGACCGCGCCGAATGCGGCGTCTACGAAAACCGCCCCGAAGCCTGCCGCGCCTTCCGCGCGGGCAGTTTCGAATGCCTCAAGGCCATCCGCGCCAATGGCGTGATGGGAGAGAGGGTGCGGGAGAAGGTGGTGGCTTAGGTTTCCTGGGTCCCAGCGTGCGCTGGGACCGCGTGTTCCATATACATCGTTTCATATTTTACACGGGGTTCCAGCGAAAGCTGGAATCCAGACTTTCGTCTAAATTCAACCCGGCTCACACGAATAGATGCGACAACGTATTTCTACTTATAGTAGAAACTCGTAATGCCCGCCTATGTCTACATTCTCGCATCGAAGCGGAACGGGACGCTCTATACCGGCTCCTGCAGCAACCCGGGAGAACGAATCTACCAGCACCGGATCGGCAAGGGCTCAAAGTTTGTCTGGAAGTACAAGGTATTCACACTCGTCTATCTTGAAGTCCATGACCGCACCGATGACGCCATTATCCGTGAATGGCGCATCAAGGCCTGGAAGCGGGCGTGGAAGCTGCAACTGATCGAAAGCCGCAATCCGGACTGGCGCGACCTCTATGACGAGCTGAACAACTGGATTTGACCTCTGGGTCCCAGCGTCCGCTGGGACCGCGTATAATTTTCCCCCCAGTATCTAATTTCACACGGGGTTCCAGCGAATGCTGGAATCCAGTTACCCTCAATCAATCCCCTCCCTAACCGTCCCGTCCTCGCTCAGATAAACCTCACTCCCCTTCTCGCGGAATTCGCGGGATTTCTCCGCCATGCCTTTGGCGGCTTCCTCGGCGGTTGCGCCGGTCTTGCCCGCCGCATAGTCGCGCACGTCCTGTGAGATTTTCATCGAACAGAATTTCGGCCCGCACATCGAGCAGAAATGCGCCACCTTGTGGGCTTCCTTCGGGAGGGTCTGGTCGTGGAAATCCTGCGCGGTTTCCGGGTCGAGACCGATATTGAACTGGTCCTGCCAGCGGAATTCGAAGCGGGCCCGGCTCATCGCGTCGTCGCGCAGTTTCGCCGCCGGATGGCCCTTGGCGAGATCGGCGGCGTGGGCGGCGATCTTGTAGGTGACGACGCCCACTTTCACGTCGTCGCGGTCAGGCAGCCCTAAATGCTCCTTCGGCGTGACATAGCAGAGCATGGCGGTGCCGAACCAGCCAATCATCGCCGCCCCGATGGCCGAGGTGATATGATCATAGCCCGGCGCGATATCGGTGGTGAGCGGGCCCAGCGTGTAGAAGGGCGCTTCGCCGCACGTCTTCAACTGCTTGTCCATATTGGCCTTGATCTTGTGCATGGCGACATGGCCCGGCCCCTCGATCATGACCTGGCAGCCCTTGTCCCAGGCGATCTTGGTGAGTTCCCCCAACGTCTCCAGCTCGGCGAATTGTGCCTCGTCATTGGCGTCCGCGATGGAGCCGGGACGCAGGCCATCGCCCAGCGAGAAGGAGACGTCATAGGCGCGCATGATCTCGCAGATCTCGTCAAAGCGCTCGTAAAGGAAGCTCTCCTTGTGGTGGGCGAGGCACCACTTGGCCATGATCGAGCCGCCGCGCGACACGATGCCGGTCACGCGTTTCGCCGTCATCGGCACGAAGGGAAGCCGTACCCCGGCATGGATGGTGAAATAGTCCACCCCCTGCTCGGCCTGTTCGATCAGCGTGTCGGCGAAAATGTCGAAGGTCAGGTCCTCGGCGATGCCGCCGACCTTTTCCAGCGCCTGATAGATCGGCACGGTGCCGATCGGCACCGGCGAATTGCGCAAGATCCATTCGCGCGTGTTGTGAATGTTCTTGCCGGTGGAGAGGTCCATCACCGTGTCGCCGCCCCAGCGGATGGCCCAGACCATTTTCTCCACTTCCTCCTCGACCGAGGAGGCGACGGCGGAATTGCCGATATTGGCGTTGATCTTCACCAGGAAATTCCGGCCGATCACCATCGGCTCCAGCTCACCGTGATTGATGTTGGCCGGGATGATCGCCCGCCCGCGCGCGATCTCGTCGCGCACGAATTCCGGGGTGACGAATTCGGGAATATCGGCACCGAAATCCTCACCGTCCGCGCGGCGTTCGGCGGCCCCCTCCAGCGCCGCCTTGCGGCCGAGATTCTCGCGCTCGGCGGCGTAGATCATCTCCTTGGTGACGATGCCGGCGCGGGCGAATTCAAGCTGGGTGACGGGATGGCGCGACTTTGCCCCCTCGCCTTGAGGGGAGGGTTGGGGTGGGGTGGAACCGCCTTCCCCCCACCCTTGCCCTCCCCCGGAGGGGGAGGGAATCGCGCGCAAAGGCCGGTGGCGGACCGGGAATTCGCGGGCGAGGTATTTACCCGTCGCGCCGCCATTGTCGAGCGGGGTCGGTTCGCGGCCGTCATAGGCCTCCACCCCGCCGCGTTCGAGCACCCAGCGCGTCCGGTCGCGCGTCAGGCCGGTCTCGACATCAATGATCGCTTCGGGATCCGAATAGGGGCCGGACGGATCATAGACGCGCACCGGCGGCTCGTTCGCCGTGGGGTGCAGGTCGATCTCGCGGTGCGGGACTTTCAGGTCCGGCGCAGCCAGCGGCGAGGTATGGATTTTCCGCGAACCGGGCAGCGGGCCGGTTGTCACCTTGGGCGTCTCGAATTCGGACTGGGCGGTGGGCTTGTTCATGGTGTTGTCTTTCGGTCGAAATTTTGGGGTCAGCCGGTCACGGCCCAGCGGACGTGCGGATCTAGGAGGACCAAATCGCCGCCCTGCGGGGCCTGCACGTCGAAACGGAATTGCGCGCGCACCATCGCCCCCTCAGGCGCGTCGTCGTCCTGATTGGGCGTGCTGAGCGTCAGCGTGCAGTCATAGCCATCCGGCGTATCGGCGAGCGGGAGGCACGCGGACGTATAGGTCACGCCCGCATGGCGTTCCGGCATGTGCCAGTAGGCGAGAGACGCCTCCCCGACCGGCTCGCCGGTATTCCAGTCGGCGGGGACGAGGTTGTCCGCTTCGGTCAGCAGCAGCGCATGCAGCCCCTCCGGGTCGAGCGAGACGGTCTCAGCCTCCATCCCGGCCGCGATGCTGTCTGCCTCTTCGGTGGGCGAACACGCGACAAGGAGCGCGGTAAGGCCCGCCACAGCGGTCATTCCGGCAAAGGCTTTCATGTCCGGTTCTCCTGTTTGTCGAGGCCCAATTCGGCCTGAAGCTTCTTCGTCAGTCCCGCGCCGACGATGCGGTAGCTTTCGGCCAGGTAGGCGGCGAGGTCGTCGTCCGAGAGAGTTTCGTCGCTGGTGCGCTGAATCCATTTCATCCCGCGTGAGGCGAGATAGGGCGCGGGACGGCAGCCGGGCTGGTCTTTCAGGATGTCGAACGAAGTATCAGAGCACTTGAACGACGTGGCGAAGTCGCCGTCATTCGTGCTCCACCCCGCGACGGCGAAAATCTTGCCGCCGATCTTCCAGACATGCGCGCCGCCCCACTGCACCACGTGGGTGGTGTGCGGCAGGCCGCCACAAATCGCATTGTACTGATCGACGTCCATCACCCTCGCTCCGTCCCGACGCCGGCATGACCCGGATCCGGTTCTAAGGGTGCAATCTCAGCCCTGCCTTACCTTGGCCGGGCGCCCCTCGGAACTCATGAGCGCGCACCATGGACCAGCGCAGGCGAGTCGCGCAAGGGGCGCGGCAATCAGCGGGTATAGATCGGCGCGACGCTGGCCGGCGCGAGCGAGGCGGCGCGCGCGGCGGGAACCGGGGCAACCTGGACCCGGCGGCCATCGGTATAGCCACGGATCGCGCCATTGATCTCGCCGACCATGGCGGTCAGGGCATCCGCCTCGGGCGTCTGCGACATGGCAATGACCAGCATCATGTCGCCAGGCGCTTCGTCGGTCGCGCCGCCGGTATGAAGGAGCCATGCGGCTTCCGCCTCGGGATGGCTTTCGAGCGCAATGCTCACCACCTGGACCAGGTATTCGGGGGGCTGGCTGACGCCGAAGGGTCCCGTCGGCGCGGGCGGTTGGGGCGGCACGACCGGACGGTTCTCGACCTCGATTGTCTGCAGGCTGGAGGCGCGGCGCTGCTGGAGCATCTGCGTCTCGGCAACCGTGAACAGTTTCTGGTGCGTGGTGCCGGGATTGAGGTGGAAACGGAAGTCGCCGGAGAAGGCGTCGAGCAGGTCCCGGATCGGGACAAACAGGATGCCGTACTCACCGAACCCGTTGGCCTCGGCGAACGCATTCAGGCGCGCCTCGCTGTCAAACACCTCGATGACGGTGACACCATCGATGCGGCCGGCCAGAAAGACCGCGCGCAGATGATCGGGCCGCGCCGTTCCGGAAAAGGCGTCTTCGGCCGCGTCAGAACCGAGCGGAATGATCGCGGCATAAACCGAGGAATTGTAGAACAATTCATAGAATTCGGCGCGGCGGTCGGGATCGGCGCTGCCAGCCTGGACCGCGCGGTCCAGCGGCGTCGGACCGTCCTGGGCGAATGCCATTCCCCCGGCCAACAGGCCCAAGGCCGCCACAATCGCAATCCAGCGCATCGCATTTCCCCCTTCACGTCTGCGCCGGCCTCCCGCAAGTTACGGGCCAGAGGCCGGGTGCCCAAGAAAACCATAACAAGGCGATCCGGGCTTGTCGCGCCTGCGGGGCATCGTGCCCCGAACGAGAGGAATTCGGCATGGTCTGGCTGCTTTTTTCGACCCTGATGCTGACCGATCCGGTCAAAATCGAGCCTATGCCCCAGCGGATCGAAAACGGCCGCTGGGTCGAACGGCAGGAGGACGGATCAAGCGGGTGTCCTGATCCCCACGCACGGGATATCGATATCTACTACCTGATGGTCCCGCCGCATCCGCGATCGCCCAATACAGGGGATATACGCTTTGGACTGGGCCTGGGCAGCGGCGACTATATCCTGACCTCGGTCCCGCAACTCGCGCCGCCGGACCCGGACGGGAACCGCCGCCTAACGTTGACCGGGGGCATCGTCCATACGGTGGGCATCGAAAGGAACGGCGTGCTCAGTTCCTTTACGCGCGGCCGGATGGAGGCCACGTTCTCCTTGGCGGCGAATGGCGATCTTCACCTGAGAACGCTGTTCTTCTCCGAGCGGGGTCGTGATGCTGAACACACGGTTTCAGACGGACGGATCTTGGAAACGGGCACGGTTTTACGCGCCTTTGAGTTCTGCCCGACCCCGCATCCCGAACGCCGCTGACGCCCTCCCCTCACCGGCACGGCGCGAAACTTGCGTTGGCGGCTCCATTACAGCCGGAGTCCGCCGATGCGCGCGCCAAACTGGATCAATGCCCTGTTTTCCGGGCCGCACGGGCGGCTTGAGGATCGGCGCAATTCCTTTACCGCCATCCGGATCGGCTTTGCCTTCCTGGTCCTCTACGGCCACGCGCTGATGCTGCCGAACGGCCTGCCGATGACCGGCGACTGGCCGGTCTTCATCGACAATTCGGTCCAGTTCGCGCTCGACGGGTTTTTCATCCTGTCCGGCTACATGATCGCGGCCAGCCTGATGAACCGGCGCAACATGCTGAACTATGCCGCGTCGCGTGTGTTGCGGATTTTTCCCGGACTGATCGTTGCGGCCCTGCTGTTGTGGCTGGTCGTCGGACCGCTGTTCACAGATCTGAGCTGGGGGGCGTACTTCACCCACCCGGACTCGCTGACATTCCTCGCGCGGATCATCTTCCAGATCGAGCCACAGGCCGATTTGCCGGGCGTGTTCGCCGACCATCCGCTGACGGACATGAATGGTCCGTTGTGGACGATCCGCTATGAGCTCCTGGCCTATCTCGCCGCGGGCGTGCTCGCGGTGATGGGCCTGTTCCGGAACAAGTGGTGGATACTCGTTCTTTTCGCCGGGGCAGCGCTTCTGTCGGACATGGAAATGGTCTGGCCCTATGACGGGATCGGATCCGGCACCCTGTTCGCGGCCGCGCGCTTCGGCGGGGCTTTCATGACGGGAGCCGTCTTCTATGCCTGGCGGGACCGGATCCCGCTGGCACCTGGCTGGGCCGTGGTTCTGATCCTTGCCGCCATTGGCCTCCAGTCGACGCCTGCCTCGATGATCAGCGCCCAGATCGCCATGGCCTATGTGACACTGTGGGCCGGATTCCTCGCCATTCCGGGCAAGACCGGGCACGCCATCCGCAATGTCGAGGATGTCTCCTACGGCGTCTACATATTGCACTGGCCCATCGGGCAGATGCTGCTGGCGAGCTTTCCGGACATCGCCCCGCACGTCCTGTTGCTCGCCATGGCTCCGCTGGCGCTGCTGGCGGGCTGGCTTCTGCGCGTACTGATCGAGATCCCGGCCCTTAATGCCAAGTCTTCAATCGTCGCGGGGCTGCGGCGTTTTCGGCCTCAGGCAGCAAAGCCTGCGTAGAGATAGAGCGCCCCGAGAACCAGCGTCAGCACGCCAAACCCGCGCAGCATGCCCATGCCGAGCGGAATTTTCGCGACCAGCGCAAAGAAGCTGCGGCGAACCGCCAGCATCAGAATGCCTTCGACAAGTGCGGCCCAGCCGATCAGCGACACGATGATCTGCGGCCAGCTGCTCCACTGGTTATGAAGCGTGACCAGCGCCGCCCCGATCGTGAACACGACGACGGCGGAAATGTAGGCCAGTGCCGGATTGGCGCGGAAATTCTCCATGACGCCGTCATAGGCCTTGGGATCGATCAGCAGGCCAATACCACCCGCGAGCATGTAAAGGCCGAGGATACGGGCGAGACTTTCGGTCAGGCTTGCATCGGAAAACATGGGCAACCTCCCTTGTGACGCGAGTCATACTCGCGCCACAGGAGAAGTGCCGTCAATGCGGCAAGTCGTCTATTGTACGCGTTCCAGCCTGTCGCCATCCCAGTCCAGTGCGACAACCGAGCCATCCTCGCCCCGCAGGAAGGTAAAGTTGTCAATGCCAGAATAGGCGTTCGTCTGTCCGCCAAAAAGGTCCGGGCTGGCGGGTTCGAGCTGATAGGTCAGCGCGTCAGATCGCAGTACAAGACCCGTCTCACCGGCTTCGATCTCAACTGACCCAAGTACGAAGTCAGGGTTCGAATATGTCCCGGTATAAGTGGCCAGCTCGTCTGCCGCCGGTGCCCAGGACCAGCCGTTCCACTGTGCATCTGCACGGGCTCCGCTGACCTGATTTTGCAAATGGTCGAGATATCGCTGGTTCTGGCGGCCATAGACATCGAGTCGGCGCGCCTGCCACTGTTCGCGAGCGGGCAGGTCCAGTGCCAGCTCCAGTGCCTGCTTGGTAATCTCAAGTGAGAGGAATCCGGTCATGCTGTCGGAATTGGTAAAGACGGCGACCCCCAGACCAAGGTCGGGAGCGAGCGTCATCCCGGTTCTGTAACCGGTATAGCCTCCGCCATGCTGGAGAATCGTGCCGAAATCCGCTGCGGCGTCGCCGGGATAGAGATACTCACAAACATTCCAGCCGAAGCCGTAACCGTCACACGTGAATCCGTCGCCATCGCCTTGTTGCACGGCGATCGTGTCGTGGGTAAGCGCGATCATTGCCGGCGTAATACCGGACCGGGCCGGAGTCTCCCCCGTGAGCTGAATCTCCATCCAGCGTGCCATGTCGCTGGCACTTGTCATCAACCCTCCGGCAGATTGCATCATGCCATCAGGCTTCGGCGGAATGAGGTACCAGCCATTGGCGCGTGGCCAGTCGTCTTGATGTGCGCCCGTGCGGCGATGGCCCCAGGCTACATCTGCCGGATCGAAATCCGATGTGCGCCCGGACGTTTGGTCCAGCCCCAAGGGCGTGAACACATCCTGGTCGAGCCAGTCGCGCCAGTTGATCTCTGTGACCTGCTCGAGAGCGGCTGCATAGATATTGTAGCCCAGATTGCTGTACTGAAAGCCGGACTCCCGGGCAGTGGCATAGCGTTCGATCAGGCCGGGATATTCGGACGGTGCGACGTCGCGAACATAGGCTTCCAGATAGCCGATTTCGTCAGCAGAAATCGCAGCCTGGTGAGACAGGAGATCCCGCATTGTAATTGACATTGCGTCACGCCCTTCAGGCATCTGCAAATCAGGCCAGACCTCGGCGAGCGTGGTTGTCAGCGGGAAGACGCCCTCCGCATCAAGCCGGGCCGCGAGCAGGCCCACATAGGCCTTGGTCATGGACGCGATATAAAATTCCGACTCTGCGGTAGCGGGCGCACCGGTCTGGGCGTTCAGAACGCCGTGCATCCGGATATAGCGCCGCCCGTCGTCCGTCACGACAATCACGGCAGCCCCCGGAGGGAATTCCTGCATCTGCTCGGCCTGTTCCATGAACCCATCCAGTCCAGAAGTGATGCGGTGCCAGGTGGCATCATCCACCTGCGCGAACGCCTGTTCGGTCAGGAATGGCAGGCTGAGGGCGATAAGGGCAGCGGTATAGCGGAACATGACGGGGTCTCCAGGTGGGACAGAAGGGACGAAATTGACGTCACACTGTCGCGACATCCGGGCCGTGTATTGAACGGATTTAACCTGCAGCCAGCAGGCCGCGCAGGATTTCCGGCGTGAAGCCGGTTTCCCGTTTCAGCATACGGATGAAATGGCTCTGGTCGGCGAAACCGGCGTCGTGGGCGGCATGTGACCCGGGTGCGCCATCGGCCAGATAGCGCACACCCCGGGCCAGACGGCATCGCAGGGCATAGAGGCTTGGCGGCATGCCAAAGCAGCGCCGGAAACCGCGTGACAGGTGCGCCCGGTGCACACCGGCACTGCGGGCCGCAGCATCGAGGTCGACCGGTTCGGTTTCCTCGCGCAACTGGTCGCGCAGGCGCAGCACCCAGTCCGGATGAGAGCCAGGACGGCGAACGTCCCGGTCTTCATCGAATTCATCCATGCCCGCGGCCAGGTCAGCAGCGAAATCGAGCAGGTCGCGTGTCCCTCCCGCCGCAGTCATGGCGCGTGCGAGGCGGATCTCGTCCGCGCCGGCCGGCCGCCAGCGCCATCCTGACGCCGCGGGGGCCACAGCATCATAGCTATCGAGATTGATCGACAGAATGAGTGCGCCATTGGGTCCGTAACGGTTGGCGTGATCGCGGCCTGACGCCTTGTAGCCGAGGCTGGGTCCGGAAAGGTCGCGGCAGTCCGATCCCGATCTTTCCTCCAGCTCGCCGGCAAGGACGAGCGAGACCTGATGGGCTGCGTGGGCGTGAGTGCGCATCACCGCGCCCGGCGCATAATGACTCACTCTTACCGATACGCCCGGAGCGGCCCCGATCTGTTTGCTGCGTATGTTGCCCGCCATCCCGGCTCCGTCCGCTCATAACCGTGAGACAGTCATGATGCGGAAAGCCTGACGAATGGATCACAAGATTCTGAATTAAGTGTCAGGCGGGGTCCGGGGTCATGCCCGGAACGGGTCCGTCATCAGGATGACGTCCTCGCGCTCGGGGCTGGTCGAGAGCATGGCCACGGGCGCGCCGATCAGCTCTTCCACACGTCGGACATACTTGACCGCCTCGGCGGGAAGCTCTGCCCATGACCGGGCCCCGCGCGTCGACTGGCTCCAGCCGGCGTGTTCTTCATAGATCGGTGTGACACGGGCCTGGTCCTCGCGCGAAGCCGGGAGCCGGTCGATCGTCTCGCCGTCGAGCTGATAGCCCGTGCAGATTTTCAGGGTCTCGAAGCCGTCGAGCACGTCGAGCTTGGTGAGCGCTATGCCGGACACGCCACCCGTCATCATCGTCTGGCGGACCAGAACCGCATCGAACCAGCCGCAGCGGCGCTGGCGGCCCGTGACGACGCCGAATTCATGACCGCGCTCGCCCAGCTTGCGGCCGTCCTCGTCCTTCAGCTCGGTCGGGAAAGGCCCCTCGCCCACGCGTGTCGTATAGGCTTTCACGATCCCGAGCACATAGCCCGCATCCTTCGGCCCGACACCGGTCCCGGCGGACGCCTGCCCAGCCACAGTGTTCGACGAGGTGACATACGGGTAGGTGCCGTGATCGACATCGAGCAGCGCGCCCTGCGCGCCCTCGAAGAGGATTTTCTGGTCAGCGCGGATAGCGGTATCGAGATCGCGCCACACCGCCGACATGTAGGGCAGGATATCCGGCGCGATGTCGGTGAGGGCCTGAACCAGCTCGCCCGCATCGGCTTCGGGTTCGCCAAGACCGCGGCGGATGGCGTTGTGATGGTGGAGGAGGTCCTTCACCTTGGCCGGCAACGTGTCCGGCCGTGCGAGATCACAGACCCGGATGGCGCGGCGGCCGACCTTGTCTTCATAGGCCGGGCCGATACCGCGCCGTGTCGTACCGATGGCCATGCCGTCATCGCGATTTTCACGAAGCGCATCGAGTTCGCGATGGACCGGCAGGATCAGGGCTGCTGTCTCGGCGATCCGGACGACATCCGGGGTGATTTTCACGCCCTGCGCTTCCAGCCGGGCCTTTTCGTCGCGGAAGGCCCAGGGATCGACCACGACGCCATTGCCGATGACAGAGAGCTTGCCGCGCACCACGCCGGACGGCAGCAGGGAGAGCTTGTAGGTCTCGTTGCCGACGACGAGGGTATGACCGGCATTGTGGCCGCCCTGAAACCGCGCGACGACGTCCGCGCGCAGCGACAGCCAGTCGACGATCTTGCCCTTGCCTTCATCGCCCCACTGGGCCCCGACGACGGTTACATTCGACATGGCAAAGCTCTCTTCAGACGGACGAAGAATTCAAATCGCGGCTCACGCAGTCGTGACCTGCCGCGCGCGGTGTATCAGCCTAGAGTATGGGACGCAAAGCCGTGATTCCGCCACGGCGTAAAGCGAAAGGACGGCCATGACTTTCCGGACAATCCTGACAGCCGGCCTGGCGGCCGCTTTCGTCCCTTCCGGCTTCGCCCTCGCGCAGCAGGCCCCGCCCGGCTGCACTGATGTGCCCCATGCCAGTGATTTCGATTTCTGGGTCGGGGACTGGAATGTCTACGGTCCGAACGGGCAGTTTGCCGGGACCAACCGGATCACGAAGCGGCATTCCGATTGCCTGATCCTGGAGGAGTGGACCGGCGCATCGGGCGGCGAAGGCACGTCGATGAATTTCTATGACCCGTCGGTCCAGGCCTGGCGGCAGGTCTGGATGAGCGCGAATACTTTCATCGATTATACAGGTGGCCTTAATGAAGACGGTGCCATGTTCCTGGAGGGGGAAATCACCAATTTCGGCCCGACCGGCCAGACGTCCGCACCCTTTCGGGGCCTGTGGACACTTAACGAGGATGGGAGCGTGACCCAGCACTTCACGCAATACGATGCAGCGAACGATGTGTGGAATGTTTGGTTCACCGGTCGCTATGTGAGAATTGAAGACGATCCAAACGATCCGAACGGCGCGTCCGAGGATTAGACTCCCGGTCCCTTTGTCTGCCCGGACGCACGTGGAGCGCCGCCGGCCCCCCCGGCGGCGCTTTCCGTTTCAGACCTGAAAAAAGCGTTCAGGCCTTATCGGCCGAAGCGGTAGCCGATCCGCACACCCGCATTGTCGAGCGCCTGGTTGCGGCCGTTTCCGAGAATCTGACCGTGCGAGATGTGCTCGTAATAGACACCGATGCTGACAGTTTCGGAGATGTCATAATCCATCCCGAACGTGGTGTGGAACAGCCAGTGCTCGCCCATCAGCGAGCGGGTCGTCGCCAGCCGGATCCGGTTCGGGTCGTTTGCCGGAGCGGTCCGGTCGATGTCGCGGACACCATCATTATAGGAAATGCCGGATCCCACATTGATGTGCAGGTTCTCGGTCAGGTCGAACGTCCAGTCGAGGCCCGCCGCACCGAAATTGGTCAGGCTGTTTGAATTGAACGAGCCGTAGAGATAGGGCCGCGGTGACCAGATGAAATCAAGGAAATCCGGCGAGGCGAAATAGGCCCCGATCGTATAATTCGGCCCGTCCTCGACATGGTCGGAGAGGTCGTGCGCGGTCACGCCGAGGCGGAATTCGGTTCCCCGATTGTCATCGGCCAGGGCGGGAGCGGTGAAAGCGGCAAGCGCGGCCACGGCCGCCAGGGTACGGGTGAACACGGGGGACATTCCTTCCAGACGAGTCGAGTGTTGCGTCCTTCTATAGCCGCGCGCGCGACAAAGCGAAAGTTCGCGGCTAGCCCGCGCGGGCCTCGCCATAAGCCCAGTCGAGCCAGGGACAGAGCGCGGCGACATCATCCGCATCAATCGTGGGGCCACACCAGATGCGCAGGCCCGGCGGCGCGGCCGGGTGCGGTGTGACATCGAGCGCGGCGTTCTCCCGCTCCAGCAGTGACCCCATGCGCCTGGACAATGCCCACTGGTCTTCAGTGGAAAGCGCAGCCACATCCGGATCGGCGAATTTCAGCGTCACGCTGACCGGTGACCGGCTGGCGGCATCGGTGCACATCCAGTCGATCCAGTCCGTACGGCCCACCCAGTCCGAGAGCGCCGCAAAATTCGCGTCCACGCGGCCATGCAGCGCGGCGAGCCCGCCTTCGCGCGACGCCCATTTCAAGGCGTCGAGATAGTCCTCGATACACAGGAGCGAGGGCGTGTTGAGCGTCTTGCCCGTAAACAGGCCCTCATTGAGTCCGTCCTTGTTGTAGAGCTGGAGGAGGCGCGGCACCGGCCAGGGCGGGCGGTGGGCTTCGAGACGTTCCAGAGCGCGCGGCGAGAGGACGACCATGCCGTGCTGGGCTTCGCCGCCCATCGCCTTCTGCCAGGAGAAGGTGAGGACATCGACTTTCGGCCAGTCAATCGGCATGGCGAAGGCCGCCGAAGTGGCGTCCGCAATCGTAAGCCCGGTGCGGTCCGCCGCGATCCAGTCCGCATTCGGGACCCGCGCGCCTGCCGCCGTCGCATTCCAGGTGAAGACGATATCGCGGTCCGCGCCCGCCTTGTTAAAGTCCGGCGTCGTGCCATAGGGCGCTTCGAAAGTGCGCAAATCCTCGAGCTTCAACTCCTCGCAGGCATCGACCATCCAGCGCCGACCGAACTCGTCCCAGGTAAAGACATCAACCCCGCGCGCGCCGAGCAGCGACCACATCGCCGCTTCCATCGCGGCGGTATCCGATCCGCCCAGCATGGCGACGCGATAGTCTGCCGGGCATTCCAGCAGGGCATGGGTACGTTCCAGCGCCTCGTTGATCTTGGCGAGACCTGCCGGGGCGCGGTGGCTGCGCGACAATGCGGCACCGGACAGTCCTTCCAGCGACCAGCCGGGATGTTTTTTCGTCGGGCCGCAGGAAAAACGCGGATCAAAGGGGCGCAGATGCGGCTTGGCAGCGTCGGTCACGGGCGAGTTCCTCCCCTACTGGTCCTTCCCGCCTATTCCCTGGGATGAGTCCCGTCAAACGCCGCGCCTCGTCTTTGCCGGAATTCCCGGTCAAACCTTGTGACAGGAGGTTTCCATGCGTCTGATTGTTGTTACGACTGCCCTCGGCCTCAGCAGTGCCGCGCTGGCGCAGAACGACCCCGCTCCGACCGTCTTCGACCGGATGGCGGAAACAATCACGGCGGCCGCGCCCCGGACTGGTGATCCGGTTCCGAACGCGTGGTCCGCTGTTTCGATCCGCGCCCGCGCCGCGCGCTGGCATCTGGCCGAGCCGGATGATGGTGATGGCTGGTACCACCGGGTTGGCTGGGTCAGCGAAAACGGACGCTCGATCGGTATCGCCGCCTGCGGCCCTGAGGCCGGCGTCACAGCGCTCGGTTTCGCGTTTTCCGGCGACGACAACACGCCGCTCCTCGAGGCGCTCGACCGCGCCGGACACCTGACCGAAGAGGCCGGTGACGGCGAACCCGTCTGGCGGTTCGAGGCACAGGGGCACGTTCCGGCCCGGATCAGCTTTTCGGTCTGGTGCACGCCGGAAGGCTCGGCGGCCGCCCATTCCTGCCGTACCAGCGCGGTCATCGCCTATGCCGGTGACCCCCGTGAGGTGTCCTGTTCGGCACCGTAAAGCGATATTTCTGATGCGTGCTTCGAAGGAGGGGCGTCAGGGTTTCAAGTCCCGGATCGCCGACACGTTCGGGATGACACAGAATAAATTTGACGCTCGGCCCACACCCGGCCACAAGCCGGGACCATGAGCTTCCGCGACCATTTCGACCTTCCGCGTGATCAGATCTATCTTAATTGCGCCTATATGGGGCCGATGCCGCGCGCTGCGGTCGAGGCCGGATCGGCCAGTTATGACCGCAAGGCGCGCCCCTGGGAATTCAACGTCCAGCGCGACTTTTTCGATCTGCCGGACGCGCTGCGCGTCGAGGCGGCGACGCTGTTTTCCGCGGCCGCCGACGATATCGCACTGGTCCCGGCGGCAAGTTATGGCCTTGCGACGGCGGCGAAGAACCTGAAACCGGAAACGGGGAGCGAAATTCTCGTCCTCGACGGCCAGTTTCCGTCCAATGTCTATGTCTGGCGGGGACTGGCCCGTGAAACCGGTGCATCCGTTCGTACCGTGCGCCGTTCGGCCAATGAAAGCTGGACCGATGCGGTCCTGCCAGCGATCGGACCACAGACCGCCATTCTTGCGCTGCCCGGGGTCCACTGGGCCGATGGCGGTCGGCTGGACCTGGCCGCAATCGGCAAGAAAGGGAGGGCGCATGGTGCCGCGCTGGTCCTCGACCTGACGCAGTCACTGGGGGCTGCGCCTTTCGATCTTGCCGGGATCAAACCTGATTATGCGGTGGCGGCGGCCTATAAATGGCTACTGGGCCCCTATTCGATGGGGTTCCTCTATGTTGCGCCGGAACGGCGTAGCGACACGCCGCTGGAGGAAAACTGGATCGTGCGCGACCGCGCCGAGGACTTCGCCCGTCTCGTCGACTATGCCGATGGTTACGCCCGGGGCGCGCGCAAATTCGACATGGGCGAACGATCCGCCTTCCAGCTCGTTCCCGCGGCACTGGAATCGCTGACATTGCTCAATGGGACTGGCCTTGAGACCATTGCGGCGGGCTGTGCGGAACGGGTCACCGCACTGGAGGCCGCTGTGCAGCCGCTCGGCCTGCATACCGATACGCCGGACCGGGCCGGCCACTATCTCTGCCTGACCCTGCCCGAGGGGGCACCGACGGATCTCGCCGCAAGGCTGGGCCAGCGTAACGTCCATGTCTCGCAGCGCGGTGACCGGCTGCGCGTGACACCGCACCTCTACAATGGGGACACTGACATCGCCGCTTTCGCCGACGCTGTGAAGGCCGAACTCTAGATGAGCACGCCGGGACAAGCCAGACCCGCCGACTGGATCGGCCTTGGCATCATGGCGCTGCTGTGGGGGACGGCCTTTGCCTTCATCGCATTCAGTCTCGACGGGCTTCCGCCAGCTGGCATTACTTTCGTACGGCTGGCTCTGGCGGCCATTCTCCTGACCGTCCACGCATACTGGCGCGGCCATCGCTTGCCCCAGCTGGGTGACCCGCGCTGGCCGTGGTGGATCGCGCTGGGATTTTTCGGCAATGCCCTGCCCTTCTTCCTGATTCCCTGGGCCCAGCAGGAATTGAGTTCCGGCGTCACCGGAATTCTTCTTGCGATCATGCCACTGGCCACGGTCGGGTTGGCGCATTTCTTTGCCAACGAGCCGATGACACGGATGAAGTTCGCCGGATTCGTCACCGGGTTCGGCGGGGTCATCCTGCTGATCGGGCCGTCGGCGCTCGCTGGGTTGGGCGGCCCGGTCTTTCTCGCCAAGCTCGCCGTGCTCGCCTCTGCATTTGCCTATGCCATCAATATGATCCTGGTCCGCCGTGCTCCGGCAACGCCGCCCGCCCTCTCCGCCGCGGGCATGCTGATCACGTCCGCGGTCTGGGCCGCGCCGCTCGGTCTCTGGCAGTTGGTCCATTCCACCGCGGATTTCAGCGCCCTCGCCTGGGGCGCGGTGATCTGGCTCGGTATCGGACCGACAGCCATCGCCTCGGTCTACTACATGCGCCTGATCGGGTCGGCAGGGGCGAGCTTTGCCTCGATGGTGAATTACCTCGTCCCGGTCGTCGCCGTCATCGCCGGGCTGGCACTGGGCGAGACGATTGGCTGGACCTCGCTCGCCGGGCTTGCCGTCATCCTCGCCGGTATCGCCATCGCCCGCCGCGGTCAGCCGCGCCGACCAAAAATCGCTGGCTAACGGCGCGGCGTCCGCCAGCTTGACGGCGGCACGCCACGGCGGCTGAGCCGGATCGCGAGACCGAGCGACACGCCGACGCCGATGGCGACTGTCAGATCGACCAACACTGTCAGGACCAGCGTCAGCACCAGCAGGACGGTGTCAGAGCGGGGACCGGTGACATAGCCGCGCCATTTGTGCGGCTCGCTCATATTCCAGGCCGTCGCCAGCAGGACCGCCGCCATGGCCGGCATTGCGAGATACGCGACGAGCGGTGCGGCCAGTGCCATGACGATGAGTATCACGAGAGCGTGGATCACACCGGCGACCGGCGTCCGGCCGCCCGCCCTGACATTGGTCGCCGTCCGGGCGATCGCTCCCGTTGCGGGCATGCCACCGGCGATCGCGGAGCCGATATTGGCAAAGCCCTGCGCGGCGATCTCGGCCGTGGGCCGGTGCTTCCCGCCAATCATCCTGTCCGCGACCATCGCCGACAGCAGGGATTCCACGCCGGCGAGGAAGGCGATGATGAAGGCTGACGGTAGCAGTTCGACGATGCGCTCCGGTGTCACGGCTGGCCAGCCGGGCAGCGCGAATACGGATGGGATATCACCAAAGCGCGACCCGATGGTTTCGACGGACGGCCCGGCCCACATCGCCAGAAGCGATCCGGCAATAACAGCGACGATCAAGCCCGGAAACGCCGGCCAAAGCCGGCGCAGTCCGAAAATGAGGGCCAGCGTCGTTCCGCCGATTGCCAGGCTGAGGCCGGACAGGGTTTCGCGCGCCGACCAGAGCGCCTCGATCCGGGCAATGAATTCCGCGGGCTGTGAGGCCATGTCGAGCCCCATCAGGTCGCGCAACTGGCTGAACGCGATGACCAGGGCGATACCGAGGGTGAAGCCGTTCACGACCGCTTCCGGGACGAGCGCAATCAGCTTGCCGAGCCGCAGATACCCCGCGATCACCAGAATCACGCCTGCCATGAACGTCGCGAGGACCAGCCCGTCATACCCGTGCTCGGCGATGACGCTGAACACGATAACGATGAAGGCCCCTGTCGGCCCGCCGATCTGGACCCGGCTGCCGCCGAGCAGGGAAATCAGGAAACCCCCGACGATCGCTGTGACCAGGCCTTTCTCGGGCGGGGCACCGGACGCAATCGCGATGGCGAGGCTGAGCGGGATGGCGACCATGGCAACGGTCAGTCCGGCCACGGAATCGCGCAGGAGTTCCGCCAGGGAATAGTCCTGCAAGGTCGTGAGAATCTTCGGCTTCAACGGGCTCCCCGATCCCGAACCAATGGCGCAGACATTAGTCCGCGTTCGCGCTGCGGGGGAGTGTGTCGTCTCGTCACGCCCAGCCTGTTCCGGTCAGCCGCGCCGCAGCACCCAGCCGTGATCGACCGGGCCATGGCCGGACCCAAGGCCCGGCGCATGGAGGATGGCCTCGTGGAGATACTGCCCGGCAGTCTCGACTGCGTCCTGTAGCGCCAGCCCTTTCGCCAGCCCCGTGGCAATGGCCGAGGCGAGCGTGCACCCCGTGCCGTGGGTGCTGGTCGTGTCGAGACGCTTTGACTCGAAGACGAAGACTTCTTTTCCGGTCACCAGCACGTCGCGTACGGTCGGTCCGGACAAATGACCGCCCTTGATCAGCGCCGCCCCTGCCCCGGCATCAAGCAGCGCGCGGCCGGCTTCCACCTGCTCGTCGCAATTAGTGACGGTGAGACCCGTCAGTGTCGCGGCCTCGGGCGCGTTGGGTGTGATGATGGCTGCGCGCGGCAGCAGCCGGGTACGGATCGCCTTGACTGAATCGTCGGCGACCAGCCGGTCGCCCGATGTCGCGATCATCACCGGATCAAGGATGAGCGGAATGTCCGGCCCGGCTTCGGCCAACGCATCCGCAACCGCTTCCACGGTCGCCGCCGTGCCCAGCATGCCGGTCTTGACGGCATCGGCCCCGATATCACTCAGGACCGCGCGGACCTGCGCGCCGATCACGCCTTCCGGAACCGGATGAATGCCCGTGACGCCCCTGGTGTTCTGAACCGTGATGGCGGTGACAGCCGTCATGGCATAGCCGCCGAGCGCCGTAATCGCCTTGATATCGGCCTGGATTCCTGCCCCGCCCCCGGAATCCGATCCGGCAATGGCGAGGACACGCGCCAGTCTGTCCATGCGGATCCCCCCGAAGACCGCTTGGCCGGTGTGGCCTATTTGAGACGCAGACCGGCAGAATAGCCACAATCGGCCATTTCCGGTCTGGACCCTTCCCCGACGACAGGTGTAAGCCCTCCCGGCTCGAAGATCAAAGAGGTGCATTCGACCCATGCTACGACTCTGACCCATGTGAAAGCGGCCAGCTGATCGCTTTCCCCGGCGCGACCCGCGCTCCGTCGATGACGGACTGCCCGCCCCGGCTGCCTTGGCTGAACCCTTCACCCGTCAGATTTTCGCATTCAGCATGAGGCGGGCCGCATACGGCCCGAAGCACCAGTGACCGACTCCCGCGATACCCAAGCGCCGCAACGCGTCCTTTCCAATCTGCGTGTCATCGCCTTCCTGTTCAAACAGTGGCGGCGGCGTCCGTATTTCTTTGCCGCGCTCGTCGGCTTTACCGCTATCGCAACCGCCTTCGACGTGATGGTCCCCATCGCGGCGGGTGCGCTCATCGATGCGCTCAACAGCGAGAACGGCAGCCATTGGGGGGCCTATGCGCTGTTCATCGGGCTGGCTGCCTCGGTCAATCTCTTCCGCCAGATCGCGGTCCGGTTCGAGGTTCGCTTCTCGTCGGCCAACATGGCCGAAATGGTCACCGAAGCCTTCGCCAAGGTGCAGCGCTTCTCGCTCGACTGGCACGCCAACACGTTCGCTGGCTCGGTGGTGCGCAAGGTGACGCGCGGCATGTGGGCCTACGACACGATCACGGCGACGACCTGGTTCGGCCTGATCCCCTCCATCGCGGTGATGACGGGTCTGGGGCTATACATGCTCGCCCGCTGGCCGGTTGTGGGCCTGTTCGCGCTGACCGTGACGGTGATCTTTATCGCCCTGACCATCTGGGCCGCGACCAGCTATATCCGCCCGCAGAATATCCGCTCCAACGCGCTTGATTCCGAACTGGGCGGTGCGGTTGCCGACGCGGTCGGCGGCATCGCCACGGTGAAGAGTTTCGGGGCCGAGCCGCGCGAGGATGATCGCTTCTCCCATCTCGCCTGGCGCTGGCGCGCCGAGGTGAAGAAGACCTGGCTGCGCTTCGTCAATACCTGGCTCATCCAGATCGTTGCCATTCTCGCCCTGCAGGCGGGGCTGACCGGCCTGCTCATCTCGCTGTGGGCTGCCGACCAGGCCAGCCCGGGCGATGTCGTGTTTGCGATCACCGCCTTTCTGATGATGGCCGGCTATATGCGCCGCTTCGGAGAAGAGGTGCAGAACGTCCAGCGCGGTCTCGACGAGATCCAGGACATTGCCGGTTTCGACCGCATGGGCGTACAGATTGCGGACACGAAAGGCGCGCCGGACTTCAAGCCCGGCACCGGCGAGATCGTCTTTGATCGTGTCGGCTTTGCCTATGAGAATGCGGCCAAGCCCATCTATTCGGACTTCGACCTGACAATCGCGCCGGGCGAGAAGGTCGCACTCGTCGGTCCCACCGGCTCAGGCAAGTCGACCTTCGTGAAGCTCGTTCAGCGTCTCTACGATGTGCAGGACGGAGCCGTACGGATCGACGGGCAGGACGTGCGCACCGTGCGCCAGGACAGTCTGCGCCGGGCGATCGCGCTCGTGCCGCAGGACCCGGCGCTCTTCCACCGCTCGATTGCGGAGAACATCGCCTATGGCCGGCCCGGCGCGAGCCTGGCGGACATCCGCGAAGCGGCACGGCTCGCCCACGCAGACGGCTTCATCTCGGCCCTGCCGGACGGGTACGACACCCTCGTCGGCGAGCGCGGTGTGAAGCTGTCGGGCGGCGAGCGTCAGCGCGTCGCCATTGCGCGCGCCATCCTTGCCGATGCGCCGATCCTGATCTTCGATGAAGCCACTTCCAGCCTCGACAACGAGACCGAGCGCGACGTGCAGACCGCGATGGAAGCCGCGACGGCGGGCAAGACGACGCTCGTCATCGCACACCGCCTGTCGACCATCCGCGATGCCGACCGGATTCTCGTCTTCGAGGACGGGCGGATCGTGGAGCAGGGCCGCCATGACGACCTCATCGCCGAGGACGGCGGGCTCTATGCCCGGCTGTCGGCGGTGGCGGCGGGGTAGGCGCCTGGCTGAACAGGCGCGTCT
Organism: Hyphobacterium marinum; assembly: GCF_036330325.1. Lineage (NCBI taxonomy): Bacteria > Pseudomonadati > Pseudomonadota > Alphaproteobacteria > Maricaulales > Maricaulaceae > Hyphobacterium > Hyphobacterium marinum. The sequence continues at coordinate 362,654 of NZ_JAZDRO010000002.1, forward strand.
GAACCGCACGGTGTTCACGGGTCTGACGCGCCTTCAGCCGGGCACTTTCCTTCGCCAAATCGTCATCCAACAGAGAGCCGCGCGCCCGGTCCGTGACATCGGCGCGAAAGCAGGCTGAAACTTCGCAGCAGCCTCGCGGGACAGAGGCATTTCCAATCCCTTCCCATTCGCCAGCCAAATTATGCTTAACTTTGTTCCGGGGAGGCCTCGGGACATGATTCTGAGCCGCATATCGAAAGCCATCCGCGAACAGAACTGGTTCGCCGTCGCGATCGAGTTCGTGATCGTGGTCCTCGGTGTGGTGATCGGGTTTCAGATTTCCGCGTGGAATGAGCAACGCGGTGAAGCGTCACGAGAGCAGGCCTATATCGGCTTCCTCATCGAGGATTTTGAGGCTGATCATGCCGAATTCTCCGCGATCCGGCGGACCGCGGAAGGGCGCAATGCCGTTCTGCACCTCGTGCTTACCGAAGCGACAGGGGAGCCCCCCAGTGACCGGTTTGTATCGCCGGAGGGTGAAATCCTGCTCCCCGCGGCAGGCCGGGCGGAGCTGCCCGATGACCTGTCACTGATCTATTCGATCACGTTTCTTCGCACGATCGACGGAAACCGGCACGCCTATACCAGTCTGGTCAGCACGGGCGATAACCGGATCATCGCCGACAGCGCGCTGATCCGCGACATTCAGCGCTTTTACGCGGAAGTCGATGAGTTCCGGGATCTTGAAGCGACAATCCTCAACAATCGCGACAACATGATGAACTCACTACGCGCGCTGGGCATCTCCCGCCAGACACCCATCGAGGTCGGGGCGCTGGCTGCACAAGTGCGCGAGCATCCGGCCCTGCGCGCCCAGATGCAGGATTTCTACCTCTACTCGCTCCGGCAGGGTGAGCGGGTCCGCGAATTTGAAGATCGCAGCGGTGCGCTTGTCACGCGACTCCGCGAGGCCGCGCCATGATCCTCGCCCGCCTCTCCAATGCCATCCGCGAGCAGAACTGGTTCGCCGTCGCGATCGAATTCGTGATCGTCGTGACCGGTGTGATGCTGGCTTTCCAGATCACGGCCTGGAATACCGAACGGCAGGATGCCGCGCGTGTCGATCAGGCGCTGGAACGCCTGCAGCTGGAAGCGGAACAGAATATCCGTGCGCTACGGCAGCGCATGGATGCGAATTCAGCGCGCAATGCCGATCAGGCTGTCATGGTGAGCGTGGCGATGAGTGGCGAACTCCCGGACGAGGACGTGGACCAGTTCGAACGCGCCATCGCCCAGTTGATGTATTTTTCACGTCCGCCGGTTCAGCAAAGCACCTATCACGCGCTGGAACAGTCGGGTGATCTGGCGCTGATCGCCGATCGCGAATTGATCGTCGAAATCAACCGCTATCAGGGCCGGATCGGCTGGGTCGAGAACCAGCATGGCAGTTTCCGCCGCGGCCTGACCACCTTTACCGATACGCTCGACGATTTCATCTTTCACGAACCGACCGGTGACCCGGCCGTCACCCGCGCCCGTGTCGATTTCGACCGGCTCAACGCCGATCCGGCACGGCGCAGTGCGCTCGTCCAGATCGCCCGTATGCATGCGATTTTCGCGCACTATGTGACGCAGCTCGAGGACCATACCGTCCAGTTGTGCCATCGACTCGCCGCAGAGACAGGCCGCGCTTGCGACGAGGGGGCAGAGCCATGATCCTTGCCCGTCTCTCCCGCGCCATACGCGAGCAGAACTGGTTCGCCGTCGCGATCGAATTCGTAATCGTCATCGCCGGTGTTGTAATCGGTTTCCAGATCAGCGCCTGGAATGCCGAACGGCAGGCCGATGAGGCTAGGCAGGCCACACTCGACCGGCTTCACGACGAGGCCGAACAGGCGGTCACGTATCACGCCGACTTCGTCGCGCTGCACCAACGGTTCAATGCCAGGCGCACCGAGGCGATCGAGCGCCTGATCGCGAACGACTGGTCCGACGCGGATCGCGAAGCGATGACTGAAGGGATCACGAGTATCGGTATCCTGCCGGCCTCCAACCCGCCGCGCACCGTTTATGACGAGCTGGTCAGCACCGGCCAGTTTGCCGAGATCGGCTCGCCGGAGCTTCGCAATGCGATCAGCAATTACTATTCGAGGCTGACATTTCTCCAGGGTCAGATCGATTACATGCGCACCGTCTCGTTCGATCCTGTCGACTGGCAGCGCGATGACGTGACGGTCACCTACGAACCGGGCACGGCCCGCGAGCGGCGCTATGAACTCGATTTCGAGTCACTCGCGAACGATCCGGACTTCATCGAGGGCATGCTGGTCGGCAACAACACTCAGCGGGCCCTGACGAACTGGACGGAATCGACCCTGCGTTCGGCCCAGGAAATGTGCGACGCCATCGCCGAAGTGACGGAGCGGCCCTGCACGCCGGGGGAGGAAGCCGAATGATCCTCGCCCGTATCAGTCGTGCCATCCGCGAACAGAACTGGTTCGCCGTTGCGCTGGAATTCATAATCGTTGTCGCTGGCGTCTTGCTGGCTTTTCAGATCACGGCCTGGAATGCCGCGCGTGCCGAGATCGAGCGCGAAGCCGCATATCTTCATCGATTGGAAGCCGAATTGACGGCCATCACCGGTGAACTGGACTCGATGGAAACGGCGATCAATGCCTATTTCAACTGGATAGAGATCTTCTTCGAAGGCGTGGAGACTGCAGACCCCGAAAGGGCGCAGGAAGGTTCCTGGGGCCTCAACGCCATAACGAGTGTCGAGATCGTCAACCTGGAGCCGGCGGCCTTGCGCGAGATGATCAGCGCCGGCGAACTGACCATAATCCGTAATGAGACATTACGAGCCGCGTTGTCCTCGATCCCCCAGATGCACAGCAATTCGCAAGCGTCGCTGGAGCAGATGGCCTCAGACCTGACCCCGATTGCATTCGAGATTTCCGGCCATTTCGAAGCGCGGCTGGACGATGTCAGGGATATTTCACAAGGCGGTTATGGCAATCAGACCATCCAGTTCGATTTCGAGGCGGTATCGCAGAACGAACAACTGCTTCGTCGGATCAACTACGCGGCCCTGCAAAACCGTTTTCAGGCCGCCCATTTCGTCCGGTATCGCACTGAGATCGAGTCCATCAGAGACCAGGTTGCCGCCGAAATCGACGCGAGAGGGTTTTGATGATCCTCGCCCGCCTCTCCCGCGCCATCGAAAGATCCGAGGCGCATTCATTTCGATCGTGCCAGAGGCATTCGCGCTAGGGGCCATGCAGGGCTGAGGCTATCCTGCACCCTGATCCGTTTCGCTGCGCAAGGTGCCGATGCCACTGCCCCCCCGCCCTCTCATAATCGATTGCGATCCCGGCGTGGACGATTGCTTTGCTCTGTTCGCCGCCTGTGCCTCGCCGGAGCTGGACGTACAGGCCGTCTGTACGGTGGCCGGCAATGTCCGGCTCGACACCTGCACCCGTAACGCGCTTGGCGCACTGGCATTGGCAGGGCGGCATGACATCCCGGTCTATCCGGGTAGCGACCGGCCCCTCTCGGTGGCACCGGTCTATGCAGACCACATTCATGGCGAAACGGGGCTTGGCCGGGCCGAATTGCCGCCGCCCCTGCGTCACCCCGAGCCGGTGCATGCAGTCGATCACCTCGTCGGGCTTCTCAAGAATGCGCCCGAGCGCTCGGTGACACTCGCGCCGACGGGACCGTTGACCAATCTCGCTGCTGCGCTGGAGTGCGACCCCGGCATTGCGCGTGGCATCAATGAAGTCGTGCTGATGGGCGGAGCCGACACCGAAGGCGGCAACATCTCGCCCCATGCCGAGTTCAACATCTATGCCGATCCGCATGCCGCGAAAATCGTGTTTGAAAGCGGCCTGCCACTCACCGTCCTAAGCCTCGACGTGACACTGCAATTGCGCTGCACGCCGGAGCGGATGGCGGAGCTTGATGCAGCGGACACGCCCGTGACTCGCGCGGCAAGCGCCATGATCGGGCACGTCAACGCGATCTATGGCGAGATTTACGGCAAGGCGGGCGCGGCGCTCCACGACCCGACCGTGATCCTCTATCTTTTAAGCCCTGACCTGTTCGAGACCCGGACGGTGCGCGCCGAGATCGTATGCGAACCGGAAGACTGGCGCGGGCATACGCGGGTTGTGAACGCCAGCGGCGCGGATGCCAACGCGGTCTGGGTCGATGCGATCGACGCTGAGGCGGGCTTTGCCCTGTTACTGGAAAGGATGAGACGATTATGAGCGCTGTCAGGATCACGGTCGCCGGATCGGTCAATCTCGATCTTGTTGCGCGCTGTCCGTGCCTGCCGCGCGCCGGGGAGACGGTCCTCGGCGGCTCTTTCGCCCAGCATCCCGGTGGCAAAGGGGCCAACCAGGCGCTGGCCGCGCGACGGCTCGGCGCGGACGTTGCACTGATCGCCTGCGTCGGGGCCGATGCCCATGCCGATGCCGCGCTCGCGCTCTTGAAGGCCGACGGCGTCGACCTCACCCGCTGCCGGGCCCTCCCGGACGTACCGACCGGTGTGGCGCTGATCGCGGTCAGCGAGGATGGCGAGAACCAGATCGTTGTCGCGCCCGGAGCGAATGCGCGCCTGCGGCCCGAGGACATTCCGGACCGGATCGAAAGTGCCTTGCTGGCCCAGCTTGAAGTCCCGGTCGAAACTGTCCTGCGCGCCGCTCAGGTGACGACCGGCATGGTCGCGCTCAATCTCGCGCCCGCCCTGCCCGTGCCGGATGAATTACTTTCGCGCGCCGGTCTCGTCATGGTCAACGAGACCGAGGCCGAAACCTATGGCACCGAACGTCTCTTCGCGCCGGGGCGGCTGACCGCGATCACGCTGGGCGCAGCAGGCGCGGAACTCTATCGCGGCAGCAATCGCATCGCCCGATCCGTGCCGCCGCGCGTCGAGGTCGTCGATACGACCGGGGCCGGGGACACGTCGACGGCTGCGCTACTGGTCGCTCTGGAAGAAGGCCGCGAACCCCAAGCCGCGCTCGACTTTGCCTGTGCCGCCGGGGCCCTCGCCGTCACACGCGAAGGTGCGCAAACCGCCCTGCCCCGCCGCGCCGAGGTCGATGCCCTAGGCTGAAGCCGCCGATTTCAGGGCCGCGCGATCAGACTCGCTGGTCAGTGCGGCATTGGACCGTTCCAGCGCGTCGCGCGCCATGTCCTTTGCCAGACCGGTGAAGATGTCCCCGTCTGCCGACGCCAGCATGGCCAAGGTTTTCTGCAGGCGGATTCCCACCTCGACATGCCCGGCTCCGTCGCGGGCGATAGCCCGGAATGCGTCGCGCACCAGGTCCTCTGGGTCCAGCGGTCTGGCGAGCACTCCGTCCAGTGGCGTTTCGGTCTCGCCCCGCGCTGCGGCGGCATAGCCGCAGAACAACCGTCCAATGGCCGCCAGAACCGAGATTGCCGTGCCGGGGTCATTCACGGCCGGCGACAGTGCGCGCGAGGCTATTTCCGAGAGCGCGATCAGGCCGAAGCGAGGATCGGCCTCGAAGGTCCGCCGCTGCGCCGTGACGAAGGTGTCGCGAATTTGATCGGCGAGCTCATCCGCCTTGCCGGTGACATAGGCCAGCGGCCGGCCCGGACCGACATAGCGGCCCGGCTGCGCGTCGATGAAGATCCGGACGTCATAGTCATTGGCCAGTCTCGCCAGCTTCGCAATGTCGATGGATTGCACATAGCCGGGTCGTCCGGCCGGTACCGGGGTGGAGTTCTTCGCGGGCTTCTCGGCCGGCTTCGCCCCCAGGGCGGGACGACGGGCGGCATGGTTGAGTGCTGCGCGCGTGGCGTCCTCGATCGACAGGATCGCCTCTTCAACACCACCAAATCCGGTCAGGCGCTGGATCCAGCTGATGAGCGTTGCGACGACAATCGCGACCAGCAATAGCGACAGGACGAAGAGGATCAGGATTTCCGCGTCGTTGTAGAGATTGGTGGTCAGGCCAATCAGGCCCAGAAGGCTGAACAGGAACGCCCCGACAAAGGTCGAGATTGCACCTTGCGCGGTGCGGTCCTGCGTCATTAGCGGTCGGGCGCGCGGGGTTGCAGCCTGGGCCGCAGCCTGGAAGGCGGAAAACATGGTGGCCAGCGCGAAGATCGCCACGGCCAGCATGGAGGAGGCGAGAATGTTGAGCGTGGTTTCGACGGACTCCAGGTTGACCGTTCCGGCCCAGCTTTCGGGGACCAGACCAGCCAGGACCGGTGTGAACAGGATCGCGGCCAGTGCCGCCAGTGCATAGGCAGCCGGACGAAACCAGATCGATTTGACCACCCGCATCAGGTGGAACACCAGTTGATTGCCCATAGCCTCTCGCCCGTTATCAGCCCCTTTTACGAACGCAGCAGGCGGCCACCCGTTCCCGGGATCAAGGCAATCGTTCTGACTGGTCAGCCCTCGATGGCTAATCGAAGCGCGATCGCCTGCGCCGTTTCGCGGACGTCATGGACCCGCACAATTGCTGCGCCCTGTGCTGCAGCATAAAGCGCAGCATAAATCGAGCCGCCCAGCCGGTTTCCGTCGTCCTGACAAGGGTCTGCAGCGGCTATGAAGCGCTTGCGTGACGCGCCGACGAGAACAGGAAAGCCGTGGCTGGCGAGACGGTTTGTGCCGCGCAGCAAAGCTAGATTGTGATCGAGCGTCTTGCCGAAACCGATGCCGGGATCGAGCGCGATTTTCTCCGGGGCGATGCCAGCGGCGATTGCCGCATCCGCGCGCGACAGGAGACAGGCCTCCACCTCAGCCACGACATCGTCATAGGCCGGGGCGGCCTGCATGGTTCGCGGTTCGCCCTGCATGTGCATCAGGACGACGCCGCACTCCAGTCCGGCCGCCGTTTCGAGGGCTCCGGGTACGCGCAGCGCATTGACGTCATTCCAGATATTGGCCCCTGCGCCGATGGCTGCCCGGGCGACACCGGGTTTCATCGTATCGATGGAGATGGGAATACCGGTCTCGCGCCGTAGCGCCTCGATGACGGGAAGCGTGCGGCGGATCTCTTCGGCCTCGTCGACCGGATCGGCGCCGGGCCGGGTCGACTCACCGCCGATATCGAGCATGTCGGCCCCGTCCGAAACAAGTTTCAGCCCGTGGTCAACCGCGCGCTCGCGATCATTGTACCGTCCTCCATCCGAGAAGGAATCGGGCGTCACATTGAGGATACCCATGATCAGGGGGCGGCCCGCAGGAGGGTGAAAGGCGAAGGTCATGACGTCAGGATGAAGCCCGCGCCCGGCCTTGCGTCAAGGCCCCGACCGGCCTTCGTTTTTTCTTGCCAACGCAACGGTTCAGCGTGATCGTGAGGACTGCGCCCGAGCGCTTTTCTTGTTGCAACCCGCGGGCGCAACAGAAGGAACCTTCCTTGAGAGGGAAGGTCGACGACACCCATGGACAAGAAAAAACCCGCCGCCAAATCCGCTCCCGCCAAGGGCAAGCCCGCCGCTCCCAAGGGCGGTTCGAAGGGGACTGCGGCGACCAAAGGCAAGGTCGCGCCGAAGGGCAAATAGGCCGCACGCCTGACCACAATAGAAGACGGCCGCTCCGGGGCACCGGGGCGGCCGTTTCTGTTCAGGATAGCCAGTTGGCGGATCAGGTGCCTTGCGGAGCTGCTCCACCTTTCTTGGGCCTGGACGCCGGCTTCTTGGTGTCAGCCTCGTCGTCGTCAGTGGTCGGGACGGCGCTCGCCGGCTTGCCCGAAGTGGGCGGCGAATCATCGGTTTCCCGCGTCGGCGGATTGCCTTTTAGGAGCTCGGTGATCTCCTCGCCGGACAGGGTTTCGTATTCCAGGAGCCCCTGGGCCAGCGTCTCCCAGTCCTTTTTCTTCTTCGTCAGGATATCGCGTGCGGTATCGTTGGCCTGGTCGATCAGGCGGCGAACCTCCTCCTCGATGATCCGGGCGGTGGTACCCGAGATCGACTTTGACCGGGTGATCTCCTGGCCGAGGAAGACGTTCTGACCGCTGCCGTCGGAATAGTCGATCGTGCCCAGCTTGTCGGAGAATCCCCACTGCGTGATCATCGCACGCGCCACGCGGGAGGCCTGCTGGATATCGGACGAGGCACCGGAGGTGATCCGCTCCTTGCCGAATTTCAGTTCCTCGGCGACGCGGCCGCCCATGGCAATGGCCAGGAAGGACGTCATCTGGGTGTAGTTTTCCGACAGCTTGTCAGCTTCGGGCAAGCGCATGACCATGCCCAGCGCGCGGCCGCGCGGAATGATCGTCGCCTTGTGGACCGGATCAGCTTCCGGGACATTGATCGAGACGATGGCGTGACCGGCCTCGTGATAGGCGGTCAGTTCCTTTTCCTTCTCGCTCATCACCATGGACCGGCGTTCCGGGCCCATCATGACCTTGTCCTTGGCCTCTTCGAATTCGGACATGCCGACGAGGCGCTTGTTGCGCCGCGCGGCGAGCAGAGCCGCCTCGTTGACCAGGTTGGCGAGGTCCGCACCGGAAAAGCCCGGCGTGCCGCGCGCGATCGTCTTGGGATCGACGTCAGAGGCGATCGGCACTTCGCGCATGTGGACTTTGAGGATTTTTTCCCGGCCGATGATGTCCGGATTGGGCACCACGACCTGGCGGTCGAAGCGGCCCGGGCGCAGCAGCGCCGGGTCAAGCACGTCGGGGCGGTTGGTCGCGGCGATGAGGATAATCCCCTCATTGGCCTCGAACCCGTCCATCTCGACGAGCAGCTGGTTCAGTGTCTGCTCGCGCTCGTCATTGCCGCCGCCGAGGCCGGCACCGCGCGAGCGGCCCACCGCGTCGATCTCGTCGATGAAGATGATGCAGGGCGCGTTCTTCTTGGCCTGTTCGAACATGTCGCGCACGCGGCTGGCACCGACGCCGACGAACATTTCCACGAAATCCGAACCCGAAATGGTGAAGAAGGGCACGTTGGCTTCGCCCGCGACGGCGCGCGCGATCAGCGTTTTACCCGTTCCCGGGGGACCCACGAGCAGCGCGCCTTTGGGGATCTTGCCGCCCAGGCGCTGGAATTTCGACGGATCTTTCAGGAATTCGACGATTTCCTGGAGCTCTTCCTTGGCCTCATCGACACCGGCGACATCGTCAAAGGTGACGCGGCCATGGCGTTCGGTCAGCAGGCGCGCCTTGGACTTGCCAAAGCCCATCGCGCCGCGTCCGCCGCCCTGCATCTGGCGCATGAAGAAAATCCACACCGCGATCAGCAGCAGCATCGGGAACCAGCCGAGCAGAATGCTCCAGATGGAATTGCCCGAGCGCGGGCGGGCCGCGATCTGGACTTCGTTGGCGGTCAGGATGTCCTGCGTGCGCGTGTCGTTCGGCGGCAGGATGGCATAGACTTCCGACCCATCGGACTGGTTCTGACCGACTATACGGTCATCGTGATAGGTCGCGGTATTGATGGAGTCGTTTTCAACGAGATTGATGAAGCTCGAATAGGAAATCTCGCGCGCGGCATTGCCCTGCTGGGGGCCCTGCAAAAGGTTGAACAGGGCCAGGAGCAGCAGGAGCACGATGCCCCAGATCAGGAGATTGCGGATATTCATCGTGTCTCGTCCATCCTCGAAAATCGGGCGTTCTGCGGATCAATATGGGGAGTTATCCCCGCATTTGCGAGCCTCTAACCCGCTTTAACCTGCAGTCCGTCATCAAACCACGCCGGAGCCCGCCCTGAAAAGAGGGAACGCCGCACCGCCACATCCCCGCAATGGGTCATCGTGACCCCCGTGCCGGACACCACGCCCGGGATCGCAAGAACAGTGCCGCCGTCGTGAGCGACGGGCAGCGTCCGGCGGGCCAGCGGCGGAATGGCCGACAGGTCGATTCCGGTCCGATCAACGCTTTCGGGGAGCTGATCCCAGGCACAGACTGAAACCGGCCTGTCTGTCGAGATCTGAAACCGCCGGTCCCAGAACGCCGGCTGGTTCGGCTCCACATTGAGTGGCGGAAAACCGGCCTCACCGGCGCGGCCCAGAACGGCACCGGGATCGCGGATCAGCCACGCCGTCCCGACGGTCTGGTGCAGCACAACCCCGGCTCCGGTGGCGGATCGGCCGGATTTCAATCCAGCGAGCAGAGCCTCCAGCCCTTGCGCGCGATGCGGGCCCGGAGCACCGGTCACCGTTGTAATAGCGGCCTCCAACAGCCGTCGGAGAACCGGGTCTGCTTGCCGGACAAGTGCGTCCGGCTTGAGACAGGCTACGCCCCAATCGGTGACCCTGACGGTGTCCTCGAAGACGCGGGCCGATTCCTCGTCAATTGCCTTACCCAGCGCCCGGCAGGACGCCGCCAGCGTTCGAAGGCTGGAAGGAGAAAAGCCCGAAGCCTCGAGATGCCCCAGCGACTGGCGGATACGTACACGTGTGAAACGCCGATCAGCGTTCGAATTATCCTCGACCCAGCGTTCGCCCTTTTGCGCCAGCCAGTCGCGCAGGGCCTGCCGGCGCGTGTCGAGCAAGGGCCGCAGCACCCGCAAATCTGCCGGCGCGGTGTCGCCGGGAAAGGCGTCATCTTCGCCCATGGCCGCCAGTCCGCGCCATCCGGCCCCGGCCAGCAGGCGCATCCAGACGGTCTCGGCTTGATCATCGGCTGTGTGGGCAAGCAGAAGGGCCGTCGCTCCGGTTTCCAAAGCATGCTTGCCGAAGGCGCGATAGCGGTGCGTGCGAGCCCAGTCCTGCAGGCCTGTACCCTGTCCCTGATAAGGCGGGCAGGTGAGGATGCGGGCCAGACACTGCGCCTTGTTTGCCGCAGCCAGCGCCTGTTCGGCCTCGGCGCGGCTTTCAGCGCGCAGGCCGTGATCGACGATAAGCGCTTCGAGCGTCCGATTACGCTGGCGTGCCCAATCCGATGCGATCAGCATCAGGGCATGGGAATCCCCGCCTCCGGAATAGCCGATCAGGACCGGGCCCGTAGCCGGAACGAGTCGGTCGAGCCGGTCCCGGACGGAACCGGGATTAAAGTGAGGGGTCAGCGGCACCCGGCGCGCAGGGATTCACGGGATGCGCGCGAGCGCGCTTCCGGACCCGCATTGGGGAATTGCCGCCCGAAGCGGGCTAGTGTCTCGCAGGCGTCGTCGGTCCGCCCGAGTGCACCCAGCGACGAGGCCAGCCGGACCATGGCGTCCGGTGCCTTCGCACCCTGCGGCGCGGCGCGCAGCGAGGCGATGTAGGCGTCCGCCGCGTCGGCATAGGCACCATCCACGAAATAGGTTTCACCCAGCCAGTATTGGGCTTCGCCGGTCAGGCTGTCGTCGGGATAGGCCTCGACGAAATTGAGGAAGCCTTCCTGCGCACCGGCATAATCGCCTTCGGCGAGACGCGCCCGCGCGCGGCCAAAGACCTGGTCAGAGGAAATCGCAGGCGCGACATCGGCCCCGGCTGCGGCGCGGGTCGCCCCGAGCGGACGCGTCGCGGCTTCGCGGGCATCGCCATAGGGGTCATCCGGGTCAGAGGTCGCATAGCCGCCGGTGAGGTCCGCCGGGCCGTCGCCGCGGCCGGTCCGGCCGGTCATGGCGCTGTCGGCGTCGCGAGCCGACAGGCTGGCCCCGTCGGACGTGCCCGGCTGCGGCGTGCGGCGCGCGACCTGGCGGGTCAGTTCTTCCAGCGACTGGCGCAGCTGGCGATTCTCGAAATTCAGGCGCTCGACCTCGCCGGTCAGCTCACCCAGTTCACGCTCCAGCGCATCGACACGCGTCAGAAGCCGGTCGGCGACAGGATCGCCGGCCATGAATCGGCTTTCCATCTCGGCGATCCGGGCTTCGGCGGCGTCCAGTCTTTGCGCCATTTCGCGGCGCGACTGGGCGTCGGCGGGTGTGGCGATGAGGAGGATGGCGGACAGGAGGAGGAGCGTGCGTGTCATGGTCGTTTCCCTAGCCGGCGAGCGCGGCAAAAATGCGGCGTGAACGCGCCGCCCTCAAGCAGAAACGCCCGCACGTCGCTGTAACGCGGCGTACGGGCGTTGCCATGGATGCATTCCGTTGGCACGGCCGGCGTCAGCCGACGGCACCATCGGTGATCATCGTGATCGCATTCCGGTTCAGCGACCAGCACTGCTCGTTCGACTGCATGCAGGTCGGCCGTTCCTTGCCGTAGGAGACGGTCCGGATCCGCGACGGCGACACGCCGAGGCTGACCAGATAGTCCCGCGCGGCATTGGCGCGGCGCGCACCGAGCGCGAGGTTGTACTCGCGCGTGCCCCGTTCGTCGGCATTGCCGGCGATCAGGACGCTGACGCCCGGATAGGCGTTCAGCCAGTCGGCCTGACGGCGCAGCGTTTCACGCGCCGGCGACGTCAGTTCGTGACGGGCAAGGTCGAAGAAAACCCGGTCACCGGCGACGGCAACAAAGTGTTCTTCGGAACCCTCGATCGGGCCGCGCGGCGTGGAATCGATGCTGGGCGGCGTCGTGGTTTCAGTGGTCCGCGGAGGCTCGGTGGTCTGAGTTTCCGGCGGCGTCGAGGCACAGGCCGCCGCAAGCGCGGCAAGTCCGGCGACGGCGATAAGACGAATATTCATGCGTGCGTTATCCCTTCCTCCCGCACCCGATTTCGGCATGCGGATAAAGCTCCATGACGCTCATTTGCGGCGTTTTCGAGACAGCGGCACGCCCTTCACCGCCAGCATCATGTATTTCAAGCTCCGAACGTTAGCGCCGCAAGCTTCAGTCAATCAAGGGCGACCAGGCCGGATCGGACGCCGCGCCGCGGATCGGTGCGGGCCGCAGATTGAAGCCAGCAAGGTCGACATTCCAGATCGCATACTGGGTTCCCTGGCTCGTGCGGTCACCGCGCGTGAACAACAACACACGTCCATTGGGCGACCAGGCCGGGGTGTCGACAAAGTAACCCTCGTAGAGAATCCGCTCCTGTCCGGAGCCGTCAGCGCGCACGACGCCGAGCGCGAATTGCGCCCCATCCTGCTTGACGAAGGCGATGAGATCGCCGCGCGGCGACCAGACCGGCGCGGTGTAGCGTCCGCCGCCAAAGCTGACCCGCTGCACATTCGAACCGTCCGCATTCATCGTGTAGAGCTGCGAACCACCACCGCGCCCTGACGAGAAGACGATCTGGCGTCCATCGGGTGAGAAGGACGGCTCCACGTCATCGGACGGGTGGTCGGTCAGGCGCGAAAGCTGGCGCGTACGCAGATCGAAGACGTGGATGTCATGGCCGCCCTGACGCTGGATCGAGGCGACGATGCGCTCGCCATCCGGCGAGAAACGCGCCGACAGCGACTGGCCTTCGGCGTCGACACGGGCAAGGCCGCGCGTGCCAGGAGCGAACAGGGCTTCCTGGCGGCCGGTTTCAAGATCGTAGAGATAGGTCGTCGCCTGTCCGTCGAGGAAGGAGACATAGGTGATCTGCTGGGCGCTCGGCGAATAATTCGGGAGCAGCGCCATGTAGGAGCGATCCGTCAGGAAAGAGGGGTTGGCCCCGTCCTGATCCATAATGGCAAGGCGGCGCGTCGGCACGCCGTTCGGGCCCACGCCTTCAGAGACATAGACCACGCGTGTGTCGAAATACCCGGTCTCACCGGTCAGGCGTTGATAAACGGCATCGGCGACCTTGTGGGCCACACGGCGCCAGTTTTCCGGCGCGGTGACGAATTGCAGGCCGAGAAGCTGGTCTTCCAGGCGTGTATCCCAGAGCCTGAACGCGACCAGCAGCCGGCCATCGGACTGGACCGTGACCCGGCCCGCCAGCAGCGCGTCGGCATTGATCACCCGCCAGTCCTGGAAGCGCGGGCGCAGGTCGATGTCGGTCACCTGTTCGATGAAGGCATTGCGGTCGACCGAACGGAACAGCGCCGAGCTTTCCAGGTCCGCGCGCACGACTTCGGCGATGTCCGCGCCATGGGTGTCGGCCCGGCCCTGGTCAAGGAAATCGGGAATGGCGATCGGCAGCGGTTCGAGGTGGCCACGATTGATGTCGACCTGCAGCGGCTGCTGGGCCAGCGCCACGCCCGGCAGGGCGATCAGCAGAACGGCGAGGAAGGCTAGAAACGGCGTTCGGGACATGGGGTGCGGGCTCCGGTGATGGGTCGCGGGGTTTCGGTCAGAATATATCGTTGTGGAAAGTGACATCGATAAGGCGCCATTGCGAATACTGGTCGGCCGGCAGCCGGAACGGCGAGCAGTCGATAATGGCCGCCAGGGCACGCTCTTCAGCCACCAGCCAGAACGGATCACCCGAGGCGCGGATACGGCCTGAATTGGTTGAAACAGGCGGCTCGGCCAGCGATCCGTCGCGGTTGAGACGGACCCGTACCGTCACATTCAGGCGCTCCGGGTTGGGAGCATCAATGGATGAGCGAAAGCAGGGCTGGGCCTGCGAAATCACCAGATCAGCCAGGGTCGCGGTCATCGCGGTTCCGGCCCCCGCGCCTTCGCGGCGCTCACCGGTCTCGGCATTACCGCGGTCACGCGGCTGGGACTCGCGGGCCTGATCCACGAGGCCCGAGAGATAATCGAGATCGACAGACGCCTGTTCCTGCTGGCGCTCGGTCTGTTGCTGACGCGGCTGTTCAGGCCGTTCGCGCGGTGTCGGCGGCGTCGGGGTCTCCTCGACGACTTCCGGCTCGGGCTCCGCCTCGTCAGGTGCGCCATCATCGATCACCTCGACCGGGCGCTCTTCTTCCACCGGCGGCGAGGTCGCCGCAGGGGGGTCGGCCACCGCATCGGCCTCTTCCTCGACCGCCGGTTCGGGCTCGGGCGGAATTTCCTCGACCACCGGGTCTGGCGCAGCAGCACGCACATTCGTGGTGTCAGCCAGCGTGACGAGATCAACCGGCACGATGACGCCGGCGGAGAATTGCCGTGCTGCCTGGGGCAGGTAGATCATCCCCCCGGCGATCAAGGCACCGTGGAGGACAAGAGAGAGGGGAACACCGGCACGCAAGTCGTCGGTCCGCCTATTGGCTCAGAGGGTCGGTCACCAGCCCCAGATTGGCGTAGCCCGCCGCATTGACCCGGGCCATGACGCGCATGACCGAGCCATAGTCCGCCGCCTCGTCGGCGCGGATATAGATGCGGCTGTCAAACCCGGTACCGGCAATGGCCTGCAGGCGCGGAACCAGTTCGTCCATGCCGACCTCGGTTTCCTGGATGAAAATCTGGCCTTCGGCCGCGATCGTGATGGTCAGCGGCTCCTCGCCAGCGGGCAGGGTACGGGCCTCGGTTTCGGGCAGATCGACCGGCACGCCGACGGTCAGGAGCGGCGCGGTGATCATGAAAACGATCAGCAGCACCAGCATGACGTCGACAAAGGGCGTGACGTTGATTTCCGCCTTGGGCGACCAGCGCGCCCCGGCCTTGCGGTGGGTGACGGATCCGGCCATCGGATCAGTTCCCGCCTTCGCGGTCGGCCAGCGCGGAAAGCTCGTCGGCGAAGCCTTCCAGCTTGGCGGCATAACCGCCGAGATTGGCCGAGAGTGCGTTGAAGAAGATCACCGCCGGCACGGCGGCCAGCAAGCCCAGCGCGGTGGCGAAGAGGGCTTCGGCAATACCCGGCGCAACGACGGCGAGATTGGTGTCGCGCGTTGCGGCGATGGAGCGGAAGGAGTTCATGATCCCCCACACCGTCCCGAACAGGCCAATGAAGGGCGCGGACGAGGCGATCGTCGCCAGCATCCCGAGCCCGCTTTCCAGCCGGTTGAGCTCACGGCCCGCCTCGGCCCCGGCGGCGCGAGAGACGCGCTCACCGGCATTTCGCCCTTCCCACTCGCGCAAGGCGGCGGCGAACACGCGGCTGAACGGGTCTTTCGGGCGGCGGGCGAATTCCTCGGTCAGGGAGTCCATTGAGCGGCCCGACCAGAATTCGGATTCGAAATTGCTCGCCTTGGCGCGGGCCGAGCGCAGCGCCAGCCACTTGTCGATGGCAATGGCCCAGGACCAGATCGACATGATGGCGAGTACGGCCATGACGGCCTTGACGACCCAGTCGGCGCGCCAGAACAGTTCGAGAAATCCGAAATCCTGCGCAGCCGGCGCGAGTTCGACAATCGTGGCGTCCATGTCCGAGACGTCCCTTCCAAGCAAATGTTGACGCAATGCAGCCTGATACATGGCCGCAGACCGGTTAACCTCGCGCTACCTGCCCGTGTGAGGCGATCAGCGTCAAGGCCGCGCGGACTGCGTCCTGCCTGCGTCAATGGCGCGCGATTGCGGCAATTTTTTGTGGAAACGGGCCAAGTCGGCCGTGGAAGAGGGGCAGATTCACATCATGCAAACCTGCCCCCCTCTTTTTTCCGGGAGTCGGATCCCGTCGGCGTTTTTAGGCGGTTGCCTTGTGGCGCGAGACCCGGCGTGCCGCGCAAAGCAGTAGCAGGACCAACAGCGTTCCGATGATTACCGGCAACCAGTCAAAATGGCCGCGGCCGCCTGTTGCACCGGAGGTGGATCGACCGGAGTCAGCAGAAGGTCGGGCTTGGGGGGCGCTGGTCACAGTATCGCCGCGGGCCGGTACGGCTGGCTGAATTGACGCCGGCCGGTCGACCGTCTCGTAGACGACGACTTCGGACCGCGCCGGAGCGATATATCCAGGCGAACCAGGCGCAATCACCGTGGTGCGTGAGCCCGGTGCAATCACAGCTGTACCAACCGAGGGCGTATCAACGGAGGGCGTCTCAATCACGATTTCTGTTGGCACACTGGCCGCGGGTACCGTCTCGCGGGCCGTGACTATGACATCGCGCGGTCGGGGGGCTTCGAGCGTACTTTGGAGTACCGGCCGGACCGGCGGTGTCCGAACATCAAGCTGGGCCACAGTACTGGCGGCATTGGCAACATCCACGCCGGGCCCTTCCAAGGAGTGGGTGACCTGGCCAGCGGATTCGGAAGATGGTTCGCCAGCGCCGGAAGCACGGCGTGTTGCGATGCTGGCGTCACTGGCGGCGCGATATTGCAGCGCCATGTCGACTGTTTGTCCGACAGGTTCGGCTTGACCTTCGGACAGCGTGGACACCGCGATAGCCGAATTTCCATCAGCTCGCGCTTCGCGGGCTGCCCGTCGCTCCGCGCGCCGAGCACGCTGTTCCGCAATACGGTCGAGCCGCGAAGCACCGCGTGGCAGCAGATCGCGACCGCTTGAATTCAATGTTCCGGGGACATTTTGCCGGAGCATGCCGACATCTTCATCGACTGTGCCGGTCGCCGAACCGACAACGCCACCTACCTGAGCATCGGCACTGCTCAAAAAAACCGCGGCGCTGGCCAACAATACAGCGATGGTGCGCATCGAAAGTCTCCTGTTGTCTACGTCCATTGACGCCCTTGCTTGGCAGGGTCGTCACACAGGAGAACGACCGGTTGACCGGGTTTCTTCCAAAATCCTGAAATCTAATTCTCTGAAGGTCGGGATTGGGCCGTCATCGTGATGGCGTTGAAACGATAGGCTTCGGCCATTATGCCCACACCATATACCTGGTCACGCCCATGCCGGCCGGCGTCGCGGGCCTCTGCTTCCATGTATCGGATGGCCGCGCTAGCGCTCACTGGGTCCGGCAAGCTCAGCTGGTGCGCCAATAGCCCGCTGACCAACGGCGCGGCAAAGGATGTTCCGCGGATTTCGGCGAAGCTGCCATCGAGCGACGCTGCGACCATCGCCGCACCGGGGGCCGCCACGTCGACCTGGTCCCCGCGTGCCGCTTCGGGAATAACACGGCCAGACATCCCCACGGCCGTGACCCCGATGACGCCGTCATAAGCCGCTGGATAAAGCGGCGGGGCCGTCGGGCCGTCATTCCCGACCGCGGCCACAATGATGTGGCCGCGATCTGTCATCTGGCGCACGACCGCTTCCAGTATCCGGTTGGGCGGGCCGACGACGCTGATATTGATAACGGCGACGTTTTCTTCCGCCATCCATCCGAGCGCGCGCGCCAAAGCTTCGGCGTTGCCACCGGTGACAGCGTCACCATAGACATCTGCTGAAAAAATCTCTGCGCCGGCGGCGGGTGCCCGGAAATCGCCGGCATGCCCCACAGCAAGCGAAGCCACCTGTGTACCGTGTTGCGCCGGCACATAGCCAAGGCCACCAAAGGCGCGCGTCGTCAGCCGCGATGCCTGCAATGCAGGATGGGCTTGCGCAATACCGGTATCGATTATCCCGAGCCTCAGCCGACTTCCCACGAACGCTTCTTGGACGGCTGGAGGCCGCATAGCCAGCCTGCCCTGCCCGGATGCCGAGTAGATGTGGTTGAAGTCAAACACACCATTGCCGTCAAGGCTTTGGAGCCGACGCAGGGCCCGGCGTGTTGACCATCGCTCCGGCGGCTCGAACACCACGATCGGTGTCCCCAATCCTGGCAGCATGTCCTGGCGCAGAACCCGGAATCCGAGGGCTTCGGCCGCACCAACAAGTGATTCGGACGGGGCAAACGCGATGATCTCTCGGCGGACAATAACGCTCTGGCGAGGGCCGCGCTCCAGAACGTCTCGATTTTGTCGAAGCAGATCGCGCAAATCGGCCGCGCGGACGTCCTCCAGCGTTCGGTTTGTCTGGTCAAGCGTGTCCCGGGTCATGTCCTGGACGGTGTCGACCGGCAGGCGCGGCGGCGTGACAGGAAGCGGTAGCTGACCATGCGCCAAACCCGGCCCGGTCGCGAAAAGAACCAACAGGATCAAACCGATTTGGCGAAGGCGGCCAAACATGGACAACGGTCTCCGCTGCAAATTCCGTCCTGTCAGTATAACGTATGGAAGAAATCATTTCTTCCGAACGTTGTTTCGAGGAACACATGCCTGAAGCCAGTCGGGAGATCCGTGAGGCGATTGTTGCGCTGTTGCCGAGGCTGCGTCGTTTTGCCGTGACGCTGACCCGCAATCAGGCTGATGGCGATGATCTGGTTCAGATCACTGTCGAACGAGCGATTGCGCGCATTGATCGCTGGCAGGACGGCACACGTTTGGACAGCTGGATGTATCGCATCATGAAGAACGCCTGGATTGATGAAGTTCGCAGCCGGCAGCGCCAGAACAAAGTCTTTGCTCCCGACGAGGCGGGTGCAACCGTTGGATTTGAAGACGAAACCATCGATTTGCGCCTGCGGGCCATGTCGGTTGAAAAAGCCATGGCCACCTTGCCCGATGAACAACGCCTGGCGGTGGCACTGGTCCTTGTCGAGGGCCAGTCCTATCGCGAGGCAGCTGACATTATGGGTGTTCCCATCGGTACGCTGACCAGCCGCCTGGCCCGCGGCCGCGATGCCCTGGAAGCGATTCTGAACCCCGCAAAGGGAGCGCCATGATGACAATCAGCAAGGACGACCTGGCCGCCTATGCCGATGGCGAGCTGACCGGGCAGGCGCGTTTAGAGGTCCAGTCAGCGCTAGAAGCCGACCCCAAATTGCGCGTAGAACTGGACCGGCTGATGACACTCAAACGGCAATTGTCGGATCGATTCGACCCTATTCTGGACGAGACCGTTCCCGAGCGCCTGATCGCGGCGGCCATGGATACGCCCGCGAGGACCGCTTCAGTTGCGGACCTATCCGCCTACCGCTTCCCGAAAGCGCCGGCATTGACCAGCTTCTGGCCGCAAGCCGCGGCCATGGCCGCCAGTGTGGCATTTGGCCTGGTGATGGGCGGGTTGTTCCTGAGCGATTCCAGCCAAACCGGGCTGATCGACTTTTCCGGTGAATACCCGGTTGCACACGGTGCGCTCGCCGCGGCCCTGACCGAACAACTTGGCAGTGAAACCGGACCGGATGCGATTGCTGTCCCAATCAGTTTTCAGGATGAATCCGGTGTTTACTGCCGGGCTTTTTCAGCCCGCCGCAATAATCTGGCCGGCATCGCCTGCCGAAGTGAAGGCGACTGGCAAGTCCGCATGACTGTCGACACGGTTCATGCGGACACGCCCTATCGGACGGCCGCCTCCCCCCTGCCCCTTCCGGTTCTTGAACAACTCGATCGGTGGATGGCCGGAGAAGCCTTCGATCTGGATGCTGAAAGCGCCGCGTTAGCTCGCGGTTGGTCGGACAACTGACATCCGTCCACCTCCAAGCGTCAAGGATTGCCGGTCACCTGAGCCGTCAGTAGGCCCCGGCAAGACCCTTGGTCACGCCACCTCATTTCCGCTTGCCCGCGCGAGAGGCAACGGTTCCTTGAAAGTGAGCGTGCGGTAGGGGAAGGGAATCTCGATACCCGCCTCGTCCAGCGCCGCCTTGATGGCAATGACGATGTCGGAACGGGTCTCGTGCATGTCGCGTGGCTTGGAGCCGGCCCACCAACGCACCGTGAAATCGATGGAGGATGCCCCAAATTCGCGGGCGAAGACGTCGACCCCCTTGTCCGCATCGATACTGGCCACGCCTTTTACAGCCTTTTCTATGACTTCACGGGCCTTGGCCGCGTCCTCGTCATAGGCCACGCCGACGACGAGATCGTAGCGGCGCTGCGCCCTGTCGGTCTTGATCTCGACCGGGTTGGTGAAGAGGTAGGCATTGGGCAGGAGGATCAGCTCGCCTGACATCTCGCGCACATAGGTGTCGCGGATGGTGATTTCCTCGACCTTGCCCTCCACGTCCTCGACCTCGATCACATCACCAATGCGCATGGGCTTGCGGATCATGATCATGATCCCGGCCATGAAATTCTCGAAAATGTCCTTAAAGGCGAGCCCGATGGCGATGCCCCCAATCCCCAGCGCGCCGATCAGCTGGGCGGGGGTCACCGACGGGAAGAGGATGGTCGCAGCGATGAGGATGCCGACGATCCAGACCACGATGCCGGTCAGGGTCTCGAAGAGGTCGACGAGCGCCCGGCGCATATTGGACTTGCGCCCTGCACCGCCGACGGCCTTGCGCAAGAGTTGCGCGACGCCCCAGGTCGCGGCAAGGACGATGAGGGCCAGTCCGATTTGCGGTAGGGAACGGACAAAGCCCTCCCAGATGGTCTGGAGCTGGTCGGTCAGCGGCGAAAAGAATTCCATGGCTCAGTCAGCCTCCCTTGGGCCGGGACAGGCCGCCCACGCGTGAAGGCGCAGGCGGTTCGTCCGCTTGCGCGCGTTAGTCCGGTTCGGGTCGAAACGGGATCACGGAAGACCTAACCGCTGGAGACGGAAAAGGTTCCGCTACCGCCGAGACCCGACATCATCCTGATCGGGAAGTGGTTTTCCACAGGCGCAGCGACCGGTCCGTTTTGATTTCTACATCCTGGCCTTGTTATTCTGCCAGAAAGACGGGGGGAGTTCTCAGCATCATGTTCGGTAAAATCGTGCTGGCGGTGCTCATAGTCATCGTGCTGCCGGCCTTTCTCTATGCCTTCGGGGCCACCAATCCGGGGGTCTTCACCATTGTCTTTGCGGTGATCGCGATAGCCTGCATCGGCCTGATGTTCCGGCCGTTGCCGGTGCCGCTTCTGCGCGCGCGCTGGTCGCTCGCCAGTCTCGTCCTGGCGTTCTCTTTCGCAGCTATCGCCGTCAGCACAGTGATGAGCGATGAAGACCTCGCGGAATTGCGCGCCGAGGACCCGGAAGCCTATCTGGCCTACATCCAGACACGGCGCGGTGATGACGCCTGGCTCGCGGAACTGGAAACGCTCGACCCGGACGCCTTTGCCGCCGAAACCGAGCGGCGGGCGGCCGAGGAAGCGGCCGAGACCGCACGGCGGGAAGAAGCCGCGCGCGCGCGCCGGGAAGCCCGCGACGCGGCCCGCGCCGCCCTGGCGGCTGAATCCCTCGCCGACTATGTTGAGCAGCTGGAGACCGAACTCGCTTCCCTGCAGGACTTCGACGCGACGGATTGGACCAGCGATTACGACCGGATTGTTCTGGGTGCCGGCCTGTTCGCCATCTGGGGTGAACTCTATCGCGAAGGCCGGGACTACGAGCTGACAGCAGAACAGGCCGAGCTGCGCCAGCGTTTCCGCCGCGAACTGATCCGGGAACAGCGCGAATCCCTGCCCACAATGCGGGACCGTTTCGGGCCGGCAGCACGCCAGCGCCTGTGGATCGCCGACGCCTCGGCCCGCACGATCGGAAACGGTTTCCGCACCGTGGAATTCGTGTCCGGGGCCTTTGCCGCCAACCGGAACATCCAGGAATTCCAGGTCGAAATGGGCGACATCTTCTCCCTTCTACGGTTCAAGCAGAGCCGGTACAAATGGTATGAAGAGGCCGACCGATATACCTATTACGACCTGATAACGCCCGATGATGACGACATCGTCTATCTGGCGGGTGGCCGGGCACAGACTTATCGCGAATAGACTGCGCCGGGGGGTGGGGGGCTACATCTCCCGCACGACGGGTTGCCAGGCTGCAATCATGGCCTTGGTCGGGCGTTTGGGGCGGCCGGACGGGTTGATGATGACCGCCTCGATTTTCGCGGTGCAAATGGTCTCGCCATTCCGCGTCAGGGACTGGTCCATGCGAAGGCGCGGGCCCTTGTTGGGCCGGTAGATCGTCTCGACCACCAGCGCCTCGTCGACCCGGGCGGCCTTCACATACTCGATAGAGAGACTGCGTACCGCGAAGGCTATCGGGTCATCGCTGTTGATCAGTTCGGAATGGTGAATACCGAGCGCACGCAGGCTCTCCGTCCGTCCGCGCTCGAAGAAATGCAGGTAGCGGGCGTGATAGACCACGCCGGAAAAATCCGTGTCCTCGTAATAGACCCGCACCGGCAAGCGGTGAACGTTGTCCGCATCCCACTGGCCGCAGGTTGGGGTCATTTCTCACCCCCGAACAGCGCACCCTGCCCGTCGCGGGGCGGGTTGAGGCCCAGATGGGTCCAGGCGCGGGCCGCGGCCACACGGCCACGCGGGGTGCGCTGGATAAAGCCCTGCTGGATGAGGAAGGGTTCGACCACGTCTTCCAGCGCATCGCGCGCCTCGGCGAGCGCGGCCGCCATCGTGTCGAGCCCCACCGGCCCGCCCGAGAAATGCTGCGTCAGGGCGGTCAGATACCGCCGGTCGAGCGAGTCCAGCCCGATCGCGTCGACCTCCAGCCGTTGCAGGGCGGCGTCAGCGGCTTTTGCGTCGAGTGAGATCGTGCCGTCGGCCTCGGCAAAGTCACGGACCCGGCGCAACAGGCGCCCGGCAACGCGCGGCGTGCCGCGGGCGCGCTTGGCGATTTCCGCGCAGCCGTCTTCAGTAACGGTCATGCCCATTTTCGCCGCACCACGCGCGACGATCTTGGAAAGCTCCCCGACATCATAGAATTCGAGCCGGACCGGTACACCGAACCGGTCACGCAAGGGCGTCGCCAGCAGGCCAGCCCGTGTTGTCGCACCCACCAGCGTGAAGGGCGGCAGATCGATCCGCACCGTGCGCGCCGACGGCCCCTCACCAATCACCAGATCGAGGCAGAAATCCTCCATCGCCGGGTAGAGGATTTCCTCCACGGCCGGGGCAAGACGGTGAATTTCGTCGATGAACAGGACATCCCGCGGTTCGAGATTGGTGAGGATCGCGGCGAGATCACCCGCCTTGGCGATGACCGGGCCGGACGTGGCGCGGAAATTGACGCCCAGCTCGCGTGCGACGATCTGGGCGAGCGTGGTCTTGCCCAGCCCCGGCGGGCCGGAGAGCAGGACATGGTCCAGCGCCTCACCGCGCCGTCCGGCGGCCTCGACGAAGACTTTCAGATTGGCGATGGCGGCGGGCTGACCGACAAACTCCCCAAAGGAGAGCGGGCGCAGCGCCTTGTCGCGCCCGTCCTCGGGCTGGGCCTCAGCGGATATGGGGCGGTCGGTGGTCATGGGCATTTGCCCTGCATCTCACCCCACCCCAACCCTGAAACCGACGCGAGGCTCCACTGGAGCCTCTCTCCCGGCTTCAGCCTCAAGGGGAGGGAGACAGCAAGCGCACTAACCCTCCCCCCACGGGGGAGGGCCAGGGTGGGGGGAAATATCCCGTGTCTCACTCTCCCCCCTCGCGCAGGACAATCGTTTCGCCTTCCGTGTGGAGATATTCCGCGTCGCCCAGGGCCTGACGGATCTGCTGCTCGGTCGTGGCGGCGGGAATATGGAAGGCGATGGCGCGCGCTTCGGGCCGGGACGCGAGGAAGGCTTGCCCGCGCGGCATCAGCGCGAACCAGTACGGATAGAGGATGACATCGAACTCGGTCTCGGCCCATGCGGAGAAGTCTGCCTGCTGCGGCTGGGTATCGCCGAGATGGAGGATGGAGACGCCGCCGATATCGACATGCCACGTGATGTTGTCGACGCCTTCGCGATGGAAAAGCCACGCGCCTTCGACCGAAGGTGTCTGGAGAATGCCTTCCGGCCCCACGCGGTCAGATGTCAGCGGCACCGTGATAATGCGCTCGGCGATGTCGGCATCGCTGCCGCCCGGCTCGGCCGTCATGGCTGCGGTGATCTGGACCGAGGCGGCCACGACCGCATCGCTGTTTGCCGCCAGGAACTGGACCGCGCCTTCGGCGTGGGAATGGTCGCCATGAAGGTGGGTGAAGAGGAGCGCATCGACACCGTCAAACGGCGCTTCACCATTGATCATGGCCTGCGTGGCGGCCTCGGACGGCAGCGCATACGTGCCGTCATAGGAATTCCAGGTCAGCGTGTCGATCATCACGGCGGTCTCGGCCTGCCGGATGAGCACGCCTTCATTGGCCACGAAGGTGAGTTCGACCGGTTCATCGGCGAGTGCGGGGGCGGTAGAAAATAACAAGGCAGCAGCCAGCGCACCCCACCCCGGCCCTGAAACCGACGCGAGGCTCCACTGGAGCCTCTCTCCCGGCTTCAGCCTCAAGGGGAGGGAGAATGTGTGCGCGGACTCCCTCCCCCGCCGGGGGAGGGTCGGGGTGGGGGGAAGCCTTCTTACCTTCGACCGTGAAATCATCGGGCCAGTTCCTTCAGGGCCAGCTTGATCAGGGCACCGGAATCCGCGTCCGCTCCGGCGGAGCGGGAGGCGGAAGCGGCGGCGCGGCGCGCATCGCTTTCACCATAACCAAGATTGACCAGCGCCGAGACGGCGTCCTCGCGTGCCATGTTCTGTGTTTCCCCGGCGATGACCGGTGTCGCGCCGATGGCCGGCGTGGGCTGAAAGTCTGCGGCGAAGGTCCGGCCCAGTGGCGGGGGCTTGTCCTTCAGTTCCGTGGCCAGCCGGGCGGCGAGTTTCGGTCCGACGCCCTTGGCCCGGCCAAAGGCGGAGGCATCGCCCAGCGCGGCGGCATTCTCCAGTTCGCCCGGTCCCAGCGCATCGAGAATGGCCAGCGCGGCCTTGGCCCCGACCCCTTGCACGATCTGGAGGCGGGCGAACCAGGCGCGTTCCTTCTCGCTGAGGAAACCGAAGAGCTTGATCGCGTCCTCGCGGACATGGGTCTCGATATGGATCTCGGCGTCCGCGCCGGGCGAGAGCCGGGCGAGTGACTGGCTGCCCATGCCAACAAGATACCCGACCCCGTGGACGTCAATCAGCGCTTCCTCGGATCCAACCGCGTCGATGCGGCCTTTCAGCTTGCCAATCATGTCAGGCCGCTCCTTTCAGGCCGTTGGCGCGGCGATGATGCGCGTGGGTGATCGCGACCGCCAGCGCGTCGGCGGCGTCGGCCTCGGCTTTTGAGCCGGGCAGGAGAATTTCGATCATCGCCGCGATCTGGGCCTTGTCGGCACTTCCCGTCCCGACGATGGATTTTTTCACGAGGCGCGCCGCATATTCACTGACCGGAAGACCGGCACGTGCCGGAGCCAGGATCGCCGCCGCCCGGGCATGACCGAGTTTCAACGCGCTGGCGGCATTCGACGCCATGAAGACTTCCTCGGCGGCGGCTTCATCCGGGCCGTGCTCGGTGATGACCGCTTCGATGCCTTCGCAGACAGCCAGCAGGCGTTCGGGCAGCGGTGCGGTGACCGGCGGGGCGATTACGCCATGGGCAACACGGATCAGCCGGCTTCCCTCGGCTGCGATCACGCCCCAGCCCGTGCGCCGCAAGCCGGGGTCGATACCCAAAATCCGAATCGTGTCCGCCATGGACCGCACTTAACCGTGCTTTTCCCGGCCACGCCAAGGCACGGGTGTGAAATGCAGGCCTCGCGCGCTCGCCGAACGTGTGGATTGTCGAAAAACCCGTGGAATTTCTGCAACTAAGTCTCAAGTGCCAATAAAACTCCGAAAATCCGTGAGAATAGGTCGCAAACTCACAATCTTTGTTTGACCTGACCTGCCCCGGTGGCCATTTTGTCGCACACGAGGGGAGCGCGGCCACCGCGCACAGTTATGTAAAGGGCTAATTCAATGGCGAAAAAAGGCAAACTCAGCCGCCGTTCGTTCATGATGCGCGTCGCGGGCGGTGTTGCCGCCACGGGTGCAATCGCTTCGGTCGCTGGCGCGGCAGTTTATCGCGGCCGCTCCGATGCGGACCCGCGCGACCCGGCCGGCAATGGCCGTACCGGCATTACCGATTCCGATCCGCGTGACTCGGTTGGCCGCGGCACCGGCTACACCGGCCTGACCGACTCCGACGGCGGCGCGTGCGCCGATGCGGGCGGCCACGGTCGCGGCAATACCGGCTTCACCGACTCCGACACGTCGGGCTGTGTTGACCCGGCGGGACGCGGCCGCGGCTAACCGCACCGTTTCCAGACCCAGCATTCCGAAAGGGGATGGTGCCTGGCACCGTCCCCTTTTTCGTGTCCGGTGCTCGACTTGGTGTCTGACAGTCTGACTCCATGACATTTCAAATAAATATTATGAGAATAATTCGCATTTACACGGTCTTTGTTTGACCCTCCCCCGACCCCTCCCCTAGGCTTGATGACGACGAGGGAGTCCGCGCCCCGGGACGGCGCAGGTCTGATTTGAAGGGAGGCCGTCATGGCCAAGAAAGGGAAACTCAGCCGCCGCTCTTTCCTCAACCGCGTTGCCGGGACCGCCATCGCGGCGGGTGCAACCGGTGTCGTCACCGGGGGAGCCGAGGCCCAGAATTATACCGGGCGCACCGATTCCGACAGCGGCCGCTATGCCGACGCCGCCGGTTATGGCCGGACGGGCCGGACCGATTCCGATTCCGGCTATAATGCCGACCGCGCCGGATATGGCCGCGGCAGGAATAGCGGCATCACCGACTCCGATCCCAATGACCCGGTCGGCAATGGACGCGGAGGCCGCCGCACAGGTCTGACTGATTCCGATAGCGGCCCGAACCGGGATCCGGCCGGAAATGGCCGGGGCCGTAGCGGCATTACCGATTCCGATTCCGGGGCCTATCGCGATCCGGCGGGCAATGGCCGCGGCGGACGCCGGACGGGCATCACCGATTCCGACCCGAGCGATCCAGTGGGTAACGGGCGCGGACGCCGGTCCGGTTTCACCGACGCCGACAGCGGCAGCTTGGCCGACCCGGCTGGAAACGGCCGGGGTGGCCGCCGCTCGCGCCGGACCGGTCTGACCGATGCGGACAGTGGTTCGATGTCCGACCCGGCGGGCTATGGACGCGGCACGGACCGCTAGACCCACGCGCCGGCCTGTCCGGTGCCGTACTGACGTAGAGTAAGAGGAGGCCATCATGGCCAAGAAAGGCAAGCTGAGCCGCCGTTCCTTCCTGACACGTGTCGGGGGAGCCGCCATCGTGACCGGAGCGGCAGGTGTCGTCACCGGGTGTGCATCGACGGGCTATTATACCGGTATCACCGACAGCGATGTCGGGGCCTATGCCGACGCCGCCGGATACGGTCGAGGCGGCGGCATCACCGATGCCGACAGCGGCCGCTACGCCGACCCGGCCGGACAGGGTCGCGGCGGACGCGGACGCGGTGGTTCGGGCATCACCGACGCCGATACCGGACGCTACGCCGATCCGGCCGGAAATGGCCGTGGCGGACGCGGGCGAGGCAATACCGGAATTACCGACTCCGATACCGGTTCCTATGCCGACCCGGTGGGTAACGGACGTGGCGGTCGCCGCCGCAACTGCACCGATTCCGATGTCGGCCGTTATGCCGACCCGGCAGGGCGCGGGCGGCACTGCTGACCGGACCATCAGACTGACATCATGAGAACAGCCGCACTGCCCCTCGGGCGGTGCGGCGATTCGGCCTATGCGGACGCGGCGGGATGCCGTTAGACTTTCGCGGCATACCAAGGGGAATCGGGAGACATCACGGCATGAGTAACGCACCCTGGCGGGACGACCCGCTCGGCTACATGATCGGCGCGGACGCGGCGAAGACCTTTTTCGACGACACCTATGAGAAAAAGGCCGTTGTCATCCGGCACAAGGGTGCGGATCGCTTCGCGTCGCTCCTGTCCATTGCCCGGATCGATGAGCTGGTGTCCGGCAACGACTTCCCCGGGGAGTCCGTCGACATGGCGCGATCCGATCCGCCGGTGTCACGCGACCAGTTCATTTTCCCCAGCGGCCTGGCGGACAAGGGAGCGATATCCGACCTTTACCGGCATGGCGCGACGCTGATCCTGCCGCAGCTGCACCAGTTCGACGCGACTCTGAAAGACTTCACGCGGTCGGTCGAGACGGTCCTGTCCTGCCATGTACAGACCAATATCTATCTGACCCCGCCCAATTCGCAGGGTTTCCGGACCCATTACGATGATCACGACGTCTTCGTTCTGCAGATCGCGGGTGAAAAGACCTGGCGGCTCTACGACACGCCGATCGACACGCCCTATCGGGGCGAGGGCTTTGAAGCCGGCGTCCACGAAATTGGCGACCCGGTCGAGGAATTCGTCCTGAAGGCCGGTGAGGCCGCCTATGTCCCGCGCGGCCTGCTGCACGATGCCTCGACCGCCGGGGATACGGACTCGCTCCACATCACGGTCGGTTTGATCGTGAAAACCTGGGCCGATCTGATCCTGGAAGCGGTGTCCGAAGTCGCGCTGCGCGAGCCGGGGTTCCGGAATTCTCTGCCTCCAGGCTATGCCCGTCCCGATTTCGACCGGACGGAATCCGCCGCACAGTTCCGCAAACTCATCGATGCGATCAGCCGCGAGGCCGATCTCGATGGCGCGTACGATCTCTTTATCGACAATTATATCCGCTCGCGGATGCCGGACACCTCCGGGACAATTACCGGACGCGGAATACCCGACGACAAGACGGCCAAATTCCGTCTGCGCCGCGCCATTCCCTGGCGCTTTGCCGGAGACGAGGAGAGCGCCGTTGTCATCACCGCTGGCGGCGAGCTGACTTTCCCGGTCGCGGCCGAGCCGGCGCTCAATGCCCTGCTCGACGGCGGCACGATCAGCCGGGCCGATTTGTCGTCCTTGTCGGATGAAGACGCGCTGCAGGTGATCGAGAAGCTGTTCAGCTACGGCGTGGTGGAGCCCTGCTGACGCAGGGCCGGACACCGGCATGATCCGCGCCGTCCTCGTCACGCTGGGCTTTCTCGCCGCGCTGTTCCTCCTCTGGCTCAGCTGGCCATCGCGGCTGTCGCCCGCCTATTGGGATGAACCCGAACCGCCTGTTCTGACGGGTGTCCTCGAACCGCGCGGCCGTTTGAGTACGGCCGAACGGTTCGCCCAAGGCCTGATCGACAGCAGCGAGGACATCGCGATTGGTCCGGATGGGGCGATTTATACCGGTCAGCGCGACGGGCGGCTGGTCCGCATCGACACGGGCGTGACACCGGCCCGGGTCGAAACGGTCGCGCAGGTCACTGACAAGCCGGTGCTCGGCCTGCAGTGGATGCAGGACGGACGCCTGGCCGCCGCGGCGTCAGATGGTCTCTATGGAATTGACGTAAACACCAGCGAGGTCGAGCTTTTCACCAGTGGCCCGGCCGACCGGCCCTTCGGCTTTGCCAATGACCTGGATGTCGCCGAAGATGGCCTGATCTTTTTCACCGAATCCAGCTGGCGCTGGCCCAACGCCACGGACGAGCCAAGCTTCCAGCTCGACATGGCCGAGAACCGCCCATACGGGGCGCTTTACTGCTACCATCCGGGCACGGGTGAAACGACATTGCTGACCGATGGTCTCTACTACGCCAATGGCGTTGCGATGGCTGCGGACGGGCAGTCGGTGTTCTTCCTGGAAACCTTCCGCTACCGCCTGAACCGGTACTGGATTGCCGGGCCGCGCGCCGGGGAACGCGACATCGTCGCCGACAATCTGCCCGGCATTCCCGACGGGCTGATGGGGGACGGAAATGGACGGCTCTTTATCGCCATGGACACACAGCGTGTGCCGCTGCTGCGCTTCCTGCACCGCAACCCGTTCTGGACGCGCATGCTGACGAAGCTACCGGAATTCGTCTGGCTGCGGTCCGGCACGCCGAAAGCCTTCATCCTGATGCTGGACGAGGATGGCAATTATCTCGACAGCTGGCATGACGGGACCGGCGAGATGGGCTTCATCGCCAATGTCGTCCCGGATGCGGACGGATCGCTCTGGATCGGCCATCTCGACCGGCCCTTCCTGTCGCGGTTCACTCCGCCCACCCCCTAGTCCACACGCAGCAGAAGCGCGCAGGCGTCGTCACTGGTTTTCAGCCGGCCAATGCGGACATCGTCTTCCGGATTGATTTCCTGCGCGCGCAGCTCACCGACGAGGTCGAGCAGTGCGTCCTCTTCCAGGGCGGCGTCCATCAACCGGGTTGCGTCATAGCGGCGATAAGGTTCGACGAGGCGGAAGAAGCCGTCGCTCATCAGGAGGAGATGGCTCTCACCGGAAATCCGGACCCGCTCGACCGTGGCGCGGGCGGCGGCTTCGGGGTGGATGGAGAAGACCCAGTGCGCGCCCTCGGTGTTGATCCGGTTGCGGTCGTCCCGTGCGCTCGCATAGCCGCCGGCCTTGCCTTCGGGACGGGCGAGCTGTTCGCGATTGGTGGCGTGCTCGGCCTTTACGGCGTCGAGATTACCGATGACGCGGGTCTGTCCGCCGGTGCGCAATATGCCGATACAATCGCCCAGCATGGCGAACTCGACCGCATCACCGTCGCGCCTTGCCCAGATCCCGCCTGCGCTCGGCAAATTGTGGCGCGGCTCTTCTGACAGGGGCGTCAGCGCCGCAGCTTCGGCGCGTGCGGCGACATCGCTTATCACCCGTTCGAGATAGGCTTTGGCGGACTCGCCCGCCTCGGATGCCCGCATGAAGCGTTCCGACAGAGCCTCGGCATACCAGGCCGCATCGCTTTCATACTGGACGAAGCCCTGCGCTTCTTCGGCCTCGGCGGGCAGGACGCGCCGCGTACCGACATCGGTCGCGCCATCAACGACCCAGGCCGTTCCGGCGCTCTCGTCAAAGCCATAGCGGTCATCTCCGGTGCGCCCGGTAGCCGGAAAATTCACCGCGTCGATGAAGGAGAAGCCGGACTGCATACCCCTAGCCGACGGCGGCCATGTCTTCGTCGGAAATCTCCGAGTTGTCGAAGACGGTCTGGACGTCGTCGAGGTCTTCAAGCGCTTCCAAGAGCTTGAACAGCGAGGCGACCTTTTCACCTTCCAGCGGCGTCGACGTGGTCGGACGCCAGATGATGTTGGCCGATTTCGCTTCGCCGATGGAGGCTTCAAGCGCCTTGGACACGTCGCCGAGGTCTTCGCGAGCGCAATAGACGACGTGCTCGCCCGGCTCGTCCTCGCCGCCCTCTTCCTGCTGGACGTCCTCGGCTCCGGCCTCGATGGCGGCCTCGAATATCTTTTCCTCGTCGGCGACGGTCTGGTCGTAGCGGATTTCGCCGACCTGCTCGAACATGAAGGAGACCGCGCCGGTCTCACCCATGTTTCCGCCATTCTTGGTGAAGGCCGCGCGTACGTCGGAGGCGGCGCGATTGCGGTTGTCGGTGGAGACTTCAACAATGATGCCGACGCCGCCCGGGCCAAAGCCCTCGTAGCGGATTTCCTCATAGGCCTCGACATCGCCGCCCGTCGCCTTGTCGATGGCGCGCTGGATATTGTCCTTCGGCATGGACTGGCCCTTGGCGTTGGCGACGGCCAGGCGCAGGCGCGGATTCATGTCGGGGTCGGGGCCACCCATCTTGGCGGCGATGGTGACTTCCTTGGAGAGTTTGGAGAACAGCTTGGCCCGCGCCTTGTCCTGACGGCCCTTGCGGTGCTGGATGTTCGCCCATTTTGAATGCCCGGCCATGAACCGAAACTCCTGCGGTCTGGGGTGAATTTCAAGGCGCGCGGTTAACGCGCAACAGGGCGCGTTGTCTAGCCTATTGCGCGCGTCGCGTCCAAGCCCTCACACCGCCGGAATATGGAACTGGGTCATGTCCATGACCGCATGGACCGGGAAGAACCACCAGATATTGCGCGTGGCGAGAATCGCCCCGAGCGCCGCGACCGCCAGTCCAGCGTCGAGAACCAGCGTTATCAGTCCGGCCAGATCGGCTCCGCCAGCCAGCAGGGCGGGGATATGCGCCGCCGCGAACAGAGCGCCAGCCAGCGTAATCGCCGTGCGGGGACCGGACACGCCAATGATCCGCGTGACCAGTGCAACGATGGCGACATCTTCCATCAGGACCTGCGCGAAATGATGCGCTCTGCCGAGGTGAAAGACGGTCGCCAGGACAGCATCAAATTCGCCAAGCCAGCCACGCGCCGCCGCGTGGGCGGCAAGAGCAATGCCCGCCAGCACGATACCGATTACAAGCCCGCTTAGCATCCGGTTCGGGGCGAGAAATCCGGTCCGCAGCGGGAAGGGCCGTAGCGCGATAATCAGGAGGACCGGCAGGAAAATCAGAACCTGATTGGCGAACCCCGCCAGAAAGCCCGGCTCGGGCAACAGCCAGCCTCGTACATAAGCCTGCCCCACGGCCAGGACTCCAACGATCCCCAGGATAAAGATGGCCAGCTCGACCCAGGGCCGTCGGAACTCCGGCAAGTCTGGCCCGGCCAGCAGCGCCGGTCGTGCAACGATCAGAACCCAGGCGGCGGCGAGCGCCAGCCCGTACCCGGCGGCATATCCCCAATAGGCGTCCATTACCCCTCTCCGAGTGAAGCGGTGAGGTTGGCAGGATCAACCTTGAACAGAGATGACGTCTTCCTGACGTAAAAATCTGTCAGAGTGCGGGCACGGCCTCGGCCAGCCTGCCGCCGATACGGATCGGGTCGATGCGTTTGGCGAGCCCGGTCTTGTCGTCGGTCTCGACATAGACGCCGCACAGCGTGGCTTCACCGTCTGCGGGCTGGAACCGTCCGGAGCGCATCTTGGTGGTGAAGCGCCGCATCGGCTCTTCGGGGTCCATGCCAATGATCGAATTGTAATCGCCGGTCATCCCCAGATCAGTGATGTAGCCTGTTCCGCCCGGCAGGACGCGGGCGTCAGCCGTCGGGACATGGGTGTGCGTGCCGACAACGAGGCTCGCCCGCCCGTCGCAGAAATAGCCCATCGCCGTTTTCTCGCTGGTCGCCTCGCCATGAAAGTCCACCAGGATGGCATCGGCCACCTGGCCCAGCGGGGCGCTGGAAATCTGCTCGTCGACGGCGGCAAACGGGTCTTCCAGCGGATCCATGAAGAGGCGGCCCATGACATTCATCACCAGGACCGAGCGTCCGTCCTTCGTCTGGTAGAGATTGGCACCTTTACCCGGCGCGGTGTTGGGCGGGTAGTTGACCGGGCGCAACAGGCGCGGCTCGCGCTCGATATAGGTCAGGGCCTCGGACTGGTCCCAAGCATGATTGCCGAGGGTGAGCACATCGGCCCCGGCATCGAACAAGTCTTCTGCCGTGCCGCGCGTGATGCCGAATCCGCCCGCGGCGTTTTCCGCATTCACCGCCACGAAGTCGAGCGACAGGCGCTCGCGCAGACCGGGCAGGTGTGCGGCTGCAGCCTTTCGGCCCGACTTGCCGAGAATGTCGCCGAAAAAGGCGATGCGCATCGTTAAAAACTCCTGTCGTGGGCTATTGGCCGGCGCGGTATGCCGTCTTTTCGGTGACGGTCCAATCCACGCTGACATCATGACGGCCGGTGGGCACAGACCGGACGATCTGGTCGTCATAGCACAGACCCACGGCCGTGACCGGTCCGGCCTTTCGCAGGCCCGCGAGCGTGCGGTCGTAATACCCCGCGCCATAGCCCAGCCGGTGTCCCCGCCGGTCGATGGCGAGCGCCGGGACCAGCACGAGCGACGGGCGCGCTTTCTCGGCGTCTTGCGAGGGTTCCTCGACACCCAATTGGCCCTTTTCGAGGGTTTCGCCAGGAGCCCATGCCCGAAAATCGAGGGGCTGGCCCCGGCCCACCACGCGCGGCAGCGCCAGACGGACCTGCTCGCAATGGAACGTTTCCAGAAGGGCGGAGGGATCGATCTCGGTGCCGATGGCCCGGTAGCCTGAAACGACCGAGCCGATGGCCGGCCAGATCTCATCGGGGAAATTGGCGACAAGCGCGTGGGCGGCATTGCCGCCGTCGCGATGCGCCATCAGGCGCCGCTTCTGGGCGGCCTTGCGGGCTTGCGACTTGCGCCAGTTCAAAAACATGTGGCGGCTCCACACACGCCGTCGGGGCCATACAACCCCCATCGACCCGACAAGTCAGGTGGGCACCGCGTGAATGGGACCTCGATCCCGGCCAGAGGCAGTTCCCTTGAGGAGATGTACGGTCGCCGGGATGAAGGCCCCTGACGAACGGCGCAGATACCGCCAGGGTCATATGTGGGGTATCGCGCGCCCGTGCTCAAGCGCCCGCCTCGGTGGCGAGCTGTTCAAGGCGCGCCGCGGCTTCGTTGATCGCCTTGGCTGCACGCTCGCGGCCGGCATTCTCACGCTGGTTCTGGCCCATCCCGTCGGATTTCAACCGGTCGACCTGGGCCTCCAGTGCTTCGGTTTTCTTTTCGGCCTCGCGCAATTCGTCGGCCACGACCAGCGAGGCCATCAGCAACAGGCGTAAATCACCGATTTGCCCCACCTGTCCGGAGAGATTCTGGATATGCCCGTCGAGATGGCGCGCCAGCTCACGCAGATACGGCTCCTGCCCGTCTTCGCAGCCGATTGTGAAGGCGCGGCCATTCAACGAAACCGAGACCTTACCCATCGGCGTCGCGCTCCGTATCGGCAGCGTCATCGGCGGCCTGGGCCGCTTCGCGCAGATCGGCGATGGCGAGCGCCAGCGCTTTGGACGCGTCGTTGGCGGCCTCGGTCAGTGCCTCTTCGCGAGCGCGGGCCTCGTCGAGTTCCTCGGCAAGACGGGCACGGTCGCTGTCGGAATGCCCGGCGGATGTCACGCGGTCCCGCAAACGACCGACGGCAATCTCGACACGCGAGAGGGCGCGGTTCAGCCGTTCAGTGGCTTCGGCGACGGGATCGGCGGTGGACTCGGTCATGCAGGCGCTAAAATCGGCCTGAACGGGCGAAAGTTCAAGTAGTGCGTGAAGTGGCGGCCGTCAGGGCCTAGAGCGGGCCGGTCAGACCCTGCTCGCGTAGTTCCGCGAGAAGCGTCTTGATGTCAGCCGCGCGGTTCGAATCCGCGACCAGCACAGCGTCCGGCGTCGCCACCACGGTCAGACCTGAGACGCCGAGCGCGGCAACGGTGACGCCTTCGCCGCGCAGATAGCTGTCGGCGCAATCGATCGCGACCGCATCACCCTGGCGTTTCACGCCGCGCGCATCGCCTTCAGCCAGATCAGCCAGCGATTGCCACGCGCCGATATCGCTCCAGCCGAACTCCGCCGGAACCATGGCCGCGCGGTCGGTGCGCTCCATGACCGCGATATCGAGCGGCAGTGAGGGTGCCGCCAGGAAGCCATCGCGGCCGGGACGGACCACGCCGTCTGCGGTCTCTACAAAAGCCAGCGCGGCGTCGACACATTCGAGAATCTGCGGCTCGAACCGGGCCATTTCCGCGATCAAAACGTCCGCCCGGAAGGCAAAAAGCCCGGCATTCCAGTAACGGTCCCCGGCGTCGAGATAGCGCTGAGCCGCTGCCGCGTCCGGCTTTTCCTCGAACGCCTCCAAGATGAAACCACCCGCGAGCGTTTCGCCCGCACGGATATAGCCATAACCCGTCTCGGCCCGGGTTGGAGCAATGCCGAAGACGACGATGCGTCCCTCGGCCGCGAGCCTGGCCGCTTTCGCCACGCTGCGCCTGAAAGCGTCGAGCGGGCCGATATGGTGGTCGCTCGGCGCGAGGAGGACGAGTGCGTCCTCTCCATCGGACTGCTGCGCCAGCCGCGCAGCCAGCAGGGCAGCAGCGGCCGTGTTTCGGCCGGCAGGCTCCAGCGCGATGGCTTCGGCTTTCACCCCGGCTGAGGCCAGCCCCTTGGTGACGGGATCGAGAATGGCTTCGCCCGCCACGATCAGAGGCGCGGAGAATGCAACACCGTCGCCCTCGCCCGCCGAACGCAGCAGCGTGTCTTCAAACAAGGTCCGGCCCGTGACCAGCTTGTGGAAGGGTTTGGGGTTATCCTTGCGCGATAGCGGCCAGAGCCGTTCGCCCGAACCGCCACACAGGATCGCCGGACGGATCGTCATCGCGCTCATTGCGAAGCGGCCTTCGTCGCGGAATTCCGCGAGCCGAGAATGCGCTTGGTCTCAACCGCCGCAACAAAGAGGTGGTAGAGCGTGCTCGCCGTGATGCCGGTCACATCCGGCTTGCCCTGCCCGTCATAGGCGTCGATCCAGCACCCCGCCGGAGCCGGTGCCAGGAAGCGGGCGAACAGGCGGTGCAGTGCATCGCCGGCGGCGTCCCACGCCCCGGATCGTCCCGCCGCGCCCTGAATGAGCGAGGCCTTCAGGTGTTCGGTTTGCTGCCAGGTGCGGGCGCTGGTATCGAGCGGCGCGCCATCATCTCCCACGGCCGACATGATGAGGCCGGTCTTCGGATTGCGGCCATAGGTGCGCGCAAAGGCGTAGAGCCCGGCAATCTCGGCGGAAACGTCCTCGCCACTGCGTTCGCGGAAATGGTCGAGCAGCCAGACCCACTCGTACTGGTGACCAGGCTCGGTCCGGCGTCCGCCCTTGCCGCTAAAGCGCTCCCAGTCACTCTCGAAAAGTTCAAGCAGGGCACCGGATTCCGCGATCCAGTGCCGGCGCATCAAGGCGAGAATGGATCCGGCCCGATCCAGATAGGCCTGGTCCTTGGTCGCATCGAACAGGGCCAGCGAGGCCTCGAACATGTGCATGTGGGGGTTCTGGCGGCGCGGCGGTGCCCGGTCCGGCACCGACTCCAGCCATCCGCCAGCCGGGTGGGCCATCTCGGTGTCGATATAGGCAAGGGTCTTGTTGGCAAGCTCCAGCGCGCCGGTATCACCGGTTGCGCGATAGACCCAGGCCAGCGCCAGAAGGGCGAAGGCCTGTTCATAGAGATCGCGGGTCGGGTCGGCGACGCTGCCATCCGGGTTCAACTTCATTACCCAGCCCGGATTGCCGTCCGGAGCCCAGGCCCGGGCTTCCAGCCAGTCGAGGCCGCGGCGGGCAATGTCCGCCCCGCCCGGATACCAGCCGAGATGCTCGCCATGGGCAAAGACATAGATCTGGCGGGCCTGCGACCGGACACGGCGCACGGCGTCCCGGTCGGGCTGACCGGCCAGATCGAAGCGCTCGTGGAAACCGCCCTGTTCCGCATCCCAGCCGCGGTCGGCCCAGACCGGCAGCGCCGCATCGCGTATCCAGGCGCGAAAGCGGCCGGCGGCGTCAAGAAGGGCGGGCGGTGCCGTCATCGTGTCCCGGTCCTGTATCCATTTCCATCCACCTGCACCCTAGCGCAGCTTGATGAGCGAAACGTAAGCGCGACGCCGTTTAGCCCGATCCTTGCAATCAGACCGGACGGGAGTCACAATCGTTAACGGGGTGGGCCACAACGATGATCGTGTCGAAATACGTGTATCCGGATCTGGACGGCGTTCTGTCCGCGGAACGGGAATTGCGCGCAGCGCTCGGTCAGATCGCTGCCTCGACACAGGAATGCATTTTCATCAACGTCCTGCATGAACCCGAGCAGGCACTGGTCGTGCGTTCAGAGTCCGAAGCCACACGGCAGCTCGTCAATGACGCCCTCGCCTGCGTTGAAGCCGAAAGCGCCTGAGACGCCTATTTCTCCAACAGTTTCATAAGGATGGACCGGCACGCCTGACCATGTGTGGGGTCCGCGAGGGCGTGCGCGACGAAAGCCTCGAAATAGCCCGGCTTGTTGCCGCAATCGAAGCTGCGCCCTGAATATTCCACCGCGAAGAAGTCCTGGGTGTCCATCAGGCGGGCCATCGGATCGGTCAGCTGCAGCTCGCCGCCATGACCGGCCTCCTGGTTTTCGATCAGGTCGAAAATCTCCGGCTGCAGGATATAGCGCCCAGTGATCGCCAGATTGGACGGAGCGTCTTCGGGCTTGGGTTTTTCCACCATAGCGCGGATTTTTGGTGCCCCGGAACCGGACACGTCGACATCGACAATGCCGTATTTGGAGATGTCCTCGCGTGCGACCTGTTCCACCGCGAGAATGTTTCCGCCCCGCGCCTCATAGACATCGACCATTTCGCGCAGACAGCCCGGCTCACCGGTAACGATCACATCGGGGAGAATGATGGCGAAAGGCTCATTGCCGACGAAATTGCGCGCACAGCCGATCGCGTGGCCCAGACCAAGAGCGGCCTGCTGGCGGACAAAGGCGGCCGCCCCGGCCTTGGGCAGGCGCGCGCGCAAATCCGCGAGAATATCCGTTTTTCCCTGCTGTTCGAGCGTGGTCTCGAGCTCGTAGGCCTTGTCGAAATAGTCCTCGATCGCGCCCTTGCCGCGCGCAGTGACGAAAATGAACTCCTCGATTCCGGCAGCCTTCGCTTCGGCGACGACCCAGTCGATTGCGGGCCGGTCGAAGACCGGGAGCAACTCTTTCGGGATCGCCTTACTGGCAGGCAAGACGCGCGTGCCGAAACCGGCCACCGGGATCACCGCTTTACGTATCGTCACGTGCTTTTCCTCCCGCAGTCCTGATAATTCGCCGAATTAGCGCTTTCCACACCCCCCTCCCAATAGGTAAAGACGACCCGAACCGCAATGGCCGGACAGCGCCCGGCCGGACGCCCGCAAAGGAAGCAAAGCGAAGCGATGATCCTGCGCGTCAATGATACGTTCTTCTATCTGCTTACAGCGCTGGTCGTTGCGGCGATGATCGCGCCGCAGTTGATCATTGCCTCATCGCGGTGGGAGTCGCTCTCCGATGACGTTCGCGACAATGGCGTTCTGATCGAGGGCAATCGCCTGGCCGGCATGGCGGCGGGATCGGGCCTCAGCTTTGAAATGGTCCGGGATTCCCGCGGACGCCTTGTTGCGCGGATTACCGCTGATCGCGAGCTGGGCGACCCGACCAATATTGCGTCGGCAGGGGTGTTTGATGCCCTGCAGGCCCATGAGCTGGAAGCCATGGCCGGCTTCGTGCTGCGGGTGACCTTCACGATCAATTCCACCGATCTGAACGGTGCGGCCACTACCCATGTGGGGGGGTTCCAGCTGGGAATCGGCCAGAGCGGCTGGAGCGAACACACGCTGACCGCGGATGCCCAGGAAATCGAGGTGATGGTCTATCCGCCCAACTGCGACCCGGGCTATGCCTTCTTCGGGGTCTGGCCCTCAGCCCTTGCTGGAGCCAACAGCGTTGATTTGCACAGCATTCGCGTCGAGGCCGTCGAACCCTATGCGTGCAGTCAGGAATAGGCGGGTACGGCGATGAAGATATTCCTGACCGGAGCCGCCGGCTTTATCGGCTCGCATGCCACCCGCGCCCTGCTTGACCGGGGTCATGAAGTTCTGGGCGTCGACAATCTCAACGCCTACTACGACCCGGCCCTGAAACGCGCCCGGCTGGACCGGCTTGAAGGACAGGACGGGTTCCGCTTTGCCGAGCAGGATATCGCTGACGCCGACGCCATACGGACGATGGTGGCGGAGTTTCGACCCCAGCGCATCGTGCACCTCGCAGCCCAGGCCGGTGTGCGCTACTCGCTGGAAAATCCCATGGCCTATGTCCAGTCCAACCTGGTCGGCCATGTCAGCGTGCTCGAGGCGGCGCGACATTGTGACAGCGTCGAACACCTCGTTTATGCCTCTTCCAGTTCCGTCTATGGCGAGCGCGATGACGCCCCGTTCGGCGAGGACGATCCGGTCAATGCGCCGGTCTCGCTCTATGCGGCGACCAAACGCGCCGACGAGCTGATCAGCGCGACCTATTCCCGGCTCTATGACATCCCGCAGACGGGTCTGCGCTTCTTTACTGTCTATGGACCCTGGGGCCGTCCGGACATGGCGTATTGGAGCTTTACCGACGCCATTCTGCGCGGCCAGCCGATCCGGCTGTTCAACGAAGGCCGGATGGAACGCGACTTCACCTTTATCGACGACGTGATCGAAACGGCCATGCGGATCGTCGACGACACGCCCTCAGCCGGCTCCCATCGCGTCTACAATATCGGTGGTTCGGACCCGCGCCCGCTGGCCGAATTCATCACCGCGCTGGAAGCTGCCTGTGGCCGCAAGGCGATCACGGAACTGGCTCCGATGCAGGCCGGAGACGTCACGCGGACCGCGGCCGATGTGACCCGTATCAAGGCCGATTATGGTTATGCGCCATCAACCCGAATCGAAGACGGGCTGTCCCGTTTCGTGTCCTGGTACCGGAATTATTCCGGACTCTGACCGGGCAGCGGCCGGACATCGGGGTCCCGGCGCAGCAGCTTGATCGGCGACCAGGTCATTGCCTTGCCGATACCCGCACTTGTCACGACCCGGGTTTTCTGAACCTCACGGCGCCACGCCATGACTTCGGGCCAGGCCGCCAACGCATCGCGGATGGCGCGCCACGTGGGGCCATTGCGCTGGTGCGCGAAACTGCGCACCAGGAAAGCGAAATTGACCAGCAGGTGCGGCACCAGCATCGCCGCGAACATCAGGGGTGGTGTGTTCTTCAGGAAAGTCCAGATCCGGTTGCGGGTACCATAGTATACGACGAAGGGTGACGCCCGACCCGCGATCGCTGAACCGACATGTTTGACGACGGCTTCCCGGCACTGAACGGCCTGGTGCCCGGCCAGCCGCATCCGGAACGCCAGGTCGACGTCTTCCATGTAACAAAAGAAGTTCTCGTCAAACCCGTCCATCGCTTCAAACACGTCGCGGCGGTAGAGTGCCGCCGCTGCGCACGGGCCAAAGCAGACACCGGTCGGCGGAGCCGAAGAAACCGGTGCGCCAAAGCCACCGCGCCAGGCCACCCCGACGGGCGAATACACGTCCCCGGCCCCGTCGAGCAGACCCCGGTCCTCGGTTGATATCTGGGTAGAGCCGAGAGCCGCTGCCCCGGTCTCCTCGGCGCAGGCCAGCAGGGTTTCCAGCCAGTCCGCATTGGGAACGGCGTCGGGATTGAGCATGGCAATCCAGGGCGATTTGCTGACCGCGGCTCCCTGGTTGCACGCGGCAGCAAACCCCGTGTTTTCCCGGTTGGCGATCAGCGTGAATCGGTCATCGAGCGGGCCGAGCGATGCGATGGACCCGTCCTCGGACGCATTGTCGACGATGATGGCCCGGAAATCTGACAGGCCCTGCCGTTTCAAGCCCTCGATGCAGGCCTTGAGATAGGCCCCGGCATTGTAGTTGACGATAATGACGTCCACGCGCGCCATGAGGGCCCCAGATGCCAGCTGCCCGCGAGGATGCGGGTGGGCCTGCGATACACGGTTTTGTCCGTCATCAAAAGGCGACAACGCCGGCATCGGCGTCTATAGGTAATGACCGGTCGGGGAAGACGGGAAATCCAGACAATGAAACGGCATGACCGGGATTCCCTGGCATTCGAATTTGCCCGGATCTGTTCGCGGGCGTCCGTCGCGGTCATGGACATTTACGGCACGGAATTCACCGCCTCACAGAAAGCCGACCGGTCTCCGGTGACGGCAGCAGATCATGCCGCTGAAGCCATCATCCTGGAGGAATTGGCCGCCCTGTTGCCGGGCGTTCCGATCCTCGCCGAGGAAGCGTTCGAGGGCGGCAATCGGCCGGAAATCGGCGGTGAATTCCTGCTGGTCGATCCCGTCGACGGCACCAAGGAATTCATCTCGCGCAATGGCCAGTTCACGATCAATATTGCCCTGATCAGTGGACGCACACCGATGGCGGGTTGTGTCCAGGCCCCGGCGCTCGGTGCGATATTCGCGGGCGGAAAGTCGGCCTTCTCATGCCAAGGTGCGCCGGGTGCCGCACGGTTCGACTGGTCCGGCATCGCCGCTCGCCCTCGCCCAACTGAAAACCTGACGGCGGTGATGAGCCGGTCGCATCGTGACCCGGAAACCGAAGCGCTGGCCCGGGCCGAAGGGGTAACCGAGACGATCAGTGCGGGCTCATCGCTGAAATTCTGCATGCTGGCCGAAGGCAAGGCCGACATCTATCCGCGCTTCGGGCCAACGATGGAGTGGGATACCGCCGCCGGACACGCCGTGCTGGCGGCCGCCGGGGGGCGGGTGGAAAACCCGGATGGCACGCCCTTCCGCTATGGCAAGGTCGAGACCGGCTTTCTGAACGGGCCTTTCATCGCCCGCGGGCGCGCCTAGCCGAGACGGCCCAGCTTGCGTAGCGCCTCGATCACACGCGCCGCGGCGTCTTCAGGCGACAGGTCGGCGGTCTCAAGGTGAATATCGGGATTGTCCGGGGCCTCGTACGGGCTGTCGAAACCGGTGAAATTCTTGATCTCGCCTGCCTTCGCCTTCTCGTAGAGGCCTTTCGGGTCGCGTTCCATGCAGACCTCGATGGGCGCATCGACGAAGACTTCGAGGAATTCGCCCTGCTCCAGCAGGTCTCGAACCGCCTGGCGTTCGGACCGGAAAGGCGAGATGAAAGCGGTGGTCACGATCAGACCGGCATCGACGAAGAGTTTCGCGACCTCGCCCACGCGGCGGATATTCTCCACCCGGTCAGCCTCGGTGAAACCGAGATCGCGGTTGAGCCCATGCCGGACATTGTCGCCATCGAGCGTGTAGGTGTGATGCCCGGCCCGGGCGAGCTGTTGCTCGACTAGGTTGGCGACCGTCGACTTGCCGGCACCGGAGAGGCCGGTGAACCAGAGAAGCGTCGGCTTCTGCGCCTTGATCCGCGCCCGGTCAGTCTTGGTCACGTCAAAGGCCTGGCGGTGGATGTTCTGGGCGCGGCGAAGGCCAAATTCGATCATGCCGGCACCGACCGTCTGGTTGGTGAAACGGTCGATCAGGATGAAACTGCCGGTCTCCCTGACCGCATCATAGGCATCGGTTGCGATCGGATAGCTGAGAGAGAGGTTGGCGAGGCCGATCTCGTTCAACTCGAGCTTGGTAGCCGGAACAGGCTGATAGGTATTGATGTCGATCCGGTGTTTGAGTGCGCTGACCGAGGCGGGAACGGTCGCCGTGCCTGACTTCAGGAGGTAGGAGCGGCCCGGCATCAGCGCGTCCTCGCCCATCCACAGGAGTTTCGCCGCGAACTGGTCAGTGACTTCCGGGCGGTCCCTCGCGCCGGAAATGACATCCCCGCGCGCGATGTCGGTTTCCCGGTCGAGCACAAGCGTCACGGCTTCACCGGCGCGTGCGGCTTCGCGGTCGCCATCGGCGGTGACGATCCGTGCCAGCACAGCCGACGCGCCGCTGCCCGCGACCGTGACGCTGTCACCAACCCGCACCGACCCCGATACGACTGTGCCGGAAAACCCGCGGAAATCCTGATCGGGGCGGTTCACCCACTGCACGGGGAATCGGAACGGGCCGTCTACGTCGCGCACGGTGGCAGGCAAGGTTTCGAGATGAGCGAGCAGCGCCGGACCGTTGTACCAGGGCATGGCGGGACTGGCAGCGATG
Organism: Hyphobacterium marinum; assembly: GCF_036330325.1. Taxonomy (NCBI): domain Bacteria; kingdom Pseudomonadati; phylum Pseudomonadota; class Alphaproteobacteria; order Maricaulales; family Maricaulaceae; genus Hyphobacterium; species Hyphobacterium marinum. Next base: position 406,295 of record NZ_JAZDRO010000002.1, read on the forward strand.
ACGTTATCGCCTTCGCGCGCCGAGATCGGGATCGCCGTCACGCTGTCAAAGTCGAGGCTGGCAATGGCGGCCATGAATTCAGCGTGCAGCGCATCGAAACGGCCCTGTGCCCACTCGACACTGTCCATCTTGTTGACCGCCAGGATGATGTGGCGAACGCCCATCATGTGAACGATGAAGGCGTGCCGGCGCGTCTGTTCGCGGATACCCTTGCGGGCATCGACCAGCAGGATGGCCGCGGCCGCAGTCGACGCGCCCGTCGCCATGTTGCGGGTGTACTGCTCATGGCCGGGCGTATCGGCGACGATGAATTTGCGCTTCGCCGTCGCGAAATAGCGGTAGGCAACGTCAATCGTGATGCCCTGTTCGCGCTCGGCCTCGAGCCCGTCGAGCAACAGCGCGTAATCGATCCCGCCGCCGGCCTTGCCGTGGCGTTTCGACTCGGCGGCCAGCGTCGTGATCTGGTCTTCGAACAGAAGCTGACTGTCATGAAGCAGCCGGCCGATCAGCGTGGACTTGCCGTCATCCACCGAACCGCAGGTGACAAAGCGCAACACCCCGCCCTCCCCGGCATGGGAAAGACGGTCGATGGCCTCGGCGCGCGCCTGCCCGGCCATCAGAAATAGCCCTCGCGCTTCTTCTTCTCCATCGAACCCTGCTCGTCCTTGTCGATCAGGCGTCCGGAGCGTTCCGAGGTCCGCGCGGCCAACATTTCCAGCGCGACGGCTTCAATCGTGTCGGCTTCGGACTCGATCGCGCCGGTCAGCGGGTAGCAGCCGAGCGTGCGAAAGCGGACCTTGCGGGTCTGCGGTGTCTCACCATCGTGCAGCGGGAAGCGGTTATCATCGACCATCAGCAGCGTCCCGTCGCGTTCGACCACCGGGCGCGGCGCAGCGAGATAGAGCGGCACGACGGGAATGTCCTCGACCAGCAGATACCGCCAGATGTCGAGCTCGGTCCAGTTCGAGAGCGGGAAGACACGGATCGATTCGCCCTTGTGAATCCGGGTGTTGTAAAGCGACCAGAGTTCCGGGCGCTGGTTGCGCGGATCCCAGCCATGGTGGCGGTCGCGGAAAGAGAAGATGCGCTCCTTGGCGCGGGATTTCTCCTCGTCGCGGCGGGCACCACCGAAGGCCGCATCAAAGCGGTTTGCGTCGAGCGCCTGGCGCAGGGCCTCGGTCTTCATCACCTGGGTGTGCAGGGCCGAACCGGACGCAAACGGATTGATGCCGCGCGCCAGCCCGTCCGGATTGACATGAACACGCAAATCGAAACCGAACGCGTCTGCGAGGCCGTCGCGCCATTTGATCATGTCGGTGAACTTCCACGTCGTGTCGACATGGAGAAGCGGAAACGGCAAGGGCGAGGGGTAGAAGGCCTTCAGCGCCAGATGCAGCATCACCGCTGAATCCTTGCCGATGGAGTAGAGCATCACCGGATTGGCGAAATTCGCCGCCACTTCGCGCATGATGTGAAGGCTCTCGGCCTCCAGCGCGGCGAGGTCGGCGGGCATGGCCTGGACACGCGTACCACCGTCGCGCGCCCGAGCGGCATAGGCGTTCAGCGTGTCGGCAAAAGCGCTCATGGGGGCGTTCCTAGCCCGGCCCCGTCCCCGCGCCTAGACGCGGGCGAGCATTTCTTCGGCCACCGCGTCCGCGGTGATCCCGAAATGCGTGTAGAGATCATTGATCGGTGCCGACGCTCCGAATCCGGTCATGCCGACAAACCCGCCGTCGACGCCGATGAAGGCATCCCAGCCATAGCGGGCGGCGGCCTCGACCGCGACCCTGGGCAAGTCCTGCGGCAGCACGCTGTCGCGATAGGCCTTGTTCTGCGCCGCGAAGAGTTCCAGCGATGGCGCGGAGACCACGTTTACCGGCACGCCTTTGCTGGCAAGCGCTTCCGCGGCTTTGACCGCGATGGCGACTTCCGATCCGGTCGCGATGATCACGCCTTTCGGCGAGTCGGCGCTTTTGAGGACATAGGCTCCGCGCGCACTCAGGTTTTCGCTGCCGTCGTCGGTGCGCTGGAACGGCAGGGTCTGACGCGACAGGGCGAGGATGGACGGGCCGGTATCGTTTTTCAGCGCCAGTTCCCAGCACTCGGCGGTTTCCATGGCGTCGGCCGGACGGAAGACTTTCACGTTCGGCATGGCCCGCAGCGAGGCCAGATGCTCGACCGGCTGGTGGGTCGGACCGTCTTCGCCAAGGCCGATGGAATCGTGTGTGAAGACATAGACGACGGGCTGTTCCATCAGCGCGCCAAGGCGGATGGCCGGGCGGCAATAGTCCGCGAAGACCAGGAAGGTCCCGACATAGGGCCGGACACCGCCATGCAGCGCCATGCCGTTGGCGCAGGCCGCCATACCGTGCTCGCGCACGCCGAAATGGATATAGGAGCCGGAGTAGTCGGTCGCCGTGACCAGCGGTTGTTCCTTCACCTTGGTCAGGTTCGATCCGGTCAGGTCCGCCGAACCGCCGGCCAGCGACGGCATGGCCGGGACCATCACTTCAAGCGTCTTGCCCGAGGCCGCGCGGCTGGCGAGGTTGGGTTTTTCCGTCGCCAGAGCCTTGCGATAAGCGGCGAGCGCCTCGAACACGGAGGCCGGAGCGCTGCGGCTCAGGGCCCGTTCAAAGTCGCGCTTGTGCTCGGACTGGTTCAGACGGGCCAGCCACTCGCCGCGCTCACGTTCCCCGCGCAGTGCGGCCGCCGCCCAGTCCGCACGGATGGCGGCGGGAATGTCGAAAGGCACGTGGTCCCATGCCAGGGCCTCGCGGGTGCCGATGATCTCGTCCGCGCCCAGCGGCGCGCCGTGACTGGACGACTTGCCTGCCTTGGTCGGGGCCCCGAAGCCGATCGTGGTGCGGCAGGCGATGAGGACAGGCTTGTCCGACGTCTTGGCGGCTTCCAGCGCGGCATCAACCGCCGCCATGTCATGGCCGTTCACGCGGGAGGTCGCCCAACCGGCCGCCTCGAAGCGTTTCATCACGTCCGTGGATTCCGAAAGCTCGGTCGAACCGTCGATGGAAATCTCGTTATCGTCCCACAGGACAACCAGACGGTTGAGCTTCAGATGCCCGGCGAGCGAGATGGCCTCGTGGCTGATGCCTTCCTGGAGGTCGCCATCCGAGGCGATGACCCAGGTGCGGTGATCGACCAGTTCGTCGCCGAACCGCGCATTGGCCATGCGTTCGGCGAGCGCCATGCCGACAGCGGTCGAAATCCCCTGGCCCAGCGGACCGGTCGTGGTTTCCACACCCGTGGTGTGACCGAATTCAGGGTGGCCCGGTGTCTTCGATCCGAGCTGGCGGAAATTGCGGATCTCGTCGAGCGTGACATCGGCAAAGCCGGTCAGGTGCAAAAGCGCGTAGATCAGCATCGAGCCGTGGCCGGCAGACAGGACAAAGCGGTCGCGGTCCGGCCAGTTCGGGTCGGCAGGGTCGAATTTGAGGTGTTTCGCCCACAACACCGTTGCCGCATCGGCCATACCCATCGGCATGCCCGGATGGCCCGATTTCGCCTGTTCGACGGCATCCATGGCCAGGGCGCGGATGGCGTTCGCCATGGGTTTGAGACGCGCGGATTCGGTGTCCGTGCTGGGGGCGGTGTTCGACATCACGGGTCCGGGCCTCTTCCTGATAATTGCAGGCTGCGTAAATTCCATAAGGGGATTCGCCCGCGCAACCGACTCATGCCTGCGCGCGAAACCACCCGTCCGCCCCATGTCACGCTTTATTCACCGGGCAGGATTAGGAGGGGCGTCTAACACAGCTTGGTCACCAAGGAAGAGGCCTGACGTGCAGATATTCCTCGATAGCGCAGAACCCGGCCTGATCGCCGAACATGCCCGCACCGGGCTGGTAGACGGGGTCACGACCAACCCCTCGCTGGTCGCCAAGGCCGGCGGTGACTTTTTCGAGGGGCTGAAAGCCATCTGTGCCGCGGTGGACGGCCCAGTCAGCGCCGAAGTGGTTGCGATCGATGCGGCCACCATGGTCAGCGAAGGCAAGAAGCTGCGCGCCATTGCCGACAATATCGTGGTCAAACTGCCCCTGACTTTTGATGGGCTGAAAGCCTGCGCCGAACTGGCCGACGAAGGCCATCCGGCCAACGTCACGCTGTGCTTCTCGGTCAACCAGGCGCTGCTGGCGGCCAAGGCCGGCGCCGCCTTTGTCTCGCCCTTCATCGGGCGTCTCGATGATCGTGGAGAAGACGGCCTGGGCCTGATCCAGCGTATCAGGCAGGTCTATGACGAGTACGGGGTCGAGACCCGCATTCTCGCCGCCTCGATCCGCTCGCTCGAACATATCGAGGGCTCGGCGCTGGCCGGGGCTGACTGCGCAACCATCCCGCCAAATCTCTTCGACGCCATGGTTCGCCACGAGCTGACCGACAAGGGGCTGGAGGCGTTTCTGGCCGACTGGAAAGCCTCGGGCCGCGAAGGCCTTTAAAACGTCCCTGCCGGGGCCGGATGCGGGCTGATCCGGTCCGCCACCCGGTCGGCGAGATCCATCGAAGACGTCAGGCCGGGCGATTCAATTCCGAACATGTGGACGACGCCGGCCACACCGTGGATTTCCGGGCCGTCGATACGGAAATCCGCGGCCGGTTCGTCCGGTCCGCTGATCTTGGGACGGATGCCGGAATAGTCCGGCAGGAGCGCGCCCTCTGACAGGCCGGGCCAGTAGTCGCGTATGCGATCATAGAAGGCATCCGCTCGCGCCGGATCGACGGCATAGTCGAGCGTGTCGACCCATTCGACATCAGGACCGAAGCGCGCCCGGCCATTGAGATCGATGGTGATATGCACGCCCAGCCCGCCCGGTTCGGGCAGCGGGTAGACCAGCCGCGAAAACGGAGCCTTGGCGTTGAGCGAGAAATAACTGCCCTTGGCATACCAGGCTTTCGGCGCGGTCTTCGCGAACGGCCCACCCAGCCCCCGGGCGAAGTCCGGCGCGTGCAGGCCCAGCGCGTTGACCAGCAGTCTCGCGCCGATTTGCTCTCCGTCCGCCAACGTCAGAACGACGCCCTCCTCCGTCAATTCTCCGCCTGAGACACGCGTGTTGAGGATAGTCATCGCGCCATGGGCTTCGGCTTCGCCCTGCAGGGCGAGCATGAAGGCGTGGCTGTCGACGATGCCGGTCGACGGAGAGAGGAGCGCTGCTGAACAGGCCAGCTCCGGTTCCAGAGCCTGTGCTTCGGCGCGGCTCAGTAGACGAAGGTCAGCGACGCCATTGGCGGCCGCCTTGGCCTGGATCGCTTTCAGCCGGTCTTCCTCATTGTCCCCTGTCGCGACAATCAGCTTTTCACACCGCCGGTGCGGGACACCCCGTTCGGCACAGAATCGGTAAAGGCGTTGTTTCCCGGCGACGCAGGCCAGCGCCTTTAGACTGCCCTGAGGGTAGTAGATACCGGCGTGAATGACTTCACTGTTCCGCGAGCTGGTCTCCGACCCGATGATCGGACCGGCATCGAGGATCATGACCTCATGGCCCCGCAGCGCCAGCGCCCGGGCCGCCGCCAGTCCGGCAATGCCTGCGCCAAGTACGATGCACTCTACCTGGTCCATGCGGCCCCCGGCTGGCGGGCGGACAGTATCGCCTCAGAGATGCGGGCTGTCCTGGTCCTTTTCCTCGATGATGACGAGCTTGCCATCGCGTTCAGCGTAGCGTTCGCCGGTGCGCGGGCAGACGAGATCGGATTTCAGCACCTCACCGGCCCGGCTGACCCAGCCGATGCGCTTGGCCGGAACGCCCGCCATCAGCGCATGCGGCGGAACATCCTTCACCACAACCGCACCGGCGGCGATGAAGCAGTACTCGCCCAGCTCGGTTTTTCCGTTGGGATCACCGCAGACGATGGTCGAGTTGGCGCCGATCGTGGCACCGCGGCGCACGATGGTCTCGCCGAACTCGGCCTTGCGCTCGACGAAGCCGCGCGGCGTCAGGACGTTAGTGAAGACGCAGGACGGGCCGCAGAAGACGCCGTCTTCCAGAGTGACACCCTTGTAGAGCGAGACATTGTTCTGGACCTTGACCTTGTCGCCGATCGTCACGCCGGGACCGGCCATGACGTTCTGGCCCAGCGAGCAGTTGCGCCCGACCGTCGTGTTGGGAAGCACGTGGGCGAAGTGCCAGATTTTCGTGCCTTCGCCGATTTCCGCGCCGTCATCGACGACCGCGGTTTCATGTGCCCAGTAACCCATGGATTTTGCCCCCTCGGTATGAAATCGGCTGCGTTTATCCCGCGCCCGCCCCCGCCCCGCAAGCGTGATTTCACGGCCCGGTCAGACCGGCCGGCCTTCAATGAATTCGAAGCGGGTTTTCAGCTTCAGAAAGGGCTTCTCCAGAAACTGATAGGACAGGGCCGCGAACACGACGGTCACCGCGAAGACCAGCACAAACCCCTGTATCCAGACCCAGGGGTCATCCACGACCCAGCCGTTCGCCGAAACGGCGTCCCGGTCGTAGATCTGCGGTACCAGCCAGTCAGCCAGATACATGGCGAGGCGGTGAAAGACGTAGAGGCCGAAGGATATGCGTCCCAGATAGGCAATGGGCCGCCAGCCCAGCGGGGCTGACAGGATTGGTGTGGACAACACCGCCCACAGCATGGCGGCAGCGAGACCTGCCGAACCGAAATAGAGAAAGGCCTGATGCCAGCCCGGCTCCCACAGGAGGCCGGTGAAAAAGAGTATCCACACCGAGACGGCGGTCAGCGCAGCGATCGCCAGCCACTTCCAGCGCCAAACCAGCATCTGTCGCTCGAACACGGCCATGACGACGCCGGCCAGCAAGGCTTCGGGCTTGGCCGGTGTGAACACCCAGATCGCCGGATAGGGCACGTCTTCGAGGATGAAGACGAAGCGGAAGACGAGGGCGACGATCAGCCAGGCCGCTGCTACGCCGAGGAAAGCCCGGCGCGAGACGACTGCCAGCCCCGCCAGGAACGGCAGGACCAGGTAGAATTGTTCCTCGCTGGAGATCGTCCAGAGCGGGGAAATGACCGGTGCATTCGGCCAGCCGGAAAAGGCGGAATGGATATTGTTGGTGAAGGTGATGAAGCTGAGGAAGTGCGGCCAGTAATTGTCTTCGAAATTGAACCAGCCGGTCGCCGAAAAGACGAGTATCATCGCGAAATAGAGCGGCCAGATCCGCAAGATGCGGCGCAGGCCATAGCGCTTCCAGGAAATCCGTCCGGTCTCGCGCCGCTCGACCAGCAGCAGACGGGTGATCAGGAAACCGCTCAACAGGAAAAAGAGCTCGACCCCGAACCACATGTTTCCCTGGAAATAGGACAACCCGTCGAGCGGCGTGTAAAAACTGTGGTGCAGAAAAACGAGGAAGAAGGCGACAAAGCGCAGCCCGTCGAGTGCCGGGATATAGCCGCTGGACGGAACCGAACTGCCTGCCGTCATGTCCCCGCCCCTGACCCGGTCTAGCCGCGCGACGTTTGGGCGAGTTGGCGCACGAGGTCAACAAAGGGCTCGACTTCGCGGCTCCAGCTGTTTTTCTCGGCGAAGCGCCTTGCGGCGGCCGAGGCCTGGGTCAACCAGTCCGGATCAAGATCGCCCAGGCGGCGGGCGATATCAGCCGGAGCCTCGCCGTCGCTGACCAGAATCCCCATGCCGGCGGACCGAATGGCGGCCGCGAGTTCTGGAAGATCCCGAGCCAGCATGGGGACGCCGGCAGCAGCGTACTCCCAAAGCTTGTTGGGGGTCGCGTTACGCTGGTTCTCGCCGCGGCCCTCATAGAGGATCACGCCCAGCGTTGCGCTTGCGATCCAGAGCGGCAGTTCGGCATGAGGTACGGAGGGCAGGAAGCGCAGGCGCTGGGGATGACCCGCCCTTTCCATTTCCTCGCGCAGCGCCCCTTCGCCCATCACGGCGATGGTCCAGCCCTGCGGCAGATGCCAAGACATTTCGGCGAGCTGAATCAATCCGCGCATCGGACGCAACGCGCCGTGATAAAGCAGGATGTTCTCGCTCTCCGGCACGCCAAGTGCCGGACGCAAGCGATCCACACCGTCATGGGACGGATAGGGATCGACCGCATTACGGACGACAAGCGGCGAGCGCTTGATCCGCGCATCCCGCACGTAGAGGTCCGCAATCGACTGGTTGACGGTGACGAAACCATCGAGATGGGGATCGAGCCGGGTCTCAAGCCGCGCCACCCAGCGCCCACGCAGGGGATGATCGGGGTCTTCCTCGCTGTGGTATTCGTGCGCGTCGAAGACAAAGCGCGCGCCAGTCCGCCGCTTGGCCTCAATGGCGGCCGGCATGGCTTCCGGGTCAAACCCGATTATCACGTCTGGTTCAGAACGGACTGCGGCCTTCGCCAGTCCAGACTTGCGCTTGCGCGCCAGCCAGGCGTTGGCCAGCGTGCCGATTCCCGGCAAGGGCCGGAGCGCATAAGCCAGCCGTGTCAGAGGGCCGGGCTGGACTGCGGTGACACCGGGCGCGACCTTGATCCCGGGCATTTGGGGCACGATGGCGGAAACCTCGAACCCTTCAGCGGCGAGCCGATCCCGCAGTTTCAGGAAACGTGCATCATTGGGCACGAGATACATGGCGATGAAGAGAATTCGCGCCCGAGCGCTGTCTGCATTGCCATCGCTCATGGAAGGTGTTCCAAACTCTCATTGCCCGATATGAACACACTAAATGGCCCCGGAGCGGATAGAAACACGCCATGTGTAGCATCTGGACATCGGTGGGTTTCATCCCCCCGGAGCGCGCGCTCGACGCGGCGCGCCACCGCGGCCCGGACGGGTCGGGCGAGGTCCGTCGCGACACGGCGGCGGGTCTGCTGGTCATGGGCCACAAACGCCTATCGATCTACGATCTCAGCGATGCCGGACATCAGCCCATGGTGTCCTCTGACGAGCGCTACTCGCTGGTCTTCAATGGCGCGATCTACAATTTCGAGACCCTGCGGAGCGAACTCGAAGCCCTTGGCCACATGTTTTCGACCCAGTCTGATACCGAGGTCCTGATCGCTGCCTGGGCGCAATGGGGCATAGCGGCCCTTGCCCGGTTCAATGGCATGTTCGCCTTTGCTCTCCACGACGCCCGCGAGAACCGGCTGACACTCGCCCGCGACCGGTTCGGCGAGAAGCCGCTTCACGTTACGGCCTGGCGCGAAGATGGCGGAACGCGGTTCGCCTGCGCCTCCGAGATCGGCCAGCTGCTTGAAGCCCTGCCCGAACGGCCAAAGCTGAACCGCCGCGTTGCCGCCGACTTCATCAATGCCGGGGCGACTGACTGGGGCGACGAGACCTTTTTCGACGACATCACCCGTTTGCCCGCCGGGCATTTCGCCGAGATTGACCTGTCAAACCCCCTGCCCACACCAGGGGAGGTTATTCAATCCGAACGCTGGTGGACACAACCCGCGATGGACCCGTCGCTGGCACGGCCGGAAACCGCCGCCGAGGCCCTGCGGCCCGCGCTGGAACGCGCGGTGAAGCTGCGCATGCGCGCGGACGTCCAGGTCGGGTCCTGCCTCTCCGGCGGGCTTGATTCCAGCGGGATTGTCCTGCTCGCCGACCGCGACCGTGGCGAAGCCCCGATCCTGTGCGTTTCTGCCATTTTCGACGAAGAACTGCCGGGCGGCGGATCGATTTCCGAACGGCCCTATGTCGACATGGTCGCCGACGCGGCCCGGATTGAGCGGATCAGTGTGACCCCGGACGACGATGCGGTCCGCGAGACATTCGACTCCGCGATCACCGCGCAGGGCGAACCCTTCGCGTCCAGTTCAATCCTCATCCAGAACCTCGTTTTCAAGGCCGCACATCAGGCAGGCCTGAAAGCCATGCTCGATGGTCAGGGGGCGGACGAGCTCTTCGGCGGCTATCCCGGAATGGCTGGACCACATCTCGCCGATCTCGCGCTGTCGGCCGATTTCGGGGCGTGGAAGCGCACCGTCGATGCGCTGTGCGCGGACGAGAGCGATTTTTCGCCCTTCGAACTTTTCAGAGCGACCTATTCGAACATCCTGCCCTTCCCGGTGCGCAAGACGGTGGCGCGCTTCAAGGACGGTTGGCCGCCGCGCCCCTGGCCCGCCGGTCCGGCGGCACTCTATCCACCACCGCTTCCGGTCAAGACGCGCGGAGCCAACCGGTTCGACCGTTTGATCCGGGCGATGACCGGCGCGGTCTCGCTGCCATCGCTCTTGCGCTATGAGGACCGCAATTCGATGCGGTTCGGCATCGAGACGCGCCTGCCCTATCTCGACGCCGAGGTCTCCGACATCGCCTTCCGCGCGCCCGGCAGCGCCAAGATCGCTGATGGTGAGACGAAGCGCATGCTGAGACTGGCCCTCGATGGCGTTGTGCCGGAGCCAATCCTCCGCCGCCGCCGCAAGCTGGGCTTTTCGACGCCGGAGCAGCGCTGGCTGAATGGCCCGCTCGCGGATGTGGTCGAGGACGCGTTCGCGATGCTCGAGCGCGACTGGACAGGATTTATCGACATGCACGAGGCGCGGCTCGCGCGTACGGCAATGGGCCATGACACCAAGGCGGCGGGCATGGTCTTCCGACTCACCGCCTTCGCGCACTGGGCAAAGGCGAACGGGATATCCGGCTAATCAGCTCGCTGGACGCGAACAGCCAGCATCCTGACCATGCCAGTCGGATTATAATTGCGGATTGCAAACCGCGCGGTGTCTTCCACTGCGACAAAATTGGCCGTGGAAACGGTTCGCGCCTCGGTCAGTGCAATGCGGCTTGTTCCGCCATAAAAGGCGGAGCGGCCCATCGGCGAAATTTGGACAACCTGCCCCTCGTTGCCAAATAGCAGCAGTGTCAGCTCATAGGATTGGCCAGGCTCGACGCCCGCGACTGAAACAGTCGTGATCCGCTCAGCCTGATCGTTGGACAGTTCGTGACTGACATAGGAGACGTCATTGGCCAGGTCATCATCCAGGAGAATGGCGTTGGTTTGCTCCAGCCAGATCGTTTGAGCCGACGCGACGTCTTCCGCATCGAAATCCCCGATCTCGGCCAGGCCGCCATTGATTGCGAGGGGAATGTCCAACATGACCAGGTCGCGACGTCGAGACGGGTTCTGGCTTCTGAAAGCTGATAGTTTTCGAGGGACATGTAGGCATGATCGAACGTCTCGGAGAACAAGGTGTCCAGCGGCTCGGTGAGGAATTCCGCAGCGTCCTTTTTGGCTTGCTGAACGTGGTCCGCGAGTTCTTCGGCAGAATAAGAAGCCGCAATGTCATGAAGCGGCAGGACCGGACCATCCGCTTCACCGTCACGGGTAAAATAGGTTCCAAAAGTCGGATCGTAGAAACCCCAGCGCCCGTCGATGAGAACCTCAACCGCGGTATGATTTCCCTGGTTGGGAATGTTGTAGAGATTGACGTACCGGGTCCGTGCTCCCGTCAATTCCAGCAGGCCGCGCAAGACGTAGGAATAGCCGCCGCAGGCCGCGACGCACTCCTCAAAGAGCGCATTGAGATCCGGATCCGTGCGGTTCCCCTGATCACAAAAGGCGTAGACCGCCTGGGTCAGCCGCCGCGCGCGTTCATCGACAGGAATTTCGGCGAGCACGCGCGGATCAACACCCGCCGACTCATACCATCCCCGCGCAGCCGCCAGAGCGTCCGACGACAGGGGCGGAGTCCGGTCCGCCACAGGCTGTGCTGTGTTTTCCCCGCATCCGGCCAGGAGAGCCATGGACGCAAGGATGAGAGGCAGGCGAAAATGCAAGAACACGGTGGCAGCAGGCGAACTCAACTAATAGAACCGCGCAATCTAACCCTGCAGAGAAAACTCGCGCAATATCAAGAGGCGAGAAAGGCCTCAATGGCGTCGACCGTGCGCTCACCCGCGTCGCCCTGACCGTAGTCGGAAATGTCGTGGCGCGGGGCCTTCCAGTCATCCATGGTCCACAGCCGGTTCCAGCCCGCTTCGACGGTTTCAACCCACTCGGTCTCGTCGCGCAGCGTAATCGCCGGTTTGCGGTGGAAATAGGCTTCCTTCTGCAAGCCGCCGGAATCGGTCAGAACCAGCGACGAATCCGCCATCAGCCGATGCAGGTCAAAATACCCGAGGGGTTCGATCTGCATCACGCCCTTCGGGGTGATACCCCGCTCGGCCATGACTTTTTTCGTACGCGGATGGACCGGGAAGACGATCAGGCGGTCCTTGGCCTGCGCTTCCAGAAAGGCGATGACGCGGGCGAACCGTTCCGTGTCGTCGGTGTTTTCCGCGCGGTGCAATGTACAGACGGCATAGTCCTTCCCGGCGAGGTCTAGCCGGTCGACGATGTCGGACTTCGTTTTCGATTGTTCGATGGCATAGAGCGTCGCGTCGTGCATGACGTCGCCGACCGCGTGGACACCTCTGGTGATACCTTCGGCCTTCAGATTGTCGATGCCGGTCTGGGTCGGACAGAGCAGGAGCGCGCTCAAATGGTCGGCCATGACCCGGTTGATCTCTTCGGGCATGCGCCGGTTGAAGGAGCGCAAACCCGCTTCGACATGGATGACCGGGATGTGCAGTTTGGCCGCGGCCAGCGCGCCGGCCAGCGTCGAATTGGTGTCGCCATAGACGAGGACGGCGTCGGGCTTGTCCTCCATCAGCGCGTCCTCGATGGCGGCGAGCATCTTGCCGGTCATTGCGCCATGGGTGCCGCCACCGAATTCATATCGGCGCGCCGGGGCAGGAATGCCCAGCTCGTCGAAGAAAACGTCCGACATGCCCGGATCATAGTGCTGACCGGTATGGACGATCTTCTCGTCCAGGTTCGGGCGATCCGCGATCACGCGGCTGACCGCCGCCGCCTTGATGAATTGCGGGCGGGCACCGACGACGGTGAAAATGGTCCGGGTCACGGGCGGGTCAGTCCTTCAGGTATGTCTTGATTTCCGGCACGAAGTGAACGTGCTGGGCCATGCAGCGCTTGATCTCGCCCATGTTGGCCTTGGTCCAATCCACGGTACGTTTCAGACCCTCGTCGATCGAGACCTGGGCTTCGAAGCCGAGCTTTTCGCGCGACTTGGTCGGATCGCCAAAGCGCTTGCCCGACGTGTCCCAGTCCCGTTTCGGCTTGAGATCATACGGCGTCGGGTTTTCGGTCAGCGCGTTGATCTTGGCGGCCAGGTCGAGAATCGTCGTCTCGACACCCGACGCGAGATTGTAGGTCTCGCCGGCATCGCCCTTCAGGGCGCAGGCCATCAGGCCGCGTGCCATGTCTTCGACAAAGATGAAGTCGCGGCTGGCATCCCCGCCATTGTCGAGCGGGAGTGCTTCGTGATGCAGCGAGCGGAAGATAAAAGTCGGTGTCACATTGCGCCAGACCGAATGGTGCGTCCCGCGCCAGCGGCCGGCACCCAGGATTTCACCCGGGCCGTAGACATTTTGGAAGCGCGCCTTGACGAAGGGCAGATCGTACTGCTTCCAGAAATAGTTGCCGTAGAACTCACCGATCAGCTTCGAGATGGAATACGGGCTGTCGTGGTAGAGCGAGACCGGCGCGTCTTCCTTCGTCGCGGCGGCTTCGCCAAACGTCTTCTCGGCCACGGCGCATCCGGCGGCGGCATAGACAACCCGGTCGAGCGACTTGATGTCCTTCAAACGATTGAACAGCTTCAGACTGGGCAACGTGTTGTTGTCGTGATCAAGCATCGGATCGGCGATGGACGACTGATTGCCATGCAGGCAGTAGAGCGCCCAGGCAAAGTCGAGATCGTCCGGAATGCGATCAAGGACGTCGTCCTCGGTGACCGAGCGCGGAATGAAGGTGACGCGATCATCGTCAGGCACGTTGACCGGATCGGACGACAAAAGATTGTCGACGATGATCAATTCCTTCAGATCGGTCTTGAGAAGCTGGCGGGCCAAATTCGAGCCGACGAAACCAGCCCCGCCTGCGATCATCAGCTTCTTTCCGTCAAACGTCTTCTCGGCCATGCTCATCATTCCTCTTAACCCCGGCAGCAATTACCGGCCCAAAATTCGCGCGGAACCTAGTGGGACTGCGATCAGCGGTCAAAGGATGATTTGCTGCAAACACAGCCGTTCATTCAAGGGTTGTGCGAAGGGATTCTCCAACCCTGCCTGATCAAATACCTACGCTAGACGGTCTGGACGCTGCTGATTTCAACGTAATTGAGATAAACATTCTTGTAGTCCTCTACGCCTGAAAACAACGTCTTTATTTTGCCCCTTTCTTTGTTCTTATACATTACCTCTATATTATCGACATTTGCCAGTGAATGCGACAGTACAAATTGGTTTTTTACTCTCAGTGCAGTTATAAGATCTTCGGTCGATAGGAACCGTCCGTCCGCGTAAAAAATCCTGTTTCCCCAAAGGTCGAGAAGAACCGGACCGTCTTCGGTATCCAGTTCGACCACGGCGTGGCTTTTCGAAACAAGGTCAGGAAATCGGGGGCCGTAACTGTAAAGTCCCACGAATCGGAATGTCAGGCCGTGGTTGTGCGCGACGGCCGCCCAAATCCAGCACAGGTCACCACACTGGATCGAATCCTGCGCGTCACGAACCGCTGCCATTTCTTCCGTGACGGTCGGGTAGCTGGATGACTTCCGCGGACCGATGCAAATCTGGCCATCGAAAATCCATGACAGAATCTGAGACGCCGTATTTAGCTCGGGCGATTTGAAGACCGGACAGCTAAAGGGGGCGATGTCGACACCTTTTCCCCGTTCGGCCTTGAGGGATACGTCCCTTCGGAGCGGGCCGTCGCCGACGATAAAATTGTTTCGCCCCGCAATCGTGTAGCCTTCGGGTTTTTCTATATTGAACCGCTCTTTCAGGATCGCCGGGTTCTGTCGTTTCAGCTGGAGGAGTGCGACATCACCGTCTTCGTAGCGAACCTGGAGTTCGTAGTTCTTCTCAACCTCGCTGGCGAATTCCTCGTCCAGTGCGGGGAAGGGAATAGCGATCTCTCCGGACGGAGATGAATCCAGAGGCCGCGACGTTCCGCCCTCCGGGACAAGGATTGCTGACACGATCCCGCCCGTCTTGGTCATTGTGAGCCGTGCCGCGCCTTCATCGTCATAATGAAAATCGGCGATCTGGTTTTCGATCAGGTCGAACCAGTTTGTTGAGTATGCCATTTCGACCCCGGCAAAATAAATCCGACTGACTGGCCACCCTACGGCAAACCGGTTTCTGACCGTGTCAGCGCTATTAGTCTAGCCCGTCTTAGGTGGCACGCGGACGTGGGAATAGATCGCGGTCACGCCGTGCGCGTCATACCATTCCAGCATCTTGCGGATCGTGTCCTCGAACGAGACTTTCGCCTTCCAGTCGAATGCCTTTTCGGTCTCGGCCGGATTGAGCACGACGGCCGGAACGTCATCATCGCCGACCGGCACGATCGGGACCTCTTCGTCGAGCTGGATGCCGAGATAGGCGACGACTTGGTCGAACACGTCCTTGATCGATTTGCCCTCACCGGTCGAGACGTTGAAAACGCCTTTCGGACCGTTTTCGTCGAGCGCCTTGTCGAGAATGGCGATGAAATCGTCCATGTGCATGAAATCGCGAACGGTATCAGAGCAGAAGCAGGACTTTCCGGCCTTCAGACGCGTGTAGAAGGTCGGGATCGGCCCGATGGCCAGGCGCGGACCGGTGATATTGGCCAGCCGCAGCGAGACCGTGTTGAGGTCTGCCATCAGCATGACCTGCTCGCCGGCGGTCTTGGAAATGCCATAGCTGGTAAATGGTGCGGACGGCGCATCGTTCGGAATCGGCACCGTCTTGGGCCGGCCGAAATTGAGCGCCGTCTGGAAGTTCACCAGCCGCTTCACGCCCGCCGCCTCGGCAGCTTTCGCGACGTAAATCGAACCCAGAATGTTGGTCTGCGCATCCTCTTCCCAGTCGTCCGGGTCCTTGTAGGCCGCGGCGGAATGGATGACGTGGGTCGGCTTGAAGTCGGCGAAGCACTTTTCGACCAGTGCCTTGTCGGCAACCGAGCCCTCGACCACCGTCAGGCGCTCATGGCCTTCAGGCAGCGACTGGCGATTGCCGGTCGCGAAATTGTCGAGAACGAATATCTCGTAGCCGTCGCGCGGCAGGAGATGGTCGATAATGTTTGCACCGAGGCTTCCCGCCCCGCCAGTGATGAGGATGCGCATGACCGGTGTCCGCCTTACTGCTTCTTGTCCTGCAGACGCAGGTGCGTGTACTCGCCCAGCGTGCCGTGCTCATTATAGTAGTCGACGGCGCGCTTCACGAAGTCCTTCAGCGGCGTAAACTCGATATCGCCAAAATCGGCAAAGGTCCGTGACGGGTCGAGCAGGATCGACGCGGCATCATCCGGTCCAAGCGGCTGAACATCCGGCTCGGGATATTCGTTGATCTGGAGGGCTTCCACGACCGCATCGTAGAGTTCCTTGATCGCGATATCGGTGCCCGACGAGAAGTGATAGGCCCCGTTGCCCGTGCCATCGACCGCCTTGACGACATTGCGCGCCAGGTCGCCGACATAAACGAAGTCGCGGCGGGCCGGTGTGATGAAACACTTTTTCCCGTCGCGCAGGCGCTGGAAGAAGATCGGCAGCGGACCGGACACGTTGCGCGGGCCGATGACATTGGCCAGGCGGAAGGTCACGAAGTCGATGCCGGAATATTCCAGGAAGTCTTCCGCCGCCGTCTTGGTGATGGCGTAGGAGGAATTGCCCGGATTTTTCGGGTGGTTCAGCGTGATCGGGCTTTCAGTCGGCTTGGTACCGTAGCACAGCGCCGTCTGGAAATAGATGAAGCGCTTGGTGTCGTGGACCTTGGCAGCCTTGACCAAATTCGCGCCGCCGACTGCGTTGGTCACGGTGTCGGTATACCAGTCATCCGGGTCCTTGTAAGAGGCCGCGGTGTGGACGACGACGTCCGGCTTGTGCTCTTCGAACAGGCTGTCGATCAGCGCCTTGTCGGCGATATCGCCCTCGACATAGGTGAGGTTCGGGTGCGACGCGGGCAGGTGTTCGCGCCGGCCGGTTTCCAGATTGTCGATCGCGATGACGTGGTCGCCACGCTCCATGAGCATTTCAGCGACGTGCGAACCGACCTGGCCGGCCCCCCCGGTAACGAGCACTTTCATTGGGTCATTCTCCTTGGCGAACTATTGGTTTGGCGGGATTGGCCGTCCCGGTCAGGCGGCCATCTTTCTGAATGCGTGAGCCTTGTCGGCAAACTGCTGGTGCCAGAGCTCCAGGCTCAAAAGACCCCAGGTCTTGCGCGAGAAGCGGCTGTCCTTGTCGAAGTTGGCCAGAACCGCTTCGGAGTTCATGAAATGGCGGTCCTTTGCCGACTGGCTGTGGAAGATGTCCTTCACGAAGGTATTGAGCTCACCTGCATACCACTCCTTGAGCGGGACCGGGAAACCCATCTTGTCGCGCCGCTCGAAAATGCTCGACGGCAGCGTATCGGCATAAGTGGTCCGTAGAAGCTCCTTCAGGCGACCGCCTTCATACTTCACTTCCGGCGGAATGGTCGCGGCGTATTCGACCAGCGGATGGTCAAGCAGCGGCACGCGGGATTCCAGCCCGTGAGCCATGCTCATGCGGTCCTCGACCTGAAGCAGGGCCGGCAGAAGCCGCTTGAAGTCGAACCGGCTCATGGAATCGAGATGCGCATTCTCGGCAATGACCGAACGGTCATTGAAGACCCCCAGATAGCTTTCCAGGGCGTGGTCGCCATCGAGAGCGGTCCAGTCGATCTCGTCAGCCATATCGGTCGAGCGGTCGATCAACCGGTAGAAGCGCCGGTCGAGCGTTTCGAACATGCCTTTGGAGAAGAATTGCTGCATCAGCGGCTTGTACTCGCGCAGCAAGCCCAGATTGGGGATGACGGACTCAAACGTCACCGAATAGGAGCCGTCGTCGAGATTGCCATCGAGCGCGCCGAGGATCAGGCGTTCGAGATAGCCCACCATATAGCGGGCATAGCCGCCGAAAATCTCGTCACCGCCCTGACCACCGAGGACCACTTTCAGGTGCTCGCTGGCGAGCTTGGAGACCATGTATTGCGGGAAGGATCCCGGACCGGCGACCGGGTAGTCGAGGTGATAGATGACCTTGGCGAGATTGTTCTCGAAATCCATCGCATCGATATCGACCTGATGGAGGGTCATGCCCGCATTCTGGGCAACCACTTCGGCGTGGTGGCTTTCGTCATAGCCGGGATAGGCGGTGAACTTGCCGTGGAAGGCGAGATTGTTGTCCGGGCTGTGTTCGGCGGCAAGCAGGGCGATCAGGCTGGAATCGACCCCGCCCGACAGATAGGCCCCGATGGGCACGTCGGCGCGCAGGTGCACATCGACGGAGTCGCTCAGCAATTCACGGATGCGGGTACGCGCGGCGTCGGCCGTGATCGAGTGGTCGTGCTCGTAGCGGACATCCCAGTATTTGCGGATCGAGACCTTGCCGTCCCGAATGGTCAGGGCATGACCCGGATGAAGCTGGTGGACGCCCTTGAACAGGGTGCGCTCGGTAATCGGGTACTGGAAGGTCAGGTATTCGGTCAAGGCCTTCTGGTCAATTTCGACCTCCGGCAGAACCGGGACGAGCGCCTTCACTTCCGAGGCGAAATAGAACACCCCGTCAGCGATTGTGTAATAAAAGGGCTTGATACCGAAGCGGTCGCGCGCGCACTCGAGAACGCCGCGCTTCGCGTCCCAGATCGCGTAGGCAAACATCCCGCGCAAATGATCAACGCAGTCCGCCCCGTACTTGTCATAGGCCGCGAGAATGGTCTCGGTGTCCGAGTGGGAATGGAAGTCCCACCCCCCGGAGAGCCGGTCGCGCAACTCCACGTAATTGTAGACTTCGCCGTTATAGGTCAGCACCGTTCCGTTCGGAGCCACCATGGGCTGGGCCCCGTCAGGCGTCAGGTCGATAATGGCCAGTCGCCGGTGAACGAAACCGACCGTTTTGGCGTCACTGGACCAGCTGCCATGGCCGTCGGGACCGCGGTGCTCGATCAGGTCGCTCATTGCTGACAGGCGGCGGTCCAGCCGGCCGATTGCCTGACCGTCGAGACTTACCGCTCCGGCTATTCCACACATGCGAACACCTCGGCCGCCGAACCGTTGCCAAACCCGCAAAAAGCGATGGGAAATCCATGCGTCGGGAACTCGCGGGCGGTATGAGCAGGGAAGCGTGACAAGTCAAGCCGGTAAGCCGGGCCGGCTCGCTGGACAAACGCGCGCAGCTCACCTTATTACACCCCGCAGTCTAAGGGGGCAGCGCGCGCGATGACACGCCGTAAGACCATCGCGATTCTCTATCATGCACGCGGCACTTACCCGTTGCGCACTGCGGTCGAAACCCATTTACATGCCTGGCTCCGGCACAGCCGGCACCACACTGCGCACGTCAATGCCGCACTGTGCGACCCGGTCGCGGCCCTCAACGCTCTGGATCCGGACGTTGTTGTCATTCACACCAGTTTTTGCGGGTTACGCTGGAATCGCAGCGAGTTCTCGAGGCTGGAACCGGCGTTCGACCGGATCGGCCGAATGCGGGCCCTGAAGATCGCCTTGCCGCAGGACGAGTATTATCTTGTCAATGCGTTGCGCAGCATGCTGAGCCGGATGCAGGCGGGCGTCATCCTCAGTTGCGCTGAGCCGGAGAACTGGGCTCGGCTTTATGGCGGCCTGGTCGATACAGCCCAATTCCGGACGGTTCTGACCGGCTATCTCGACGAGCGGGTCGTGGAAAAAGCCCGCCTATGGGGCAAACCCCTGAAAGATCGTGATATTTTCGTATCATACCGGGCCTGGGATACGGGCTTCTGGCTCGGCGAGCATGGCGCGCACAAGGTCCGGGTCGGCGAGGCCATGCGTTCGGCGCTGGAACACCGGAATATTCCAAGCAACATTTCCATGATCGCGTCGGACACGATTGCTGGCGAGCGCTGGCTGAAATTCCTGGGCAACAGCCGTGCGACGATTGGCGTCGAGGGCGGAGCCTCCCTCATCGACGCAGACGGATCAATCAAGGCGTGCGTCGACGGTTTCATCGATGAAAACCCGGACGCGACACTTGAGGACGTGCGCACGGCCTGCTTCCCCGAAGGTGAAGGAGATTTCAAGCTGGCCTGCTTGTCACCGCGCCATCTCGAAGCCATCGCAACCGGCACAGCCCAGGCGCTGGTCCGGGGCCAGTACAATGGCATCCTGGAAGCTGGCCGGCACTACGTCGCGATAGAGCCCGACTATTCCAATCTCGACAGTGTCATCGATACGCTGAAGGATGATGCGGCCATATCGGAAATGATTGATGCAGCTCGGCGCGATATCGTCGAGAGTGGACGGTACACCTATCGCGCCTTTGTTGGTGAGATCGACACGGCCTATGTCGACCCGTTGCCTGATCCTGATTCCTCTCGCGGCTTCGCCCGCCTCAAGGCGGCAATCAGGGACTGGATCAACTGGCGCATCATCCAGGGCGAGTGCTTCTATCTTGAACACCCCGGCCTGTTCCGTCCGTTTGCATGGCTCCTGAGGCCCATTTATTGCAGGCTCGTGCCTTCCAGCCGCGCCTGACGGACCTTGATGAGCAAAACCTGCCCCAATTCGCGCCTGCATGTTTTGTGCGCGCACGAACCGGACGCTGACCCGCGGATCGGATGGACGGCAGAATCGGCGGTTCGCCACGGCTACGATGTCACCGTGACCGGCTGGCTTGCCGAGCGTTCGCCCGGCGAGACCCGCCCTGCGGAGCACCGGGTCGTCAGACTCGGTCACAGTGCGCCGGGCAAGCGCACGATCTGGCTGTATTTCCAGATTTTTGCCCGGCTGGCTTGGCCGCTGCTTCCGGTACTTGGCCTGTTCGCAGCCCTGCTTTTCCCGCTCTGGGTCGTGATGACACTGGTGCTCCTGCCCTGGCGCATCCTGGACTACGGGGCTGAACGGCTCGGTCAACACGAACGGACAACGCGGCGAATTGAACGGCTGGTGCTGGGGGTCCGCGCCTGGCTGTTCTGGCGGGTGGACGGGCTTTTCAGGGGGCGGGTTGTCAAACTGATCAACGGGCTCAACGCCTATCGATGGTATTTCTTCACCCACGCCGGCGCACTAGCCCGCCGATATGTGTACTGGCTGGAAACCGAGCCGGACGCCCGTCCCGACGTGATCCATGCCAATGATCCCGACGCGCTGATGGCTGCGGTCTTGGCGAAGATGGCCTTCGGTTGCCGGGTTATCTACGACGCCCATGAGTATGGGCCGGACGCCTATATCCTTCATACTTGGCCGCGCAGCCTGTTCTATGTCTATGAGCGGCTGTTGATGCGTCACGTCGACGGTGCCGTAACGGTCTCGCCGCCGATCGCGGACAAGTTCAATCGCGCGTATGGCGGGCGGCCTCACTTTGATGTCGTACCCAATGCTTCGCCGCTGACCGAAGATCTTGATCACGATCCGCAGTTCGCGCTGGACGAGCTGGCGCGGGGCAGGATGCGGGTCCTCTATCAGGGCGGGTTTGCCGCGCGCCGGGGCCTTGAGGAAATCATCAGCGGCTGGGTGGACGTCAACGACAGCAGAGCGGCGCTGTTCCTGCGCGGCCCGAACAACGCGTATCGCGACGTTCTCGTCCGGCTTGCTGCCAAAACGGGCCGGCTGGACAAGTCGATATTCTTCCTACCGAGTGTATCTGAGGACAAACTCGCCATCGCGGCGCTGGATGCCGATATCGGGCTCGTGCCCTATCTGTCTCACGTCGAGAATCACGAAGGAGCCTGCCCCAACAAGGTCGGCCAGTACATGCAGGCCGGGTTGGCGATTCTGTCGGCCAGGCTGCCCTTTGTGGCGAGCCTGTTGGCCGAGGGACAATGCGGGCGCATCTATGACGACCAGAAAAGCGGTGCGTTCGCCGCCAGCCTTTCGGCCATGATCTGCGCACCGGCAGAGGTAGCGGCCATGGGCGAAGCCGGGCGCGCCTTCGCCCGCGAACGCTACAATTTTGACGCATATTTCCCGGTGCTGGACGCTCTCTATCGCGGCTAAATTTTCTGCGCCGGGCATGGTCGACAGCACAGCAAAATGATAGCTAGCCCCCCATGATCAGTCAGAAAAAACTAGCCGCAATCGAATCACGCGCCGCACAGGGCGACACCGAGGCGATGTACGACATCGCGCAGCGGGCCCTGGGTGGTCATGGAGTTGAGCAGAATCCGTCCCGCGCGCGCGAACTGATCGAACGGGCCGCAGCCGAAGGACACGCGAAATCACTCTACCTCCTTGGCGTATGGCAGCAGACCGGCGAGTTCGGTCCAGAAAACCCTGCCAAAGCCGCAGACCTGTACCGCCGGGCCGGCGAAGCCGGGCACGGGCGGGCCTGGCTCAATCTCGGCATTCTCCACCAGGTCGGGCTGGGCATTGAAGCGGACATGCAGGCTGCGGCGGATGCCTACCGGAAAGGCGCGGAAGCCGGCTCCGGACATGCGGGGGCCAATCTAGGAAATCTGTACGAGACCGGTGCTCTCAATGACGGTGATCCGGACTATGCCAAGGCCGCTGACTGGTACAAGACGGCCATTCGCCTTGGCTACGCCGAAGCGCGCAGCGCTCTCGACAACCTGCATGCTGCGACCGGGATACCCGCCGTCATGACCGACGTACCGCGCGCCAAGTCCGGCGTGCTCTGGAAAAGACTACTGGGACTTCGATGAACCGTCCGACCAAGTCCGGTTTCGATGCGGCCGCTGCCGCTGACGACACACCCATTATCGCCCATCATGTCGGCAAGGCGCTGGCTGGTCTTCCAGACAATGCCTCTCGTTACGACAAAGCCGCCGCGCTTAACGCCTATGTTCACCTGACGTTGAAACGCACAGACGGCTCGATTGCCCAGACTGCCGACGAGGTCCTCGTCGCAGGCGAAGCCGTGTGCGGCGGGATGTCCCTCGTCCTCATCAAGATGCTCGATCATATCGGATTAAGGGCCGAGTACGCCTTCACCCATGGCGGTCTCGCGGCTCACTCGATGGTGGAAGTCATTTTCACCGAGATCGTGCATGGGCTGTTTGACCCTTATCATGGCGTGGCATTCTACAGCTCTTCGCGCGGACGACCGTTGTCGATCCTCGAAATGGACGACTTTGTTCATGCCGATCCCGCACCGGTTTTCTATGTGCGTCGCTCGCTCGACCGGTCATTGCCGCTGAGCCGGGAAAATGCCTATTCGGAAACCGATGAAGACGGGCGACGCGACTTTGCCTTCCCCGGCCTGTTCACAGACGCTGACGGCGTCGGCCTGGGCAATAGCGGTTTTGTCAGTTTCATTCATGCCGAGCTGGCACCCGGCACCACGCTCGGCGATGCCACCTGGTCGCCAGGCAAGCCCGAAGCCACTCGCCCGTGGTCGGCACTGTCGCAATTGCAAAGGCCAAATGGCGGCTATGTATCGTGGGCCTATCTCCTGGGACAAACCTCGCTC
The DNA here is from genome assembly GCF_036330325.1 of Hyphobacterium marinum. Lineage (NCBI taxonomy): Bacteria > Pseudomonadati > Pseudomonadota > Alphaproteobacteria > Maricaulales > Maricaulaceae > Hyphobacterium > Hyphobacterium marinum. The sequence goes on from NZ_JAZDRO010000002.1 coordinate 429,715, forward strand.
GGTTACCGCATTGGGCACATCTACACGATACGCGACCTGGTACCCGGAAGCCGCTACGAACTGGTTCTGAAAATCGCCAATGCCTACGTGAACGCAAACAGCATCACGCCCGACCCCGCGATCACGATCCATCCTGCATTGCCAGCGGGAAGGAGCGGTTTTGTGTCGCTCGATGTTCGCGGTTTTCGTGAAGGCGAAGACTATTATCCGCAAACCGCGCGAAAAACCTTCACCGCAGAAACCGCCGAGATGACATTCATTGCTGCGGCAACCGGCGATATCGTTCTGCAAAGTATTGCGCTCCTGCAGAAGTAGCGCTTGATGGCACATGCGGGCCGAAATGCCGGGCTGCACATTGTATCAATCGACGTCTTCGTCTAGACGGGCCGCGTGGCGCGTGGGGACCCCGGCATGCATGCGAAAGTTCTGATCCTCGGCAACCGTCTGCTGGGCGGTCTCTGCCTTGATTTTCTGGCCCGCCAGGATGGTGTCGAAATCCTCGTCGTTCTCAATCCCGATGACGATGGGAGCGACGGCCCGGGCGGTATCTCGCTCAAGCGCCGGGCGGCCGCGCTCGGCGTAAGGACGATCCAGCCGAGCGGAATTCGCGACGCGGAAAACCAGCGCATTCTGCGCGATTTCGAACCGGATCTGGGCCTGTCCTTTTCCTATGCACGGATCATCCCGCAGGAGGTGATCGACCTGCCGAAGTCCGGCTTCCTGAACGTCCATTTCGCCGATCTGCCGAAAAACCGTGGCTGCCTGCCGGTGATCTGGACGATAGCGACCGGGGCCGACCATTACGCCGCGACGTTACACGAGGTGACGATCGATCTTGATCAGGGCGCGATCCTGTCCCAGGCCCGCGCACCGCTGACCGAGGGACTGACGGCCGGTGAAGTCTACGCGGCCTGCGCCCATCTCGGCTTTGGCCTCTTCCGTGATTTCTGGGCAGAGTGGTCGAAGACTCGGACGTTTGCGTCTGTGCCGCAGGACGAAAGCGCGGTGACCTATCACAAGATGCGCTTCCCGCATGATCGCTGGATCCAGTGGGATCAGCCCGCTCATCGTGTGGCCCGACTGATCAACGCCCTGACCTATTTTCCGCACCCGTGCGCCCGGACGGCGCTGATGGATGGCGAAGACGAAATCGGCTTGACCGGCCCGGCGATATCGCTTTCCCGCGAAGAGGGTGGCCAGCCGGGCGACGTGATATCAACCGAGTGCGGCCCGGCCGTGCGGTGCGGTGAAGGTGCGGTTCTGGTCCATCAGATCCGCATGGGTGACACGCTGACCGGTTTTGCCGAGTTCCTGGATTCCCGTCCGGCCCGACCGCGTTTCCATAGTCCCGAAACCCCGGAGTATTCCGAATGATCTGCCTGACCCACGATACCGACTACATGACGCCGGACGGGATGGAGCGGTTTCTCGATGAATTCACGGGTCCGGGGACCGATACGTTCTTTTTGTGGAAGCCCTATCCGGGCATGGACTGGCGCGGGCATGAGGCCCAGCCCCACCCCTTCTATGACGACCTGACCGATGCCGAAGGCAAGCTGCGCAAATTCATTGATGAATTGGGGATTCCGGCGACCGGCATGCGCACGCATTCCTGCGTCTATTCGCATATCGTCTCGGGCGCGGCGCATCGCTGCGGCCTGCGCTATGTGTCGGTGACGTCCCAACTCTTCCGCCAGGACATCAAGCCCTACAAGGAAGCCTGGGGGGTGTGGGAAGTTCCGATCTACTACATGGACAACATGGATCTTTGCTGGCCGGACAACTGGCCGAACGACGACCACAAGCCGCTGAGCAAGGACACGATCAAGCGCGCCTTCGATGGCGACGGGCTGAAAGTGTTCGACATCCACCCGCTCCATGTCGCGCTGAACACGACGTCCTACGAAGACTACAAGACCGTTCGCGTAAAGCTTCAGGACGGAGCCTCGCCCTGGGACGTTGCGCTGCCCGGATATGGCGTTCGGTCCTTCTACGAAGACTTGCGGACCGCGATGAGCGACGCCGGCGTGAAGAGCAAGAGCCTGACCGAGGTCGTCGACCTGGCCGAAGCCGGACATTTCGACCGGTAGCGCGCCGATTGCCGACGGCACAGTTGCCGCTCCAACGGGGAGCGCCTAAAGAACGCCGCAACTGACCAACTATTGACCCTTCTGGACCGGAAACACTGACATGCTGAAGTCGACCGCCGCCCTGCTGGCCGAACCCGAAACGGGTGCCCCGCTCACACTCGAAGTCTTCAGCGAGGAAAACGGCCATGTCGTGGATGGACGCCTCGTCGCTCCGGGCGGCCGCTGGTATCCGATTATCGGCGGGTTGCCGAAATTCCCCAGCGAAGCGCTGAAGATTGACCTGACGGAGTTTTGTGCCCGGCACGGGCTCGACGTCCCGCCCGGCGGCGAGGGCGATGATCGCGGTCAGGCCCAGACGAACGTCACCTTCTCTGACAAATGGCGGCGGTTCCGGAATTATGGACTGGAACCGTCCCACCAGGTGCTATTGCAGAACTGGTTCGTGAAAAAGTTCGGTCTGAAGGACCGCGAGGAGCTGAAAGCCTTCTATAAGGATTTCGGCATGATCCTCGAAGCCGGTCCGGGTTCGGGTTTCAACGCGCGCTTCATGGCCGAGAACAGCCAGGCCCAGGTCTTTACGGTCGACATTTCCGAGGCCGCGCAAACCGCGATGGAAAATTTCGCCGACATGGACCGGTGCCAGTCCATCCATGCCGACCTGTTCAAGACCCCGTTTGCCGACGAGACATTCGATTTCGTCATCGCTGACGGTGTCCTGCACCACACGCCCGACACCTATGCCGCCGTGAAGGCGCTCTATCGCAAGGTGAAGCCGGGCGGGACCTATTTCTTCTATGTCTACAAGAAGATGGGTGCGGCGCGGTATTTCGTGGACCAGCATATCCGCGAAGAGTTCAAGAAAATGACGCCGGAAGAATGCTATGCGGCGTGCGAAGGTCTCACCGAAATGGGCCGCGAGCTGCAGAAGCTCAACGCCCAGGTGACGCTCGAAAAGCCGGTCGACGTGCTTGGCATTCCGGCCGGCACACACGACGTCCAGCGGCTGCTCTACTACAATTTCGTCAAGTGCTACTGGAATGATGCCTTCGACTACGAGACCAACAACATGGTCAATTACGACTGGTATCACCCGCACCACGCCTGGCAGCACACCGAACCGGAAGTGCGTGGCTGGCTGGCCGAAATGGGCGTGAAGGATTTCGCCATCCACGACGCCAATCCGAACGGGATTTCGGTGCTCTTGAACAAGCCCGCCTGACGGCCGGTCTCACGCTAGTCGAGATTGGTGCGCCCCGACCGCGCCAGATGGTCGTCATATTCGGCCATGGTCGCACGCGCGCGGCCGAGGACAGCCCGCTCGATCTTCTCGCGCGGGGCCATGATATCCTCGGTCCACCACGCCGGGTGGGTGAGGACCTGAAGCTTCTTGTGTTCGCCCGAACGGATCACGTCCGGGATCGGCTTGAACCGCCAGTAGCCGTTCGAGTCCGAACAATACCCATAGTCGCGCTTGAACCGGGCGGCATAGGCGTTCACCAGTCCGCCTATCCGTTCGGCGTCGAAGCTTAGAAGGCCGCCATTTTCGGGGTCGTGAAAGCTGACAACGCCAATCTCGGTATTGAATTCCTCACCCAGGAAATCGGCTTCGCGGCGAATGCGTGCGTCGAGCTTCTCGTAGCTCCATTCGGTATCGCCATAGCCCTGGATATCGAAATGGAGTCCGATGCGGTGGCCCATCTCCAAAAGGCGTGCGGCACAGGCCTTAATCGACGGCTCGAGAACATTGTAGTAAGGCGCGCGGATCCAAAAGAAATAGGTCGCGACGAGGCCGCGTTCGGCCTCCAGCTCGCCCAACCGGACACCGCGGTGCACCGAATAGTCGATGTCGTGCCGCCACAGCACGTGGTCGTCATCGACCAGCGCATCATAGGTCGTGAAGCGGTAGCGTTCCTTCGCGGCGTCGAGAATGTCGCAATAGGCTTTCTCGGTGAAGTCTTCCCAGCCCTTCGACGCCTTCACCCGCACCGGCGTGTAGTCCTCGCCCGTGTCGCGGAAAACGCGACCATGCATGTTGACGAAGGCGTTCTTGTATTTGGGATTGGCCGTTGCACGCATCTTGCGGTCAAACTCGTCCGCGTGGGCGATCGCCGAGATGCGGCACAACCGCTTGAAATCGTTGCGGGAGGTCTTTCGCTCGCCCCAGGTCACGCCATTGGGCTCCAACGCTTCTCCGCGTCCCAGCCGGTCGAAAATGCGGTCCGCCAGCCGCAGTCCCGCCTCGTCAGCAAGGGCCATGATCTCGTGGGGAGCCGCACCTTTCGGGATGTCGAACATTTCCACGTCATAGATCGGCCCGGCATCGACCTTCTCGGTGATCAGGTGAGCCGTCGCGCCATACTGTGTCTCGCCATTCAGGACGGCAAAGTGATGGGGATCGCGGCCGGGATAGTTCGGCGCGGCGGGGTGAATATTGATGGCGCGCGGCCCCAGCGTAGCGATCACATCGGCCGGCACGATGACGCTGGTGCAGAATGACAAGAGGAAATCATCCGGCGACAGGTCCGCCATTGCGGCCTCGAAGCCGGCCTTGTCAAAGACTGTTACTGGCTCGAGTTCGGGAAGGTGGGCCCTTGCCGACGCGACCAGATCTTTGGCGACGTGCGGGGCGGTGAGGAGAACAATCCGGCTCATGCGTCACCTTCGGGAAATCGTGACCAGTCCGTCACGTGCATCAGATAGTCGATAATCGACAGGCCCGGTATGAAGTCATTTTCCGGGCGGTAGGCGATGGGCTTGAAGTTCTGATAGCGCAGTTCCAGCCCCGACGCGGCGAACTTTTCGTCTTCCTGGTACCCCCCGGCTCCACCGCCCGCGAGATAGACATCGGCCCCGGTCTTCTTCGTGATCTCGATGAGCAGATCGGTGCTCGCAGCCTCGGTCCCGAGTTCGGACTGGAGGACAATCTCGCTGTCCAGGCCCATCGCCTCGGCGATCACCCGGATCGCATGGACATTGTAGTGCGAAATATTCTGTTCCGGATTGAGGATCAACGGCTCGACGAGGTCGAAAGCCGTCTTGAAATTCGGGGCCTTGGCATAGGCCTGCTGCATTGATCGCAACGCCTTGTTGCGCCATTTGGGATCGCCCGCAATCCAGCTGTCATTGATGGGGGTCGGCTGGGTCTGTTTAACCATCGGAGCCCCCCACCAGCGCGCCTCGCCGTTGATAGCGAGCTTCACGCGGTTGCTCCAGGAGCCCATTCCACCGGAACCGGCGCGCGGATAATCGACCGCATCGAGGATGACGAACACGTCGGCGCGGCGGATCTTGTCGAAATAGCCGCTCCACGGAAAAAAGTTCGGCTGATGTATCGCACAGACACGCATGCGCTTCCCCCTCACTGCCCTATGGCAGACGGGTCAGACTGCCTGCTGACCCTGCATGATCCATTTGTGGTAGATTTCGAGCGCCTCGTCGACGTCTCCGTAAAAGACTTCCCGGCCGCCCATCATGAACAGGCCCTTGTTGCAGAAAGTCTTGATAGTATCGCTGGAGTGCGAGGCCAGGACCAATGTACTGGCCTTCGTCATCAGCTTTTCGATCCGGTCGGCCGCTCGCGAGGAAAACCGCGCATCGCCGGCCCCGATGACTTCATCAATCAGCAGGACGTCGGGCTCAATGGCGGTGGCGATGGCAAAAGACAACCGCACCATCATGCCGGTCGAATAGGTCCGCATTGGCATGTGGATATAATCGCCGAGATCGCAGAACTCGATGATGTCGTCGCGTTGGGCCTCGATATTTTCCTTGCTGAGACCCAGCAGGAGACCGCAGGTCATGATGTTGTCGTAGCCGGTATCATCGAAATCCATGCCGACACCGGTCGTCAGCAGGGTCGAGATGCGGCCGACAACCTCCACATGTCCCTGGCTCGGCAGATAAACGCCCGCAAGCGTACGCAGCAGGGTGGACTTGCCTGCGCCGTTCGGTCCGACAAGGCCGAGCCGGTCGCCGTCCTGGAGCCGGAAGGACAGGTTCTGGATGGCCCGCACCGCCGGCTTTTCGCCCTCGCGGCGGGTCAGGATTTCGCCGAACGTATTGACGACTTCCTTGCGGAAGCTCCGGTTCATGTCGATGACCGGATATTCGATCCGAAGATTGTCGACGATCACGCGGTCCATGACGCTACACCCAATACGCGATGCGGCCGCGCGAACGGCCCAGAATGAACAGCGCGAAGCCGAGACCGATCACCGCAGCCGAAAGCGTGACGATATAGGTGATGGGTTCGGGGACATGACCGATCAACGGCCCGCGGACGACTTCCACCAGATGATAGAACGGGTTGCAGTTGGCCAGGATCAAGTCCGCCAGCCCGCGCTCCGCCTCGATATTGTCGCCGTTGAGGTCCTGCAGCAGTTCGGTCCGGTACCAGAAGATCGGCGTTATGAAGAAGGCGATCTGCAACACCGAGATGACGACCTGGATGAAATCCCGGAAGCGCGAGCACAACACCGCCAGGACGATGCCGATCCAGAGAAGGTTGGCACTGAGGATCACCAGCCCGACAGGAGCCAGCAACAGGGCCAGCGGCTGTTCGAGCTGGTATCGCAGGGCCAGTGCCGCGACCACGTAGACGGTCAGGGCGTGGAAGAATATCAGGATGTTCTTGAACAGCGGCCGCACGATATGAAGCGTCACCGGCAGGGTCATCGACCGGATGATGTTGGCACCGGCGATAAAACTGCCCGCATGTTCGTTCATGACGCTGGTGATGAACACCCACGTCACGTAACCGGCCGCGAAATACGGCAGATAGGTCTCGTACGGAACTTTCCAGAGCAACGCGTAGACGAAGCCGAGTGCCACGACCAGGATCGCGACGCTTAACACGCTCCAGAATGGGCCGATGACCGTCCGGCGGTAGCGGCTGCGGATATCGAGCAGGGACAGCCGCCACCAGAGCGTCCAGTTGCTCAGTGCGGCCCACAAGTCGTTCGAGGCCCGCGAAAATGCGCTTCGGCGTGGTGCGTCAGCGTCGCGAACCATGTGCGCGGGAATGTCAGGGTCTGTCGACACCGGCACAGCGGTTTCAACCCCGGTCATGCTGATTTCAGGAGCGGCCTCAGCGGATGGCTGGGATGATGCAGCGGGCTCCGGATTTTCACCGGCGGTCTTGCCGGTCTTGCCCCCGAAGGAAAAATCCTCGTCTTCATCAGCCACGGCCAATGCTCCGATACAGCCCAAGCCCCCGGCGCACGTAATGGCGCGGAATGCGGGGCCTCCATTGCCAAATTGGCAAGGCAACGGCAAGACATATATCTGTAGACGTGTGGTTTCGTCGACACCGCCCGACCGGGATACGGGACCCGCTTCCGTACGCGCCAATCTGGATCAGAGACGATGAGCTCCACCATACCGGCACCTTCCTGGAAACCTGGAAAACGTACCGCGCGGCCCGGAAAGGCGGACACGTTTCTTTTCGTCGTCTATTTCGACCCGGATGGCTTGGCGACGATTCCGGACAATATCGCAGGATGGGTTTCGGCGAGCGCGCTCGACTATGAAATTCTCAATCTCTGGGACTATGGCCCCGCGCCTCTGAAACTCCCTGAAGCGTTACGTCTTGACGACTATGCGGGCGTAGTCATTCATCCCGCCGTTTGTTACTTCCCGCATAATCTGATTGGTCTCGACGAGAAATTGTCGACCCGATTCACACGCTACAGGGGCGTGAAAGTACTCGCCAAACAGGACGAGCACTACATGTCCTACAGCTTTGCCCGCTTTATTCAGGACAACGCCTTCGACATTCTCGTCACCTGTGTCCCAGACGACCAGCTCGACCTCGCTTATCCGGCACCGGCCCTTGAAGGCGTTCAGGTCGTCCACCAATTGACCGCCTATGTATCCGACGCGGTCAGGGCCCTGCCAAACAAACCCTATGATCAGCGCAGTGTTGATATTGGCTACCGCGGTTCCATACAGCCGCTGATCTGTGGCCGATTGGGATATGAGAAGTACCAGATCGGACAGGCCGTCGAGCCTGCGGCACGTGCTGCTGGACTTCTCACGGACATCGCTTCGGGCTGGGAAAGCCGCATTCATGGAGCCGCCTGGGGCCAGTTCCTTGCAAATTGCAAGTCAGTTTTAGGTGTCGAAAGCGGTTCAAATCTGTTTGATTTGGATGGAAAGGTATCTCAACGCTGCGACGTCTTCGCGAAACAGCACCCCGAATTGGCAGATCGACACCATGAACTCTATCAACTCGCCGACGCGGAATTCCTGGGCCAGTACGAAGGCAATGTCGCCTATGGCCAGATCTCGCCGCGCCATTTCGAGGCCGCGGCTGCGGGCAGTCTGCAAATCCTCTACGACGGGCGCTATTCTGATATCCTGTTACCGTTCCAGCACTTTTTCCCGCTCAAACGCGACCTGTCCAACCTTGCCGAAGCCTTTGATCTCATCGCGAACGCGGACCGGTGGACCGAAATCACACGAAAGGCGCGCCGCGAGCTCATTGAACCGGACACCTATACCTATGCCGGTTTTGCCGCGCGCTTCGATCACGCCGTCGAACGCGCACTTTACTCGAAACCCCGGCGCACGGGCGCATCACCTGGACGAGCAGTGTTTCGCGCTGCTGCGGGCCGGCTGCGCCAACTTGCCGGGCTCAAGAAGCCTCATTAATCATCCCGACCGATCGTGACCGGACCCGGATTTGCATCGGGTCCGCGCCGCATTTTGAGCAGGATTGGAGACATCCTTGCGTTCTGACAAAAGCAAGCCGCAAAACGCCGCGCAGGGCAGTGTCGACGAGGACATGCTGCTCCAGCATATCGCCGCGCTGAATGCCAAGCTGACAGTCACGTTCGAGAAGAAAATCGAACCGTTGGGCAACCAGATCATCGCCTATCGCGAGGTCGTCGCCCCGCTGTCCCAGGACCTCAAGAGAAACCTGGCGATCCTGACGCCGCTGCTGCAGCAGATTCAGACACTTGAAACGGCTGTTGCGTCGGCACGTGAATCCTTTGGCCAGAATTCAGAGTCGATTTCGCAAGAATTGACGGCGGCCCGTTCAGAGATCAGTGCGGCACTCAATGCGATCGAAACGGCCGCCCAATCGCTCAGCACCACGGCAGAGGGACCTATTGAGCAACTGCGCCAGGACCTCGGCAACCGGCTGTCAGAGACGGCTGCGGGTATCGAATCCGCCGTTGAACGAATTCTATCGGAGAAAGGCGGCGAAGACCGGGCCGCAGCGCTGGAGGAGGCCGTGTCCCGGCTGGAGGCCTTCCAGACAGAGCGGACCGGAGAGCTGTCCGACCGGCTGCAGGCGGCCAACGGTCTTCTTGAAAGCCTTGGTGCGCAGGTGTCGTCGCTCGAGTCCCGGAGCGATGCGGCCGAGCTCAAGTCCCAAATGGAGCAACTCCAGTCTGCGATCGAAACCAAGCTGGCGGCGCTGGGTGACTCCGGTGACCTGAAATCCCAACTCGAACAAGTCCAGTCCGCGATCGAAGCCAAGCTGGCCGCGCTGGGTGACGGTGGAGACCTGAAATCCCAGCTCGAACAAGTCCAGACCGCTATTGACGACAGGCTATCGTCCCTGGTCGATTCCGCGGCCGCGCGGCTGGAATCCCATCAGGCGGACAGTGCCGGACAGGTGGTCCAGTATCTGGGGTCGCTGTCGCAGCGGATCGACGCCGCTGCCGCCCTCCTGGAATCGGGCCAGTCCAGCCAGGCAGCCCAGACAGGACAAACCACGCAATCCCTTGCGGCCGTTGAAGAAAAGCTCGGCACTCTCGAAGAGAGGCTTGGGTCCCTCTTCGGTGATTCGATCGATGCGCAGCTGACAACGCTGAAGGGCGAGCTGGAGACTTTCCGGTCTGAGGCCTCCAGCTCACTTGAAGCGGCTGCCCAATCGATCCGGGATTCCGATTCCGCCGAACTGCTTCGCGCAACATTATCGGCCGAGATTTCGCGGGTCGAGCTCGCGCTTGAACAGAAGACCAGCCAGTTCACCGAAAGCGTGGAGGCGGTCAAATATGCGCTGCAGACTGACATGTCGGCAGCCTACAAGAGCTGGAATGCCTCACTTGCCCAGCTGCACGGTGCCATTGAAAGCCTGTCATCCCGTGTCGACTCAATGGCGGAAGCAGCTACGGCATCACCGGTTGTTGAGCCCGAGGAAACGGTCTACCAGCCGGTTGCCGACAGCAATCTTCCGGACATTATCCGCGATCGCGTGGACGAGGTTCACACGCGCCTGACGAATTCGGACTGGGCGATCCAGGCCATTGGCAAGAACATGACATCGCTGATGCACGAGGTCGCGTCGATGCGCGATGACGTGCTGAGCGCTTCCATGGCCCGGCGAACCTACAATGCTGTCGAAGACATTCGCGTCCTTATTGAGGATTTGCCCAAACGGGGGGGCTCTGGAGCGCAATCAGAGGACCTGGCAGCGAAGCTGGAAGATACCATCGAGAGCGTGCGCACAGCGATTTCCGCACGTCCCGACGATGTCATTCACACGCTCGAGGCGGCCAAGGCCGAGATTCTGGACACCCTCAACCAGACGTCCGGCGGTCTCAATGGCCCGCTCGAGGAATCCCGGCGTGAGATCGTCGCCGCGATCAATGCCCTCCAGTCCATCAACAACGAAATCGGCAGCCAGATCGGGCAGAGCATCGCTTCGCATTCCCGTGACATCATGCGCCAGTTGGAACAGCACTTGTCGCCCAAGCCCGCCGAGCCGGTCGCGGGACCTGAACAACCCACAGCGCTTGCCGCAATCGAGGCGGCCGCGCTTCAGAAAATGGCCTGGACGAAACCGTTCACTGGCAAATCGCCCGCCCCTCTCGAAGGATATGACGGTGACATGGCGCTCGACATGCTCAAGGAGCATGACCCGGTCACGTTCAATCACTGGCATACCGCCTTCGAGGCTGGCAGCAAGGCCTACGCCCAGTCACGGACGGACAACTGCTCGACCTGGGAACGTCAACTGACGCGACGGTTTCGGGATTATCTGTCTCTGTTTGCCAATGGCCCCATCCTTGACATTGGCTGCGGCCCCCACGCCACACCGGCCTATCTCGATGGCTATCCCAGTGCTCAGGTAACCGGCCTTGAGCCACTTCCCCTGCTTGAAGAGCCCCGGTTTCCGGTCGTGCGCGGTGTCAGTGAATTCCTGCCGTGGCCGGATGCGAGCTTCGGTACCGTCGTGAATGCCACCGCTATCGACCATGTCATGGATCTCGAGAAAGCTCTTGAAGAAACCCATCGCGTCCTGAAAGCCGATGGCCTCTTCGTGCTTTGGTATGCCGATGTTGCCGGCACCGAGGACTATACGGCCAAGGCACCGAAAGACCGCGCGCCAGTCGACGACTTTCACCTGTTCCATGTGTCGAGCGACTGGTTCGATCCGGTTATTGCGAGATGGTTCGATGTCGTCGATCTTCGCCGCTTCCAGGCCGACGACCGGGTCAGTGACGTATTTGCCGTCTATCGTCCCCGCGAGTCCGTCCGGCAGACAAGCAATCGGCCGGTCGGGGCATCAGACGGCGCTGCGAAGCGGTCGAACCGCACGCCTTCCCCGTCCAGGACCGGACAAAAAAGGTCTGCCGCAAGTGGCAAGAAGACCAAAGCCACGAGCACGAAACGCAAGACGGGCGGACGCAAGACGGCGAAGAACGCCTAGCTCAGCCTGGCGCGGATATAGCTGAAGAGTTTAAATCCGAATTAGGGCTGCGACCGGCTGTCGATACTGTTCGAGAGCCGGGATCATGGCGCTGGTATTGCCGGCTTTTGCTGCACGAAGGCGAAGTTCGATTGCCGAACAATAGCTGACGGATCCCTGCGCACTTATCCAGTAGCAGGCACACAGATTGTCGAGAGCAGGCAGGAAGTCCTGGTCCGCCGAGCGCTTGTACCAGTAGGCGGCAGCGCGAATATCGACATCCCCACCCAGGCCCATCTGCAACAGCGCACCGTAATAGTGCTGGGCCACCTTATGGTTCTGACGGCTGGCATAGAGGTAATATTCGCGCGCCTTCACCATGTCGATTTCGCAGCCGATGCCGCACTGGTAAAAGGTGCCGATCATGAACTGGCTTTCGACCGATCCCAGATCGGCGGCCTCGAGATATTTTGCGAAGGCCGTGTCGTGTTCGCCGGCTTGATAGCTCTTCGATGCAACGGCCTCAATTTCGGCGATACGTTCGGCTTCGAGCTTGGCTGTCCGAATGAACTTGGCGGTCAACTCTGAGCCATCGGTACCGATTTCCGTTTCCGGCACGTCGAAAACAAGACGGTTGTTATACCAGTAATCCAGGTCGAGCATGCGCTCGCGCATGACCGCGATGGCCTCATCAAGATGACCAAAGTCGACCAGCACCTGCGCCAGCGCCGCATGCTGGGCTTGCACCTGGTCTGACCGGACACCGAACTCTGCTTCTGCATCTGCGATGGCGGAAACAAACGAAGCCGTCATCTTGCCGGTACCGTCGGTTATGTACCGGAACCGGGCTTCCGCTGCCTGGAGCGTGGTACTATGAGGCGATTTCGGGTCAGTGTCCTCGCGCGCCTGTGCAGCAGCATCAGCAGCCTGACGGGCTTCGGAATCGAGCTGACGATCAAAATAGGCCATCGCAACGGCATGCAGGGACTTGCTCGCCGCCTCTCCATTTTCAAAGGGGTGACGCAAAGTATCGATGGCGACATCCACAGCTCGCCGGAAATGGGGCAGCGCCGCATCGATATCGCCAAGCTTATGATTAACCTCGGCAAGATTCGATTGAATGAACAGCTCTGTCGCGCGCATTGGGGGCCTCCTGAACCGCGTCGTATCCCAAAGCCGGAGCACCTGCAACCAGCGCCAACAAAGCGGTTGCTTCGCCGGTTGGGGCCACTGTAGAACCCATTCGCGCACGTTCGCACATGCGGGAAAGGCAGACATGACCGGGCAACAATCTTCAGTCCGCGGGGCCAAGTCCGCACGACGAAAGTCGGCGGCGCAAGGCGCACAGATGGCGCGGCGTGCCAAGCCCAAAGCCGCGGCCGATATTGCTCCGATTGCCTATAAAGACAGCCTCGGGGCCTTGGCCATGCGCGACACGGCGTGGAATGTCGCCGAGCGAAATCACTACAATTATGTCGATCCGGAATTGCGCGGCCCGGCTTTCGCGGAACTGGACCCGAAAGAACACGTCTCCCTGAAACATCATTCTGCGATGCTACTTTACGGTATGCGGGTCTGGGCCCAGCTTGCCGAGTTGCACCAGGAATCCGCAGCGCTGCTCCGCGCCACGGAAAACCCTTACGACCATCCGCTGTGGAAGAGCATCTTCCGCCACGCGCGAAACGCCAACGAGCGCAGCGACGGGGACAATTTCCTGGCCGCCTGCCTGGGATGCGAAAGCGGCCTCTCCAATTTCGACTGGATGAGCACGCCTGAACATATCCGCGCGGAATGGACGCTTTACAGCTGGCGCGGTACAGGCGGGATCGCCCCCCAGGCTGCGGACGCGGACACACTGGGACGCTGGTTCAGCGACAATGTGTACCAGAGAATGTGTCTCTTTGGTCTTGCCACGGAGGCCATCACGGCTTCCGATTTTTCCGCGCTTGGGCACTACCTGACTTTGCTGAAGACCATCGCGCCGGACGTCCATTCTATTTCAGGCGATGTCTCGACCCCTGACGCTTTTCTGGTCGCCCGACTCCGGGAAGCCCATATCCGTCATTTCGAAGGAGTCGATCAGGCGGAAGCCTATCTGGCCTCCGTCTGGGGCGTACTCAGCGCCACTGGCCAGAACACGCGCAGCCCAATGGCTCATCTTCACCGCATGAGGACCGTTTACAACCGCAGACTCGCCAATGCCGAAGCCATGGCGGATGCCCAGCGGATCGTGTCCGTCCAGGAGGACTGGCGAACGCTACTCAAGGAAGCCCTTGCCTCCTATGAAGGCGGACTTATGCGATGAAACGGATCCTCGTGCTTCACGACATGGCAAAAGGGTCGCGGCGGACCAATCGCGACCACGTTTACAATTATGCGAAATACCGTCCGGGAAACCTGTATGTCTTCCACAACATCAAGGCCCCGATCACGGAAGCCTTGAAAACGTTCCCCTTCGACGGAATCATTCTCAACTACTGCTTCCTGAGCAATCGTGCATCGATATACGATTTGCAAAAGGAACGCTGGTCCTTCCTGGCCGACAGTAGCGCCGTGAAGATCGCCATCTGCCAGGATGACTACACCGATCACATTAGTCTTGACGAATGGATCCGCGATATTCGCGCGGACGTCATCTTTTCGCCGATCCAGGACAATCTGGATGTCCTGTATCCCACGAACTGGGGCAAGGCCCAGTTCCGGGAAGGGCTGACGGGATATACCGATCATGCCCAGATCGAAGAACTTGAAAGCTATTCGAAGCCCTTCCGCGACCGGACGATCGATGTCGGAACCCGTGTCCGCTATCTGCCGCCTGTCTTCGGCCGCTATGGCCAGCAGAAGGGCCAGTCTGCGGAGCGTTTTGCCAAGCTGGCAGCAGAGGCAGGCTTCAACGTCGACATCTCCACCCGCTCTGAAGACGTCATCTTCGGCAGCCGGTGGCTGCAATTCCTCGGCAATTGCAAATTTACACTTGGCTCGAAGGGTGGCGCGAGCCTTGCCGATCCGCGCGGCGAGATCCGCGTCAAGGTTGCCGAGTTCATGGCTGACAATCCCAACGCCAGTTTCGAAACCGTTGAGCGAGAGTGTTTTGAAGGGCTCGACGGAAAATATATCTTCGCGGGTGTCAGCCCCCGGTTGTTTGAATCTGCAGCATTGCGGACCTGCCAAATCCTGACCCGCGATACCTATGTCGGCGGGATGGAACCCTATGTGGACTATATTCCGCTCGACGAGGATTTTTCCAACCTCGACGAGGTCTTCGACCTGATGCGCAACGAAAGCGCATGCTTGTCGATGATCGACAGTTGTTACGAAAAGCTGATTGCGTCAAAAGCCTTCGATTATTCGGCTTTCGTGGATGAAGTCCTTGATTTCATTCCTGAAGCTACAGACATGGGCGAACGCGGCGAAGCGCAGTTGCTCGACGAGCATTTCGGGATCATCAATCCCTTCAGACGGACAAGAGAGCGTTTCGGCGGCACGATGGAAACCGCCCTGAAGACGGTGATTTCCCTCCTCAAGACAGAGTTCTTCGTTCCCGCAGAATCACTCGACTGGCCACGCCCCTACGCGCTGTCGCCCCAGTTCGCACCGCTCGCAGGCGGGATCGAGGGACAGCGCCGTTCGGTCTACGCCATGCTTCCTGAGCTAATGGCCTATGCCGAGGATGATCCGGAAGCCCGCAAGGACCTCGAACGTGTTTTCGAGGAATTCGCGTACGGCAGTCTCGCGCCCGAACGGTATTTTACCAATACCGGCTCCCTGTCCTGGTGGGACATGTGCGAATACATCTTCGAACCCGCCGGATCCGACGCCACGGCAAGAACCGCGACTACTTCCCGGCGGAAACGCAAGACCCCGTCCCCAAAGAACCAGGCTGACAAGGCCACGACATGACAGATTCGTCCGACGCTCTCCCGCCGCGCCGTCCCGAAGACCTCAAGATGATGGAAGCGGGGCTGAAGGAGCCCTGGCGACTGCCTGCGCTGGCTCTGGAATACTCCAAGCTTTACAGCGATGGTATCCGTCCTGTGCCCTACGACCTCCTGCCGCAGGAAATGTCCTCCCGCGAGCTGATGGGATGGTGGGCCCGCACGCATGACGGTCTTCAGGCAACGCTCAATCGGCCGATCACGAAAGCCGTGCAGGAGCGCCCTGCCCCCAATTACAGTTCACCCCTGAAAGGGCGCATTGCCGAGCTTCTGGGCGGAGAGGCCGACGACAGGCGGTCGGTGGTCTTTATTCACCACGCCTATTATCACTTTTATTATCTGGCACGGGCGCTGCGCGAGCGCGGCTGGCGGGCCTACTCGGTGTCCATCGAAAATCCCCGCAGCCCCAACAATGCCTTCTATCACGGCGAAGACCTGCTCCTGTGGGACGACGATCCATGGGTCCGGCGGGAGTTGCAACGTGAGCTTTTCGAGGCCGTGAAGACCAATTTCGACATGGTCCATTTCCATGGCGACAACGCCATGACGTTGTTCGAAAAAGGGCTTTGCAACAACAATATGCGCAATGGCGTGCCCTGGGACTTCCTCGAATTGAAATCCCATGGCGTGAAAATCGGACAATCGATCAGCGGATGCCTGACGGGACAACGCCAGAGCGTCTTCAATGCCGGAACGGGCGGAGTCTGCAACCATTGCGTCTGGCAGAACAATCCTTCGGTCTGTTCTGACGAAAAGAATGGTTTCGTCAACGACAAGTACAAACTCATGCTCGATCTCAACGCACTCGAGATCGACTGGCCTTTGGACACGTCGCGGCAGACCCCGAATACGTTTTACGATCCGCTCACCTACTGTCTGGACATGAATGTATGGCGTCCGGATCTGGAAATCCCTGATCGGATCGAGCGCCTGCCTCGGGAACCGGGGGAAATCCTCGTTTTCCACGCTGTCGGCAACTATTCGGAGCGCGACTCGAGGAAGGAACAACGCAACATCAAGGGCACGCCCGCCGTCGTTGAGGCCATTGACCGGCTGCGGTCTGAAGGCCTGCCGGTGAAACTCGTCTTCAAGACCGGCGTGCCGTCCAAAGACATGCGTTTTTACCAGATTCAGGCCGACATCATTGTTGACCAGCTGATATACGGTCGGTGGGGAGCCACAGCCCGTGAAACCATGGCGCTCGGCCTGCCGACGATCTGCCACATCGAGCGCAAGCAACCGGACGGCGTACCGCCTTCAAAAGCGCTTGCCGATTGCCCGCTTGTGGAAGCAACACCGGATACGGTTTACGACGCCATCAAGATGCTGGCGACCGATGCGGAGAAGCGGCGCACCATCGGCGAAGCAAGCCGGGCCTTTGCTGAAAAATGGTTCGGCGCGGAGGCCTGCGCGGAACGGTTCGAGACGGTTTACGACCGGCTCCAGGCCGGAAAATTTCCGCTCTACCGCCCCGCGAAGGCTTAGAAAAGGCGACCTGACCGGCTAGCGTTCGATGATCCCGACCTCTGCCATCATGATGTCGGCACCGCCAGGTTCGACATTAGTGATGCGCAACAGGACACAGTCGTGTTCACCTGAAAACGTGTGATTTACGGTAAACGTTTCAGGTACTTCGCCCACGGTGACGGTCTCGCCAGATACATCCGGTCCGTTGGCCGAACAGAAATCCGCAAGCTGCAACACCACCTGGGCCGTCGTACCGCGCTGTGTCCACAGCGTGGCCTGTCCAGTAAACCGCGCCCCGGATTCTATCCGTGCGTCCTGGCGGTAAAGCGCGACGAAGGAATTATAATCCATCGACACGCGGTCTGCGTTCAGCACTTCGCCATCGGCTGAATCCACATTGCGTTCGACGGAGACACCTTCGCCGGACATCAGGAAATTCTCGGCGTCGCTTCTCAACCCGCTGCCGGTGGCCAGCCCGCGGTTGAGGCCGTACCCCACCTCGTCTTCAGCATCGGGGCCAGGCTGGAGTTCGGCAGTCGAGCGAGCGGAATTGTCGGCAATGTCCGCTTCAGTGACCGAATCCGGAATCGCCGAGGAGGCCCGGGACTGACCATCGCCGCCACTCTCCTGTCCGCAACCCGCAAGCAGGCCACCCGCCAAAACCGCGCCTAGAAGCAATCTCATATCAGTCCTTCACTCTATCTATGAACGGGAAACGCTGCCGATCATCTTCCAGATACGGCGCGGTCAATCAATGGGGACATGGTGACCTATTTATGGCAATTTTGCCCGTACTGTACGGCTGTTCCGAGATTTGCGGAATCGGTTGCGTGTACCGCCTTGGGGCGATATGTCCTGAGCCGCGTTAGCGGCAGGGTCTACAAACACATTCCGCTTCAAATTCAGTCACTCGACCCTGCCGGCCGCTGAAACCGGCCATTTCATCCAAACTCGGGAGCATTCAGCATGGATATCCGCGGCAAACGCCTCGTTGTGATCGGCGGTGCCGGCCTCATCGGCTCGCACGTGGTCGACGAACTCGTCAAAGAGGATGTCGGCGAAGTCGTGATCTACGACAATTTCGTCCGCGGCACCCACGAGAATCTCGCCGACGCTCTGAAAGACCCGCGCGTAAAGATCTACGAAGTTGGCGGCGACATCCTGCACACCGACATTCTCGACAGCGCGTTGAAGAATGCCGATGGCGTCTTCCACCTGGCCGCGCTGTGGCTGCTGCAATGTCACGACTATCCCCGCTCGGCATTCGAAGTGAATGTCAAAGGCACGTTCAACGTGCTCGATTCCTGCGTGCGCAACGGCGTGTCGCGCCTGGTCTGGTCGTCCTCGGCCTCGGTCTATGGCGATGCGGTCAGCGAGCCGATGACTGAAGACCACCCGTTCAACAATCAGAATTTCTATGGCGCGACCAAGATATGCGGCGAAGCGATGGCCCGGGCCTATCACCACCGCTACGGCCTGAATTACACCGGCATGCGCTACATGAACGTCTATGGCCCGCGCCAGGATTATCGCGGGGCCTATATCGCCGTAATCATGAAAATGCTCGACGCGATCGACCGCGGTGAAGGCCCGACCATTCTCGGCGACGGCAGCGAGGCGTTCGACTTCGTCGCCGTGCGCGATTGCGGCCGCGCGAATGTCTGCGCCATGAAGGCGGACGCAACCGACCAATTCTACAATGTCGGCACCGGCAAGCGCACGACGCTGAAGGAACTGGCCGAGATGCTGCTAAACCTGACCGGCTCGAACCAGGAGATCCAGTACAAGGAGCGCAGCCAGGCCACGCTCGTGCGCAACCGCATTGGCTGCCCGAAGAAAGCGTCCGAAGAGATTGGTTTCACAGCCGAGGTTTCGCTGCAAGACGGCCTGCGCCATCTCATCGAGTGGCGGGCGTCCCACATCGAGGAAGTCCAGGCCCGCCAGCGCAAGGCCCAGATCTAGCGTCGGTTATTCACCATGTGCGGGATTGCGGGCTACATAAATTATAGCGGAGAGGGCGCGGACAAGGCCGTCCTCAAAGCCATGTCCGATGCGATCGCGCACCGTGGCCCGGATGGCGAAGGCCAGGTCGTGGAAGGGGCGTGTGGGCTCGCGCACCGGCGTCTTGCCATTCTCGATCTAAGCGATGCATCCCTGCAGCCCATCGTGTCGGCTGATGGCCGGCATGTGATGGTCTATAACGGCGAACTCTACAATTTCGCCGAGATCCGAGCGGAACTTGAAGCGAAAGGCCATGTCTTTCGTACCACGGGCGACACTGAAGTCGTCCTCGAAGCCATTGCGGAATGGGGACTGGCCGGTGCCGTGCCGCGCTTCAACGGCATGTTCGCCATCGCAGCCTGGGACCGGAAGGAGAACGTCCTCCATCTCGCGCGTGACCGCTATGGCATCAAGCCGCTCTATTATGTGAACAATGACCGCCTCTTCGCCTTCGGCTCGGAGATCAAGGCCATCCTCGCGGGTGGTCATCTGAAGGGGGACCTGTGCGCCGAAGGCCTCGTCGAATACCTGACCTTCCAGAATTTCTTTACCGACCGGACCATCTTCCGCGATGTCCGCATGCTGCCAGCCGGTTCGGTGATGACAGTTCGCGCCGGTGGCGGCAAACCATCGGTCAGGCGCTATTGGGACTATTGCTTCGAAGAACCTGAAACAGCACGCAGCGAAGACGACTATCTCGAAGAACTCGATCATCTCTTCCGGCAGGCGGTAACCCGCCAGCTCGTTGCCGATGTCGATGTCGGATCCTACCTCTCCGGCGGCATGGATTCGGGATCCATCACGGCGATCGCGGCGAAAACTCTGCCCTATATGCGGACCTTTACGGTCGGCTTTGACCTGCATTCGGCCTCGGGCGTCGAGCTTGCCTTCGACGAACGCCGCGCCGCCGAGCTGATGTCCTACAAGTTCAAGACCGAACACTACGAGATGGTCCTGAAAGCCGGCGACATGGAGCGGGCCATGCCGCGCCTGGCGCGGCATCTGGAAGAGCCGCGCGTCGGCCAAAGCTATCCGAATTTCTATGCCGCCCAGCTCGCCAGCAAGTTCGTCAAGGTCGTGCTGTCAGGCGCGGGCGGCGACGAAATCTTTGCGGGATATCCGTGGCGCTATTACCGCGCGGTCGTGAATTCCGATTTCGACGACTATGTCGGTAAATATTACGGTTTCTGGCAGCGCTTGCTCGACAAGGACCAGCTGCGCGGCGTCCTCGATCCGGTCTGGGACGATGTCAAACATGTTTCTCCGGTCGACATCTTCCGCGATGTTTTCGCCAACCGCCCGAACGAACTCGACAGTCCCGAGGACTATATCAACCAGTCCCTCTACTTCGAGGCGCGGACCTTCCTGCACGGTCTCCTCGTGGTCGAGGACAAGCTGTCCATGGCCCACTCGCTGGAAACACGTGTGCCCTTCCTCGACAACGACCTCGTCGATTTTGCCATGCGGCTGCCGACACACATGAAGCTGGGCAATCTGACCGAAGTCGTGCGCGAGGACGAAAACCAGCTCGGCAAGGCCCGCAAGCACTTCCAGAAGACCAAGGACGGCAAGCTGATTCTCAGGAAACTGATGAGCCGCTACATTCCGGACGAGGTCGCAAATGCGGTCAAACAGGGCTTTTCCGCGCCGGATGCCAGCTGGTTCAAGGGCGAGAGCATCGACTACGTCAACCGCGTGGTAGACGATCCGAAAAGCCGCATTTACGAGTTTATGGACGCAAAGTCCGTACACGCGCTCGTGGATGCCCACATGAGCGGCGCAGAGAACAAGCGCCTCCTGATCTGGTCACTTCTCAGCCTTGAAAGCTGGATGGACGAATTCGTCCATCCACCGGCGGGCTGACAGGCAGGAAGGGGGCACGAATGCGCATTCTTCTGACCGGAGCGACCGGGTATCTTGGCGGCTGGATACGCGCGGCCCTGGCCCGCGACCACGACGTCGTCTGTACCGTGCGTCCAGGAAGCCAGTTGCCAGACGGCGGACCTTCCGTGACCTGGGACCTTGCCGGTCCGCTGCCAGCGGACATGCCGGAGGTCGATGCCATCGTTCACGCCGCACAGTCGCGTCACTATACGGCTTTTCCGGATGGTGCGGCTGACGCGTTCGCGGTCAATGTCGCCTCGACAGCGTCACTCCTGGACCATGCCGCCGAAAACCGGGTCCAGCGGTTCTGTTTCATATCGAGCGGCTCGGTTTACGAGCCTTATGAGGGCAAACTTGGCGAGGATGCCGCCCTCGCACCGACCAGCCTGAACGGGACGACCAAACTCGCCGCAGAAATTCTGACCCGGGCCTATGAAACCCTATTTGCCGTCAGCCGCTTGCGGCTCTTCTTCCCCTATGGGCCCGGCCAGACGGGACGCATGGTCCCGGGGCTGATTGACCGAGTCCAGACTGGCCAACCGGTCACGCTCGCAGGCGAAAACGGGCTGGAGTTTGCCCCGCTCTATGCGGGCGACATTGCGAACATTGTCACCAGCGCCGTGGCTGAGGACTGGCGAGGCACGTTCAATGTCGAAGGGCCCGAAGCCACAAATCTGCGAACATTCGCCGAAGCCATCGGGACACTCACCGGTCGCGATGTTGCGTTCGAGATCAACCCCGTCGCGAGCCCACGAATACTGGCATCATCAGACCGGTTGAAATCACGATTTGACGTTGAGACAATGACGAAAGTCCGGGACGGACTGAAGCAGACCCTTGGGGGGCAAGGGACAGTGTGATGAGCCGGGGTGGCCAACTCGATATTCTGGTTTTCAATTCGATCGGGAATTCCGGCGTTCCGTCGTTTCTCGATCACATCGGCATGTTCGGCCGATACTCCAGGCACCGGTGTTTTTATCACAACTTCGTCTATCAATTTGATCCGGAAATGGATTTTTCGAAGTTCGACGCAGTCGTCTTCACCCATAATTTCTGGCTGCCTGCGTTGAGCGAAGCTCAGCGCAAGGCGATCCACGATATCAAGGCACTGAAAGTCCTCTTCCTTCAGGACGAATTCCAGTATCTGCGCACGTTCAACGCCATCATGGGGGAGATGGGGATCAATCTCATGTTCACCTGCGCGGCGGAACGCGATTTTGATCAATTCTATCCGAAGAAGCTGATCCCCAGCTTGCGGGAAGTTCATCAAAACCTGACTGGCTACGTTACCGACGCACTCATGAAGCCAGGCCTGCGGGCCCGCGGTCCGCGGCGCTGGGATGTCGGCTATCGAGGCCGTGCGCCGATCTACTACATGGGGCTGCTCGGTCAGCACAAATTGCGAATTGCCGAGGAGTTCACCGCGCTGTGTGAGCGCGAGGGCTTCACCCATAATATTTCCTACCAGGAAGATGACCGTCTTTCCGGCCGGCATTGGTTTGACTTCTTGCGGTCAACTCGGGTTCAGCTTGGCTCGCCGAGCGGAACCAGCATTGTTGATCTCGACGGTTCGCTGATCGAAGCGGAACAGAAATACCGCGCCGAGAAGCCGCATGCGACATTCGACGAAGTCTACAAAAAGATCCTCAAGCCCCATGAGGGCAAGATGAAGATCGACACGGTCTCGCCGCGCCATTTCGAATATGCGGCGACCGGGGCCACCATGGTCATGATCGAGGGCGATTATGGCGGCTATCTGAAACCTGATGAGCATTACATTCCGGTCGCGCCCGACTATTCCAACCTAGACGCAGTTGCTGCGAAGATACGGAATCGGAAGCTTTGCCGCGAGGTTGCTGACCGGGCCCATGCGCATCTCATCGAGAGTGGCGATTTCAGCGCAGAGAAATTCGTGCGTGATTTCGACACCATTATTGAACGCCATGCCAAACCAAAGATGCATGGCGACCGGCCCGACATCGCGGCCTTTAACGCGGTGATGACCGAAAAATTCAACCAGGTCCTGTTTTTTGGCCGTATGGGGCACGCCCATATACGGACGGGCGAAGGTCAACGCTTGCGCCGCGAAACCCTGAAGAGCCATGTCCTGTCCCATACGCCGGTCGTTGGACCGATCCTGCGCCAGACCGGCGGCGACCCGCTTATGAAGTTGGCCAAGGGCCGGGCCGCATTGCGCATGGCGTCCGCCATCCCCGACTTCCGAGAACTGGTCGCCCAATGGGCCCGCAATCCCGAACAACGCGCGCTTCAGACAATTTTGTTCCCCGAGGTGCTGAAGTCCATTCTACTGCTGGGCCTGGTCAAGGCCGCTCAGTCGGGAGCAGCTCCCTATGGTGAAGGCTTTCACGTCCGCCCCGTCCTTGAGGACGACTTTCTTGCCTTGATCGGCGAGCCCGCCGACCCGGGCGTGCCGGCGGCCGGGCATACGGTAAAAATGGCCGCGAAGGACGCGCGCAAGATCGAAGCAGCGATTTCCAGGGGGCTGGACGGCGGCATCCGGCTCGACCTGTCACGGCGCTGGCCGATCAAGCTGTTCGGGCACAGCACGCTGTTTGCGTGGAGTGTCGAGGACAAGCAGGCCTTCTTCCGGTCTTCATCGGACGAATATTTCCACCTGTCAGCCCTGTCGAAGATCTCCCGATACGCCCCACAGGCCGCTGCCTCAGCGGTCTTCTGCGCGCTTCGTCCAGCCTCGGGCCGCGAAGTCGCCGTTCTGGAAAAAGCGTTCAACCTTGTCTTGCCCGAGAGCCTGAAGACATTGTCTGTGGAAGCGCGATCCGCCTGAGGGGCGAGTACGCTTTACCCCGAAGGCAGGAGCCTATATACGCGCGCCCAAGACAAGCCGCTTATGCTGCGGCGCACAATCTGCAACGCCGGGTTTCAAGCGGAGAAATTGTTCATGAGCGACGTCAAGGTAGCGGTTGTCGGCTGCGGGCACTGGGGCAAGAACCACGTCCGGAATTTCGCTGAACTGGGTGCGCTGACTGCCGTGGTCGACCCGCGTGCCGAGGTCGCGAAACAGTTCGCTGACCAGTATTCGGTCAAGGCGCTCAGTTTCGATGAAGCCATTGCCAGCGATGACGTCGACGCAGTGGTGATCGCGGCCCCGGCCGAGCTTCATGCCGATCTTGCGGTCAAGGCGTTCGAAGCAGGCAAGCACGTCTTCGTGGAAAAGCCGATTTCCATGACCATGGAAGAAGGCAACCGCATGAAGGCCGCGGGCGAGAAAGCCGGCAAGGTCCTGATGGTCGGCCACCTGCTGCAATACCACCCGGCTTTCGTCGCATTGCGCGAATTCGTCCTGGGCGGCGGTCTCGGCAAGCTGCGCTACGCCTATTCGCACCGCTGCTCGCTCGGCAAGTTCCGGGTCGAGGAAAACGCGCTGTGGAGCTTTGCGCCGCACGACGTGTCGATGCTGCTCGCCCTGTTCGGTGAGGCGCCGGATACCGTGACCGGCACGGGCGGGGCTTTCGTGACCGACGGCATCGAAGACGAGTGCCGGCTCGACATGACCTTCCCGGGCGGCGGCCGCGCCCACGTCTTTGCCAGCTGGCTGCATCCGTTCAAGGAACATCGCCTGATCGTCGTCGGCGAAACCGGCATGGCCGTGTTCGAGGATTCCCAGAACGATCCGGCCCAGAAGCTGCGTCTCTACCGCCACTCGATCGATACATCGGGCCGCGAGCCAGCGCCGTCCAAGGCCGACGCCGAGCCGATCCCTTATGGCGATGACGAGCCGCTGAAGACCGAATGTGCGCACTTCCTGTCGGCCTGTGCAGGCGATCACCCTGCCCTGACCGATGCGGACGAGGCACTGCGCGTGCTCGATGTTCTTCTGAAAGCGTCAAAAGACTGAAATCACACACGCAAATCCTTTGACATCATCTGTGATCTGCCTTTTCTAGCGCAACCGTCACAAACGATGCACACAACGCGGGCAAAACCCCGCCAAACCGAGCGGACAGACAACAGGACCCGACACCCATGCAGTTCATCGACCTCCAGGCCCAGCGCGCCCGCATCGCCGACAAAATCGACGCAGCGGTTCTCAAAGTCGTCGCCGAAGGAAAATACATCAACGGTCCGGAGGTCTCGGCCTTCGAAGACCAGCTCGCGGCCTTTTCCGGCGCGAAGCACGCGCTCGGCTGCGGCAACGGCACCGACGCCCTCGTCCTGCCGCTGATGGCGTGGGGCGTGAAGGCCGGCGACGCCGTGTTCTGCCCGTCCTTCACCTTTGCCGCGACCGGCGAAGTTGTCCCGCTCGTCGGCGCATCGCCGGTCTTCGTCGACATCGACCCGGCGACCTACAACATGGACCCGGCCCATCTCGAGGCCGCGATCGAAATGATCAAGGCGGAAGGCAAGCTCACGCCGAAGGCTGTGATCGCGGTCGACCTGTTCGGCCAGCCGGCCAACTACCCGGAAATCTCGGCCATCGCGAAGAAGCACGGGCTGAAGCTCATCGCCGACTCCGCGCAAGGGTTCGGCTGCACGCTGGGCGGCAAGCATCCGAGTGAGTGGGCCGACGCGGTCACCACCTCCTTCTTCCCGGCCAAGCCGCTGGGCTGCTATGGCGATGGCGGTGCGGTACTGACCAATGATGCCGAGCTGCACGAAATCATGGATTCGCTGCACGTCCACGGCAAGGCGACCAAGAGCGATGTCGAAGGCCGCTCCTTCGAACACGACCCGAAATACCTGAACACGCGGATCGGCGTGAATTCGCGCCTCGACACCATCCAGGCCGCGATCCTGATCGAGAAGCTGGCGATCTTTGCCGACGAGATCGAGGCCCGCAATCGCGTTGCGTCGCGTTACAACCAACATCTGGCCGACCATGTCGCGTCCGTCCCGGCAATGATTGACGGCGGCGTCTCGGTCTGGGCGCAGTACACGATCGAACACGACGACCGCGCCGGTCTGGCCGCGCACCTGAAGGCGCAGGGCATCCCGTCGGCGGTCTATTACCCGATCCCGATCCACAAGCAGGACATCTACAGCGTCTATCCGGTCGGCCCGGGCGGCCTGCCGGTCTCGGAAGCGAAAGCCGAGCGCGTGATCTCGCTGCCTATGCACCCCTATCTCGACGAAGACACCCAGGACCGCGTTATCGCCGCTGTGCGCAGCTTTAACGGATAAGGCATGACCTCCAAGGACACGAACATGATTGCGCATCCCAAGGCGGACACCCCCGCCATGATCAAACTCGCGGACGCTTTCGAGAAGAAAGCGGCCGACCGGACCCTGGTCGTTGGCGTTATGGGGCTGGGCTATGTCGGCCTGCCGCTCGCCCAGGCCTATTGCCGCCAGGGGTTCCACGTCATCGGGTTCGATGTCAGCGAGGACAAGGTCGAAAAGCTGAACGCCGGCAAGTCCTACATCAAGCACATCTCGGACAATTCCGTAGCCGTGATGCGGGAAACCGGCCGCTTTGAGGCGACCACCGATCTTGATCGCCTCAACGAGCCGGATGCCATCCTGATCTGCGTGCCGACGCCACTCGACAAGCACCGCGATCCCGACCTGTCCTATGTCGTCTCCTCGACCGAGGAAATCGGCAAGCGCCTGCGCGAAGGCCAGATCGTGATCCTGGAGTCGACAACCTATCCGGGCACGTCCGACGAAGTTATGCAGCCAATCCTGGAGAAGCTGAGCGGACTGAAGGCCGGCGAGAATTTCGCCATCGCCTACAGCCCGGAACGCGAAGATCCGGGCAATCCGAAGTTTGAAACCTCGACGATCCCGAAAGTCGTGGGTGCCGACACCGCCGCGGAAAGCCGTATGGCCGTCGCGATCTACTCGGCCATCGTGCCCCAGGTCGTCCCGGTCAGCGATGTGCGCACCGCCGAGGCGGTCAAGCTGACCGAGAACATCTTCCGTGCCGTCAACATCGCGCTCGTCAACGAGCTGAAGACGATCTACGGCGCGATGGATATTGACGTGTGGGAAGTGATCCGCGCGGCTGACACCAAGCCGTTCGGCTTCATGGCCTTCTACCCGGGCCCGGGCCTTGGTGGACACTGCATCCCGATTGACCCCTTCTACCTGTCCTGGAAGGCGCGTGAATTCGGCATGACGACCCGCTTCATCGAGCTGTCCGGCGAGATCAACGCCAACATGCCGGGCATGGTCGTGGACGCGGTCGCCGCCGAGTTGTCCAACCGCCTGGAGAAATCCATCAAGGGCGCAAAAGTCCTGCTTGTCGGCCTCGCCTACAAGAAAAACGTCGATGACATGCGCGAAAGCCCGTCGCTGACGCTGGTGGAAATGCTCGAGGCGCGTGGTGCCAAGGTCGATTTCTACGACCCCTATATCCCGGTCGTCCCCTATGACCGCGACCACCCCGAATATGCCGGGCGCAAGTCGGTCGACTGGACGCCGGACGTGCTGAAAGGCTACGACGCCGCGCTGGTCGCCACCGACCACGACAATGTCGATTATCACGTGCTGCTCGAAAGCGTGCCGTTCGTGGTCGACACCCGCAATGCCTGCCACATGCACGCCTCCGAATACGGCGAGAAAATCGTCAAGGCGTAACACCGGATTGACGGGGGGCGCGACAACCGCCCCCCAACCGGTCTATTCATGCCGCCCATGAGGGTTTTGCTCATCGCGCGCCATTTCCCGCCTGCCGTCACCGGCGGGGCGCGGCGGCCCTATCTCTGGGCCAAGGGGCTGGAAGCAAACGGCGTTGAGGTCTTTACCGTCGCGCCGGATATCCCCGCTGACCTAACCGGGTCAGCCGAGCCCCACGCCTTCCGCGATCCCTCCACCGCACTGCCCGGCAAGCCGGGCCTGCGCGATCATGCCCGCAACCTCCTGCTCTGGCCTGATCCGGATATCCGCTGGACGCGCCGCGCTGCACGCCTGGCCAGTGAGACCTGCCCGTTCACGCCCGACTGGATCATTACCACCAGCCCGCCAGAGTCGGTTCATGCTGCCGGGCCGCTGCTGTTGAAACACTGGCCGGATGCGCGATGGGCGGTTGATGCCCGCGACCACTGGCTGGTGCGGCCCTTCCGCAAGCAGCGGGACAATCCGGTCCGGCGGGCGATCGAGGCGCGCCAGGCGCGCGCGATGCTGGCCCGCGCCAGCGCCGTCTTTGCGGTCAATGACCTGATTGCCAAGGAATATGCCGGTTATGCACCGCACGCGAAAACCGGCGTGCTGGCCCATTTCGTCATGCCCGCCGCCGAGCCCTACGCTTTCGAGGGCCCCGGACCGCACCTGGTGCACACCGGCAGCTTCAAGATGTCGGACCCGGACGTCTCGATAGACCCTCTGCTGACCGCCTTCGAGGCCGCCCATGCCCGGAAACCGGAGTTGCGCCTGCATCTCGCCGGGCGGCTGCGCGAGGACGAAGCCGCGCGCATCGAAGCCTCACCAGCCAGTGACGCGATAATCCTTCATGGCGTGGTGCCTCTGGAGACAGCTCTCGCGATGCAGGCCGGGGCGGATGCGCTCCTGGTCGCTGCGGCTCCCAATGCGCCGGTCCCACCGGGCAAATACGCCGAATACAGGGCGTCGGGCGCGGCCATCATCCCGGTTGGTGATGGCCCTTGGCGGCCGGCGATTGATCGCGACGACCGGCCCGACGCCGAGCGGCTACTGGCGGTCCGTCCCGGCCGGCAGGACCGGCGGGAACCGGACGCGACCGACCACGTCATGGCCATGGCCGGGGTGATCGATACGCTGAACGCGTTGAACGGCTAACGGCCTATTCGACCGTCACCGACTTGGCGAGATTGCGCGGTTGGTCGACATCCGTGCCCATGAAGACCGCCGTGTGATAGGCGAGCAACTGCAGCGGGATCGCCGCAACGATGGGCTGGGCAATCGGATCGCAGGTAGGCATCACGACGACATTGTATCCGTCTCCGGCCAGTCCCGCCCCCTTGGCGTCGGTGATCAGCGTCACGTCTGCTCCGCGGGCAGCCACTTCCTGAACGTTGGAAATTGTCTTTTCGAACAGCTCATCCCAGGGCGCGGTGACGATAACCGGCGTGCCTTCCTCGATGAGGGCAATGGGGCCGTGCTTCAGCTCACCGGCAGCATAACCTTCCGCGTGGATATAGGCGATTTCCTTCAGCTTCAGCGCGCCTTCCATGGCTAGCGGGAAGAATTGTCCCCGGCCGAGATAGAGCACGTCCTTGTGCCGGGTCAGCGCCCGGGCCAGTTCCTCGATCTTCGGCTCGACCTGCATCACCTCATTAATGAGACGCGGGATTTCGAGGAGGTGGCGAACCTTGTCGGCCGTCTCTTCGGCGGTCATCACGCCGCGGCTCGCCCCGGCCGCCAGCGCAATGCAGGCCAACGCGGAGAGCTGGGCGGTATAGGCCTTGGTCGAGGCCACACCGATTTCCGGACCCGCCAGCGTGCGCAGGTGAACGTCGGCTTCACGGGCAATGGAGGACTCAGGAACGTTGACCACACCGATGGTGCGGACGCCGTTTTCCTTGCAGTGGCGCAAGGCGGCCAGCGTATCGGCGGTCTCGCCGGACTGGGATACGAAAAGCGCCGCGCCATTCTGCGGCAGGGCCGGCTGGCGGTAGCGGAACTCCGACGCGATATCGACTTCGACCGCCAGGCGCGCATAGCGCTCGAACCAGTATTTCGCTGTCGCGCCGGCATAAAACGCCGTGCCGCAGGCGACCGCGATCAGGCGGTCGGCATTCTTCAGGCCGAGCTCGCCAGCGGGGAAGGTGAAGCCCTCGTCCACCGCGCTGATATATTGCGACAGGGTCCGGGCCACGGATTCAGGCTGTTCGTGGATTTCCTTTTCCATGAAGTGGCGGCGGCCGGCCTTGTCGACCAGATCAGCGGTGGCGCTGGAGATCGTGATCTCCCGGTTCGCGGCCTCGCCCGCCTCGTTGAAAATGCGGACCTCGCCGGGCGTGGCGACACACCAGTCACCCTCTTCGAGATAGATCACCTTCCGCGTAAACGGGGCGAGCGCCATGGAGTCGGACCCGACAAAGGTTTCATCCTCGGTGATGCCCACGGCCAGGGGGCTGCCCTTGCGCGCGGCGAAAACGTGGTCGGGCAGGTCGGCCATGATTGCAGCGACGGCGAAAGCCCCGCGCAATTCACGGATGGCCTCGCCAAACGCCGACTGGGCATCCATGCCGATCTTGAGTTTGGCCTGGACCAGGTGGGCGATGACCTCGGAATCCGTCTCGGTCACAAATACACATCCCGCGCTTTCGAGCGCGTTGCGCAATTCCTTGAAATTCTCGATGATGCCGTTGTGGACAATTGCCACCACACCTGCCGTATGCGGATGCGCATTGTCTGTCGTCGGACGACCGTGAGTAGCCCAGCGCGTGTGGGCAATCCCCGTTACGCCGTCAATAGGGTCATCCCGTTGAACCTGCTCGAGATTCTTGAGCTTACCTTCCGCCCGGCGGCGTTCGATGCCGTCCCCCGCAACGACCGCGATACCCGCCGAGTCATAACCGCGGTATTCCAGCCGGCGCAGGCCCTCGATCAGCCGCTCCGACGTCGGGCCGGTGCCCGCAATTCCAATGATTCCACACATGTTTCTGCCGTTAACCCCATTGAGGATAATCATTTCGGGTGATGGACGTCCGTCTCCCGCGGATGTAAACGATATCCACAGGAAAGGCTATCGCTTGGCGCGTTCCCTGCAACGCCTGAGCCAGCGGCGTCTTATCCGCATTGGGGGGTGTAATGAAGCGTTATTTTGGAACGGACGGAATCCGGGGCCGTGCCAACGTAAATCCGATGACTCCGGACGTCGCGGTCCGCCTCGGAATGGCGGCCGGGACCTATTTTCGCCGCGGTGAACACCGCCATTCCGTTGTCCTGGGCAAGGACACACGGCGGTCCTGCTACATGATCGAGTCCGCGCTTGTTGCGGGCTTCACGGCGGCGGGCATGAATGTCCGCAGCCTGGGTCCCTGCCCGACGCCGGCCGTGGCCCTGCTGACCCGGTCCATGCGCGCCGATCTCGGCGTGATGATCACGGCGTCGCACAATGGTTTTGAAGACAATGGCATCAAGCTGTTCGGCCCGGACGGATTCAAACTGCCCGACGACGCCGAACTCTCGCTCGAAAAGCTGATGGACGACCGCAATGCGGACATGGCGGTGGACGCCGCCGGCATTGGCCGGCTGCGTCATTTCGAGGACGCCAAGGGCCGCTATGTTGAAGTGGTCAAATCCTCCTTCCCGCGCGGCCTGCGCCTTGACGGGCTGAAGGTCGTGATCGACTGCGCCAATGGTGCGGCCTATCGCGTTGCCCCTGAATTGCTGTGGGAGCTCGGCGCTGACATCACCACGATCGGGGTCAACCCGAACGGGCTCAACATCAATCTCGACTGCGGTTCAACCAAGCCCCAGGCCCTGATCGACAAGGTCAAGGAAACCGGTGCCGATATCGGCATTGCGCTGGACGGGGATGGCGACCGCGTCATTATTGTCAATGAGCGCGGCGAGGTCGTTGACGGCGACCAGATCCTTGCCCGCATCGCGACCGACAAGGCCGCCGACGGCTCGCTGGCCAGCAACACGCTGGTCGGTACGATCATGTCCAATCTCGGTTTCGAACAGTATCTCGAGTCCAAGTCGATCAAGCTGGTCCGTACGCCGGTTGGTGACCGCCACGTCGTCGCCGAGATGCGCGCCGGCGGCTACAATGTCGGCGGAGAGCCGTCGGGACACATCATCCTGACCGAGCATTCGATGACCGGCGACGGCATCGTGGCCGCGCTGCAGGTTCTCGCCTCGCGTGTCACGCGCGACCGCCCGGTGAGCGAAATCATGTCTCTCTACAAGCCGGCCCCTCAGGCCCAGCGCAATGTCCGTTTCAGCGCAGCATCGCCCATGGGATCAGAAGCGGTCCAGGCCGCGATCACCGAGGCCACTCGTGCGCTCAATGGCAAAGGCCGCCTGCTGGTCCGGCCGTCGGGTACCGAGCCTGTCATCCGCGTGATGACCGAAGGCGAGGATGCGGACCTGATCACGCGCGTTGCCGATGACGTGGCGGGCGTCGTGGAACGCGCTGCTGCGGCTGCCGACACGCCCGCGCTGGCCAAATAAGCCGCCGCAACGGCCCCGCATTCTTGACTTTGAGCGCGTAAGCCTGTTCTCACGGGCTTACCGCGCAATTTCCCCTACCCGATGAGAGACATGGCCAAGATTACCTATATCGAACACGACGGGACCGAGCATCAGGTCGAAGTTGCCGACGGGCTCTCGGTCATGGAAGGCGCTGTGCGCAATCTTATCCCCGGAATCGATGCCGATTGCGGCGGAGCATGCGCCTGCGCCACCTGCCACGTCTATGTCGATGAGGCCTGGCGGGAAAAGACCGGCACGCGGTCGGCCATGGAGGAATCCATGCTCGATTTCGCCGATGGCGTGGAAGACAATTCGCGCCTGTCCTGCCAGATCAAGGTGACCGCCGATCTCGACGGTTTGATCGTCCGCACGCCGGAATACCAGGGCTGATCAGATTTTCTGATCGAACTCGCCGACTTCGGGATGTCTGGCCAGCCGGGCCTCGATATCGGCGAAGATCGCCTTCATGTCCTCGGCTGAATTCGGGCTTTCCACCACGATCACGAGATTGGGCGTGTTCGATGACGCCCGCACCAGGCCCCACGCCCCATCTTCCAGAATGAAGCGGACACCATTGACGGTGATCGTCTCGGCGATCTTTCGCCCAGCAATGGTTTGGCCACTCTCGGCGACGGTCGCATACTCTGCGGCGATCTTGTCGACGACGGCGTATTTCTCCTCGTCGGTACATTTCGGCGACATGGTTGGCGACGAGAAGCTTTCCGGAAGCGCGCGGCGCAGGTCGGCCATCGTCTTGTCCGGATTGCGATCCAGCATTTCCAGCACGGCGCGCCCGGCAACCAGGCCATCGTCATAGCCCCGGCCCACGGGCGGTTGCATGAAGAAATGGCCGGACTTCTCGAAACCGGCGAGCGCGCCCGCCTCTTTCGACTTGCGCTTGATGTAGGAGTGGCCGGTCTTCCAGTAGATCGTCTTGGCCCCGTTTTCCTTCAGCACCGGATCGGTGAGGAATAGCCCGGTCGACTTCACGTCGACGACGAAGGTCGCTGACGGGTAGATGGCCGACAGATCGCGCGCCAGCATCAGGCCGACCTTGTCGGCGAAAATCTCCTCGCCCTCATTGTCGACAACGCCGCAGCGGTCGCCATCGCCATCAAAGGCCAGACCGATATCGGCCTTGTGCTCCAGGACCGCATCGCGCACGGCGTGAAGCATTTTCATGTCTTCCGGGTTCGGATTGTAGCGCGGGAAGGAGTGGTCCAGCTCGCAATCGAGCGGAATCACCTCCGCGCCCATGGCTTCCAGCGCCTTTGGCGCGAACGCTCCGGCCGTGCCATTACCGCAGGCCGCGACGACGCGCAGCTTGCGGGTCAACCTGGTGCCCGAGGCGAGATCAGCGAGATACCGCTCCGCGACGCCGGTTTCACGAACATAACCACCGCCGTCGCGGGCCTGGCCCAGACCGTCGAGCACGATGGTCTTCAGACGGCCCATCTCGTCCGGTCCGAACGTCAGGGGCGGCTCCACGCCCATCTTCACACCGGTCCAGCCATTATTGTTGTGGCTGGCCGTGACCATGGCGACGCACGGAATATCCAGATCGAACTGGGCGAAATAGGCGGTCGGTGACAGAGCGAGGCCGATATCGTGAACCTCGATGCCTGCCGTCATCAGGCCGACTTCGAGCGCCTGTTTCACGCTGAGCGAATAGGACCGGAAGTCGTGACCGACGACGATTTTCGGCTCGATGCCCAGCTCGTGGATCAACGTGCCCAGCCCCAGGCCCAGCGCCTGAACGCCATAGAGATTGAGCTCGGGGGCCTTGTCCGATCCCGGCGTGCCGAACCACCAGCGCGCATCGTATTCGCGAAAGCCGGTCGGTTTGACGAGGGCTTGCGTCTCGAATTCCCAGCTGTTCGGCGCGATGTCCGCGCGCGGCGTATCGGTCATGAGTTTCGTCCTGAACGGTTAGCGGCCCACGCTGACATAGTCGAATCCGTGCGAGCGCACGTCGTCGGGCGTGTAGATATTGCGCAGATCGACCATGACCTTTCCGGACATGGCGTCCTTCAGCCGGTCGAGGGCCAGCGCGCGGAATTCGTTCCACTCGGTGATGATGACGAGTGCATCCGCGCCTTCGGCGCAGAGGTAAGGTCCGGAGGTGAACTCGACATCGGTGAGGAGTTTTTCGGCCTCGTGGCGGCCGGCCGGGTCAAAGGCGCGGATCTTCGCGCCCGCCTTTTGCAGCGCGGGAATGATGTCCAGCGACGGCGCGTCGCGCATATCGTCCGTGTTCGGTTTGAAGGTCAGGCCGAGCACGGCAATCGTCTTGCCTGACACGTCGCCGCCCATGGCCTTGACGATCTTGTCGGCCATGGCGCGCTTGCGCGTGTCGTTGATCTCGACCGTGGTCTCGATCAGGCGGGCCGGAGCTCCGGCTTCGCGCGCGGTGCGCGTCAGGGCCAGTGTATCCTTCGGGAAGCAGGACCCGCCATAGCCCGGCCCGGCATTGAGGAATTTTGATCCGATCCGGTTATCGAGACCGACGCCGCGGGCGACTTCCTGGACGTTCGCGCCAACCTGCTCGCACAGATCCGCCATCTCGTTGATGAAGGTGATCTTCATCGCCAGGAAGGCGTTGGCGGCATACTTGATCAGTTCCGAGGTCCGCCGCGAGGTGAAGAGGATCGGAGTCTCGTTGAGGAAAAGCGGGCGGTAGATTTCCCGCATCACCGTACGGGCCTTTTCCGTTTCCGCACCGACAACGACCCGGTCCGGGCGCTTGAAGTCGTCAATGGCCGCACCCTCGCGCAGGAACTCGGGGTTGGACACGACGGCGAATTCGGCATCGGGCCGCGCCTTCGCGATAATGTCCTGGACTTCGTCTCCGGTGCCGACGGGCACGGTCGACTTGTTGACCACCACCGTATAGCCGTCCATCGCCGCAGCGATTTCCTCGGCAGCGGTATAGACATAGGTGAGATCGGCATGGCCATCGCCGCGCCGGGACGGCGTGCCGACGGCAATAAAGACCGCATCGGCGTCGCGCACGGCATCGGTCAGGTCGGTGGCGAATTCCAACCGTCCCTCGCGGACATTGCGCTGCACCAGCAGATCGAGCCCCGGCTCGTAGATCGGCACGCCACCACTGCGCAGCATGGCGACCTTTTCGTCATTCTTGTCGATGCAGGTGACGTGATGGCCGAAATCGGCAAAACAGGCTCCGGAAACCAGCCCTACATAGCCGGTTCCGATCATCGCGATACGCATCAGCAATTCCTTTCTTCGCCGGACGGGCCGGCAGGGTCACCGGCCCCGGACCGGTCGGGCGCGCCACGGCGCATATCCTGCAACGCGAGTTGAGGACGTTGCCAAAACCGTCTACCGATCCCGGCACGGAGCCGTCAATGAGTTTAGACGATAGCGACAGCATGGCGGGCACGAAAGCCGCGCCCGCAGAGCCGATGCGGACAGCCACCCGCCGGATCGGGACGGGCGGGCTGTTTGCGGCCGCCTGGCGCGATCTCTTGGAGGGTTTTGCGCGGCGTGAGCTGTGGGTCGCGCTGGCCCATGACGACATGCGCCAACGGTTCCGCCGGACCCTGTTCGGCCTGGCGTGGCTCACCATTTCCTATGCCGTTTTCGTTGCCGCCAAGGTTGCCATTTTCGGCCAACTGATCGCCTCGCCGATTGAATGGTTCGCCGTCTATGTGACGGTCGGATTTCTCGCCTGGCAGTTCATGAATTCAGTGGTGGTGGACAGCTGTACCGCCTTCATCAATTCGGAAAACTGGCTGCTGGGGCTCCGGCTGCCGGTGTCAGTCTTTATCTACGAGAGCATTGCGCGCGACTGTCTGGTCTTTTTCTACAGCGCCATCGTGGCGATCGTGGTTCTCCTGGCGGTCCGGCATCCGATCGAGCCGGTCGCACTGATGGCCCTGCCGGCCTTCGGCATCTATCTGGTCAATGCCGTCTTTGCGCACATGCTGCTCGGCGTAATCTGCATGCGCTATCGCGACGTCTCCCAGCTGGTGCAGACGCTGATGCGGGTCCTGTTCTTCCTCACCCCACTGATCTGGACGCCCGAACAGGTCGGCGACCTGCAGGGATGGCTGTGGTGGAATCCCTTCACCTATTTCATCGATATCTTCCGCGCGCCGATCATTGATGGTGTCATCCCCGTCCATAGCTGGATGGTCGTGCTCGGCATGACCGTGGCGTTCGGCGCGGTCGCCTTTACCGTCTTCGCCCTGTTCCGCCGCCGCCTCGCCTTCTGGTTCTGACGCCATGACACGGATTGCCCTCGACGCCGTCAGCCTGCGCTATCCGGTCTTCTCGTCAGAGAAGGGCCTGGAGACGCCCGACGGGACAGCGCAGCTGAAACAGGCGCGGTTCGGCGGCCGCTATGTCCAGGCACTGGACGACATCAGTTTCACGCTTGAGCGCGGTGACCGTCTTGGCATTATCGGCCGCAACGGATCGGGAAAATCCACGCTCTTGCGTGTGCTGGCCGGTATTTTCCCGCCCCATGACGGCACGGTCGAGATCGACGGGCGGGTTGCGGCCCTGCTTAATATCGGCCTGGGGATGCGGATCGAGGCGACCGGCGAGCGCAACATCATCCTGCGCGGGCTGATCAGCGGCCTGTCGCGGCGCGAAGCCGAAGCGCGGGTCGAAGAGATCGCCGACTTCGCCGAGCTGGGTGATTACATCAAGCTGCCGGTCCGGACCTATTCCTCGGGCATGGCGATGCGGCTCAACTTCGCCATCGCGACCGCCTTCGATCCGGAAATCCTGTTGCTTGACGAATGGATCGGGGCCGGGGACGAGGCTTTCGGAAAGAAGGTGCAGGCGCGGATGAAATCCCTGGTGGGTGCCGCCGGCATTGTCGTACTTGCCAGCCACAACGCGGAGCTGATCGAGCGGTCCTGCAACCGGGCCCTCTGGCTCGACCAGGGCCGGGCACGCGCCATCGGCGACATCGCCGAGGTCATGGACGTCTACCGCGCCGGCTGAAGGGCTATTTCAGGCCCGCTTTCAACAGGTCATGGATATGCAGGAGGCCGAGCGGTCGTCCGCCGGCATCGACCACGAACAGCTGGGTGATTTTGACGCTCCCGGCGGTCATCAGGCGCAGCGCATCCGCCGCGAGCGTATCCGGTCCGACCGTTTTCGGTTGGCTGGTCATCACGTCCAGGGCGGCACGCGCGGGCAGGTCCGACGCGATATGGCGGCGGATATCACCGTCGGTGATCATCCCGGTCAGCGTCCCGTCCGCGCCGGTGACGCCAACACAGCCCAGCCCCTTTTCGGTCATGATGGCAACGGCGTCGCCCATGGCGGTGGCTTCCCCGGTCAGGGGCAGCCCGTCCCCGGAATGCATCAGGTCGGACACCGTCATCAAGGCCGCGCCTAGCGTGCCGCCGGGATGGTAGGTCTTGAAATCGCCAGCCGTGAAGCCGCGCGCCTCGATCAGAGCCACGGCGAGGGCGTCACCGAGCGCCATCATCAGCGTCGTGGAGGTCGTCGGGGCGCGGGTCTCGCCGCAGGCTTCCTCGGCGTCGGGAATGAAGAGGTGATAATCGGCGGCGCGCGCCAGCATGGACTCCTGTCCTGCCGTCATCGCGATCAGCGGTGTCGAGAACCGCCGGCAATAGGCCATCAGGTCCCCCAGCTCGCTGGTCTCGCCCGACTTTGACAAGGCGAGAACCGCATCGTCCGGCGTGATCATCCCGAGATCGCCATGGCTGGCCTCGGTGGGGTGGACGAACTGGGCCGGTGTACCGGTCGACGCCAGGGTCGCGGCGATCTTGCGTGCGACATGTCCGGATTTTCCGACCCCGGCACACACCAGTCGTCCCTTCACCGCGCGGACGAGATCGACGACGGCCGAGAAGCGATCATCAATCGAGCTGGCCAAACGGTCGAGGCCGTCTCGTTCCAGCGCGATCACGCGGCGGGCAGCGTCCTGGGATTGTTTCGGCGTCATGGCGTGTCCTGTCGCGGGTCTCTGTGTTCTCTTTAACGGGGGCGGGCGGCGAGCGGAAGGCGCGCCGGCGCGGTCAATCGCATCTTGCCCCCCTCCGGCACGCGGGCTATCGCAGGACCGGGCCAGATATCAGGGAGTTTGCATGACCCGCCTCATCCTTTTGCGCCACGGGCAGAGCGAGTGGAATCTCCAGAACCGGTTCACCGGCTGGGTCGATGTGAACCTTACCGCCGAGGGCGAAGCGCAAGCCCGGCGTGCCGGCGACCTGATGAAGGCGGAGGGCATCGCACCGGTCCGCGCGCATACCTCCATGCTGACACGCGCCATCAGGACGCTGTGGCTGTCGCTTGAGCAGCTGGAACGGGTCTGGATCCCGGTGGACAAGACCTGGCGGCTCAATGAGCGCCATTACGGCGGACTGACCGGGCTCGACAAGGACGAGACGCGCGCCAAGCACGGCGAGGAACAGGTGAAGATCTGGCGGCGCAGTTATGACATTCCGCCACCGCCGCTCGGCGCGGATGACGAACGCCATCCCCGCTTCGATGCCCGTTATGCCGGTTTGCCGCCCGAAGTCCTGCCCGACAGCGAATCCCTGGCTACGACGCTCGAACGCGTCCTGCCCTACTGGCGTGAGGCGATTGCGCCGCATCTGGCGTCCGGCGACGACATCCTTGTCGCCGCGCACGGCAATTCCCTGCGCGCCATCGTCAAACTCCTCTTCGATGTCTCTCCGGAGGACATCGTGAAGGCGGAAATTCCCACCGGGAACCCGCTCCTGATCGAGCTCGACGCCAAGGGCCGCCAGCCGATCGATGCCCGATATCTCGACACGGATCGCGCCCAGCCCATCCCCGCCCTTTCGTGACGGAACACGCCGACCTTCGCTTTATGGATGCCGCGTTGGCGCTGGCGGAGGCCGGACTGGGCACGACAGCGCCAAACCCCTCTGTGGGGTGCGTGCTGGTTCGTGACGAGCGGGTGGTCGGTTTCGGGGCGACCGCGCCTGGCGGGCGCCCCCATGCCGAGGCCATTGCCCTGAGCATGGCGGGTGGCGAGGCTGAAGGAGCAACGGCTTATGTCACGCTGGAACCCTGCGCCCATACCGGCCAGACCCCGCCCTGCGTGGAGGCCCTGATCGCCGCGGGCGTGGCGCGGGTGGTCGTCGCCTGCACGGACCCTTTCCCGCAGGTGGCTGGCAAGGGTATCGCCCGTCTGGAGGCAGCCGGGATCGCGGTCGAAACCGGATTGCGCCAACACGAAGCCGAAACCCTCAATCGCGGGTTCTTCAAACGCCTTGAAACCGGGCTTCCCTATGTCGGCATCGATCCCGAACCGCGCAGGTACGATGCCGACCTGCCTGCACGGCTCGATGGCGATCCGCACACCGTCCTGCTCGGGCTCGGTCGGGACGGGCTGACCCGGGTCCGGGCACAACCGGACAGCGCCGCCGCGCGCGCCCTGAGAGAGGCCGGATTGGCCGATTATGACGCCGATTCAGTGACAACGGGCCGTTAACCCTGTTTTGGCAGATTAGATCTCCATGCGGGCGGAGTCCCGCGCGCGAGAACCGGCATGAACGAACGTGGCATTGTCTACAAAAAGCTGACCCAGGAGATGGTCGACGCAATTTGCGACCGTCACGAACGCCTGTGGTCGGGTCGAGGCGGCGGCGCGCGGGCATCTTTCGCCTATTGCCTTGCCGAAGGCCTGAATTTCGCCGGGCGGGACCTGTCTGACGCTGACTTTACCGGTGCGGTCCTGGTCAGTGCCGATCTGTCGGGCTGCACGCTCAACAGCGCCAGCTTCTTTGGCGCAGACCTCCGCCGGTCGATCCTCGGCGGGGCGTCCCTGCGCCGGGCCGACATGCGCGGGGCGATCCTGCGCGGCGCGGACCTGACCGGCGCAGACCTGTCGGAAACGGATTTGCGCGAGGGCACGATCGCCCAGGTCGACAAGGTCCATGGCCTGGCCAAGCTGAGCCATGAAAAGCGGGCCGGTGAAATGGAAACCGCGAATTTCACCGGGGCCAATTTGTCGCGCGCGAAAATGGCCGGCGTCGCCGCACAGAAGGCCGATTTTACTGACGCCATGATGATGGGAACGCGTCTGGTCCGTG
The DNA here is from genome assembly GCF_036330325.1 of Hyphobacterium marinum. Taxonomy (NCBI): domain Bacteria; kingdom Pseudomonadati; phylum Pseudomonadota; class Alphaproteobacteria; order Maricaulales; family Maricaulaceae; genus Hyphobacterium; species Hyphobacterium marinum. The sequence continues at coordinate 469,907 of NZ_JAZDRO010000002.1, forward strand.
CGAACCTTCGGGCCACCTGTTTCTCGGGGGCCAATCTGGAAGGTGCCGACATGTCCGGGGCCGACCTGACCGATGCGGACATGACTGATTCCATTCTGGTCGGAACCAATCTTCGCATGGCCCGGCTGGACGGAGCGGACCGGACCGGGGCCCTGACAGACGAGATTGTCGGTGAAGATGTCAGCCAGCTGGACGAACCCGTCGCCGATCTGATCGCGGCGCACATGCTGTGGTGCGAAACCAACGGCGCGAAAGGCAAGCCGTCCGTGTTTGACGGAGCCGACATGCGGGGACTGCGCTCGTTGGCCGGAAAGACACTCACTGCATTTCAGGCGCGCGGCGCAACACTTTACGGAATCGACCTGGAAGGTGCGCAGCTGCAAGGGGCCAAGCTCGAACGCGCGGATCTGCGGATGGCCTGCCTCCGGGGAGCCGACCTTCGCGGCGCGGACCTGACGGGTGCCCGGTTGAACAATGCCGACATGCGCGATTGCAAGCTCGGCCCGCTTCTTCTGGCGGCAGACCGACTGCTACCCGCCTCGCTGGCCGCGGCCAAGGTCCGCTATGCCGACATGCGGGGTGCCGACCTGCGTCACCTTAAAGGGACAGGCGCAGACTTTTCCTATTCCAAGATGAACGGGGCGGACGTGCGCAAGGCGCTGTTCACCGGGTCCTGCTTCACCGGTACGAAGATCGGCAGCCGGTTCCGCGAGGACATCGGAGCCGCAGACGGCGCAGTCGATCTCGACGCAGCCTGATCCTGGCCAGAAACGCAACGCGCCCCCGGCGGGGGAGGCCGGGAGCGCGCGCCACGCCTTGAAGGGAAAGGCGTTTACGTCAGGGTTAGCAAAAGCCGGGGATCAGGCGGCTTTCGACTTTCGGCCCTCGATCACCTTGGCCGAGGGCTGGCTGCCGGATATCGCGATCCGGCGCGGCTTGGCCGCTTCCGGGATTTCACGCTGCAGCTGGATGGCGAGCAGGCCGTTCTTCAGCTCAGCGCCTTCCACATTGACGTGGTCAGCGAGGTGGAAACGGCGCTCGAAGGCGCGCTCGGCAATGCCGCGATGAACATAGCGGGGGCCGTCTTCGTCTTCACTGCGCTCGGCCTTGCGGCCCGAAACGGTCAGCACGTTTTCCTGGACCTCGACGGTCAGGTCGTCTTCGCCGAATCCGGCAACCGCCAGCTCAATGCGGTAATCATTCTCGCCGAGCTGTTCGATATTGTACGGCGGATAACCGTTCGATGGTTCCTGCTTGGAGGCGGAATCGATCAGATTGGCCAGACGGTCGAAACCGACAATGGTCCGGTAGAAGGGGGTGTAGTCGACACTTCTCATAGCGCTCATTCTCCTTGGTCAGAGCAATAAGGCACCTCGCTTCTGACATTCCTCGCGAGGCGGTAAGGCGGCTCCTCAAACCAATCACCCCGCATAGCGGCGGTGACCGGAGCCCGCAGAACCCGTTTTGGCGTCCTGCACGAGATTATTTGGGGAGGGGTTTTCCCGGTTCAAGACCCTTCCCTTCACCCGCGTCCATCTATCTAATGCGCGCGATCCATCACGAATTCAGGAGTATTCCATGTCCCGCATTCTGACGTCTGTCCTCCTTGCTGCCTGTGCCGCGGGGCTTAGCGCCTGCGGGAATGGCAATGACGCGCCTGACGAGGCGGGCCAGGGCGGCGAGGCCGTCATCAGCGAAGAGGCCGCCGGCGCGGATGCCGGAATGGAAGCCGGAATGGAAGCCGGTGACAGCGACGCGGATACGTCGGCAGCAGGGGAGGCCGAGACCGGAACACTGACCTGGGCGGTTGCGGGCGAGTGGCGGGGGACGAACCGCGAACGGGATGTGTGGCGGCATCCGCAGGAGACCCTCGAATTTCTGGGTGTCGACCCGTCGGGCCGGGTCATCGAGATCTGGCCGGGCTCGGGCTGGTATTCGGAAATCCTGGCCCCCTGGGTGGCCGCCAATGGCGGAACCTTCGTTGCAGCGACCTTCCCCGCCGATTCGGAAAGCGAACGCCGCCGCGAGGCGCGCGCCAGCTATGAAGCCCACTTCGCCTCCGATCCGGTTTACGGCACGGTTGAGATGGCCGACTTCCATGCCGATGGCGCGGACCTGGGCGCTCCGGGATCGGCCGACGCCATCCTGTCATTCCGGAATGTTCACAACTGGATGGGCGGCGGATTTGCCGAGCGCGCATTTGCCGATTTCTACGCCGCATTGCGGCCTGGCGGTATCCTGGGCGTGATTGAGCACCGCCTGCCCGATACCCGGGAGCAGGACCCGCGCGCCGGGACGGGCTATGTCCAGGAGGCCTATGTCATCGCGATGGCCCGCGAAGCCGGTTTTGAATTCGTCGGCTCAAGCGAGGTCAACGCCAATCCCGCCGATACCGCCGACCATCCCTTCGGTGTCTGGACCCTGCCGCCGACGCGCCGCAGCGCAGCCTATGGCGAACCGGAGAATCCGGACTTTGACCACAACGTCTATGATGCGATCGGCGAGAGTGACCGGATGACGCTGCTGTTCCGCAAGCCTGAGACGGCCGAGGCCGGGACAACCGACGGCGAGTAGGTCAGCGCGCTGCGCTGGCAAGCATGTCCAGCGCCGTGGCGTGAAGTTCCGGCGTGGCGGCGGCAACAACCTGCCCGCCGTCACCGGCCGGTCCGCCACGCCAATTGGTCAGGACACCGCCGGCGGCCGTCACAACAGGTATCAGGGCGCGCACGTCAAACGGCTGAAGTCCGGATTCAACGACCAGGTCGATCTGCCCCGATGCCAGACAGGCATAGGCATAGGCATCATGGCCAAAGCGCGTCAGCCGTGCCGCCGCCCGCAGGCGTGCGAAAGCCTCCGCTTCGGCACCTTCGAACAGATAGGGATCAGTGCTGGCGAGAATGGCGCCGTCAAGGCGGGTGACACCCGAGACGGCCGGGATCCGGTCCGGCAGTCCCGAACGGCTGTGGACGGCCCCGCTGACCGAACCGGTAAACCGTTCACCGATATAGGGCTGGTCGATCATGCCCAGAATGGAGTCTGGCCCGTCATCGAGAGCGATGAGTACGGTCCATGTCGGAAAGCCGGCAATGAAGCCCCGCGTGCCATCGATTGGATCGAGCGTCCACAGGCGGCCATTGCGACTATCGACGGGGGGAAACTCCTCCCCGAGAATACCGTCATCGGGCCGTTCCGCCGAGATAAGCGAACGCATGGCGGCCTCGGACGCCCGGTCGGCCAGCGTCACCGGATCGAAGCCGGTTTCACCGAGCTTGTTCTCCAGCCCGGCCTCGGCGCGGAAATAGGGCAGGATTGCTGCGCGTGCCGCATCGGCGAGGCGGCCGGCGAATTCGAGATCGTCGGATAATGAAAAGGCGGGCATCGCTGCCCGCCTATCACGTGATGATCATCTTCACCAGTCGTCCGGCCCGGATGACCGGGCGTTTCAGGCGGCGTCGTTGGCGGCCTCGGACGGCTCAAGGGATTTGGCCAGTTCCAGGAGGCGCTTTCGCGGCCGTTCACCGAGACGGTAGTAAGCGCGGACCAGATCCATGGTTTCCTTCTGGGAGAGGATGTCCGCAGCCAGGGTCGGCTCCGACGTCGGATCGCTGTCGCGCTCGGAGAGCCCTTCATAGAAATACTGCACCGGGACATCGAGCGCTTCGGCCAGCTCGAACAGCCGGCTGGCGCTGACCCGGTTGGCTCCACACTCATATTTCTGGATCTGCTGGAAGCGGATTCCGACAGACTCGGCCAGCTGTTGCTGGGTCAGCCCGAGAAGACGGCGGCGGCGGCGCAGCCGCTTGCCGACATGAAGATCGATTTCGTTGGTCATCGTGCGTCACACCCTCTGATCACCCCTGATACGCCGCATCCGGCCGGCGCACTCGCTTGATACGGGAGCAAAGCACGCGCCAAGCGAGTCCGGATCCCCCGATTCGCTTGCGCTGCAACGATTCTAGCGGAGTTCGACCCCCCAGGGCCGCGAGCAGAGATCGGCGATGAAAGCCGTCAGGCGCGTACGCGTGGTCTCAAACGTCCCGGAACGGGTCACATCGGATTCGTTGAGATAGAGCGCGCGATTCACCTCGATCTGGACCGCATGCCGATTCAGGAGGGGCCGGCCGTAGAATTCGGTGGAATGGCCACCGGCATAGGGTTCGTTCCGAGCCGTTCTGAAACCGGAATTCCGTGCGGCGGCTTCGACCTGATCGACAATCCCGGGCGCAGCCGAGGCTCCATGCCGGTCGCCGATTACAATATCGATATGCCGATTGCCGCGGGACGGCATGGAATGGGCATCAATCAGGATAACGAAACCGAACGCGCGCGTGACGGCGGCCAGCTCCTCTTCGAGTGCCTCATGATAAGGGCGGTAGAGTCGGTCGAGGCGATCGGTGGCTTCCGATATCGGGAGACGGTGCGGGTAGACCGGTTCGCCCTCGGCACCGATTCGCGGGATGACACCGAGCCCGGCGCGGGTCCGCGGGCTCGGAGTGTTGCCGCTACGGGGGGCATCGATAAACAGTTGTGGATCGATTTCATCGATCGCGCGGTTCGGATCGAGATAGACGCGCGGAAAATTGGCGCGCACCATCGGCGCACCGCAGGCCGGGGCGGCGGAAAACAGCTCGTCAATATAGGCGTCTTCTGATCGCCGAAGCTGGACGAGCGACAGCGCCGTATCCTGCAAGAACGCGTCCGAATAGCGGCGTCCACTATGCGGTGACGCGAACACGAGCGGGGCCCTGAGGGTTTCCGGGCGCCGGATGGAAACCGGACCGTCATCTGCGGCTGTATCCGCCGTCGGAACGGCGTCGGTCAGGGTCTCTACTCGAAGCGATGAAGCAGCATCCATGGGGGCAATCGTGATTGGGCATGCATGGCCCGTCAACAACGTGTCGCCCGCGTTCAGCGGGTTTTTACGATATTCGGGTATTCAACAGGCTGAAACTTGTTCCTGAAGGGTGGGAGTTCGCGAGAACCATGGCGAATATTCTTTTGGCGGAAGACGACGATTCGATGCGCGACTTCCTTGCGAAGGCGCTCAAACGCGCCGGACACGAAGTGACCAGTTGCGCGGATGGTGACGCCGGTCTGGCAGCATTTGAGGCCGGGACACCCGGTTTTGACCTGCTGCTGACCGACATTGTCATGCCCGGGATTGACGGGATCGAGCTGGCGCGGCGCGCGGCCGAGACCGCTCCGGGCCTGAAGATCATGTTCATCACCGGATTTGCCGCCGTGGCTCTGAACCCGGGGTCCGGCGCACCAACGAATGCGAAAGTGCTGTCCAAGCCTTTCCATCTTCGCGAACTGGTCGACGAGGTGGCCCGCGTTACCGCCGCCTGACCCGATACTCCGCTGAAACATGAAAGCCGCCGGACACACTGTCCGGCGGCTTTTTCTTGTGGCCAATGGTCGGCCAACAGAAAAGGCCCGCTCTTGCGAGCGGGCCTTTCCCGTTTTCATCGTGTCAAGCGATCCTAGAAGCGCTTGGCAACATTGATGAAGAAGCGACGGCCAACCATGTCGTAGCCAACGCCCAGCGGGACGTTGCCTTGCGCCAGGGTGGCGTCGGACGTGTTCTGGTCAACGAGAGGCGGATCTTCATCCGCAACGTTGTTGACACCGAACCGGACCGACCACGTGTCGCTCGCCCAATTGACGGAGAGCGTGTGGTACAGGACCGCGTCGACATCGTCGATGGCACCAACCGTCGGGTCACAGGTGCTGGCTGCACCGCCCGTGGTGAAGTTTTCGCACGGCGTCAGAGCCGCACCAAACACACCCAGGTTGTCCTGTGCACCGATGTATTGACCGCGCCAAGCGAACGTCCAGTCACCATTGATGATCCGGGCGTTCATGGTACCGCGCCAATCCGGGTAGGTGATCGTACCCGCACGCTCGCTGACCGCAGAACCAGGCGTGGTCTGGTTGGTCACCGAGGTCGTGTAGGTAAACACCGCATCGGCCTGGAAGGTCGAATTCATCAGCCAGCTGAGCTCTTGCGAGAAGCGGGCATTGAGGTCGAAACCTTCAGACGTCTGCGTGGCAATGTTGAACGGCGTGTTGTCCACGAAGGTCAGCAGGCCCGTGGCCGGGTCACGCTGACGACGCGCACAGAACGGGTCGTTCGGGAAGTTGGTGGAGGTATAGCACCGGTTCAGCGAGAACGCCGTACCCGGAATGGCCACCGCGTCATCAACCCGGATTTCGAAGTAGTTCACTCCGAAGGTGAAGTTGAAGGCGTCAGTGAACTGCTGATCCACCACGAAGCCGAGGCTGATCGCGTCGGACGTTTCCGGCTCGAGGCCCGGGTTACCGGCCCGGAAGGACTCGATGCTGGGAACGCCGGTCAGGCCGAGGCTGAACGGGTCCACGCCTTCAGACTGACAGTTGGCGATCACGGTCGGAGACCGCGTATCGAGCGCCGGGTTGTAGACACCGCCGCCAGATGCCGCGAGCGGCACCACGCAGGGGTCCGCAAAGCCGGAGGTGAAGCCGGTCTGACCACCCAGGAACAGCTCACGCAGGTTCGGAGCGCGGAAGGACGTACCCGCCGTACCCCGGAAGGTGAGCCAGCTGCTCGGCGACCAGGATCCGCGAACCGACCAGGTCGAGTTCTGACCGTAGAATTCGTGGTCCGTCAGACGGGCCGCGACGTCCAGGGTCAGCTCTTCAGCGAAGGTCCGGCCCTGCAGAAGCGGGAAGGAGGCCTCGCCGTAGAACTCGTTGAGGGAGACGGAACCGCGCGAGACACGGTCGGCAAAGTAGCCGGCCGCGAGACCCGCGGACGCCACCGTGTCGGTGCCCGAGTCGAGCGATTGCAGACGGTATTCCCAACCGAGCACGGCCTGGACTTCACCGTCCGGCAGCGAGAAGACCGGACCGGTCACGAACGCGCCGGCATTCCATTCGGAAACCAGGGTCGTAACGGTACGTTCAGCTGCCAGGTAGTCGAATTCGGCCTGGGTCGCGAATTGCGGACCCACAGCCGGATCGAAGACGTAGAGCGACGGGGCAAACCAGTCGACGACCACGCACGGATCCGGATCGATGAAACCGAAGATGGTCGAGACGATCGGCGTGCCGCAGACCGCGTTGCCGCCGCCATCGAGGCGGGCGGTATTGATGGTCTGGAGCATGCGCTCGTTAAGCACGGCACCGCGCGAGGAGTAACCGATCGAACGGGTGTAGCCGACGAACGATTCGAAGTCCCACGACGGAGCGCCCATGAAGCCGAGATCGCCGCGCAGGCCCAGAAGCATGCGGGACTGTTGCAGCTCGACATCCACATCGCTGCGCTGGAACGGCGAAGCGACAATCGGAACCACGCCGAAACCAACCTGGCCCGTCTGGAACGGGTTGAGCGGGTGGCTATCCGGCACGTCCGGGAACAGCTGACCGTGGTAGGCGCTGTCCTGGAAGGTCCGGCTGTTGGAGTGCGAAGCTTCGAAGAAGAAGCTCGTGCCCTCGATACCGAAGAAGGAGTCGATATCGTAGTCGCCGGTCAGGAAGAAGTTGTACCGCGTCGAGGACGGGAACACATCGTCAAAACCTTCGATCGGGAAGCTCTGGTTCTGCGGCTCGTTCGACAGCGCGGTACGGTTCGCAGCGGAGTTACCCGTGAACCAGCCCGGCGTGAAGAGAAGCGGCACACCGTTGGTGCCGGCCTGACGGTACGCGTCGGTACCGAACATGATCCCGCCACCCGGACGCGGCTCAACCGTGTAAACGCGCACGCGGCTGATGATGGAGCCTTGGCAACGCGATTCCAGCGTGCCGGTCGCGCTCAGTTGCAGGTCGCGCGAGCAGTGGAAGCCACTGTTCGGGTCGAAGTTGTAGCTGCGCTGGTTGAGCTTCAGGTTTTCCTGGTTGAAGTATTCGAAGGCGAAAGTGAAGCCGCCGCGCTGACCCTGGTCACCGACCAGGACCGAGTAACGCTGCTGCTCACCGCCCTCTTCGGACGGGATCGACCAGAAGCCTTCCACGTTCAGACCTTCGTAGTCCTGACGGGTGACGACGTTGATAACGCCGGTCACGGCGTCCGAACCGTACACCGAGGAGGCACCATCCAGCAGGATGTCGACGCGCTCGATGATCGAGGACGGAATCAGGTTGACGTCCGGGAAGGACGGCGCGCCTTCCACACCGGCGGGCGCCATGCGGCGGCCGTTGATGAGGAGGAGCGTACGGTCGGCAGACAGGCCGCGGAGCGACACGTTCTGCACACCCGGACCACCGTTGGTCACGAAGTTCGAGTTCACCGAAGCGTCGAGCTGGGCGCCCTGGACGACCGGCGTCGAGCGGAGGATTTCCGCGGTGTCGATGAGACCGGCTTCGGCAACGGTCTCGGAGTCGATGACCTGAAGCGGAGAAGTGGACGTAAATTCGTCGCGGCGAATACGCGACCCGGTGACGACGATCGAGTCCTGGGAAGCGCTTTCGGCTTCTTCGTCCTCATCTTCATCGTCTGCCTCTTGGGCAAAAGTCGGAGCAACGGTGAATGCCGCCGCTGCGAAGCCCGCAAGGATTGTGGAGCGCAGTAGACGCTCGCGATCCCAAAAGCTGCTCACGATGCTAACCCCTTCGTGATTGTTGTTTACGACTCGCACCCGGCCCCCTTGATCTTCAGGAGCAAGGCACGCGTACACGGTCGGGAAGCTATCCCTTCCCTGCCTTGCACTATGCAGACACGAGGCCAGCACCGGCAAGCACCCGCCCCACTTCCTCCGCATTTCCGCCAAGATTGTTGCAAAAAAGTCATAGCGTGTTCACGCAGCGGCGAAATTTCCCGGGCATGCGGGTGCGATTTAGCCGTGTTCGCGGCTTGCACGCGCGCCGCGCCGCCGCTAATAGCCTCTTCACCCGGAACGGATGGGCGCGTAGCTCAGCGGGAGAGCACTTCGTTGACATCGAAGGGGTCACTGGTTCAATCCCAGTCGTGCCCACCATCCGGCTTCCACTCCAAGACATGATCTGTGCCGATTTGCATCACCCCGCTTTCGCCGCACGCTGCGGGAGCCTATGTCCATCCCGACACGGGGACAGATCATGACCGATTCCATTCAGACCGCGCTCAACGCCATTCCTGATACAGCCTCCGGCAAGGGCCTCGTTTCCGCCGGACGCATTGACGGCACGACCTTGAAGGACGGCGTCGCGACTGTCGTACTGAAAGTCCGCGACGGCGATGGCGACGCCGCTGGCCGCGAGAAGGCGGCGATCGAAGCCGCGCTCATGGCGCTTGATGATGTCCGCCGCGTTCGCCTGATCACCACGCTGGAGCGCGCGCCAGGGAAGCCCCAGGCCCGCAAGCCGAACGCCACTCCTGCAGCACCGGAAAAGCGCGCTGCGCGCCATGTCATTGCGGTCGCCGCCGGCAAGGGCGGGGTCGGCAAGTCAACGGTCGCGGCCAATCTCGCCGTGGCGCTGACGCGACAGGGAAGATCGGTCGGCATTCTCGACGCCGATATCTATGGCCCGTCCATCCCGCGTCTCTTTGGTCTCTCCGATGCGCAGGGTCTGAAAAAGACCGATTCGGGAATCACCCCGTTGTCGGCGCATGGCGTAAAAATCGTCTCGATGGGTTTGCTGACGAAGCCCGGCGCGCCGGTGGTCTGGCGCGGACCGATGGTCCAGGGCGCGATCCAGCAATTCCTGCGCGACACCGACTGGGGTGATCTCGATGTCCTGATCATCGACATGCCGCCGGGCACGGGCGACGCCCAGCTGGCCATCGCCCAGACCGCCGCCATTGACGGCGCGGTGATTGCCTGCACGCCGCAGGACCTGGCGCTGGATGATGCCCGCAAGGCCATGGCGATGTTCCAGCAGACCCATACGCCCCTGCTCGGCCTGATCGAAAACATGAGCGTTTTCCTGTGCCCGCATTGCGGCGAGCCGAGCGAAATCTTCGGCCATGGCGGCGCGCGCGATGAGGCCGAAGCGCTCGGCCTGCCCTTCCTCGGCGAAATTCCGCTGCATATCGATTTGCGCAAGCGGTCTGACGAAGGCCGTCCGGTCGCGCTCGATGACGGCCCGGTCTCGGCCGCGTTTGCCCGTGCAGCCGACGCGGTGCTGGCGGCCAGCGAAACCGCCCGCAAGCCGGCCCCGGACATCGTCTTCGAATAAGGGCTTAATCGGCCTGCCACGCGTTGGGCAGAACGCCTCCGGGTGGCGATGCGCCAAAGACTGTCCTGAGATTGGCTTCGTCCAGTACTTCGGCGGGCGGGCCGTCCGCTGCAATCCGCCCTGAATTCATCAGCACAACGCGGCTGCACCAGCGGGCGGCGAGGTCGAGTGCGTGGGCCGCCACGATAACGAGAGCTCCGCGTTCGGCTTCAGCCCTGAGCACGTCCATCACCGCGATCTGGTGACGCGGATCGAGGGCGGCCGTCGGCTCGTCGAGCAAAAGGATATCGGTTTCGGTAGCCAGCACTCGCGCTAGCATGACGCGGGCGCGCTCACCCGAAGACAAGGCATCCAGCCGTCTGTCGGCGAGGTCTGCCGCACCAGTCCGCTCAAGTGCATGCTCAACAGCCTCGGCATCCCGGGTGGACAGCCGGGTCAAGGGTTTCAGGTGTGGCATTCGCCCCAGCGTCACGGCCCGTCGAACGACCAGCGGCCAGACCGCGCGCCCTTCGGGCGGCATGTAGGCGATGCGCCGGGCCCGGTCCCGGACCGGGATCGTACCAAGGGGCTGTCCATCCAGTTCCACGCCGCCGGCCTCGGGGACAATCAGCCCGGCCAGAACCTTGATCAGGGTGGACTTGCCCGATCCGTTGGGACCGGCCAGCGCGATGAATTCGCCGCCCCGGGCCGACAGGGAAATGTCCTGCAAGACCGGCTTGTCGCGATATCCTGCGGCAACGGAGGTGAGATCGAACCCGGTCATGGCGCGCGCCTCGACTGGGTCCGGACTAGCCAGAGGAAAAAGGGCGCGCCTAGCAGGGCTGTTGCCACGCCGAGATAGAGCGGAAGGCCCGAACCGCTCAGTGCCCGGGTCGTGGTGTCGGCAAGGGACAGGAGCGCCGCGCCGCCCAGCGCCGACGGCAGCAACAACCGCCCCGGTTCGTGTTGAACGAAGGGACGCAAGAGGTGTGGCACAACAAGGCCGACAAAGCCGATCGCCCCGGCAACCGCCACCCCGCCTCCGACGCTGAGCGCCGCGCCCACGACCACTGTCAGGCGCAACCCGTCGAGATCATGGCCGAGGCTGGCGGCCGCATCGTCGCCGAGGCTGAGCGCATCAAGCGCGCGCCGGGTAAAGGCCAGCACACAGAGCCCGGCCGCGATCAGCGGCGTGGCGATCCAGACTTCGGTCCAACTGGCGTTGGTCAACGATCCCATCAGCCAGTAGGCGATTTCCGACAGCGCCCAGGGGTTGGGCGAGAGGTTCATCAACAGAGCTGTCAACGCATTGGCGAGCGCACCGACCGCGACCCCGGAGAGAATCAGCGTGGTCGCCCGCGCGCCAGGACCGGCGATGAGCAACAGGGCAGTCGCCCCAAGGCCGGCTCCCGCTATGGCGGCGAGGGGGACCGCGAAGGCAAACACACCCGCCAGTCCGAAATAGAGCGCGATGACCGCGCCCAGCCCGGCACCACTGGTAACGCCGACAATACCGGGGTCGGCCAGAGGGTTGCGGAAGAAACCCTGCAGCGCCGCGCCGGTCGCCCCCAGGCCTGCACCAACGATCAGTCCGGTCAGCGCGCGCGGCAGGCGCAGCTCGGTCAGGATCATCGACGCCGCACGGTCACCGGCGAGCCAGTCACCCAAGGGAAAGCCAGTACTGAATACGCTGAGTAGTCCCGCCGCCAGGCAGGCCATCGCGAGCAGGAGGATGAGGCGCAGATCCTTCATTCCGCCTCTAGCGCGTCGAACGCATCGGCTATGGCTTCCGCCGCAAGGATCAGGCGCGGCCCGGCGCAGGACCAGGCAGAGCTGGCGACATCGACGCGCGGCGTCCGGTTCAGGAGGTCGCGAAAGGCGCTATGGCGTATTCCGGTGTTGTTGATCGAGTTGTAGCCGTCCCTGAAATAGCTGGTCACGACGAGGTCAGGCTCAACCCTCAGGGCCCACTCCGGGTCGGCCGGTGTCCAGCCCTGCGCGCCCGCCTCTGTCGCGGCATTGCGGCCTCCGGCGGCCTGAATGGCGGCATCGACCAGCGTGCCGGACCCCGCCGTGCCGCCTGAAGCGCTGAGATAGAAGACGGACGGCCTGTATCCGCGTGCCTCGCTTCGCGCCTCCAGGGCGGCCAGGCGGGCATCCATCTCGGCGATGAAGTCGTCCGCGATTGCCAACGTGGCAAAGGCCTCACCGACATGGCGCATATTGCGGCCGATAACGGCGAAGTCCTCACCCCATTCCAGGGTCACTGCTTCGACACCTGCCGCGTCGAGAATCGGTAATGCCCGTCCGGGACCACCGGGGCCGTAGAGGACAATATCGGGTTCAAAGCCGAGGATGTCTTCTGCGTCCTGTCCGGTGCGCGGCAGGTCGAGGGCCGGCCCGCTGACGCCGGACACCGGATCGCCGGCCTGCCAGGACATGGCGGCGATCGTGTTGTGACCGGAGAGCGCCATCACATAGGCATCTGCGCACAGGTCGACCGACACCACCCGTGAGGATGGTGCCGGTTCTGGTCCCTGTGCCAGCGCGCTAGCGCTGAAGACGCAGGCCGAGATACAGGCCGCGGCCAGCAGATGCATATCCAAAGACGTCCTCATACTTTTCGTCCAACAGGTTTTCGCCCCGCAGGTAAAGCGCGGCGTGATCACCGATTCTCCAGCTCGCCCGACCGCCGACCAGCGTGTAGGCATTGAGCGTGACGGTCTGGAAGGTCCCGAAATCGGTGTCGGTCCGATCACCGACATGATCGGCCGAGACTGCCAGGCTAAGCGGGCTGTTCCGCGGTTCCCAGAATATGGCGAGGCTGGCCGTCTGCTCCGGACGGCGGATTTCCGCCACGCCATTTTCCTCCGACTTCAGGAAGGCCGCCGAGCCGGTGACCTTCAGGTCGCGCGCGGCCTGCCATTCCCCGGATATCTCCAGGCCCGACCGCCGGGATTCGCCCGTCCGGTTGCGGGCCGTGGCTGGGTTGACGCCAAAGTCGGTGAATATCTCGTCCTCCAGGCGCGCCTCGAACCAGGTGACGGAGAGCGACGCGTCCGCGAGTTCCTGGTCCCAGCCGATTTCCCAGCCGCGTGAGCGTTCCGGAACGAGGTTGGGGTTGCCGGAAAAGAAGCCGGGAAAGAAGCCAAAGAGTTCGAAGACTCCGGGATTCTTCACCCCTTCGCCGATGCTGGCGCGCATGCGGCCGCCAATCGACTCGAAACCCCGGGAGAGCCCTGCTCGCCATGTGGTGGCGTCTTCAAATCGGTCATTCATGTCCCGGCGGGCCGAGAGATGGATGCGCACTGGACCGGCTGTCAGATCGTAGTCCGCCGCGAGCGCATCATTCTCGATCCGCTGGGTCTGGTTCTGGCCGGCACCCGCACCGGCGAAATTGACATAGCGCTCGCTTTCGCGTTCCGCGAGCACGGTGAGGCGGTGGTCAGCCCCGAAACCGGTCCAGAGGGCCGTGGCTTCGTAATAGCCCTGCCAGCGTGTGCCTTGTGTGGTTCCGGTAAAAGCCCCCGTGTCGAAATTTTCCGACCTTGTATCAAACCACGACAGTGCGGCCTCATGAGCAAAGTCGAGCCCGGCCAACTTTGTATCGGCGAGCAAGGCCAGGCGCGCGGCGCTCTCGCGTCCCTCGATCGACAGATCAGCATCGTCGAGCCGCCCATCAAAGTCGGTGTCGCTGTCGTATTCGCTTTCATGGCTTGCGAGGCGCAAAGCCCCTTCGAGACGGAGGTCCGGGCCCAGATCCAGTGTGCCGGCCCCGCCAAGCAAGCGGGCGTCATAGCCGTCTGCCTGCCCCCCTGTCCCCGAGACATCGAATCCGCCGCTGGAAAACGCCGACGCCGTCACCCCGCCCGAGAGATATCCGACTTCACCCGACACGGCCGCGCCGGTGCGCCACGTGTCGAAGGACCCGCCTTCGGCAAAAAGTGAGGCACCCTCCTCGCCGTCCATTCCCACCGTGCGGATACTAATCACGCCACCAATGGCGTCCGGCCCCCACAGCGCGGACTGCTCACCGTGCAACACCTCGATCCGTTCCACACCGAAGGACGGCGTATGGGCGAAGTCATACTCGCCGGTGAAAGGATTGGACGCCTCGATCCCGTCAATCAGGACAAGGACATGATTGGCTTCCGATCCGCGGGCGCGGACCTGGGTCAGCGAACCGGCCGGTCCAGAGCGCGAAACGGTGAGGCCCGGTACGGCCCGCAGCGCATCGGCGGCAAAGGCCGAGCCGCTGGCTTCAATCCGTTCGGCTTCGAGGACGGTCAGCGAGGAGGTCACTTCCGATTCCGGAACCAGGACGCGGAAAGCAGAGACGACAATGCGGTCGGTATCGTCACTATAGTCCTGTGCCAATGCGGCGGGGGAGGCGGAGACAAGCAGAAGAGCGAACAGACTTCGCCTGGCGGTTCGAGTGAAAGGCATGACAAACAGACTCCGTTTTCGGCGCGCGGCGCGCGCCGGGTTTCAAGGAGTCGCTTCAAACGGAAGACTTCCGCGCCGGTCCTGTGTGATCCCGCACAGGCGGACGAGCGACCGTGACGGCCGGTCTTCCGGCTCGCGGGTCGTCACGGTCCCTGCGCCTTCCCGAATCGCTTCAGTGGCTTCGTTGCAGGGCCGCTCGCCGCTCACGGCTGCGGGAACAGCGCCGAACTCGAAGGTTTCCCTCCTCATCGGCTTCCCGTTTCATCCCCTCGCGGGGAACCGTCACGGGGCGCAAGCTAGTCCCGCTTACATGCGGTTGCAATCGTTTCAGACCGGGCTGCGCGGTTCGGGCGTGACCTTGGCAATGTCCGACGCCTTGCGGATGCGCGGGTGTAAAAAGGCGAGTGCCAGGAGGCCCGCGGCCAGCACGGCGCTGACGAGATAGGGCGTGATGTCGCCAAACGTCTGGAACAGGTAGAGCGCACCCACCGGCGCAATGGCGAAACCAAGCCCGGCTGTTGCGGTGGTCACACCCGCCGCCCGGCCCTGCTCATCCGGGCCCACGGCCAGCGAGGCTCCGCCGGTGAAGCCCGACCGCGCCAGCCCGAAGCCGAAGCTGAGCATGACATAGCCGAAGACGATGGCGGCATAGTTCGCGGCAAACAGCATCTCGACATTGCCGAGGACCGCCATCCCCGCCCCCAGCCCCATCAGCACACGCGGGCTGGCTTTCAGCGCCGGGATGACGACGAGCTGGGCGAAGATCAGCGCCCCGGCCCCGGCCATCAGGGCAACGCCGGAAAATTGCAGACCCTGCTGCGGGTCAAGAGCAAGCCGGTTCATCAGGAAGAAGCCGATGACGGTGAGGCTCGACGCCTGGATCATCCAGTAGCCCGCACCGAATATCACGAACGGCGCAAGCCGCCGGTCGAGCGCAAAGGCGAACTGGCGCAGCGGGTTGATCGGGCGGGCCTGCTGTCTGGGTGGTGTCTTTTCCGGGAGCATGAGGCGAACCGCCACGGCGCAGGCCCCGACCAGAACCGCAATGGCGATCATGAAGGGCGCAACGCCGATCCGCTCCACGAAGGCCGCCGCGAGCGCGGGTCCGAGGATCGCGCCCATGCCGAAGGCCGCCGTCAGGCCCGCCAGCGCCTCGGTGCGTTCAGCCGGGCTGGTCCGGTCGGCGACATAAGCCTGCGCCGACGGGTTGGTCGCCGATCCGAGCCCGCCAAATAGCGTGCGCGAGACCGCCATGGCGAAAATCGCGATCAGCGGCGGGGCGAGTCCGGATTCGCCCGCCCAGGCCGCGGCGGCGAAAATCAGCGTCGAGAGCGCAAAGCAGGACAGGCCGAACATGATCAGCGGGCGGCGGCCATAGCGATCCGATAGCGCGCCCCAGACTGGACTCATGAACAGAAAGAGCAGCGCCGAGGTCGTGTAGATCGCTCCGACCCAGGCTTCCGCCACCCCCAGATCGCGCGCCAGCGGCGGCAGGATGGCGAACAGCATGGAATTACCGATCCCCGTCGCCATCAGGCACAGGAAAAGCAGCCGGAAGGCGCGGCGGCGCTCATTAGGACCTGACGGGTTGGCGGGATCATAGGGCGGCGGCATGAGTGCGGGCTTAGACCTGCCTTCTCCGTTCGTCCATGCACCGCGCGTTCACGAATGGTGGCGCAGGGTTACGGGGAAAGGTGCGTGCGTGCTTGCGCACAGGCTGAATTCGTTTTCACCCCACCCCTACCCTCCCCTCGAGGGGAGGGAAGACGCGCAAGCGTCAGGGTGGGGTGGGCCACGAGCTGTCAGCTCTCCTCTTGAAGTGCGAGCCGCAGTCGAGCCTCGAGGAACGCACAACCGCCACTCCCGTAAACCACGTCCTAACGGCGCTTACACCGGGCATTAAGCTAAACGCGCCATAGTGCGTCCCGAAACCGGACAGGCCCGACCTGAAATGAGGCGTGCCGGACAAGAACAAGGGTGGGTGTAAGGGCATGTTCCAGCTTCTCGGTATGGCTGTGGTGTTCGGAATGGTGTTCGGCGGCTTCATGCTGGCGGGCGGCCATTTCGACGTGATCATTCGGGCGCTGCCCTTCGAGCTGATGATGATTGGCGGGGCCGCTGTCGGGGCCTTCCTCATCGGCAATTCGGGCAAGACGGTGATGAAGACGCTCGGCGATTTCGCCAAGATCATCACTGGCCCGAAATGGAAGACGCAGGACTATCGCGATCTGCTCGCGCTGCTCTTCCTGCTGACCAAGACAATGAAGACCAAGGGCGTCATCGCGCTGGAAACCCATATCGAGAATCCCAAGGAAAGCTCGATCTTCCAGCGCTATCCGCGCATCCTGAAGGACCATTTCGCGGTCGATTTCATCTGCGACACGCTGCGCATGATGACGATGAACCTCGAAGACCCGCACCAGGTCGAGGACGCGATGGAAAAGCAGCTGGAAAAGCATCATCACGAGGCCTCCAGCCCCGCCCATGCGCTGCAGAGCATGGCCGACGCCCTGCCGGCTCTCGGCATCGTCGCGGCCGTGCTGGGGATCATCAAGACGATGGGCGCGATCACCGAGCCGCCGGAATATCTCGGACGCATGATCGGTTCGGCGCTGGTCGGGACCTTCCTCGGCGTGTTCCTCGCCTATGGCTTCGTCGGCCCCTTCGCCGCGCGCATCAAGGAAATCTATGACGAGGAGCACACCTTCTACGTCATCATCCAGAATGTCCTGGTCGCGCACCTGCACGGTAATGCGGCGCAGATCTCGGTCGAGATCGGTCGCGGCGGCGTGCCCTCGAAATCCCAGCCTTCCTTCATGGAGCTGGAAGAGGCGCTCGGGGAAATCCCGGCTGAGGTCTAACCCTCACGTAAGCTGACGCGCGTCAAAAGCGCTGTTACTCTCTCCCGCGTCGCCACGGCGCGGGAGTTTGCTTTATGGGATTTGATGTCACCGGCCCGCTCGGCCTGCTCGTCCTCGTTCTGGACGTCTACGCCATCATGCAGACCGCCCGCTCCGAAGCGCCCGGCGCGATCCGCGCTATCTGGATTGTGCTGATCATCTTGTTGCCCTTCGTCGGCTTCATCGCCTGGATGATCCTCGGCCCCCGCGAACAACGCAGCCTCTTCCGCCGGTGAGGCTGAAGCTTTTCTACGACCCGCCCGACCTCGACTGGACCGGCACCGGCCCGGTCGCGCGTGGCTATGACGATGTCTATTTTTCCGCCGAAGACGGGCTCGCCGAGACGCGCGCCGTATTTCTGGAGGGCTGCGGCCTACCCGGTGCCTGGGCTGGTAGAAAAGTCTTCACCGTCGCGGAACTGGGCTTCGGCACAGGGCTCAACGCGCTGGCCCTCTGGGATCTCTGGCGGCGGCATCGACCGGCGGGCGCGCAGCTACATTTCATCTCGATCGAGAAACACCCCTTCCCGCGTGAGGCCGCGCGACGGGCACTCGCCGCCTGGCCGGAACTGGCAACGCTGTCCCAGCATATGCTGGCGCAATGGCCGACGGGCCTGAAAGGCGCGCACCGGATGCGATTCGACGCAGACGGGTTCGTGGTCACGCTGTTCCAGGACGAGGCCGAAGCCGCCCTTTCCCAGATCGAGGCGGAGGTCGACGCCTGGTTCCTCGATGGTTTCGCCCCGGCGAAGAATGCGGCGATGTGGGCGGACAGCATCTTTTCGCACATGGCCCGATTGTCACAGCCGGGTGCGCGGGTGGCGACTTTTACCGTGGCCGGGCACGTCCGCCGCGGCCTGCAGGCCGCCGGTTTCACGGTCGAGAAAAAGCCTGGCTTCGGGCGCAAACGCGAACGGCTGGAGGCGGTGTTTGCCGGACCGCCGAGCGAGCCGCCTGATACCGAGTACCCCCGCACATCTGCCGTGGACGGTCCGGTCGCGATCCTCGGCGGCGGGATTGCCGGGGCCAGCATCGCCCAAGCCCTGAGCCAGCGGGGCCGCGAAGCTGTCATTTTCGACCCGAAAGAGTTGGCCGGCGGGGCCTCCGGCGCACCGTCGGGCCTGCTCACGCCGCGCCTTGAGAAGGCCGACCGGCCGCATGTCCGCGCAACGCTGGCCGCTTTCGAATATGCACGCGGGCTCTATGAGCGGCTCGGCGTATTTGTCCCCGAAGGCGCGCTGCGGCTGGCGAAGGACGACGCGGACGCGGCCCGTCTCGCCACCATCGCGGACGCGATGTGCGAGGGCTATGCGTTTGACGAAGGCCGCAACGCGCTGTGGATGGACCGCGCCGGGCGGTTCGATCCGGCAGCGGTGGTGCGGGCCTTGGCCAAGGACACGCCGGTCCTGACCCGCGACTTCGATCCGAAGACCGACGATTTTGCCGTCATCGTCCACGCCACCGGCCCCGCTTTGCCTCTCGACGGGATGTCAGCGAGTGCGGGCCGGATTGTGCTGGCAAAAGGTCAGCCCCCGCATACACCTCTCGTCTGGGGCGGCTATGTCTCGGCATCACCGGATGGCCGGGTCCTGATCGGCGCAACACATGCGCGCGGGGCCGATCCCGGCCCCGAGGACGAGGCCGCCACCAAACTTCTGAACGATCTGCGCGACCGAGTTCCTGGTATCGCGTCCGGTCTGGACACCGAGAGTCTGGACCACTGGTCCGGTATTCGCGCCGTCACACCCGACCGCTTGCCCGTCGCCGGGACTGAGGACAGAAAGCTTCTGCTTGGCGGGTTCGGATCCCGCGGTTTTGCCCATGCGCCGTTGCTCGCCGAAACGCTTGCCAGCGATCTGTGTGGCGAACCCTCGCCGCTGGAAAAAAGCGGCCGGGAAGCGCTCCATCCTGCCCGCTTTCGTATCCGGGCCGAACGCCGCTCCGGATAAGGCCGATAATCCCCCGTCAAACGGCGTGGGGCTTGCAGTTTTGACCGTGACAGCGCCGCTTCTGGCGCGAAACGGGACAAAAGCGGCCATGTCGAGCGTTCAGACAGCGGAAGGCTTTGTGGACCGGCGTTCCAAGCCGCGCCACATCTGGTTCCTGAACTCGGCCTTCGACAATATCGGGTTCGAGACCGCCGTGCTGCGTATCGCCGAGCGCGACCCGAAAAAACCCTTCGAATTCGTCGTGACGCCGAATGTCGATCACCTTGTCCGCCTGCGCCGCGACGGCCTGCTCGCCCCGCTCTATGCCCAGGCCTGGATGACAGTGTGCGACAGCCGCGTGCTCGAACTTCTCGCCAGCCTCTCGGGCGAGGATGTCGACGTGACACCGGGGTCCGACCTCACCGAATGCCTGTTTTCCAACGTCATCGTCCAGACCGAGCCGGTCACGGTCATCGGCGGGTCGAAGGACGTGATCGAGACCGTGAAAGCCCGCTATGGCCTCACCGATGTGCGCTGGCACGAACCGCCCATGGGGCTGCGCACCAATCCCGAAGCCATCGCCGATTGCGCCCAGTTCATCGCGGCCAATCCCTCGCGCTTCGTCTTCCTGTGCGTGGGTTCGCCCCAACAGGAGATGATCGCCGAAGCCTGCCTCGACCGGGGCGATTGCACCGGTATCGGTCTGTGTGTCGGAGCCTCGCTCGACTTCCTGGGCGGTCAGGCCCAGCGCGCTCCGAAATGGATGCAGCGCGCGCGGCTGGAATGGCTGCACCGCCTTGCCCAGGAGCCGCAACGCATGTGGCGGCGCTATCTGGTCGACGGGCCGAAGATCGCCTTCCTGTGGTGGGAATGGCGCAAGGCTCGCAAGAAACTCCGCGCGCTAGAAGCCGCGCTCGCGAACGGTAGTTTCTAGTTCGCCGCCATCACCGCGTCATAGGTCAGCCGCCCGGCATAGCCGTCGGCGATCATTCCGCGCGAGCGCTGGAAAGCCATCAGGGCGCGGCGTGAATTCGGTCCGAAAATCCCGTCCACACCGCCCGGATCATGGCCCATGGCGAGCAGCGCTTCCTGCAGTTCGCGGGTCTGGCTGCGGGTAATGGGCGGATCATCGGTCGGCCAGCCCTGGACAATTTCCCCGCCGCCACCGACGCGAAGCGACAACAGCCACACGCCCAGCGCATAGCTGGTGGAATTGTTGTAGCGCTTGATCGCCTCGAAATTGGCGAAGGTGAGGAATCCCGGACCGCGCAGGCCCGCCGGCAGGATCAGGCGTGCGGCGCGCACTTGCTCGTCATTCGACCATTCCCGGCCATCGGCGCGGGTGATCCCGCTCGCGGCCCACTCGGCTACGAGGCGCGACTGGTTCGGGGCCCAGTTCGACAGGTCGTAATCCTGCGGCACGGCGACTTCGAGCGCGATGGGCGCATCGAGCGTCCACCCGGCACGCGCCAGCAGATTGGCCGACGAGGCCAGCGCATCGCCATTGTCCGTCCAGATATTGCGCGTGCCGTCACCATCGAAATCAACCGCGCGGGCGAGATAGGTTTCCGGGATAAATTGCGTCTGGCCCATGGCTCCGGCCCATGACCCGGTCAGTTGTTCGCGGTAGGCAAAACCCCGGTCGAGCATCTGGCCCACGGCGATCAGCTGCGCCTCGGCCCAGCTGCGGCGGCGGCCCTCCCAGGCGAGCGTGGCGAGCGCCTGAACTACGTCATTCGATCCCATGATCGCGCCGTAAGAGCTTTCCAGCCCCCAGATCGCGACGAGAATTTCCGCGTCAACGCCGAAGCGCTCCTCGATAGCCAGCAAGGTCTGGCGGTTCTCGCCGAAAGCTGACATGCCGTTCGTGGTCCGCTGATCGGACGCCGCGATATCGAGATACTCCCACAGGGGGCGCACGAATTCGGGCTGGTCGCGGTCGCGTTCGATGATGGCGAGGTCCGGTTCCAGCCCGTCCAGCATGGCATCCACGGTCTGCGGCGAGGCGCCGGCCTGGGCCAGGCGTGGCCGAAAATCATTGAGCCAGTCGTTAAAGGGCCCGTCCTGGGCCGTCGCACATGCCGAAAGCAGAAGGGCCGTTACACCGGACAGGAAAACTCGCATCATCCATCACTCGAGATCGCCGCCGGAAACAGCCCGGCAATCTCGATGATAAGCTTTCTGCGCAAAGCTTCCACGAATTCTTCATGGCTCTCGCTGGCCATGACAAAGGCCCCTGGCCCGGTGATGACGTGGTTCTCGAAATAGCGCGCCACGTCGATATTCACCGGCGGGCGGAAAGGATGCTGGCGGCCACCCTGCATGGGGATTCCGTTGACCGTGATCCGGTCGGCATCGGCCGAGGCTCGTGCCTCGGACAGGCTGGGGCCCGCGTTCTGGGGACCATCCCCGGAGATGTCGATCACGCGGCGCGTACCCTCAAACTCGTTGTTCTCGATCAGATCGACACTGCTGGAAATGGCGGCGCCGATAGCCGTACGGCGACCCGAGACGAAGGGGGCCGCAGCGAGCAGGCCGGCAAAGGCGCGGGCGTCTTCCTCGGTCTCGATCACCGTCCAGGGCGCGACAATGCGTTGGAAGTCGGCGTCGGCCCATTCGAGATAAAGAACCGCGACGCGCCCTTCACCGCCCGCCTGGATGGCCGAGATCACGTCCGGATCCGCCAGCGCAGCGACATGGCCCTGGCGCTGCTGGAGCGCTTCGGCCTCGTCGATGGATGACGACACATCAACCGCGAAGACGAGTTCGAGATCGACTATCATGCGGCCGTCGTCGGTGAACTGGCGCGGGCGTTCCGGCCAGTCATCGGCATACTGGCCCAGCGCCGGCGCGTTGATCGCGGCCAGCATCAGCAATATCACGACACGCAGTATCACGGGGCCAGACCCGATTGTACGGCGAGAACGTTCAGCTCACCCAACCCTGGAGCGGCACCGGCGATTTCCAGTGTCATTTTCCGCAGGATCGCGGCGCGGAATTCCTCGGTCGTGCGGGCCGGATGGACGAACGCCCCCGGACCGGTGATGACATTGTCGTTGAAATAGGCATCCAGATTGACCTCGACCGGGCGAATCCAGCGTCCCGGACGGTCGGACATGACCGGCAAGCCATTGACGATGATCCGTGCGTCGTCGGCCATGGTCCGTGCCTCGGCGAGCGGCAGACCCTGGTTCTGCGGACCATCGCCGGAAATATCGATGATCCGGCGATAGCCCGTGTACTGGTTGGTCTCGATGCGCCGGACAGCGTCTGCGATGGCCGCGCCGATGGCCGTATAATGGCCGCGTTCCAGCGGGGCGTCCGCGACCGCTGCGGCAAAGGCCAGCGCATCGGCTTCGGACGCGATCACCGTCCAGTCGGCGGCGGCGCGCTGGAAACCGGCATCGGCCCATTCGACATAGGTCACGGCGACGCGGCCTAGCGGACCGCCCTCGATCGCGCCAATCACGTCGGGATGGGCGAGCGCGGTGACATAACCCTCGCGCTGGCGGCGAGCCTCTTCCTCGTCGACCGAATAGGAAATATCGACCGCGAGCACGAGCTCGAGATCAACCTCGATCAACTCCTGCGCAGCGCTTGCGCCGGAGAGAGTCAGGGCAGCCGCGCAGGCCGCGAGTGTGGCGGATATCCGTCTCATGGTGCGCGGGAAACTAGGGCGATGAGGATGAACCCACAACTAACCGGTTTGTAAGGCTGTGTTCGGGTTTCAATTTGAATTCTTCGACAACCAGAGCACGCCAATGAAACCGCCCTTCACCCGCGGCAGGAGGCAGAGCGCCGATCCCACGGCGAGCACGATGCCGGTGCCGACAATGGCCCAGTCCGGCCAGCCGGAGAAAGCGAAGAGGGTGAACACGACCGGCAGGACGACCGGGCCGGTCATCAGTATCGTCAGCCAGGACGGGCCGTCCTCGGCCCGGATATCGCCGACCGGTTCATCGCAGACATCGCAGGCCCGGGCGGGTTTGACATAGCCGATGAAGAGCCGGCCCTTGCCGCAGCGCGGACAGCGGCCGCGCACCGCCCGCCAGACGGCTGTTCTTGCGGACGGCAGTGATATATCGGCACCGGGCTCGCTCATGCCATTCTCCATGTCCCCGCCCCAGTGTGAAAGCAAGGTGCAGAGGGCAGTTTGAACGGCCCGCAGCGGTTGACAGGCCAGCCCGCATTGCCTAAATCCCGCGCTCCCGCGCCGCAGGTGGCCTGGGACAAGTGAATTTCGATCGATTCAAGGACCGGTCCGATGAAGGTGCGCAGCTCGCTCAAATCCCTGAAGAACCGCCACCGCGCGTGCAAGGTGGTGCGCCGCCGTGGCCGCGTTTTCGTGATCAACAAGGTCGATCCGCGCTTCAAGGCGCGCGCCGGTTAGGCCGTTCGCGACTTTTCCAAGGTTAAATCTCATTGAGATTGACGCCCCCGCGCTGGACGCAAGGGGGCGTTGGCTTATCTTGGTCTCATGATGAAGACCCTGATACTCGCCCTGCTTGTGCAGACGGCACCGATGCAAACGCCCGCCGAACGCCTCGACGAGCGCCTGGCCGCCCTTGCGACCGCCAGCGCGGAAGAGGCCACTCCCCTCGTTGACGAGATTACAGCGCTGTGGGCCGACTCGGGCAGTGACACGATTTCCCTCCTCATGGACCGGGGTGAAGCCGCCGCGCTTGGCGGCGATCTCGAGCTTGCCGCGCGCATGTTCGATCATGTCACCGAGATCGAGCCGGACTGGTCGGAAGGCTGGTTGCGCTCTGCCCAGGTCGCAGCAAGCCGCGAGGACTGGGCCTATGCCCTTGAGGCTCTCAACGAAGCCCTGACAGTCGAGCCGCGCCGCTTCGACGCCTATCTCTTGCTGGGCCGCACGCTGGAACGGGCCGAACGTCCCGATTCGGCGCTGGAAGCCTATGACGAGGCCCTCGCCATCTATCCCCAGTTCGAACTGGCCCGCCGGGCCGCCAGCCGGATTCGCGCGCAAATGGCCGGACGGCCGCTTTAGGACCTTCATGGCAAGACTGATGACAATGATTGCTGCCGGCGCGAGCGCCGCCTCCGTTACGCTGTCGCCTGCCAGGGCAGAGATCGACGCCCCTCCGGGCTCGTATGTCGAGATCGACGGCGCGCAGATCCGCTATGTCGAAGAAGGCGACGGCCCGGTCGTGCTGCTCATCCACGGCGCGTCGTCGAATGCCGAGGACATGCGCTTTGCCCTCTCCGGGCATCTCGATGGCTATCGCGCCATTTATGTCGACCGGCCGGGCCTGGGGTGGAGCGAACGCCCGTCCGGAGAATGGGGCCCTGAATCCGAAGCTGCCTTTTTCGCCACACTCATCGAGGAACTCGATCTCGGCATCCCGATTGTGGTCGGCCATTCCTGGGGCGGGGCGATCACAACGCGCCTCGCCTTGGATCATCCCGAGCGCGTCTCGGGCATCGTCCTTATCGCACCAGCCCTGATGTCGGGCGTCGGCGAAGCGGCCTGGTACAACAAGGCCGCACGCATTCCGGTCCTGGGCGCGCTCTTTACCCGCGTGATCATCCCGCTCGCCGGTCCGGCGCGGATCGAGAGCGGGCTGGAATCGACCTTTGCGCCGCAGCCCGTCCCGGAAGGGTATGAGGACACGGTGCGGGTGAACCGCCTGTTCAACCCCTCCGTCATCCGCGCCAACGCCGCCGACATGGCTCCGGTCAATCGCTGGCTGGCGATGCAGGACGGGCGCTATGGCGAGATCGAGATGCCCGCCGTCATTCTTGCCGGGGATGGCGACACCGTCGTCTACACCCACCGCCATTCGGTTCCGGTTTCGCAGGAAATGCCCAATGCCCGCCTCGTCACCGAGGAGGGCTGGGGACACATGCTGCATCACTGGGCACCCGACCGCGTCGCGGCGGCCATCGCCGATGTCATGGACCGCGCCGACTAGCCCGGGTTGTTGCAGAAAAGCGGTGGAAAGAGCGGCCCTTCCGGCTTGAGTCCTGAGGCCCGCGCGCCTAGCCTGCGCGCCGCTTTAGAACCGCCCGGAATGCCGGGCCAACAGCCGACAGGAACTGCCTTCATGGACGACGCCGCTTCCGCCTCTGTCACCGACACATCGCATTCGCTGGGCGGGGCCGCGCGCGAACAGCTCAAGGCCTTCGTGGCGCGTATCGAGCGCCTGGAGGAAGACAAGAAAACCGTCATGGACGACATGAAGGAAGTCTATGCCGAGGCGAAATCCATGGGCTACGACACGAAAATCCTGCGCAAGGTGATTGCCCTGCGCAAAATCGACCGGAATGAGCGTCAGGAGACCGAAGCGCTTCTGGAACTCTATCTGGGAGCGATCGGAGAGTAGGAGCGGGCTTGGCGCGAGAGGTCGACGACAAGAAGACCAAGCGTGCCCTGCGCAAGCTCGCGCGGGCCAAGGCCAAGGCGGCCGAAGGCGGCGAGGACGCGAAACTCTCCGACTGGGAAAACGAGTTCGTCGATTCGGTCGAAACCCGGCTGGAAACCTACGGCTCGGCCTTTAATGATCCGGAGAAGGGCAAGCTCGACGAGCCGCTCTCCGCGCTCCAGTCCTTCAAGCTCCGCGAGATCGAGAAGAAAGCCTCCGGCAAGGCCCGCAAGCCGATGTCGCGGGGGGCCGGCTTCAAGGCGAAGCCGGGAAGCGGCTTCAAGCGGTCCTCTTTCAAATCCAAAAGCTCTGGCCCGCGTGTCCGCGACATCAATGACGATGTCATCGGCGCGGTGCCCGAGACGCCGGAACCGAAACCCGCGCCACCGCCCGATCCGGAGCCGGATCCCGCCCTCCGCCCCAAGCCCAAACCGGCACGCCCTGCGTTGCGGGTCGTAAAAGGCGGGAAGGACGACAACTGAAACGATTGTCATTTGAACCTGTCGTGTCGGGCCCATAAAATGCGCCCAAGGGGGAAAGTCTGATGATCTTGCGTTGTTGTCTGGTCGCCGCCGCGATCCTGTCTGGCGGCACTTCCGTTCATGCCCAGTCCAACGTGAATTTTGCGGTTGCGCCACCCTTCCGGACCTTGCCGGCCGGGGAGGTCCGCACCGGCATCATGTCGATGATCAATGCCGGGGATGCTGATGCCACGAATTGCCGCCTCGATATGTCGGGTTCCGGTTACACGGGAGAGTATTTCGAGATCACCATCGCGAACGGCGTGATTACCGGGAATGGCCCCAGGAATACGCCCTTTGACATCCCCGCCGGACAGGTTCGCTACGGCGCGTTCGCGCTGAGCGCCGACCAGACCGTCAACACCGCGATAGTCGGTGGCCCCGACTTCACTTTCGTTTGCGACAATGATGCATCGGTCGGCCAGAACTGGGTGGGCCGTATGTTGTTTCAGCCGCAGGCAGGCAACCCGCCCGACATCATCGCCTCGATGTCCACCCTGTCGAATGATGGCGTCTTGCGGGTTACCGAGGACGGACGCACGGCCCGGGCCGGTGTCGCCGCGATCAATCTCAATCCGGATAATGACCTGACCAGCAACGGGCTGACCCGTGTCACGGTCGAACCCAGCTTCGTGAACGAATATACGCTCTTCCCCAATTATGAGGTTCCGTTCTTCCCCGGGCCTCCCTTCACGCTGGAAATCTGCCCTTCCAACCCGGTGAACGGGCAGTGCCTGTCACCGCCTGCGGCCTCGGCCACGGTCGATTTCTCCGGAACCGACGCCCTGACCTTCGTGGTTTTCCTGCGCGACACGCTGGACTATGGCGCTCCGCTCTTTCCCCAACTCGCCCGCATACGGGTCGATTTCCTTGTCGGTAACCCTTACGAGCAGGGCCTCGTCGGTGCGGCGACAGTCGCTTTCACGACACCCGGACCGGAATCGACGTCCAGCACAGCAGGCGGCCTTGCCGGGACCTATGTCGGCCAGATCCAGACCTCTGACGGCAACCTGGCCAATGGCCGCCGCGAGAATGAATCGGCCAGCATCCTGATCGATCCGGCCGGGCGATTCTGGATGCGCTGGTTCTCACCGGAACGCCCTGATGGCACACGCAATCGCCACATCACCAGTGGTCAGCTTTCCACGTCACCCGGATCCAATGGGGAGGCGCTGTTCCAGGGCAATTTTGGCGGTGCCACCTTTCTTCGCGATGCTCAGACCAATGACATTGCCGGACCGGCCAGCCACGCGGGAACCGTTTCCGGACGCGGTGGACGGCAGTCCCATCTGGTCTTGCACTACAACCGGACCGACGTTCCAGCCAACGAGTCCGAATGGCCGGCGACCGGAACGCTGCGCGCCTATTTCGATGGCAGCAGCATCCTCGAATTTCCAACCGCCTGGTTCCAGCGCACTTTCACCAGCGTCAATGCCAGTGTGGACGGTTTCCGGACGATTACGTTCGATGCGAATGGCGGTTTCGAGGGCAGCCTTGTCATCGATGACGATCGTTCACAGCCGTCCTGCACGTTCACGGGCACATACACACGCCCTGATGTCAGCCGCCCGATGGTCCTGCTCAACGGGACGACGGGCTGCAGCTTCGGTTCTACATCCGGCGTGGAAGGCGTGCTCTATCTCAACAGTATGACCGGCTCCGACCGCGTCCGGCTTTACCTGCGTGATCGCTCGACCGGCGACACCCAGTCCGACGCCTATCGCGCCGCCCACAGCACACGCCCGGCGGAATGACCCCACAGCAGGCCGAATACTGGTCCCGCTTTCAGGCCGAAACCGGGATCGGCGCTGCGCCGCGCGGCGCTGAGGCCTTTGGCGATGATCCGGTGATGCAGGACGAGCTGTGCGCGCTGGTTCTCGCGGGCACAAAACGCGCGACCTGCTCACTGGCGCGCTGGTTCGAAAACGACCCTGACGGTTTTCCCAAGCCCGGCGATTACTGGATTTTCCTCGACGGGAAGTCTGAGCCGCGCGGCATCATTCGTACGACCGAAGTCGAGGTCAAACCGATCCGCGAGGCCGACGCGCAATTCGCCTGGGACGAGGGCGAAGGTGACCGCAGTTTCGACTACTGGATTACCGAACACCGCAAGTTCTGGCAGCGCGAGGCCGCGCGGAACGGCTTTGACTATTCCGACGACCTACACGCCGTGTTCGAACGGTTCGAACTGGTGTGGCCAAAAGAAAAACCCGCCCCGGCATGACCGGAGCGGGCTGTCCTGTTTCCGTCTAGACGCCGTCAGGCCGAGCGGGCCTCGTCGACGTCGAGATCGTATTCGCGAACCTTGCGGTAGAGCGTCGAGCGGCCAACGCCGAGCCGGCGCGCGACCTCCGACATCCGGCCGGCATAGTTCTCGATGGCGAATTCGATGAGGTCGCGTTCGATCGCTTCGAGCGTGCGCAGATTTCCGCCATCGTCCATGATGTCGACCGGACCGCCCAGCACCGGGCCATTGGCCGGCTCGGGCATGTCCATGACACCTTCACCAGAGAAGGGCGGCGGCGATTCCAGGCGCGAATAATCGTGCGAGACACCGGAGATCTGCGGGAAGTCTTCCGGCTTGAGATACTCGCCATCGCAGAGCACGACCGCACGGAAGACCGAGTTCTCCAGCTGGCGCACATTGCCCGGCCAGTCGAAGCCGGCGAGCATGTCCATGGTTTCCGACGCTGCGTCCTGAACCGACTTGTTCTCCGACGCATTGAAGCGGGCGATGAAGTGGCGCACCAGGGCGGGCACGTCCTCGCGGCGGGCGCGTAGCGGCGGCACTTCGACCGGGAAAACATTAAGGCGATAGAAGAGGTCTTCGCGGAAGGCCCCGTCCTTCACCTGCTCGGCGAGATCGCGGTTGGTCGCGGAGATGATCCGGACATTGACCTTGACCGGGCGCTTGCCGCCGACCGGGTCAACTTCGCCTTCCTGCAGGGCACGCAGCAGCTTGACCTGCATGTCGAGCGGCAGTTCGCCGATCTCATCAAGGAAGAGCGTACCGCCATCGGCTTCCTGGAACTTGCCCATATGCTTGCCGGTGGCCCCGGTGAACGAACCCTTCTCGTGACCGAACAGGGTCGATTCCACGAGGTTTTCCGGGATCGCGCCGCAGTTGACGGCAATGAAGGGTTTGCCGGCCCGGTCGGACGCGGCCTGGATCGCGCGGGCGACCAGTTCCTTGCCGACGCCGGATTCCCCGGTGATCAGGATCGGAATGTTCGACGCCGCGGCGCGTTCACCCAGGCGGACGACCTGTTTCATCGCTGGCGCGCCGGCAATCATGTCGTCAAACCCGAGCGCTCCGTCGGCGGATTTCTTCAGCCGGCGCACTTCGGTGGTCAGGGTCTGGACCTTGAAGGCATTGCGGATTGACACCGCAATCCGTTCCGGGCTGGCCGGCTTGACGAAGAAATCCGCTGCACCGGCGCGCATGGCGCTGACCACGGTCTCGATCCCGCCATGGGCGGTCAGCACGATGACCGGAAGCTCGCTGCCCTGCGCCTGCAGGGTTTCCAGCACTTCCATGCCGTCCATGCCCGGCATGACCAGGTCGAGCAGCATCACGTCGATGCCGCCGCGCCCGACACGCTCCAGCGCCTGTTCGCCGCTTTCCGCGGTCTCCGGCGCATATCCCTGCTTTTCGATTACCGCCTGAAGAAGGCGGCGTTGAGTCGGATCGTCATCGACGATCAGAACGGTTTTAGCCATCACCCACGCCTTTTCGGTCGTCTTCGCACCGGGCCTTTTGACCTCACCGTTCAGAATTCGAACGGGGTGCTTCCATCCGCGGACCGTTATGGGACAGCTGGGTAAAATTCACGCTAAGACGCGGGTAGGACAGCGTTAAGCATGTCTGTTGGGACTCGCTTAATAACGCACTCCAACTCCGAACACCCATTTCTCGACCGGGGTGAAGGAGAGGAGACTTTCGCCGCGCTCATATCGCAGCCCGATCTGGAAATGGCTGTCTGCTGCCGGGTGATAATTGACCGCTCCGGAGAACATCTGGGCGTCACCGCCATCCTCGGCCAGGCCGTCCCGGACCTGATAGGCGAGCTGGAGCGTCCAGACCGGTGAACTGAGGTTTGCGTCGCTCGGATCACGCATCTGGAAGAGGACCTCCAGATCGCCTCCGATCCGCCAGTATTCGGCATCGTCGGTCAGGCCCGTCTTTTCGCCTTCGTCACCGACATGAATAAAATCGGACACCAGCTCCGCGCGCCAGAGCGCTTCCAGCTGCCAATCGCCGATCCGGCCAATATGACCGTAGCGATCATAATAATTCATGCGCGCGAAAGGCAGATAGTAGGTGGCCGTTCCGGTCAGGACGCGCGATTCGAACTGGTCGTCGGTGACATAGCCCATCCGCAGATCGATATCGCGCGCGGCGAAACCGGCCTGCCGGTTCGCATAGTGTCCGAGCAGCCAGAAGCCCAGATCGTTCTGGTCTTTCGAGGCGGCGGTGCTCGAGGTTGAGCGCTCATAAGTCAGGGCCGGACGCAGGGACCAGGTTTCGTAATCCTCCGAGGGTTCCCGCCGGTAGATCCAGGGCGCACCGATAACAAGGTCGATCGTATAACTGTCGGTCCCGGCCTGGCGGTCGCCGATCCAGCCCAGCGTAGCAAAGTCACTGGATTTCAGGGGATCTGCAAGATCACCGGTGGAGCCGGCCACGGCCCAACCACCCCGTTCGGGTGTAGCCGCCTGCTGGTTGTTGCTCCCGCCGGACCCGCCGGGAAGCGGCGCACAGTCGATATGGAAGGGATAGGCGTCATCTTCCCGCGCGGAGGTGAAGAACGCCGTGAGCTGATCACGGGAAACCGGCCGACCATCCGAGCGATAGAGGCGGTAAGTTCCGTCTTCGGCTTCCGGATTGGCAAGCAGGCCCAGTGCCGCCCGACGCAAGGCGCAACGCGCTCCGGGCAGGCCATCGGGTTCGGCACAGTTGGCGTCAGCGACCTGGCGGGACAGCGGGTCACGCGACAAGGCCAGCTCGACCGCGATGTCGGGCGGCAGCGCTGCAAGCCAACCGCCAATGAGGCGCTGGGGCGTATCAACACGGTCATTGGCGCTGATCCGGGAACAGATGGCCGGTGCCGGGTCGAGGCTGATACGGGTGTCCTGGGCAAGCGCGGTTCCACCCGCAAGCGCGGTCAGCCCCGCGACTCCGGCGATGGCCCACCTATTTGCCATCGGAAACCTGCGCGATTTTTGTCAGATGCACGCAGAGATCGCCGACTGTTTTTGATGCCAGAGCGGCGGCGTCAGACCCGAACCTGACGCGGATATAGGTGGGCGCGTTGTCGATCTCGTCCTCGACCTGACGGAAGAGCTCGGCAATGGAAGCGGCAGAATACCCCCAGCCCCCTGGCTTGTCGCCGAGCGGTTGTTTCTTGCCGACTGCCTGGTCGTTGCCATGAAGGCGCTGCAGGGCTTTCTTGACCGCTTCAAAAGCAATTTCCTTCAGGGCTGTTTCCGGCATCGTCTGGATCACTCTTACGAATTCACTCAACCTGCCCTCCCTCGGCGGCTCGAACTCTGGGGCCGTAATACTACAATTTTTGCGGGCAATCACCTTCTGCTCTCGCGCGAGCCGTGCAAGTGCCCATTCACCCGCCGTATTTCGCACCTGCAAAAACGAAGATTGACGCCGCGCCTGCCCCGGCCTAGCGCTTGTCCCATGTCAAAGCCTGTCTACAAGCGCCACGATCCGGGCGCGCCCGACAATGAACCGGTCGCGCCCCTCGCCCACCTCAAGGGTGAAAAGCCCGATGCACCGGCCTGGTTTGCCCGTGCGCTGGACGCCGAAACGGACTCCGGCCGGACCGAGGTCGAAGGGGCCGGGATTTCCTGGAAGGCCTGGGGACCGAAAGATGCGCCCGGCCTCGTCCTCGTTCATGGCGGTGTCGCCCACAAGCAGTGGTGGGACGCGCTTGCGCCTCACCTCGCCCGCCATCGCCGCGTCGTCGCGCTCGACCTGTCCGGCATGGGCGATTCAGACTGGC
Source organism: Hyphobacterium marinum (assembly GCF_036330325.1). Taxonomy (NCBI): domain Bacteria; kingdom Pseudomonadati; phylum Pseudomonadota; class Alphaproteobacteria; order Maricaulales; family Maricaulaceae; genus Hyphobacterium; species Hyphobacterium marinum. The sequence continues at coordinate 502,217 of NZ_JAZDRO010000002.1, forward strand.
GGGACGAATACCGCATGGATCTCTATGCCGCTGAGGTGCGCGCGGCGGGCAAGGCGGGCGGTGTCTTCGCCAATGGCAAGCCCTTTGTCGTGGGCCATTCCTTTGGCGGGTTTGTCGCCCTGACGTGTTCGGTGGAATTCGGAGCCGATATCGCCGGCGCGGTTATTCTCGACTCGCCGATCCGGGAACCCAGCCAACAGCGCTCTTCGGCACCGCCCCAGCGCGGCGGCAAGATTTACGACTCGCTGGAATACGCGGTCGGGCGCTTCCGCCTGTTGCCGCACCAGCAATGCGAAAATCTCTACCTACTCGACCATATCGCCCGCGCCTCGCTGAAACAGCAGGATGGCGGCTGGACGTGGAAGTTCGACCCCAATCTGTGGGCCAAGCTCGCCTATGCCCGCCGCGATCCGAAGGAGATGCTGGCGCGCATGGCCTGCCCCGTCGCCTTCTTCCGCGGCGCGGATACCAGCCTCGTCACCGACGATATCTGGGATTTCATGCAGGCGGCCTTCCCGGCCGCGCCCTTCGCCTCCGTTCCGGAAGCGAAGCACCACCTCATCCTTGACCAGCCGCTCGCTGTCGTCGCCGCGCTCGATGCGCTGTTCGCCAGCGGGTGGGGCAAGTAAGCGGGAAACCGTCGGCGTGCGTCATGCCCCGCTTTATGTGGGGCTTCTTGCCTTCCGAGAGCTCGATCCGCACCCCACCCTTGCCCTCCCCTCAAAGGGGAGGGATATCAGCGCATTCTCCCTCCCCCTTGGAGGAGGGCCGGGGTGGGGGCTTCGCCGCCCGGAAGTCCCCGGACAAGCCGGGGAATGACGCGATCAAGTGCATGAGGGCTTGAGCGGTCTCCTCATCCTGGGGTGCCGCCGGAAGGCGGCCTCGAATGATTGATGTCGAACCGGAAGGAGAGGGCTTTCCCGGCGAAACGGCAGGCGCGCCTGTCACCGTTCCGGCATGACATCTGTCACCTGGGGGCAGAAAGATCGGGTGCGACCGCGCGGCACGCTTGGCCTTCGGCGCAGTGCATGATACTTGCGCTTCGCCTTGACGATATTGCACGGGGGTTTGACATGGCCAGCGACTACACACGCGGTGAGATGGAAATCACGGATCAGAGCCAGACCTTTTCCGGCTTTATCCGCACCACGATCTGGTTTTCAGCCCATACCGGGCTGGGCGTTCTTCTGCTGACCCTGATCTTCGCGGTCGGGATGAGCTGGATGACCGCGCTGATCATCACCTTCGTCATGGGTGTCGTCATCGGCCTGGCGCTGAAGATGAAGGCGGCCTGGTACGCCTTCCTCGTGGGCGCAACGGTCCTGATCGGGATTATCGGTCTCGTCGCGGGCCTCTTCGCCTCATTGATGGGCTGACTTTGCCGGGGGTGGGTTTCACCCCCTTTTCCCTCGCGGCGAATTCGCGCATGGTGCGTTCAGGACGGACGGCCATGGACGACTAAGCGCCTCATGAAAATCGCCATTCTGAAAGAGCGCCGGAACGGGGAAACCCGGGTGGCCGCCACGCCGGACACGGTCAAGAAACTGGTCGCGGGCGGGCACGACATCCGTATCGAAAAAGGCGCGGGCGACGCTGCCAGCCTTCCCGACAACGCCTATGAGGCCGCCGGCGCGAAGACCGGCACGCTTGCTGCGACCCTGAAGGGTGCGGATGCCATCTTCTGTGTGCGTGCGCCCGACGACGCCACGCTCGCCAAACTGCCGAAGGGCATTCTGCTCGTCGGCCAGATCGAGCCGCACGGCAACAAGGCGCTCGCCAAGGTGTTGGCCGATGCGGGCATCGATTCGCTCGCCATGGAGTTCACGCCGCGCATTACCCGTGCGCAGGCGATGGATGCACTGTCCAGCCAGTCCAACCTGGCTGGCTATCGCGCGGTGATCGAGGCCTCCGGTCTTTATGGCCGCGCTTTCCCGATGATGATGACGGCGGCGGGCACGATTGCCCCGGCCAAGGCTTTCGTCATGGGCGCGGGCGTGGCCGGGCTTCAGGCCATCGCTACCGCGCGGCGTCTCGGTGCCATGGTTTCGGCGACCGATGTGCGCCCGGCGGCGAAGGAACAGGTTGCCTCGCTCGGCGCGAAATTCATCGCCGTCGAGGACGAGGAATTCAAGGCGGCCGAAACCGCAGGCGGCTATGCCAAGGAAATGTCGGCGGAGTATCGCGCGAAACAGGCCGAGCTGGTCGCCGCGCACATAGCCAAGCAGGACGTGGTCGTGACCACGGCGCTCATCCCCGGCCGCCCGGCCCCGAAACTGATCACCAAAAAGATGGTCGAGGCCATGAAGCCCGGCTCGGTGATCGTTGACCTTGCCGCTGCCATGGGCGGAAATTGCGAACTGACGAAAGCCGACGAAGTCGTCGAGCATCAGGGCGTGAAGATCGCCGGCTATGCCAACCTGCCCGGTCGTCTCGCCGCCGACGCTTCGGCGCTCTACGCAAAGAATCTCGTCAACCTCCTGCCGCTCCTCGTCGCCGAGGACGGGGCGAAAGCGCCCCAGTGGGAGGATGAAATCATTGCCGCCATGGCGATCACCCGCGATGGCAAGATCGTTCACGACACCCTCAAATAGGAGACCTGACCCATGAAACGCCTTGCCACTCTCGCCCTGCTTGCCCTGTCCAGCGTCGCGCTCTCGGGCTGCCTGTCGCTGTTCTAGACAGACGGCCCACGCCGGACCTGCCACCCCTGACGGAGGCTTCATATGGAAGCGCTTGATCCCATTGTGTTGCGTCTCGCCATTTTCGTGATGGCGATCTTCGTCGGGTACTACGTGGTCTGGTCGGTGACCCCGGCCCTGCACACGCCGCTGATGGCGGTTACCAACGCCATCTCGTCGGTCATTATCGTCGGGGCGCTGCTCGCCGCAGCGGCTCCGGCCCTGATGGAGACGGACGGGGCGTTCGGCTTTGCGCAGGGTGCGGGTCTCGTCGCCATCGTGCTGGCCAGCGTCAATATTTTCGGCGGCTTTCTCGTCACCCAGCGCATGCTGGCGATGTACAAGAAGAAAGAACGTCCCGCGGCCCCGGCCGCCAAGGGCGGGGAATAGGTCATGGACGCCAATCTCGCCGCCCTGCTCTACCTCGTCTCCGGCGTTCTCTTCATCCTGGCGTTAAGGGGGCTTTCCAATCCGGAAACCGCCCGCCAGGGCAATTATTTCGGCATGGCCGGCATGGCCATCGCGGTCGGCACGACGCTGCTCGCGGTCGATCTCGGCTTCATGGCGCTGGTGTGGATCGTCCTCGCCGTCGCGCTCGGCGGCGGAATTGGCGCTGTCATTGCGCGGCGTATCCCGATGACGGCAATGCCCCAGCTCGTGGCCGCCTTCCACAGTCTGGTCGGCATGGCGGCGGTCATGGTCGCGGCCGCCGCGCTTTACCGGCCGGATGCCTTTCACATCGCCGACGCGCTGGGGAACCTGAAATCCATCAGCCTGGTCGAGCTCTCGCTCGGCGCGGCGATCGGCGCGATCACCTTCTCGGGCTCGGTCATCGCCTTCGCCAAGCTGCAGGGCCTCGTCTCGGGCGCGCCTATCGTCTTTAAAGGGCAACACTGGATTAATCTCGCTATCGGCGGGGTGATCGCCGTGATGATCGTCTTCCTCGTGGCGTCCGGCGGCGATGCGAAGTCGGCCTTCTGGGTGCTGGCCATCCTTGCCTTCGTGCTTGGCGTGACGCTGATCATCCCCATCGGCGGTGCGGACATGCCCGTCGTGGTGTCGATGCTCAACTCCTATTCGGGCTGGGCCGCCGCCGCGCTCGGCTTCACGCTGGAGAACACGGCGCTGCTGATCACCGGCGCGCTGGTCGGCTCTTCGGGCGCAATCCTCTCCTACATCATGTGCAAGGGCATGAACCGGTCCTTCATTTCGGTCATCCTCGGCGGTTTTGGCGGGGAAAGCGCCGGACCGGCAGGCGATGGGCCGCAAGGCACTGTCAAGCAGGGCTCGGCGGATGACGCGGCCTTCATCCTCAAAAACGCGCGCAAGGTCATCATCGTGCCGGGCTATGGCATGGCCGTGGCGCAAGCCCAGCATGCCCTGAAGGAAATGGCCGACGTGATGAAAGCCGAGGGCGTCGAAGTCGCCTATGCGATCCACCCCGTCGCGGGCCGCATGCCCGGCCACATGAACGTGCTCCTGGCCGAAGCCAACGTCCCCTATGACGAGGTGTTCGAGCTGGAAGACATCAACTCGGAATTCTCCAACGCCGACGTCGCCTTCGTGATTGGTGCGAACGACGTGACCAACCCGGCCGCCGAGGACGACCCCGGCTCGCCGATCTACGGCATGCCGGTGTTGCAGGTGTGGAAGGCGGGCACCGTCTTCTTCATCAAGCGCTCGCTCGGGTCAGGATATGCCGGCGTCGAAAACCCGCTCTTCTTCCGCGACAACACGATGATGCTGCTCGGTGATGCCAAGAAGATGACCGAGCAGATCGTCAAGGCGATGGACTAGAGGCCTTGGCCGGCTCCTCGGATGATCTGCCGGAATCTGACCGCAAGGTCCTCGAACAACTGACGTCGCTTGGGGACACGCTCGAGGACCCTCGCCACACGCTCCTCTATTTCTACCAGACCGACGGCGATACGCGGACGCCGCAGGACGCGTTCGGGTCACTCGTTCAAGCGATTGACATGGACAATCTGGAGACCACGATCCGGGACCGCGACGGCGATCATCCGGCAGTCCTGATCATTGAAGGGACCATGCGTGTCGATCCCGCCGCCGTCCAGGCGCTGAACGATTGGGCACGCCAGTGGGCTGAAACCTGCGGCGTTGAATACGATGGCTGGGAGTGTGCCGTGATCACGGATACTCCGCCGGACTTACCCGGCTTCGACACGCCGTAAAGCCTCCTCAGCCCAACCCTCTTTGGAGGGCGAGCGTGTCATGATCCATTCATCCCGGTTCGGCCATCCTGCCTGATGGGAGGACTGCGCCATGATCGTTCACGCCATCTTGCTGGCCGCCGCACTGGATAATCCGGTCAGCGACGCCTGTACCTGGAACGGCATCCCGCTTTATGGCGAAGTGCAGGTGGTCGAGAGTTTCGCCGATATCGAGGTCCAGATTGTCGATAGCTTCCCCGACCTGCGGGTCAAGGTCGTCGAGAGCTTCCCCGACAGTTGCGGCGAATGGGAGTTCGTGGAGAGTTTCCCGGACTTCACCGTGCGGTTCGTTTCCAGCTTCCCCGATATCCGGATCGAATACGTGTCGAGCTTTCCCGGCGTGGAATGAGCCATATTGGCAGCGAAATGATCGTCGCGCATAAGGTCGGGACATGTCTTTCTGGTCGAACACCATCCTGCCCAACCTGATTGGCGGTGCCTGCAGCACCTCACCGATCATGAAACAGCGGGCCAAGATCGTCCCCGACGCGGACGGCGTTGTCGTGGAAATCGGCATGGGCGCGGCCCCCAACCTGCCGCTCTATGACCCCTCGCGTGTACAGACAGTCATTGGTGTTGAACCCTCTCCCGGTCTGCGCAAGAAGGCCATACGTGCGATCGCGGGCCAGTCACTGGATATTGAACTGATCGACGCACGCGCGGAGAATCTGCCACTCGAAACCGGCAAGGCGGATACAATCGTCTTGACCTATACGCTGTGTTCCTTACCCGATGTGGACGGTGCCTTTGCGGAGATGCGCCGCATCCTCAAGCCCGGCGGCCGGTTGCTCTTCTGCGAGCATGGCGCGGCCCCCGATGCCGGTGTCCTGAAATGGCAAAGACGGCTCGAACCAGTCTGGAAGCGCTGTGCCGGCGGATGCCACCTAGCCCGTCAGATTGATCGGCTGATAACGGAGGGCGGATTCCGGATCAATCACCTGGACGCTGCCTATATGCCCAAAACTCCCAAAATCGTCGGCTTTGACTATATTGGTTCGGCCCGGCCGAACTGATCCGTTCAGGGCCCCGGATCCTCGCCCCGGCGCAGCCAGCCGATAATCGACAGGCGTCGCGCGCCGATATCGCCCCGTACCTTCGTGACAGCATGGGGCTGAGGCACCTTGAACAGAGAGAGCGTATTGAGTTGCGGGACGAGCCGTGTCTCCAGCCCGCCTGCGGCATCATAGAATTCCAGATTGCCGCCCCAGTTTTCCTGCCAGCCTTCGGTAAGGCTCAGTACATAGGCCGCGACCCGGTTCTTGCCTGCGACTGCATCATCATGCGTCGTCAGGAAATGTCCGGCCCGGTAGCGCGTCAGCTGGCCATCGCAGAAGGCAATATCCGGCGCGCCCAGAATCTCGCGCATCGGGTCCAGGAAATCATCGCTGTTGAGCCATTCGAACAGGTCGGCGAGCGCCGGCGCTTCCTCGCGCAGAACGCCGGCATGCCATTTGTCGTAAATGGCGAAGGTCTCGTAGAGATACTGAAAACCCGCAGCGGCTTCGGCCGCGACCCGGCGGTCAAACTCGGCGCGCTGCGCCGACGGCAGCGTCTCCATCGCGGCGGCATCGAGATTGATGTGCTGGCCGCCCAGGCGGGTGACCAGTGTCCAGCGCGGGATGTCACCGATCGCGGCACGCAACTGTTCCAGTGAGGCAGGGTCCAGCAAATCGGGTAAGGCACCGCGCCGGTCCCGGCCCAGCCTTGCCTGTGCGGCCGCTATGTCGAATTCGCGATTGAGTCTCATGGCGCGTCTATCCAGCCTGCGCGGGTCTCCGCGTCAACCGGCGCAATCCGCGCACCGCGGCGCTGCAGGATCGGTCGCCAGTCGCTTTTCGGAAATCGCCTCACCGCATTCCACGCACCAGCCATACTCGCCGGCCTCAAGCCGCGCGAGCGCTGCGTCGATGCGGCGGATCTCCTGCGCGCGGCGCGCATCGGCGGCCTTGGCCATGGCCTGGACCTGCATGGAATCAAGCCGCGACAACCGCCCCACAGACTGCTGGTCCAGCTCGACCGGCTTGCGGTCCTCTCGGCCGCCATCGGACAGGCTCTCCAACTCGTCCCGAAGGGCGACCAGGCGCGCACGGATCATATCGGGGTCAGCATCCATGCCGGTCATTCTGGCACGAAGCCCGGCACGCCTCACTTGGAAATTGCGTTTGGCGTGGTGTCCGTCCGGTCAGGGGGAATGACGCGGTGCAGCGTCCCGCTGGCCGCGCGCGGGGCAAGCGGTTAGACAGTCCGGCAATGATTGGGGACTTCTCGGCATGACAGATACGATCCTGACGCTCGAGGGCGTCACGAAACGCTATGGCAGCTTTACCGCCGTCAACGGCCTCGACCTTTCGGTCGAGCGCGGGACGATCACGGGATTTCTGGGACCGAACGGGGCGGGTAAGACCACCTCTTTGCGCATGTCCCTGGGAATATTGCGGCCCGATGCAGGCAAGGTGCGCATGTTCGGCAAGGCTCCGAATGCCCGCACGCTCGACCGGGTTGGCTTCCTCCCAGAAGAGCGCGGCATCTACAAGAAGATGAAGGCCGAGGACGCCATCGTCTTCTTCGCCCGCCTGAAGGGCATGGCCCCCGGCGAAGCGCGCAAGCGCGCCCGCGCCCGGCTGGAGCAATTCGGTCTCGGCTCGGCCGGTGGCAAGAAGATCAAGGAATTGTCCAAGGGCATGGCCCAGAAGGTCCAGATCATCGCCGCCCTGGTCCACGACCCCGAATTCATCATCCTCGATGAGCCCTTTTCCGGCCTCGACCCGGTCAACCAGAAAGTCCTGGAAGGCATGGTCCGCGCCGAGGCGCAGACCGGCAAGACCGTCCTCTTTTCGACCCACGTCATGGAACACGCCGAACGGCTGTGTGACCGCATCGTGCTGGTCGCCCAAGGCCGGAAAGTCTTTGACGGCACGGTCAACGAGGCGCTGGGTGAAGTCCCGCGCAGCGTGACGCTGGAAACTGCTGGCGGTGACGACCTCACCTCGCTCCTGTCAGCCCACGGTGAGGTCACCGACCAGGGCGTGAATGCCGAAGGCGCGCGCAGCTGGCAGATCATCCTCAAACCCGGCTCGGATGCGCAGACGCTGCTGAAGGCGTGTGTCGATGCCAATGTCCGGCTCGTGCGGTTTGAACCGATGCGGGCGCATCTGCACGACGCCTTCGTCCACCTTGTTGAATCCTCACCGAAGGAGGCCGTGTGATGCGCTCCATCTATCTCATCGCCCGGCGCGAATACCTCTCCTACGTCGCGACCTGGGGCTTCTGGCTCTCTCTTTTGTCGGTCCCGATGTTCATGCTGATCGGCGGCGGGCTTCCGGCCCTGATCGAGGGCTCACAGCCGACCCGCTACTACACCGTCATCGACGAGACGGGCGGCGAGTTTGCCGCCGCCATTGATCGCGAATTTGCGAACGCTCAGCGCGAAGACGCCATGGAGGCACTCGCCATTGCCGCTGAACAGCTCGGGCGTGCCGACCGTATTCCCGAAGCCGAGGCTGCGCTGAACGCCCGCCCCGGCCTTGAAGGCCTGCCGGAAGCCCGCGCCATTCTCGGCATGCCGGAGTCTGTGCCGACGCCGGACTTCGCCGGGCGGTTTATCGAGGTCGAGCCGCCGGCCCGGTCACCGGACGATTTGCGGCCCTTCCTTCTGGGGGAGCAGACCATCTCCACCCCCGAAGGCGAACAGCCGCTGTTTGCGGCGATCATCTTCCGCCCGGGCGGGGAGTATGGCGTCGAGATCGACTACTGGAGTGCGCACCTGACCGACGGGGCGCTGTTGCGCCGGGTCGAGAACGCGCTGCGGGACCATTTGCGGACCGAACGGCTCACGGCGGAAGGCATCTCGCAGGCCCTGCTGGCCGAAGTCGAGGCCATCGATCCGGAAGCCCGCGAGCTGAACCCCGAACGCACCGGCGGCGACGCCGAAGTCAGAGACGCGGAACGCGTACCCTTCTTTGTCGGCATCGCCATGGCGTTCGCGCTGTGGGTTGTCGTCTTCTCGGTCGTCAACATGCTGCTGACCGCCATGATCGAGGAAAAGGGCAACAAGATCCTTGAAGTCCTCCTAGCCTCGGCGCGTTTCCATGAAATCCTGATCGGCAAGCTCGCCGGTGTCGCCGCCGTGTCCGGCACGCTCCTCCTGTTCTGGACCGCGCTCAGTCTTGGTGGACTGGTCGGTGTCCAGACCTTCGCCACGCAAGCCGATCTGCCGATAGCCGAGATTATCGCGGCCATCCTCGATCCTGGCCTGCTCCTGCCGGCGCTGGGTTACTTCATTATGGGCTATCTGATGTTCGGGACGGTGTTCCTCGCCATCGGATCGCTCTGCGACACGCTGCAGGAAGCCCAGAGCCTGATGAGCCCGATCTTCCTCGTGATGATGATCCCGCTCTTCATTATCGTGTCGTCGATCGAGGCCCCGGATTCCGGCTTCGTGCAGATCGCCTCCTGGGTGCCGTTCTGGACGCCCTTCCTGATGATGGCGCGCCTGCCCACCGAACCGCCGATGATCGAGCTGATCGGCACGACCGCACTCATGGTCGGCACCGGGATTACGGTGATCGGGCTGGCGGGCTTCGTCTTCCGTCAGGGCGCGCTCGGTCGGGCGAACGCCGACTCGGCGAAGAAATTCCTGAAGCTCGGGAAGAAGAAGGCGGAAGCGTGAGGAAGGGCTAGCGCACTCTGGAACCCTCCTTCGAGGCCCGCTTCGCGAGCACCTCAGGATGAGGGTAATGGATGGCTACAAAGTCCTCATGCTGAGGTGCTTTCCGCAAGGAAAGCCTCGAAGCACGCACGACATCATCTAAAACAAAAACCCCCGCCAGGCATACCGGCGGGGGTTTTTAAAACTCAAATCTGTCCAGCGAACGGACGACTAGCGCGCAGACCGTGACTTCGACGGAATGAGACCTTCGCGCTGGGCACGCTTGCGGGCCAGCTTGCGGGCGCGGCGGATCGCTTCGGCCTTTTGGCGCGCGCGCTTCTCCGACGGCTTCTCATAATGATTGCGACGCTTCATTTCGCGGAAAGTGCCTTCCCGCTGCATCTTCTTTTTCAGCGCGCGGAGCGCTTGCTCCACATTGTTATCGCGCACGACGATCTCGACGATGGTCCGCTCTCCCTTGGTCGTTTCAATCCAGTGGGGTTGCGTCCGGAATCGAAAACGCCACCGCCAGTTCGCTAAGAGGCGCGGGCTTTACCAGAGCAATGCGCGCCTGTCCACACCCTGAAAGCGGCGGATTGCCGCGTCAGGCATGACATTCCGGGCCGATTGGCCGTATAGGGAAGTCATGACCCAGACCCAAGGTTCCGAATCCGTCCGCGACCGCCTGCTGGGCGCCATCCTGTCCGAAGCCGCTTTCGATGGCTGGAACGGGGCGAGTCTCGCTGCTGCGGCACGCGAATGTGGCCTGTCGGACGGTGACGTCCGGCTCGCCCTGCCGCGCGGCGTGCTCGATCTCGTTGCCCGCTGGTCACAGCGCTGCGACCGTGAGGCCGAAGCCGAGATCGGCGCGGCCGACCTCAAATCGATGAAGATCCGTGAGCGGGTCACCTTCGCCGTCCTGGCGCGGCTGGAGACGATCGGTTCGGATGACGAAGCCGCGCGCAAGGCCCGCGCACGTCTGCTCCTGCCCGATGCGGGGACGCTGGGCGCGGAACTGATCTGGGCGACCAGCGACATGATCTGGCGCGCGCTGGGTGATTCGTCGACGGACGTGAATTTCTACACCAAGCGAATGACGCTCTCTGCCGTTTACGGCTCCAGCCTTGCGGCCTGGCTCGGCGACCAGAGCGCGGACAAGGCGGAGGCAAAAGCCTTCCTCGACCGGCGCATCGAAAACGTCATGCAGTTCGAGAAATTCAAGGCGCAAACGCGCAAGCTGACGGCCAACCTGCCTGATCCCGCAGAAATCTTCGGCAAGCTACGCTACGGGTTTGACCGGCGGACCTAGCCGCGTGACGTGGCCCATCTTGCGGCCATCGCGGGTTTCGCGCTTGCCGTAGAGATGCAGGCGCGCATCGCTCTCTCCGGCCAGTGTTTCCCACGCATCGACATCATGACCAATCAGGTTTGTCATTACCGCCTGGCTGTGCGCGGACGGACGCCCGAGCGGCCAGCCGGCCACGGCGCGCATATGCTGTTCGAACTGGCCGCAGGCACAGGCATCCATCGTCCAGTGACCGGTATTGTGCACGCGCGGGGCGATCTCGTTGACGAGCAGCTTGCCGCCGCCGAGGTCAAAGAGTTCGACGGCGAAAACGCCGACATGATCCATGCCTTCACCCAGCGCTCGGGCGATGCGCTCGGCCTCGGCCTGTGTTGCGGCATCGACGACCGCCGGGGCGATGGTCTCGCGCAGAATGCCGCCTGCATGACGGTTCTCACCCAGCGGATAGACCGCCATCGTCCCGTCGAGCCCGCGTCCGGCGACGACGGACAGCTCGCGGGTGAAGTTCACCATGGCTTCAAGGATGGAGGGCTGGCCGCCGACAGCGTCCCAGGCGGCGTCGAGGTCGGCCTCGGACCGGATCACGGCCTGGCCCTTGCCGTCATAGCCGAAGCGGCGGGTCTTCAGGATGGCCGGCGCGCAGATGGTTTGCAGCGCCGCTTTGAGTTCATCGAGACTCGCCACGGCTGCGAAGTCCGCGGTCCCCGCCCCGGCCTCACGGATGAAGGTCTTTTCGGTGACCCGGTCCTGCGTCAGCGCCAGCGAGCGCGTACCGGGACGCAGGGGCGCGGCAGAGGCTGCCGTCTCGACCGCCGCGAGCGGCACATTCTCGAACTCATAGGTCACCGCATCGCACTTCGCGGCAAAAGAACCGACCGCGCCGGCATCATCCCAGGGCGCGCAATAGGCGCGCGCGGCGATGCGTCCGGCGGGGCTGTCGGGTGCCGGGTCATAGACATGGATGTCGAAGCCAAGCTCGGCCCCCGCCGTCGCCAGCATCCGGCCCAGCTGTCCGCCGCCGAGAATGCCGATGACCGAGCCCGGAGCGAGCGGTGCGGTCTTGGTCATGGGATCAATCCGAAACCGAGTGGGGAACGGCTGTCGTCTGCGCCGCGCGCCAGTCTGCGAGGCGCTTGGCCACCGCGTCGTCGCCAAGCGCGATGATCGAGGCCGCCAACAGGCCGGCATTCTTCGCCCCCGCCTCGCCAATGGCGAGCGTGCCGACCGGAACACCGCCCGGCATCTGGGCAATGGAGAGGAGGCTGTCGAGCCCGGACAACGCTTTCGATTCCACCGGAACACCCAGCACGGGCAAGGTCGTCATCGATGCGATCATGCCGGGCAGGTGTGCCGCCCCGCCCGCGCCCGCGATGATGACCTTGAAGCCCTTGTCCGCCGCGCCTTGCGCGAATTCGGCCATGCGTTCGGGCGTGCGGTGCGCAGAGACGACGCGCGCGTCATAGTCCAGCCCCAGCTCGTCGAGCATGTCGGCGGCGCGCTTCATCGTCGGCCAGTCTGACCGCGAACCCATGACGATGGCGATGACGGGTCGGCTCAAGGCCCTGCCTCCCTTGTCTGGCACGGGTAAAAAGGAAGCGCGGGACCATAGGCGAGCGCGCGCCCGCGTCAAGCGATTAACCTTGACTCTTTCTTAACTGCGGGGGGCGACAGTTGCGGCCCAGAACGTCCTTAAAAAAGGAAGGTTGCCGGCCATGCGCATCCGCCCGCTCGACAATACCCGCGCCACCAGCGCCTCGGGAGACGCCAAGCGGACGTCCGCATCCACCGGCACCGGACAGGCTGCTGCGGCCAGCGCGCCGCGTGATGCCGCCTCGATCATGGGCGTGCCGGAAAACGAGCTGACACCGAATGTCCAGCGCGCGCTTCTGACCCTGATGGGCGAGGTCGACCAGCTGCGCCAGGAAACCGAGCGTCTGAGGTCCAAGGTTCTGGAGCTGGAATCGCTTGCTGACCGCGATGTGCTGCTACCCATTCTCAACCGCCGCGCCTTCGTGCGCGAGGTCTCCAAGGCGGTGGCCCTGGCCGAACGCCATAATGCGCCGTCTGCCCTCGTCTATTTCGATCTGAATGGCTTTAAAGGGATCAACGACACACACGGCCATGCTGCGGGGGATGCGGCCCTGCGCCATGTCGGGGCCATCCTGACCGCCCATTTGCGCGAGACCGACGCGATCGGCCGCCTGGGCGGTGATGAGTTCGGCGTGGTGTTGACTCTGAGTTCGCGCGCTTCAGCCGAACAGAAGGCCGAGGAATTGTCCGAGCTGATTGGCGGGACGCCGTTCGAGTTCGAGGGCAAGTCGCTGTCCATCCGGGCCGCGTGGGGCGTTCAGGAACTCGCTGCCGGGATGACGCCCGATGTCGCCATGGCCGAGGCCGATGCGGCGATGTATGCGCGCAAGGAAGACGCCCGTCAGGCCGGCTAACCGCGTTTCGCTCAGGCGATAATGTCGGGCGTGAACAGGTCTTCCAGGGCCGCGATACGGTCCTTCAGATACAGTTTTTCTTTCTTCAGGCGCGCGACTTTCAGCTGATCGGCAACGCCGGTTTCGCTCAGCGCCTCGATCTCGCTGTCGAGGGCGCGGTGACGCACGCGCAGGTCGGCGATATTCGCCTTCAGGGCATCGTCATCAAGTGCCGTGTCGTCCATCAGTCCGGTTTCGTGTCTGGGGCCGCGGCGGCTGCCTCGCCTGTAGAACCGGTCCGGCCGGTTCGCCGTTGCATCGTGGCTATCAGTCTACACCGTTTCGCGCGGCGCGAAAACGGCTGTGATCAAGCCGTCAAATCCGTCCGCATATCCGCAGTGCTCCGCGTAAGCCTGCAGGGCGCTGTGCGCCTGAAGCTCGGGCGGCGCGGATGTGGCGGGGCAATGCGGCCAAAATTCGACGAGGCGGTCTTGCAGGACTCGCTCGGCGGCCAGCTCGCAAGACAACAGGCCCTGGTAAAGGTCCGCCGCGTCGTCCGCTTTCCTGGCTTCCCGCCGCGCCGATCGCACCGGTCCCGTGACGCGGCGCGTCCAGTCCTGCGCGATGTCGATGGCCGGACTGAGCGCAGGGCCGGGTTCGCGGCCCTTCTCGGCGAGCCAGAGACACCAGAGCATCAGATTGACGTCGAGCCCGTGCCGGTCCTGAAGCACCAGCAGCGCGTCCTTCACGCCGGGACTGGCATAGCAGTCCAGCGACCAGTCCCAGAAAGGATTATCCGTCATCGCCGCGCCGAAGGGCGGCGGCCACTTTCGAGATCCTCACCCCAACGGCGGGTGGGTTTCCAGTCGAGGCCGAACAGGTCAAGCGCCCGGCCAACCGTCTGGTCGACCATGTCCGCGAGACTCTCCGGCTTCGCGTAGAAGGCCGGGAGCGGCGGCATGATCACCGCGCCCATTTCGGCAAGCTGTGTCATCGTCCTGAGGTGGCCAAGATGGAACGGCGTCTCGCGTACCATCAGGACCAGGCGGCGGCGTTCCTTCAGGGTGACGTCCGCGGCGCGGCTGATCAGGCCTGACGTCACGCCGGTGGCGATTTCCGACATGGTGCGAACCGAACAGGGCGCGATCAGCATGCCCAGCGACCGGAAAGACCCTGAAGCGGGCGGCGCGCCGACATCGCTCGGTTTGTAGGCATGGTCGGCCAGGTCCTTCAGCCCGGCAGGCGTGAGATCGGTTTCATAGCCGAGCGTCATTTCCGCGGCTTTCGAGGCAATCAGGTGGGAGTCGACGCCCAGCTCGCGCAACGCCTGGAGCGCGCGAATGCCATAGACCGAGCCCGACGCGCCGCTGACACCGACAATGAGGCGGGGTTTGTCGCCCATTTCTTCACCCTGTTGGCAAACGTGATGTGACAGAGGCCACCGAAGAGTGCTTCAATTAGTCCCTGAGTGTAGCGAACAACAAGGAGCGACGCACATGCCTGTTGAAGCCCATATCCGTGAACTCGACTCCCGCCACCATCATCTCGACGAGCTGATCGAGCGGGAAATGAAACGTCCGGGTTCGGATTCGCTTCACCTCCAGACGCTCAAGAAGGAAAAGCTCAAGCTCAAGGAACAGATCGAGGGGTTGCGACGACAACACTGACGATCGCGTAACATCCCTGACGCAGACGTGAACCTGCAAGTAACCCGGGGCGGCCCTATATAGGGCTGCCCCGTTTGCGTATTGCGGGCAGGAGCGCTAGGAGTTTGCGCATGCGAAACGCCTCATTCATCACCGCTCTGTCGCTGTTCGTGGCCGTGACTGCCTGCGGCCAGAAAGCCCCGTCCGAAACCGATATGGCGGCCAGTCCCTGCCATGCAGGCGAGGCCGCGCTGGCCGCTGACGATCCCGAAAACGCGGTTGCAGGCCTGGAAGCCTGTCTGGAGTCGCGCGAACTCGACCCGGAGCGCGAGGCGATTGTCCATTCCCAACTGGGCGGAGCCTATCTCTATCTGGACCGCTATGAAGAGGCGCTGCGGGAATTCGATCTCGCCTACGCTATCGCGGAGACCCAGGGCACGACGCTGAACAGCCCCTATGTGCGCCGCAATCGCGGTATCGCGCGTTATCGGACCGAACGCCTGGACGGTGCCTTGTCGGACCTGGAGCAGGCAGCTCGCGAGCTGCCCGACGATATGCTGACCCATCTCAATCTGGGCAGTGTCTACCAGACGATGGAACGGCCTGCCGAGGCGGTCGCTGCCTTTGATACCGTGACCCGTCTGGAACCGTCCTGGCCGAGCGGCTGGATTGCCCGCTCCGGGGCCCTGCTGGAACTGGGTATGTATGAGGCGGCCATCGACGATGCGCGCCGCGCGGTGGAGCTGGACCCGGAGAGCGGATTCGCTCTGAACGCGCTGTGCTGGTCGCTGATCGAGAATGACCAGGCCGCCGCGGCGCTGCCGCTGTGCGAACAGGCGGTTGCGGCCGAACCCGAGATCGGAGCCATCGTCCACTCCCTCGCCTCTGCGCTGGAAGATGTGGGCCGGACCGAGGAAGCCTATCCGCTCTTCGCACAGGCGTTTGAGCTGACGCCGGACAGCGAGGAGATCGAGGCCGATTACCGTCGGACCCATCCCGAGCGCTAGCCGCTTTCCCAAAGACATTTGAAAGGGCCACACCAGTGCCAAACCAGGACCGAGTGGCGATTGTAACCGGCGGTGCCAACGGCATCGGAAAAGCCTGCGCGCGGCGACTGTCGGCTGACGGGTTGAAAGTCGTCATTGCCGACCGCGACGAAGCGGCCGGACACGCCCTCGCCGAGGAGCTGGGCGCAGATCGCGAGCGGGCGCTGTTCGTTGATTGCAACGTTGCCGACCGGCTGTCGGTCGCCAACCTGATGGCCGAGACGCGTTCGGCTTTCGGGCGGCTCGACGTGCTGGTCAACAATGCCGGCATAGTCGCGAAAGGCACGATCCTCGATCTCTCCGAGGAGGATTTCGACAAGGTGATGTCCGTCAATCTGCGCGGCAGCTTCCTGGTGGCCCGCGCCGCGGCCCGGCAGATGTGCGAGCAGGTCGATGCCGACAGCGAACGCACCGAAGACGCGCGCCGACGCTATGCCATCATCAACATGTCGTCGATCAACGCGGTCGTCGCGATCCCTGACCAGCTGGCCTATTGCGCGACCAAGGGCGCGCTCAACCAGATGACAAAATCGATGGCGCTTGCGCTTGCGCCGCGCGGTATCCGCGTGAATGCCGTCGGTCCGGGCAGCGTGAATACCGACGTGCTCAAATCCGTTCTGGACAATCGCGCCGCGATGGACCGGGTGATGTCGCGCACGCCGCTGGGGCGGATCGCCGATCCGGACGAGATCGCCGCCGTCGTCGCCTTCCTTGCGTCAGGCGACTCCAGCTACATCACGGGCGAATGCATTTATGCCGACGGGGGCCGGCTGGCTTTGAACTACGTCGTCGACCCGGACTGATTGCCGCCAAACAGCGTTTCCAGATCGATGTCGTCGAGCCGCTTGGCGGTTTCCGCCTCGGTATCGGGCGTTGCGGTTTCCTCGGTCGGGACCAGTGCGTCCTCGCCCGCGTCCGCGCGCTCCTTTTCCATCTTGGCCCGGCGGGCCGACGATTTCGCCACCGCGGCGTCCAGATCGATCTGTGAGCACAGGCCCAGCGACACCGGGTCGGTCGGCTTGATGTTCGGCGCATTCCAGTGGGTTCGGTCACGCACCGCTTCGATCGTTGTCTTGGTCGTGCCGATCAGCTTGGAGATCTGGCCGTCGGTGAGTTCGGGATGGTTGCGCACGAGCCACGCGATGGCGTCCGGGCGGGTCTGGCGGCGCGACAGCGGCGTATAGCGCGGACCGCGCTTGCGGTTGGGCTGGTGCAGATCGGCATATTTCGGCTTGATCGCCGTCATCCGGTATTTCGGGTCGGCTTCCGCCTTCTCGATTTCCGAGCGGGTCAGCTGGCCATTGCCGATCGGGTCGGCCCCGCGTACGCCCTGGGCGACATCGCCGTCGGCAATGCCTTTCACTTCCAGCGGATGCAGACCGCAGAATTCGGCGACCTGTTCGAAGGTCAGCGACGTATTGTCCACGAGCCAGACGGCGGTGGCTTTGGGCATCAGGACTTCGGTCATGGGTGCGGCTCCAGTGGTTGGAAATCGGCAAGGGTCTGAACGCAAAAAAGCCCGGCGCGGGCGCCAGGCTTGTTGGCTTCCGCCGCGATGGCGGTCCGTTCTTGATGCAGTCCGTCCGTCGCGATGTCGTGCTCCTATAGCGCGCTGGAACCGGCGTGAAAAGACACCGTATCAGACGGTGAGCAGAATCTTGCCCATATGGTCACCGTCCTCGATCCGCGAGTGGGCATCGGCGGCCCTCTCGAGCGGGAAGACCGAATCGATGACGGGTTCGAGCTTGCCTGCGGCGATCCAGGGCCAGACGGTCTGCCTGATGGCAGCGGCCAGACGGGCCTTTTCGGCCACGGGCCGGGCGCGCAGAGTCGAGCCCGTCAGGGTCAGGCGTTTGAGCATGACCGGCATCAGGTCGATCTCGACCTTCGAGCCCTTGAGGAAGGCAATGTTGACCAGCCGCCCGCCGGGATTGAGGACAGCAATATTGCGCGCGGTATAGTCACCGCCCACCATGTCGAGAACAACGCCTGCGCCGCCAGCGGCTTTCACGGCCTCAACAAAGTCCGTCTCGCGGTAATTGATCGCCAGCTCGGCACCCAGGCGTTCGCACAATACGCATTTCTCGTTCGACCCTGCCGTTGCGATAACGCGCGCGCCGTATGCGCGCGCCATCTGGATCGCCATGGTCCCAATGCCGCTGGTCCCGCCATGGACCAGCAAGGTCTCACCCGGCCGGAGTGCCCCGGACTCGAACACATTCGCCCATACAGTGAAAACGGTTTCGGGAAGTCCCGCGCAATCGCGCAGGCTGAGCGTGCCGGGCCGGGCCAGGACCGATCCGGCATTAACCGTGACGGCCTCGGCATAGCCGCCCCCGGCAACCAGCGCACAGACCTCGTCGCCGGTCTTCCAGCCCGTGACGCCCTCACCCAGCGCATCAATGGTTCCGGAGACTTCCAGCCCCAGAATATCGCTCGCGTCCTTGGGTGGCGGATAGAAACCAAGCCGCTGGAACACGTCCGGGCGATTGACCCCTGCAGCGGTAACGGCAATGCGTACCTCGCCCGGTGCTGGTTCGGGGAGTGGCCGTTTCTCGAGCGTCAGCGCGTCCGGTCCGCCGGGACTGGGGGCGGTAATTGCACGCATGGTCTGGCTCATCAGGCATTCCTCTCGGAGACGTCGGGACTCCCGCCGCGACTTGGACTAGACTGGTCACCCAGTGGCAGAAATGGAGGCGTGCGGACCATGTTCAACGATGACGATCTCCCCCGCAAGCCGGGCAAGGACACGATCACGCCGGGCGAGGATCTGTCCGCGCTGTCGCTGGACGACCTCGCCGAACGCCGCGCGCTGATCGAGGCGGAGATCGCCCGGATCGACGCGATGGTGGAACACAAGAGGAAGGGCCATGCGGCGGCCGAATCGGTCTTCCGCACCGGTTAGGGATAATAGGAATTGTCTGGCGCGGGCCTTGCAAAAATGTGCCAGTCCGCGTCCGATACACGAAGCGATGAATGACATGACCGAGCGTTCCGAGCCCACTCCGATTTCCGGCCATGATCCGGCCCGCCGCGCTGCGGACTTCGCAGCGTCCGAACTCTTCGCGCGCCTGTTCCGCGAAGGCATGGACCTGGTCGAGCAGACGGCCGCCTATCTCGACGGGCCGGGACGGGACGATTCGCGAGCCCTCGGACGCGCTGGCGCGCTGGCCTATGCCGCTGAAAGCATGCGCCTGACGACCCGCCTGATGCAGGCCGCATCCTGGCTTCTGGCCCAGCGCCAGGTCGCGGAGGGCGAGATGAGCCCGCAGGAAGCCACCAGCGGTCAATACCGCCTGCCCCCCGAGCCCGCCGACGAGAATTACTGGAATGAGGGCGGCGAGGAGCAACCTGCGACCCTGGCCGATCTCGCCGAACGTTCGCGCGCGCTCTATGCGCGCCTCAAGCGGATCGATGACGGTATGTTCGTACCGGGCGAAACCGGCGAGACTTCCAACGGCGTTGAAGCCCAGATGGACCGCCTGAAGTCTGCCTTCGGCTCCTGATACAGCTTAAGCTTCCCCCAAACGAAAACGGCGCGCCGGATGTCTCCGCCGCGCCGTAAATGTCTCTGCCCGGAAGAGCTGTAGCTCTTAGGCGAAGCCCTTGAACTTGTCCTTGAAGCGCGAAACGCGGCCACCACGGTCGAGCAGCTGCTGGTTGCCGCCGGTCCAGGCCGGGTGCGTACGCGGATCAATATCCAGCGCAATCGTGTCGCCTTCCTTGCCGTAGGTGGAGCGCGTCTGGAAGGTCGAACCGTCCGTCATCGTCACAGTGACCATGTGATAGTCGGGATGGATGTCCTGTTTCATGTCTCTGGCTCCAAAAGGCGTGCGCGCGGGCGTGAACCCGTAATTGAGCGGCGGCTTATAACGGAGAGGGTGGCCAAGGGCAAGCGCCCGTCTGCTGCGCACTGCGCGGACATTTCCCTTGCCGCAGGGTGCCGCTAGACTAGCGGTCATGATCCGCACCGTCCTTGCCTCTGCGTTCGTCCTCGGCCTTGCGGCCTTTGCCATGGAATGGCTCGACTACAAGGCGTTCACGCGCCAATTCGCTGCGGAAATCTACATCGTTATCATTGCGGCGATCTTTGCCGCGCTGGGGGTCTGGGTCGGTATCCGTTTGACGCCGCGGAAGCCGTCTGAACCCTTTGCGGTGAACGAGGCGGCCCTCGCCTCGCTTGGCCTGACACGGCGGGAGCGCTCGGTTCTGGAATGCTTGGCTGCCGGGCAGACCTACAAGGAAATTGCCCGGTCGCTCGGTGTTACCCCCAATACGGTGAAAACCCATATTTCCAACCTGTTCTCGAAAATGGGGGTCGAGCGGCGGGGCGAAGCGGTCAATCTCGCCCGCGACCTGCGCATCCTCCCGTGAGGCCTCGCCGAAAGGGCTGATCCGGTCGATTTCACCCACAAGGGGGATAGGCGGAAGGTCCGAAAACCGCTTGGCTGTACCCACATTGCTTTCGCCTTGGGAGGGGCCGCACATGCTCAGAAGCATTCTCGTTTATGGAGCCGTTTCCGGAACGGTCGTCATCCTGGGGATGATCGCCGGCATGATGATGTCAGACGGCATGGGTTCACAGGCCGCAGGCTATCTCATCATGTTCATCGCCCTGTCGGTGATCTTTATCGGCATCAAGCGCCATCGTGATCTGAGACTCGGCGGCGTCATCAAATTCCTGCCGGCCTTCGGGATGGGCCTCGGCATCGCCGTGGTCGCGGGGCTGGCCTATGTCGTGACATGGGAAATCTATCTCGCCATCACCGACTATGCGTTCATGGAGCAATACATTGCGGCCTCGATCGAGGCGCGGCAGTCCGCCGGGATGAGCGGTGAGGAGCTTCAGGCCTATATCGCCCAGATGGACCAGATGCGGGACCAGTACGCCAACCCGGTTTTCCGCCTGCCGATCACCTTCCTGGAAATCTTTCCGATCGGCCTCGTGATCGCACTGGTCAGCGCCATCCTGCTGCGCAACCCACGCTTCCTGCCGCACCGGCCCACAGTCTAGGCCCGCTCTTGCCCGCTACCGGCTCGTGAGCTTCAGCTCGATGCGCCGGTTGCGGGCATAAGCTTCTTCGCTATTGCCGCTGGCGACGGGTTGGTGCTCGCCGAAACCGGCGGCGACGAGGCGGTTGGGCGGGACGCCGAGATCCTCAAACCAGTTCACCACCGAGATCGCCCGCGCCGCCGAGAGGTGCCAGTTCGAGGCATAGGTCGTGCGGATCGGGCGCGGGTCGGTATGCCCGTCGATGCGGATGATCCAGTCGATATCGTCCGGGATTTCCTCGGTCAGCTGGACAATCGCCTCTGCGATGGGGCGCAGACCCTCGCGGCCTTCCTGTGACAGGGCAGCGGATCCCGACGGGAAAAGCGTATCGGTATCGAAGACGAAGCGGTCGCCCTCGATGCGCACGCCGGACCGGTTACCAAGGATTTCCTGCAACCGCCCGAAGAAATCGGACCGGTAACGCGCCAGTTCGGCGACCCGGCTGGCGAGCGCGGCATTGAGGCGTTCCCCCAGATTGACGATCTGGCTGTCGAGCTCGGCCTCACGTGCCTCGGCGGCTTCGAGCAGGCTGTTGAGCTCGGAAATCTGGTCACGCAGCGCCTGCATCTGCAGGTTCATCGCGGTGATTTGGTCGATATTGGCCTGGTTGGCGTCCTGCTCAAGCAACAGGTTGGACTGAACATCCTCCAACCGCCCCAGCACGATCACCATCTGGTCAGACAGGTCGTCGCGTTCGGCACGGACCTCGCCCAGCGTCGCCTGCAAGGTCGTGATCTCGGTCGAGAGGCGCTGATTTTCGCCCTCGGCCAGTGCCAGCTCATCGGTCAGCGCGGCGAGCCGGTTGTTCATTTCGGCGAGTTGTTCGTCGCGTCCGGTCAGCGCGCGCGACAGGGCGAACTGCCCGGCGACGAAGATCGACAGAAGGAAGACGATGACGAGAAGCAACGTCGCCAGCGCATCGACGAAGCCCGGCCAGTAATCGCCGGAATCGGTGTCGGTAAACCGGCCGAGGCGCGGCGCGATCGACATGGGCCTAGCTCCGGTTCTGGCGCGATTGGGCCTCGATGGCGCGGATCAGCACCTTGATCTCGTCGCGCAATGCGCGGGTTGCTTCCTGCTGGCCGCTGGCGGCGTCAGACGCAATGCGGCGCATGACTTCATCGAGATCGCGCGTGTGCTTCTCCAGCGTGTGGGAGAGCCGGTCGAGCGTGTCGGCGGTCTGTTCGAGGAGCGCGCCAACATAGGCGGTCGAAACCTCGCCCTCGCTGGTCGTGGCCGGTCCGGCTGCCGACACCCGAGACAAGGAGGAGAGCCATTCCTCCACCTCGTTGAAGAAACGGTTCTGCGCCCGGCTGGCCTGGAGATCGAGAAATCCGATGACCAGCGATCCGGCGAGGCCGAAGAGCGAGGACGCGAAGGCCGTGCCCATGCCCTGGATGGGTTGTTCGATGGCCGACATCAGGCGCAGCACGTCGGCTTCACCGCCGGTGGAACTCGCCGTCACGGCACGCACGGCTTCGCCGACATCGGAGACGACCTGGAGCAGGCCCCAGAACGTGCCGAGAAGGCCGAGGAAGATCAGCAGCCGGCCGAAATAGCGCGTCATCGCTCCGGCTTCGGCCATGCGGGCAGCGAGCGAGTCGAGCACGGTGCGCACCGAGCCTGCCGACAGGCGCATGCGGGCATTGGTTTCGCCCATCATCGAGGCCAGCGGCGCGATCATGGCAGGCGGGTCGCCGAGCTTGGTTTCGGCGTCGGCGGTGCGGTAGCGCACCAGCCAGCGCGCTGCCGGTCCGATCGAGAAGGCCTGCAGGAAGGTGTAGACGATACCGATCAGGAGGACGGCAATGATAAGGCCGTTGATGGCGGTATTGGCCTCGAAGGCGTGGATCAACGGGCCGCGCAGGGCGAAGGCCAAAAGCGCGACAGCCAGCACGAAGACCAGCATCCAGACCACATAGCGGCCCGGCCCGGTGAATTTCACGGCCGGGACCGGCGCGTCTTCGGTCTCGTCTTCAAAGCGTCTGGGCATCGGGACTGTCCCCTTCCTCGATCATCCGAAGCGGTCTTGCCGTGCCAAGATGACGATTTAAGGGCGCTTTTCACAAGGGGCGATGGCATTCACGCTTAACGCCCGAACATGACCTCACCGGTGATTTCTCCGGTCTCGCGGTCGAACTCGCACGTCATGTCGCCACCCCGCATGCCGGTTGCCGGGTCATAGGGAATGAAGCTGATCCAGCCGTCCTGGTCATTTTCGTAGATCCGAACCCACCAGCCGCCGTCGTGAAAATCGTCCAAGAAGCCGTGGAGCCGTTCGCCGATTGCGTTGATGCAGCCATGCAGCGCCTCGATATGGGCCGGCGTCATCAGGTATTCGACCGGTTCCGGCGCAGGCGGGGGTGGTGTGTCGAACAGCATGCCGGGAAGTCTATCGCTCGTCCGAAGCAGATGCCAACTGGATTGGTGTCCCCCCTCACCCGGCCCTGACGGGCCACCCTCTCCCTCGAGGGAGAGGGTTGGAAAGCGCCACCTTATTCCCTCTCCCTTCAGGGCTTCGAGACAATTACGAAAGGCTCCAGTGGAGCGTTTCGAGGCGAGAAGGGTCAGGGTGAGGGGTCTTGTTTTGGATTGCGGCTTATCGGGCCGCGTCGAGTTTTTCTATCAGGCGGGCGAGCATGTCTTCATTGCCGGCAACAATATTGCCGGTGGAAAGAACGTCTTCGCCGCCGTCGATTTCGGCAATGAATCCGCCCGCCTCGCGCACGATGACCAAGCCTGCGGCAATGTCCCAGGCCTTCAGGTCGCGTTCCCAGAATCCGTCGAACCGGCCGGCGGCGACCCAGGACAGATCGAGCGAAGCCGAGCCATACCGGCGGATGCCCGCGGTCGCGCCCATCACCTGGTGGAGTTCTTTCAGGAAGCGGGCATGGCCCTTCTTGCCGTAGAACGGGGTTCCGGTTGCGATCACCGCGTCGGCGAGTTCCTTGCGGGCCGCGACGCGCAGACGGCGGTCGTTGAGCCAGGCCCCGGTGCCCTTCTCAGCATGGAACATCTCGTCCACGGCCGGATTGTAGACCACGCCCGCGACGATCTCGCCCATGCGCTCCAGCGCGATCGAGACCGCGAAATGCGGCTGGCCGTGCATGAAGTTGAGCGTGCCGTCGAGCGGGTCCACGATCCAGCGGTGGGTCTTGTCCGTCCCGGCGACCTCGCCGCGTTCTTCCATCAGGAAGCCATAGCCGGGACGCTTCTCGGAGAGTTCCTTGAAGATGACTTCTTCAGAGCGCCGGTCGGCGGCGGTCACGAAATCGGCCGGCCCCTTGCGCGAGACCTGCAGGTGTTCGATTTCACCGAAGTCGCGGTTCAGCGCACGGCCCGCCTTGCGTGCCGCGCCCTGCATGATCTGCATGAGGCTGGTGAGCTGTCCCACGTCCTAGTCCGCGCGGCGCACGTAGGAGCCGTCCTCGGTGGCGACGACGATCATTTCACCGATGCCGACGAAGGGCGGCACAGCCGTCCGAACGCCGTTTTCCAGCACCGCCGGCTTGTAGGAATTGGCCGCCGTCTGCCCCTTCACCACCGGCTCGGTATCGGTCACTTCCAGCTCGACATGCTGGGGCAAGGTGATGCCGATCGGCTTTTCCTCGTGGAATTCCAGCGTGACCATCATGCCGTCCTTCAGGAAAGCGGCCTGTTCGTCGCCGACCCAGTCACGCTGCAGCTCGATCTGCTCGTAGCTGTCGGTATCCATGAAGGTCAGTGCCTGGCCGTCGGCGAACAGGAACTGGTGGTCCTTCTGCTCCAGGCGCACGCGCTCCACCTTGTCGGCGGCGCGGAAGCGCTCGTTCAGCTTGCGGCCGTCGAGGAGGTTCTTCATTTCGACCTGGGCGAAGGCCCCGCCCTTGCCGGGCTTGACCGCCTCGGCCTTCACAACCGTCCACAGCGTATCCTGATGCTGGAGCACCATGCCCGGTTTGACTTCGTTGCCGTTGATTTTCATGTGGGGGAGTCCCGTCGTTCTCGAAATTCGCCGCGCGTCCTAACAGTCCCGCGCGCCAGCGGCAAGCGCGGCCTCAGCCGCCCGCCGCCTCAACGGCCTCGCGCCGCAAGCGCGCCGTCACGTCGGACGGCAGTACAGTTTCGAGGCGTTGGATCAACATGTCGCGGGTTTCATTCTCGACCGGCGCGCCGTCGAAATCGGTCCGCGCCATCCAGGCCCAGCCATAGGCGGCTTCGAGATTCTGCGTCACACCCTCACCACGCGCGAGCGCGTAGGCGTAGAGGAATTGCGATTCCGCGTCCCCACCTTCGGCCCCTTCCCGGAACCAGTAGGCGGCATTGACCAGGTCCGGCTCGGCCCCGTTCCAGCCCTGATAGAGCATCAGACCATACTGGCCCTGTGCCGGCGGATAGCCGGCCTCGGCTGACTGGCGCACCCAGCGCAGCGCCGTTTCGGCATCTTCCTCGCCGCCCTCGCCGGTCGCGGCCATCAGACCGGCTTGCAGTGCGGCTTCGGCGTGACCGGCCTCGGCGGCACGGACAAACCAGCGCCTTGCATCGGCCAGATCGCGCGGGCCGTGTTGCCATTCCGATCCCATCAGCGCGCGCTGATACATCGCCTCGACATCACCGAGTTCAGCCGCGCGTTCGGCCCAGTCGAGGGCTTCGGGTGCATTCTGGGGCACGTCGGTGGCCTTCAATGACAAGGCATAGGCCAGCATGGACGGCAAGTGCCCGCCAACCGCCGCGCGCCGGTAATATCCGCCTGCCGTTCCCGGCGTCAGGCCCGCCCGCCCGGCCTGCGCCAGCCGGCCCATCCAGTAAAGCGCAACCGGTTCTTCGGTATCGGCAGCCCGGCGGAACCAGGCCAGCGCCGCGCGGTCACTCGCCTGCGGCACGCGGGCCTCGGCATGGATAATCCCGGCCAGCGTCGCGGCCTCGGCATGGCCGCCCGCAGCGGCCGTCTCGGCACGCAAGAGCGCGGTCGCATACTCGCCGGACGCGTAAGCGAACTGGGCCTCGCCGAAGAGCGTGTCCATCGCCCCGCCGGACTGGGGCGGCGGCGCAAGAACGGGTTCGCTGACCGGGGCCTCGTCTTCCTCGCTTGCTTCCAATGCCTCGTTCTGAAGCTCCTCGTCGATGAGTTCGAGCGGGGCCGTGACCGGCGGGACAGCCGGGCTTTCAGCCTCGGCATCGGTCGCGTCCTGCGCGGCGGCGGTGCCGCCCGTCATCAGGACAGCGGCAACAAGGGCAATCGAAAATACGCGCATCACTCGGCTTTCATCAAATCCGCAAACGCCTTCACGGCGGCCACCGGGCCGTCCCGATAGGTCCAGACGCCGCCGCTGACGGCGAGGAAGTCGGCTCCGGCCTCGATCAGCGGGCGGGCATTCTCCACCGTGATGCCGCCAATCGCGACGCAGGGGATTTCGAAGATTTCCGACCACCATTCGAGAAGCGCGATATCGGCACGCGCCTTGGGCGATTTCGTGGCGGTCTCGAAGAAGGCTCCGAAGGCGACATAGTCCGCGCCGCGCTCGCCCGCCTGCATGGCGAGATGGCGGCTGTCGTGACAGGTCACACCGACGATCCGGTTCGGGCCCACCGTGGACCGTGCATCCTTGTAGGTGCCGTCGGTCTGGCCGATATGCACGCCGTCCGCGCCCAGCTCGGCGGCGAGATAGGGGTCATCATTGAGGATCGCCGCGACGCCACGCTTCTGGGCGGTGCGCACCAGTTCGGGGGCGAGGCGACGGATCTCGTCCGGGCTGTGGTCCTTCAATCGGATCTGCAGGGCCGAGACCGCACCCGTATCAAGCACCTGGGCAAGGACATCAGCAAAGCCGGGCGCGATGCGCGGCGGGGTCAGAAGATAGAGCTGGCAGGACATGGGCGCGATTTAGAGCGCAAAAGTGCCGCGTGGGAAAGCGCGGCGGCCAGTTGGGCCGGCTAACCGGCCGCGCAGCTCGTGTCGATCAGCAACTGCGCGCCGAGCGTTTCGCCGCCGCGCATCGCCCGGACTTGGCGGCGGCCATAGTCGGCGCTAACCGCATCCGGATAGGCAAAGCAATACCAGGGCGCGTCTTCATTGCCGGCATTGGTCATCGGGTGTTCGAGCGTCAGCGCCGGGACGACATGTTCGAGGAAGAAAGCGCGCTCGCGTTCCGTAAAGTCGATGAAGGGGGCGAGCAGATAGGCCCCGTCCGCGCCCTCGGGCGGCGGTCCCTGCAACAGATCGCCCGCGCGCGGCTCGGCCTGCGGGTCCATGCCGGGCTTGGTCTGGGCGAGCACGGGTGACGCAACGGCCAGTCCGAGACAGAGGGCGATCAAGGTCTTCATGCGCAGCAGTCTAGCTGCCCTCTGTTTTAGGGCAACTTACGCGGTCCCACCAAAAGGCGTGGCACCCACACCCCAACCCTCCCCCAAGGGGGAGGGCGTCTTGGCGCTTATCCCTCCCCTTTGAGGGGGAGGGCAAGGGTGGGGTGAGAAACCGCGTCGAGGCCGCGTGAAACTGGATACCTGCTTTCGCAGGAACCCCGGTTTTCTTTCAGTAAGGAGATGCGGTCCCGGCCTCCGTGCCGGGACCTACCGGTCCTTGCTGGTTCCGCGTCATTCCCCGGCTTGTCCGGGGAATCTCATTGTCAGGAGATGCCCCGCATGAAGCGGGGCATGACGCAAAAACTGAAAGCCCCCTCGCCCCTTCGGGCCACTCCCCCGTAAACAGTGGGAGAAATGGGCTCTGCTACTTCCCGCCTTCCAGCGCTTCCGTCCATTCGCCGAGTGCGGCGAGTCCGTTCATGTTGGCGCGGTGGTTGAAGGCTTTCTGGCCCGCCTTGACGTCCATCGCCTTGCCCCAAGCTTTGAGCGGGGCGGCCTGCAGCGCGCGGCCATAGGAGAAGGTCAGCGGCCAGGGCAGGTCGTAGGACGAATTCATCGCATTGAGGTGCGCGGTCGCTTGCAGATCGCTTTGCCCGCCCGAGAGGAAGGCGATTCCCGGCACGGCGGCCGGCACGCAATTGGCGAGGCATTGCACGGTCATGTCGGCGACTTCATCCACGCTCGCCTGGTCGGAACATTTCTGTCCGGCGATGACCATGTTGGGTTTGAGGATCGTGCCTTCGAGCTGGACATTCTGCTCGAAGAGTTCGCGATAGAGCGCCTTCAGGGTGAATTCGGTGACCTCGTAGCAGCGCTCGATCGAATGGTCGCCATCCATCAGGACTTCGGGTTCGACGATCGGGACAATGCCGGCTTCCTGGCACAGCGCGGCATAGCGTGCGAGCGCGTGGACATTAACGTCGATGCAGTATTGCGAGGGGATGGCTTCGTCACCGCCGCGACCGATATCGATGACCGCGCGCCATTTCGCGAAGCGCGCACCGAGCTCGTAATACTCTTTCAGGCGCTCGCGGAGGCCGTCGAGACCTTCGGTGACCTTCTCGCCTGGAGAAAGGGCGAGGTCTTTCGCGCCGGTATCAACCTTGATGCCCGGAACGGCTCCGGCATCCTCGATCAGCTTGACCAACGTGGTGCCGTCGTCGGACTTCTGGCGGATGGTTTCATCATAGAGGATGACGCCAGAGATATGATCCTTCATCGCGGGCGCGGTGCGGAACAGCATTTCGCGCCAGTCGCGGCGGTTGGTTTCGGTCGATTCCAGCCCGATCGTGTCGAACCGTTTCTTGATCGTGCCGGTCGACTCGTCGGCCGCCAGAATGCCCTGTCCGGGCGCGACCATGCGCGTCGCAACGTCGTTGAGTGCTTCGAGATCCATGTCCCTGATTTCCCCCGATTGATCCGTCCTGCCCTTGGTTGACGGCAGGTTAGTCCTTATCCATGAGCGCGGCTACGCCGGGCAATTCCTTGCCTTCCATCCATTCGAGGAAGGCCCCGCCAGCGGTCGACACGAAGGTGAAGTCGCGCGCCACGCCGGCATGATTGAGCGCGGAGACCGTGTCCCCGCCCCCGGCCACGGCGATGAGCCCGCTTTCCTTGATCCGTCCGGCGGCATATCGGGCCGCCTCGACTGTCGAGGTATCAAAGGGCCGCGTCTCGAACGCGCCCAGCGGTCCGTTCCAGATCAGAGTCTTCGACGCGTCGATGGCATCGGCCAGTGCGTCGACCGTCGCCGGGCCGCAATCGAGGATCATCCAGCCGGCCGGAACCGCGTCGGTCTCGACTGTCTTGTGTTCGGCGTCCTCGGCAAATTCGCGGGCCACAACCACGTCCGTCGGCAGGATGAGTTCGCAGCCGGAATTGGCGGCCTTACCCATGATCGAGCGGGCGGTTTCGGCAAAATCGCGTTCGACCAAGCTCGCGCCGACTTCCAGCCCCTTGGCCGCGAAGAAGGTGTTGGCCATCGCCCCACCGATGAAGAGGCGGTCGACCTTGTCGAGGAGGTTGGTCAGAAGCTCGATCTTGGTGGAGACTTTCGCCCCGCCGACAATGGCGATGACCGGGCGCTCGGGGTTTTCCAGCGCCTGCGCCAGGTGATCGATCTCGCGCTGCAGCGCCAGACCGGCATAGGCCGGCAGGTGATGGGCAACGCCTTCGGTCGAGGCATGGGCGCGGTGCGCAGCGGAAAAGGCATCGTTGACGTAGAGATCGCCCAGCGAGGCGAGCTTCAGCGCGAAGGCCGGGTCATTGGCTTCCTCGGCGGCGTGGAAGCGGGTGTTTTCCAGCACCAGGACCTGGCCGGCTTCCATCGCGGCGATGGCCTCGCTCGCCGGCGACCCCATGCAGTCATCGGCGAAGGCGACGGGCGCGCCGAGCTGTTCGGCGAGTTCGTCGGCGACCGGTTGCAAGCTCTCGGCCTCGCTGCGCTGACCCTTCGGACGGCCAAAATGGGAGAGCAGGATCACCTTCGCGCCATTGCGTTTCAGGTATTCAATGGTTGGCAGGGCGGCGCGGACGCGGGTCGCGTCGGTGATCTTGCCGTCCTGCATGGGCACGTTGAAGTCCACGCGGACCAGGACCCGCTTGCCTTCGACACTGGCGTCCTCGATGCGGCGAAGAGTCATGTTTCAGTTCCTCGAACGGGCCGCATCAGCGGTGTTTCGACCCCCTCCCCCGCCGGGGGAGGGTTGGGGTGGGG